>NZ_AP014924.1:2544690-3817036 GCF_001544015.1 Limnochorda pilosa | reverse complement strand
GGATAACCTGGTGGGGGATGGGAGGAGGAGGAGTGGATGGGACGGGCTGCAAGCGCGCGGGAACACGCGTCTGGTAGGCGTTCGCGGGGGATGAGGGACGGGGGCGGAGGGCCGCGCGATGGCGATACGAAGCCGGTCGTGGAGGTCGCGCTGTCCACATTATCCACAGCTTTTCCACACGGAGAGCCGGCATGGGGACGGCGCGTGAAGGGCTTTCCGTTGACACTGCCTCCGGGGCTAGACTATAATCGGGGTGCGTTGCGGACGGATGGCGTACGGGCAGGTGCGCCCATAGGAGGCATGGAACGTGAAGCGGACGTACCAGCCGAAGCGGCGGCGCCGGTTGCGCCGGCACGGGTTTCTGGCGCGTATGGCGACGCCGGGGGGGCGTCGCGTCCTCCAGCGCCGGCGGGCGAAAGGCCGGCGGCGGCTGACCGTGGGCGCGTCGCGCTAGACCGCGTGGAACGGATGCGCCGGCGAGCCGATTTTCGCCGGTGTTACCGTAACGGGCAGAAGCTTGGCGGCCGGTGGATGGTGTTGCATCTCCTCGCGCGGCACGCTGAAGGGCCAGGCGTCTTGCGCGTGGGGTTCACGGTGAGCCGGCGGGTCGGGAAGGCCGTGGTTCGCAACAGGGTCAAGCGGCGGTTGCGCGAGAGCTTGCGGCGGTGGGTGATGGGGCTCTCGCTGGCCGGTGATCTGGTGGTGGCGGCGCGGCCTCCGGCAGCGGGTGCGTCGTACGGTGACCTGGACGAGGAGATGGGGCGCCTCCTCCGGAAGGCGGTTCGCCTCGGCGGGGCACAGCGCGGCGGTGAAGGGGAGGGGCCGGTGTGACGAAGAGGCGCACGGGCCTGTCGGCTGCCGGCGTCTGGGCGGTGGCGCGGGCGGTGCGGGCCTACCAGGTGGCGGTGTCACCGCTCTTTCCGCCCAGTTGTCGTTACTACCCTACGTGCTCGACGTATGCCGTTCAGGCGGTGGAGAAGTACGGGGTGGCGCGCGGCCTGGTGATGGGCGCGAAGCGGGTGGCACGGTGCCATCCGTGGCACGCGGGAGGGTATGATCCCGTGCCGTGAAGCGGCGCGTCGGGCGAGCGTGCAGCCAACGGGGGAATCGTAGAGGATGCAGTGGCTCAACGAGTTGATGCGCGCTTTGCTCGAAGGTGCCTACGGGCTCACCCACAGCTGGGGGCTGGCGATCATCCTCCTGACCGTCGGCGTGCGGGCGGTCATGTACCCGCTGACGGTGCGGCAGAGCCAGGGCATGGAGGTCATGAAACGGCTCCAGCCGAAGATCCAGGAGCTTCAGAAGAAGTATAAGGACCGGCCGGACGAGATGCAGCGCCGGATGATGGCGCTCTACAAGGAGCACAACTACAATCCGCTCTCCGGATGCTTGCCCCTCCTGTTGCAGTTTCCGATCCTCATCGGGCTCTTCAACGTGTTGCGGACCTACGAGTTCAGCAGCGGCTTCTTGTGGCTGAACCTGAGTGCCCCTGACCCATATTACGTGATGCCGGTCCTATCAGCGGTGACCACCTACGCGCAGATGATGCAGACGGCGACGGGGGACAAGTCGCAACGGATGATGATGATGCTGATGCCCGTCTTCATCGGATGGATCAGCATCAGCTTCCCTGGCGGGCTCGTGCTCTACTGGGTGGTGAGCAACCTGCTGGGAATCGTGCAGCAGTGGATGATCTCCCGCCGCATGAGTGTCCAGCGGAGGAGCAGTGAGGCCACGTGAAGATGCTGGAGAGCTCAGGACGAACGGTAGAAGAGGCGGTTGAGGCTGCGCTTCAGGAGATGGGCGCGAACCGCGAGCAGGTGGAAGTGGAGGTCCTGGAGGAGGGCACGCGCGGCTTCCTGGGGATCCTGGGCGCGCGGGAGGCTCGGGTGCGGGTTCGCATTCAGGTGAAGCCCGAGGAGCAGAACCGCAAGGCGCGCGAGTTCCTGGAGGGCCTCCTTTCCAGGATGAAGATGGACTGCGGGCTCGAGACCCGCTTCGGAGAGGACCAGATCCTCCACGTGAACCTGACGGGCAGCGAGCTGGGGGCTCTCATCGGCCGGCGAGGGCAGACGCTGGAGGCCATCCAGTACCTGGTGAACGTGGTGGCCAACCGCGGCGAGGCGGATTACCAGCGGATCCTTCTGGACGCGGAGGGCTATCGTGACCGGAGGGCCGAGGTCCTGGAACGCCTGGCCCGGCGCAAGGCGCGTCAGGTGGCGGAGACGGGCCAGCGGGTCGTGCTTGAGCCCATGAACCCATGGGAACGGCGGATCGTGCACCTGGCGGTCAGGGAGATGGCGGAGATCGAGACGTACTCGGAGGGCGAGGAACCCAACCGACGGGTGGTCATCACAAAGGCCCCACGTGGCGGGTGAACCCAGCGAGGCAAGGACACGAGCACCTTCGGGGGGAGGACGTGGCGGGCACGTTCTCCCTTTTTCTATGTGCATGTGCGCAGTGGCGAGACCGGGCAGCAGGCTGGCGATCCGGCGCCCGGCCGTAAGCAGGGGGGCGACGGCGGTGACGGAGCAGAATGGGATGGGCCTCGCCGACGCTCTGGCAAGGCATTTGGCCGGTATGGGGCTCTCCGTGCCGAAAGCGGTGGGCAAGCGGCTGGTGGCCTACGCAGAGCTGGCGTGGACGGGGAACGAGCGGGCCCGGCTGACCGGTGCGGTGAGCCTGGAGGAGCTGGTCACCAAGCATCTGGTCGACTGCGCGACGCTCTGGCTCCTGCGCGGGGTCCGGTGGGACCGGTGGATCGACGTGGGAAGCGGAGCCGGGCTGCCCGGGATGGTCCTGGCGCTGGGAGCCGGAGACGGCCGGGGAGCCCTGCTGGAGGCGACGGCGAAGAAGGCCGCCTTCCTGAGGAGCGCCGTGGCGGCCATGGGGCTCGAGGATCGGGTCGAGGTCGTGCAAGAGCGGGCGGAGGACTGGGGGCGGGGCGGGGGGCGGGAGCGGTACGCGGTGGCGGTGGCCAGGGCGGTCGCGCCCGCCCGGGTTCTGGCGGAGTACCTGCTGCCGCTGGTGGAAGTAGGCGGGCGCGCCGTGATGATGAAGGGCCCCCGCGCCGGCGACGAGCTGGCCGAGGCCCACGCGGCCATGGAGGTCCTGGGGGCGGAGGTGGAGGACGTGGTCGCGGTCTCGCTGCCGGAGGGCGAGGGGGAGCGGCGGCTGGTGGTGCTGCGGAAGACGCGGCCTACGGAGGCGGCGTATCCCCGGCGGCCTGGCGTCCCGGCGAAGCGGCCTCTTTGACGGGCGAGGGGAGACGGCTGCGCGACGCGAGAAGGAGGGGTGAGGAGGAAGGTTGTGGGAAGAAAACGAAAGGACAGCATGCTGGGATGGGGTTGAGGAGGCAGGCGCGTGAGCAGGCTGGGCGACTTGCTCAAGGGACGGGCGCGGGAAGAGGAGGGCGGATGGGCGCGCGAGCAGGTACAGCGGGTACCCGTTGACCGGATCGACCCGAACCCGTACCAGCCGCGGCAAGCCTTCGACCCGGAAAGTCTGGTGTCGCTCCGGGAGTCGATCCGGCAGCACGGCATGCTGCAACCGATCGTCGTGCGCCGGGCCAGGGATGACGGGAGGTACCAGCTGGTGGCCGGTGAGCGCCGGTTGCAGGCGGTGCGCGCCCTGGGGTGGGAAGAGGTGCCGGCCATCGTTCGGTCCGTGGAGGATCGTGAGCTCGCCGAGCTGGCGCTGATCGAGAACCTGCAGCGACAGGACCTACACTTCCTGGAAGAGGCCAGGGGCTACCAGCGGTTGCTGGAGGAGTTCGGGCTCACCCAGCGGGATCTGGCGGAGCGGGTGGGGAAAGGGCAGTCGACCATTGCCAACAAGCTCAGGCTGCTGCACCTGGCACCCGGGGTTCTAGAGATCGTGCGGCAGCGAGGCCTCACCGAGCGACACGCCCGCGCGCTGCTCCAGTTGGATGGGCCTGAGGCGCAAAGGGAGGCCGCGGAGGTCATCGCCCGGCGAGAGATGACGGTCCGCGAGGCAGAGGCCTGGATCGCCCGGCGGAAGGAGAAGGACCGCCAGGCGGGCCGGAAGCGGGTATGGGTGCTCAAGGACGTGCGGCTCTTTCTGAACGGGGTGGAACAGCTGGTGAAGCAGGTACGCGCGAGCGGCGTACCCGTGGAGTGGCAGCAAGAGCAGGACGGCGAGTGGATCGAGCTGCGCGTGCGTGTCCGCCGGAAGGGGATTGAGGATCGTGGGTAGGGTGATCGCCATCGTAAACCAGAAGGGTGGGGTGGGGAAGAGCACGACGGCGGTCAACCTGGGCGCCTATATGGCCGATGCGGGCAAGCGCGTGCTGCTGGTGGATATCGATCCCCAGGGGAACGCCTCCAGCGGAGTGGGCGTGAACAAAGGTGAGCTGGAGGCGTGCATGTACGATGTGCTCATCGAGGAGCAGGCCCTGGAGGGGATCGTTCATCCCACTGGGGTCCCCGGGCTTTTCGTGGCCCCGGCGAGCATCGAGCTGGCGGGGGCCGAGATCCAGCTGGTTCCCACCATGTCGCGCGAGTACCGGCTGCAGCGGGCGCTGGAAGGCGTGCGCGACGGGTACGACTACGTCCTGATCGATTCACCGCCGTCGCTGGGGCTCCTGACGGTGAACGGGTTGACCGCGGCCGATGGGGCCTTGGTTCCGATCCAGTGCGAGTTCTACGCGCTGGAGGGCCTGAGCCAGCTGATGCAGACCATCGAGATCGTGCGGCATCACCTGAACGGCAAGCTCGAGGTGGACGGGGTCGTCATGACGATGTACGACGCGCGGACCAACCTATCCGAACAGGTCTCGCGCGACGTGAGGGCGTTCTTCCACGGCAAGGTGCAGGTCTACGACACCGTGATCCCGAGGAACGTCCGGCTGTCAGAGGCGCCCAGCTTCGGGCAGCCCATCCTTCTCTACGATGATGGGTGCAGCGGGGCCGTTGCATACCGGCAGCTGGCCAGGGAGGTGATGGCGGGATGACGAGGCAGGCGCTGGGAAGAGGACTGCGCGCCTTGATACCGGACGCGGGGGAGGCGGCCGTGGAGGTGCGCGAGCTGGCGGTGGAACGGATCGTGGTCAACCCGTACCAGCCGCGGCAGCAGATGGACCCGGGGGCTTTGGAAGAGCTGGCCGAGTCGATCCGGGCGCAGGGCGTGCTCCAGCCCGTGGTGGTTCGTCCGGCGGGCGAAGGATACCAGCTCGTGGTGGGAGAGCGGCGCTGGCGGGCCGCTCAGATGGCGGGCCTGCGTACCATCCCCGCCGTCGTGCGCGCGATGGGGGACCGGGAGGCAGCGGCTCTGGCGCTGATCGAGAACCTTCAGCGCGAGGGCCTGAACCCCATCGAGGAGGCCCGCGGGTTTCGCCGGTTGATGCTCGAGTTCGGCTGGACGCAGGAGGACGTGGCGGTCCAGGTGGGGCGGAAGCGATCGAGCGTGGCCAACGCCCTTCGCCTCCTGCAGCTCGCACCAGAGCTGCAGGAGATGGTGATGCGGGGTGACCTTTCGGTGGGGCACGGCAAGGTGTTGCTGGCGGTGGAAGACGCTACCCAGCAGGTTGAGCTGGGGGAGCGAGCGGTTCGGGAAGGGTGGAGCGTCCGGCGACTGGAGCAGGTGGCGGCGGGTCTCCGCCAGCGCCCCGAACGCAAGCGGCGGGTGCGGGTGCATGACCCCGAGGCCGCCGCGGTGGAGTCGCATCTGGCCGAACGACTCGGGACGCGGGTGACCGTCCGGGCCAGGGGAAAGCGCGGGCGGATCGAGATCGAGTTCTACGGACCGGAGGACCTGGAGCGGATCGTGAGGGCGATGGTGGGGAGTTAGGATCGTGCGGATTGTTCCACGTGGAACGTCGGCGTGCCTGCGCGGCGAGGGGTGAGGAGGGGGCGCCATGATGCCGCGCGAGGCGAAGAGCGGAAGCGGATGGACCGCCACCCGGGGAGCCTTCCGGAGCGGGGATGAAGTGCTGCTCCGAAGTGATGTCCCGCTGCGCGCCGGCGAGTACCCGTGCTGGGTGCTCGACGTCGGCAGCATGCAGGTGCGGCTCTCCACGCCCATGCACGAGGGACGGATGGTCTTGGTCCCCGTGGGCGCGCCGGTGGAGGTGGAGACATCGGCCCACGCCCGGTTCCGGTCACGGGTGGTCGACCGGGTGACGGGCCCGGGGCGCTGCCTGGTCGTGGAACGACCGGTTCCCATCTCCGGAGGCGCCGGGCGGACAAGCCCTCTAATCGTAGTGGCAAGCGGCAAGGGCGGGGTGGGTAAGACCTGCATCGCCGTGAACCTGGCGGTAGGCCTGGCGTCCGCGGGGCGGCAGGTCCTCCTGATGGACCTTGACCTGGGCGCCGGAAACGTGGACGTGCTCCTGGGGGTGGGCGGGACGGCGGACCTCGGCCGGGTGGTGCGGGGTGAGCGGCGGCTCCGGGACGTCTTGGCGGAACCGATGCCGGGATTGCGGGCGCTCCTGGCGGGTAGCGGGCTCCCGGAGGTCGTGGACATGACGGCGCTGGAATACGAGTGGCTGTCGGCGGAGCTACAGGAACTCGGCGGAGAGGCCGATGTGATGATTGTGGACGTGAGCAGCGGGGTGGGGGCGCGCGTGACCTCCAGCCTCGCAGCCGCGAGCCAGAGCGTGGTTGTTACGACGCCGGAGCCGCACGCCATCACCGACGCGTACGCGCTGCTGAAGCTCTACCGGGAGAGGCACGGGACGAGGTCCTTCGAGCTGGTCGTGAACATGGTCGAGGAGCTGGCGGAGGGCGAGCGGGTGGCCGGCAAAATGAGGTTTGCCGCGGAGCGCTTTCTGGCCATGGACCTGAGACTGGCGGGGATCGTTCCATGGGACGCCGCCATGCGGGCGGCCGTGCGGCGGCAGACCCCGCTGGCCGTGTGGCGGCCCTCGTCGCCCGCCGGACGGGCGCTGCGGCTCCTAGGGGAGACGCTGCTCGAAGGCGGGGCCTTCATCCCTCCTCGGAGGCGGTGGACCGAGCGGTTGCTGGCCCTGCTACCGGGTGTCCGGTAGCACATGGACAAACGGGACGCAAGCAGAACCCGTACCAGGTTTCCACGTGGAACATCGATGCAGGAGGAGTCCCCGATGGATCCGTCGGTTTCCGTTCGTCCTTTGCCCAAGCCCACCCACCGGGCGCGTCCCCAGGGCTTCCACCTGGTGATCCTTGGCGACGCCGCGCGTCCGGCGCGACAACGGTACCTCTCCCGCACGTACGTCCACGGCGTGGCGTTGGCCGGTCTCCTCTTCTTTGCCACGCTGGCTGGGCTGGGGGTCGCCGTTGTCCATCAGAGCCATCAAGCCACGGCTCGCCAGGCGGAGGTCCTCTCCCTCCAGGACGAACGGGATCGCCTGGCGAGCGCCCTGGCCCACCAGGAAGCGCAGTTCAAAGAGCTGGCCCTCCAGACGCGGCAACTCTCGGATCGGATGAAGGCGCTGGAGGGCTTTGCAGCCCAGGTCGAGCAGATCGTTCGCGCGAACCCGGACGTGATGCCGCAGGGAAGCCGTGTGGACCTGGCCCTGGCCACACCGCCCCCGCGCGTCGACCTGCCGGCGGGCGGAGGCCTTTCCACGAACCAGCTTGCCGACTGGATGCGAACGACCCTGGGGAGCGTCGCCCAAGGTGTCTCAACCCAGGATCGCCGCCTGAGCTCCCTCCGCAAGGACCTCGACCAAAAGGTGTACCGGCTTCAGCACACGCCCTCCATCTGGCCCGTGAACGGGTGGCTCAGCTCGAACTTCGGCTACCGCGACCATCCGTTGACGGGCCAGCGAGAACACCACGACGGGGTCGACATCGCCACCAATCGGGGCACACCTGTGGTGGCCGCCGCAGCTGGAAAGGTTGTACGCTCCGGCTGGATCGAAGGCTACGGCTACGCCATCGAGCTCGACCACGGCTTCGGCGTGCGCACCCTCTACGGGCATAACGACCGCCTCTTGGTGAAGCGGGGGCAGACGGTGGCCAAGGGTGAGCGCATCGCGCTGGTGGGGAACACGGGAGTGAGCACCGGACCGCACCTGCACTACGAGGTCCGGGTGAACGGGAAGCCTGTTTCGCCCTGGCCGTACCTTCCGTGACACCGGATCGTCGACGCGCGGCCCTACTAGGGATGGAGGATGGCGGATGTTCAACAGTGCAGCGCCAAAGGAGCGTGAGGACATGGGTGTCGAGACGCTGATCGGGTCCAGCACCCATGTGGAGGGACACTTGAAGGTGAAGGGCGGGCTCCGGGTCGACGGCCGGGTGACGGGGCAGCTTTCGGTGGAGGGCCGCTGCGAGGTGGGCGCCGACGGCTACATCGAGGCCACGGTTCACGCCACGGAGCTGACCGTGGCCGGCCGCATCGCCGGGGACGTTGAGGTGGCGGGGCGCCTTCACGTTCTCTCCACGGGAGCGATCACTGGAGATGTCCGCACCAAGGTCCTCGTCGTGGAAGAAGGGGGCACCATCGAGGGGAAGTGCTCCATGGGCCAGGCGGCCCCAACCGCGCCCGCGCGGGACGGGGCGGCCGCGGAGGGCGCGGCCCGGGTGGCGGTTGCCGAGACGGCCAGATCTTGACGCGCATGCGCGCCCCGGGGCGGATCACCTTACCGCCAGGAGGTGCTTCAGGTGCAGAAGATCGTGGCCGTGGAGGACCGGCTTCCGGCCGTACGCCGGGTGCTGGAGGAGCACGCGTCGCAGCTGGGGGCGAGGGTGGTCCCGCTTCAGGAGGGCCTGTCGTCCGCTTCGGTGGTCATCGTCTCCGGCATGGACGACGGCCTGGCGGGGTTCGAAACCCGGGTCACCGCGGCGCCGGTGATCGACGCCGTGGGCAGGAGCCCGAACGAGATCCTGGGGGAGGTCGCCGAGCGGCTGGGGCTCGCCGTGCCGGAAACCACCTGATGCATGCGTCGACCCTCTCCCCCGGTGAGGCCGGCCATGGCCTGCCAGACCGCATCGGAGACCACGTCGACCATGCGAAGGACGGCGCTCAGGCGTGTGTTCTGGAGGACGAAGTACTCCATGAAGCCGCCTACGTTGACCACGCCAAGGACCTGCACGTCCCCGACGGCGGGCAGCGACTTGTTCACGCCGGTGCCGGGCAGCAACGGCCCCGGCCGCACCGTAAGGCAGCCCACGTTCTCCGCCCGGCCCAGGCACGCGTCGATGGCCACCACGAACGGGCCGGGCGCGGGCTCCCGGAGGCCGCGGACGGCCTCGTGAAGGTTGGAAGCGTGAACGGGGGCCTCCAGGGTTCCCCGGACGCGGACCCGGCCTGAGGTGGCCGGCTCCAGCGCAGCGAGCTGGCTCCCCACCAGGGGACCTAGGGAGTCGCCCGTCGAGCGATCGGTCCCGATACAGAGGAAGAGGATGTCGCGCCCGTTCTGCCAGGGCTCCTGCAGGTACCGGGCCAGAACGCCGGCAAGCCGACCGGCCGCCCCCTCCTCTTCCACATGCACCCGGGGGACGAGCCGCTCGTGACGGGACCCATCCGGTCCCATGAGCGAGCGGAGTGGGGACCACACCCGGACATTCCTCCGTTTCCACGCGAGAAGACGCGGTTGTCACCGGAGGGCAACTGGCCGGCTCCTTCAGCACTGGAGTATATGTCCGAGGAAGAAGGCCTTATACCGTAGCGCGAACCGCTCGTCCCGAGAGGCCGGATGGAAGCGTGAAGACACGGGCCTGCCCCAATGCTATAATACTCCCCGGCGGCAAGGAAGTGCATTCCCAGGGCGCCGCCCGAAGGACGTGACGCTGTGAGCCTCGAACCGACGCAGCCTGCTCCGGACGCGGGCGCGAAGGACCTCCACCAGGAAGGCGAGGCCCTGCTGGCAGCGGGCCGGTTGGAGGAGGCCGTCTCCCGGTTCGAAGGGGCCCTGGACCTGCAGGAACGCAGCGACACCCACAACCGCCTGGGCGTGGCGCTGGCCCGCCTCCGTCGGACCCGGGACGCCCTCGACCACTTCCGCCGATCGGTCGAGCTCGACCCCACCAATGCTTCGGCGTGGACCAACCTGGGGAACGCCCAGCAGGAACTGGACGACCTGGACGCGGCCCGGGCGTCCTATGAGCGGGCCTTGCGCCTCGACCCGGACCATCCTCTGGCGCACCACAATCTGGGGGCGCTCCTCCGCAAGCAGGGCGCCTGGGGCGAGGCCCTCCGGCACCTGAAACAGGCAAACCGCCTCGAGCGCCGGCAGCTCGTAGCCCGATCCCGCCGGGACAGCTCGCGCACGCTCCTCTTCTTCCTGGCCGTGGTCGTCCTGGTGCTGCTGCTCCTCCTCAGAGGGAACTGAACGACGGCCGTCGCACCCAGGTGCCCGGGCTGCAGGTCGCCCCACCCCTCGCAAGGAATCCCATTACCGCGGGCAGAACACCTAAGGCGTACGCAGCCATGGCACCAGGGACCAGTGGGGGTGGGAGGCAGCACCATGCGACTCTACGAATACCAGGCCAAGGCGCTCTTCCGCGCCGCCGGCGTGCCCGTTCCCGACGGGCGGGTGATCCGAAGCCCGGAGGAGGCCCGAATCGCCGGGCAAGCGCTAGGGGGCCGGGTGGCGGTCAAGGTTCAGATCCCCATCGGGGGCCGCGGGAAAGCCGGGGGCGTCAAGCTCGCCTCGTCGCCGGAGGAGGCCGAGGCGGCCGCCCGCGAGCTCCTGGGCCGAGAGATCCGGGGCTTCACGGTCGACAGGCTTCTCGTTGAGAAAGCGGTGGCCATCCGCCAGGAGTTCTACGTCAGCCTCACCCTCGATCGCGACCGCCAGCGCTACGTGGTCATCGCCTCGGGGCAAGGCGGAATGGACATCGAGGAGCTCGCAGCCACCATGCCCGACCGGATCGCCAAAGTCTGGCTCGACCCGCTGCTGGGCCTGCGGCCCTTCCATGCCCTGAACGCCGCCAGCCGGGCGGGGATTCCCAACGACGCGGTGCCCGCGTTCCAGGAACGGCTGGCCCAGATCGCGCGCGTCCAGGAAGAGCAGGACGCCATGCTGGTCGAGATCAACCCCCTCGCGTTGCTGGACGACGGCTCGCTGATCGCCCTGGATGCCAAGGTGGAGACCGACGACAATGCCGCCTTCCGGCACCCCGAGTGGGAGCGGGAGAGCTCCGCCGAAGCCGACCATTCCCTGGAGCGGCAAGCCCGCGCGGAGGGGCTCGCCTACGTGAAACTCACCGGCAACGTGGGCGTCATCGGCAACGGAGCCGGGCTGGTGATGGCCACCCTCGACATGATCCAGCGCCAGGGGGGCTCGCCCGCCAACTTCCTGGACATCGGCGGAGGCGCCAAAGCGGAGGTCGTGCGCCGCGCCCTGCAGCTGGTCCTGTCGGACCGGGACGTCTCCGCGGTGCTGATCAACGTCTTCGGAGGGATCACGCGCTGCGACGAGGTGGCTCGGGGCCTCCTGGAGGCCCTGGACGGCGTTCAGGTGCGGGCTCCGCTGGTGGTCCGCCTGGCGGGCACCCGGGAGGCGGAAGGGCGGGCGTTGCTCCAGGGGTCGCCCATGGAACCGGCAGCCACCTTCCTCGACGCGGCGCGCCGCGTCGTGCAGCTTGCCGCAGACGCACCCAGGGGGGACGGGCGATGAGCATCCTGGTCGATTCGGAGACCCGGGTTCTGGTGCAGGCCATCACCGGGCGGGAGGGACGCTTTCACACGGCCCAGATGAAGGCGTACGGCACCCGGCTGGTGGCGGGCGTCACGCCGGGGCGGGCTGGAGAGCAGGTGGAAGGCGTGCCGGTGTTCAACACCGTGGCCGAGGCCCGCGCGGCCACCGGCGCTGACGCCTCGGTCATCTTCGTGCCGGCGGCCTTCGCCGCCGACGCGGTGACGGAGGCGGCCGACGCAGGCATCGAGCTCATCGTGTGCATCACGGAGGGGATCCCCGTGCGCGACATGGTGCGGGCCACCGCCTATGCCCGGTCCAGGGGCAGCCGGTTGATCGGGCCCAACTGCCCCGGCCTCATCACCCCGGGTGAAGCGCTCCTGGGGATCCTTCCGGGTTCCATCTTCCAGAGGGGACCCGTCGGCGTCGTCTCCCGCAGCGGCACCCTCACGTACCAGGTGGTCGCCGAGCTGGGAGAGCGGGGCCTGGGGCAGTCCACCTGCGTCGGCGTCGGCGGGGACCCCATCATCGGGACCCGCTTCGTAGACGTTCTGGACCTGTTCGAGAGAGACCCGGCCACGCAGGTGGTGGTCCTGATCGGTGAGATCGGCGGCTCGGACGAGGAGGAGGCGGCCCGCGTCATCCGGGAGATGAAGACGCCGGTGGTCGGCTTCATCTCGGGACGGAGCGCGCCCGAGGGAAAGCGGATGGGCCATGCGGGGGCCATCATCTCGGGCGGTACCGGCACGGCCCAGTCGAAGATCGAAGCCCTCACCGCGGCGGGGGTGCCCGTGGCGGAAACCGTGGGCGAGATCGTGGACCTGGTGTCCGAGAGGCTCTGAGCAACCTCCGGCACTGCGGCCGGGGGCGGATCACTTCCCCTGGCCGCTTCGCTTCCGGCTCCAGACGACCACGACCGTCTTCTTCCTGCGGCGCAGGATCGGGCTGAGGAGCCGCTCCAGCAACGTGGTCCACATCGGGGCTCGCCTCCTTCCGCCGCCCACCCGAGGCAGATCGGTGCATTATATCGATGAGGGCACCGGGGTGTGCGCCCCGGGGGCGGCCCGGCAGGATTCCCCCCCGGCGGCGGTAAGTTATGTAGGGGAGGCGAGCCCATTGGTCGCGGATCTCCTGCGGACACCCCTGCGCGAGGCCCACGCCGGCCTAGGCGCCCGGCTCATCGGGTTTGCCGGCTGGGAGATGCCGGTGCAGTATCCCGAGGGCATTCTGGCCGAGGCCGCGCACGTTCGGCGCCGTGCAGGCCTTTTCGATCTCTCGCACATGGGCGAGTTCTGGGTGGAAGGACCGGACGCCGAGGCCTTCCTCCAGCGCATGCTCACCAACGACGTCACCCTGCTTCGCCCTGGAGCGGCCCAGTATTCCCTGCTCTGTCATCCATCGGGAGGTATCCTCGACGACCTGGTGGTCTACCGCCTCGACCGCGGCTTCATGCTGGTGGTGAACGCCGCGAACCGCAGCAAGGACTTCGCCTTCCTGGACGCGTACCGTCCCCCAGGCGTCGTCCTGGAAGACCGCAGCCTGCGGACGGCCCTCATCGCGTTGCAAGGTCCCGAGGCGGAGGGCATCATGAGCCGCCTGGCCGAGCCGTCGCCCGCGGATCTCGCCTTCTACCACGCCCGGCGCGGCCGGGTGGCGGGGAAGGAGGCGCTCGTCAGCCGCACGGGCTACACGGGGGAAGACGGCTTCGAGCTCTACCTGGCGTGGGACGACGCGCCCGCGGTATGGGAGAAGCTGGTCTCCTCGGAGGGCGTCAAGCCCGCGGGCCTGGGGGCCCGGGACGTCCTGCGCCTGGAGATGGCGTACCCCCTGTACGGCAACGATATCGACGAGCACACCTCACCCCTGGAGGCGGGCCTGGCGTGGGTGGTGAAGCTTGAGAAGGGCGACTTCGTGGGCCGCGAAGCGATCGCCCGGCAAAAGGAGCAGGGGGTTGCCCGCAGGCGTGTCGCCTTCCAGCAGGAGGGCGGGGCGGTGCCCCGCCACGGGTACCCCATCGCGGGTCCGGACGGTGAACCCGTCGGCGAGGTGACGAGCGGAGCCTACTCGCCCAACGCCGAAGCGCCCATCGGGATGGGCTACGTTCCCGCCCCGCTGGCCCGCCCGGACCAGGAGCTGGCCGTCCTGGTGCGCGGAAAGAAGGTCCCCGTACGGACGCGTCGCGGGCCTTTCGTGCCCTCCAGGACCAAAAGGCCCGGGGCATGACCACCCACGCGTCCGCTGACCACGAAGGGAGGCTCGTGTCGTGACGTTTCCTGAGGACCTGAAGTACACCGACGAGCATGAGTGGATCCGCCTGGAGGGCAACCGCGCCACGGTCGGCATCACGGACTATGCCCAGGACCAACTGGGCGACGTGGTCTACGTGGACCTTCCCAGCGTGGGCCAGCAGGTGAAGCCCGGCGATGGCTTCGCCGTGGTGGAATCGGTGAAGTCCGTCTCCGACGTGTACGCGCCCCTCGAGGGCCGGGTGGCGCAGGTCAACCAGTCCCTGGCCGATGCACCCGAGAAGATCAACCAGGATCCCTACGGCGACGGGTGGATCGCGGTCATCGAGGTAGCCGACCCCGCCGCCGTCGCCGGACTCATGGACGCCGCCGCATACGCGCGGCACGTGCAGGCAGGCTGACGAGCCGGCCAGCCCCAGAGAGGAGGCGCCCAGGTGCGCTACCTGCCCCTGACCGGTGCGGATCGGCGACGCATGCTGGACCGCATCGGCGTTTCACGCGTCGAGGAACTCTTCGAAGCCATCCCGCCTGAGGCCCGCCGCTCCCAGCCCCTGGACCTGCCGGGTCCGCTGGCTGAACCGGAGCTGTCGGCCCACATGCGCCGCCTCGCGGCAGAGAACCGGCACGCCGACGAGCTCATCTCGTTCCTCGGCGCGGGGGCCTACGACCGGGTGGTGCCCGCCGCGGTCCGGCACGCCGTGGCCCGATCCGAATTCTACACCGCCTACACGCCCTACCAGCCCGAGGTGAGCCAGGGCGTCCTGCAGGCGATCTACGAGTTCCAGAGCATGGTCTGCTTGCTCACGGGGATGGACGTGGCCAACGCGTCCATGTACGATGCCTCGACAGCCCTGGCCGAGGCGGCCGCGATGAGCTGCGGCGCCACGGGTCGCGGGAGGGTCCTGGTGGCCGAGACCGTCCACCCCGAGTACCGCCGCGTGGCGGCCACCTACCTGGCCCACCAGGACCGGGAGCTGGTCACCGTCCCCATGAAGGACGGGCGTCTCGACCGGCACCGGTTGGAAGGGCTCCTGGCGGACGACGCGGCGGCCCTGCTGGTCCAGCAGCCCAACTTCTTCGGCATCCTGGAGGAGACCGACGGGCTGGCGGACCTGGTCCACGCCCGGGGGGCGCTCCTGGTGGTGGCGGCGGACCCGGTGTCGCTCGGCGTCCTCCGTCCCCCGGCCCAGTACGGAGCCGACGTGGCCGTCGGAGACGTTCAACCCCTGGGCAACAGCCTGAGTTTCGGCGGGCCGTACGCGGGCTACTTCGCGGTGCGCGAGGCCTTGGTGCGCCGCATGCCTGGGCGCATCACCGGCGCGACCCACGACGAGGAGGGCCGCAGGGGCTTCGTGCTCACCCTGCAGACCCGGGAACAGCACATCCGCCGGGAACGAGCCACCTCCAACATCTGCACCAACAACGCCCTCAACGCCCTGGCGGCCACGGTCTACCTGGCCACGGCGGGGCCCGAGGGACTGGCGGAGGTGGCCGGACGGTCAGCGCGCCTCGCCCACGCCGCCCAGGCGCGGCTCTGCGGGTTGCCGGGGGTGCGCCTGGCGTGGCCGCAGCCCTTCTTCTTCGAGTTCACCCTGAAGCTTCCCCGGCCTGCCGGGCCGGTGGTGCACGCGCTTCTTCAGGACGGCCTCCTGGCAGGCCTCTCCCTGGGCCGCTTCCAGGCCGCATGGGACCGCCTGCTGCTGGTGAGCGTCACCGAGGCCCGGACCCTGGAGGACATCGAACGGCTGGTCGAGAGCCTGCGGCGGATCCTGGCGGCCGCCTGAGGGCGGGAGGAGAGGAGGCTCATCATGGACCACGCAAACCTCAAGGGAAGCCAGCTCCAGACGGCGCGCCCCTCCGAACCGCTCATCTTCGAACGCGGTTCGGGCGGACGGCGGGCCATGGACTTCGCGCCCCTAGGCGCCGGCGTGCCCCCCCTGACCGACGGGGTGCCGGCCCGTTTCCTCAGGAACGCGCCTCCGGACCTTCCCGAGCTCTCCGAGCCTGAGGTGGTACGGCACTACACGCGTCTCTCCCAGAGGAACTTCTCGGTGGACACCGGCTTCTACCCGCTGGGATCGTGCACCATGAAGTACAACCCCAAGATCCACGAGGAGTTCGTGGCGCTGCCAGGGTTCAGCCGCATCCATCCGTACCAGCCGGAGGAGACCGTTCAGGGCGCGCTCCGCCTCATGTGGGAGCTGGAGCGGTGGCTCTGCGAGGTGGCCGGCCTCTCTCGCGCTACCCTGCAGCCCGCGGCGGGTGCCCACGGGGAGCTCACGGGCCTGATGCTGATCAAGGCGTACCACAAGGCCCATGCAGTGGCCGGCGACCCGCCCAGGGACGAGATTCTCATCCCCGACTCGGCCCACGGCACCAATCCGGCCAGTGCCGGCATGGCCGGCTACCGGGTGGCCCAGATCCCGTCGGACGCCCGGGGCGGGATGGACCTGGAGGTGCTCCGCCGCTCGGTGGGCGCGCGCACGGCCGGGCTGATGCTGACCAACCCCAACACCCTCGGCCTCTACGACGAGAACATCCTGGAGATCGCGCGGCTGGTCCATGAAGCGGGGGGCCTGCTCTACTACGACGGCGCCAACGCCAACGCCATCCTCGGCATCTCCAGGCCGGGCGACATGGGGTTCGACATCGTCCACTTCAACCTGCACAAGACCTTCTCCACCCCCCACGGCGGCGGCGGGCCGGGTTCGGGGCCCATTGCCGTCAGCCAGGTGCTGGAGCCCTTCCTGCCCGTTCCTATCGTGGAGAAGACGGAAGACCGCTTTCAGCTGGTCTACGACCGCCCGAAGAGCATTGGGCAGGTGCGGGCGTTCCACGGCCACTTCGGAGTGATGGTGCGGGCGTACGCGTACATTCTGGCCATGGGGGCCGAGGGTCTCCGTCAGGTCTCGGAGGACGCGGTGCTCAACGCCAACTACCTGCTGGCCCGGCTGCGGGACCTGTTCGAGGTGCCCTACGACCGGCCGTGCATGCACGAGTTCGTGGTGTCGGCCCGCCCGTGGAAGGAGCACGGCGTGCGGGCCCTGGACATTGCCAAGCGGCTCCTCGACTACGGCTTCCACCCGCCGACCGTCTACTTCCCCCTGGTGGTGGAAGAGGCGCTCATGATCGAGCCGACGGAGACCGAGACGCCGGAGACCCTGGATGCCTTCGTCGATGCCCTGGCGGCCATCCACGCGGAGGCGGAGGCGAACGCTGACCTGCTCCACCACGCGCCCTATCATACCCCCGTACGCCGGCTCGACGAGGCCGAGGCCGCGCGCCACCCGAACCTCCGCTGGCGACCCGAAGGGGGCGAGGGCCGCCCGTGAGTCGCCGGAACCCCGCACCCAGCGGGCACCCGAAGCCGGCCCATGCGCGAGGCCTCCGGGTACGCCTCCTCCCCATGGCGGCCCTCTCGCCCGCCTGGAACATGGCCGTGGACGAGGCCATCCTGCGTGAGGCGGGGGCGGGCCGCTCGGTCCCCACCCTGCGCTTCTACCGGTGGGACCCGCCGACCCTCTCCCTTGGCCGGTTCCAGCAGGCCTGGGGCCACGTGGACCTGGAGGCGTGCCGGCGGCGCAGGATCGGCCTGGTGCGCCGTCCCACCGGCGGCCGGGCGGTGCTTCACGACCATGAGGTCACGTACGCGGTGGTCCTCCCGGAGGTCGTCGGCCTGCCGGCCAGCGTCACCGAGGCGTACCGTCTTCTGAGCCAGGGCCTGGCCGAAGGGCTCCGCATTCTCGGCGTGGAGCCCCAGTTCCTCCGGCCGCTGCCCCGTAACGCGAAGGCTGCCGCCCCGGTGGCGGGGGAACAGGGAGCCGCCGCAGCGGGTGCCGAGGGACGAGGCGCGGCCCAGGACCTCAGCGCCCTCTGTTTCGAGGCACCTAGCTGGTACGAGCTGGCGGCCGAAGGGAAGAAGCTGGTGGGGAGCGCCCAGCTCCGTCGCCACGGGGGGGTGCTGCAGCACGGCTCCCTTCTGCTCCACCTGGATCGGGCCCTGGCGGCGGAGCTCCTGGGCGGCGGGGGCCGGAGCGAGGGGGTCCTCCAATCGGCGGCAAGCCTCGACGAGGCGCTCGGGCGGCCCGTGTCCTTCGAGGAGGCCGCCGACGCCCTTAAGCAGGGCTTCGGGCGGGCCCTGGGCTGGCAGGTGACGCCGGCCGCCCTCACGCCGCGGGAGGAGCGGCTGGCCCGATGGCTCGCCGAGCACAAGTACGGCTCGGACGGATGGAACCTGGACCGGGTGGAGCCGGAGGAGCCGCCCTGGTTCCAAGAGGTTGGGGACCATGCCTGAGCTTGCCATCGGCTATCTGGGCCCTGAAGGGAGCCACAGCGAGGCCGCGGCCGACCGCCTCCGCACGCTCTGGCCCGGCCTCCGCCTGGCCCCCGAGCCCACCCTGGATCAGATGGTGGCCGCCCTGGCCGCGGGCCGATTGGACGGGGCGGTGGTGCCGGTGGAGAACTCCATCGAAGGCAGCGTCGACCGGGTCCTGGATCTCCTGGCCGAGACACCGGGCGTCGCCGTCCGCGCCGAGTGGATCCTGCCGGTGGATCACCACCTCCTGGGACGTCCCGGAACCCGGCTCTCCGGCCCCGGCACGCCGGCCCGCGTGCTCTCCCACCCGCAGGCCCTGGCCCAATGCCGGGCGACCCTGAGCCGCCTGCTCCCAGGGGCGGAACTGGTGCCTGCCGCCAGTACAGCGGAGGCGGCCCGCCTGGTGGCCGCGGGGACGGATCCCACGGTGTGCGTGGGTAGCCTCCGGGCGGCCGAACGCTACGGCTTGGCCGTGCTGCACCGCCACGTACAGGACCGGAGCGCGAACCACACCCGCTTCTGGCTCCTGACCCGGGGGCTGATCGCGGAGGCCGTGGGGGCTCGACGGAAGACGGCGGTGGTCTTTGCGTTCGCCGCGGACCGCCCGGGCAACCTCTACCAGGCCCTGGGGGTTTTCGCCCGGCGGAACGTCAACCTGACGCGGCTCGAGTCTCGCCCGGCTGGCGGCGACCTGGGGGCTTACCGGTTCTTTGCCGAGATCGAGGGGGATCTCGACGATCCCCGGGTGGCCGGAGGGGTCGAGGAGCTGGGGGCGGTGGCGGGGTACGTCCGGACCCTGGGGCGATATCCCGTTCTGGAGCCCACCATGGAGGGGATGGTGTCGATGACGGCGGAACGCGGGGAAGGGGCGGCCGATCTCCTTTCCCAGGAGGTACGAGAGAAGCTCGCCCGGATCGAGGCGTGGTTGGACCGGGCAGGCTACGACGTGCTCCTCCTCCAGCGGAGGGACAACGTCGCGTGGCTGACGGGGGGCGCCCGGAACCACGTCCCCAAGGCGACCGACGTGGGATCGGCCTGGGTCGTCGTGCGCCGCGGCCGGTGCACGGTGGTCACCACGGGCATCGAAGGGGAGCGCATCCGCCGGGAGGAGCTGCGGGGGGAGCCTTGGGAGGTGCGGACCTTCGACTGGTGGGATCCGGCCTCGGACCCGACCCCGCACCTGTTGACCGGGAAGGCCGCGTCCGATACGGGCGCCTACGGAACGACCCCGGTGCACGCGGAGATCCGGCGGCTGCGGGTGCCGCTCACCCTGCCCGAGCAGGCCCGCTACCGCCTGCTGGGCCGGGAGACCGCCGAGGCGGTGGAAGCGGTGGCCCGCAGGATCCTGCCCGGACAGAGCGAGTGGGAGGTGGCCGCGCAGCTGGAAGAGGCCCTCTGGGCCAGGGGCATCGAACCCACGGTCACCCTCGTGGCTGCCGACGACCGCCTTCGCGCCTACCGTCATCCCCTGCCGACGACGAACCGGGTGGGGGACCGGGTGATGCTGGTGACTTGCGGCAGGCGCCACGGGCTCATCGCCAACCTCACCCGTCTCGTCTCCTTCGTGCCGCAGGACGACGACCTGCAGCGTCGCCATCGCGCCTGCTGCACCGTCGACGCCGCCCTCTTCCTGGCCACCCGGGTGGGCACGCCCTACAGCGACCTGTGGGCCACCCTCCAGCACGCCTACGCCGCCGTCGGCTTCCCGGACGAGTGGCAGCTTCATCACCAGGGGGGCCCCACGGGCTACGAGGGACGGGACGAGCTCCTGCGGCCCTCGAGTGCCGGGCGCGTGGAGCCCTATCAGGCTTTCGCGTGGAACCCGTCGATCACCGGCACCAAGTCCGAGGACACGCTGCTGGCCACACCGGAAGGCCCCGAGTGGCTCACCGCGCCCCAGGATTGGCCCGCGGTGGAGGTGGAATGGGAAGGCCGGCGTCTCCGCCGGCCCGACATCCTCGTCCGCGCCTCCGCGACGGGGTGCGCCTAGCCTAGAACAGGCCGGTGATGCGCCCCGAGGCGTCGATGTCCACCCGCTCCGCGGCGGGGTGGGTCGGCAGCCCCGGCATGGTCATGACGTCTCCGGCCAGGCAGACCAGGAACCCCGCGCCCAGCGAGGGGCGGATCTCCCGCACCCGGAGCTTCCACCCGGTCGGGGCGCCCTTCAGGTCGGGATCGTCCGAGAGCGAGTGCTGGGTCTTGGCCACACAAAGGGGGAGTTGGCCCCACCCGTTCCTCTCCGCCTCCCGGACCTGCTTCTGGGCCGCGGGGCTGAGCTCCACCCCGTCGGCTCCGTAGATCTGGGTCGCCAGCCGGTCGAGCTTCTCGGTGATGGGGAGGTTCCAGTGGTAGAGTGGACGGAAATCGGCGGGGCGCTGGTCGAGGGCATCCAGGACCGCTGCGGCCAGCTCCACGCCCCCCTCGCCGCCCCGGGCCACCACGTCTGAAAGGGCGACGGGGACGCCCATCTCCGCGCACCGGGTACGGATCAGCTCCAGCTCCTCCGGCGCGTCGGTGGGGAAGCGGTTGATGGCCACCACCACCGGCAGACCGAAGCGCTGGACGTTCTCGATGTGCCGGATCAGGTTGGGCATACCCGCCAGGAGCGCCTCAGGGTTGGCTTGCTCCACCTCGCGCTTCGACACCCCGCCGTGCATGTGGAGGGCCCGCACCGAGGCCACGAGCACCACCACGTCGGGGGTGAGGCCGGTGTAGCCGTGCACGATGTCGAAGAACTTCTCCGCTCCCAGGTCCGCGCCGAACCCGCCCTCGGTGACGACCAGCTCCGAGAGCCGCAGCGCCAGCTCGGTGGCCAGGATCGAGTTGTTGCCGTGCGCGATGTTGGCGAAGGGCCCTCCGTGGACGAAGGCCGGCTGGCCCTCGAGCGTCTGCACCAGGTTGGGCCGGAAGGCGTCCCGCAGCAGGGCCGCCATGGCCCCGTGCACGCCCAGGTCGCGGGCGTAGACGGGCTCGCCCTCGTAGGTATAGGCGACCAGCATCCGGCCCAGTCGTTCCTTGAGATCCGTGATGCTATCGGCCAGGCAGAGGATCGCCATCACCTCCGAGGCGACGGTGATGTCGAAGCCCGTCTCCCGGACCACCCCGTTCGCCGGGCCGCCCAGGCCGACCACGACCTGCCGCAGCTCCCTGTCGTTCATGTCCATGACCCGCCGCCAGACGACCCGGTTGGGATCGATGCGAAGGGCGTTCCCCTTGCTCAGGTGGTTGTCGATCACCGCGGCCAGCAGGTTGTGCGCGGTGCCCACGGCGTGGATGTCTCCCGTGAAGTGGAGGTTGATCTCCTCCATGGGCACCACCTGGGCGTAGCCCCCACCGGCCGCCCCACCCTTGATGCCGAAGGTGGGGCCCAGCGACGGCTCGCGCAGGCAGACGGTCGCCTGCCGGCCCACCTTGCCGAGGCCCTGGGTGAGGCCGATGGCGGTGCACGTCTTGCCCTCGCCGGCGGCGGTGGCCGTGATGGCGGTGACGTAGATCAGGCGCCCGATGCGGGGCTGCGTGAGCCTCCGCTGGAGCGCCTCCAGGGTAACCTTGGCCTTCGTGCGTCCGTACGGCTCCCACTCGTCGTCCTCCAGGCCCAGGTGGGCGGCGATCTCGCCGATGGGGCGCAGGCTTACGCTCTGCGCGATCTCAATGTCGGTCGGCACGTTGGTCCCCCTTCCCCTCTCGTTCCAGTATACGGCAGCACGCCGAGAGCCACAATCCGGTGCCCCGCCCGCTTCACTCGGATGGGGCCCGCGTCTCGCGCAAGGCCTGGAGCAGCGTGCTCATGGTGGGGATCATGGCCGTAGCCGCCGCCAGGACGCCGGAGTCGTTGACGACCAGCGCGGTAAGCGCCGCCACCAGGGCCGCCTCCACCCCTCGCCCGAGCATGGGGCGCTGGTCCATCACCCGGCGGAAGAGCCCCACGGGGCGGTAGAGGAGAAGGACGAACGCGAGGAGGGTGACGATGAGGACCCGGCTCCACAGGGTATACTCCACGAGCTTCAGGTTAGTGGCCAGCTTGCGACGAGCGGTCTCGACGAAGGGGCCCCAGCCCTCCTGCAGCATCCGAGCCACCAGCTGTCCCAGGTGGGACCGGGCTGGCGAAGGCACCGCCAGGACCTCCACCACGCCTGCCGCGGCCAGGAGACCCAGGGCTCCGGTACCCACCAGCAGCAGCTCGGACCAGCGCGGGGGCCGGCCCCTGAGCCGGAGCCCCAGGTACGCGCTCCCGACCAGCGCGGCGAGGGTACCCCCTACGTTGGCCCCCAGCCCCGGATGCCCCAGAACGACCACCAGGGCCGCGAGCCCGGCGGCCCCGGCCAGACGGGAGAGAGGGGCCCGCTGCCACTCCCAGAGGGCCCCCACGGCCACCAGGGCGCTGCCCACCAGGACGCCCATGTACTCATTGCCCACGCCGTAGTAGCGGGCGCCGCCCAGGGGGTCGTTCCCCAGGAACGCATGGAGCCCCAGGGGCGCCCCCGCGGCCACGTCCACGGCCAGGGCGGCGAACGTGGCGCCGGCCAGCACCGGGAACCGCCACAAGGCTTGTACCCGGCTCCACAGGATCCAGGCGATGGAGCCGCTGAAGAGGACCACCAGCACCAGGTGCACCCACCCGTCGTTGGTGAAAAGGGGCGGTCCCAGCATCGCCAGCGGAGCGGACGCCGCCATGAGGATGCCGAAGTCCAGGACCCGTCGGACCGGATGCGACGGGGACACGTCAGGGGCCAGGGCTGCCAGGACGGCGGCGGCCAGGACCATGCCCGCGAAGAGCACGATGTACGTGTGGAGGACGGGGCGCCGGAGCTGCGACACCCCCAAGGCCGTGCGATAGAAGCGGTCGAGGGCGGCGAAGGGATCCGGGGACGGGACCACCTGCAAAGGACGGCCGGTCCCCTGCCAGTCTCCCGCCGCACCCAGCAGGTGCAGGAGGGAGGGCGCCAGGTCTCCCGGGTCGAGCAGGCCTGGGCGACGGGTGCTGCCCGACGTGACCAGGCCGGGACCCGTCTCCGCGATGAGGATCAGGGGGGCGGGGGCCCGCGCCGGAGCGGAACGGGGAGGCGCGGGGGAAAGGATCAGCAGGGGGCTGCTCTCCGGAAGCCGGGCGGCCACGTGCCCCATCCACGCCACAGCTCCCGCCAGCGCCTCCGCCCGCTGCGACCGGTAGCGAGCGGCCGGCACCAGCGACTCCCAGCGCTCCAACCGCTGCAGATCCCTCCACTCCACCACCAGGAGGTCCGCGTCCCACGCGCCCGCGACCAGGGCGTCCAGGCGGGCCCAGTCGGTACGCTCCACGCCCGGCCACGCGGCGTCCTCCTGCAGGGGTTCCGGAATCACCACCCCCCGGACGATCCGGTCGGATCCCGCCAGGAGTGCCGCCGCCGGGGGACCTTCCCCGGCGGGCGACCCGCCGCCGATGAGGGTCAGGGAGACGCCGGCCTCACGGAGGGCATCCCCCAGGGTGGGGGCCGGTGGTTCCACCGGCGGCATGAGGAGGAGCATACCGGCGGTGTCGGGCACCTGCCGGCCCATGAGGGAGTGCCAGAGCTCGCGGGCCTCGCGCTTCTCCACCCTGGTTTCGGGCGATACGACGGGGGGGAGGGATCCCCTGGGGAAGACGGTCCGGCGGCCCACCCCCAGGCTGAGGTAGCGGCTCCAGGGGTCAGACGGGTCGCGGGGCCCCGCGGTCACCAGCCCGACGGCCGGCCGGCTCCGGAAGGCGCCGAGAGTCTCGCCCGGGGCCGGCCCCAGGTCGTTCCAGCCAAGCCCGTCGGCCAGGACCAGCAGCAACCGGGGTTCCCCTGGTGGGGAGAGCTGGGCCTTCGCGGAGGCCTGGAGCCCCGCGAAGGCCCACAGGATCGATCCCGACAGGAGCGCCAGGCGAAGGAGGGCCCGGCCACGTGTCTTGCCCGGAGCGCCCCGCACCAAGCGCGCCCACCTCCCGGTGGGGCTTAGTCTGCCCCGCCGGAGGCGCCGGGATCAGTGTTCTGCAGCGATCGGTACCGGTCCCACAGGACCGTGATCTCAGCGCCGGAGCGCAGGTTTCCGATCAGCTCGGCAGGTGGTGTGGCCTTCTCCTGAACGAGCTGGTCCCGGATCTGGGCTGCTTCCTCTTCGAGCTTCGCCGGCCGTGCGGCTTCACGCTCGGTCACCTGGATGATGTGGTACCCGAAGGAGCTCTTGACCGGATCGCTGATCTCGTTGACGTCGAGGGCGAAGGCGGCCTCCTTGAAGGAGTCCACCAGGTTGTCGGACTGGCTGAAGAAGCCCACGTCGCCGCCCTTGGCCTTGCTCCCGGGGTCCTGCGACCGCTCCGCGGCCAGCCGGGCGAAGTCGCCGCCCTCGTCGAGGGCCTTCTTGACGGCCTGCGCCTCCTCCAGGGTCTTCACCAGGATGTGGCGCGCCCGCACCCGCTCCGGATGGGCCAGCTCGTCCTTGTGGGACTCGAAGTACTGGGCGACCTCCTCGTCCGTCACCGAGACGTCCTGGGAGGAGAGCCGGTCGACGATCAGGCTCAGGCGCACCTGGCGGGCGAGCTCTTCCTCGTCGAGCCGGTAGGCGTCGAGGGCGGCCTGAAAGGCTTTCTCGTCAGGATACGCGGCCTTGAGGGAGGCGATCTCCTTCTCCACGTCCGCGTCGGCGACAGGCTCTTTCAGGGTCGGGGAAGCCTGCAGGATCAGCGCCTCGGTGATGAGCTGATCCAGGACCTGCTCGCCCGCCGCCCGTTCCAGGGCTGCGTAGAAGGCGTCTCGGGCGATCGGCTCGCCGTTGACCCGGGCGACCACGTCGCCCTCGCCGGCGGCCCGGGCCCATGGAACCAGGCGAGCAAGGGCCAGGATCAGGAGGAGGACCAGGGGCACACCCCACCAGGCCAGGCGCCGATCGCGCAAGCGTGAAACCATGTCCAGCAACACATCCTCTCCGGGGGCGCGTGACCCGAGGGGCCGCGCCATCTGAAGGGTTCTTCAGGGGACGGCCGGCGAATCCTCTCCCCAGTTCCCGTCACCCGCGGGAGAGGATCCTCCCGGGCCCAGACCCTGCCAGCCGGCGGGCCCGGGAGGGCCGCGGCGCGCCGCGGCGAAATGGGGAAGCAGGTGACGAGCGATGCCAACGAAGTTCTACCTGGGCGACGTGGTGCGCCTGCGCAAGCAGCACCCCTGCGGCAGCGACACGTGGGAGGTGATGCGCGTTGGAATGGATTTCCGCATCCGATGCCAGGGCTGCGGACGGGTCGTCATGGTGCCCCGGCCCCGCTTCGAACGAAGCGTCAAGGCGATCCTGAAGCGAGGTATCGACGAACCCGGGCCCTTGGGGTGAGGGCGCCGTGCTGGCCGGGGAAGCCGTGGCCGGCGCCTGTCGGGTCCGACGCCTCAGCTGTGGCCAGCGGCGGCTCGCGATGCCCCCTTCCGTCTTCGGGGGCCGGGTGGTATAATGCACCTGTCTGCCCCGCTCCAGGTCGTGCGCCTGGAGCCATTATGTCCATGGGGAAGGAGGTGCCAGGGTGGCGCGACCGTACGAGTTGATGGTGATTTTCGAGCCCACCTTGGACGAGGAGGCGCAGATCGATCCCCTCCTCGAACGACTCCAGCAGGTGATCGCCTCCCACAAGGGCGAGGTGGACCACCTGGACAAGTGGGGTCGCCGTAGACTGGCCTACGAGATCGACGACCGCACCGAGGGCTTCTACGCCGTCATGCAGTTCCGGGCGGAGAGCGAGGCTACCCGCGAGCTCGACCGGCTGCTCAAGCTCAGCGACGGGGTGGTCCGGCACCTGATCGTGCGGGACGAGGCCAAGGAGAGGGAGCAGCAGAAGAAAGAGGCAGAGCTCCCGTCCTAGCCCGAACCGAGCCGGTCCCTCCTGGGCCACGCCTCCGCCGAAAACGCACGCGTGCCCAGGAAAGGGAGTGAAGCAACCGTGCTGAACCGGATCATCCTGATCGGCAGGCTGGTGGCCGATCCGGACATGCGCTACACCCAGAGCGGGACAGCCGTCACCCACTTCACCCTGGCGGTCGATCGACCCTTCACCAACCAGCAGGGTGAGCGCGAGACGGACTTCATCGACGTGGTCGCCTGGCGGAAGCTGGCCGAGACCGTCGCCAACAACCTGAGCAAGGGGCGGTTGGTGGCGGTGGACGGGCGGCTTCAGGTGCGCACCTACGACGCTTCGGACGGAACCAGGCGGAAGGCCGCCGAGGTGGTGGCCGACACCGTCCGGTTCCTTGACTCGCCGAGGCGGCAGGAAGGCGCCCGCGAGGGCGCGGCGGGCGACGACGCCGAAGCCGCACCCCTGACCGAAGACGACGTCCCCTTCTGAGGCTGTGCCCGGCGGAGACGTCGGGCTCGCGAGGAGGAGAGCGCACGTTGGCACGCAACAACCGGAAACGGCGCAAGAAGGTCTGCGCCTTCTGCGTGGACAAGATCGCGTTCGTGGACTACAAGGAAGCAGGGCGCCTGCGCCGGTTTCTCACCGAGCGCGGCAAGATCCTGCCCAGGCGAATCAACGGCAACTGCGCGCGGCACCAGCGGCAGATGACCCACGCCATCAAGCGCAGCCGCATGATGGCGCTGCTGCCGTACACCATCGACTGAGGGCCGGCCGGCGGGAAAACCCGCCGGCCACGCCGGGTTTTCAGGGAGGCGCGGCAGTCCGCTTCAGCTCCGGCACGGCGGGGGGAGTCACGCCTCAGGAGGTGGCGCGCGTGTCGTCCCCCGGTCTGCAGGGAAGCCTGGCCCGTCACGTGAAGACCGTCGAGTGGTTGAAGGCGGAGCTGGTCGCAAGCGTTGCGTCGCTCTTGCGGGCAAGCCTGGACGGCGACGGAGAGGCCCTGGGCGAGACCCTGGCCACCGTGGTCGTCGCGACCTCGGTGCTGGCCCGGCGGTTGGGCATCGATTACGACGATCTGGAGCGAAAGGTGGCCGCACAGGTGCGGGCCAACATCCAGGAGGAGCACCAGTTGGAACGGTGGTACGGCGACTTCTCAGCGCTCGAGCGACACCTGCGGGAGTCCCGCCGCGGATGAGCCAGCCGCAGGCGTCGCCGGGCGTGCCGCGGCAGCCGGGTTGGCGCCTTGGGCTCCTGGCCCCCGCCGTCGCGCTGGTGGGTCAGCTCGTTCCGCCGTTGCTCCTGTTCCTGCCGGTGCCCCTGGCGGTGCTGACGGACCTGCGGGGTTGGCGGGCAGGGGTGGCATGGAGCCTCGCGGCTGCCGGAGCGGTGGCCGTCCTCCACGGCTGGATGGGCCTCGAGGCCGGGACGCGGGAGACGCTCCCGCTCCTCCTCTCTGGGGCGTTGCTCGTGCTGCTGGTGGCCGGCATGGGTCTGGTAGGCGGCCACGCCTACCGGCGCGACTGGCATCCGGCCTTGTGCCACCTGGCGCCCGCCGTCTTCGCCCTGGGGGTGCTTGCGATCGTGTGGGTGGCCGCCTGGGTTGCCTGGGGCGTGGACGTGGTTCGGCTGGCCGTGGAGTCGTGGCGTTCGGTCATGGAGGAGAGCTTCCTGCGGTCGCTGGAGGCTGGCGGAGCGTCGGCCTCCCAGCTCGAAGCCTGGCGGGCGAACCTGGAGCAGATGGCGCAAGGCGTCTTCCTTCTCTTTCCCGCAGGCCTGGCGGTGACCACGGGCTTCTGGTCCGTGGTGGCCCAGTGGCTGGCGGGGCGCTGGCTCCTGGGGCTCGGGCGGCCCTTGCGCCCGGTGAAGCCATTCGGGCGGTGGCGCTTTCCTTGGATGCTGGCGTGGGGCTACATCGCCGGCCAGCTCCTGCTGGTGGCCGTACGCGCCCAGCGGCTGACCGGGTCCGAGGCGACCCTGCTCGCTCTCGGCCTCAACCTGGTCTTCTTCTTCACGCACCTCTTCTTCGTGGAGGGGCTTGCGGTCGTCTGGTTCTATCTCGAGAAGTGGGGTGTCGGCAAGGGGGGCAGGTGGCTGGTGTCCATCCTTCTGCTCACCCCCTTCCTGCCCTTGGTGGAACCGGTGGCGTGGCTGGGCATGCTGGACGCCTGGCTCGACTTCCGGAAGCTGCAGCGCGAGGGTGGGCCGTAAGGCCTTCCCTCCTGGGAGGGGAACACCGTGAAGGTGATCCTGAAAGAGACGGTGCACGGGCTGGGGGAGAAGGGGGACGTGGTGGACGTGGCCCCGGGCCACGCCCGAAACTACCTCTTCCCCCGCGGGTTCGCCATGGAGGCGACCAGGGGCAACCTGAAGCAGGTCGAGCACCTGCAGAAGGTGCGGGCCCAGGAGCGGGCAAGGGAGGAGAGCCAGCTGCGCGAGCTGGCGGCGCGCATCGACGGTATCGAGGTGTCGATCACGGCCCGGGCCGGAGCCGGCGGGAAGCTCTTCGGTTCGGTCACCGCCCAGGACCTGGCCCAGGCGATCCGGGACTCCGCGGGAGAGGAGTTGGATCGCCGCAAGATCCAGCTGGCCGAGCCCATCAGGACCCTGGGGCGGCGGGAGGTCGTCGTCCGGCTCGCCCCGGGCATCGAGGCCTCGGTGGTGGTCGTGGTCACCGCCGAGGGCGGGCAGCCGCCGGCGGAGGCCTCCGGGGAGCCGGCGGCTGCGGAGGCCGCCGAGCCGCAGGAGCCCGAGCAGGAGCAGGCCCCGGCGGAGGCGTGAGCGCGTGGCTCCGCGCCCAGAGGGCACCCGCCACCCCCGGCTCCTGGCGGTGCTCGGGGATCCGGTGGAGCACAGTCTCTCGCCCCCCATGCACAACGCGGCCTTCCGGGCGACGGGGTTACCGTTCACCTACATCGCCGTCCGTGTGGGGCCGGGTGAGCTCCGGCGGGCGGTCGATGCCCTCCGGGTCCTGGGCGCCCGCGGGGCGAACGTGACGGTACCGCACAAGGAAGCCGCAGCCCAGCTGGCAGAGTGGCTCTCCGCGGAGGCGCGGGAGGCGGGCGCGGTCAACACCCTGGTCTTCGAGGAAGGCAGGGTCCTTGGGTACAGCACCGACGGGGCCGGGTTCTGCCGCGCCTTGGACGAGGTGGCCCACTTCGACCCGGCCGGGCGCCGGGTGGTGCTGCTGGGCGCAGGGGGAGCGGCCCGGGCGGTGGCCCTTGCCCTGGCCGCCCGAGGGGCCGCGGCGGTTCGTGTGGTCAACCGGACGCAGGAAAGGGCCCGGGCGCTGGTCGAGCGGATCCTGGCCTCCGGGAGGGGAACCGAAGCCCGCGCGTGCCCGTGGCCGCAAGACACCCCGGGCTGGGAGGACGTGCTCCGGGGCGGCGACCTGGTCGTCCAGGCCACCAGCCTCGGCCTGGCGCGCTCCGGCCCGGACCCATGGCGTGATCTTCCCTTCCAGGTTACGGCTGGCACCGCGCTGGCGACGGACCTGATCTACGGCCCCGGGGGGAGCCCCTTCCTGCGAGCGGCCGCCCGGGCCGGCCTCCGTACCCTCGCGGGCGACTGGATGCTGCTCTACCAGGGCGCCGAAGCCTTCCGGCTCTGGACCGGCGTCGAGGCCCCGGTGGCCCTCATGCGGTCCGTCCTGGACCGCCTCCTGAAGGGCGGCTCCGATGTCGGGAAAGCCCATGGGGCGCACCTTTCGGGCTAAAGCCAGGAGCCCTGCCCGCCGAAAGAAGAGGTAAGACGTGCGACGGGTGGGGAGGGGATGGGGAGCACTGGCCGCTCGCCCTGGACGGGCTTTGCGCGGCTTCTGCTAGGAACCCGTGCGGGGCGGACCATTCTCAGACTCGTGCCATCAGATGGTGGGATCGAGCTTCTTGCCTCGGTTCGGCCGGCGGCCGCGCTCGAGCTGGTGAGCCAGCTCGCGGCCCGCCGCCCCGGCGACCCGGTGTGGCTCGCCCGCAAGGGTGACCTGCTCCTGGCCTCGGGGCGGCATGGCGAAGCCTTCGAGATGTACCGGCAGTACCTGCCGGAGCATCCCGGCGACCGGAAGCGACTTCGCGCCGTGGTGGCGTGCGGCGTGCAGGGGGGCCTGGAGGCCCAGGTACGGGAACTGCTCGAGACCGTGGCGCAACAGCATCCCGACCGGCCCGACGCGCGCAACTACCTGGGCGTCCTCCACCTGGTCAAGGGGGAGCTGGACCAGGCGGAGGCCGTGTGGCAAGAGCTCCTGGCCGAGGACCCACGCTACGGGCCCGCCCGGGCCAACATGGGGATCATCTATCACTTCCGCGGCCGCTTTGCCCAGGCGATCCTCGAGTTCAAGCTGGCCATGGAGCTCGACGCCGAGTTCGGCCACATCTCCCGGGGAAACCTGGGCAACGCCTACTACCTCCTGGGCCGTTACGAAGAGGCCCGGGAAGTGCTAGAGGGTTTGGTGCGCCAGCATCCGGACTATGCCGAGGCCAGGTTGATCCTTGCCCGCGCCCTGGCCGCCGTGGGCGCTGTGGAGGAGGCCATCGCCCTGCTGGAGACGGTACGCCGGCGCATGAGGCCGGAATACGCCCTCGCGGTGGACACGTCGCTGGCCGAAGACCTGGCGCTCCTGGCCAGGCTCTACCTGCAGCGGGGCGACCTGGAAGACGCGGAGACCGCGTGCCGCCAGAGCCTCGCCGAAGGGCCGGACACCCTCGAGGCCCTGACGCTGCTGGGCCAGATCTGCCTGGCGCGCGGGAAGCCCCAGGAGGCCGTGGATCCTCTGGAGAAGGCCGCCTCCCTCTCCTCGGGTGAACCGAGGGGCGACCTGATCCATCGCCAGCTGGCGCTGGCTTACTACCACGTGGGCCGGGTCGCCGAGGCGACCGAGGCCTTCCGCAAGGCAGGCAGCAGCCCCATGGAGTCCCTGGGCGAAGACGACCCCGATCCGGCGAGGGTCGCCGCCCGCCTGGAGGAGCTCTACCGGCGGCTGGACGCGGAGGGGGAGAGCACCCAGACGCTGCTGGAGGTGGGGCGGCTGCTGACGGCCCAGGGCCGGGTGCGCGAGGCCGTGGCCAGCCTCTCGCGGGCGGTGGCCCTGGCACCCGAGTGGGCCGAGGCCCACTACGAGCTGGGCAAGGCGTACTACCTCAACCTCGAGAACGACCGGGCCGTGGTAGAGTTCAACCGCGCCCTCGAGAAGGACCCCGCCCTGGCTAGGGCCCACACCGGCCTCGGGCTCGTCGCGATGGTCCGGGGGCGGCCGGCGGAGGCCGCCGCCCAGCTCCGGATCGCCCAGGCCATGGATCCCGATGACCCCGTACACCGCGTCAACCTGGCGACCCTGGCGCGCTGGACCGGCCAGTACGACGAAGCGGCGGGCATCCTGGACGAGGTCCTGCGTGAGAACCCGTCGTGCCGTCCGGCCCTGCTGGAACGGCAGCGGTTGCACGAAGCCAGGGAGAAGTCCGGCGTGGGGGTGCGGCCATGAGGCTCTGGACCCGGCGGCGGGAGCGACCGGGCGCGCCCGGAGGGCACCCGGGCCGTACCCACGCGCCTATCGAGACGGGCCTGCTGAAGGAGGAGGTCGAGCGGGGCCTCTTCGACCTGCTGGCCATTCATGAGTTCACCAACGTTCTGTCGCAGGCCACCCAGGTGGGCGAGATCGTGGGGATGCTCGCGGACTCGCTCTTGCGGGTGGTCCCCTACGACGCCTGCGCGATCTTTCTCCGCCCAGAGGGACCCGGCCCCGTGGAGGCGGCCCTGGTGCGGGGGCTTCACTTCGACCTGGAGCCAGGAGGCGCCGATCCTGCGGGGGTTGATCACCCGGTGGGCCTGGTGATGCGGACGGGGGATCCGCTGCTGGTGGCCGACCTGCACGAGCAGCCCCGGTGGGCGCGCCCGGCCTGGGCACACCTGCGCTCACTGGCCGCCATTCCCCTGCTGGTGCAAGGAGAAGTCCTGGGGGTCACCTCCCTCCACCGGCGTGACCCGGGGGCCTTTCACGCCGGCCAGGTACGGGTGCTCCTGGTCCTGGCGAGCCTGGCGGCCATGGCCGTGAAGACGAGCCGCCTCCACGCGGAGACGCTGCGCCTGGCCATCACCGACGGCCTGACGGAGCTCTTCAACTACCGCTACTTCCACGAGCGGATCCGTGAGTACGTGGCCGCGGCCGGCCGCCAGGCCGAGCCACTGAGCATGCTGATGGTCGATGTGGACGCTTTCAAGCTGGTGAACGACCGCTTCGGGCACCAGGTGGGTGACCGGGTGCTGCGGGAGATAGGGGATGTCCTCCGCGCGAACGTGCGCGCCGGTGACATGGTCGCCCGGTACGGGGGCGAGGAGTTCACCGTCCTGCTGCCCGGCACCTCCGCCGAGGAGGCCACCTGGATCGCCGAGCGCATCCGGCAGCAGGTGCGCAGCACCTCGTTCAGCAAGGGTGTCCACCTGACGGTGAGCATCGGCGTGGCTTCATACCCCACCCACGCCGCCAGCGATGAAGACTTGGTCCGCCTGGCCGACGAGATGGCCTATGCGGCCAAGCGCTCCGGGAGAGACCGGGTTACCGTGGCCGCCCACCGCTAGCCCCTCCACCGATTCCGGCCCTCCCCTGGGCCTGGGAGGATTCGCCGTCGCCCGAAGAGAACAGCACGTACGGCAGCGTGCTCACCCCCTAGCCCCGACCCGTGCAGGGACCGTGGAGGCATCCCCATGATTCCATCCGGCCGTCCCGCGGGCGTATACCTGTGGGACGAGGCCGACTCGGCCTTGCTGGTGCCCGAGCGGCTCATCACCGAAGACCAGCGGCGCGTCGGCCCGGGTCCCCTGGCCCTCTGGGTCTCCCTCCGCTACCTGGCCCTCCGCGAAGCGCCTGTGCCGGATCCGATCCAGCGCCTGGTAGAGCTCACGGGCCGAACGCCCGAGGAGGTGCGGCGCGACCTGGACCGGCTCGAAGCGTCCGGCCTGCTCGAGCGAGAGGCCCGCGGCTGGCGCCTCCTCAGCGGGTCCGGGTCTTCTGAGGGTGCCAGGAGCCGGCCGGAACCTCCAGGCCCGGCGGCGGCGCCGCGCCCCGAGGACGGCGAGGCGGGGGCCGACGAACCTCCGGGCGCGGTCCCGGTGGACGAGGCCGCCGACCTCCAAGCGGTGGTGGCCATCTACCACAAGTGGATCGGGCTCCTGGGGGAGGCCCAGTACGAGCGGCTGCGCTACTGGCTTGAGACCATGGGCATGAGCGCCGACGTCATCGCTGTGGCGGTACGGCAGGCTGCGGTTCAGGCGCCCCGGCCCCGAATGAGCTACGTCGAGGGTATCCTGCGCAACTGGTACAACGACGGAGTTCGCACCCTGGAAGACCTGGCGGACAAGGGCCAGCTGGACGAGCTTCTGGACGTACCCGGCCGGCGCGGCAGTCAACGGGGACCCGGCGCGCCCTTCGGGCGGCCCGCGCGCCCGCCGGCCAGCCGGCTGCCCGAAGGCGCCGCCAACGCCTCGGCCTACCGCCCCGTGGACCCGGGTCAGGTGGCTCGATGGAAGGAGCTCTACCCCGATGAGTACTGAAGTCGTTCCCCAGCCCGCAGGCCCCCCGGGCGCGGCCCAGCGAGGTCGTCTCAGCGACCCTGAGGCCGAGCGGCGGGTGCTGGGTATCCTCATCCAGTACCCCGAGCAGGTGGATCGGGTCATCGACCGGCTGAAGCCGCACCATTTCCAGGACCGGGTCACCCGGCGGGTCTTCGAGGCGATCCTTACCCTCTATGGAGGCCACGGTCGCCTCTCCTACAGCCGTGTCTACGATCAATTGCGCAAGGAACGGGCTTTCCCCGATATCGAGCGGGTGCTCCTGGACCTCACCGAAAGCTTCACCAGCCCGGGGGAGCTGGAACCCAGCACGGAGCTCCTCCTGGCCGCGTACGCCCGCCGGCGCCTGCTGGAGGCGGCGCAGGCCATCGAGCAGATGGTGCTTCAGGAGACCGAGGGCACCGTGGCCGAGTACCAGGCCCGGGCCCAGGAGATCATCTTCGAGGCCGCCCAGGAGGCGGCGGGTCTGGAAGAGGAAGTGAAGGACCTCATGGAGATCCTGGGCCGGTGCTACGTGCGGCTCATGGAACGCCGCGAGGGCACCCATTCCTACGGGCTCCTGGTGCGTTATCCCGCCATCGACTACCTGACCACCGGCTTCAAGGCCAAAGACCTCATCATCCTGGCGGGGCGCCCCTCTATGGGGAAGACCGCGCTGGCCCTCAACTTCGCGGTGAACGTGGCCAAGCGCAAGGTCCCCGTCCTCATCTTCTCCCTCGAGATGGACGACGAGCAGATCGGGGACCGCATCGTGATCAGCGAGCTCTTCCGGCTGCACCAGACGGGGACGCCGGTCTCCTCCCTGGAGTACTCCACGCGCATGGACGATGCCAAGTTCGCCCAGACCCAGAGCATCTTCAACGAGCTTTACCCGCTGCCGATCAAGGTCATCGACCGGCGCGGCCTCACCACCGCCGAGATGCGGGCCAAGGCGCGGAAGGTGAAGGCGCAGAACCCGGGCCTGGGGCTCATCGTCATCGACTACCTGCAGCTCATTCGCCCGCCCCGGGAGAGCACCAAGAACTGGGCGCTGGTGGTGGGCGACATGGTGCGTGAGATCCGCGACCTGGCCGGAGAGCTGGACCTGCCGGTTATCCTGCTCTCCCAGCTGAACCGCGGGGTGGAGTCCCGGGAGAACAAGCGCCCCGTCATGTCGGACCTGCGGGACTCGGGAAACATCGAGGAGTTCGCGGACGTCGTGATCTTCCTGTACCGGGACGACTACTACTACCCGGAACGGGCGCGGGAGCAGGGGACCGAGGGCGAGGTCGAGGTGATCGTCGCGAAGCAGCGGAAAGGGCCCACCGGCTCCGCGAAGCTCCGGTTCATCCGGGAGTACACGCGTTTCATCGAGGTCACACCCGAGGAAGAGCCGCGATGACGCCCGACCTGGAGGCCGAACGCATCAAGATCCGCTTCATCGGCGCCTACGAGCGGCTTCAGCAACGGGGGTTGATCACCGAAAAGGAGCTTGAGGAGGTCATCCAGCTCCTCGACCGCCTGGACGAGGTGGACGAGGCGCAGCTCCGAACGACCCTGGGCCGGTTTCAGGCGCTGCAGGAGCCGCCCGGAGGGGGGAGACGGAATGACGGCAGCCCGCAGCCGGAAAGCTGACGGGAGTCCCCTGGGCTCAGCCGGATGGCGCGGCATACTGAAGGGTGTGGTGCTGGTCGCGGTCTTGGGGGGCCTCGCCGCCGCCGCCCCAGGTTGGGCCGTGAAGGAGGTTACCGTCAGCGTTGACGGCACCCGTCTCACCCAGGCCACCCTCAAGCCCACGGTGGCAGGCGTCCTCGCAGAGGTTTCCGTGGAGCTGGGCGACGACGACCGGGTCTACCCTGGCCTGACGGCACCCGTCACCCGGGGGTTGCTCATCGAGGTCCGCAAGGCGTTCCCCGTGGCGCTGAGGGTGGGAGGCCGCGAGGTCCGGCTGCAGACGGCGGCCTCGACCGTCGGCGAGTTGCTGCGCGAGGCGGGGGTCGAGCTCGGCGCTCTCGACGAGGTGACGCCGGCGCTCGACACGCGGCTTCCCGGTCCCGCGACGGTCCAGGTGGTTCGCGTGCGGCTGGAAGAGCGGTGGGAGGAGCAGACCGTTCCCCACGACGTGCTGCGCTGGGCCGAGCCCACCCTGGCCGCGGGCTCGACGCGGGTCATCCGGCAGGGCCGCGATGGGCTCGACCGGGTTCACGTCGAACTGCGATTTGAGGACGGGAACCTGGTAGAGCGCCGGGAGCTGGCCCGCGAGCGGGTGCAGGAACCGGTGGCGAAGATTGTGGGGATCGGCCAGCGGCAAGGGGGGGCCCAGGTCGTCCGCACACCCCAGGGCCCCAAGCGGTTCAGCCGGGTCCTGGAAGTGCTGGCCACGGCGTACACGCCCGGGCCCGAGAGCACGGCCCCGTACACCGACGGCCTCACCGCGACCGGCGTGGTGGCGCGGCGGGGCGTGGTGGCCGTGGATCCCACGGTCATCCCCTTGGGAAGCCACCTCTACATTCCGGGGTACGGGCTCGGGGTGGCCGCCGACGTGGGAGCCGCCATCAAGGGGCGGCGCATCGATCTCCTTTACGAGGACCTGGGTGAGGCGTTGCGGTTCGGACGGCAGTATGTGAAGGTGTACGTCCTGGACGAGTAGGCGGGGGGACCTGACGACCGGCGTGGGTGACCTGGCGAGCCCGGCGAGGATCCGGCAACTGGCGGCCGAATACGGCCTCCGGCCCAACCGCCACTTGGGCCAGAACTTCCTCATCGATGGCAACATCGTTCGGAAGGTGGTGGCGGCGGCCGAGCTGCGGGGTACCGAGACCGTCGTGGAAGTGGGTCCCGGCTTCGGCGCCCTCACCCAGGAGCTCCTGGCGAGGTCCGGTCTGGTGGTCGCCGTGGAACGTGACCCCATTCTGGCTCGGGCCTTGCGCGACCACCTGGGGGCAGACCCACGGCTGGTGCTGGTGAAGGCCGACGCCCGGACCGTCCGCTGGAACGAGCTCCTGCAGTGGGCGATCGAGCAGCGGCAGGAGCCAGGCCCATGGGCGCGAGGGCCTGAGGAACCCCGGCCGAAGCTGGTCGCGAACCTGCCCTACGCGGTGACGGCCCCTGTGCTGGCGGGCTTGCTGGAGAGCGAGGTCCCCTGGGAGCGCGGCGTGGTCATGGTGCAGCGGGAGGTGGCCGAGCGGATCACGGCGGTGCCCGGGAGCCGGACGTATGGGGCGCTCAGTTGCCTGGTGGCCTACCATGCAGACGCCCGCCTGGTGGCGCGGGTGCCAGCGACGGTTTTCTGGCCCCGGCCTGAAGTGGAGTCGGCGGTGGTACGCCTTGAGTTTCGCCCGTACCCGGGGATGGAAGCCCTTCCTCGCGACAGCCTGTTTCGGGTGATCCGGGTCGCCTTCGGGCAGCGCCGGAAGACCCTCCGGCAGGCGCTTAGGGGAAGGGGCGGCTTCTGGTCCCGGGAGGCGGTCGATCAGGCCCTGGAACGGTCCGGTATCGATCCGGTCCGCCGCGCCGAAACCCTCGACCTGGCGGAGTACGCCCGGCTGACCCGCCAGCTCCTGGGTGAATGACCAAGGGCTGGTGCAGGAGGCAGGGAAAGGTCAGGACATGCCCTGGGGACGGGAGGCCTCCTCCTTACCCCCGATTCCTTGCGGGTTCGCGCTCTTGGAAGTATAATGACCCTGCAAGCAGTCGATACGTTCGGGCCGGTGGTGACCATGACCTTCATAAGCCCCAGCAAGGGGCGGATGGGCTTCGACGAGGCGTTTGCCGACCTGATCGCCTACGTCCACGAGCAGCCCGACAACCGGTACAAGATCATCGTCGGCACCGACTCCCAGGTGACCGACGGTGAAACCTGTTTCGTGACGGCCCTCATCGTATACCGGCACGGGAAGGGCGCGCGGTACTACTATACCCGTGAGAAGGAATCCCTGGGCCGGTCCCTCCGGCAGCGCATCTTCTACGAGACCTCGCGCAGCCTGGGGCTTGCCAGCCGCCTGGCCGAGAAACTGGCCGAGAACGGCTACGCCGACCTGAACGTCGAGATCCACCTGGACGTGGGTGAGAACGGCGAGACGAAGGACCTCATTCGGGAAGTCGTGGGCATGGTCTCGGGCAGCGGCTTCGACGCCCGCATCAAGCCCGACTCCTACGGCGCCAGCACCGTGGCCGACAAGTACACCAAGTAGCGCACGGCCGCAAGGGAGGTGGCCGGGAGCCTGCGGCTCCCGGCCACGGTTTTTTCTTCACCTTGTGCTTGACACGAATTCGAGCCCTCTGCTATAATACGCGGTTATGTTGACACGAGCCCCGGCCTGTGGTAGAATACGACCAGTTCCAGAATGCCAGGAAGGTGATGCCCTTGGCGATCGACCGGACCAACGCCCTGGAGGAGATTCGGGCTCGCGTCGAGGCGTGCGTCGGCAAGCGCGTCAAGGTACGGGCCAACCGGGGGCGTCGCAAGGTGATCGAGACCGAAGGGGTCATCGAGCGCACCTACCCCAAGCTCTTCGTGGTGAGACTCGAAGGCTCGGACTCGGTGCGCCGGCTCTCCTACACCTACGCCGACGTCCTGACGGAGACGGTGGAACTTACCGTCGACGAGAACAGGGTCGGTGTCGTCAACCTCTGACCCAATCCTCTTCCCGCTCGCACGGACGTCTCTTCCCACATGGTGGCAAGGGACGTCTTCTTCTATTCCACGACGAGGGGTGCCGCGCCTCAGGCGCGGGCTCCCGGAGGTCCGCCCGCTGACCTTGGATCTCCCGCCCGTCCCCGGGGCCCGCCGGGCGCAGCGCCCAGGAGCCCTTCCAGGAGCTTGGATGCCTTCTCCTTCAGCTCGGCCTTCTGGCCGGCGTTGAGTCCGGTTGCGATGCGCCGCAAGGCCTCGGTCATCTCCTCGCCCGCGCTCGCTTCCACGCCCAGGGACCGCAAGAAGCTTGCCGACTCGGGATCCAGCTTCTGTCCCTGGGCCAGGCCCATGGGATCCTCCCCTCCCGCAGCCCCGCGCTGGACCAGAGAGGCCAGCTCGCTCACGGACGGCTTCCGGCCCGGGGAGGCTCCCGACCGATCCTCGTGTCCGCCCATCACGGCTTGCACTCCTTTCACCTGCCTCCAGAGGGTCAAGATCTTCGCGAGAGGCCCGGACGGGGGTCCCATCGCCTCCAGGAGAGGCGCCAGGCGATCCAGCCATTGGAGCCACCCGTCCAACGGCACGCCTCCACCGCCTGGGGGCGCGAACCCGGCCGCCTCCATCTCCCGGCGGCGACCGGCGGTCGCGCTCCGAAAGACCGGCGCTTGGGCCTGGCACCAGGCGGCTTCCTCCTGGGCCAGAGCGCGGCGCTCCTCGAGGATGTCGATCTCCCGTGCGATCCTCTCCGCTTCCAGGGGCTGCAAGCGCCTTCCCTCCCTCAGGCTATCCAGCGGCAGGAACCTCGGGAAGAGGATCAGGGTCCCGTTCGGCCCCGTCGGCCGGGGGTTCGTTCGGTTCCGGCTCCACCGTGTCCACGAGCGCGGCGCCCTCGCGCCACCCTGCCAGCACGACCGCGGCGGTGGTGGGGTAGAGGCGGGGCACGGTCGCAGACGACGGGACCTCACGCGTCACGATCACCCGCGAGAACGCGAGCGGATCCAGGAAGAGCCCCCGCGTCCCCACTGCGTCCCGGTAGCCGAGAAGGCCGTCGCCGTCCGAATCCAGGGGGCGCACACGCCTCTCCCAGAGGGCCTGGAGCCGGGCCAAAGGCGGATCCGCCGGTACCTCGGGCAGCACCGTCGCCCGGCCGACGAAGAGGTCCGTGAGGATCTGCAGGGCCAGGCCTGACGGCAGGCCGCGGGCGGCTCCGAGCTCCGGCGCGTCCGGATCCCGGGGGGCGCCCGGATCGTCGGCGAGGGGAGGCGGCGGCTCGCCCCACCCCTCGGGTAGCCAGAAGCACCAGTTGCTGAAGTCGTTCAGGAACCAGCGCGCTCCGGGTTGACGGCCGGTCTCGTCGGTACCCCACGCTCCCGCCCGCACCGCGAGCCACACGGTGTTGGGAACCCCCGCGGCCGGTAGGGGCCGCGGCCGCTGCCCGTCCAGGGTGAAGACGGACCCGGGCCGGTTCGCCTCGGGATGGACCCGCGGCAGGGCCTCCAGATCGGCAGGATCCACGCGTCGCGGCACCCGCACGTCGGCGACCAGCCAGGTCTGGTAGTACCCTCCCTCGTTGTTGACCATGCGCAGCCGCTCCGCCCTGGTGAGGCCGGCGCCGGTACCATCGGCCCACAGACGCAGCCGGAACTCGCCCCGCGCACGCGCCGCCGGCCCGCCGGGGTGGGTGTAGGGGTGTGCCTCGGGCGGGGCGAGAGGGAAGTGCAGGACCTGGCTAGCCATCCGCGTCCTCCTCGCTTCCGCCCTCGGGGTCGATCTCCCACACGGGCCTCACCAGCCGGCATGGCACGCAGACCCACTCCCCGGGTACAAGGGGCCCGGCCTCCACCAACCCGTTGGCCGCCAGGAGCGCCGAGGGATCCGCCACGTTGTAACGGGCCACCAGCCCGGACCAGTCTTCACCCCGGCTCACCTGGTGCCAAAGCACGGGCTCTTCGGAAGAGAGCGCCGCGGAGGCCTCCACCGACAGGCTCCCGCGGTGGTCGTTCTGGACGGGCGGCCGCCCCTGAAGATCCGGCGCGGGGCGGCCGTGGTCGGCTCGCCAGATGCGCCAAGCCTCTCGACGCGGCGCGACCCGATGCTCCTCGCTCCACCGCACCTCGTTCAGCCCCCAGCCGATCTCTGCTCCCATACCCTATGCCTCCGGTACCGGCGGGGACGCGCCAATCAGGAGGTGGGGTCTAGGCCGCCCAGGCCCCACCGGCCATAGGCTGCCGGTGGAAAGGAAGGCGGCGCCCATGGACCTGCTGACCATCCTCCGGAAGAACCGGCGGCACATCCTCCAGCGGCCCAACGTGGTGGGGTGCGGGCTCGGCTGGAAAAACCAGCGGGGTGGCTCCACCGGGACCCGGGCCCTCTGCATCTACGTGGAGCAGAAGCTGCCCCCCGAGGAGCTGAGTCCCAGGGCCATGGTGCCTGGGCGGGTTGAGACGGCGCTCACCGACGTCATCGAGGTGGGGCGGGTGCGCGCCCTCTCCCTGCGCACCCGGAGAGTACGGCCGGCCCCCGGCGGCGTAAGCATCGGCCACTACCACGTGAGCGCAGGCACTCTCGGCGCGATCGTGCGCGACCGGACCACCGGCGAATGGCTCATTCTTTCCAACAACCATGTCCTCGCCGGCGGCACCGACGGCCGGGACACCCGGGCGCGCGCCGGCGACCCTGTCCTTCAGCCGGGCGCGCACGACGGCGGCACGGTGGAGCGCGACCGCATCGGTGAGCTGGTGCGGTTCGTGCCCCTTCAGCGTCGAAGGGCCCCGGCGTCCTGGTGGAGCCGTGTTCTGGGCGTCGCCCGGGGCCTGCCGGCGGAAGCGGTGGGGGTGGATGCCAACCTGGTCGATGCCGCGGTGGCCCGCCCGAACGAACGGGCCTGGGTCTCGCCCGAAATCCTCGGTCTCGGGCGGATCCAGGGAGTCGTGGAGGCGGAGCCGGGGATGCGGGTAGCCAAGTCGGGGCGGACGTCGGCGGTCACCCGGGGCGAGGTGCAGGCGACCCACGTGACCATGAAGGTGTACATGTCCGACACGGACCCCGTCTGGTTCGAGGAACAGATCCTCACCACCCCCATGGTGGAGGGGGGAGACTCGGGGTCGCTGCTGGCGAGCGGCGACCGGGCGGTGGGCCTGCTCTTCGCCGGCTCGGATCGCGCCTCCCTCGCCAACCCCATCGGTGCGGTGCTGGATGCCCTGAACGTCGACCTGGTCTAGCAGGGAATCCTGCCGCCGGTCGTCTCATACGGTGGGATGGGACGTGGGAGGGAGGCTCGCCCGTGCACCCACCGTGGGGACACCACCGCCGCGTCCTGGCGCTGGGAGCCCGCGGCCAGGCGGTCCGGACCCTGCAGGAAGACCTGGCGCGCCTGGGCTTCGACCCTGGCCCCATGGACGGCCGGTACGGGCTCCTCACCCGCCAGGCCGTCCGGGAGTGCCAGCGGCGCTACGGCCTCTTCCCTGACGGCGCGGCGGGGCCGGACCTCTTCCACCTGTTGCGCGAGCCGGCCGTGCGTCTCGGGGGGCAGCACGTTGTCCTGGGTGTCGTCGATCCCGCGCTCCCCTTCTCGCTGGAGCGCTGGGCCCGCGCCTACCCCTTCGCCAGCGCGGTCGTGCGGCCCACCCGGTTCGACCCTCTGCAACCGGGGCAGCCTCGGGGGGCGGGCGCGTGGGCGGAGGAGCTGGAGCAGGCCGGCGCGGGCGAGGCGGGCGTGCCCCCCTGGGCCTGGCGCATCACCCGCGGCCCGGCCCTCGAGACCCGTGAAGCGCCCGAGACCCAGCCCGCAAGGACGGAAACCGGCCCGGCTCCGGCGGAGACGCGAAGCGCTCCGGGCCGGCGGGCCCGGCGCGAGCTGGTCTCGGCCATCCTCCGGGTGGTGGATCGCTTCCATCCCATCGCGGTCGACGTGGACCTGGAACCGGTGCTGCCTGGAGATGGGCGGCGCTGGTTGAAGCTGCTCGCGGCGCTCCGCGAGGCCCTGAGTCGCCGGGGCGTCCTGCTCCTCGCCACGCGCGACCTGGCCCGGCGCCCCTCCATCTGGCCGGCCTGGGCCGATGACCTGCCCGACGGGCTGTTGGCGCGCAACGTCGATCTTCTGGTGCTGGCGCGCAGGCCCCTCCCGGGGGAGAGCCCCCCGAGCGCCGCGGGGGCGGCCGCGCTGGATCCCGTCTTCTCTCGCGCAAGCCGGTCCCCGAGCTACAAGGTGCTGGTGGAGCTGCCGCTGGGAGCCCTGCAGTGGACGCTTGGACCCGACCGTCCGCTGGAGGGCCCGGCCGTGCTCTCGTTCCGCGCCGCCCGGGTGGAGGCCCTGAAGCACGCGCGCCGGTTGCGCTGGGACGACCGCTGGGGCGCGCTCACGTTCCAGGTGCGGCACGGCTCGGACGAGCAGCAGTACTGGCTCCCCTCGGCCCGCAGCGTGGAGCAGGTGCTCCGGCGGGTGGCCCGAGCGAGGCTCGCGGGGGTCGTCCTGGCAGCCCTGGGGGGCGAGGACCCGCGCGCCGGCCGGGTGCTTCCTGGGCCGCTGAGCCCCTGGCACCCGGGAACGCGGGGCTCCGCGGACATACCCCCGGCCGTGGGCGCATAGACCTTGATGGACACGAGCTCCCGGGCGTCAAACCCTGCCGCTACGGGGGCACCTGGCCTCCTGGAGGGTGAGTCGAGTGAAGCTGCGTCTGCGCGAGAAACCTCTTTCCGTACGCGAGCGGCGGGGGGGTGGTACGGCCCGGACGGTGGTGGAAGGATCGGTGAACCTGCCGGCGCACCTGCCCCCCGCCCACCGGGTGGTGTTGCTGGAGGTCCTGCCGGACCGCTACCGTGCCCACCCTGAGCCCGATCGCATCCTGCTCGAAGGTGCGTGCACCGTGCGGCTGACCTACGCCGCCCCGGTGGAGGCGGGTTCACGGCGGGGCACGGAGCCCTTTGCCGACGCGGGGGAGGTCTACGGGGAGCAGCCGGCGGAGCGCCTCTTCAGCGCCACCTGGATCGGCGGCGTCCCCTTCACCCTGCTGGTGGATGCGGAAGGAACCGGCCCCGACGACGGGGTCCAGGTGGACGTGGTCGCCCGGGAGGTGGAGTGGGATCTGGCGGCGGGAGGCCGGCAGGTGGACATCGACGCGGTCCTGGAGGCGCGGGTCGCCTCGTACGCCTACACTGCCAGCATGCAGCCCGTGGCCGAGGGCCCGCTGCCGCCGGGCGCCATCCTCGAGCCTCTCCAGCTCCGGGCGATCAGCCTCGTTCCTGAGGTGACGGTGGAAGGGCACGCCGCGGGTGAGCTGGCCCTGGGGGAGTACCACCCGCCTGCCGAGCGGATCCTGCGGGCGGAGGCTGTTCCCCGGGTGGGGGCGGTCCAGGTGGAGGACGGTCGATTGCACGCGCAGGTGGACATGGGCTACCGGGTGCTGTACGCGCCGGCCAACCCCGTGGAGGGCCAGGCGTTGCTCGCCCGTTTCCAGGCGGAGACGCCCTTTGAGATGGAGGCGGCCAGCGCCGGCCTGGAGGACGGGATGGAGGCAGAGCTCATCCCCTTGGCGTTCCAGGTGGATGCGACCCTAAGGGACCAGGGGCGCCGCGTTTGGGTCGAAAGTCGCCCTCGCTTCGTGGCCAGGCCGCTTCGGAGGTCCACCCTCAACCTGGCCGCCGGGGTGCGCGCCGAGGGGGAAGAGGTGGTGGAACGCCGGGTGAGCCGCCCCGTGGTCGAGCTGGTGGCCGACCTGGAGCGCCGGCAGGAGGCCTCGGCGGTCCTGGAGCTCCCCCGGGGCAAGCCGCTCATCGAGCAGGTCGTCGATGTCACCGCCCGGCCGTTCCTGGAGACCGTCCAGGTGGGCACCGACCGGGTGACCGCCCGGCTGGTGGTGGCGTGCGGCCTGCTCTACGCCGCCCGGGTGGACGACGACTCGCGCCCGCTCCACTACCACCCGTGGCCCAATGCGCTCCAGGTGGAGGTGGAGATGCCCGCCCCCGGGGCGGAACCGGAGATGGAGGCGCAGCTCTGGGCCGAGGTGGAACACCCGGTGGCCGACCTGATCAACCGGGAGACCACCGAGATCCGCGCCGACCTCCGGCTGCACGGGCGCTTGCTGCGGCTGGTGACGCCTGAGGCCGTCGCCGAGGCGGTCAGCCTGCCGTCCGACGCACGCCCCCCGGCGACCTACACCTTCGTGCGGGTGGAAGAGGACGACACGCTGTGGGGGCTCGCCCAGCGCTATGGGGTCGGAGAGGACGACGTACGGGCGTGTAATCCCAGCCTCCAGGACGCAGAGGACCCCGACGCGGCCCTTCACCAGCTTCGAAAGGTCTGCCTGCCGGGACCCCGTCCCGCGCCGGCAAGGGTCGGGGCCTGACCGGTTTGGAACGGATCCGGTCCCCAGGGTGCACCCACTCGCGGCGTCGTCGCCAGGAATTCCCGGCAGGGCGGCCAAATAAGGGGGGAGGCTATAGCGAGGAGGAACGGCCCGAGTGCAGCGGGACGATCGGTTGCTGATGACACCGGGTCCCACGGAGGTGGAGGAGCCGGTGCGACGAGCCCTGGGCCGCCCCACCACCAACCCCGATCTCGACCCGGACTTCTACCGTTTCTACGACGAGCTCGGTCAGAAGCTCGGCCGCATCATGGGCACCCGGCGGCCGGTACTGGTCCTGACCGGGGAGGGCATGCTGGGGCTGGACGCGGCCGTGGCCAGCCTGGTCGAGCCGGATGAGCCGGTGCTCGTCCTGAGCAACGGGCTCTTCGGCCGCGGCTTCGGCGACCTGGTGGAGCGGTACGGGGCGAGGCCCGTCTACGTGGAGGCGCCCTTCGACCAGGTGCTGGCGCCCGAGAAGGTGGAGGAGGCGCTGGCCGCCAACCCGCGCGTGCGGGTGGCGACCCTGGTCCATTGCGAGACGCCCACGGGGCTCCTCAACCCGGTGGAAGGGTTGCTCCGGGTCCTGGGCGAGCACCAGGTGATCAGCATCGTGGACGCGGTCTCCTCCCTGGCGGCCGATCCGGTCGAGACGGACGCCTGGGGGGCGGACGTGGTGCTGGGCGCGTCGCAGAAAGCGCTCTCCGCCCCAACCGGGTTGGCCTTGGTCTCCGTGTCGGACCGGGCCTGGGAGAAGGTGGGGCGGCGGAAGACCCGAATCCCCGCCTTCTACGCCAATCTCCTCGAGTGGAAGCGCACGTGGCTGGATGCGCGCGACCGTTTCTTCCCCTACACCCCGGCCGCAGCCGAGATGGCCGCCCTCGGCGCGGCGTGCGACGCGCTCCTGGCCGAGGGCCTGGAGGCAGCCTTCGCCCGCCACCGCCGTCTGAGCCGGGCGGTGCGGGTGGCCCTGCGGGGAGCCGGCTTCCGGGTCTATGCTCCCGAGGAGCATGCGGCCTCGAGCGTCACTGCGTTTCTCGTACCCGAGGGGGTCGACGACCGGGCGTTCCGGCGCCGGATGTGGGAGGAACAGGGCGTCATGATGGCCGGATCGCTGGCCGAGCTGGAGGGGCGGCTCTGGCGGGTGGGCCACATGGGGGCCGGCGCCAGGGAGGACCGGCTCTTCCGCTTCATGCGCGCCCTGGAGGCCCGCTGCCGGGCGGATGCCGTCCCGCTCGCGGGGTCGCCCGCCGAGCTCTTCCTGGAAGCCCTCCGGAAGGAGGAGGCAGCGTGACGTACGGACGACGCCGGCGGGTCGGCACGGGTCGGACAGGCCCCGGAGCGGCCCTGGCCGTGGGCCTCCTGGTGGCGGCCCTCCTGGCCCCCGGGTGGGCGGTCGCCCAGAGCTTCGAGGTGGCCGCCCCCGCGGCCATCCTGGTGGAGGCCGACACCGGACAGGTCCTGTACGAGAAGAACCCGGACAAGGAGACGCCTCCCGCGAGCCTGGCGAAGATCATGACCTTGCTCCTGGTGATGGAGGCGTTGGACTCGGGGCGGGTCTCCCTGGACGAGCCTGTGGTGACCAGCGAGTACGCCGCGGGGATGGGTGGGTCGCAGGTCTTCCTGGCGCCGGGAGAGACCCACACCCTGGCCGAGATGATCGAAGCGGTGGCCGTCGCCTCGGGAAACGACGCGGCGGTGGCCCTGGCCGAGCACCTCTTCGGCACCGAGGCCGCCTTCGTGGAGCAGATGAACCTCCGGGCTCAAGAGCTGGGCCTCAGCGGCACCTACTTCGCCGACGCGACCGGCTTGCCGGTTCCCCAAGAGAAGAGGCCGGGCATGACCACGCCCCGGGACGTGGCCAGCATGACCCGGGCCCTCCTGGCCCATCCCAAGGTGCTCGAGTGGACCTCGGTCCGGCAGAAGGTCTTCCGCCAGCAGCCCCGCTTCGTCCTCTACAACACCAACACCCTCCTGGGGAGCTACCCTGGGCTGGACGGCATGAAGACGGGGCACACGGCTGAGGCGGGGTACCACCTGGCCGCCACCGCGGAGCAGGACGGGATCCGCCTGGTGGCAGTGGTGATGGGCACCCGCTCCGAAAGCGACCGCAACCAGCAGATCACCCAGCTGCTCAACTACGGCTTCCGGGCCTTCGAACCCGCCGTGGCGGCGCGGCAGGGCGAGCCGGTGGGCGAGATGCGCCTGGTCGACGGCAACCCCGAGCGGTTCACGGTGGAGGCGGCCGCGGACCTGCGGGTGCTGGTTCCCCGGGGCCACCAGGGCGACCTGCGGCGGAGCCTGGAGCTGCAGGCCAACGTGAAGCCGCCCCTGAAGCGGGGCGACACGGTGGGCCGGGTGGTCGCCCTGATCCAGGACCGGCCGGTAGCCCAGATGCCCGTGGTGGCGGCGCGCGACGTGGAACGGGCGGGCTTCTTCGCGCGGGTGTGGCGCAGGGTCTGGGGCGGCGTCTCAGGTGCCATCGGGGGTGCGTTCCAGTGGATCTGGAACGGAATCCGGTCCTTGCTGGGCCTGGCCTGATGTCCCTCGACGGCTCCGGCGCTCCAATGGTTCTCAGGGCGCCGGCCAAGGTGAATCTCTGCCTGGCGGTGGGGCCGCGCCGCCCGGACGGCTACCACCCGATCTTGAGCCTGGCCGTGGCGGTAGACCTGGAGGACCGGGTCGAGATCCAGCCGGCCCCGGCGCTCGAAGTGGTCTGTGACGACCCGGCCGTTCCGGCCGGCGGGGCCAACCTCGCCCACCGGGCTGCGGCGCTCCTGGCGCAGGCCGCGGGCCGGGAGCCCCGCGTGCGCATCACGATCGAGAAGCGCATCCCGGTGGAGGCGGGGCTGGCCGGTGGCTCCGCCGACGCGGCCGCCGTCCTCGTGGGCCTGAGCCGGTGGTGGGGCCTCGACTGGGGTGACGAGGAGCTGGCCCGGCTAGGCCTCCGGTTGGGAGCGGATGTCCCCTTCTGCCTGCGGGGCGGTGCAGCCCTCATGGAAGGGGTGGGTGAGCAGCTTACCCCCCTGGGGGACCTGCCGCGGCTCGCGCTGGTGCTGGCCTCCCCCCGGGGGGCGCGCCTATCGACCGCCTGGGCTTACCAGGAGCTCGACCGGGCGCGACGCCAGCCGGGCGACCTGGAAGCAGCCCGAGGGCGGATCGACGGAGCGCTGGCGGCCTGGCGTCGCGGGGATCGGGCGGCGCTGGGCGCGAAGCTCTTCAACGACCTGGAGCCCGTCGCGTACCGGGCCCTCCCTGAGCTGGCCCCACTCGCGGCCAGAATGGCCCGAGAGGGGGCCCTGGGCGTCGTGGTGAGCGGGAGCGGCCCCACGCTGGTGGGGCTCGCCGCCGGCGGCGAGGCAGCCAGGACCCTGTCGGGAACCCTGGCGACGGCGGGATATCGGGCGGCGGCGGTCGAAACCCTGCCCGGCGACCGCGGCAGCCCTCGATTGACCCCGGATCGCAATTCCTGATATAGTGGGATGAACGCGGAGGCCGCCGCCCAGGGGGACTGACCCGTGAACCGTACGACCCGGAGGCTCTCTCCCATCAAGTTGGACCAGTACAAGCCCCTGCGCGAGCTCGTCTTCGAGCGGCTGCGAGCAGCGATCATCGCCGGTGAGCTCCATCCGGGCGAGCGCCTGATGGAGATCCAGCTCGCGGAGGATCTGGGCGTCAGCCGCACACCGGTCCGGGAGGCCATCCGGAAGCTGGAGCTCGAGGGCTTCGTGGTGATGATCCCCCGCAAGGGTGCGTACGTGGCCGACATCTCCCTCAAGGACGTGGCCGACGTCTTCGAGATCCGCGGGGCGCTGGAGGCGCTGGCCGCCGAACTGGCCGCGGAGCGGGCCACCGACGAGGAGCTCGACGAGCTGGAGCGCGCCCTGATCGCCATCGGCGAGGTCATCGGCGGCGAGGACATGGACGAGCTGGTCTCGCGCGACACCTACTTCCACGAGCTGATCTACCGGGCGAGCCGGAACGCGCGCCTCGGCCAGATGACCAGCCTCCTGAGCGAGCAGATCCAGCGCTTCCGCACCCGTACCCTGGCCCATCCGACTCGAGCTCGCACCTCCCTCAAGGAGCATTACGCCCTGGTGGAGGCGATGCGCGCCCGCGACCCGGAGCTCGCCCGCCGTACGGCCAAGGCCCACATCGAGAGCGCGGAGCAGGCGCTGATGCTGCTCATCTCGCAGGAGGAAGAGACGGCCAGGCGGCACCGCGGCGGGCTCGGCTAGCGCACCCCGAAATCGGGCCGCGGAGGGGCTGGCGAAGTCGGGAGGTGGGGCGGTTGGTGGACGCGGTGGTTCTGGCGGGCGCCCCCAACACGGGGCGACTGCGCGAGGTCAGCCCGGCGCCTTACGAGGCCCTGATCGAGATCGCTGGGCGGCCCATGGTGACCTACGTTCTGGACGCCCTGCAGGGGAGCGGGCAGGTGGGCCGTCTGGTGGTGGTGGGGCCCCAGGAGCTCGACCCCGTTGTCGCTCTCTACCGTCGGGCGGAGCGGATCGCTCCGGGACCTGACGTGATGGCCAACGTGCGGGCGGGCATCGAGCACCTGGGGAGCATGAACCGGACGGATCCCATCCTGGTCTCCACCTCTGACATCCCCTTGCTGACCCCGGAAGCCGTGGACGATTTCCTCACCCGCTGCCGGCAGATGGGCGAGCTGGACGTCTACTACCCCGTGGTGCTGCGCGAGCGGAGCGAGGCCGCCTACCCGGGGGTGGAGCGCACCTACATGCGGCTGAAGGACGGGGTGGTGACGGGCGGCAACCTCTTCCTGCTCCGGGGCGACGTCATCGACCGGTGCGGCACCTTCCTGGAGGAGGCGGTGACCCTCCGCAAGAACCCGCTGCGCATGAGCCGTCTCCTGGGCCCGCGCGTGATCGTGAAGCTGGCGGTGAACCGTCTGTCGACGGACGATGTGGCCAGGAGGATCTACGACATGCTCGGCCTGAAGGGCCGGGCGGTCTTTACCCCCTACGCCGAGATCGGTGTGGACGTCGACAAACCCAGCGACCTGGAGCTGGCGCGAACCGCCCTCGCGGCCGGGCCGGTCTCCACGGGGCGTTCCTAGGCCATGCGGCGAAGCCAGAGGGTTGTGGCCCTCACCCGCCGCCTCATCGAGGAACCCGGGCGCTGGTGGAACCTGGACGATCTCGCCACGGAGTTCGGGGCGGCCAAGTCGTCCCTCAGCGAGGACGTGGCCCTGGTTCGCGAGGTCCTGGCGGCGGAGGGGGCCGGCGTGGTCGAGAGCCGGGTGGGCGCCGGCGGCGGGATACGCTTCCTGCCGCTCATGACCGCAGGCGAGGCGACGGAGCTGGCCAACGAGCTCTGCCGGCGCCTGACCGATCCGCGTCGCATCCTCGCCGGGGGGTTCCTCTACCTGGGCGACCTGGTGGCCGACCCCGTTCTCCTGGAACGCATCGGCCGCCTCTTCGCCACCCTCTTCCGCGACCGGGGCCCCGAGGCCGTGATGACCGTCGAGGCCCGCGGCATCCCCATCGCCCTCATGACCGCCCGGGCCCTGCGGGTCCCCCTGGTGATGGTGCGCCGCTCGGCCAGGCTCTCGGAGGGTCCTGTGGTCACCATGAACTACCTGTCGAGCTCAGGGGCGCGGGTGGAGACCATGACCCTGGCCAAGAAGGCCCTGGAGGGGGTTCACCGGCTCCTGATCGTGGACGACTTCATGCGCAACGGCGGAAGCGCCCGCGGGCTGGTGGACTTGGCGCGCGAGTTCGAGGTGGAGCCCGTCGGCGTGGGGGTCCTCATCGAGACGGCGGAGCCGGCCGAGAAGCGACTGAAGGAGTACGTGGCGGTGGCCCTCATCGAGCAGGTGGACGTGGACGAACGGCGGGTACGGGTGCGGATGAGCCCCCGTCTGCCCGGCTGCCCTCCGGCCGCGGCGGCAGGGACCAGCCGGCTGGCCTGACGCGTCCGACCGTTCGTTGACAGGCGCGCGCCGGGCCTGCTAGAATGGGGGCGCCGGTGGGGCGTGGTGTAACCGGTAACACACGAGACTTTGGATCTCGGATTGCAGGTTCGAGCCCTGCCGCCCCAGCCATAGCTGACGAAGGCGCGGCCGTCGCAGGCCTCCGGCTCCAGCCGTGGGGAGATGCGGCGGCCCATACCCCTTTCGCGAGGCCGGAGGGCTCCCTCCGGCCTCGCGCGCTCGCGGGGAGGGTGCAGCGAGCATCCGCCGGTAGAACCCCGGAGCCTCACCCCCCCCGACCCCTTCCGGACCCCGCTCATAGGATGGGGCCGGACGGGGGCGATGACATGAACGCATGGGAAGTCCTCTCGCTGGTGGTGGCCCTGAGCCTGGACGGCTTCTTCGTGGGTCTCTCCTTCGGGGCGCGGCGCATCCAGGTACCCGGGCGCTCGCTGTTGACCCTGGCCGCCTGCAGCGCGGTGGGGCTCGGTGCCTCCATGGCAGCCGCCCGGCTGGTGACCGGTCTCACCTTCGTCTCGGGCCGTGCACTCTCAGGCTGGGTGCTCCTCGCGGTGGGCCTCTGGAGGCTGCTCCAGGGGTGGGGGGAGGCCCACGCCGGCCAGAAAGGCCCGCTCCTCTCCTTTTCTCTCCCGCAGGTGGGTCTGGTGATCCAGGTGCTGGTGGACCCAGCCCGGGCGGATCGAGACCTTTCCGGCCGCATCGAACCGGCCGAGGCCCTGATCCTGGGCGTCGCGCTCTCCCTGGATGCCGTCGGGGTGGGACTGGCCATGGCCGGGTTGCCGGTAACGCCGCTGCTGCCGGCATGGGTGGGCCTCGGCCTCTACACCCTCACCCGGACGGGCATGGAGCTCGCGACCCGCCTGGGGGCACGGTGGTCCCGCGGTAGGCAACGGTTGCTACCGGGGCTGATCCTGGTCATCCTGGGGCTGGCCCAGATCGGAAGGGTGGGCCCGTGACACCACAGGAGCTGCCTGGAAGGAACGGGGGCGCAGGAACTGGACGGTGGGTGAAGAAGGTGGGGCATGGCCCGGAAGGGGTACGGTAAGGATCGGACCGACGAAGGCGGCGCACCTTCGCGCGGCACCGGGTGAGGCGGGGAGGCGAGACGGTCCCATGGAAGAGGCCTGGGCGGTCGTCCTGGCGGCAGGTCTGGGCACGCGCATGCGCTCAGAGCGAGCGAAGGTCCTGCACCCCGTCGGAGGGCAGCCCATGCTACAGAAGGTTCAGGCGGTCCTCCGGGACGCGGGGTTCCATCGCCAGGTGGTGGTGGTGGGTCACCAGGCCGAAGAGGTGGCCCGGGTAGCGGGGGAGGTTCCCGGGGTCATCCTGCGGGTTGCGCGGCAGGCCGAGCCCCTGGGTACCGCCCACGCGGTCCTTCAGGCGATGGCGGCCCTGGACGGAGTGGTATCGGGCACCGTGCTGGTGGCCTACGGGGATACCCCGCTCCTTCGCGCCGGCACCGTTCGGCGCCTGCACGAGGCCCACAGGCCGGGGGAGACGCTCTGCACCCTGCTTACGGCCGAAGCAGCCGACCCCACGGGCTACGGTCGCATCGTTCGGGACCCTGCCGGCGGGCGGTTCGTGCGCGTCGTGGAGGAGAAGGACGCCGACCCCGAAACCCGGCGCGTGCGCGAGATCAACGCCGGCCTCTACCTCTTCGATCTGGCCGCCTTGCGCCGGGTGCTTCCCGAGGTGGAGGCCGCCAACCGGCAGGGAGAGTACTACCTGCCCGACGCGGTGGCCAGGCTGGCCCGCGAGGGCGGCGTGGAGACCGTCCGCCTCGAGGACGCTGAGGAGATCCAAGGCATCAACGATCGGGTCCAGCTCGCTCGGGCCGAGAAAGTCCTGCGGCGCCGCATCCTGGAACACTGGATGGTTCAGGGCGTCACCGTGATCGACCCCGACACCACCTTCGTAGACGAGGAGGTGGAGCTCGGGCAGGACACGGTGCTGCTCCCCTTCACCTTCCTGGAAGGGCGCACCCGCGTGGGGGCGCGGTGTCGGCTGGGGCCCAACGCCCGACTCGTGGACAGCCGGTTGGGCGACGACGTCGAGGTGCAGATGAGCGTCCTCCTGGAGGCGGACGTGGGAGAGGCCTGCCGCATCGGTCCTTTCGCCTACCTGCGTCCGGGGGCCCGGCTCGCGGCGCGGGTCAAGGTGGGGGACTTCGTCGAGGTGAAGAACAGCACGATCGGAGCGGGCACCAAGGTGCCGCACCTGAGCTACGTGGGCGACGCGACCCTGGGCGCGGGCGTCAACGTCGGCGCGGGCACCATCACCTGCAACTACGACGGCCGGCAGAAGCACCGGACCGTCGTCGGGGACGATGCCTTCATCGGCAGCAACTCGAGCCTGGTCGCCCCGGTGACCGTAGGCGAGGGCGCCTACGTGGCCGCGGGGTCGGTCATCACCCGCCGGGTCCCGGCCGAGGCCCTGGCCATCGGCCGCGGGCGCCAGCGGAACGTGGAACGCTGGGCGGGGCGCAGGCGGTCGAACGACGGGGAGAGGGGGGCAGGCGAGCGATGAACTACGAGTACCGCAAGAAGATCCGTCTCTTCACGGGAACAGCCAACCCGAAGCTCGCCAACGACATCGCGAGGTACCTGGAGCTTCCCATGGGCAAGGCGGAGGTGGGACGCTTCCAGGACGGCGAGATCAACGTCCGCATCGGGGAGACGGTTCGGGGCGCCGAGTGCTTCGTCATCCAGCCCACCTGCGCGCCGGCGGATACCAACCTGATGGAGATCCTGATCATGATCGACGCGCTCAAGCGCGCTTCGGCCAAGTCCATCACGGCCGTCATCCCCTACTACGGGTACGCCCGTCAGGACCGGAAGCTCGCGCCCCACGACCCGATCGTGGCCAAGCTCGTGGCCGACCTGATCACCACCGCCGGTGCCGACCGCATCCTCACCATGGACCTGCACGCGGGCCAGATCCAGGGTTTCTTCGACGGTCCCGTGGACAACCTCAAGGCGCTGCCCATCCTGACTCGCTACTTCCTGGACAAGAACCTGGGGGAGATGGTGGTGGTCTCGCCCGACGTGGGCGGCGTCGCCCGGGCCCGGGAACTCTCGGAGAGACTGCACGCGCCCCTGGCCATCATGGACAAGCGCCGGCCCAGCCCCAACGTCGCCGAGATCATGCACGTCATCGGCGAGGTGGGGGGCGGCGTCGCCATCCTGATGGACGACATCATCGACACGGGTGGTACCATCATCAAGGCCGCGGAGGCCCTGCTGGCCGAAGGGGCCCGGGAGGTCTACGCCTGCGCCACCCATCCTGTCTTCTCGGGGGACGCCTATCAGCGCTTGGAGCGCTCGGTCTTGAAGGAGATCGTGGTGACCGACAGCATCCCTCTCCCGCCCGAGCGGGCCAACGGTAAGGTGCGGGTGCTCACCGTGGCGCCGCTGTTCGCCCAGGCAATCCGGCACATCTTCGAGGAGATCTCCGTGAGCCAGCTCTTCGAAGTCTGACCTGCCCAATTGACCGGGCGCCGGGCGCGGGCTAGAATGGAGGGCGTTGAATAGGTAAAGGAGGGGCGAACGTGGCTGTGTTCACCCTGACCGCCGTCCCCCGCGACCCGGGCAAGGGCGCGAGCCGGCGCTTGCGCGCCGCCGGGCAGGTGCCGGCCGTCCTCTACGGACCGGGCATCGAGAGCGAGGCTCTGGCCGTCGATCAGCAGCTTCTGGCCAAGGTGTACGAGAAAGCGGGTTCCGCACACCTGGTGGAGGTAGAGATCCAAGGTCGCCCGGACCGGCATACGGTCCTCATCAAGGACCTGAGCCGGCATCCCGTGCGGGGCTCCTTCGAGCACGCGGACTTGTACCGGGTTCCCATGGACCGCCCGGTGGTCTCCCGGGTGCCCGTTCGGTTCGAAGGCCGCGACCGGCGGCCCAACGATGGAGGCATCATCAGCGAGATCGTGCATGCCGTCGAGGTGAAGTCCCTCCCGCAGCGCATTCCGGAAGCCGTCCTTGCCGACCTCTCGGGCTTGACCCTCGGACAGAGCCTGCACGTGCGCGACCTCCAGGTGCCGGAAGGCGTGGTCATCCTGGATTCGCCTGACGAGGTGGTCGTCTCGGTGCTCGAACCCAGCAAGCCGGCCGCCGAGGCTGCCGAAGCCGAGGCTGAGGAGCGCGCGGCGAAGCCCGAGCCTGGCGAGCAGCCCGAGGCGTAGCCGCCTGCCATGCGGATGGTCGTCGGGCTGGGCAATCCGGGCAGCCGCTACCACCGCACCCGGCACAACGTGGGCTTTGAGGTGGTCGAGCGGCTGGCGTCGCGGCTGGGCGCGCGGGCCTGGAGAGACGCCCGCCTGGCTAGCACCCTGACGGCGGACCTGGAGGGCGAGGAGCTGCTCCTGGTCCGTCCCCTCACCTTCATGAACGAGAGCGGCAGGGCGGTGGCCCGCCACAGGCCTCAGCAGCTCCCGCTGGAGCGGCTCATGCTGGTCGCCGACGACGTCCACCTACCCCTGGGGACGTTGCGGATGCGTGCCGGCGGCTCGGCCGGGGGGCACAACGGCCTGAGGTCGGTGGAAGCCCACCTGGGCAGCCAGGCGTACCCTCGCTTGCGGGTGGGAGTGGGCGACCCGGGCGATCCAGGGCGGATGGTGGACCACGTGCTGGGACGCTTCACCGCGGTCGAGTGGCGCACGCTGGAGGCGGCGCTGGAGCGGGCGGTGGATGCCATTCTCTGCTGGGCGCGGGATGGGATTGGACCGGCCATGTCGCGGTACAATGGTCCGGTGGAAGTGGCCAAGGAGGCGCCCGAAGGGGCGTGACGGGCTGGAATGGCGTGTTGATCGGCTTTTCACGTTGGCTGTTCCTTGACGCCGTGATCAGCCGATCGCTATAATGGTCGTGTCGTGAGGACGCCTTCGCTTCCCATCCCCCCGGCGCGTGAGACCGGTCCTGGTTCGCGCGCGCGGAGCGGTGTCGCTGAGAGGACGGTGCATGGTTGGCAATTCCCGGACTATTGCATCTATTCGAGGTCTCGCGACACATCGAGACGCTGGGGACGGCCCTGGACGATGCGTCGCGCCCGATCTGGCTTCCCGGCCTCTCGGAGGGAGAGAAGTGCGTCGTGCTGGCCGCGTTGTGGCAGCGCCTTCGGTCCCTCAGGAAGGGGGCGTCGGCCCTCTGGATCGCCTCCAGCGCCTACCAGGCAGAGCGCGTCTACGAGCAGCTCTCGAGCCTGCTGCCGGCAGGCCAGGTCCAGATCTTCCCAGCGCTGGACACCCTGCCGGACGAGGAAGCGCGCCCCAGCGCGGAGCTGACCGGGCGACGGATGGCCGCCCTGAGCCGCCTGGCTGCCGGGCGCCCCACCCTGGTGGTGGCGCCGGTGGACGCCGCCGCGGGACGGATGGTGCCCGCCGAGATCTTCCGCTCGCTGCCGTTGCCCCTACGGGTCGGGGTGCAGGTCCCCCTGGAGGAGGTACCCGTACGGCTGGCGGCCATGGGGTACCAGCGTGAGGCCAGGGTTGAGGGACCGGGCGCGTTCGCCATCCGTGGAGACATCCTCGACGTCTTTCCCGGCGGGGCAGACGCGCCCATCCGCGTGGAGCTGGCCGGGGACGAGGTCGAGTCGATCCGTGCGTTCGATCCTGCCACCCAGCGTTCGGCCGTCTCCCTGCAAGAGGCCCTGGTACCACCCCTGACAGAGTGCCCCCTTCCGCCGGACGGGCGGGAGGAGCCGGCGGAGCGTATCCGGCAAGCATGGGAGGCGCAAGCCGCCCGCCTGGAGCACCTGGGCCGCCGGCAGGAGGCGGAGGCGGCGCGACGCAGGGGGGCCCTTCACGCCGACCGCCTGGCCCGCGGGGAGATCTTCGACGGCATGGCCCAGTATTTGGCCTTCTTCCACCCCGCGCCGGCCACCCTTCTGGACCACCTGGGCCACGGTCTGGTGGTGCTCGACGAGCCGGACCACGTCAAGGACCGCCTGAACCAATGGCACCTGGAGATCGGCGAACAGCTAAGCCAGAAGCTCGAGGCCGGCCGGGCGCTTCCGGGGGAGGCGGGGCTCTTCCTGGAGTGGCCGGACCTCCTCGCCGCGGCCAGAAGGCACCCGCTCGCCTGCCTCTCCAGCCTGAACAAGCGGCTGGTGGAGCTGGAGCCCAGCCGCTCCCACCGCATCGAGATGCGCAGCCCCGACCTCTACCACGGGCGGATGGACCAGCTCTCCAGCCAGATCCGGCGCTGGGCGCGGGAGGGGAACCGGGTCCTTCTGGTGTTGGCCACGGAGGACCGGGCCCGCCGGGCGGTGGACGCGCTGCGTGAGCAGGACGTTCCGGCGCTCTTCGTCCCCTCGGTGGTCGACGAGCTGAAGCCGGGCAACGCGGTGGCGACCGTCGGAACCTTACACGCCGGCCTCGTCTACGGTGATCTGAAGCTCGTGGTGCTGAGCGACCTGGAGGTCATCGGCCAAGCCAAGCGACGCCGCCGTCTGGGCGTCGTCCGCCGGGACGAGGACGGGGCACACATCGACGAGCTGCCGGACCTGCGGCCGGGCGATTTCGTGGTCCACGTCAACCACGGGATCGGCCGGTACGTGGGGCTGGAGACGCTGGCCATCGGGGACGTCCACAAGGACTACCTGGTGGTGGAGTACGCCGGCAACGACCGGCTCTACGTCCCCACCGACCAGCTCGACCTGCTGCAGAAGTACATCGGTGCCGACGGGCAGGCTCCGCGCATCTACAAGCTGGGCGGCAGCGAGTGGGCCCGGGTGAAGAAGCGGGTGAAGGAGTCCGTCCGGGAGATGGCCGAAGGCCTCCTCAAGCTCTACGCGGAGCGGGAGGCGGCCAGGGGCTTCCACTTCAGCCCCGACACCGTCTGGCAAGCCGAGTTCGAGGACGCTTTCCCCTACGAGGAGACCCTCGACCAGCTCCGGGCGATCCGCGAGGTCAAGCGCGACATGGAGCACGATCGCCCCATGGACCGTCTCCTCTGCGGCGACGTGGGCTTCGGCAAGACCGAAGTGGCCATCCGGGCGGCCTTCAAGGCCGTCATGGACGGGAAGCAGGTGGTGGTGCTCGTGCCCACCACCATCCTGGCCCAGCAACACCACCGCACCTTCCGCGAGCGCTTCGAGCGGTATCCCGTCGGCATCGCCACGCTCTCCCGCTTTCAGACGCCGGGGGAGCAGAAGGCCGTCCTCGACGGCCTCCGCACCGGTGCCATCGACGTCGTCATCGGAACGCATCGTCTCCTCTCGAGGGACGTGGTCTTCAAGGACCTGGGCCTGGTGGTGGTGGACGAGGAGCAGCGGTTCGGCGTGGCGCAGAAGGAACGGCTGAAGGAGCTGCGCACGTCCGTGGACGTGCTGACCCTCACGGCCACCCCCATCCCGCGGACCCTGCACATGGCGCTGGCGGGGGTGCGGGACATGAGCGTCATCGAGACCCCTCCCGAGGATCGCACACCGGTACGGACCTACGTGGTCGAGTACGACCCCGAGACGGTCCGTGAGGCGATCCTGCGCGAGCTGGCCCGGCAGGGACAGGTGTACTTCGTCTACAACCACGTCCAGTCCATCGACCGCAAGGCGCGCGAGATCCAGGAGCTCGTGCCCGAGGCCCGCGTCGCGGTCGCCCACGGCCAGATGGAGGAGAATCGCCTGGAGCGGGTCATGCTCGACTTCCTCGAGGGGGAGTACGACGTACTCGTCTGCTCCACCATCATCGAGACGGGCATGGACATAGCCAACGTGAACACGCTGATCGTCTGGGACGCGGACCGCATGGGCCTGGCGCAGCTCTACCAGCTTCGGGGCCGGGTGGGGCGGAGCAACCGGGTCGCCTACGCGTATTTTACCTACCGCCCGGAGAAGATACTGTCCGAGGACGCCGAGAAGCGCCTTCAGGCCCTGAGGGAGTTCACCGACCTGGGCTCCGGCTTCAAGATCGCGATGCGCGACCTGGAGATCCGGGGCGCGGGCAACCTCCTGGGTCCTGAGCAGCATGGCTTCATCGCCTCGGTGGGTTTCGAGCTCTACACCCGGCTCTTGGCCGAGTCGATCCGGGAGCTTCGGGGGACGGAGGCAGCCCAGCCGCCCGAACCGGTGCTGGACCTCAACGTCGACGCGTACGTCAATGAAGGCTACATTGGCGACTCGCAGCAGAAGGTCGAGGTCTACAAGAAGGTGGTCGGGATCCGCACCCTCGAGGAAGCGGACGAGCTGGCGGCGGAGCTGACGGATCGGTTCGGCCCACCGCCTGAGCCGGTGACGAATCTCCTCACCGTGGCCCGTGTCAAGGTGCTGGCCAGGGAGCTGGGGGTCAGCTCGGTCAGCGCCCAGGGCGACCGGGTGCACGTGCGGTGGCACCAGGGTTTGCGGCTTCCCTACGAGGGTCTTCTGCCGCTCACGCGCAAGTACCGGGGACGGCTGGCCCTCGTCCCTGCGCGAACCAGCCAGCTCACCATCCGGCGTTACGGCATGGGAGACGCCGAGCTCCTGGGGATGCTGGAGGGGATCCTGGCGGACCTGCGGGAGAGCTGGCCCGTCGCCAGCGGCCAATGAGAGCTGTGAGGGACCTCGAGGAGGGGTGGGGATGAAGGCTACGGGCATCGTGCGCCGGATTGATGACCTGGGCCGCGTGGTCATTCCCAAGGAGATCCGGCGGACCCTGCGCATCCGGGAGGGGGACCCGCTCGAGATCTTCGTCGACCGGGACGGAGAGGTGATCCTGAAGAAGTACTCCGCCCTGGAGGAGCTCTCGGACTTCGCGCAGGAGTACGCCGACTCCCTTCACGAATCGACGGGGCACATCGCCCTGGTGACCGACCGGGACGTGGTGGTGGCGGTTGCCGGCACAGGGAAGAAGGACTGGATCGGTAAGCCTGTTCCGCCCGTGATCGAGCACGCGTGCACCACCCGCCGCAGCCTCCTGCTGCCCGGGGTCGGAACGGAGAAGCTACCGGAGGCATGGCCCTTCAGAAGCCAGGCCATCGCGCCCATCGTCTCCGAGGGCGATCCGGTGGGCTCGGTGGCCCTGGCCAGCGACCAGCAAGGGGTCGTGATGGGGGACCTGGAGCGGAAGCTGGTCGAAACCGCGGCAGCCTTCCTCGGGAAGCAGATGGAGCAGTAGGAGCAGGAGAAGCCCTGTCAGCTCAGGGCTCGGTCTCGCGTGCCTTCGCTTCGTCCCAGAGCCGGTCCAGCTGGGCCAGGTCCATCTCGTCCAGGCGCTTGCCCCCGGCGACCGCCGAGCGCTCGATTTGGCGGAAACGGTCTTCGAAGCGGCGGACCGCCTCCCGCAACGCGGCTTCCGCGTCGATGGAGGTCTTGCGGGCCAGGTTGACCACCGAGAAGAGCAGGTCCCCCAGCTCCCGGGCGGCTCCTTCCGAGGCGCCCGCTTCCAGTTCGCGGTCGAGCTCGCCCAGCTCTTCGTCCACTTTGGCCCGGGGCCCTGACGGGTCGGCCCAATCGAACCCCACCCGGGCGGCGCGTCGCTGGACGGCATCGGCCCGAGCCAGGGCAGGAAGCGCCAGGGGAACGCCGTCCATGAGCGAGGGCGGCGCCTGCTCGGCGCTCTGACTGGCCCGTTCCCCCTCCTTGATGGCCTCCCAGTTGGCCACGACCTCCGCCGCGCCCGCAACGACCACGTCGCCGAAGACGTGGGGGTGGCGGCGGACCAGCTTCTCGACCAGCCGCCGGGCGATCACCTCGAGGTCGTAGGCCCCCTCCTCGCGGCCGATCTGGGCGTGGAAGACGATCTGGAGGAGGACATCGCCCAACTCCTCCACCGCTGCAGCGGTATCGCCCTGTTCCAGGGCGTCGGCGGCCTCGTATGCCTCCTCGATCAGGTAGCGGGCCAGCGAGCGGTGCGTCTGCTCCCGATCCCAGGGGCAGCCTCCAGGTCCACGCAGGCGTTCCATCACCGCCGCCAACTCCCGGACCGCGTCCATCGCCCCACCTCCTGCGCTCTGCGGCTGATGGAAAGAGCCCACCGGGTGCCCGACGGGCTCTTCCTAAGCCACGGAAAGACTGCTCCAGCTAACAGTCTGCCACGATCCTACTTCTTCGCGACGGCTTCCTTCAGGGACTTGCCCGCTTTGAAGGCGGGGACCCGGCTGGCCGGGATGCTGATGGTGCTGCCCGTGGCAGGGTTGACGCCCTTGCGGGCCGCGCGGTCGCGCACCTCGAAGGTGCCGAAGCCTACCAGGGTCACCTTGTCGCCCTGGGAAAGCGCGTCGGCAATGGCCGAGAGGACCGACTCCACCGTCTCTCCGGCCACCTTCTTGGTGAGACCTGCCTTGTCTGCTACCTTCGAGATGAGCTCGCTCTTGTTCACGCCGTTCCCTCCTCCAAGCTGGAGTTCGAGGCATCTTTTCGCCTCTGCTTGGTAATCTCCTTCCAGAGTGCACCTTCCATACCAAATAAAACCCGTGGTGACGGCCCTTTCCTCGTCTACCGCGCGCTTTGTTCGCCTGCGGGGGATAGAGGAAACGCCCTTCTGATCAAGCTTTACACCGAAAGACGCTGGGGAGGGATTTGGGGGTGGCCCCTGCAGCCGGCAGGCGCACGTGGTGGGTGCTTGGCTTGGTCGCGGCCGTTCTTCTCGCGGTGCTGGTGTGGCCCAGGGGAGAGGGACGGCGCCTGGAGGAAGAGCCCCAGGTGGAGGTGGTGGGGGAGGACGGTCGCACCGCGCGCATGGGGATCGAGGAGTATGTGGCCGGCGTCGTGGCGGGGGAGATGCGGGCGGGATGGCCCAAGGAAGCCTACGCGGCCCAGGCGCTCCTGGCCCGTTCCTTTACCCTCGAGTACCTCAACAGCCACGAGGGGAATCGGATCTCCACCGACTTCGAAGAGGCCCAGGCGTTCAGGCCTGACCAGGTGACCGACGTGATCCGGCGGGCCGTGGAGGAGACGCGGGGCAAGGTGCTGACGTACCAGGGCAAGGTGATCCGCGGCTGGTTCCATGCCTATGCCGGCGGCGAGACCGCCTCGGCCCGGGAGGGCCTGGCGTTCCAGGAGAGCGAGCCGCCCTACATCAAGACGGTCCGGCTTGCATCCAATCCCTACGTCCCGGACGAGTACCGTCAGTGGTCGCTCACGGTGCCCCTCGAAGAGGTGCGCAGGGCCCTGGCCGGCCTGGGCCAGGACGTGGGTGCGATCCGGGACCTCGCGGCCCGGACGGGGCCGACGGGTCGGATCACCCAGGTGGAGATCACCACCGACCGGGGTCCGATCACGGTCACGGGTCCGGATTTCCGCAAGGCCCTGGATCCCGAGCGGATGAAATCGTCCAAGGTGACCCGCTTCGACGTGCAGGGCGGCAGCCTCCAGATCGAGGGAACCGGCTTCGGGCACGGGGTGGGCCTCAGCCAGTGGGACGCGTTGATGCTGGCCAAGGAGGGCAAGAGCCCCGAGGAGATCGTGCAGACGTTCTTCAAGGACGTGGAGATCGAGAAGCGCTGGAGGTGAGGCATGCCCCGCCCGCGGGGCACGTATCGATGGGAAAGGAGGTCGAGGAGAGGAGGGCGCCCCTTGGCTGCGGACCGGCCGGACGAAGGGTTGCGCCGCCGGCACGAGCTGCACCTCCTGCAGCGCCAGCACCTTCAGGTGACCGGGGTGGCCGACGTGGAGAGCTTCGATGAGAAGGAGATCGTCCTGCGCACGGAGATGGGCGGCCTCCTGATCCAGGGCGCGGGGATGCACATCGCGGAGCTCAACGTCGAGAGCGGACTCCTGCTGGTGAAGGGGGAGGTCCAGCAGCTTCAGTACCTTGGAGAGGGCTCCGCCCAGAAAGGGCGCAACCTGTTGAAACGCCTCTTCCGCTAGAACGCGACGGAAGGCACGGCGTCCCCCCCGGGCCCCCGGCGCGCCCGGAACCGGTGACCGCGGGGCCATGCACCCCCACCCAGGCACCGCCCATACCATGTAGGGCTCAGAAGGAGGCCCGCACCCGGTATGGCCGCCAGGTGCGGGGCTCCGCTCGATGGGGGTGCTTCCCGTGGAAAGCCTGGCACATCAGCTCATGTCCTTCCTGGCCGTCGCGGGGGCCGGGATGGCCGGCGGGTTCCTCTTCGACCTGTACCGCCTCCTGCGCATGGAGTTCCGCCGCTGGAGCGCGGTGGTGGACGGGCTCTTCTGGCTTGTCGCAGGTCCCAGCATGATGCTGCTCCTCACCCTGGCCAACTGGGCCAGCCTCCGCCTCTACCTCTTCGTCGCCGCCGGCCTCGGGTTCTTCCTGTACGTGCAACTCGTGAGCCCTCTGGTCACCTGGGTGCTGCTGGAAGGTTCCGCCTGGGTGGGCGCCGTCTTTCGCCAGATGGCGGCCCTGGGCGCGGGCGCAGCTCGCTGGCCCGCGACCCGGGTGGCTCGGCTGGCGGCCCTGCGATGGGCCGGGCCGTCAGGGCCGCGCGCTCGCAGGGCGCCCCTTCTCTGGCAGTCGGGCTGGGTGGGACGCGGCGGCCGCCGCTGATCGGGGAGGAGCGGCCACCCCCGGCGCCGAAGGGGCGGAGCCGGGGGTGGTAGCGTGGCTTCGAGGCGGCGGTTCAAGGTCACCAACCGGTTCTTCGCGCTCCTGCTCACGGTGGTGCTGCTGTCGCTGGGGATCCGTTGGATCCAGGGGTTCGTCGCGCAGCGCGGGTTGGAGCGCGAGATGGAGGCGCTGCAGGCAGACCTCGACGCCACCCGGGGCCGCGCCGCGCAGCTGGAGGCCGAGGTGTCTGAGATGCGGTCGGACGCGTACGTGGAGCGAAAGGCCCGGGAAGAACTGGGACTGGTGAAGCCGGGAGAGGAGCGGTACCAAGTGGTCCCGGCCCAGGAAGACGAGTCCGCAACGGAATCGCGTTGACACTGCGTCGGGCCGCAGGGTATAATGCGATAGCCGAGCCCGCCTCGGACAAAGTACAGGGGAGGACCCTGGTTCCTGTATGTCGATTGAAGTGGGTAGTATCGTCGAGGGAAAGGTCACCGGGATCACCAACTTCGGGGCCTTCGTCGACCTCGGAAACGGGCAGACCGGCTTGGTCCACATCTCTGAAGTGGCCGACCAGTACGTCGAAGACATCAACCAGTACGTCAAGATGAACGACGTGGTCAAGGTCCGGGTCATCAACGTCCGCGACGGGAAGATCGGTCTATCGATCCGGCGGGTGGCCAACGACCGTCCCCGCCGGGGCGGTGGGGGCGGTCGGGGCAGCAAGTCCTTCGAGTCCAAGCTGAAGCGCTTCATGCGCGACAGCGAGGAGCGCCAGGCCTCCCTCAAGCGTAGCCTCGACTCCAAGCGCGGTGGACGTGGAACGCGGCACGATTTCTGATCGCACCCTTCAGCGGCGGATGAAGCCACCCCATCCTTCCAGCGGCGCGGCCTCCGGTCTCGACACGTCGGGGGGCTGGGCCCGTTGACGCGCGCAGGTCTCTGGGGCCTGGAGCCCGCCGGCGAGGCCGACGAGCGCTTCGTGGCGGCGGTCCTCGGGCGATCGCCGAGCCCCATCGCCGGCGTCGCGACCCGTTGCCGCTTCGGAAGACCCCAGGTGGTCGCCAACCATCCGCTCCCTCCGTCGGGCGACCCTCCCATGCCCACCCTCTTCTGGTTGGTCTGTCCCCTCCTGGTCTACGAGGTCGCACGCCTCGAGTCCCAAGGCTGGATCCGAGCCCTGGGCCGGGAAGTGGCGTCGAACCCGGACGCGGCCGCGGCCGAGGCCCGGGCCGACCGCCTTGACTCCCTGATCCGACGCCGGCTGTTGGGGCCACGCGAGCGTCACCGCCTGCAGGCTGACAACCCCCGTCTGTGGACCCGCCTGGGCCGAAGTGGTGTGGGGGGAAGGGAAGGCCCGGGGGTGAAGTGCCTTCATGCGCACCTGGCGCACCACCTGGCCCTGGGGGACGGGTACGTGGGGCGGCGGGTGGCCGAGCTCCTGCGCCGGAGCGCGGTGCCGCTGGACGGTAGCCTGGTCTGCGGGTGTGCCGATGGGCGGGGTCGCCCCCTGCACGCCCGCCAGGCTCCCCGGGCGGAACGCTCCGCGGTGGTCGAGCTGGGAAGCCATTCCGTCCGCGCCCTGGTGGCCGACCGGATTCCCGAAGGCCTCCGGGTGGTCGAGCAGCACCTCTGGGTGACGCGTCTGGGTGAGGGCCTGCAGGAAGGCAGGCTGGGCGGTCCTGCCCTCGAACGGAGCCTAGAGGCCGCCCAGCGCCTGGCAGATCGCGCCCGCAGGGTGGGCGCAGCCCGGGTCCTCGTGGTGGGGACCAGCGCCGTGCGCGAGGCGACGAATGGGCAGGAGCTGGCCGGCCGGGTCCGGCAGGCCACAGGCGCGGCGCTGCAGGTGCTGAGCGGCGAGGATGAAGCCCGCCACACCTTCCGTGGGGCGATGGTCGGCCTTGGGGCTGCGGGCCCGGGTGTGGTGATGGATCTGGGCGGCGGCAGCGTCGAGCTGGCCCGGGGGAGCCTGGACCGGGGGCCGCAGGAGCTGCTGAGCCTGCCTTGGGGCGCGCTTCGCCTGTCCCGCCGCTTCGACACGGGCACCACGCCCGCCCGGGTGCGTGAGCTGACCCAGTGGCTGGAGGGACAGCTTCCCCGCGCCATGGCCCCATGGCAGGGCGCGGCGGTCCGGCTTCCCCTGGTGGTCGTGGGGGGGACCGCCACCTCGCTGGCAGCCATGGAGCAGGGCCTACGCCGCTACCGCCCGGATCGAGTGCACGGTTACGGCCTGGCGGTGAAGGACCTGGGCGCCTGGGTCGACCGCCTGGCCGCCCTTTCGCTCGAAGGGGTGCGCCGGCTTCCCGGGCTTCAGCCGGAGCGGGCCCCCGTGATCTTGGCAGGGGCGACCGTGCTGTGGCGCCTGGCAGAGTGGCTGGGGGCCGTGCAGGTGCTCGTCAGCGAGTGGGACCTGATGGCCGGCCTGCTGGACGCTGCCGGGCGTGATGACGGGTGGGCGCGCTGAGGCCGGGGAATCCTCCCCGGCCCCAGAGACAGCCGCCGTTCTCCCCTACACCAGCTCGGCCAGGAGCGCCTCGCGCTCGGCCTCGGTGAGGGGGGGCATGGGCCGCTGCGCTGGCCCGCCCTGCGCCAGGGCCGGCACCTGCTCCTCGTAGGTGGGTACCCCGCTTTCCTGGTAGAGAACGCCGATGGGGATCCGCTCGCCCCACTCGTGGGCCCGCTGCCAGGCCTGCTCGGGGTCGTGCGGATCGTAGTTCGCGTCTTCCTCCAGACGGTAGACCCGCTGCTCGTAGAAGTCGTAGGTGTTCAGCCGGTTGTAGATGACGCACGGCTGCAGGACGTCCACCAGGGCGTAGCCTGGGTGCTTGAGGGCCTGGGCGAAGAGGCTCGCCAGGTGCTTGGGGTCACCCGAGAACCCCCGGGCGACGAAGGTCGCACCGTTGGCCAAGGCCAGGGCCAGGGGGTTGACCGCCCGCTCGATCGCGCCCTCAGGCGTGGTGCTGGAGACGAAGCCCTTGGCCGAGGTGGGTGAGTACTGGCCCTTGGTGAGCCCGTAGACCAGGTTGTCCTCCACGATGTGGGTGATGTCGATGTTGCGACGGATGGCGTGAAGGAAGTGGTTCCCCCCGATGCCGTAGCCGTCGCCGTCCCCGGTCACCGCGACCACGTGGAGGCCGGGATGGGCCAGCTTCGCTCCCTGGGCCACGGGCAGGGCCCGGCCGTGGACGGTCGTGAAACCGTTGGCGTTGATGTAGTCGGGGAGCTTGCTGCCGCACCCGATCCCGGAGACGAAGAGGACCTCGTGGGGCCAGATCTCCAGGTCGGCCAGCGCCTGCTTCACCGCGTTGAGGATGCCGAAGTCGCCGCAGCCCGGGCACCACGTGGGCTTGTTTTCGCTCTTATACAGCTTGAGATCCAACATGGAGCGCCACCTCTTTGAGGTTCTCGAGGATGTAGTCGGGCGTCATGGCGCGCCCGTCGATCCGGGTGATGAGGTGATCCGGCCGGCGGCCCGTCTCGGCTCGGAGCAGCCGGGCAAACTGGCCCGTCTGGTTCTCCTCGACGACCACGAGCTGGCGCGCTCGGGCCAGGGCCCCTTCGGCCGACGCGGGGAAGGGCCAGAGATCCGTGAAGTGCAGAAGGTTGGCTGAACCCGGTCGCGAGCGGTTCAGCTCGTCGACCGCCTCCTGCAGGGCACCCAGGGTGGAGCCCCAACCCACCAGGGTCACGTCGGCCTCGCCGGGCCCGTAGAGGGAGGGGCCGTTCATCTCCGCCCGGGCCGCCTCCAGCTTCCGCATGCGCTTCGGCTGCTGCTGGAGCCGGTTGGCGACGTCCTCGCTCTCGAAGGCGCCGTACTCGGTGTGCTCGTCGCTGGGGGTCGTGTACACGGCCTTGGGATGGCCGGGCAGAGCTCGGGGCGAAACGCCGCTCTCGGTGACCCGGAAGCGGGCATAAGGCTCCTCGAGCCCGTCGAGGGCCGCGGCGTCCAGCAGCTCGCCCCGGTCGATTCGGACCTCATCGAAGGGCAGGTCCTGGGCGTCCACGGTCTCCAGGCTGCTGGCCAGGAAGCCATTGGTGAGGACGATGACCGGTGTCTGGTACCGCTCGGCTAGGTTGAAGGCCCGGTACCCCGCCTCGAAGCACTGGCGCACGTTTCCGGGGGCCAGGATGAGGCGCGGGAACTCCCCCTGGGACGCGTGGGTCACGAAGAGCAGGTCGCCCTGGTCGCTGCGGGTGGGCATGCCCGTCGACGGCCCCGGCCGCTGGGCATCCACCACCACCAGCGGTACCTCGGCCATGCCCGCCAGGCCCAGCGCCTCCACCATCAAGGAGAAGCCTCCCCCCGAGGTGGCCGTCATGGCCCGGGCGCCCACGTAGGCCGCACCGATGGCCATGGTGACCGCGGCGATCTCGTCCTCCATCTGCTTGCTCACGACGTTGAAGCGTTGCGCGTGGGCCGTCAGCCACTCGAAGATGGACGAGGCCGGCGTCATCGGGTAGGCTGAGATGAACCGGCAACCGCCGGCCAGCGCTCCCATGGCCAGGGCCTGGTTGCCGTTCAGGAGGTAGCGCCGGGGCGCATCCTCCACGGCGTGCAGCTTCCACGGAAACCGCCGCCCGTACCGGTCGCCCGCCAGCTCGTACGCGGCGCGCGCCACCTTGAGGTTGGCCTCGGCTACGGCCGCGCCCTTCTTGGAACCGAAGTTGTCGCGGATCACGCCCTCCACGTAGGCCAGGTCGAAGCCCGTTACCGCGGCCGTGGCGCCCAGCGCCGCGGTGTTGAGCATGATCTTGCTGCCCCCGACCCTCTCGGCCAGATCCTTGAGAGGCAGCGGGAAGAGCTGGAGCCCCGCCGCCTTCACCGGGTCCTCTGGAATCCGCATGCCCTCGTCGACGATGATGGCGCCCCCTGGGACCACCTCGTGCAGGTGGGCGGTGATGGCGTGAGGGTTGAAGGCCAGGAGGAGGTGGACCGAGTCGCGATGGACCCGCGCCTTCTGGTCGCTGATGCGCAGCAGGTACGAGTTGTGCCCGCCACGGATGCGCGACATGTAGTCACTGGCCGTGTAGACGTAGAGGCCCGCACGGGCTGCGGCGCGAGCGAAGCCGGCGCCGTTGGATTCGACGCCCTGGCCGGCTTCGCCGGCCAGTTTGATGCTGAGTTCATGGACCGCCATCGGTTGAGCCTCCCTGACGGCAGAAGGACGCCCCGCCGGGGCGCGCGACCCCGCCAGGCGCCGGGAACCGCCTGACTGATAGGAATCAGCATCATTATACCTTCGAAGGAGGCGCGCAAGAGTCCGACATAGGGCCTGCGAGCGAGATACAGCCGGCATTTGTGGAAGAATCCTGTATACGACGTGGAGGAGCTGCTTCTCGAGCCCGTCTTTCGCACCGAGCCGCTCCCTTCGGAACGGCTCCCCCACGACGATCGTGCTGACGACCCGCCCATCGAGCCAGAGGCGTTGGGCATCGACGGGCGTCCATACGTGGGCCCATCGGGAACACCCAACGACTGAACCCTCTATCCTGCGAAAAGTTCGCAGACGACAGCGCAGCGTGGATCTCGCGGGGGCAGGCCCCCAGGCCCAGGTTCTCGCCCCACCAGCGCGGCTCCAGCCCCTGGGCGAGCATGAGGCGGTAGGGCGACTCCCCCGAGGGCGAGACGTGGCCAAAGTAGCCCTTGGCCGCCATGTCTTCCGCCCGAGAGCGGGCCACGGCGGTCAGCGCCTCATCGGATGCCAAGGTTGGGCACCCTCTCGCCTGACGTTCCCGGTTGAGCGCGTCGCGAAGGAACCGCTCCGCCTCCTCGGGAGCCATGGTCTGAGTCCTTGCCCAGGTCTCCATCGCCATCCACGCCTCTTCTCCGGCCAGGCAGGCTCGCGCCCGCCGGCGCGTCGGGCTGTCCAGAGGACGCCCTGCGAGCGCCCCTCCACCCTACGTGCCGCCGCTTCGCCGTGCCCGCCTCGCGAGGCGGAAGGGGAACAGCGGGCGATAGAGGAAAGGCCCGCCGCCTTGGGGCAACGGGCCCATTCCTCGAAAGCCGTGGTGCCGGGGGCGGGATTCGAACCCGCACGCCTTGCGGCAGAGGATTTTAAGTCCCCGGCGTCTGCCGGTTCCGCCACCCCGGCCCGTGGTGCATAGGTGTGATACCGCCCGAAGAGCCTCCCGAGGCTCGCTGTCTCGGGCGTACTCGCGTGGCTCTCCGTGGTCATGCTACCCCACGGACGACCCGCGCTTCAAGCGGGGCCCACGCGTCGCTTTCTTCCAGGCCTCCGGGAGGGCGCCCCTCGGACTCCCCGGAGCCGGAGCACCCCGCCCTCGTCATGTGACTACGATCCGCCCCCCGGGGACTCCTCCTCTCTGCCCCAGGGCACGGCGCGTTCCGGGGTGGACAGGCGGCGGGCTTCCGCTCCTCACTACGGCACACGCTTGGGGGAGGGATCCGCCCTGGAGGGTGGAACCAAGGAGGGCGAGTGCTGTCCACGATTTGTCCACAGGATGTCCACAACTTGTGGATAACTGAGAACGGCACCCGAGGGTGGGAGCAGGGCTGGCACACGGGGTGCGCGGCCCGGGCGCGGCGGGTGTGGAGATGGAGGCTCTGGCCCAGGCAGGGAGGCTCGTCGGGTGCAGATCGAGATCCGGGGCGCGGAACGGCTCAGCTTCCGGGAGCGCCAGGTGGTTGCACTGAAGGAGATGGGCTACGGGAACCAGGACGTGGCCAGGCGCCTGGGGATCGGCCCGGCCAGCGTGGCTACCCTCTACCATCGCGCCAAGACCAAGGGCTACCAGGTGGTCATCGTGCTCGAGGGCGACCCTCTGGGCCTGTTCGCCCCTGACGACGTGTCTGAGGAGAACGGCGCCGGCGAAGCCGGACAGGGCGGCCCCGAGACTGAGCCCGAGTAGTGCGGTGCTGTGCGCCCCTGGCGACCAATGCCTCCAGGCGCCTGCGGCCGCATAGCCCCGGCGAGGGCCGACGCAAACGGGGAGGGCTGGCGCCCTCCCCGGGGGACTGGTAGCGGCGGCTGGATTCGAACCAGCGACCCTGCGGGTATGAACCGCATGCTCTGACCAACTGAGCTACGCCGCCCTATACGACTGCCATTATAGCCGGTCGGGTGCGAGACGGTCAAGGGGCCCTCCTCACCACGGCCTGCGGCCGGCGCGCGCCCTTCCGCGGCCGCCCCGGCGCGCGTATGGGTCATACCACCCAGGACATGACCCGGACCGTTCGGGTGAGATGACCCGCCCAAATCGGGACATTCGGCCATTCTCCCTAGGGTGTGAACCGGAGCACAATAGGGATGCAAGCGGAACCGGGATCGGTGCACAACCCGATCCGGTCCGGAAGGAGGTCCTACTGATGCAGGCGATCAAGCGGATTCTCTTCACGCTCCTGCGGGTCTACGTGGGCTACACGTGGCTCGAGGCCGGGCTTCACAAGGCCGGTGACCCCAACTGGTTCGGGGCCAACGCCGGCGTGGCCATCAGCGGCTTTTTCAAGGGGGTTCTGGCCAAGGCCAGTGGAGACCACCCGGCGGTGCAGGGCTGGTACGCATCGTTCATCGACAACGTCGCCGTGCCCAACGCCACGTTCTTCAGCTACCTGATCGTGCTTGGCGAGATCCTGGTGGGCATCGCACTCATTGTGGGCGTCTTTACCGCCTTCGCAGCGCTGATGGGCGCCGTCATGAACCTGAACTTCCTGCTGGCCGGCTCCACCAGCAGCAACCCGGTGCTCTTCACCCTGGAGATCCTCATCCTGTGGGCAGGGGTTGCAGCCGGCTACTACGGCCTGGACTACTTCGTCCGGCCTTTGCTGCAGCCTTACTGGCAGAGGTTGAAGGATCGGCTGGGGGCCAGCACCCAGGCAGCCGCCTGACGAGGCGGGAACGGCTCGGGGGTGGGGATCTCCGGGTCGGAGGCAAGGGTACCGTCGGATCCCGTGAGGGTGGGAAAGGAAGCGCGCAGCGGGCGCCCGCGAGGGTGCCCGCCGCGCGCCGGAGTCGGGCTCTTGACGGGCGGAAGGTCGAAAGGTATACTCGGTTCTGCGGTGGCGGGCCCGCCAGGGCCGCCAGCCTGCAGTGAAACATGGGCCGTTAGCTCAATCGGCAGAGCAGGGGACTCTTAATCCTTCGCAGTGACGGAGAGTACCCCTGAGGGGTAAAGGAAAGGCCTAACGAAGGGCACTCCAAGACCCCGCCACGAGCATACGGCCACTGAATAACCCGCAGGAACAACGGGGACATCACCCTCCACGATGTCCCTCCTCATCGGTCCTCGGCAGTGGCAGGCAAAAAAAACGAACCTCGTATCCATTCCCCGCCATTTTCCCAGGAATGGGACACCATGGGAGGTTTGGCCATATGCAGCCTGCCGGGGCAAGAGTTGCCCGCGCAACCGTTTCCCGCCAGGGGGGTACCCCGCTCCCGCGGAGAGCAGATGCCCAAGAGTCGCTCGACGCGGCCCTGCGCTTCTTCGACCATTACGGCCTGCGCGCCAACCGCCGGGCCGAAGGCACCCGCAGGTGGTACATGTCCCGCTTGAAGCAGCTCGTCACCTGGCTCAAGGAGCAGGGGGTCGAGCGCATCGGCGAGGTCGACCGCGAGCTGCTGGAGGCCTACAAGCTCGAACTCATCGAAGCCAGCGACCTTGAGGTGGCCTCCGTGAACGGGCATATCCGGGCGCTCAAGCGACTCTTCAACGTAATGGAGGAGTTCGAGATCGTCGAGAAGAACCCGGCCCGGTACGTCCGGCGGCTCAGGGAGGAAGATGTGATCCCCCAGACCCTCTCGGACGAGGAGTGCCTGGCGCTCCTCGGGGCGTTCGACAAGCGGACCTTCGAGGGCCTGCGCAACCACATGCTCATCGTGACACTGCTGGCCACGGGCATGCGCTCTGGCGAGGCGAGGCAGCTCCAGGTGGGCTACCTGGACACCCGCGACCGGATCATCCATGTGCCCGCGTCGATCACCAAGACTAGGCGCTCCAGGGACATCCCCTACGACGGGGCCTACGCGGCGAAGATCAGCTATTACCTGCGGCGGAGGGCCGCATGGTTGAAACAGGCAGGCTGGTCTGACTCGCCGTGGCTCTTCCCCTCGCTGACCCGTGGGCAGGCGCTCAGCAGCTCCGGGGTCTACCACCAGGTTGTGCGGCCTGCGTTCGCCGAGGCCGGGGTGAGCGTCGACGGGCGCAAGGCGGGACCCCACCTGCTGAGGCACACCTTCGCGCACCGCTACCTCCTCGCCTCCAGGGACATCCGCACGCTCCAGCTCATCCTGGGGCACCGGTCCATCACCACGACGGAGATCTACACCAGGCTCCTGAGCGACGAGCTGCAGCACCAGTACGACCAGGTGCGGCCGCTCGCGCAGCTGCTGGGGCAGGGCGGGAGGTGATCGGCGTGGCGTACTCAGTCCACTACTGGAGCGAGACGACCTACTCCCTTGAGCCGGGCGCGTTCAGCTGGCCGTTCCTCGAGGAGCGGTCTGCGACGCTCACGAGCGCCGCTGCCGCCACTGGTGCCGAGCAAGAGCAGGTGGGGGAAATCCACGCGACGCGCGTTGACGTCGGGCTCTGGGAGGATCGTTATGCCGATGAGGTACGCCTCTTGGATGCGCTGGATTTCGTCAGCCAGGACCTGGCACGGGCCGCGGTCGCCGTGCTCGGCCCAGAGAGCGGCGAGCCACGAGACGAGTTCCTCACGGCCCTCGGCCCATTCCCCGCGTTCCTATTCATCAGCCGTTTCGTCGTCCGCCGGGACCTCAGGTCGCAGGGCCTGGGCACGCGCTTCTTCGAGGCGGCCCTCCCGGTCATGGCAGCCGACGCCGGGCTCGTGCTGCTGGAGCCGCTCCCATTCGCCGATGAGTGGGGCTACCATCCTGGGGAGGCGATACCCGAGGAAATGGTGGAGCGGCTCCGGGGCTTCTACCAGCGGCAGGGGTTTAGGCCGCTTGGAGCGACCGGGCTCTGGTACAGGGACAGCATTTGAGCGGCTGGGCCCCGGGGAACCGGGGCCTTCGACTCGCCCCCCGGCAGTCGAGAGGAGCTGGGCGACTCGTAAGGCGCAACTATACAACTTCGCCACCAGGAGTAGAAATTCCTCCTCGCGCTCTTGCACCCGCCGAACGCTCATGGTAGAATGTGCTTGCGGGCCCCCAACATCAGCGCCCACGTACCGGCCCGCCCAGGCGTAAGCCATCCACACGGTAACCTAAGGCGTAAGCCATCCCAGCGGTAAGCGAAACCAAATAGCAGTATTGTCGCGCGCGACTGCGCGGCTCCGGGGCGACGCGCGCCCTGCGGAACCAGCGCGGCGTAGCGGCCGTCCGGGCGAGAGGAGGTGAGTCACAGGTGCATCGGCGGATTGCGGGAGAACTCGTCCCCTACTTCGCCTACGAAGCGGACCTGGACACGGGCAAGGTGACGATGACCGTCTACGCGGGCGAGCGGCTGGACCTGCCGCTCATGGAGGAGCCGGTCGTCCTCGAGCGGGAAATGACCGACGTCGAGCGGGAACTGGCGGAGCGAGCCCTCTCAGGCAAGGACGAAGGCGGGACCGGAATCAGAGCCATCCACGAACTGCACGACCTGATGGAGGAGTGGCACGGCGAGTGGTGCGCGGACCACGCACCGGCTGCATCGCTGGACGAAATCTTGTCGATCGGGTCGCGGAAGCGACCGTAGCAATTGCGCAACGCGCGGGCCCCGGGCAACCGGGGCCTAAACTTTTTTAGCCCCCTTCCAATGCCGCATCTTGGCAAAACACCCAGAACAGGCTCTGCAAACTGGTTTACAAGCTTGCCGACGAATTGTGGTCGGACAAGCTATGCCGCACCACGACGGGATTTTCGTGGTATAGTAAAGGCAGAGAGGGGTGTTAATCATGCAGGAATTGGTCAACGCAAACTACGTCTGTGAACGTCTCAGCATAAGCAAGGCCGTGCTCAGCCAAATGATCCGCCGTGGCGAGATCGCATGTGTCAACATCCGGCCAGGCGGCAAGAGGCCGACCTACCGATTCCCCAAGGCCTGGATCGACCGTCTCGTCGACGGCCAGCTGGCCCGCTTTGGAATCGTTCCTGGAGTCGAATTCAAATCGGCTGGCGAGGCGCAGTGACCACGGGGTACGAAGCCTTCAGGTGGTTCATGACGGCCCTTTTCGGCCCCGGCCCCTGGGTGCGACCCGTCACCAAAACTGACGGGTCCAGCCCCTGGCGGGCCTATTGCCGGGCCCACGGGCTCGACCCAGACACGGGTGAGCCGCTGCCCCAGGACGAGTTGCAGGCGGAGCCCGCGTGGGGCGAGATGGAGGAGGCCCTCGATGGCTGACCGCTGGTCGTCTGTAGGAGCCGACCGGCCCACGGCCGATCTTATCCGCCTCGTGGCCCGGGTCGAGAACATCTCCGTCGTCCACGCCCTCAGAGCCGCGCTCGATCTCGCTATCCGCAGCCGCTACGGGAGCCTCGACGGCCTCAAGGAGGCAGCGAAAGAGCTGCGGGTCTTCCGGGGGTTCGACGAGGAGGGCCCGGCCACGAGGGGAGTCGGCAATGCCGACCCCCTTGAGGCTGCCGAAAGAGGTACTGTCAATGTCAGTACCCCCCGGCGGCTGCGGAGGCGACGGTAGCTGCAAAGCAAGACCCCCGGGTGACTGGCCCGGGGGCGATGGGTGTGTCCCAGTTTCTAGGGCACTGGGCTGCCATTGTCACAGCGGGGAGGAGCTAGGCGAGGAACCCCGCCGTTGAGGAGCACCACCAGATGTCGTCACCCCTCTATAAAGAGTATACCACATCTGGTGCAGACGATGCAACCACGGTGGCCCGCCGGGTCAAGAGCAGGACCACGACGCTGCCCAGCTGGGCGAGGGCGGCGGCCCGGGAGACCGGGTGCAATTCACATTCGACCCAACCAAGCGAAAGGAGCGATTCCCATGCGACCTCTATCGGTCGGGACATGAGGAGAGTCGATCATGGCAGCGGAACTTACCAGGCCAACCCCGCTCCCGGTGCGTGCCGAGGGGATCCCCCAGGAGCTGCAGGAGCGGCCGCAATGGGTACTTTGGCGTTACGGTTTGATTGAGAGTGGCAAGTGGACCAAGGTCCCGTATCAGCTATCCGGGTCGAAGGCGAAATCGGATTCCCCGTCCACCTGGACTACCTTTGATCGGGTTTTGGAGGGGTATGAGTCCGGCGAGTGGGACGGCATCGGCTTCGTCGTCACGGATGGCGACCCTTACGTCGGGATCGATATCGACCACTGCCTGGAGCAGAGCCCCGGGGGCGAGCTGATCCTCTCCCCGCTCGCCCAGGACATCGTTGAACGCCTCAACAGCTACACGGAGATTACCCCGTCGGGCGAGGGCCTCCGCGTTTACGTTCGCGGCAAGCTGCCCGAGGGCAGGAACAAGGACTCCAGCCTGGGGCTTGAGGCGTACGAGACCAAGCGATTCTTTGTCGTCACCGGGCACCGCCTCGATCTGGCGCCTGCTGAGATCGTCGACCGGGACCTGACGTGGCTCCGGGACGAGTACCTGGGGGCCGAGTCCCCCCCGGCCGTCGACGTGACTGCCCACTCCGATGAGCCCCTCACCGAGGACGACCGCCGCCTCATCGAGCGAGCGGCCACGGTGAAGAACGGCGAGAAGTTCAGGACGCTTTGGGAGGGTGGCTGGGAGGGGGAGGACTGGGGTAGCCATTCCGAGGCCGACCTCGCTCTCTGCTCGATCCTGGCCTACTGGACCGACGACGATCCCGAGCGCATCGATCGTTTGTTCCGCCATTCGGGGTTGATGCGGCCAAAATGGGATGAGAGGCATGGGGAGCACACCTACGGAGAGATGACCATCGGCAAGGCCCTGAGCGGGGCAGACGACGGCGTCGAGGGGGCCAGGAAGGTCGCGCTCTCTCTGGCCGAGCGCGCCAAGACTGACCCAGGAGCGGCCTTCGAGCCCGACACGTTGGGGGCGCTGGCGCTGCTGGCGCAGGAGGACCCCGCCGAATGGCAGCGGACCCGCGGGAACCTCCGGGGCAAGGTGAACCTCCGGGACCTCGATGCCGAGGTGGGTAAGGCCCGGCGGGAGCTGGAGGCCCAGAGGCGCCGGGCTAGCCTGCACGTCGTTGGGGCAGGTGACCGGGACGACACGGTTGGGCAGCACTGTCCCGGCGCCCCCGTGCCGAACCAGCCCCTCCGGGTGGGCTCGTACATCGTCACCAACGAGACGGTGATCCGGGAGACCGAAGATGGCCACGTCCCCGTGATTGCCACGGTGGTGCAACTCGTGCAGGTGAACGAGCGGCTGGATGATGACGGGGTGAGCTACCGCCTCGCCTGGCTCGACCGGGGCCGGTGGGTCCAGAGAGACGTGCCGGGGTCGGTGCTCTTCGACCACACGAAGATTCGGGCCCTGGCGGACATGGGGTTCCCCGTGGACTCCCTCAACGCCAAGGTGGTCGTGGGGTACCTTGCTGCCCTGAGGGACCGGATGGAGCTGCCAAGGCAGCGGGTAGCCGGACGCATGGGGTGGGCCCCGGGCAACATGATGACCACACATGAGATTGCGGGGGAGACAAGTAGATGGGAGAAACGGTGGTTTGGTCCGAGAACCTGACGGCCGAAGAGCGGGCTATCAGGGATTCCTTCATGCCCCGGGGGAGCTACGAGGTGCAGCGTGATGCGCTGGTGGAGGCATTCCACAAGTGGCCCCGGCTGGGGTGGGAGGCCGGGAGCGCTGCGGGGACCTGGTTCATCATGCCTCTACTGCAGCGGGGCAAGCTTGATATCCATGGCTGGGTGGTCGAGCACCCACACGAGCGGGCGGGGATCGGCAAGAGTACGGCGATGGAGGCCGTCGCGTCGATCTGGGGCGACCCCACCGTCGGGCGGCTCATCAGGTCGTGGAACGGGACGCTTAACTACCTGGAGAGCCAGATGGCTTTCCTGCATGACCTCCCGCTGTTCCTGGAAGAACTGCAGGGCACAAAGAGCACGGCCCGCATCGATGAGCGGTCAGCCGCTGAGCTGACGGCCTTCATCCACGCCCTGGCCCTCGGCAGGGGCCGGGGGCGACTGAACCGGGACGCAACAATGAGGATCACATCCGAGTACAACGTCATCGCATTCGTCGCTGCGGAGAGGTCCATTCTGGACTACGCTCGAACGACCGAGGGGGTCAGAGACCGGGTGCTCACGATCAAGCCGCCGCTCGGGACGGAGAAGACCCTGGAGGCCGCGAGGGAGAACGACCGGCTGCGGGAGATCGTCCATCAGCATTACGGGCACATGGGCGACCGGACGAAGCCAGTAATCTACGACCTGGTGGTCCGGCGCCCGGACGAGATGGTGAAGCGCTACGACACGATGTGCGCGGTGCTCACCACGATGGCGAGGGTAGGCGCTGAGCAGGCGGGCAGGGCAGCTCGCCTCGCCAAGCGGGTGGCCGTCGGGTGGCTCGGGCTCGTGGCAATGCTCGAGGCTTGCGCGGTCGAGGACGCCAGGGACCTCGCCCGGACCTGCACGCTCATGGCCTGGCGCGATATCGTCGAGGGCATCCCCGCTGCCGATAACGTCCGGGACCAGGGGCTCGACATCGTGAGGGAGTACGTCGCAGCCCACCAGGCGCAGGTGGCTGGATTCGAGCCCGTAGCCAGCGAGGGCTACCACGACAGGGTCACCTACCGGATCCCCAGCGAGTACGTTGGCGGCAAGGCCGTGGTGGACGGTGTGGAGTGCATCGCCGTTTTTCCCGAGGCGCTTGCCAGGTTCCTCGAGAGCCGGGGCATGTCCCTGGACACACTCAGGAGGGCGTGGAACGAAGCCGGGATGATCGTCACAGACGCAAGCGGCAGGACGTCACGGACCGTGCGCCTGAGGCGCCGCGACGGCGAGAGCCTAGGGTCCCCGCGCTGCATCGTCTTCCGTCAAGCCGACCTGCTCGGCGATGAGCACGGCGAGTGATACCTGAGGGCCGGTAACCAGACGACGGGCGGGCAACCGCCCGTTCTTTATGCCCCCGTATCACCCCCCGTATCACCCAGGGTGATACGCGGGAAAGCCCATCAGGACCGCATTTGCACGCCCCGTATCACCGTATCACCTTTTTCGTCGGCAGGGTCCAACTTCTCGGGAGACATACATCCACGCGGGAAGAGGTATATGCCCCCCAAAGAAAGAGCTAGTGACGAAAGGTGATACGGTGATACAGGTGCTCTAGAGTGGCTCTGCCACGGACTTTGAGGCGTATCACCCGTGGTGTCACAGGGGTGATACAGGTGATACAGTCCATCCCATGGGCATTTCCGGGTCTCCAGCCCCTGCCCGCCGAAGGGGGTCGGCGCGACCAACACCCCTCATGGGGCCTGAGGCTGTGCGGCCGAAAAGTGACGCTGCCCCCTTGACACTACGTATACGGCGCCGTATACTGTCACTTGAGGTGGTTCACGATGCCAAAGAAGGTAACCCTTTACGTCCGGGACGGGGATGGGCAGCTGTGGGAACGTGCCAAGGCGCTGGCGGGTGGCGACGATAGCCTGTCAGGCCTCGTGACGGAGGCCCTGCGCAGGTACGTAGACGAGCAGGAGAGGAAGCAGGCCGCGCGGCAGGAGGTTAAGGACCGGATGAGAGAATACGTCCTTGAGACCACGATCATCTCCGGCGGGGTCGTTACTGGGTCAAAGCGGAAAGTTCGTTTCGTTGGGGCGTTGCTGGCGGAAGGCCAGGAGGCCACAACCATTCACGACGTCTTCCTGACCTCAGGTGGCAAGCTGGTGCATTTCATCGAGGCTAGCGATGGGAACTTCTACGACGTGTATGAGACGCTGGACGATCTGGCTGCAAGAGCGGCCGTGCCGGAGGATGTGCTAGCCGAGGCTGTCGAGGCCCTAGGCGAGGAGTACGTGGTAAACATCGACTGAGGAGGTGGCGACAGCATGGAGAACCGGCGCAAGCCGTTGGAGGAGCGGAAGAGCACCGCCCTGTTCGCGCGGTGCGAGCCGGAGCTGCTGAACCTCTTCGACCGGGCCATGGAGGCGAAGTTCGGGGCGCGGAACGGCTCCAAGAGCAAAGTACTGCGCGCGCTCGTGCGGAAGTGGTCGACTCAGGTCATGCAGAAGGCAGCGGCGAGGTAAGCAGCTGCGTGGCGGGCCGCGGTCGCCTGCAGTAAGTCGCCTACCTTTCCTGCTGAGCGCGCTGCTTGGCTTTCCTGATGCCGCCAATACGAGCCTCAAAGCTGCCTTTGGTCCCATCCCGAAGGCCATAACGCTGAGCCAGCTGGCACACCTTGATCGCCGCGTCGTACTCACCGTCCTCGGCCAGGAGGCTGGCCAGCCACACGAAGGTGGGCACGCGCGGCATCGTTCCAAGGTCCTTCTTCAACGGTGCAGCGATCCGCGGGAACTCATCCACGTGCATCTGGGCCACGCGCTTGCACAGGTCCCGCATGGGGGGGTTCTGCCTCTCCTTGTAGGTTGCCTCGACTATCTTCAAGAGCAAGAAGTGACGGTCAATGGGATTCGTGGGCTTGTCCAGCGCGCGCAGCATGCGGCTGAGATCGCCAGACTGTGACGCGTGCCACGCCTCGCCAGCAGCTTGTGGCTTGCCGCCTCGAAGAACCGTAGCCGTCTCGGGAGGGTGCTTCCGACGGCGTCCGAATGGGAATGCCATGCAGAACTCACCTCCGCTAGTACATTCGCGGTGTCGAGGGAGTGTCCTGCTGTTCGTACCCCTGTCGCCCTGCCCGCGGTCTGCTAGAATTAGGGAGGGCAAGCCCAACTGACCACGAATGGGGGGGCACAGGTGCAGCTCGACAACGCCAAGGCCGAGGGGATCAGCCACAAGACGCTCCGCCGGACGAGGAAGCGCTCACGGCAGCTTCTCGATCTCAGGGATCATCTCCTTGACCTTTGCCAGGGGCACCTCGGTGAGGGTAACCGGCGCCCTCACGCGCTGGCCCAGGACGGTCCCAACGGCAAGCTCCGCGTGAATCCTGCCGTCCCGAATGACCGGGTCCCACGCGGCATCTCCCCACACCCCTAGGTGGTAGTAGGCCATCCCGCTGATGGATCTCCCGGGCTCGACGCACAGGTCCCCGCGGTAGATCGGGTCGACCTGCCCGAGGACGGGGAACACCTTGCCATCACCTGTGGGAAGCTGGAAGGTCGGCATCGAAACGTTGATGGGCTTCAGCTCGGCGCGACGGCGAGTCCTCTGGGGCACGTGCAGGTGCCAGGATGTCGGAGTGTCCGCTCCCAACCCGTTGTTGCTGATTCCGATATAGAGCAGGAACCCGAAGCGCCAGGCGGGGTGCCCTTGGTCCTCTCTAGGGGGGAGCCTGAACCACCACTGGTAGACGTCGGGATGGATGAAGGAGACCTCGATCCTAGGGCGATCGCGGCGGTAGTGCCGGAGAATGTACGTCCCGTTCACGACGCCCAGCACCAGCGCGGCGAGTTCGAGAACCGGTCGAAGGACGTTCAGCAGGGCTGTCATAGCCGTGGTCTCGCCTCCTACGGGTCCCGATACGATGCGAGATCGTCGATCTGGTCACACCGCCCAGAGGAAGCAGCTCAGCTTGTCGGCGACGGCCCGAAGGTTTTCCAGGTCAATTACGCGCGAGTCAGGGAACCAAGGAGCCCCGCTCTTGGAGGTAGGGTACCGGAACGCTTCGGAGTTGGGATCTACCTCGTTCAGCTCCCCGATGAGCCTGGTTACCGTGTCGAGGTCTTTCCGGTCTCCGGCGTCCAACTCCTCGATGATCGACCGCAGGGAGCGCCACAGGGCGGCGAGGTTATGGGTTGGCTCCGTTGGACGACGGGGCCCGAGAACGCGGCGCGCTGCCTTCAGGGCAGCCTTGAGCTGCAGCTCGAAGTGCTGTCGGTAACAGTAGGCGATGGGGAAGACGAGGAGGTCCATCCGGCTCCAATCCCCGCGGGTGGACGCTACCAGCGTGTCAGCGGCGTCCTTGTAGGCTTCGATGTATGTGTGCATCTTGAACGGCTGGCGCCTAATCACGGCGTTTCTGGAGCGATCCTCGCCCACGAAGAACCGGTCGGTATCGCTAGGCAACGAGAACCCTTCCTTGGACATTGCCACCCCTCCTGGCTCAGGGATCACCGCCAGGCGTCCTCGTAAGGGGGCAGTCTGAGCGTCGAAGGACAGAGCATTCTCCGTTCGTCAGGCGTCGTGAAGGATCCGCAGGCCTGGGTTCCCGGCCCTCGTAGTTGTCGACACGGCGCGCAGGTAGCCATCGCAGCCCTCGTTGGGGCAGAGGATGTGGTAGGTGTCCGAGCCGGGTTCCTCCAGCTCCATTCTCAGCTCTCGGTCGACGGCAACGTTGCCCTTGTCATCTAGCGGCACCCGTTCAGCGATCAGGGCATTGCACTTCGGGCAGCGCAGATCCATGGTTCCGGCGCCTCCCACACATCACGGCTTCGTAATGCCAGAGTAGCACGCATGTGGAGGAACGTCCATAGCGAGTGCGGCATTCCTTCTACTGGCTCGCGAGGCGGTAGTCGTGCCTCGTGCGGGAGGTGATGTCACGCCTCATCATCTGCGCGTGCTGGTTCCGGTTGGGAACAACTTTGAGCGGGCGAGCCCCGAGGGCAGAGCCGGTTCGTGGCGCCCCACCAGCGGTGCAGCAAAACCTCGCTTCACAGCTTCTCATGACCGCGCATGGGGCGATCGCACCCTGCAAGTTGAGCGAGGGTGATCGGCGCATCGGTCGAAGCAAGATCACACAGTTGCTTGGGTACCACGGTATTAGGATATAGACGAACCGGCTTGCGACTGGTACTGGTTTCCCAGTTGCCGCGCACACGGCGTAGCCGTGAGGCGGTGCCACGCACGCGAAATGGCCTACCACAGCTCCTTTCCACGGCACGGCATCGGCATGGAAGGCGCGAGCAGGACCGTTCCCGGGTGGGACCTTCGGGATCAAGTGCCAGTTTCTGTCTCTCGTACCTGCTCTTGGGCATACGCTGGTCGCGGGGCCAAGCCAGCGCTCTACATTTCCCAGCGCAACCGAATACCAGAGGAGGGTGGGGCGTGAAATGAACGGCCGAAGGAACCGAAGCAGACTGGGTACCCCCGGAAATGTGTCCCACGGCCCCCGGACCGGCTGATGGCAGGAATTGCTATCCCTTCATAAGGAACGGTTTGCCGGGTGCAGAGCCAGAAGGCGGCTAGGAGTGCGCTTCAACGCGCCCCAGGACAACGTCGGCCTCCGCGGCCGGATGAGCGGTACGGACGCGATCGGGCACCGAACCAGGCAGGCTACCTCCACGAGTCTAGGACGCCGGGGGCCTCAGGGCCGTCGGCATGCTCCCCGCACAAATAGACCGGCAGATTGGCGGCGCCAACCTTAGGGCCCCAGTATCTCCTCGAGTGCCCTCCACAGCCGCCTGCGTTGCCCCGCCATGGTCGCGTGATACGATGCGGGGAGGACCTCCGTGGCGATCACGCCGACGCGCTCCGGCCCCCCCACGTGAGCCGCGGGTCACAACGACGACCCTCCCGAATCGCACGCGCCACGTCTTCTGCCAAGCGTTTGACGCCCACCCTCTGTGCCATTGGGTAAACGTGTCTCCGACCCGTGCGGGAGACGACTGCCCGCAGTCACTCGAGGTCCAGCATCCCGAACTGGAATTCGGCACAGGTCGACCCACACCATGACGCCATGCCGTTCGATTAAGAACGTCAGCACGGGTGGGGACCAGGTCACTTGCTCGATGCGACCCAGGAGCTCCTGCGCCTCCATGCCTCCTTCACCTTCGCCGTCCAGGAGGGGCCATGCGTCCGCGAGTAACCTCACCAATGTAGCGACCAAGTAGGAAGGCATAGAGTCGCCGGGACTCAGTTCCTGTCCTTTTCACGGACGACGACGGCCGTCGCCTGATCACCCGGACCGAGGTGAACGAGATCACCGAGACGCTCTGGGAGGAGTACGAGGCTTTCCGAGGCCGCAGCCTGGCTGAGTATGATCTGGTCTACCTCTTCCTGGATGCCGTCTTTGAGCCGCTGCGTCGAACAGGGACCACCCGAGAGGGCATCCTCTGCGCCTGGGGGATCACCGGCCGGCGGGTGTTGCTGCACCTCGCACTGGGCAACAAGGAGAGCTACGCGAACCGGCTCGAGTTCCTCCGGGACATGGTGAGCCGGGGTCTGCAGACCCCACTCACGGCGACCACGGAGGGGGCTCCGGGGCTGATCCGCGCCGTGGAAGACATGGGGCCCAAGAGCCTGCGGGTACGTTGCTGGGCCCACAAGGCTCGAACGTCCTCGACAAGGTGCCGGAGGAGATGCGCCCCGAGGTGAAGGCCCACCTGGTCGCGGTGCGGGAGTCCCACCCATGCGGACGGCAGGGAGGCCGCTCCTCGCTTTGTGGAACGGTTCGAGCGCGCCTACCCTTCCGCGGTACGTACCTTCACCGACGATCTGGAGGCCAGTCTTGATCACCTGAAAGTGCCCCAGGCCCACCGGAAGTACGTGCGCACTACGAACCTGATCGAGCGGAGCTTCGAGGAGCAGCGACGACGCACGAAGGTGCTCCCCCGGTTCTGGACCGAGCATAGCGCCCTCAAGCTGGTCTTCGCAACGCTGCAGAGGGCCACGAAGCGAGGAATCCGTTGAGAAAACGACGCACGCTGCGTGAGGACCAGGTCCTCACATTTTACAGCAGTTAGGGCACATGACCACAAGCCTGTCAAGGTTGTCACACCCTCTGTGACAACTCTTTTCACCCATAAGAAGGGCATTTCCGGCGGATCCTAGTCCACGCGCTGGTTCCCGAACGGCAGCTGGCCGTACGCTTCCCGGAAAGCTTGAAGAACATCCCGGTACGGCACTGTATGGTAGACTTCATCGTGCATCCACGCTACCAGCAGGTCGGCGTGATCCTTGAGCTGCCAGACCGCTCTCCCCTTCCAGTGAGGCGCCGGCCGCCCCTGAGCGAAGCGGACGAGGTTCTTGACCCGCCCTGGAAGGTTCTTGCTTTCTCCGATGTATAGCAAGTACGTCCCCTCGACCCACAGCTTCTCAAGCCGCTCGACCGGAAGGGTGGGGTCCTTTCCGTTGGGCCGTCCAGCGGGGCTTGTCGGGAGGAATTCAGGTGGAAAGGCCGACTCTCTTAGCACGACGTATGCCCCTGGCCCCGGGGGGATGTGGTCAAATCGCTGGAACCGGCGAACCTTCACAAAGCCTTCGAAACCCATCTCCTCGACCTCTTGCGGGTGAAAGGGCGGGCGGTACCTGGGTGGCTCTGGTTCCGCAGCTTCCTCCTCGAGCCATTCCTCCGGAGGTTTAAGCCTCTCCACCGACGAAGTGATCCGCTGAATCTCCGCCGCGGTCCTCAGGAAAGGTGCCACAAAGTCTTGGGCTGACACTATCCCCTGTAAGGCGGGACCCATGTGATCTGTCGCGGTGCGAGCGATCTCGGCGGCCCTGACCACTCCCGCCCCGACCATCCGGGCGGTCTGATGGTACTCGGCCAGCCGCTGTCCAAGGAGGCGCACCATGCTGTTATACCCCTCGAGCGCCTTGCCAATGGACCGGGCGGTGCTGCCGAGCGCATCGAGCCTCATCCCCTGGGCGCCTACGATTTGCTTGCTGAGTTGCTCCTGAGCCTGGCGCATGCGGGCGAGTGCTGTGAACATGTCCGTGAGCAGGGAAGGCTGGCCGACGGCATAGGACACACGTAGAGAGCCCTTAAGGTAAGCCTCCTCCTGCTCCCGGGACACCGTGGTGTCTAGCTCCTGCCTGACTACGTCCGCCAAGCTGTTGTAGATGCGTGTCCCCGGGGCCAGGTCCTGGGCGATTTCTGGATGCAGGGCGTCGCCTTCAAAGTAATCAGCGTCCTCTGTGCACAAGACTAGCTCAAGGTCTCCGTGATCCCTGTGATAGGCCGCAACGCTCTCGACGATCACGGCGTCGGCATCAAGCAGGTAGTTCACGTCTGGGTTGGCGGGCCTTCGCCCATCCGCAGTCCGCTGGAAGGCAGCAAATACGATCGCGGGCGTCAGGGGGACCTTCACGGTATAAGGCGCCTGGAAGATCTCGCTGATGACCTCGTGGGCGGCTTTGCGGTTTTGCTCCAGAGCCGTCATCTCGTTCTCGATCAGCTCGATGAGGGCCTGGGGAGGCTTGCGTCGGGAGTAGAGGTCCCCGATCGCCTTCAGTACGTCGTTTTTGTCACGCCGTGCGTCCTGGAAGGTCTGTGCTTCTTCCCGCCAGTACTCCCTTACCACAATCTCCGGGAGCAGCAGGCGGGCAGCCCCTGCTTCGAGAGCCTGCCGGAGCCGGCCCAGCAGCCCAGCATCGTGATGGCCAATGCGCATCCTGGTGCAGGCCACGAAGACGTTGGTGTCCAATAGGAGGTACTTCAATGCCGCATCCCCCGGAGGAGCGAGTGCGCCCTCTACGTTCAGCAGGAGTGATGCCAATCCCTTCCACGACGCAGAGGAATCTGCCTCTTGGGCGACAATTGGTTGGTGGTATGGGTCCAGGCAGGGAAAGGAGGGTGTGGAGTCATGGTGAGATTTGCCTACCCCAAGCAGGAACTCCTCCGCCAACAATGCCGATCTGGCGAGGAAGTCTTGGTGTCGGCGCCGTTCTATAGTGCGGAGTCCCTAGCGTGGGTAGTCCCTGCGGCAAATGGTCGGCTCGAATTCTGGACTCGGCTCAACCCGAACGACTTTGTTGCAGGTGTCTCCGATCCCGCTGCCCTTGTGAAACTAGTAGATTGCCTAGGAGCCGGGCGTGTAACGCTTCGGATGCACAGAGCGTTGCACGCTAAGATCTACCTGGTGGATAGAAAGTGGGGGTACGTGGGCTCCGCCAACCTGACCCTGGCGGCCTTCTTTACAAACGTTGAGGCAATGGCGGAAATGGATGGCGAGGAAGCCGAGGCTCTGGCGCACCTAGTGGATATCATGCGCCCACGTCTCCAAGAGGTTTCGGTGGATGATTTCCGTTCGTTCGTTGACGCAACAAAGGACGTGATAGAGAAATACCCAGAGCATCGACAACTCGTGCCTGAAGAGGCGCAAGGCGAGCTCCAGGCTGCTATTGACCTCGCTGATGACCTTCTTGTGCCGAGGAAGCCCGAAATAGATCATGAACGGGCGCCCCGCCTTGAGGATTTCATCGTGTTCCTGGAGAGAAGGAATGAGAGCAGTGCGGGAGAATTAATCGCAAGGCACAGGGGGCACAGCAACCTTCAAGGCCATGTAAAACAAAGCTATTACGGCTCGGTGCTCTTCTTGCTGCATCCGGCTTACGCTTCATTACGACCTGGGCTTGTCCAGACTGCTGTGAATCATGTCCCCCGAGTGAGTCGTGAGGTCGAGGAGAAGTGGATAGAGTTCCTGGATGCTCACGCAGGCATCAAAGGGCCTGACTTCGACCTGTCTGTCCTGAGACGCATCTTGCCGGAGAGTCTGGGGGGGTATACGACCACAGGTGGTGGGGCAAGCTCAACTTTCCGCAGGACCTTGCCGCTAGTCGCCCGTTTTCTGGATGAGCACAAGATCGAATAGGGCCTTCCGCCAAGGAGGCGCATCATGGCGGAGCAAATCGTTTCGGCAGCCAGCAAAGCCTTTCTGGTCACTGTGGCGCAAGCGAAGGAACGCTTGGCCCAAGGCGAGGTTGCTCATTTCGACAGCTTGATTCATGGTGATTGTCTCGACGTCCTGCCGGCCTTTCCAGCCAACTCGGTGGACCTGATACATACGAGTCCGCCGTATAACATCGGTAAGGCCTACAAGTCCGTCGATGACGATCGCCTGCTAGATGAATACATAGCCTTTCTTGAGAGTGTAGTGAACGAATGCTACCGGGTGTTGAAGCCCGACGGGTCGTTCTTCTTCCAGACAGGGTACAGCGAAGACGCTGGCCAGGACCGGGAGATCGTGCCTATCGACATGCTTACCTACAGGCTTTTCCGGGATGCTGGCTTCCGCCTTTGGGATCGGGTCATTTGGTACTATTTCGGGGGCATGTCGTTTGCCCGTAAGTTTAAGAACAACCACGAAACCATCCTTTGGTGGGTCAAGCCAGGCAACGGCAAGTTGGCGCCGTACTTCGATGTTGATGCTGTTAGGGAGCAGTCTAGGTCCTACGACAAGAGGAACAACCTTTGGGGCAAGAACCCCGGGAATGTGTGGATCGAGGACCGAGTGGCCTTTGGTGGCCACCGGCGTGTGACCTCTCACATAGCGATCTACCCGGAGTCGGTCACGGAGCGGATCATTCGGGCTTGTTCCCGGCCGGGTGAAGTCGTCTTGGATCCCTTTGCGGGGAGTGGAACGACCCCCGCTGTGGCAAGAAGCCTTGGGCGTTCCTGGGTGGGCATAGAGATCTCGGAGGAATACGCCTTGGAGTCCGCTTTTCGTCTTGGGACCAAGCAGCGTGATGAGCTACATAGCCTTGGGTCTGGGCTAGTCAAGATTGTGGGGTTCGATAACCGCCCACGTCAAGTGCCGCTTGAGCACTTGATGGAGCGGGTCAAGGCATGGGTGCAGCACCTGCGTGTCGATATGCTTCGAGAGACGCTCGAAAAGCAGCTTGGGAGGTTGCATGCAGCTGAGCCGAGCTGTAAGGGCAGAGTGCCTGAGAATGGCATGAAGGAATTGAAGCCTGATGTCTGGGCGATGTTCGATGGTATGTTCAGCAATCCGCCCTCGGGTTTCCGTGCACTCGTCGAGGCCAGCGCCATCCTTGATGCGCTGTATCCGCAGAGATCTCGATGGAACGGTATCCGACGCTACTCCGATACGCTTGATCTCCTAAAGCGATTGTGGGTTGTTACTGAAGGTGGGGAGTCGCTAGATGGGTTCTTGGCACGAGTCCTTGAGGACGAGCCTTCTTCGTACGAGACCCGGGGGAAGCAGGTAGTCTTCAACGGACCCCCGCTGCAAGTAACCAGCGCGGATTCGGGCTCAGGGAAGAACGGAATTGGGCAGGGAAAGATGTTCAGTTAGGATCCTGGAGCATCAAGTGAGGGGTCCAGGCCTGCCAGTTCTGCCATGACCAGGTACGTGTACAGCACCGCCCTCTCGGCATCCTGGAGCGTTAGGGGGCGGCCCGCCTTCTGCGATCGGTGCTCTACCTTATGGCCGAGATCGCTGACGGCGCCCCAGTAGACGAGGAGCGCATCGAGGAGAGCAACCGTGGTGTCTCCCGCCTCGGGTTTCCAGGTCTCCAACACCGCCCTGGTTCGATCGACCGTCTTGTCCTTGGGCAGCGTCCGCTGTTGCGAAGCCGGCACAACCTGCTGGTAGAGCTGCTCGGCAAACTCCTGCATCGCCTCCCGGCACTTGTGGCCGATCTCGGAGTAGTCATGCTCGTCGTGGGCATCGCTCAACCTGGAAGCTGCCTGGTCCATCAGGTCCTGTGCCAGGCGATATGGCTCAGGGAGCCGATCTTGAACGAACCGAACCCGTCTCTCAACCAGGGCAGCCGGACTTCCAAGGCCGGCGACCTGCATCCCCCGATTGGTCACGGAGAAGAGCAGATCCCCGTATCTCCTGCGCTCGGTGATTCTCACGAGCCCTTGATCCGCAAGCTCTTCAAGGTCGGATGGCGAGACCCCGTGATGGCGGTAGTGCCCTGCTAGTGCCAGGACTTCGGAGCCTTCCTGGTCGGAGGATGCAAGAAACTCCTTCGGCTGCCCTTTCGGCACCCGTCGCACGGCATCGGCTAGGCCTTGAAGTAATTCCAGCTGGTCGGGAGTTAGCTCTGCCACCTCGCAGCCCCCTTCCTCCCAGGCGCTCTCGTTCCTATAGAGCTACGCTGACCTGCTTGTGGCTTGACGGGCAACGCGTAGCCTTGCTCCAGTCGGGCGCCACCGCGCCTTTACCGAGGATTCAGATCCCATACGGTCTCCTTGTATTGCCTGATGTCATGCATAAGCCTGTTCGTACGAATCTGTACGTCACGTCCCGACAGTTGACCTAACTCATCCAGCCAGGTCTCAAACGACTTGCGAGGAATGCCGATCTCAGCCCCTAGGCGCATCAGGGCCTGACCCAGGTCGTTTAGGTTGTCCCTGTCTAGCTGATATACTCCAGTCTCCATGAGGTGCTCTATGTAGCCAATCATCCATCCTACGTCAAACCAGTAATGCAGCGATGTCGAGGGCGATTGGGCCCAGATCTCCATGCTGACGTGGTAATGGTAGTAGCCCGACCCATATACCAGGTCAACGCCTTCAAAGTAGTCACTGTCACGGGGCTGTCCACGGAAGGCCTCCCTAAGGCGTTCCTCCGAATCCTGCTCGAACGTGATGCCGAACACACGGTGCCGTTCCTCGATCCCGCTTCGGAGGTCGGCTAGAATCACAGGTCGAACGTTACGTGGATCCTCCTTTTCTAGCATCTCTTCCTCTACGATGCCGAAGTACGCCGATGCAAGAGTACCAAGATCAAAGGCAAGATCAGCCAGATCACGCAGCTCCTCGACACTACGAGCGTAGAGCTGAGCAACGCGCTCTTCGAGCGTGCGATTCTCAATATACTGGCGTACACTGCCAAGGACTCCGACACATAGCCCCAGAACAAGTAGAACTAGAGAGATCCTCTCGTACCTAGCCAGGCGGGTGTGTCCAGCGATGTACTCCTTGGCTGTGAGAATGAGGAGCCCCGCGATGGTAATCAGCAATCCCAGCATGGTTGGCGGTCCAGCTCCTCGTCCAGCATAGCGCGCCCCGGGTTACTGCCTCCGCCGATCGATCTTCCATAACATCCGGGAGACTCCTTCTTCCGGAGCTATAGGGCGCCAGACCGTCAAGTGTTTGGGGACCGAGGTATGAGTCTCTCCCTTCGTTCAGGCCGCTATCGATGCTAGCCCTGCCTGCGCTGATTCTTCGGTGAAGCGTCACGACAGGCTCCACTCAGCCAGATTCAAAGGCGAGTCCACAGACCGCTATCCCGATAGCCTGGCCTTGGGCGTCTGGCTCTGGGTGCCTGGCAACGTCCGGGCACCGGCACGTCCGGCGATTATGGGTAGACCCGAAGATCCGAAGTGGTGTACACGAGACGTCTGGTAAAGCAGGAAACCGGGAGCAAGGGTTCGTTGCCCCGCTCCCGGTCAACTAGATCCGGGAAGTCTGCGCATGTCTCAGTCCTTTCCCCAGCTTGCTGTCTTGCGTTCAGGTGACCACGGTGGTCGCGTGCGATGCTTTGGCCACGACCAGCGCGTGCACTCGGCGTCAGGCGGCCTCGCGACGCCTGTAGATGACCGCATTCAGCCGCCCAATGACGTCCATGATCCGTTGGCGGCCCGTCTGGTCGATCTCCGGCACACGCTCGATGAGCTCAGCTGCGGCTTCGAGCTGGCGAATGGCGTCGGTGAACTGGGACGCATCATCCGAGCGCGCGTGGGCTGGCGTCACTTCAGGCTGAGCATCGACATCGTCGCCCCAGTCCTCGGAGTCTTCGGCCACATGCAGGTGCCCAGCGGTTTCAGCAGCTCCCGTGTTTCTTGGGTCACCGGCGTTTGGAGCTTCGGCTAGCTGGCCGGGCTCGCTCGACCACGCTGAACGCCGGGTACTGAGCCAGGAAAGAGGATAGAAGATCCTCAGCCGCTCGCTCGATGTCAGGGAGTGCTAGACCTGACCGGTTTTCGATGGCCACCACCGCAACCGTCTTAACGGCGGACGCCCCCGTTGCGGTCAACGCGAGAATGGGGAACAGAAGCACTAGGAAAGCTGTAAGCACGCGCACCCGTATCGACACGTTGGCATCACCCCTCCAATCCATGGGGACCAGTGCATTGCCTTCGCTATTGTCTACTTCGGCACCTGTGGCCGAGCCCCCTACATGTTTGGTCCCGGGAGCATCGGTCCCCCTCTGTCGTCGATGCGTCCCGCTGAGCAAGCTCGCTGCGGACATCGGGCGATGAGTCGCTGACCGGAACCGGCCCTCCTGACGCCCGACGACGTTGCTCGTCCGTCAGCCCTACCAGACCGTCGCTTGGTCCTCTACCGGGCCGCTGCCGGACATGCCCCCCTGCATCTCCCCCCGCGCAGCGCATGGCGGAGGCCTAATCTAGGCACCTGCTCGGGGGGCTAACGGTTTGGTTCCGTCCCCTTCGGCCAAAAGCACCGGTGGCCCGCTCTAGACGGCCCTCTCCCGAGGGAAATGTGCTCCCATCTCTGGCCGACTGGAGGTAGTCTGGTTGTCGATGGCCTGATCGTGACTGGCCCCCGGACTACATGTCGGGTGTGAACTCCCCCCCAAGTGAAAGGCCCACCACAGGATTGCCCCTTGAGGGTGCAGGCGCCAGATGTGCCGCCTCTTCCGGTTCGTAAGGAACCGCACCTCGAGGAACATGCGGTTTCCCCGGGGGCAAGCCTGGAACGGTACCGCCGGGCACTCGAAGCAGGCGGGGAGGACCCTGAGACCCCTAAGTACGCTCATCGCTAGGTCATGGCTGCCTTCGCTGCAAACGGCAATGCCGAAAACTCTTTCTCCGGGCCGCGTGTGGCCCGCGCACGAGCGAGGGCGTTCACTCTTCGCCACTATCGCCGGAGTCTCCCCGCAGTCCTGTGCTCTATTCGGACGGTTCCGAGCGTTCAGGTAGTGGGCGGGGTAAACGTCGACGTTCTCAAGCAGGTCATACCGGAGAGCCAAACCTCCGGCCGCCCAAATCCTCCGGGGCATCTTCCGGCGTCCACGGCCTCAGGTCGGGGGCCAGCCCCATCTTGGCAACGGTCGTATCACGCCCGAAGAACTCAGAGGCTCCAGAGAACAGCCGGATCGCATCGCGGATCCTGCGGCACGCGCGTCGATGCTGCGCGCACTCACACTCCTGACGAAAGATCTTCGCTTCAAGGCGACGTGCCCCCGGGCCACCTTCCGCCCGAAGCCGCGCGAGCTCTTCCTCGGCCTCGCGAAACTGTTCCTCGAGGCGCAGGGAGAGGGCCTTGAGGCTACGAAGCCCCTCGTCGATCTCGAATCCATCCACCGAGCCACACCTCCATGAGTCTAGTTGAGCGGCACTGGCGCCGGGTGCTTCCCATCCCATCCCCGCGGGGAGGGCGGTCTGAAGGGGCCTCCGGCCGGTGGCTGGCGGAGCCAGGGCCTCCGGCTCAGGCCGCAGGAGCTACAGATGGGGCTCAGGAGAGGTAAGCCGACTGTGGCTTCACGACGGACGACGCCGCGTTCTCGGCGCGAAGACGCCCACCGATTAAGCGTCACGTGGGCCCGCCTCAAGGGGCGCCAGGCCGGACACCTCGCGCGGTGCTGGCTGCTCCGTTGCTGTGATCACCGCGGCGTGCGGTTGACCACGATCGTGCCCCAGTCCACCACCGCTCCGTCCTCATATTTGGTCAGGTCCACGTAGAATCCGGTGAACCGATCGTAGCTGGTGTCGTCGGGCCTTGCGACCACGTAGTACATGTGGTTCTCCATCTGGGGGTAGTTGTGGAGGCCCTGCAGCTCGAAGTACCCGTCTCTGTCGGTGCGCGTCTGCGGCATGCGCCAGTGGGGTACCTTCCAGTAATTCTCCGTGCTTGAGATGCCCCGGCCCCACGTCTGCCTCGCGGAGACCGTCGCTGGCAGCGGCTCGCCCTCCGCGTTGACCACGCGGCCCGTGATGGTAATGCCCTCATCGGGCGGCTGGTAAGTCGCAGCCGGGACTGCAACCGTCGCTACGAGGCCGACGAGGACAAGCACGACCAGCCAGTTCTGCATCGCGATCTCCTCCTCTTCATTTCATAGAGCCCAGCATGCTCCCACGCTGGGAGCCTTCTCGGACGGAGCTCTGGCGCTCATCCCGTGGCTACGAGGTTTCTCCACAACTATCCTTGCGATAATTCAGCAGCCGTGCTCCGATGATTCGGGCGCCTCACAGGTGAGCCGTCTCGAGGCCCGCGAGGGCTGCTTCTTCCCTCGCCGCCGCCTCCTCGGGCGGCTCCAAATCCGGGAGGCCCCTCCTGCGGCGAACGGCCGTGACGAGAAGGTGCAGGCGCCTGGTGGCCTCCTCAAGGGTCAAGGGTCGGTCCTGGTCATCGTCGGCCAGGAGATCCCCGAGCCAGAAGTCGAGGGCTTTGCGGATGCGATCCTGCTCGCCCGCGATGCTCTGCATCTCCCGCTTGAGGTCAGCTGTCTCATCTGAAAGCACGGCTATGTCCTCGAGCGCCTGCACCGCCTCAATGGAGTTCGGTATCCCGGCCAGGCGGGCGAGCGACTCGACCAGCAGGGCCATGGATCGGTAGCGCTGCTCCTCGGCGGCGAAGCGCCGCCTGAGCACCTGCCTCAGCTCCCGAACCCGGTCGAGAACCCGCTGGGCAGCCTCTACAACCGCTTCCGGCGTGGGGCTCGGCTGCTGGGCCACTAAGCCAGAAGCTCCGCCAGGAGGCTCAGGCGCTGCGTTCGGACTGTCCGGGAGCGTCTCGTCCCGGGTCAGCTGCATGTGCGCCCGGTAGTCAGCCGGTTTCCACCCGAGACGCTTGAGAAGCTGGTAGTACCGGTAGTGAATAGAGGCAGCGCTATGACGGGCCGCCAGCCGCAGGACTACCTCGTTCCTGCGCTCGGCGTTCCAGTAGTCCTCAAGGATCAGGCGGTCCTCCTCTTCGGTGAACCGGTGAATAGAGCGCGCCAAAAACATCGTCCCCTTCCCGTTTGAGCGATTGGGCGGTTCGACGGGCCGCGCGTCGGGCCCGCGGCAAGCGAGTGGCCCATCATCATCCCATCCCATCACCCGGCAGATCCACGCCGCGTTGCCAGGAGGCGCCGCTCTTCGCCGCGTCGGCCGGGGAGGTGGCCGCAGCCCGAGCGCGGCGGCACGGCGCGAGGGGCCGGAGGCCAGGCGCCCGGCCACCCGATGGCTGCAGGTGGGTGGGGCGTGAAACGGCCAAGGCCTCCCGCGGCGAGCGCACCAGGTACCCAGGAAAAATCCCCAAAAGGAAATGCGCATAAGGGGCCCCACCGCAACACCAAAGGGGCGGAGGAAGCGCCTTGGAGCCCGACGCGCCTCACAGCAGAATGCTGAGCGAAAGCCTGTGGGTCCCGGCCAACCGCTGGGGCGCGTGGTAGGCGTAATCGATCCTGGCCGCGCCGATCCGGACCCCCATGCCCGCGCTGGCGTTCAGCTCCTCATTGTCCAGATCGTACCATGCCCCCGCCCTCAGGGCGAAAGAGCCTCCCAGCCAGGCCTCGGCCCCCGCGCGAGCGGACCTGCGCTGTGTTCTGCCTCCCGCAAAGGCCAGCGCCTCGTACTCGGCCGCAAGCGTCACGCCGCGCGCCTCGACGGCGGCGCCAATGGCGTAAACCGGATCGAAGGGGTCCGCGCCCGAGGCGTAGCGCATCTCGCCCGCCACCTGGCGGGCGGCAGCTCCCAGGCGCACCGGGCCAAGCTTCAGCAAAGCGCCCACGGTCCCGGTCACGCCTGCTCCTGCGCCGCTGTGAAGCTTGTCCGCAACGTAGGTGGCGTTGGTGCCCAGGAGAAGCGGGCCCACCTGCGTGCCGAAACCGAGCATGCCCGAGCCCGCCTTGAGATCGAAGCGGCCCGTTTCGTTGGCGTAGGCATCCGTTTCGGGTATCCCTGTGGACGTGAAGTAGGTGAGGCCAAGACCGAAGGACGGCCCTGCGAACCCGAGGGCCCCGTAGCTGGAGGCGCCGTACTCTGTTGAGTAGAAGGACGTGACCTCGTACCCGTTCAGGGCGGCCAGGCCCGCGGGGTTATAGTAGAGCGCCGTCGCATCGTCAACCACCGCCACGAAGGCGCCGCCCATCGCGAGCGCCCGGGCCCCCATCCCGATCTGCAAGTAGGCAGCGGTGCCAGCGAGATCCTGCTGCGCCTCGGCCGCGGGCCAGCACGGCGCCCAAGCGGCAAGGGAGAGGAGGAAGAGCCCGGGGGCGAGCCACGTTCCAATGCATCTCGCGCGGCCATCGCGCTCTGTCTTCTGGTGGCTACGCATCGCAAGGCGACCCCCTCAACGTTCTATCACCAGCCTTCTCACCTCGGAGCGGGTGCCGTCATCCAGCTGAAGCAGGTAGAGGTACAGCCCGTTGCCGAGCATCGCTCCCTGGGTGCTGCGCAGGTCCCACTGGAGAGACGGTAGACCTTCCGGAACCCTGGCCTGCCAGACCAGCCTCCCCGCCGCATCGTAGACGTAGAGCCTACCGGCGGCCCCGCCAGCGAAGTAGAAGGTCACGCTGTCGGAGCTGGGGTTCGGCCCGTGGGCCACGTGCCCGGCAATCTTCACGACGGTGAACGGCTCGCTGGTGGCCTCACCCGAGCCGCCGAGCGCGTCCGTCGCGGTGACCCGCACGCGGTAGATCCCGCCCGCCGGAACCACCGAAGTATCCCACTCGTGCTCCCCGACGTTCGCCACGCCTGCTGCGATGGAGACCCAGTTGCCGCCCGCCGAGGTATAGGCGAGGTCGATCGTCACCGCGCCATCGTCCCCGTCGGGGTCGGCGGCAGCCCAGCGGATGATCTTGTCGCCTTCCCACATTGCCCCGGCCTCTGGCGCCAGGATCGTTACCTCCGGTGGCGCGTTGGCCCCGCCCGCGAAGATCGTCCCGGTAAGCTGGGCCACCGTCGGGGAGGAAGCCCCGTCGAGACGGGCGACGACCCGTACGACTCCGCTCGTGCCCGCAGACACCTGCTGGGGAGAAACGAGCTTCCACGTACGGGCGGGCTCGTCGTGCCACATCAGGTGCAAGTCGCTCGGATCGACGTCGCTCCCGGCCACCCAGGAGAGTTCGACGGCATCGACACCCTCGCCTGAGTCGAGGTTGACGTCGAAGTAGCTTCCCTCTCCTGCGAAAAGCTTCACCCCTGCGGCAACTGGATTGCCGCCGTAGCTGGCGACAGTCATCAGGGGGGTACCAGGCCCGGACTTCACCAACGTGATGCCACCCAGGGCCGAGGCATCCATGGTGTAGTCCCCCGAGGGCGCTTGCTCGCTCAATACGCCCTCAACGGGCGCGCCGGGCGTCCCGACAGCGAGCGTGGCGCGCACCGGGTTACTTGAGAGGTCATCATCATCCGTCACGACGAGCGACACGTGGTAGATTCCTGGCGCGGCGTACTGGTGGGAGGGGTTCTGGAGATTGCTGGTCGCACCGTCGCCGAACTCCCACTCCCAGCCCACGATTTCCCCGTCCTCGTCACTGGAGGAGTCTGCGAACGCGATGACGCTGGCGGTCGTGAGATCCGTTGCGGGTGCATGGTCGAATGTGGTGACCGGCCTGGCACGGGCTAGGATCGCTACGGTCGCTGCATCCGTGCCGCCCCATGGATCGGCGACCGTGAGGGTGACCTCGTAGGTTCCAGGGCGGTCGGGCACGAGGGTCGCCACTGGAGTGGAGCCTCCGGTCAGCGCCGCCTCGCTACCTGCCGGGCGTGCGGTCAGGCCCCACGCATACGCCAGCGGCTCTCCTTCTGGGTCGGTTGAGCCTGCACCGTTGAGGGTTACTTTTGCCCCCAGCAGCACCTCCTGATCGGGTCCCACATCGGCAACCGGGCGGCCGTTCCCAGTGACGGTAACGCGATCGGGAGGGCTCTCACTCAGCCCATCGCTCACAACCAGTTCCAGTACATACTCCCCGGCGACGTCGGGGGTGAAGCTTGGAGCGTCCGTATCCGCTCCAGCGAGCGAAGCGTTGCTTCCGGCGGGGAGGAACACGAAGCGCCAGGAGTAGGCCAGCTCATCGCCTTCGGGGTCGTCGGAGCCGGTGCCGTCAAGGCGGACTATTTTCCCCACGGGGACGACTTGAGCCGCCCCGGCACTCGCGACGGGGGCGGCGTTTCCCACGACGATAGTCGAGTCGAAGCTCGACTCTCGCCCGTCACTGACAACAAGATCTGCCTGATACTGGCCGGGGACGTCCACGACGAAAGTGGGGGAGGGGAGAGCGGGATCGGAGAGCACTGCGCTACTGCTATCGGGCATGCCCGATAGGCTCCATTCGTACACGAGGTTGTCTCCGTCCGAATCGAAGGAGCCGGAAGCGTCCAGCTGCACGGTTGTCCCCACAGGTACAAGTTGGTCTGGACCGGCATTGGCGACGGGTGCGGTGTTGGCGGTAATCACTACCTCATCAGAGCCTGTAGCCCCGTGGATGTCCGTGACCAGCACCTGAAGATGGTATTGACCGGCGACGTCCGAAAGGAAGGAGGCCGTCGCTGCATTCGGATTGAGCAGGGTGGCACCGCTGGATGTCGGCTTAGAAAGAAACGACCACACGTACGCCAGGATATCAGCGTCCGCATCGAGCGAGCCGGAGGCATCGAGTTGCACGGCATCACCTACACTCACCGACTGGTCTGTTCCGGCAGCGGCGATGGGTGCGGTGTTGGCGAGGATCGCTACCTCGGCGGAGCCTGTGCCACCTCTCTGGTCATCAACGGTCAACCGGACCACGTAGGTACCTGCGATATCAACCACGACGGCGGGGGTCGGCGTGTTTTCCCCTTCCAGGGCGGCGCCACTGGCGGAGGGCTTCGACAGCAACGACCATTCATACGTGAGCGGGTCACCGTCAGGATCGAAGGACGCTGATCCGTCCATCTCAACGCTTGAACCCACCAGCACCACTCGGTCTTCACCTGGACGGGCTACCGGTCGGGAATTCGCCGCTATTGTGACCGTGTCGGGCTCACTGTCGCTGATTCCATCACTAACTCCGACTGCTACGACGTACTCACCTCCAACGTCGGGGACAAAACTGGGTGTTCCCGTAGCATCGTCGGAAAGTGCAGCGTTGCTGTTGGGTGGCTTGGAAACAAAGTACCACGAGTAGGACAGCGCGTCGCCCTCGGGATCCGAGGACCCCGTGCCGTCGAGGAGGACGGTGTTGCCTACGAGAACCTCTTGATCAACTCCCGCGTTGGCGACTGGGGGAGCGTTGCCTGTAACAACGACCACATCGACATTCGCTTCGGCTCCGTCGCTGACAGTCAACTCGATCCGATACTCGCCTGGGAGGTCCGCGATAAATGTCGGGGCACGGAGCGCGGGATCGGAAAGCGTTGCGCTACTGCCATCGGGCATGTCGATTAGGCTCCAGTTGTGCATGAGGTCATCCCCGTCAGCGTCGAAGGAGCCAGAGGCGTCCAGTTGTACGGTCGCGCCCAGCGGGACGACCTGGTCTGGCCCTGCGTTCGCCAGGGGCGGCGTGTTGGCGGTGATGGTGACCTCGTCCTGGTCGTTCGCGCCCCGACCGTCCTCTACGGTCAGCCGCACGGCATAGACCCCTGCCGTATCGGCCACGAAGCTGGCCGTGGAGGTCGAGGCGCCAGCGAGCGCCGCCTCACTCCCCAAGGGTCTGGAGACGAACCCCCATTCATAAACCAGCGGATCCCCGTCGGGGTCACTGGAGCCGGATCCGTCGAGATGGACCGTTGTTCCTGGCAGAACTCGCTGGTCCAATCCTGCATCGGCCAGTGGCCGGGTGTTGGCCGTGATGGTCACCTGATCCACGCCCGTCTCGTCCCTGCTGTCCGTCACAACCAGTTCCAGTACGTAAGCCCCAGCCACATCGGCGTCGAAGGTCGGCGCTGGCAAGGCCGGGTCGGACAAGGCAGCGGAGCTTCCGCTCGGGGCCGATACCAGAGTCCAGCGGTAGCTCAGCTGGTCCCCGTCAGGATCATGTGACCCTGAGCCGTCAAGCTGTACGGTGGAACCCAAGAGCACGATACGGCCCGGCCCCGCGTTCGCTACGGGCGGCGTGTTGGCGGTGATGGTGACCTCGTCCTGGGCAGTCCCTCCACGCCCGTCGTCCACCGTCAGCCGGACGGTGTAAACTCCCGCCACATCGGCCACGAAGCTGGCCGTGGGCGTACTCGCGCCAGCCAGCACCGCCTCGCTTCCCGCTGGCCTGAAGACGAACTCCCACCCGTAGGCGAGGGGGTCCCCGTCTGGGTCAGTGGAGCCAGACCCCTCGAGCTGCACCGTTGTCCCCGGCAGCACACGCTGATCAGGCCCCACATCCGCCACCGGCGGAGTGTTGGCGGTGACGGTCACCTCATCTCGGTCAGTTTCTCCGTGGCCGTCGTCCACGACCAACTCCACCCGGTACTCTCCTGCGACATCGGGGACGAAAGTCGGCGCCTGCGCGAAGGGGTCGGCCAGGGCAGCCCCGCTGGAAGGAGGCTTCGAAACGAAAGACCAGGAATACGAGAGCGAATCGCCGTCCGGGTCATGGGACCCCGATCCGTCAAGCTGCATTGCTTGGCCAACCAGTACAAGTTGATCTGGACCAGCCTGGGCCACGGGAGGGACGTTGACTTCCACGTTGAGGGCGAAGGCCGAAGTATTGCCCGAGGCGTCGGTCGCGGTAGCCGTCAGTACATCGTCTGCTGACAGGCCCGAAACGGGAATGGCGAAGTCGCCGTTCTCGCCAGTTACGCCTGTTGTCACGAATGTCTCGCCCTCACCGGCACCTGAAGGGTCGCCGTCGGCGAGGTAGAGATCAATGGTCATCCCACCCGAGGCGGCCGTGCCGACGACCATCGTGAGATCGGCGCTATGAATCGTTGGCGGTGATATGCCATCCTGAGCACCATTGGAAATCACGATGCCCGGCCCCGAGTTCTCCCGCATGCTGTTATAGCGGATCTTGTTGAACCTGGTACTTGACCCCGTCATGGTGATGCCGGTTCCGTTAAAGGCGATGAGATTGCCGGACTCAGGCGTATCTCCACCTATGACGTTGGCTGCGGCAGCGCTTTCAAGCAGGATCCCATGGCCGTTGCCAAGTGCCTTGGAGCCGTTCGCGTCGGTACCGATGCGGTTGCCTGCGACGACGTTGCTCGTGGACTGGAGTAGCCGCACGCCAGCCCCTTGGTTGGACGCGATGACGTTACCCGCCCCTGGGTTCTCCCCACCGACAATGTTGTCGTGAGTGCCGTATTCCAGAGAAACACCGTCACGGCCGTTGCCCAGGGCCACAGTGCCCGAGATGTCGGTTCCGATGTAGTTCCCGATGACAGCGTTACCAGTCGTGCCGCTGCTCACGATCTGTACTCCGCTCGAGACGTTGCCCGAGATCACGTTACGGACGCTGGCCGACGTACCTCCAATTGTGTTGGACGTCGCGCCGGATACGATGACCACACCAGTAGAGTTGCCGAGCGCACGTGTCCCGCTCACGTCCGTGCCTATAAGGTTACCGATCACCACATTATCAGCAGCTCCAGGTTGCCCGATCTCGATTCCTTTCCCGTTTCCCGAGACAAGGTTCCGCTCTGCAGGCGTGTCGCCGCCAACCACGTTGCCTGTCGACCAGCCCCCGATAGAGACGCCTATACTATTACCTATGGCGACTTCACCATCAATCGCCGTCCCTACGTAATTGCCGCTAACTACGTTGTTGTTCGCTTCAAGGATGTAGATCCCGTACTCCCCATTGCCCGAGATAAGATTCCGCTCTGATGGGGTATCGCCGCCAATGATGGTGTGCTCACCACGGAGCACATAGATGCCGTAGTAGGCGTTGCCTCGCGCGAACCTCCCCGTTGGATCCGTCCCAATGTAGTTACCGCTGATCACGTTGTCGAGCGCGCCAGCACCATCAATGTGGATTCCTGCGCTTGAGTTGAGGCTGATGACGTTTCGGTGCCCGGGCTCGCTGCCGCCGATGATGTTGCGCGCGCCTTCGATGCGTATGCCGTCTCGCCGCGCATTCTGGACCATAAGCCCTCGGATCACGTTGTCGTCCGAGCGAATCAGGAAGTTATCCGTATCCTGCGGATTCCCGGACCCGTCGACCGTGACGCGACCGTCCGCCCCTGCGATGGTCGTCGCGCCTTCCAGAAGCTCAATGGGGCCGAGGACGAGGCTAATGACCCCGTCGATGGCGAAGAGGATGGTGTCGGGCTCCCCGTTGGTGCTCGCGTCTTCGATGGCCGCCCGAAGCGTGCACGCGCCTGACTGATCGGCGCATGACCCGTCGCCGGGCGTATGATCGTGGCTGTCCGCGAGTGAGTCCACGGTGAAAGTGGCGGCCAGAGCCACCCATGGGGCCAGCGTGCAGAGGAGGCCGATGATCAGACCGCTTGCAAGAGACCTGGACGCGCGAGTTGCCTGCCAGCCTGAGCGCTGCTTCACCGCCGATCCCCCCTGAGGCCCCAACCCAGCGGCGGTTCCGTCGAGAGACGGGCGCAGTAGCCCCAAGGTTCCTTACGATGGTAAGTTCTGCCTCAAGGCCATCGTTCCTGCAGGATTCCTGTAGTGCGAGGGAGGGACCGCTGTAGGAGGGTAACCCCGGTGGCCCCGGGTCGGGCGAGCGCGCTCGAGAAGCATGAAGAACTGCTCGCCCGTTACGAGCGTCCGGTCCGCAGGGTCCCGGGAAGCTTGCGCCGCGCGGTCAGCGCCCGGAAGACGCATCCCGATTGACAGCGATCGTACCCCAGTCAATGACCTCGCCTTCCTGGTGCTTGGTGAGGTCAAGGTAGTAGCCCGTGTGCGCATATCCCGGCCGGTCCGGGGCGATCACGATGTAGTACTCATGGCTTTTCATCTCCGGGTAGTCGATCAGGTCCTCCAGCCGGAAGTACCCGCCTGCGTCCGTTGTCGCAACGGGCATGCGCCAGTTGGGTATCTTCCAGTAGTTGACAGGTGAGCCGTAACTATGCTCCCAAGCCTGCCATGCCTCCACCCTCGCTCGCAGCGGCTCGCCTGAGGCCTCGATGACCCTCCCCGTCAGGACGACGCCCGTCTCCGTAGGCGGATTGTACGTCGCCATGGGGACGACGATCAGCGCCGCGACCGCAAGGCCGATGATCCACGGAAGCCAGTTCTGCATGAACCCGTCCCCCTTGGTAGGATGCTCCATCACATTGTTTCGGCACCTCGTAGGGATTTCCTGTAATGCTCCTTTGAGTTCGAAGACCATCGGCCCGAGCCCGTGGCCCGGACGGTACAGGGCCTCCCGTCGCGTAGCTCCGGCTCAGTTGCTGGGAGTGGCGAGAACCGGTAGAATGTTGGCAAGGGGGTGGCGGCATGAAGGTCATCCGGCGAGAGCCCGAGCCACGAAAGCAAGGGGATCCTCACTACCGCCTGCTAGACAAGGATCTCCCCACCTGGTGGGTGTGGGTTACCCGCTTCCCCCGCAAGCCAGAACCTCGCGACGCAGAGCCCCTGAGTGAGCCCCAGGGGCTCGATGATGCGGTAGAATAACGGCAGCAAGCCCCGCGACCCAACGCCCTACTCTCCTCCCAATCGAGGTGCTAGCATGCACCAGACCATTCGCCCGCGCGCTGTGCCCAGGGAAGAGCAGATCCATCTCGCTGCCCTGGCCAAGCAGGGAGACGAGGGCGCCACCGTCCGGCTCATCGAGTCCTGCGCAGGCTTCGTTTACAGGGAAGCGGCTACGTCGTACCGCCGGCTCTTCGCCTCCCAACGAGCCAGGCTGGATGCACAGGACCTCGCCCAGGAGGGCTTTATCGGCATCCTTCGGGCGCTTGAGAAGTACGACCCCTCCCGCCGCTCGAGCTTCCTCACCTACGCCGCCTGCTGGGTCCGCCAGGGGATCCGACGGGCCATCCACGCCGACGCGGAGGTGGCCACGCACCTCTGGACCGTTCTCGGGCGGGTAGCCGCTGTGCTCGAGCGGGCTGGCCTCGAGCCCTGGGAGGCCGACGCCCGCACGGTGGTGAGGCTCGATCCCACGCTGAGGCTGGGGGACGTGGAGACCATCTGGCACGCCCTCGTCTCGCCCCTCCCGCTCGACATGGAGGTCCAGCTGGAGGAGAGCACCTCCCTCCTCGCCGAGACCATCCCCGACCCCCACCCGGAGAGGCTCGCCCCCGTGGCCCCGGAGATCATGGTGGGCCTGGCGATCGTCGAGGAGCATCCCAGGAGCAACACCCTGCTCCGCAGGTAGATTGACCTTGAAGACGAGGGCTGGCTCGACCGGCTCTACGCCTGGCACACGAGGCGGGAGAGGGAGAGGCGGAGGCAGCTGCTGGCCTCGGTAGCAGCGGGGTAGGGGTCTAAGCATTGCTTAGGCCCTCGGCACGGCAAGGAGAGGGCCCCCGGGGAACCGGGGGCTCAGTTGTTAGCTTCGGTAGCCGTCCCTTACTTGAGAGCCGTGGATGTCCGAAGTGGGCTACCCTCTAGCCGGTCGAGAGAGACATGGAGAGAGAAGCCAGCCGTGGATCGCTGACCCTTGTGCAAGGAGTCCCACCGCAGCCCGCCCTCCAGCTCGAATCGAATGACCTTATTCGGGGGAAAGACAGCTGGGAAGATGTCGCTCGGGTCGGTGAGAACATCTCTGTCGTGGCTATAGAGCCTGATGATCGGGATAGGCTGCTCGGTTTCGTCGCGAAACCTGATGGTGCAAGAACCGCGGGAGACCACGACGGCACTCTCCCCGGTCATCAGGATGCAATCCAGGGTCACGGTGTTGGTCGGGTACCCGGGCAGGCTGAACGAGTGTATGAAGAGCTTTGGTTCCGCCACGGGCGATCGATTGCCGAACATCTCGTCCAGTTCACGCCGTCCGGCCAGCCCCGTCTGAGACCCGCGCCTGATGAAGATGCAGTTCTCTCGGTCACGGTGCCTCCGCACGACGTGCGGGCGCGAGTCGGACCTGGGGATCACGATGACGGCTACGCGTTTTCCCTCAATCTGGAACTCATGCAGTTCCCAGCGCAGACGAGGTTCAATGAAGGCGTTTGCCTTGGACTGGATGTCTGCTTCGTCGAGACCAGTCGTCTCAACGCCAGCATCATATGCCTGGCCGCTCTTGTCAAGGCCGAGGATGATAACCCCGTCGGCGTTGCCGGGTGAGTTAGCTATTGCACAGAGGTCCTTTGCGAACTCGTCCTCGTCGCCGCGCAGCTTCCACCATTGCCGCTTCAGGTCGAGTTTGGGACCCTCGACCGACAGGCCGCTCTTGACAGCGTCGTAAGTGGAGAGCAGGATCTGTTCGGCTTGCTCGCGCTTCACCCGTATCACCCCCCGGCCGACCGGCCGTTTCGTCCGCCGCAAGGAACAGGAATTCGCCCCCCGGTAGCCAATTCCTACCTCCGGGAGGGCGGTCACGGATGGACGGCTGGGTGAACAAGTTCTACCTGGGCGACAACCTCACGATCCTCCGGGAGCACGTCCCAGACGAGTCCGTGGACCTCATCTACCTCGACCCGCCGTTCAACTCGAACGCCACCTACAACGTGCTCTTCAAGGAGCCATCGGGCGAAGCATCTCAGGCACAAATCACCGCCTTTGAGGACACGTGGCATTGGGGGCTCGAATCCGAGAGGGCCTACCGTGAGGTGGTGACCGAGGGGCCTAGGGACCTGGCCAATCTCCTGCAGGCCCTCAGAGCCTTCCTCGGCCAGAATGATATGATGGCCTACCTCACCATGATGTCCATCCGCCTCGTGGAGCTTCACCGAGTGCTGAAGCCTACAGGGAGCCTTTACCTCCACTGCGACCCGACTGCCAGCCACTACATCAAGCTCCTGCTGGACGCTGTCTTCGGCGCAGAGCGCTTCCGGCGGGAGATCGTCTGGCGAAGCGGTTGGGTAAGCGGTTTCAAGAGTCGCGCCTCGAACTGGATCCGCAACCACGATACCATCCTCTACTACACGCGGGGGGCCCGGTTCGTCTTCAACAAAGAGGCCGCTTATCAGCCCCACCCTGAGGGCTACCAGCGGAGGGGCGGTGGCGCGAACCCGCGGGGCGTGGCCCTGGACGACGTCTGGACCGACGTCTACTCCCCGTGGATCATGAGCTTTAGCAGAGAGAAGCTGGGCTACCCCACCCAAAAGCCCGAGGCTCTCCTAGAGCGTATCATCCAGGTCAGCAGTAACGAGGGCGATGTGGTCCTCGACCCATTCTGCGGTTGCGGCACCGCGGTCGCGGTGGCCGAACGGTTGAACCGTCGCTGGATCGGGATCGACATCACCCACCTTGCCATTGCCTTGATGAAGCACCGACTCCATGACGCGTTCAGCGAGGAGCTGTCACCCTACGAGGTCTTAGGTGCGCCGACCACCGTCGAAGATGCCCGGGCCCTGCTTGACGAGAAGGATGGCCGTTTCCAGTTCGAGTGGTGGGCCCTTGGCCTGATCGACGCCAGGCCAGCGCACGACAAGAAGAAGGGCGCCGACACCGGGATCGATGGTTACATCAACTTCTTTGATGATGGCTCCGGGAAGGCGAAGACCATCATCGTCCAGGTGAAGAGCGGCAACGTCACAGCTTCGCAGATCCGTGACCTGAAGGGTGTGCTCGAGCGAGAGAAGGCCCCGATCGGTGCCTTCATCACCCTTGAAGCGCCGACCAAACCGATGGTGAAGGAGGCAGCAGCAGCAGGTTTGTACGAGCCTCCCTCCTTGCCGGGGAAGCGATACCCGAGGATCCAGATCCTCACTATCGAGGACCTGCTCGCGGGCCACGCGCGGCTCGAGTTCCCTCGTCTTGCCGAGGCAACTTTCCAACGGGCGAAGCGAGCGAGTAAGGACCGGCCGGTCGAGCAGGGGCAGCTCGGGATGTGACGGCCTCGGCCGTCGAAGAGCGTGTCAACGTACCTGGGTTGCAGAGCGACCACGGTCAAATCCTCCCGAGGAGGCGATAACAGATGGCAGATTGCCCCAAGTGTGGCAAGGGAACGATGGTCCAGACCTGGATCGACTGGTTCCCCGACCGAACCGACGAGGAGAAGCGCAGGTCAAGGGAACCGCTCGTCAAGGTCGACGGCAAGGTGCTCGGTATCTTCAGGCCGCTGGTGTGCGATGAGTGCGGATACGCCGAGATGAAGGTTCACCCGGGCGGCCCGATGTAGCCCTCGGGGGTGGATATCGGACAGGGCCGACCCTCCTGGGGTCGGCTTTCTTGCATCCACCAGCAGGGGATGAGGCAAGTAGTAGAGAACCATGGTTCACTACCACGAACCATGGTGGTGATGGCCATGGCTGGCTGGTCCCCTGACCCGGTGGAGGATGCCTCGACTGAGCTGCGGTGGGCCCGGATGCTGGGCGAGGTGGACCTCATGCCCCACGAGGGGGAGAGGGAGGCCCGGCGCCTGGCGAGGCTCGAGAGGGACCTCGGGCGAGCCCTCGACCTCCTTCACCCCGCAAGCCCCCTCGCCCGCTACCTCGACCCCTGGGGCGACGAGCGGGCCTACCTCGCCACGGCACGCGAGGCAGCGAAGCGGGTGAGGGCGAGGCTGGGGTAGCCAGAGATTCGACCCGGCGGCTGGGTGCGACATTCGTACCGTTCTGCAGGGCAGGCCACCCACGCCCCGGTTACAGCCGGGGCTTCATCTACGCCCATTTCATGGGCTTCTCCAGGACAGGCAAGGGGTATCCGGCGCACGGGGGGGCAGCCGCGGAGTTCCTGAGCCCAATCGCTGCTGCGTTTGGCCGGGATTCGCCGGGAGCGGTGCCACAACGGTGATCCAGGCGGTTCACCGATCCTGGACTACGATTGCCGCACGGGTCCCCGCCGCAGGCGCTGCGGGCCGGACCAGCAGGCGCGGGAGTAATCAGGCGAGACGCCGCGAGGAGGGGAGCGTGAGGCCCGCCAGTGGCTCTGAGCCTAGATCAGCCATTCATGGCAGGGAAAGTTAACACTGGGGGGCTTGAAAAGGCAGGGGGTATATGCTATCCTCGTGCCTGCGGGGCATGCGAGGGCGCATGGTCCCATGCAGTGGCCAGAGCATGGGACTGGCAAGTTAATGCAGGCTTGCCAGCTCCGAGAGGCCGATGTAGAGCGGGTTCGCGGGCCGTTAGCTCAATCGGCAGAGCAGGGGACTCTTAATCCCAAGGTTCAGGGTTCGACTCCCTGGCGGCCCACCAATGACGAAGAGGGTTTGGCGATCCGTGGCGGGAACAGGCGGGGTGTTCCTCACCTGGCTGTTCCCACGACGCCGCCTCGAAGGTACGGGCCCCGCCCCGGAGGGTGGGGCTCCGATGTGTGCGGCCGGGGCAACCTGTTCCCCCGGCCTTTTCGCGTCATCCTCGTCCGCTACGAGGAAGCCGCGGCGCCGTACTCCACCACCTGAGGTCTCGGACGGTAGATGGTGACGCCTAGGTCCCTCTCCTCCCGGCGGCCGTCCGGGTGGAGCACCGTGAGCCAGGAGCGGAGGCGCATCCCGTCGAGGCCTCGCAGCAGGATGCGCTCTTCCCCGGCAGGCAACGAGCGGTGGGGGCGCCGGTCTTGAGGGAAGGGCGTTCGCTCCAGGACCTGGTGGGACCACTCGATGGCCGGCGGCTGGTGGGACCCGTACACGGCCACGGTTACCGCCGCGTCCCGGTAGTCGGCCCAGATGACCACGGGGCCGGCCTGGTCGTTGCGGAGCCGCAGGTCTTTGTAGGGGTAGGCCACCGCCGCATCCTGGCCGCCGGGCACGTACGACACGAGCATGGTGTGAGGATGGCGCTCGAGAACGGTCAGGGCTGCGAGAACGGCGGCGTTGAAGAGCGCCGACGAGACCTTGCAGATCCCGCCGCCGGCCGATGGGACCACGCGGCCCGCCCGGTACTCCGGGCCGTCGCGAAAGCCCCGAGCCGCAGTGTAGGGCCCCACGCGTCCGTTGAACGAGAGCGTCTCCCCGGGTTGCAGGACGGTACCCCGCAGCAGCTCGGCACCTCGTTCCACGTTGGCCGCTTCCTGGAAGAGCGGCTCGGTCAAGCGGATGCGGTAGGCGCCCACCAGACGACCCGCGGTGTACCGGCGCTGAAGCTCGACGAGCTCGGGTGGAGGCGCGGCCCGCCAGGGGATGCTGGCAGGGTCCACCACGGAAAAGGAGGCCGGATCGGGGAGCCCGGGAAGTCCGCACTGAGATGGGTCGCGGTTGACCCGCGAGAGGAACGAGTGCCAGAGTGAAGGCGGGGCTGCCACCAGCCCGATGACGCCGAGGAGGGTCGTTGTCGCCACGAAGGCCCACGCGACCGCGCGGCCCCGCGCCACCCAGATCGCCTGCATCGCATCGCCTCCCCAGGGACAGGTGACTCGGCGAATCCTATGCACGAGGGCGCCCTTTCCCCCCTCCGGGGACTGGGTCGCCCCGTTGCGCCGCCCGAGGGATGTCCACGGCCGCGTGGGCCTCGCACCCCATGACGCGGCGGAAGGGCGGCACCCGCCGCCCTTCCTTGAAACGAAGCCTTCGGAGCGCCGGTCAGACGGCCGCAGCTCCCCGCTCGCCCGTGCGGATCCGAACGGCCTCGGCCACGTCGCTCACGAAGATCTTCCCGTCGCCCACCTGCCCGGTGCGGGCCGCGGCCGTGACCGCGTCGATGGCGGCTTCCACGGCCTCGTCGGCTAGGACCACCTCGATCTTCACCTTGGGGAGCAGGTTCACCGTGAACTCCACGCCCCGGTAGACGTCGGTCTGGCCCTTCTGGCTGCCGTAACCCATCACCTGGACCACCGTCATGCCGCGCACGTCCAAGCTGGCCAGCGCCTGCTTGACGGCGTCGAAGTGCGACGGGCGGATGATGCACTCCAGCTTCTTCATGGCGGATTCTCCTTCCTCATCGGCGGCCTGGGGCCGCTTCAGCCCGTCTGCCCCCGCGAGACGCGGGCTGCCTGGGCGTGGGCACTGCCCAAGCCCGGCTGCAGGGGAGCCCAGTCGGGGTACGCCGTGAGACCGTGCTCGCCCAGGTCGAGGCCCATCGTCTCCTCATCGGGGGTGACGCGGAGGCCGATGGTCGCGGCCAGGAGCTTGAAGAGGACGTAAGCCGTTCCGAAGGTCCAAGCGAAAACGGAGAGCACCCCGGCGAGCTGGACCAGCAGCTGCTCGAACCCACCCCCGTAGAAGAGACCACCGTCGGTGGCGAAGAGCCCTACGGCCAGCGTTCCGAAGGCGCCCGCCACCGCGTGGACGGCGATGGCACCTACGGCGTCGTCCACGTGTACCCGATCGAAGAACTCCACTCCATGGACCACCAGGATGCCGCTCAGGGCACCGATGACCACCGCGGCCCAGATGTCCACGAAGGCGCACCCGGCCGTGATTCCCACCAGGCCTGCCAGCGTCCCGTTGAGGGTCATGCTCACGTCGGGCTTGCCGTAGCGGATCCAGCTTGTGAGCATGGCCAGGGTGGCGCCTGCGGCCGCCGCCAGGCTGGTGTTGGTGGCGATGAGGGCGATGGCGGGATCGGTCCCTGACAGGGTGGAGCCGGGGTTGAAGCCGAACCACCCGAACCAGAGGATGAAGACGCCCAGGGCGGCCAGCGTGATGCTGTGGCCCGGCAGCGGGTTGATGGACCCATCCTCGTTGTACTTGCCGATGCGGGGGCCCAGGACGATGGCACCCGCCAGGGCCGCCCAGCCGCCGACGGAGTGGACCACCGTGGAACCGGCGAAGTCCATGAAGCCCTGGCTCCCCAGCTGCGAGAGCCATCCACCGCCCCAGGTCCAGTGCCCCACCACCGGGTAGATGACCGCGGAGATGACCGCACTGTAGATCAGGTAGCCGGTGAAGCGGGTCCGCTCCGCCATGGCCCCCGAAACGATGGTGGCCGCCGTTCCCGCGAAGACCACCTGGAAGAGCCAGAAGGCTTCAATGGGCACGTTGAGCCCCAGGAAGCTCCAGTCGCCGGAGAGGAAGAAGCCCGAGGATCCGAAGAACGCGCTCCCCGCGCCGAACATGATGGCGAAGCCGACCATCCAATACGCCAGGGATCCCACGGCGAAGTCCATCAGGTTCTTCATCACGATGTTCCCGGCGTTCTTGGCCCGGGTGAGACCGGCCTCGACCATCGCGAAGCCGGCCTGCATGAAGAAGACCAGGAAGGCCGCGACCAGCACCCACACCGTATCGATGGCTGACACTACCATATCCCTCCAGGCAATGGCGTTGGACTCCGGCGTCCACGAATTCGGCAAGGCGACGTGCGTTGGAGTGTCCTCGCACGCGGCGTGATATAACTTAACGTATTGTGGAAGCCCGGCAGAGGCCAGAGTCATGTTGCCTCCCATTATACGGGTGACCTCCCCCGTGTCAACCGATTTGTCAAGTATCTGGCGCCACTCGAACCAAAACGAACCCGAAACACTTGACAAGGCCCCAAGGGCCACCTACCATAGAGGTATCGTCTGGGCAGAAAGCCTAACATGTCCATGACGCACCTGAGGGCAAGGGCAAGGGGGTGTCCCGGTGAGGCAGACCGACCCCGACACGCCGCTCTACTCCATCGGCGTCGTGGAGCGGCTGACGGGTCTCACCGCCCGTCAGATCCGCTACTACGAGGAAGTGGGGCTGCTGGAACCGGCCCGTTCTCCAGGGAACCACCGCATCTACTCACCCCGTGAGGTGGACCTGCTCCTGAGCATCAAGAGCCTCACCAACCAAGGCTTCAACCTGGAGGGCGTGCGGGTGATCCTGCAGCAGCGGCCGACCGGCGCGCCGCAAGAGGGGGGTGAGCCGGAGCCAGACTCCCGCTCGCCGACCCTGGGCCATCCCAGGCGGCTGTCGTCGCTCTACCCGGTGAACAACCGCGAGGACCTCCAGACGCGCCTGGAGACGTCCCTGCGCAAAGCGAAGGAGGAGAACGTGTGATGCGCACCAAAGAGGAGATTCTCGAGGAGGCCCGGAGGAGGAACGTACGGTTCGTCCGCCTGCAGTTCACGGACGTCCTGGGAATCCTCAAGAACGTGGCCATCCCCGTGAGCCAGCTGGAGAAGGCGCTGGACAACGAGATCATGTTCGACGGCTCCTCCATCGAGGGCTACACCCGCATCGAGGAGTCGGACATGAATCTGCGGCCGGACTACGACACCTTCACCGTCTTCCCCTGGCGGACCCAGGAGGGAGCATCCGTGGCGCGCCTGATCTGCGACGTTCATCGCCCCTCCGGCGAGCCTTTCGTGGGGGACCCCCGCTTCGTGCTCAAGCGGGTCCTGGAGGAAGTGAAAAGCCTGGGCTTCACGGCCTACGCAGGCCCCGAGTGCGAGTTCTTCCTCTTCCGGCTCGGCTCCGACGGCACGCCCACCACGCACACCCAGGATCAGGGAGGTTACTTCGACCTGGGGCCCGTGGACCTGGGAGAGGACGCCCGGCGGGAGATCGTCATCACCCTGGAGGAGATGGGCTTCGAGGTCGAGGCGTCGCACCACGAGGTCGCCGAGGGCCAGCACGAGATCGACTTCCGCTACGACACCGCCCTCACCACCGCCGACAACGTGGCGACCTTCAAGTACGTCACGCGGGCCATCGCCCGTCGTCACGGGCTTCATGCCACCTTCATGCCCAAGCCGCTCTTCGGCGTGAACGGCTCGGGGATGCATACCCACCTCTCCCTCTTCGCGGATGGAGAGAACGCCTTCTACGACCCGAAGGGACCCTACCAGCTCTCCAAGACGGCGCTCAGCTTCATCGCCGGTCTCATGGAGCACGCCCCAGGCTTCACCGCCATCACCAACCCCCTGGTGAACTCGTACAAGCGGCTTGTCCCCGGCTACGAGGCGCCCGTCTACGTCTCCTGGTCCGCCCACAACCGCAGCGCGATGGTGCGGGTACCGGCCAGTCGCGAGAAGGGCACCCGGGTGGAGCTCCGCTCGCCCGACCCTTCGTCCAACCCCTACCTGGCCCTGGCCGTCATGCTCAAGGGCGGGCTGGATGGGGTGAAGCGGGGGCTTGAGCCGCCGGCCTCGGTGGATCAGAATATCTTCGAGATGAGCCCGGCGGAGCGCAGGGAGTATGGCATCCGGAGCCTCCCGGGGAGCATCGAGGCCGCGCTGGAGCGCCTGAAGGAGGACACGGTGGTGCGGGAGGCGCTGGGCGAGCACGTCTATACCCACTTCGTCCGGGCGAAGGAGCTGGAGTGGGACCTCTACCGCACCCAGATCTCCCGCTGGGAGCTGGACCAGTACCTCGGGATCTTCTGATCCCAAGCATCACGCACGTCCGGGCGGCTCGCCCGGGAGGAGGCGTTGGCGATGAACGCGGGCAAGGTGTGCGATCAGCTCGTCCGCTGGCTGGAGGCCAACCTGCAGCGGTCCGGGGCAGAGGGACTGGCGGTGGGGTTGTCGGGGGGCATCGACTCGGCGGTGGCGGCCGCCCTGGCCCAGAGGGCCGCTCCGGGCCGCACCCTCGGGGTGCTGATGCCTTGCCACAGCAACCTCGAGGACCAGGCCGACGCCGAGCGGGTGGCCAGGCACGTGGGGATCCCGCACGTGGTGGTGGATCTCTCGCCGGTCTACGATATCCTGGCCAGAGCACTGCAGCCCACGCTGCCCGCGGAGGCGGACCCCGGGCGGCTGCAGCTCGCCCGGGCCAACGTGAAGCCCCGGCTTCGCATGCTTACCCTGTACCATGCGGCCAACGTCCGCGGCTACCTGGTGGTGGGGACCGGCAACCGGAGCGAGCTCTACACCGGGTACTACACCAAGTACGGGGACGGCGGCGTGGACCTCCTGCCTCTGGGAGACCTGGTGAAGGGAGAGGTGCGGGAGCTGGCCCGGTACCTGGAGCTCCCCGAGGCCATCATCCAGAGGACCCCTTCGGCGGGGCTCTGGGAGGGGCAGAGCGACGAGGGCGAGATGGGGATCACCTACGCCGAACTGGATCGTTACCTCCTGGAAGGGGCCGCCGCGCCCGAGCTCCTGGCCCGCATCGAGGCGCTCCACCGGGTGAGCCGGCACAAGCGGGAGCTGCCGCCCATCCCTCGGGTGGCCCGCTGAGCCTGAGGCTCCCGGGGCACATCCTGCAGCGCGCCGCGGCCGGGTCGACAGGCCCGGTCGCGGCGCGTCTCCAGCAGCGTCCGGACCGCCACGCCCTCCCAGACGTCATCCAGCTTGCTCCAGCCTTTGTGCGGGCGGGATGCGACGGGCGATTCGCTGCTCCACGGAGCGCGCCTCCCTCGGCTTGACCTCGTGCTCCAGCATAACCAGGCGCGGCCGGAGCGAGTAGGATCTCTTCGCGCGATTCGGTGACCGATGTATAATGAAGGGGCGCCGGTGAGCAGCCGTTGGGGGCGGCTCGCTACCCGCGCGCGGCGGCGTCTGTCAGGAAGGAGATGCGGTGTCGCCGCTGGAATTGTATACAAGAAGCACGGGGGTTGGACAGGGGGAATCTCGTTTGGCCGATGTCGATATCGTCATGCGCTTCGGCGGGGAATCGGGCGAGGGCGTGATCAGCTGCGGCGAGATCTTCACCCTCGCGGCCGCTCGCGCGGGGCGCGAGGTCTATACCTTCCGCACCTATCCGGCGGAGATCCGGGGCGGTCACGCGGTCTACCAGGTGCGGGTGGGAGACGAGCTGCTCCTCTCCCAGGGCGACCAGCTCGACGTGCTGGTGGCCTTCAACCGGGAGGCGTACGACAAGGCGCTGCCGGATCTGAAACCCGGCGGCGTTCTGGTCTACGACTCGGACGACTTCAGCCCGGACACCTCCTTCGACGGGGTGGCCTACCCCGTTCCCATGACCTCCCTAGCCCGCGACCAGGCCGGATCGCTCCGGTCGAAGAACATCGTGGTCCTGGGAGCCGTGGCGGAGCTCTTCGACGTCCCGAGGGACGTGATGGTGGGGCTCATCGAGCAGCGCTTCGCCCGCAAGGGTGAGGACGCCCTCGACGCCAACCGCCGGGCCCTGGAGATCGGAGCGGGCTACGTGCGGGACCGCCTGACCAAGAAGGACCCCTTCCGGGTGGGACAGGGCACCCAAACGGGCCGCATGGTCCTGTCGGGCAACGAGGCGATCGCGTTGGGGTCGCTGGCCGCGGGGCTCAGCTTCTTCGCCGGGTATCCCATCACGCCCGCGTCGGACATCATGGAGGGCCTGGCCCGCCGGCTGCCCAAGGTAGGCGGGACGCTGGTGCAGGCCGAGGACGAGATGGCTGCCCTCGGCATGGTCCTGGGCGCCTCCTTCGGGGGAGCCAAGGCGATGACGGCCACCTCGGGGCCGGGGCTCTCGCTGATGGTGGAGCTGCTCGGCCTCGCGTCCATGGTGGAGCTCCCGGCGGTGGTGGTGGACGTGCAGCGGGCGGGCCCGAGCACCGGCATGCCCACCAAGGAGGAGCAGGGCGACCTGAACATCGCCGTCTGGGGTGCTCACGGAGAGGCGCCGCGCATCGTGCTGGGAGCCACCAGCGTCGCAGACGCCTTCTACACCATCGGCAAGGCCTTCGACCTCGCGGAACGCTACCAGTGCCCGGTGGTGGTGCTGTCGGACCAGTACCTCGGCTTCCGCAAGGCGAGCATCGACCTGCCTGACGTGGATCGCATCGCGGCCAGCGAGCGGCTCGTGGCCAAGCAGAACGGAAGCTACCGGCGCTATGCTCTCACCGACTCGGGCGTCTCGCCCACGGCCATCCCGGGCATGGAGGGCCTGCAGCACGTGATCACCGGCCTGGAGCACGACGAGCAAGGTCGCCCGGTGTACGACCCGGCGTCCCGCAACCGGATGATGGCCAAGAGGGCCCGGAAAATGGCGCTGGTGGCGCAGGAGCCGGGCATGACCCGGCGCCATGGCCACGAGCACCCCGTGCTGGGCGTGCTGGGCTGGGGCTCGCAGGAGGGTGTGATCCGCGAGGCGGTGGCCCGGGCGAACCGCGAGGGGTATCGGGTGGCCGCCTTGCACACCCGCATGGTGTGGCCGCTCCCCGAGGCGGAGATCGAAGCCTTCCTCGAGCAGGTCGATCGGGTCCTGATCCCCGAGGTCAACCTGAGCGGTCAGTTCGCCAACCTGATCCGGAGCCGCTTCGACGTGAAGCCCTATCGCCTCAACAAGACGGACGGGCTGCCGTTCCGCCCTGCGGACATCTACGAGAAGATTAGAGAGGTGTATCCCGATGGCCGTTAGCCAGGTCCTTCCCAAGCAGTACCGCAGCCAGAACAAGCCCACCTGGTGCCCAGGGTGCGGTGACTACGCGGTGCTGGAGGCGACGACGCGGGCGCTGGCCGCACTCCAGGTGGAGCCGCACGAGGTGGCAGTCATCTCCGGGATCGGCTGCTCCTCCCGGTTCCCGATCTTCCTGAACGCGTACGGCTTCCACGGGGTGCACGGGCGGGTGTTGCCCATCGCCACCGGGCTCAAGCTGGCCAACCCGAAGCTCACCGTGCTGGCGGTGGGCGGCGACGGCGACGGTCTGGCCATCGGGGCGGGGCACTTCCCCCATGCGGTGCGCCGCAACCCGGACATCACCTACGTCATGATGGACAACTCCATCTACGGCCTCACCAAAGGACAGGTGTCGCCCACCAGCCCCGTGAGCCTGGTCTCGTCCACCACCCCGGTGGGCAACGTGGACCGGCCGCTCAACCCCGTGGCCATGGCCATCGCCTACGGCGCTTCCTTCGTGGCTCGCGGGGCATCGTCGTCGCTTGACCAGCTGGCGGACCTGATCCGCCGTGGGATCGAGCATCGGGGCTTCGCCTTCATCCACGCGGTCAGCCCGTGCCCGACCTTCAACAACACCTACAAGCAGGTCAAGACCAACACGGCGTCCCTGCCGGACGGCTACGACCCCAGGAACCAGGTGCGGGCCTTCGAGCTGGCCATCACGTCCGAGAGGATCTTCACGGGCGTCTTCTACCAGCAGCCCGAGGCCATCGCGTACGACGAGCGGTTGGAGGCCCAGCGGCCCCGGGAGACCGTGGATCCCCGGGCGTACATCCGAGAGCTGATCGACGCCTACCGTTGACCTTGCAGCAGGTGGGGGTCTCCGGGCGGGCCCGGACCGAGCGGTCCGGGCACGCCCGCGGCAGGGGCCGACCAGGGGAGGAGGGAAGCCCGTGATCATCCGGGATCCGGTTCATGGCGACATCGAGCTCACCCAGGAGCTGGTGGAGCTTCTCGACACCCCGGAGGTCCAGCGGTTGCGGGGGGTCAAGCAGCTGGGCACCGCTTCCCTGGTCTACCCCGGAACTCTGCACACTCGCTTCGATCACAGTCTGGGCACCCTCCACATGGCCGGAAGGATCCTGGAGCGGCTCGCTCGCCGCGGCGCCCGGCTGGAGCCGGACGCAGCCCGCGTCGTCATGGCCGCAGCCCTCCTCCACGACGTGTCGCACGTTCCCTTCGGGCACACCTTCGAGGACGAGCGGCGGGTGCTTCCCCGGCACGACACCCCCGAGCGGCTCCGGCGCGCGCTGGGGCAGGGCCGGTTGGGAGAGCGGCTGGACCGCTTGGGCCTGCAGGAAGGGGTGACCGCCCTGCTGGCCCGCGGCGACCGTTCCGGAGGGCGCCGGGACCCCAAAGTCCCGGGCTGGAGCCGAGATCTGGTGGCGGGCACCGTCGACGCGGACCTCCTGGACTACCTGCTGCGCGACGCCCACTTCACCGGGCTGGTCCAGCGGTACGACGCCCGAGTCCTGGACCTCTTCGGGCTCGAGGGCGACCAGCTGGTGCTCGAGCTGAGCGAGCACGGCGTGGAACGGCCCGATGCCTTCTCGGAGATCCTCCACGTCCTTCGCATGCGGTACGTCCTCACCGAACGCGTCTACCTCCATCACGCCAAGGTGGCGGCGGGAGCCATGGTAAGCAAGGCGTTGGAGCGGGTCCTGAAACGGGGATGGGACCCCCGGCAGCTGGAGCAGTTCACCGACGAGCTCTTCCTGGAACGCCTGGAGCAGGCGGGAAGAGACGGAGGGGACGCTGGGAGCGTGCGACTGGTTCAGGGCCTCCGCCGGCGCGAGCTGCTGAAGCGGGCCTACGTGCTGGACCTGGATGCGGTGGGTCCCGACGGGCGGGACCGGCTGGTGGAGGCCTACCACCGGTGCGCCGCCGCCAGGGAAGCGGTGGAGGCCAGGCTGGCAGACGCTCTGGGGGTGCCGGACGACCAGGTGATCCTCTACGTTCCTGCCCCCAGCTACCTGAACGAAGCCACGGTGCCCGTGCGAACGTCCGAAGGCCTTCACCCCTTGACTCGGCTTCCCGAGCCGCTTCAACGCCGGTGGGGCATGGCCTCTCTCCAGGCCCAGTACGAGGGGCTGTGGAAGCTCTACCTTTTCGTGCCGGCAGGGACCCAGCCCCGAGCCCGGGCGTTGGCCGAGGCGACCTTCGGTTACCCCACCCGGTGGTGGAAGGACCCTGGCCCCAAGGCCTGAGCGCGCTGGACGACCGGCCGATCGGGATGAACTCACCATGGAATCTTTCGAGCCCCGGCCCAAGGCTTTCGACAGACCCCGCCGCGCCCCGATGGTATCCTGAGGACAGCCGTTTCTCCCCTCGACGCTCGGCGGACTGCGGGGCAGCCTCCTTTACTGGGTGGGGCTGCCCCCAGTCGCCTTCATCCGCCGGCGAGGCGGCGATCCAGCGTGATGATGGACGGGAGGGTCTGGATCATGGCTTCCGATGCCCCGAATGCCCACCTGTACCGTGCGACGCCAGCGAGACTTGCCCCATTGGGACGATCTCGGGGAGGCCGGCGTCTCCCCTGGGAGCGGTTGCAGGGGCTGGGGCACCTTGCGGCCTTGGGAGTGGCCGGGTTCCTGCTGGTAGGAGTCCCCTTGCCCGGAACGCCGGGAGGGGTGTGGGCCGGGGCTCTGGGGGCGACCGCCGCCGCTGCGGGCCAGTGGGGGCGGGTGGCGGCCGTGGTGGGAGGGATGGTGCTCGGCGGCCTGAGGACGGCGCCGGGGAGCGTGGGGCGAGAGCTGATGGTCCTGCTGCTCTTCACCCTCGCCCACGCGGCCCTGCGGGCGCACCGCGGGGGAGCGCGGGTGGCTCCAGGCTGGCAGGCCCTGCTCCTGGCGGTCCTTCAGGGTGGTGCGGGCCTGCTGGACTCTTCCGGCCAGGCGACATCGCTCGCGGCCCTGCAGGAGCTGATCCTGCCCGCCCTGGGTCTTGCGGCTGGCTTCCTCCTCTGGATGCCCCTGGCAGGGCAGGACCTGGAGTGGGACCTGCCCCGCAGTCTAGGTCTGGCCGTGCTTGTCGTCCTGTGCGGGAGCGCGCTGTGGGGATGGCGCGGCGAGCTCCTGCAGCCGGGGTGGCTTGGCGCGTTCGTTCTGGTGCAGCTCGCCGCCCTGGTGGCGGGTGCGGGGGCGGGTGCAGGCCTCGGACTGGGGATGGGGGCGGTGTGGGCGTGGAGCTTCGGCTACCCGCCGGGCTGGGCGGCGCTGCTGGGCCTGGCGGGGTTGGTGGCGGGTCTGCTGCGGCCGCTTGGACGCCTGGCGGCACTCGCGGGCTTCTGGGCGGGCCTGCTCCTGACCGCACCCCAGGTGGCGGACCCTGCGGCCATGGAGCAGGTCTTCCTCTCGGCGGTGACGGCGACGATCCTTACCGCCCTGCTGCCGCGCGAGGTGCTGCGGCGCTGGGAGGCGCGGTGGGGGACGGGGGGCCAAGCGGCCCAGGAACCCGACCTGCGCGTCGAGGTGGGGGCGGATCTGCGGAAGGTGGGAGGCCTCTTCGACCGGATGGCCCGCCAGCTCGAGCCCGAGCGGCAGGCGCGGCCCGACGAGGAGGTCGGGCTCTTCATCCAGGCCGTCCATGCTGAGGCTTGCCAGGGCTGCCCCGCGCACGAACGGTGCTGGGGCCGCGAGGCGTATGCGACCTACTGGGACATGGTGGAGCTGGTGGGAACGGTGGAGAGCTCGGCGGCGAGTCTGTCCGAGGCCGGGTTACCCCGGCGGCTGAGCCTCCGCTGCACCCACCACGACCGGCTGTTGAAGGGCGTCGGCCTCACCCTGCCGCGCTTCCGGACAGCGCAGGAGGAGCTGGGCCGGTCGCATCGGCACAATGTCCTTCTTCCCGAGCAGCTCCGGGGAGTCTCCCGGTTACTGGACGCCATGGCCAGCCGGGTGGAGGACCGGGCACAGAACGTGGGGGAGGTGGAGCGGGCGCTGCGGAGAACCCTGGCCGGAACGGTGGACCTGAAACGGCTCCGATGCAGCCGGGTGGGACCCAACCGGTACCGCGTCACGGGCCAGCTTCGGGGTCGATGCCCGGGTCCGGGACACTGCGAGCGGGTCATCGCCCCGTTGGTCTCGCGTCGCCTGGGAAGGCCCTACGCGGTGTGGAACGCTTCCTGCTTGGAGGGCCCCGGGCAGATGGGCTGCCGCTTCGAGCTGGTGGCGCGCCGGCGCTACGCGCTGGAGGTGGCCGATGCGGCCGTCCTGCGCGAAGGGGAGCTGCACTCGGGTGACTGCGTGGAGCGTACCGAGCTGGTGGACGGGCGCGTGGCGGTGGTCCTCAGCGACGGCATGGGCACGGGGGTGCCCGCGTGGCAGGAGAGCCACGCAGCGGTGACGCTGCTCCAGTCGCTCCTGGAGGCGGGGCTGGAGCTGCACGCGTCGGTCCGAACCTTGAACACCCTTCTCAGGGCCCGATCGCCTGAGGTGCGCTTCGCCACCCTGGACATGCTGGTGGTGGACCTCTACAGCGGTGAGGCGGAGATCGTCAAGATCGGCGCGGCCCCCTCGCTCCTGGTTCGGGCCGGGCGGTTGGAGATCGTGGAGGGCGAGAGCCCGCCGGCAGGGGTGTTGGACGAGGTGGAGGCCGACGTGCGTGTGGTCTCCCTGGGGCCCGACGATCGGGTGATCCTGGCCAGCGACGGCCTTTGGGAGGCAGGGGGACGCTTCCGGCCCGACTGGCTGGCAGAGGAGGTGGCCAGGTTCCACGGTGAGGACCCGGCGGTGCTGGCGGAGATCCTTGTGGCCCGGGCGCGTGAGCTCTGGGGGCCGGATCGCCACGACGACGCCACCGTGCTGGTGGCGCGCCTGCGGCCGGACGGGCCGGCCACAGGCCGGGTTGCGGGAAGCGGATGGTGAACCGGGGTCGACCCGTCCCGGAGCCCTCGTGAACCCACGAAGGCCGTCGCAGCGGGCGGTACAGTGGGTTCGTTGTTGCCTGAGAACGACTATGGTATAATACCCTCGAACGGATCAGCCGTTTGGGAGAGGTGTCTCCCGCGGCTTGCAGAATCGGACGGCACAGCCATTGTCCACGCGGAGCCTATCGACGTCAGGCGGGCGGACCAGGCCGAACGAAACGAGCGTCACTGGCCCGCCCGCTTTGTTCGCAGGTGAGGGGAGGACACACCCTTGAACCGGTTCCTCAGAGGCCTGAGCCTCTACCTCCTGATCGCGGTCCTGGCGGTCATGATCGTCAGCACCTTCTACACGCCCTCGGAGAGCGCCCGGAACCTGGACTACACCGAGTTCGTCCAGTCCCTGAACGCCGGCCGCATTGCGAGCGTCAAGATGGTGGGCGAGCAGGAGATCCACGGTCGCATGAAGGACGGCACCGAGTTCAAGACCTTTGCCCCCCCGAACCTCACGAACCTGGCGGACCAGCTCCTGGCCAAGGGTGTGCAGGTGTCCGCGGCGCCCACACCGCCCCCGGCGTGGTGGGTCTCCATCCTTCCCAACGTCCTGATGCTGGTGGTCTTCGTCGGCCTGTGGCTCTTCATCCTGAACCAGATGCAGGGCGGCAACAACCGGGCCATGTCCTTCGGCAAGAGCCGGGCCAAGCTCCACACCGAGGAGAAGAGCAAGGTCCGCTTCGACGACGTGGCGGGCCTGGACGAGGCCAAGATGGAGCTTCAGGAGATCGTCGAGTTCCTGAAGCACCCCAAGAAGTTCGTGGAGCTGGGGGCCAAGATCCCCAAGGGCGTGCTCCTGGTGGGGCCGCCGGGCACCGGCAAGACCCTGCTCGGCCGGGCCGTGGCGGGCGAGGCCGGGGTGCCCTTCTTCAGCATCTCAGGCTCCGATTTCGTCGAGATGTTCGTAGGCGTGGGCGCTTCCCGGGTGCGCGACCTGTTCGACACCGCCAAGAAGAATAGCCCATGCATCGTCTTCATCGACGAGCTGGACGCGGTGGGCCGGCACCGGGGTGCGGGCCTGGGCGGCGGGCACGACGAGCGCGAGCAGACGCTCAACCAGCTCCTGGTGGAGATGGATGGCTTCGAGCCCAACACGGGCATCATCATCATGGCCGCCACCAACCGGCCCGACGTGCTGGACCCGGCCCTCCTCCGTCCCGGCCGCTTCGACCGGAAGGTCATCGTCGACCGGGCCGACCTGCAGGGTCGCATCGAGATCCTGAAGATCCACAGCCGGAACAAGCCGCTGGCCGAGGACGTCTCCTTGGAGACCCTGGCCCGCCGCACCCCCGGCTTTTCGGGCGCCGACCTGGAGAACCTGATGAACGAGGCGGCGATCCTGGCGGCCCGGCGGGGCGTCAAGCGGATCACGATGGCCGATTGCGAGGAGGCCATCGATCGGGTCCTCCTGGGGCCCGAAAAGAAGAAGCGGGTCCTCACCGAGCGGGACAAGGAGGTCTTCGCCTACCACGAGGCGGGGCACGCGGTGGTCGCCCACTTCCTTCCGCACGGGGATCCGGTCCACAAGGTGACCATCATCGGCCGGGGCATGGCCGGCGGCTACACCATGACCCTTCCCGCCGAGGAGAGGTACGTGGCCACCCGCGCGGAGCTGACCGACCGGCTGGCCCACATGCTGGGCGGGCGGACGGCGGAAGAGGTCGCCTTCGACGAGATCAGCACCGGCGCCCAGGACGACCTGGAGAAGACCACGAGCCTCTCGCGGCGCATGGTGATGGAGTGGGGCATGAGCGACGAGCTGGGACCGCTCACCTTCGGAAACCGTCAGGGCGAGATCTTCCTCGGCCGCGACATCGCCCGCGAGCGCAACTACTCCGAGGAGGTCGCCGCCGCGATCGACAAGGAGGTCCGCCGCCTGGTCGACGAGGCGCACCGGCGGGCCCGGCAGATCCTCACCGAGCACTGGGACCGGGTCGTGAAGCTCGTGGAGGTTCTGAAGGACCGGGAGACGGTGGACGAGGCCACCTTCCGCCACCTGATGGAGGAGGGCACGCTGCCGGAGGCGAAGCCTGCGCCCGAGCCGCAGCCCAAGGTGCCCGAGTCGGTGGCGGCGGCCACCACCGAGGCCCCGGAACGGCCCGAGGGCCGGACGCCCAAGGAGGGTCTTGGGAAGCAGCGGCCCAAGCCCGCGGTGGGCCTGGAGTAGACCGGCATGGACCGCATCCTCCTGCAGGGCATGCGCTTCCACGGGTACCACGGGGTGCTGCCGGAGGAACGGGAGCGGGGCCAGACCTTCGAGGTGGACCTGGAGCTGGAGCTGGACCTCACCTGGCCCAGGGCGAGCGATCGCATCGAGGAGACGGTGGACTACCGTCTCCTCTACGACATGGTTCGAGAGATCATGGAGGGACCGCCCGTCCACCTGCTGGAGCACCTGGCGGAGCGCATCCTCCGTACCGTGCGGGATCGGGTGGAACGGACCACCTTCCGGCGCCCCGTGACCCACGTGCGGGTGAGGGTAAGGAAGCCGGAGGCCCCGGTGGGCGGCCCGCTGGCCTTCGCCCAGGTGGAGCTCTCCGATTGAGCGGGTAGGCCCGGGCGGCCAGGGTGCTTGGGGCGAGGCGCCGCCGGGTGAACGCGGAAGCGCCACCGGCCTGGAAGGTGTATCCCCAGCCGGTGGCGCAGGCGCGTTCGTGGGTTCTCGTTCGGGCGACCCCGCCCGGGTCCGGGCGCCCTACCGGAATTCCGGAGGCCGCTCGCCCACCTCCACGGTGAGCAGGAGGGACCGGCCGCCCCGGATCACCCGGACGACAGCCGTGTCGCCCGGTTTCAACTGCTGGACCGCCTTCTGGAACTCCTCGCCGTTCTTCACGGCCTTCCGGTTCAGCTCCACGATGACGTCGTAGGCCTGCAGGCCCGCCTTCTCGGCCGGCTGCCCAGCGATGACCTCGGAGACGACGATGCCGTCGGTTGACGAAAGACCCAAGGCCCCGGCGATCTCCGCGGTCACGTCCGTGAAGGAGACGCCGATCCACGGACCCCCAGGGGTCATGCCGCGCTCGATGAGGTCCTGCAGGACCTTCTTCGCCGTGTTGATGGGGATGGCGAAGCCGATCCCCTGGGCCTGGGTGTTGACGGCGGTGTTGATGCCGACGACCTCACCCTGCAGGTTGATCAGGGGTCCGCCGCTGTTCCCCTCGTTGATGGCTGCGTCGGTTTGCATCAGGTCCGTGTAGGTGCGGGGGGTGCGGCGGGACTGATCCCACACGGAGATCTGCCGCCCCTGGGCGCTCACGACCCCGACGGTCACCGTATGGGCAAGGCCCAGCTGCTCGCCGAAGGGGTTCCCGATGGCCAGCACCCAATCTCCAGGGCGCATGGCGTCGGAGTTCCCCAACGGTGCCACAGGGAGCTCCTTCAACTGGCGAGGCTTCTGAATCTGAAGCACCGCCAGGTCGAGCTGGTAGTCGGCACCGATCAGGTTCGCGTCCACCCAGCCCTTGAAGTCCGCCGTCTCCAGGTAGACCCGGATCGACTGCTTACCGCCCAGGTTGCCCACCACGTGCTGGTTGGTGAGGACGTGCCCCTCCTGGTCGATGATGAACCCCGTACCCGCCTGCATCGGCCGCCCCTGGTCCGGTGGGAAGAAGGGACCGAAGAAGGGGCCGAAGAACGGATCGTTGAACGGTTGCTGTTGTCGGGGCTGCTGGGGCAGGGTCACCTCGATGTAGACGGTGGCCGGATTGAGGCGCTCGGCTACGTCGGCCACCGCCGATGGGCTGCCGCCCGGGAAGGCCAGGGCCGCCGCCGGCGACTCCTCTGCCGGAGGCGCCTGCTGCGTGTCGGCCGGGGGGTCCTGGGCCCGGATGGGAGAAGGTGTTCCCAGCAAGGAGGCCAGGAGGACGCCGGCGAGAACCAGGGCGAGCGCGCCGCCCAGGTAGAGCAGAGTTCGACGACCGCGTCGCAAGGTGTTCACTCCTCTGGTGCCAGGCGTCCCTGGGGCGCCTGGTGCTGTACCAATGGGTTTCGCACTGCAGCCCACATTATACCGCGACGCCGGGAGCGTCTTCAAAGCCGAACTCTGCCAGGGCCCGTGTGGAAGGCTTCTTCGTGGATGGGTCGGGGGGATGAGGGTGGCTGCCTCGGAAGGAACCGGGGGCGAGATGGAGAGGGTGGGGCGGCGGGGTCTGCCTGCGGTGGACCGCCTGCTTCGATCCGAAGCCGGCCGGGAGGCGGAGGCACGCTTCGGCCACGCCGTGGCCCGGAGGCTCTGCCGTGAGGTGATCGAGACTCACCGGCAGGCGGTGGGCGCGGGCGAAGGGATACCCTCGGTGGCCGAACTCGAGCGTGAGGTGCGGGAAGCAACGGATCGAACCGGGCGGTCCCTTTTCCGGTCAGTCCTCAACGCCACGGGTGTGGTGCTTCACACCAACCTGGGTCGGGCGCCGCTTTCGGACGAGGCCGCCGCAGCCGCGACCCGAGCGGCCACCGGCTACAGTAACCTGGAGTTCGATCTGGAGACGGGACGCCGCGGTTCCCGCCACCGCCATGGAGAGCTCCTGCTTCAGGAGCTGACCGGAGCCGAGGCGGCCATGGTGGTGAACAACAACGCCGCGGCCGTGCTCCTGGTGCTGAGCGCGGTGGCCTCCGGGAGGGAGGTGCTGCTCTCCCGGGGCGAGATGGTGGAGATCGGGGGCTCCTTCCGCATACCGGACGTGATGGAGCAGAGCGGGTGCCGGCTGAGGGAGGTCGGCACCACCAACCGGACCCGACTCGCCGACTACGAGCGGGCGATCGGCCTGGACACGGGCGCCGTGCTGAAGGTTCACCAGAGCAACTTCCGCCAGATAGGTTTCACCGAGAGCGTCGAAAGCGGCCGCCTGGCCGAGCTCGCACACGGGCACGGGCTGCCGTTCATCGAAGATCTGGGCTCCGGCGTGCTGGTGGAGACCCGCGAGCTGGGCCTGGAGCACGAGCCCATGATCCAGGAGGTGCTGCGGGCGGGCGCGGACCTGGTGACGGCCAGCGGCGACAAGCTCCTGGGGGGGCCCCAGGCCGGTCTCATCCTGGGTCGGCGCAGGTGGGTCGACGCCTGCCGGCGGCACCCGCTGGCCCGGGCGGTACGGGTCGACAAGATGACGCTGGCGGCGCTTCAGGCCACCCTTCTGCACTACCTGCGGGGCGAGGGGGACGCGGTCCCTATCTGGCGCATGCTTCGCCAGCCGCTTTCGGACCTGCGGGCCAGGGCGGAAAGGCTTGCGGCCCGGGTCGCCGGCGCCCTTCCGCCCAGCGCCTCAGCGCGGGCGGCCGAAGGGCGCAGCCCGGTGGGGGGCGGTTCGCTTCCCGGGCAGGAGCTGGCCACCGCGGGCCTGGAACTGCGCGTTCCGGGGGAGCTCGAGGATCTGGCACGGCGGCTGAGGTGGGGCGAGCCCAGCGTGGTGGGCCGCGTCGAGGGCGACCGCCTCTTCCTCGACCTGCGGACGGTCCGTCCCGAAGAGGACGACCTGCTGCTGGGCGCGCTCTTCCGGGCGCTTGACGCCGGCCCCGGGCGCCACGGAGAGGGGCAGGCCTGAGGCGGCGAAGGCCACCGGGAGGGAGCTGGTGCCGTGCACGTCATCGGGACGGCGGGCCACATCGATCACGGAAAGTCCACCCTCATCCGGGCGCTCACGGGCATCGACCCTGATCGCCTGGCGGAGGAGAAGGCCCGTGGGATGACCATCGATCTGGGGTTCGCCTGGATCCGAATGCCTTCGGGCGAAGAGGCCGGCATCGTCGACGTTCCGGGCCATCACCGTTTCGTGCGCAACATGCTGGCGGGGGTGGGCGGCATCGACGTGACCCTCTTCGTGGTGGCCGCCACCGACGGGTGGATGCCCCAGTCCGAAGAGCACCTGGCCATCCTCGACCTCCTGGGCGTTTCCAGGGGGGTGGTGGCGCTGACCATGGCCGACCGGGTCGAGCCCGACTGGCTCGAGCTGGTGCGCGACGACGTCGCCCAGCGCATCGCCCGGAGCAGCCTGGCTGGGGCGCCCATCATCCCCGTCTCCGCGGTGACGGGCCAGGGTCTGGAGGAGCTGGTGGCCGAGCTGGACCGCCAGCTTCGCGCGGCGCCGCCCGTTCCGGACGAGGACCGGGCAAGGCTTTGGGTGGATCGGGTTTTCACCATCCGAGGGGCGGGGACGGTGGTCACGGGGACCCTGGAGGGTGGCACCCTGGGCGTGGACCAGCGGGTGGAGGTGCTACCGGGGTCGAAGGTTGCCCGAGTCCGGGGCCTGGAGACACACAAGCAGGCTCGTGACCAGGCAGTGCCCGGGTCCCGTGTGGCCGTAAACCTCTCCGGGGTGGGTCCCGAGGAGGTGGCCCGCGGTCAGGCCATCGCCGCGCCGGGCCGCTACCGGGTGTCGGACCGGTTCAACGCCTGGATACGCCTGCTGGAGTCCACCGGCTCACCGCTTCAGGACCTGGCGCAGGTCCTCCTCTACCTGGGTTCGGCCGAACGGAACGCCCGGGTGCGGATCCTGGAGGGCGCCGTGCTCGAACCCGGCCAGGCGGGCCTGGTGCAGGTGGAGGTGGAGGGGTCCCTTCCCGTTCAGTGGAGCGACCGGTTCATCTTGCGGGATCCGGGGGTTCAGGCGACCCTCGGGGGTGGGAGGGTGCTGGAGCCCTTCGCGCGTCGGGTACGGGGCCGGCGGTTACGCCTGGGGCCGGTTCATGCGAGCTGGCGCGGGGCAAGGCGGGGCGGTTCGGGCGCACCCGAGTACCTGGATCCGGCTTGGCTCCGGTCCCTGGCGGACAGCCCCGTCGGCGCGCTGGTCGGTCGTTTCCTGGCAGCTTATCACGTGATCCGGCGATCCGAGCTTCCGGTTCTGGTACCCCTGGGCGACGAGCGCTTGGCCCCGATCCTGGACGCGCTGGATCCGAAAGGGGAGGCAGTCGTCCTCCCGGGCTACGTGGCGTCGCGCGCGTACTGGGAGTGGGCCGAGGGCGAGATCGGGGCACGCCTGGAGAGCTTCCACCGGGCCCACCCCCTGCGAAACGGTTGCCCGGCCGAGACCCTGCGCAGCGGCCTCGGGATGGAGGAGGACCTCTTCCAGCAGATCCTGGACCGCATGGTGGCCCGGGGGAAGGTGGTTCGCCAGGGGCCCCACGTGCGACTTAGCACGCATCAGGTCCAGCTCGGGCCCGAGCAAGAGCGGGCGAGGGCGGCGCTTCTGGCCCGCCTGGACGGGGATCCCTTCGAGCCGCCCACCTTCGATGAGCTGGTGGATCAGGGGGCCGACCCCGAGCTGGTGGCCGCCCTGATCGAGCAAGGCGAGCTGGTGCGCACCGCGAAGGGGCTGGTGCTCTCCAGCGCGCGGCAGACCTGGTTGATGCAGCTGGTGGAGCGCTACATCACCGAGCACGGAGCGATGGAGGTCCGGGAGCTGCGGGATGTGATCGACACGTCCCGCAAGTACGCCGTGCCCCTGATGGAGCACCTGGACGAGGTCGGCTTCACGCGCCGGTTGGGCGACCGGCGCGTGCTGGCTCGGGGCGGGCCCACGGGGGTGGCGCGCTGATCCTCGTCTCCTTCGGCAGATGCGGCCTCAGGCGAGGACAGTGGCGCCGCGCTCGGCAGCGAAGGCGACGGCGTCTGCGACCCGGCGATCCATCTCCGGCGTGAGCACGGTTCGGCCGCAGCGGGTGCAGATCAGGTGGGGGACATGCCCCACCCGGACCTCCTCGCCGGTGGTGGTCGAACGCACCACGTCTCGATGGATCAAGGTCTGCTCGCCCCCGCAGCGACACCGCACCGGCGAACGCCCCCCGCGTGAAGGCCTTTGCATAAGCATACCAGCCGAAGCATGCTCATGCAAGGGGCATCCGCCCGTTCGAGGGTACCCGGTCGTTCCGATTCAGACCCGGGGCTGCTGCGACAGCCGGGCGCACGCGGCTTCCAGCGCGCGGGTCCCGCGCCGGCGCGCTTCGTGGGAGAGTTGAGGGGCCCGGCGAAGGACCTGGATGGCGCGGCGGACCTGCTCCGCCTGGAGCGCCTCCTCGCCGGAAGTCGGCGGGGCAGGCTGGCGGGCGGGCCACGGCATGGGAGTCCGTTCTTCGCGTCGGGTCACGGCGACATACCCCCTGGTGAACCGTGTCTGTTCACCCAAGGAGTATGGGCTGGGAGGCGGAAAATGATTCCTCCGTGCCGACCCGTGCGCGTGAGTCATCGGTCCCATCTCCGCATCGCACCGGGCTCGCGTGGCTTCGGGCCCGGGAAAAGAGGGCTCCCTCAACGCATCGGAATCGCATGGGCCGCACTTGAACGCCGGTCCGGTCGGGACGGCCAGACGTGGCGTCGCCGCGTTCCGCTCGGACGGCCGTTCGGTGGACCCCGCGAGGATTCGTGGATCCAGGCTGCACGCCTTTTCCACGAAGCGGTAACGAGGTGGCGTTCGCGTCAGGCTGAATGGTTAGCGCCGGGCCTTTCGGAGCCCCGGGCCCGCCAGGGTCTCGTCACCTTCTTGGAACGCACCGGCATCCTGAGGCAGGAGGTGGCGCGCGTTGGACGGACGCGTGTTCGTAAGGCCATGCTTGGACGCCCATCGAGCCCGAGGTGCGCACCCGCTTCTCTCGCGCGCGAGGCCCGTCAGGGCTCTCGTGCCCTGGCTGGTGCTCGCCCTCGTGCTGGGCGTGGCGCCGCCCGGGGACGTGGCTCGGGCGGGAGCGCACCCGGCGCCGGAGCCGGCAAGCACTCCGCAACCCGTCCTGCGGGTGCCCGGCGCTCCGGGAAGGCGGCCCGCGTACCGGGAGGGCGAGCTGCTGGTCCGGTTCCGCGAAGAGGCGGACGGGGCGGCGGGGCCGTCGCCCGGCCAGCCCGATGGGCCCCGCGCCGTGGCCGTTCGAAAGATCGAGGCCCTGGGAGCCAAGGTGATGCGCGTCCTCGAGCTACCCCGGGGTCACGAGCCGGCCCCCTCGGTGGGGGGACGGCTACGCCTCTACCACGTCCGCCTTCCTGACGCGCTGGGCGTGGAGGATGCACTCTCGCGCCTTCGCGAGGACCCCGACGTCCTTTACGCGGAGCCCAACTACCTGCGGTATCCGACGCAGACCCGGGTGAGACCCAACGACCCCCTCTTCGTCCGCCAGTGGGCGATGGATAACGCCGGGCAAGACTTTGCCTACGATCCAACGGGCGCCCAGGTCTCCGGCACGCCCGACGCCGACATCGACGCCCCCGAAGCCTGGTCCACCATCACCGACGCGGCTGACATCGTGGTGGCCGTGGTCGATACGGGCATCGACGTCGGTCATCCGGACCTGGTTGCGAACCTGTGGGTGAATCCGGCGGAGGCGGGCGGCCTCCCCGGCGTCGACGACGACGGGAACGGCTGCATCGACGACGTCCACGGGTGCGACTTCACGACTTACCCTCGCAACGGGGTCGTCTACGACGATCCACGAGACGACTTCCACGGAACCCACGTGGCAGGGATCATCGGCGCGCAGGGCGACAACGGCGAGGGCGTGGCCGGTGTGGCGTGGCGGGTACGGATCCTGTCGGCCAAGTTCCTCGCAGGCGAGGCGGGAGGCAGCGTCGCAGACGAGATCGAGGCCCTCGCCTACGCGGCCGCCAACGGCGCGCACATCATCAACGCGAGCTACGGGTCCCCGCAGTTCTCCACTTTCGAGCGGGATGCGATCGAGGCGACGGGCCTGCTGTTCGTGGCGGCGGCAGGGAACGGGGGCGATGACGGGGTGGGCGACGACAACGACGCGACGCCCTCGTACCCCGCGAGCTACGACCTGCCCAACGTCATCGCCGTGGCGGCCACGGATTGGAACGACCGGCTCTCCAGCTTCTCCAACTATGGGGCCCACACGGTCGACCTGGCCGCGCCGGGAGACCTCATCCTCTCCACGGTGCCCCGCGGGTGGGTCGCCCCGGGCGAGCCGCCCTACGCCTTCGCGAGCGGTACGTCCATGGCCGCGCCCGTGGTGACCGGTGCCTCTGCCCTGCTGATGGCTGCGTTCCCCGATGCGCCCCCCTTCCCGGGAGCTCCCGGCGGGGGCATGGGCCCCACCGTGAAGGAGATGTTCCTGGGGTCGGTGGATCGACTGCCGGGGCTGAACGGTAGGGTGGCCACGGGCGGCCGGCTGAACCTGGCCGCCGCGCTCAGGCACGAAGAGACGCCGCCCCCGCGGAGCCAAGAGCCGGTTCGGCAGGGCCCCAACCCAGCCCGCAGCACGGCCCGCTTCTACGTCGACGCGGGCGGTGGCGCCAAGGAGCTTCGCATCTTCGATGTGAGCGGGCGCGAGGTGTTCCAGGCGACGATTCCCGAGGGACAGGGGATGTTCGAGTGGGACCTGAGGGACGGCGCTGGCCGGCCGCTGGCCAACGGGACGTACCTCTTCGTGCTGGTGACGGGCGAGCGGGTGAGCCGGCCCCAGACGCTGGTGATCGAGCGATGAGCCTCGCTCGAACCCCGGCCCGGGCCCGGCCCTGGATCCTCGCCGTCGCTCTGCTGGGGGCGAGTTGGGTGGTTGCACCTGCCGCCGCGGGCCAGGTGGGTGCGGGCGCGAGCACCGCCACGGGGGCGGACAGCCGGGCGCTCGCCATGGGAGGCGCCTACGCCGCCATCGTCGAGGGCGCCAGCGCCGCCTACTACAACCCGGCGGCCCTGGCCTGGGCGGAGGATCGGGAGGTGGTGAGCCTTTACGCTCGGGACTTCGGCGTGGTGAACAACCTGCACCTCTCGCTGGCCCTTCCGACCGTGGGGGCGACCTTCATGCTCGTCCAGGTCTCCTCCGAGGAGCGGGACGCGGCGGGCGATCCTCTGGCTGCCTTCAGTACCAGCGAGATGGCGACCTGGCTGGGGTTCGGTCGGCCCCTCGGGAAGCTGGCGCTGGGCGCCAGCGTCTTGGCGTACCGCCAGGGTCTGAGGGAGACAAGTTCCCTGGGCCTCAGCCTCACCAGCGGTGCGATGGCGAAGATCGGCCCGATCCGAGTGGCGGCCATGGTGCGGAACCTGCCGGGGTTCGTCTTGCCCGGCGGGGGCGACCCGGTGGTCATGGCCTCCAGTGCCACGCTGGCGCTGGCCGTCGAGGGATCCTGGTGGCTGGGAACGGTGGAGTACGAGCAGCCGCTGACGGCCCACGCAACCCCGGCGCCGGACGGCGCGACGCTCGGGGGAGGATCCCTCCGGGTGGGCGGTGAGGTCCGCTTGGACCTTGTGGCCCTCCGGGCGGGGTTCTGGACGCGCGACGGGCTCTGGACGCCCACCGGCGGTGTGGGCGTAGCTCTCGACCTCGGCAGCGTCGACTACGCGTACGAAGCGCATCCCTTCCTGGGCGGCTCCCACCGCGTGAGCCTGCGGGTTCGATTCTGATCGCAGTTCCTGACCCCCTCGGGGTCGAAGACCTCGTTGCCGGTGACTCACGCCCTGGGCGCGGGAAGGCGGTGTTTGCGGCGGTTGGCCCGGAGGGCCTCCTTCTGATGGGTCTGGATGCGCAGAGGACCCCGGGGCCGTGCCGTACAGAGCAGCACGTATCCGGCCTCGCGGTCCTCGCGGTAGTACCGGAGGGCGGCGCTCGGGTCGACTTCCCCTTCGAGGATGCGCCCGGCGCACGTGGTACACCAGCCCTGCAGGCACGTGTGCGGGAGGTCGAGACCCGCCTGGAGGGCGCGGTCCAGGATGAACTGGTCTTCTGCGACCTCCAGGCGGTGTGTTCCAGAGGGGGTGATCAGCTCCACCGGATGGCTGGGCGTGATCCGGGTCTCGGCACCGGCCATCGAACGATCACGGGTTGTAGAAGGGCCGGTTCTTGCTGTGGGGTGCATCCCCCGGCTCACCGCGCCGGAAGTGGCCCGAGGGCCGAATCACTCCGTCGCGCTCCTTGCTCAGCAGCTCGATGAACCACGCCTCGTGCTCGATCTCCTCCTGAAGGATGCGGGAGGCCATGTCGTAGGTGCGCGGGTCCTTGCCACCGGCGGTCAGGTCGCAGATCTCGCTCCAGGTGCGAATGGCACAGCGCTCGGCTTCCAGCAGCACCTCGAGCACGTTGACGGGTGACGGGTCGTCGGGGAGGTAGGCGTCGGGGCAGGAGGCCCGGTCGGCGAACGCACGGATGTCGCGCGGGATGGAGCCGCCCAGCTCGTAGACCCGCGGAAGGACCAGCTCGAAGTGGGATCGGTCCTCCAGGCGGGCGTCCTCGCAGATCTCCTTGTAATCCTCGTAGCCTGCCAGGTACATCCTGAGGATGCTGTAGTAGTAGTAGGTGGTGAACTCGGCTCCGATGGCGTCGATGAGCTTCTCTCGGAGCACCTCGACGTTGACCCCGCGGGCTTCCAGCACCTCGACCCCAACCCGCTGGGATGCATCACCAGCAGCAACGCGACCGGACGCATGAGGCTTGTCGGCCATGCTGTCACATACCTCCTTGACTCGACGGATCTCGGGACGCAGGACGGACGGCCACCGGTATCATGGGGTGCCGCCGCTGAAGTGCACGTACCGGCGGCACGTGTGGAAATTGGATATCAAGAGATCCTGCACATCTATAGATAATGATAACCCCTCGTGAGACGCTCCGTCAACGCCGGGAGACGAAAAACGATCGACGGCTCGATCCGGCAAGCGGCTGGAGACTCAGCCCATCAGGCGGTAGACGGCCTCGATGTCGACGCTCTCCCGCAGGGCCTGCGCCAGCCGCCGGTAGGGCTCGTCGGGCGGCGCCTCCGGGGCCGGTGGGAGCGTCGGCAGCCCCTTCCCGGCCCGTACCCGGTTGAGGAAGCTCCGGCGGAATCCGGGGTGGTCGAAGAGACCGTGGAGGTAGGTACCGAAGACGCGGCCGTCGCCGGCCCAGCAGCCGTCGTCGACCTCGCCGCGCGGAGCGTTCCGGCGCTGCAGGCGGAGGGCGGAGGAGCCTCCTGCCCGCTCGCTCTCGCCCATGTGGATCTCGTACCCCTCCACGGGGCCTTCCATCCCGGGGAGGAGCGACTCGCCCCGCGCCAGGGCCGTCAGCTTGGTGGGGCGGAGAACCGTTCGCACCGGCAGGAGCCCTAGGCCCGGGAGGGACCGCGAGGGTCCCTCGACGCCCAGGGGATCGGCCACCTCCAGCCCCATCATCTGGTAACCACCGCAGAGGCCGACCACGTACGACCCCTCCGCCGCGAGGCGGTGGATGGCGGCGTCGTAGCCGTGCGCCCTCAGGTGCTCCAGGTCGGCCAGGGTGGTCTTGGAGCCGGGCAGGACGACCACATCGGGGCGGCCCAGCGGCTCCCCGTTCCCCACGAAGCGGAGGGCCACGTCCGGCTCCCCGGCCAGGGCGTCGAAGTCGGTGAAGTTGGCCAAGTGGGGGTGCCGGAGCACCACGACGTGGACGGTGTCCGGCCGCACGGGGGCGGGCGGGCGCTCATCGGGGAGGGTGTCCTCTTCGGGGAGGCCGATCCGGGGGAGGTAGGGGATCACCCCGAGCACGGGTACGCCCGTCCGTTCCTCCAGGAAGTCGAGGCCCGGCTGGAGGAGCGAGCGATCCCCCCGGAACTTGTTGATGAGGATCCCCCGCACCCGGGCCCGCTCTTCGGGCGCGAGCAGCTCCAGGGTCCCCACCACCCAGGCCAGCGCCCCGCCCCGGTCGATGTCCGCCGCCAGGAGGACGGGGGCGTTCGCAGCTTCGGCCACGGCCATGTTGGCGATGTCGCCCTCCCGCAGGTTCACCTCGGCCGGGCTTCCGGCCCCCTCGATGACGACGATCTCGTGGGCGGCCCGGAGGCGGTCCAGGGCCGCCAGGACCGCCTGCCAGATCCGGGGCTTGAACGCCTGGTACTCGACGGCGGAGAGGGTCCCCACCGCCTCGCCCAGGAGGACCACCTGGGAGCCCGTGTCCCGGACGGGCTTGAGGAGGACCGGGTTCATGTCGACGTGGGGCGGGAGGCCCGCGGCGCGAGCCTGCACCGCCTGAGCCCAACTGATCTCGCCCCCCTCGGGCGTCACCCAGGCGTTGAGCGACATGTTCTGCGCCTTGAAGGGGGCGACCCGGTGGCCGTCCTCGGCGAAGATGCGGCAGAGCCCGGCGGCGATGAGGCTCTTGCCTACGTGGGAGCCGGTCCCCTGGACCATGAGCGCGCGGGCCCAGGTGCTTGCCCCACCTGTCCTGGTCATGAGTGGAGCGCCTCCCTGCCCAGGAGGTCCCCGAGCGCGGCGGTGAGGGCATCCCGGGCGGGGCGGCCCGACACCGCCGTGCGGAAGAAGCGCTCCCCGATGGGGCCGAAGGAGCGGCAGTCCCGGACGAGGATGCCCCGCCGCCCCAGGGCATCCACCACCGCGGGGGCTCGCCAGCCGGGGGCTGTCACCTCCACCAGCAGGAAGTTGGCCGACGAGGCGCGCGGGAGTAGACCCCGGACCCCTTCCATCTCCCGAACCAGCGCCTCCCGGGCCCGGGCGACGTCCCGGCGGAGACGTCCCAGGTCGGCAGCGGCGTCGAGCAGGGCGTGGCCCGCCGCCTGGGCGAAGGCGTTGACGCTCCACGGGTCCCGGCGCGCCTCCATGGCCGCCACCAGTTCCGGCGGGCCGAAGGCGACCCCCAGGCGGGCGCCGGGGATGGCATGGAGCTTGGTCAGCGAGCGGAGCACCACCAGGTTGGGGAGGCGGGCGACCTCGGGCACCAGCGAGTCCTCCTCCCCCTGGGGCGCGAAGGGGAGGAACGACTCGTCGACGACCAGCCAGGCGCCTCGGGCCGCGGCCGCCCGGGCCAGCGGAAGCAGCACCTCCCTGGGCTCCAGCCGGCCCGTGGGGTTGTTCGGGTTGCAGAGGAAGAGACCGGCCGCCTCCTGCAATTCCTGCTCGACCACCTCCACGGGGAGGGCGAAGGACTCCCAGGGGAGGGGGACCTCCCTCACTGCGATCCCGTGGCCCTCCAGGGCGCGCCGGTACTCGCCGAAGGTGGGCGACGGGACCAGGAAGCGGCGCCCCCGGGCCCCGGCGGCCAGGGCGGAGGCCAGGAGGTAGATCAGCTCGCTCGCCCCGTTCCCCACCATCGCCGATCCCTCAGGAACTCCCTCCCGGAGGGCCAGGCGGGCCCGCAGGCGGGCGGCGCGGGGCTCGGGGTAGCGCTCGACCTCTTCCGCGGCGGCCCGCAGGGCCTCCCGCACCGCCCGTGGCGGGCCGGTGAAGCTCACGTTGACGCTCAGGTCGACGAAGCGATCACCGGGCCGGCCGTACCGGCGGGAGGCCTCGAGGCGATCCCCGCCGTGGACGGGAAACGGAGCCGGCGGCTCCGGCCCGAAGGACGTGCACCCCTCCACCTTGAACGTGCCCCCTTCCCAGATAGACGGCGGCCGGCTCCGCCTTCGCCACCCGCCGCCGTCGCCGCGGCGGCCGCCAGGACCTCGGCGGTGCTGCTCCCCATCCCCTTCCCCACCGGGAGGGGGGAGGAGAGGGAGAGCTCGGCCCGGACGTCTTCGACACCCAGCAGGCGGAGCGCCGCCCGGACGGCCCGGAGGCTCTTCCAGCGACCCCGGGGGCCTGAGACGCAGAGGCCGCGCTCGCGCCGGAGGACGACCCGGGCGCACGCCCGCCAGGAGATGGGGCAGCTGACCAGGAACGGCTCCCCTCGGAGGGTCCCCTGGACCAGCTCGCCGCACGTGCCGGGGGCGCTCGCCGCCGCCCATCGGACCTCCATCGCTCAGCCTCCCCCCAGCCGGAGCGCGAGGAGGACGGCCACCGTCGTCGTCTCCGAGAGCGCGCCCAGGGTGTCGCCGGTCAGGCCTCCGAGCCGCCGGGCAAGCCAGGCCGCCCCCGCCGCGGGCACCGCGAGGCCGGCCAGGGCGGCGCCGGCCCAGAGGGAGAGCGCCGACGCGCCCCCTGCGACGGCCGGGCCGAGCAGCAGGAGGCTCCCCAGGGCCCAGGCCTGCTCCGGAAAACCCGCGTGCTCCATGAAGGGGCTGGCGAGGCCTCCTCCGGCCCGGGCGTGGGGGTAACGGCAGGCTCCGTAAACGAGGGCCCACCGCCCCCACCCGCAGGCGAGCGCGAGGTCCCGCACCAGTCCCGCCCCGGAGAGCCCCGCCAGCAGCGCGAGGTGGAGGAGCAACGCGAGGATGCCGGCGGAGACGCCGTGAGCCCCGACCCGGCTGTCCCTCATGATCTCCAGGGCCCTCTCCCGCTCCCGGGCACCACCCAGGCCGTCGGCCGTGTCCATGAGGCCGTCCAGGTGGAGGTTGCCCGTGAGGAGGACGAGGGCCGCGAGGCTCACGGCCGCAGGCGCGGGCGCATCGAGGCCGAGGCGGCCGAGGGTGGCCCCCATCGCCCCTGCGGCCGCGCCCAGGGCGAGGCCGACCAACGGGTAGTACCGAAGCGAGGCCGCCAGCGCCTCAGGGCTTGGCACGCCCGGGAGGCGCACGGGAAGCCGGGTGAGGAAGTGGACGGCCACCAGAGGCAGGAGGAGGGCGGGAATGCCTGCCTTCCCGCGCTCCTTGCCCGGACGCCCTGCCGCTGACCGCCTCACGGCTGCCCACCCCATCCCGCCGCGATGGGCGCGCTCAGGGAAGGCGAGAAAAGGGAGAGGACGAGCAGGAGGAGCACGAGCACCAGGAGACCCGATCCCTCCATGAGGCGGATCGCCTCCTGGATCCGCGCTCTCTCCAGCGGGCGGATGAGGTCGCCCAGGTACGGCCGGAAGTGGGGCACCCCCTCGTAGCGGTTCCAGCCTCCCAGGCGGACCCCCAGCGCACCGGCAAAGGCGGCCTCGGCCAGGCCGGCGTTGGGGCTGGGGTGACGGCGCCCGTCCCGCACGGCTGCCCGCCAGGCCCCGGGGCCATCGAGGCCCAGAAGGGCGGCGGTCAGGCCGACCATGGGAACCGTGAGCCGGGCCGGGAGGTAGTTCAGGAGGTCGTCGGCCCGGGCGGAGGCCCATCCGAAGAAGCGGTAGCGCGCGCTCGGGTGGCCCACCAGGGCGTCGAGGGTGTTGACGGTCCGGTAGGCCAGGGCCAGGGGAGCGCCCCCCAGGGCGGCGTAGAGGAGGGGCGCGGTGACGGCGTCCACCAGGTTCTCCCCCACGCTCTCCACCGCGGCCCGCACCACCTCCGCCTCGGGGAGGTCGGAAGTCTCCCGGCCGACGAGGCCTGCCACCCGGCGGCGGGCGCCTTCGAGCCGCCCGGCCGCGAGCTCCCGATGAACCGCCCGGGCCTCGGCCGCCAGCCCCCGGGGTGCGAGTGTCGCCGCCACCAGCCAGGCTTCCAGGAACCGGGCGGCCCAGGGGGAAGCCCAGGCCGTCAGGGTGAGGAGGAGCCAGGCGAGCGCCCAGGTCGCCCCAGCCAGCACGGCCAGGAGGAGGAAACCCGCGAGGCGCTCGGCGGTGGGCCCCTGGAAGAGGCGGCGGAGGGCGTGCTCGAGCGGGGGCACCGTCCTACCGACCATGCGGACAGGATGCGGCAGCCACGCCGGATCCCCCACCAGGCGGTCCAGGAGGTAGGCGATGGGCAGGATCCCGGGCTCGATCACCGGAGGTTCTCCTCTCCTGGGAACGGGGACCCCTTCACCCGGACCGGGATGCCCGAGATCATCCAGTAGACCCGGCCCGCCCGGGCGGCCGCCTCCTGGTTGGCCAGGCCCGCCAGGTCCCGGAAGCGGCGCGCCACGGGGGAGAGGGGGACGATGCCGCCGCCCACCTCGTTGGTCACGAAGATGACGGGGCCGACCAGGGCCTCGGCCGCCTCGAGGGCGGCCCGGACCTCGCCCAGCACCGCCTCCTCCACCCCAGGATCCGGCGGCCCCTCCTCCCCGCCCTCCCGGCCCCGGCTCGCCTCCAGGAGCAGGTTGCTGAGGAGGAGGGTGAGGCAGTCGACGATGACGGGGGCCGCTTTCCGGCTGGCACGGGCCACGTCTCCGGCCCCGGCGGATCGGCTGTCCTCCGCCGCCAGGTCCCGCAGGACCCGTGCCAGCCCCAGGGGTGCCTCGACCGTCCTCCACTCGGGCGGGCGCCGGGCCCGGTGGCGCCGGACCCGTTCGGCCATCTCGGCGTCCTCCACCCGGGCCGTCGCCACGAAGGTCACAGGCCCACCCCGCGCTCCGGCGAGGCGCTCGGCCCACCGGCTCTTGCCGCTCCGGGCGCCGCCGGTGACGAGGATCAGCTCAGGCACCCGAAGCACCTCCCCAGGAGGTCCTCTTCCCTCCGTCGGTCTCCCGGCGGTACCGCCCCGCAGGTGCCCTGGCCTGGGACCCGGCCAGGAAGCGCCGAGCCGCCTCCACCAGGCGGGGCGCGAGGCGGGGGTTGGAGGCGAAGTGGAGGTGGACGTAGCTCGCAAGCAGGTTCCCGACGGCGTGTCCCGCCGCGCCCGGATCGCGGCGGTTGCGGATCCGGTAGGGAGGGAGGAGGGTCCCCTCGGGTTCGAAGACCGAGTGGTGGAAGACGTGCCCGCGCGCGACCTCACCCGGTTCCAGGAGGAAGGAGGAGCCGGTCCCCTCCACCTCCACGTAGCCCAGGGCCGCAAGCCGCTCCTGCATGCGGGCGGTTCCCCGCACGAGGCCGACCATAGGGTAGCGCCGCCCCTGGAAGTCGACCAGCTCGCGGCAGAGGTAGAGGAGCCCTCCGCATTCGGCAAGGATCGGCATGCCGCGGGAGGCGGCATGCTGGAGGGAGGCCCTCATCGACCTGTTCCCGGCCAGCTCCCGGGCGAACAGCTCAGGGTATCCGCCCCCGAGGTAGACGGCGCCGCAGCCACCGGGCAGGGCGTCGTCCCGCATGGGGCTGAAGGGGAGCAGCTCGGCACCGGCCTCCTGGAGCCGATCGAGGTTCTCCTCGTAGTAAAAGCTGAAGGCTTCATCCCGGGCGAGGGCGATCCGCACCTGCGGCTGCGGGGCCGGCCCCGTTGGATGGGAAGGCCGGCGCGGTACCCCCCGTGGGGGCTCCTCGCGACAGAGCCTTTCCTCAACGGGCTCGTCCCACGGACATAGAGGCGGAGCCGAGCGGGCCAGGGCCAGGATCCGGTCCACGTCGAGTCCCGCCTCCACGCGGCCGGCGAGCAGCTCCAGGAAGGTCCCCGTCGCCGGCCGCTCGGGCGCCGGGACCAGCCCCAGGTGTCGCTCGGGCAGACGGAGGGCCTCCTCCCTGGCCAGCCCGCCCAGGAGGGGCACGCCCGTGTACGCCTCGATCGCCTCCCGCAGCAGCCGGAGGTGCCCGGCGCCCGCCACCCGGTTGGCCACCACGCCGGCGAGATGGAGGCCCGGGTGTCCTCCGGGCGCGAAGGTCTGGAAGCCCCGTACCACCGCGGCGGCGCTCCGGGCCAAGGCGGAGCCGTCCAGGACCAGGAGCACGGGGGCGTCGAGGAGTCTGGCGACGGCGGCGGTGCTGCCCCTGTCGTCCGTGGGGCCGGCCCCGTCGTAAAGGCCCATGACGCCCTCGACGACCGCCACGCTCGCCCCAAAGGTCGCGCGGTCGAAGGCGCGGCGTACGCCCGCCTCACCGGCCATCCAGGTGTCGAGGTTCCAGACGGGGCGACCCGTCGCGGCGCGGTGGTAGCTGGGGTCGATGAAGTCCGGGCCCACCTTGAAGCCCTGAACCGCCAGGCCGCGCCGGGCGAGGGCGGCCATGAGCCCCACGGCCACCGTCGTCTTGCCCACCCCACTGTGGGTACCGGCCACCACCAGACGAGCGGTCATCGCCGGTCCTCCTGAGGCTTCATCAGAACTCGATCCCCGGCTGAGCCCGGATCCCCTGCTCGGAGTAGGGATGCTTCACCAGCCGCATCTCGGTCACCAGGTCGGCGAAGTCCAGCAGGGGCTGGGGGGCCTGGCGGCCGGTGATGATCACGTGGCGCATGGGCGGCCGGCGGCGGAGCGTCTCCAGGACCTCGTCCAGCTCCAGCCACCCGTAGATCAGCGGGTAGGTCAGCTCGTCGAGGATGATGACGTCGTGGGCGCCCTCAGGCGCGAGGATCCGGTCCCTGCACCGCTCCCAGCCGGCCCTGGCCAGCGCCTGGTTCTTCCCCGGATCCCGAGAGGTCCACGTGAAGCCGTCCCCCAACGGGATCACCTCCACCCCCATCCGCTCCGCGGCCCGCAGCTCGCCGAAGCGGGCGTTCCGGTGCTTCAGGAACTGGAGCATCACCACCTTCATACCACGACCCCAGGCGCGGAGGAGGATGCCCAAGGCGGCAGTGGTCTTGCCCTTCCCGTCTCCTGTGTGGACGATCACCAGGCCCTTCCTCATCAGGTACTCCCCCCGAAGAAGCTCTCCCGCCGCCGGCGCAGGAGCGCGAGGAAGAAGGGCCCGCCCATCAGGGCCGTCAGCGCACCGACGGGGATCTCCACCGGGGCGAGCAGGGTCCGGGCGACGGTGTCCGTGAGCGTGAGCAGGATCGCTCCCGCCAGCGCGGAGGCGGGGACCAGGCGGCGGTGGTCGGGGCCGAGCAGGAGCCGGACCACGTGGGGGGTGATGAGGCCCACGAAGCCGATCACCCCGCTGACCGAGACCGCCGCGGCGGTCATCAGCGCGGTGGCGCCGATGAGCCGGCGCCGCACCCGTTCCACCTCCACGCCCAGGTGGGCGGCCGGCTCCTCGCCCAGGAGGAGCGCGTTCAGCTCCCGGAGGTACGGCAGGACGCCCAGTCCGCCGAGGACGAGGTAGGGGAGGACGGCCCGGATCCGCTCCCAGCTCGCCGCCCCCAGGCTGCCCATCAGCCAGAAGATCGCCTTGTGGGCATCCTCCCCGCTGAAGAGGAGGAGGAGCGAGACCACGGCCGACATGACTGCTCCGACGGCCAGGCCCGACAGGAGGAGCGACTCCAGGCGGGCGCGTCCCCACTCCAGGGCCAGGGAGTAGACCAGGATCACCGAGCCGAGGCCCCCGGCAAACGCGAAGAGGGGCAGGGCCGGGAACGGCAGGAAGCTGAGGACCGGGCGGAAGCCGACGCCCATGGCCAGGGAGGCCACCGCCCCTGCCGCGGCGCCGCCCGAGAGACCCAGGACGAAGGGGTCCGCCATGGGGTTGCGGAAGAGCCCCTGGAGGACGGCGCCCGAGAAGGCCAGGACGGCTCCCACCCCTCCGGCCAGGAGGATCCGGGGAAGCCGGATCTGCCAGAGGATCACCTGGTGGGATGCCGGAACGCTGGATCCTTCCAGCAGCCCGCCCACCCCGGGGAGACGCTCCAAGAGGGTGTGGACCACCTCCGCGGGGGGAAGGCGGACCGAGCCCACCCAGAGCGCCAGGAAGGCGACGGCCACCCAGGCCGCGGTGAGCATGAGGAGGGTCCCCGGCCTCCGCCGGGCGACCCGGGCCGGAGCGCCCACCTCCATCCGCGCGGGGACGGCGTCCATCAGGGCGCCTCCTCCCGGCCGAAGCGCTCGGGGTAGAAGAGGGCGGCCAGCTCCTCCACCGCCTGGGCGACGCGCGGCCCCGGCCGGCCCACCACGTCCTGGTCTACCAGGTGGATCCGGCCCGCCCGGACCGCCGGGAAGCCGGACCAGCCCGGCCGGCCGTCCTCCCGCAGGGCCTGCACGCTCTCCGCGAAGGGCGTCAGGATCACCTGGGGCGCCCGCTCCACCAGGCTCTCCAGGCTGAACGCGGGCCAGGGCGCGGGCGCGTCGGCGGCCACGTTCTCGCCTCCCGCGAGCTCGATCACGTCGTGGATGAAGCTTCCCGGCCCGGCGGTCATGAGCGGGTCGGGCCAGACCTCGTAGAAGACCCTGGGGCGGTCGGCCGGGGGCACCGAGGCGACCCGCCGCCGCACTGCCTCGATACGGCGCTGCATCTCCTCCACTACCCGCCTCGCCTCGTCCTCCCGGTCCAGGGCCCGCCCCAGGAGCAGGATCCGGTCGTACACGTCCGCCAGGGTGGCCGCGTTGATGTGGGCCGCGTTGAGACCCAACGCTCGGAGCCGCTCCTGGTGCTCTTGAGAGAGGTTGATCAGGAGGACCAGGTCGGGCCGGAGGGCCACGATCCGCTCGAAGTCGGGCTCCAGGAGCTGGCCCACCTTCGGCAGGCCCTCGACCTCGGGCGGGTAGTCGCTGTACACGTCCACCCCCACGAGGCGATCCCCCGCGCCGATGGCGTAGAGGATCTCCGTGTTGGAGGGGCCGAGGGAGACGACCCGCCGAGGTGGCGCCTCCAAGGTGACGGCGCGGCCGGAGTCGTCGGTGAAGGTGAAGGGGTAGGCGCTCGGGTCCTCGGCCACGACCGCCGGGGAGGGGAGCAGGAGGGCGACGAGGAGCAGGGTCGCGAGCATTCCAAGGAGCGCCCGAGGGTGGGGGCGCTGGGCCATCCGGGTTCGACGTGGGTGTCTCACGGGAAGACCGCCTCCTTCGGTGCCTGATAACGTGCGAGCAGGTGAACGGCCGGCGTTCCCTGAACGGGATGCCTCCCCAGCCGGACGGGGGTTCCGTAGGTGGAGGCCAGGATCGGTTCGGTCAGGACCTCTTCGGGGGTCCCCGCCGCCCGGACGCGGCCCCCCTCCAGGAGGACCAGACGGCGGCAGTACTGGGCCGCCAGGTTGAGGTCGTGGAGAGAGGCCACGATCGTGAGCCGGCGCTCCCGGTTGAGCCGCAGGAGCAGGTCCAGGAACTCCACCTGGTGGCCGATGTCCAGGTGCGCCGTGGGCTCGTCCAGCAGGAGGATCTCCGGTTCCTGGGCCAGGGCGCGTGTGAGCTGCACCCGCTGGGCCTCGCCGCCCGAGAGCCGGTCGACCCGGCGGTCGCGTAGCTTCTCCGTTCCCGTGAGGCGCATGGCCTCCGCGGCGGCCTGGAGGTCGCGGGGGCCCTCCCTCTGGAAGCGTCTCAGGTGGGGAAGGCGGCCCAGGAGGACCACCTCCCAGGCGGTCAGGCCGAAAGAGGCCGGCGCAGCCTGCCCCACCACCGCCACCTGCCGGGCCAGCTCCCGCCTGGGGATGCCCTGAACCGGACGACCGCCCAGCCTTGCGTGCCCTCGGTCGGGGACGAGGAGGCCCGCCGCCACCCGCAAGAGCGTGGTCTTCCCGACACCGTTGGGCCCGATCAGCCCCAGGAACTCCCCCTCCCGCACCGCGAGGCTCACGCCCCGCAGCACCGGACGGCCGGGGTAGCCGGCGTGGACGTCGGTCAGCTCCAGCCTCGTCCCGGTCACCCCCTCGCCCGTTGCAGGCAGCCCCTCGCGGAGAGGGAGCCGTACCCGCGACCCAAAGAAAAAACCCCAACCCGTCTCGCAGATCGGGGTAGGGGCAGGCAACCAGGAAGAAGAGCCGGGCGCCGGCTCCCCTCTCCGCGGAGGGGAAACACCAGCCGGCGGGCAGCAGGTCTCCTGGCTTCCGGATCCTCGCGTCGCCTTCCCTTCCCCGGCCTGAGGCCGAGTGGTCGATGAAGGTCGCTCCCCGGTTACAGTGGCGGGACCGCTCGGGATTTGCACCCGATTCCCTATTCTCCTCCTCCGAAGGGTCCGAAGGAGGCACTGCCCGCGTGGCGTTGGTTTTCGGTGATGCTGGACGCCAGTATTCTTCAGCCGGGGCCGGATTCCTCCCGGTCGGAGACGCCGGCCTCGTCGAAGGTCGCCATCTCCCGCTGGAGGGTGCACGCGGCCGAGACGAGCTCCAGGGCGAGCGCGGCCCCCGTGCCCTCGCCCAGGCGAAGGCCCAGCTCGAGCAGCGGCCGGAGGCGGAGGGCTCGGAGGACGCGCCGGTGCCCGCGCTCCGCCGAGCGGTGTCCGGCGATCCAGAAGCGGCGGGCCCCCGGGGCCAGACGCTCCGCCAGCAGGGCGGCCGCTGAGGCGATGAAGCCGTCCACCAGCGCCGGGCGGCGGTGGAAGGCCGCAGCGAGGAAGGCGCCGGCTATCCCGCCCAGCTCGAACCCGCCCACCCGGGCCAGCACGTCCAGCGCGTCGGCCGGGTCGGGGCGGTTGGCGGCGAGGGCGGCCTCGACGGCGGCGCGCTTCCGCTGGAGGCCCTCCTGGCCGAGGCCCGTCCCCCTCCCCACCAGGAGGCGGGGGGACAGGCCCGTCAGAGCGCTGGCCACCGCAGCCGCGGCGGTGGTGTTCCCGATCCCCATCTCGCCGGGAACGAGCAACCGCGCGCCGCGGTCGAGCGCCTCCTTCGCCACCTCCCACCCCACGGCGATCGACGCGAGGGCGGTGGCCCGATCCATGGCAGGCCCGAGCGTGATGTCCTGCGTGCCCTCGCCCAGGGAGCGCCGGAGGACCCCGGAGACCGCCGGGGCCTTCCGGACACCGGCGTCGACCACGGTCAGCTCGGCGCCCAGCCGCCGGGCCAGCACCGAGATGGCTGCGCCGCCGGACCGGAAGTTCTCCAGCATCTGCCCGGTCACCTCAGGGGGATAGGCGCTCACCCCCCTGAGGGCGACCCCGTGGTCGCCCGCGAAGACCAGGATGGATGCCGGCTCGACCCGGGGCAGGGGCTCGCCCGTGATCGCGGCCAGCCGGACGACCACCGCCTCCAGGCGCCCGAGGCTCCCCCGGGGCTTGGTGAGGCGGCAGAGACGAACGTATGCGTCCCGGGCCGCTCGTCTGTTCAAGGGTGGCACCCCAGTGGAAAGAAGGGCTTGCCATTCGCCGTTCACGTGAGCATCACCGGGAGAGGTCCTCCTCGCAAGAACGTCGGCAGGCATCTCATGACGGAGGAGTTTCTGCGAGGAAGACGCGGCTCCTGGTGACGGGGATCATCGATTCGTCGATGCGGGCTATGGCCTCCAGTGCCGGGTGGGATCGACGTACGCGGCGTCGAGACCCGGGGCCGGAGGCTGATGAGACGCGCCGAGAACACCGCTGCGTCACCAGGCCAGCACAGTCTGTACAGGGCGCCTGCTGTCGGCACGGGCCCCTGCGACTGCCAGGGGCACCTCCCCTTGCCTCCGCTCGCCCCGGCGCGCTTCCGAGCCGGGCGCAGGGCGGTGGACCTGGCTTCCTCCATACAGGGTGGGCGCCGGGTAGACGGTGTGCGGTCCGGGGATGGGGTACCGTCGGAGGATGGCTCTCAGCCGCTGCCCGATGGCTGCCTGGTAGGAGCGGGGAGCGTAGTCGCCCGAGCGGTAGAGCTTGCGGGTAGCAGCTTCCAGGTCGGGGAGGAGCTCGGCGAGGCGCTCGAGGTAGACCTCGCGGGCCCCCTCGCAGAGCCGGAGCACCTGGTACCCCAGGGAGGCGGCGCCTGCCCGGTGCGCTGCCTGAACCACCGCGGAGAGGCTGGCGATACCATCGGTGAGCCCCGGGAGCATGGGAGCCAGCATCAACCCAGCGGGCACGCCGCCCTCGTTCAGGCGCCGCAGGGCTTCGAGGCGGGCGGAGGGTGGAGGCGCCCCGGGCTCCACGGCGCGGAGGAGACCCCGGTCGAGGCTGACGAGGCTGATGCTTACCCGAACGCCCGCCGCCCGGTGCAGCTCGGCCAGGAGATCCAGGTCCCGCAGGACCAGGGGCGACTTGGTCACCAGGGTGACGGGGGTGCGATGAGCCAGGAGGCTCTCCAGGATCGCCCGGGTGATGCGGTAGCGTCCCTCCGCGGGCTGATAGGCGTCGGTGGCGGTGCCGAGGGCGACCCACTCCCGCTGCCAGGAAGGCTTCGAGAGCTCCTGCTCCAGCAGCTCCGGCATGTTCCGCTTGATCAGGATCCGCGTGGAGAACGCGTCCCCGGCCGAGAGGTCCAGGTACGTGTGCGTGACCCTCGCATAGCAGTAAGCGCATCCGTGAGAACAGCCCCTATAAGGGTTCAGGGACCAGCGGAAGGGCATGCCCGGCGCCTGGACACGGTTGAGGGCGCTGGCCGCCAGGATCTCGACGTACTGAACGCGGGACCGTGCCATGCAGCCACCTCCAGCGTAGCGAACACCTATTCGTCACCAGCATAATCGAACAGGCGATCGCTGTCAAGAGACTCCTGGGTTGATCCTCGGGCGCCGAACCTCGTGCATGTACCGGCCACCGCGTCGGATTCAGCGGCGGGCGGGAGGGGCGCCGCAGGCGACGCCGAATTCACCCCATCAGGGGCGAAATCTCTTCTTTCACCCGTGAGGCGGGGAGGCCGTGGCATGGGCGACGATGGGCACCACCCGGAATGGCTGGCCCTCATCGCGGACGTGGTCGGCTCGCGCCGCCTGCCGGACCGGGAGCGCGCCCAGCGGGAGATCGAAGGGGTGCTGGAGCAGGTGAACCGAGAGGCCGTGGGTTCCCTGCGAAGCCCCCTGGGGCTCATCCGCGGCGACGAGATCCAGGGGGTGCTGCGGCCGGACGGAGACCCCCTGGCCTGGGTCCGCCGGCTCCGATACCGGCTCGTGCAGCTCCAGCCCCCGGTGCGGCTGCGGGTGGGGCTGGGTCTGGGGGAGGTGGCCACCGCCTTCGAGGGCCGGCACACATGGGAGCTTGACGGCCCTGCCTTCCACCGAAGCCGGGAGGCGCTCGAGGCGGCCCGGGCGGCCAGAGGACCGGCGACCCTCCTCCGATCGGGTCGCAGGGACCTGGACGAGGGCGTGAATGCCCTCCTCGGGCTGCTGGACGCGCTCGTCGGCAGGTGGACGGCCGAGCAGTGGGAGGCCATCGCCGCCTATGAGGACGCCGGAACCTACCAGCGGGCTGCCGGCCGGCTCGGCATCGCGTTCCAGAACGTCCAGAAGCGTTGCGCCGCCGCCCACTGGAACGAGGTTCGGGCGGCCGAGGCGTACCTCGACCAGCTCCTGGCGCGGACGACCCGGGAGGCCGGGCGGTAGGTCGGTCGGCCAGTCACCCATCACACCGAGAAACGGAACGGTTCACCCTTGCGGAGGTGAATCCAGTGATTCCCTTCTGGCAGTTCCTCACGGCGCACGTGGTCGGAGACTTCGTCTTCCAATCGGAGCGCATGGTCGCGGGCAAGCGTGACGGATCATGGGGGGCTTTCCTGGCCCACGGCGGGGTGCACCTGGCGACCCTGGCGGTGATCACCTGGCCGTTCCTCTCCGGACGGCTGGTCCTGGCCTGGGGGGTCGTCGTCGCAGCCCACCTGGTGCTCGACGGGCTGAAGGAGGCCGCCGGCCGGCAGTTCCGCTCGCTCGCCGGTGCCGTCTGGCTCTTCCTGGTCGACCAGATCGTGCACGTCGTGATCGTCCTTCAGGTCCTCCTCTGGCTCGGGCCCTTTCCGGCCGACGGCCCCCTCCTGTGGACCGTGCTGGGGACCGAAGGCGCCCGCCTGTGGGCGCCATGGCTTCTCTCCTCCCGTACCTGGCAGGTGGCGGCCATCTACGGCTACACGCTGGCGGCCGCAGCCATCCTGATCCGGCTGGTGCTGCAGGCGGCGGGGCTCGAGGGTGGGCGGCCCTCCCAGGCGGGAATCACCAGAGCCGGAACGTGGATCGGCATCCTGGAGCGGGGGCTCATCCTCAGCCTTCTCCTGGTTCGGGCCGAGGCGGCCGTGGGCTTCGTGCTCGCGGCCAAGTCCATCGCCCGATTCAAGGAGCTGGAGGAGCGGGCCTTCGCCGAGTATTATCTGGTGGGCACACTCCTCAGCGCCGGTATCGCCCTCCTGGGCTTCCTGGCCTTGCGGTAGTCCGATCTTCAGGATTCCTTCAGGGGGATCTGCTACGCTCTTCACCACGGGCCCCGAGAGAGGCGTGATGGAGGAGGGCGTTTCTCATGCTGGACCATCTGCAGGCGGCGGTAACGCGCCGGTTGGCCGACTGGGTCTTGGTGCTGGTAGGTGGCGGTTTCCTCGTGCTCTTCCTGGAGCTGATCCTCACGGGCCACACGGAAGGAGTCCAGCTCGTCGGGGTCGTGGGGAGCCTGGCCGGCCTTCTCCTGAGCCTGGCCGGGCTCAAGCTTTCGGGACGAGGTCCCCTACGCGTGGCTGCCCTGATGCTGCTCCTGGGGCTCACGGGCCTGGCCGGGACCTTCCTGCACGCGGAAGAGCGGTTGGATGGGAGCGAGCGGGCGGGCCGGCCGGGGGTCCTCGCCGCCCAGAGCCTCTCAGGGGCGGCTGCGGCGGAGGAGGTACGGGCGGGGGAGCGCGACGGGCGCGCCCGGCTCGGGGAGATGGACGCCCGCGAGCCGTACGAGCCCGAGGCAGCAGAAGCCCGGGAGCGTCGGGGCAGCGTGCCGCCGCCCCTGGCGCCCCTCTCGCTGAGCGGTCTGGCCCTTCTGGGGGCCGTCGGGAGCGCGGCCCGCGGAAGCGAGAAAAAGCGGGTCTGACGGCGCCCAGCTCGAACGGCCACCGGTTCGAAGAACGGTCGGTCAGGTTGGCCCGGCGCGGCGGCCCTTACGGCCGCGGGGGCCCTGGGGCTGCGGTGTAAGGTGGAGCTGGGGCAGCGGCCGCTGGATCAGGGCCGGGGTGAGGTCGCGGCGGAGCAGGTCCTCAAGGGTCACAAGCTGGACCCCATCCTCCGGCGCTGCCCACCCGAAGCGTCCCTGACCCGCCACGGCCCCGGCCGCCGCGGTGGCGCCTGCGGGCAGCTCGAGGGCCGTGGCCAGCACCCGCTGGGCCCCCAGTTCCCGGGCCCTCTGGACCAGGTCCGGGAGGTCCGCAGGCCGTAGTACCGCCTGGACGATCACCAGCGTCCACGGCGGGCCGCCTTCCATCCCCCACGGAATCTCGGCGGCGGAGCCGGGGGCGAGCGCCGGCGGGGTCTCGTCGTCGAGAACCCCTGCGCTCGCTGGCAGCGCACCCTCGATGCGCGGACCCGCTCCTGGCTCCTGCGTCCTCCCCGCCCCCAAGGGCCGGGCGTGGACGAGGGAGAGGGTCCACCAGCCGAACTGAAGCGGGTCGTTCCGGGCCAGGGCCCGCGCGGCGCTGAGGTCGTGGGGTTCCCCGTGCACGGGGAAGCGACTCCGATCCAGCCCGAAGCGCCAGAGCATCCGGTAGCGGATCATGGCCGTGGCCAGGTGGGTGGAGTCGATGCCCAGCCAGCGCCGTCCCATGGCCTCAGCGGCGACCAGCGCCGCGCCCCCGCCGGCGAAGGGGTCGAGGACGCGCATGCCGGGTCTCGTGGAGACGCGTACGATCCGCTCCATGAGAGCCATGGGCTTCTGGGTGGGATAGCCCAGCTTCTCCTTGCTGAAGCTCATGATCCACGGGGAGTAGATGTCGGTCCAGACGTCGTCCAGGGCCACGCCCCGCGGGTTCGCACCCCCACCCCGCCTTTGGTAGCCCTCAGGGTGGGGCTGGTAGGCGGCCTCCTTGTTGAAGACGAAGCGGGGCCCCCGCGTGTAGTAGAGGAGGGTGTCGTGGTTGCGAACCCAGTTCGGCACGCGGCTCTTGAATCCGCTCACCCAGCCGCTTCGCCAGACGATTTCGCGCCGGAAGCGATCGGCGCCGAAGATGGAGTCCAGGAAAAGCTTCAGGTAGTGGCTGGCCTGGGGATCGCAGTGGAGGTAGAGGGAGCCCGTGGGTGCCAGGACCCGGTGGAGCTCCACGAGACGGGGGACCATCATGGCCAGGTAGGCCAGGAGGTCGCCCGCGCCAAGAGCCTGGCGGAGGGTGGCCAGGAGCTCCCGGGGACCGGGGGGGAGCCGTTGCAGCAGCCCGTGAAAACCGGCAGCCGTCTCCTCGTCCCAGCGCCAGGCGTCGTCGAAGGCCAGGCCCCAGGGACCATCGGCGCGGCGGCCACGGCGGAACGCCCGATCCGGTTGACCGCGGTCCAGCCCGTACCGCCGGTTGGAGTTGAAGGGCGGGTCCAGGTAGACGAGGTCGAACGCGCCGTCGGGAAGCTCCCGCAGCACGTCCAGGTTGTCGGCTCGAACGAACGCTCGGTCGGATGAGCGCATGGCGGGGCACCCCCAAGACGTTACCTGCCCGCGCCTGGATTCCTCTCCGCAAGCGAGCCCCGCTTGCCGGCGCTGGTCTCGCGCCTGGAGAAAGGGCCTGGCCCCAAGGCCAGGCCCGCATTCTATCGTGAACGCGCCGCCTCACCGAGAGCGCGCCCGGTGTCAGGGCCTGTGGTACCCATCGGCGGTCTCCACCAGGAGCCCGCTTGCCACCAGATCCCGGAGGCCGCCGCGCACGCGGAAGAGCGGGAGGCCGGTCTGCCGGGCTACGTCCTCGGCGGTACGCGCTCCCGCCGCCACCGCCTCGATCATGCTCCGCCCGCTCTCGCTGGGCTGCCCGTCCGTCACGCACGCCACCGCCCGCGCCTCCTTCGCCGTTCCGGTTCCAGGTCGGGAAGCAGCCTTCAGAGCTCCTTGAAGGACAGATACCAGTCGACGCTCTCGAGGCCTTCCTGCAGCCGCTCGACCGCACCCTCCTGGGTGGTGGGGGCGGGGACGACCACCTTCTCGCCCGGCCTCCAGTTGGCCGGGGTGGCCACGCCGTGCTTGGACGCCGTCTGGAGCGCATCGACCAGCCGAAGGACCTCGTCCACGTTGCGACCCACGTTGAGCGGGTAGTAGATCATGGCCCGCAACACGCTTTCGGCGTCGATGACGAAGACACAGCGGACGGTCTCGGTGCTGCTCTCCCCCTCCTGGAACATCCCGTACGCTTGGGCCACCTTCCGGTCCAGGTCGGCGATGATGGGGAAGGGGATCTTCACCCCGGTCTTCTCCTCGACGTTGCGGGTCCAGGCGATGTGTGAAGGAACGCTGTCCACCGAGAGCCCCAGCAGTTGGACGCCGCGCTCCTGGAAAGCGTCGTACTTGCGAGCGAAGGCCATGAACTCCGTGGTGCAGACGGGCGTGAAGTCGGCGGGGTGAGAGAAGAGCACGAGCCAGCTCCCTCGGAAGTCGGCCAGGCGGAACCGTCCCTGCGTGGTGTTCGCCTCGAAGTCCGGGGCCGGCTTGCCAAGGACGGGAAGTCCAACGCGTTCGACCGTGCTGCTCTCAGGGACCAATGCCAGCACCTCTCTTAACAAGGAGTCGTTCCAAACTAGAGTCTATCATGATCCTGCCCCGGCTCAATAGCACGTGTGAACTAGGTAACGATCATCTTTGTCGGTGGTTCACGAGACGCTCAGAACCGGCGGTCCCAGTGGCCGGGGGCGGCTACGCAACCATCCGGCGGCGGGTGGCGGGGACCACCTGGGTCTCGGCCATCCGGTCGCCCAGGCGCCGGCCGTCGGGATCGATCACGATCAGGAGCGCTTCCACGAGCCCGATGAGTGAGCCCAGCACCGGACCCAGGACCCACCCCGCCAGGGGAATGGCCCCGAGGACGGCACCGATGGCCAGCGGCCAGTTCCGCTGGGCAGAGAGCCCCCAGGACATGGGACCGTGGCCCTCCAGGAGAGCGACTTCCAGTCCGGCCGCCCGCTTGCCGATGCTCTGGTTGGCATAGGCCCGGTTGCGGGTGACCTCGTAGGGCAGGGCGTCCTTGAAGAGGATGTAGGCCGCGCCGAGGAGGCCGCCGAGCAGCGGGATCGCGAGGTTGAGGACTCCGGCTACGACGCCGTCCAGTACCGCTGCGACGAAGCGGCGGATCAGGTCCGCCTTGGGAGGGTCGTCAAGCCCCCGCGATCGAGGTCCGTGCGTTCTCTCCCGCTCCGATGGGTCGAGCTCGTCGTGCATGACGGATCCCTTCCTCTCCCGTGGAAAGGACCGGCGCTCCCTCGTCGGCTTGGTCGCGAGCGCTGGCCCACCTTCCCTCACGGTACCATACCTGAGCGCCCGGCGCCAGAACGACTCGGGGCTTCAGAAGGTCGGTCCGGGGCCGAAAATGAAGGAGGAAGCTGGACCGGTCGAAGTCGCAGGAGCGGCTTCACGATGACCGAGCGGAGGCGGGGAGATGCGTGTGGTGTTCTTTGGGCTGTCCGTGGGTCGTTCTAGCAGCAGGAGCGGGAGGGACCTTCATCCGCCCGGTGTGGCGAGAGCGCATCGGCGGTGGGTTGGGGCGCTCCTCGGGCTCGCCGTTCTCCTCCTGACCCTTCCGGCTCCGGCGTCGGCGGCCTCAACGGCGACACCTTTCCTACAACCGGATACGCCCGTGGAGGGGCGGCTGACCGACGACGACCCCACCCTGGACGATGGGAGCCACTACGACTGGTATGCCTTGCAAGGCAGTGCAGGCCAGACTGTTTCCCTGCGCCTCTCCTCCGCCGACGTGGACGCGTACCTGGTCCTCCTCGACGGGGCGGGCGGGCTGGTGGCCGAGGACGACGACTCGGGTGGCGGTACCGATGCCTTCCTCCAGGCAACCCTGCCCTCCGACGGCGTTTACGTGGTGGTGGCCAACACGGCCCTGCCGGGGGAGACGGGGCGCTACACCCTGGCGTGGGAGTCTTCGGGGGCCGAAGGGCCGGGCAGCCTTGGAACGCAGGTGGGCGAAGGGGCCGGGGAAGAAGCGTCCTCCGACGGCGGCCCCCGCGTCGATGGATCCCTGGTGCCGGGGGAGATCCTGTCGGGAACGGTGGGGGCCGCACCCGAACACTACCGTACCTACACCCTGGACGTGCCCCAGGGGGTCGCCTCGGTCGTCCTGACCTTGCAGGCCAAGACAGACCTGGACCTCTTCGCCCGCTTCGGCCAGCAGATGCTCGACTGGGAGACGGATTCCGACCACGCGGCCGTGACCCCCGACAGCCTGGAGGAAATCGTCATCTCGGCGTGGGGCGAGCCCGCCCTGCGCGCAGGCCGGTACTACATCGACGTGGCCAACCTGGTGGATGGCGCCCCCGGAGGAGCCTTCACCCTGCACACAGCCTTTCGTGCGTCGAACGACGCTTCGGCTCCGACCGTGACGGCGCCGCCCCAGGAGCAGGTGGAGGGTGCCCTCACGGCGGGGGTCCGGCTCCAGGGACGGCTGGGAGAGCGCGACCTGGTGCGGTACTGGGCGGTGGAGGCGCCGCCGGGTGCCCGCCGGCTGGAGGTGGGGCTCTTCGAGGCCGAGGGGCCTCTGGACCTGGTAGTGGCCCCGGAGGGGGCCGTACCCGTCGCGCTGGACGCCTATCCCCATGCAGTCATGAGCGCCCTGGACAACGAGCGGCTGGTGCTTCCGCTGGGAGAGGATCGCCCGGCTCGCTGGTGGGTGGGCGTGGTGAACTGGGAGCCCGCCCCCGTCGATTACGAGATCGAGGCCCGATTCGACGAGCCGCTGCCCCCGCACCCGACCTTTCAGCCCGCAGGGGAGCCGGAACAAGCCTTGACGCCGCTCCAGCGGGCCATCGCCGCCACCGTTCAGATCTCCACCTCTCAGGGGACGGGGTCGGGGAGCCTGGTCTCCCCGGACGGCCTGGTGCTCACCAACTACCATGTGGTGGCCACCTGCGAGACCTCGGGCCCAGCCTTCGCCTGCCAGGGCGAGCCGCTGCGCGAGGCCGGTGGGGTGCCCGAGCGGGTGGTGGTCGGCCTCTCGGACTCGGAGCGGGGCGCGGCGGTCCAGTCCTTCTACGCCCGCCTGCAAGAAACCCTCCCCGAGTACGACCTGGCCTTGCTCCGGATCGAGACCGACCTGAACGGCGACACGCCGGCCGGTCCGCTTCCCTGGGTGCCCCTGGACCTGGGCCCCGTCTCCCTGGGAGATGAGGTGGTTGTCATCGGCTACCCGGGGATCGCCCGCACCCTGGGGCGCTACCCGCTCTCCCTCACGCGGGGGATCGTTTCCGGCTTCACCACGGACCGGGGCCGCCGCGTGCTCATCCAGACCGACGCGACGGTGAACGCGGGGAACTCGGGCGGCCTGATGATCCGGGCGCGCGATGGGGTGCTCATCGGCGTGCCGTCCGACGTGCGCTACGACACCGAGCTTCTGGAGAAGCAGAACTACGCCCGGCCGGTGGCCCTTCTCCCCGACGAATGGCGCCGCCTCATCGAAGCCGGCGGCGGGAGCATCATCGGTCCCTGAGCGACCCCCCGAGCAGCTCGGGCACGGCGCGCCTCCCGGCCCGGCGGGTGAGGGCGGTCGCCCCGGCGTCTCGGGCCCAGCGCAGCGCCTCGGCGAATCCGGCGCCCACCTCTTCAGGACGGTGGGCGTCGGAGCCCAGCTGGATCGGCAGGCCCCGTTGGGTGGCGGCGGCGAGGAGCTCCTGGGCGGGATAGATTTCCCGCGCGGGCTTCCGTAGCCCGGCGGTGTTCACCTCGAAGCCGGTTCCGGTGGCCGCTGCGGCCTCGACGACCGGCTCGAAAGCATCCCATGGGAAGGGATCGGACCGGAAGCCGAACTTCTTGGGCAGGTCTGGGTGAGCCAGGCAGGTAAAGAGGCCGCTGGCCGCCGCCTGGGCCAGGTGCTCGAAGTACCGCCGCCAGAGACGCTCCACGGGGGTGCCGGGCCAGGTGATCTCGGGGCTCGAGTCAATGGATGCGCCGTCGACGAAGTGGACAGAACCGAGCACGTAGTCCCACGGAATCCCATCCAGGGCCCGGGCGATCGCCTCCTCCCGGTCGGGGAGGTAGTCCACCTCCAGACCCAGGCGGACGGGAAGGCCCTGGCGCCGGGCATCCAGCACGACCTCGACGTACCGGTTCAGCTCATGGCGGAAGTCCGACGAGAGCCACGCGACCACGTGGGGATGCTGGCCGGTGGCACCCTCGAAGAGGTGGGCCATGATCGGCCGGAAAGCCCGGAAGCGGTGGCAGTGCTCGCTGATGCCGATCTCGTCCACCCCGGCCCGGCGGGCCGCCTCGACGTACTCTGCGATCCGCGCCACCGTGTGGGGCAGGTCCTCGTAGAGGTCGTCGGCCTCCAGGTGCATGTGGTAGTCCGCGGGCATGGGTCATCGCCTCCGTTTGGGCCACTGGCTGGGCCGGAACCGTGTTCAGAAGTCCGCCAGCATCAGCCCCAGGTTGACGGTAAGTCCCCGGAGCAGAGCGCCGCCCGGGTCCAGGGGCTCGTCCTTGCGCGGCCCGCCCAGGGGGAAGGGGTAGGTGTAGGAGGCCGAGAGCTCCACGTAGGCCAAGGACGACGGGGTGAAGAGGATCCCCAAGGCCGGCCCGGCGGTGATCAGCCAGCGGTCGGACTCGCGGAAGGCGGGCACTTCTTCCCCCGGGTCCAGAGGCAAAGGCTGCTCGATCCGCAGCGCCCCGTAGGCCACGCCCAGGCCGGCCCCGGCGAACAGGGCCAGGGCGCCGTCGGGCCGGTCGGGGCGGCGCCCCAGCCCCGTGGGCAGGACGTAGTCGGCCCGCAGGTCCCCCCGGTAGACGGTGAGACTGCTGGCGGTCTCCTGGCTGTTGTCGCGCTGGCTGCGGGTGCCGAAGCCGAAGGTGAAGCCCAGGCGCACCGGGCCCACCTGGCCGCCCCCACCCGAGGTCCAGACAAAGAGGGGTCCCTGGTCGAAGCGCGGGACGGTCCAGCCAGACCTATCCAGGATGGTGTTGATGGCGGCGGTATCCATGTAGGCCAGGCTGATGCCTGAGTAGGAGCCGCCTTCGGTTACGGAAGGCTCTTGACCGGGTGGTTCGGCCGCCGCCTGCAGCGCGGGAGGAGCGACGGCCACCAGGAAGGCCAGGGCCGCGGCCACGGCCGGAAGGCGCAGGCAGTACCAGGAACTCTTCGTGGCGAAGCTCATCGACGATCTCCTCTCTAGTTCCGCACCAGGCTCCCGGGCTGGCAGGTGCGGCAGAAATGGGTGGCGATGCGCCCGGTCCGCACCGCCGAGACGGGACGGCCGCACCGGAGGCAGGGCTCGCCCGGCCGCCCGTGGACCGCGAAGAAGCCGCGAGGTTTCAGGTGGATCTCGCCCGTCTCGGTGATGGCCTCCCGTGCCCGGGCCAGCCCCCGCCCAAGGACCACGACCAGGGCCCGATGGAGCGCCTCCACCTCGGTGACGGTCAGACTCGGCCGTCGCCGGAAGGGGTAGATCCCCGCCTCGAAGAGGATCTCGTCCGCGTAGGCGTTGCCGATCCCGGCCAGGAAGCGGTGGTTGGTGAGGATCGACTTGACCTCACCGTGGAAGCGGCGGAGGCGGGCCCGGAAGGCTTCCAGGTCCAGGTTCGGGTCGTCCGCCTCGGGGCCCTGGTCCGCGAAGCGGGGGATCTGTTCCAGGTCGGCCGCGGGCAGGAGGTAGACCATGCCCATGCTCTTCGCGTCCGAGTAGCGGAGCTCGTGCCCGCCGTCCAGGAGGAGCGAGAAGAAGCCTTTCTGCAGGCGCCGGTCGCCGCGCCTCGCCCACTGCAGGCGGCCCGTGAGCATGGGGTTGATGACCATCTCCAGGCCGTCGCTGAGCCCGAAGCGCAGGAACTTCCCTCGACGTCCCACCGATTCGAAGCGGCGGCCGCGGATCGCCTCCGGGAAGGGCTCGCCCGCCAGGCAGCGGATCACCGTGGGGCGGAAGACCTGCGCCTCCACGATCTCCCTGCCCGGGAGGACCTCCCGCAGGAACAGCCGGACCGCTTCCAGCTCGGGTAGCTCGGGCACGGACGTGGATCACTCCAGGAGCAGCGCGTGCACCTCGCCGGGGCCGTGCACCCCCACGGTGAGGGTCTGCTCGATGTCGGCGGTACGGCTGGGGCCGGTGACCAGGGTGAGGTTGGAGGGAACGGCCTCCGGCCGCCCCGCAAAGCGTCGCAGGTAGTCCGCCAGGTGGGGGACCAGCGCCTCGCGGCGGAAGAGGGCCACGTGCACCGGCGGGAGCAGGCTCACCTGCCGGCCCCGGGCCGCGTCGTGCTCCAGGGCCAGGGTGCCCGTGAAGGCGATGGCCGCCTGGGCCCAGGTGATGCCGATGAGGGCCCGGGCAGCCTCCTCCCGGGAAGCTGGCCAGGCCAGCACCCGGGCGCCGGCGCAGGTCAGGGCGGCGTCCAGGTCCAGGGCTTCCAGACGCTCGTCGCGCCACCGGAGCACCGGCACACCCCCTTCCGGATCGCGTGCCGCAGCGGCCTGGATCAGATCGGCCAGGTAGGCGTGGAGCTGGGCGACGCCACGGAGGGTGCGCCCGACGCCCCCCAGGGCCTCCAGCTCCCGGGCGAAACGGTCGAAGAGCGGTTCGTCGAAGGGCGGCGGCGCAGGGCGAGGGCCAGGGTGTCCGGAGATCACGGGCGTTCACCTCCCTGCTCCTTCGCTCCGGCCTCGTTGCCGGGCGCCGGCCGTCGCTCAGAGGGGCCCTGCTCGGGCCCGTACAGCTCCCGCTCCAGCTGCGCCCAGCGCTCTCGGAAGGGGCGACGGGCTGGCGCAGGGAAGTCGCGTTGGGCCATCCAGCCACTCAGGACGGGGAGCCACCCGGCGGCGCGCTTCAGGTGACCGTCGTCGGTCACAGGCCCGCCCAGCCGGCTCCCGGCGCCCAGGGCCCGCCGGTAGCGCCCGGGGCGGCTCATGAGCCAGCGCCAGGCGCCGATCAGGTCCGCCTCCAGCGGGTGCCGCGGCCGACCGGCGCCCATGGCCTCGTGCTGGCGGATGCGGACCAGGTAGTCGTGGAGGGGTATCCGCACCGGGCAAGCCTCCCAGCAGGCGCCGCAGAGGCTGGTGGCCTGGGCCAGCTCGCCCCACTCCTCGATGCCCCGCATGAGAGGTGTGATCACCGCGCCGATGGGCCCCGAGTAGACCCAGCCGTACGCGTGCCCCCCGATCTGCTGGTAGACGGGGCAGGCGTTCAGGCAGGCGCCGCAGCGGATGCAGTGGAGCGCCTCCTGGAACTCGGTGCCGAGCATCCGCGAGCGACCGTTGTCCACGATGACCAGGTGGAACTCCTCGGGGCCGTCGGCCTCGCCCTCCCGCCGCGGCCCCGTGACCACCGACGTGTAGCTCGAGAGCTTCTGCCCCGTGGCGCTGCGGGCCAGGAGCTCCAGGAGTACCCCCAGGTCCTCCCAGGTGGGCACCACCCGCTCCATCCCCATGAGGGTGATCATCACCGGCGGCATGGTGGTCTGCATCCGCCCGTTGCCCTCGTTGGTCACCAGGACGACGGAGCCGGACTCGGCCACGGCGAAGTTGCAGCCGGTGATGCCGATCTCCGCCTGCAGGAACTCCTCACGCAGCCTCTCGCGGGCGAAGGCGTTGAGCTGGGGAATGGTGGGGTCCGCCGGCAGAGGGGCCCCCGCCTGCTCCCGGAAGAGATCGGCCACCTGGGCGCGGGTCTTGTGGAGGGCGGGGGCGATGATGTGGAAGGGCGGCTCGTGCGCGAGCTGGATGATGTACTCGCCCAGGTCCGTCTCCACCACCCGCACGCCCTCGGCCTCCAGGACGGCGTTCAGCTCGATCTCCTCGGAGACCATGGACTTGGACTTGGTCACCCGCCGGGCCCGGCGCTGGCGCACCACCTGCATCACCGCGTCCACGGCCTCCCGGGCTGTGGACGCGAAGTGCACGTGGCCGCCCGCGGACTCCACCTGGCGGCGCAGGAGGGCCAGGTACTCGGAGAGGTGCTCGATGGTATGGGCGCGAAGGGCCTGCCCGTGGTCCCGCAAGGCGTCGAAGTCGCCGTACTCGGCCGCTGCCTGGACCCTGGCGCCCCGGAAGCGTCCGGCAGTCGCGGCCAGGGCCTGGCGGGTCCCGGTGTCGGCCAGCGCGCGGCGCGCCCGGGTCCGGACGCCCCCGTTCAGATCACGGCTGCGCTCGGGCGTCATCGCTTCACCCCCCCGTCGAGCACCTGAGCCACGTGCATCACGGGAAGAGACCGGCCCTGCCGGCGCAAGAGGCCGCCGATCTGCATGAGGCAGCCCGCGTCGGAGCCGATGAGGACCTCCGCGCCCGTAGCCACGACGGAGTCGGCCTTCCGCCGGCCCATGGCGGTGGACACCTCAGGCATCTTCACCGAAAAGGTGCCCCCGAAGCCGCAGCACTCCTCCGAGTGGGGCAGGTCCACCAGCTCCAGCCCATCCACGTGGCGGAGCAGCTCCAACGGCGGGTTGCGCACGCCCAGGAGACGGCTCATGTGGCACGACGTGTGGTACGTGGCCCGAGTGGGAAAGCGGGCGCCCACGTCCACCACGCCGAGGTGCCCCACCACGTACTCGGAGAACTCGAAGGTCTTGCGGGCCAGATCCAGGGCCTCGGCTTCCATGGGATCGCCCCGGAAGAGCTCGGGGTAAGAGTGGCGGATCATGCCGGCGCAGGAACCCGAGGGCGCCACCACCGCCTCGCTGCCGGCGAAGGCCCGCACCAGACCCCGGGCCACCTCCCGGGCCGCGTCCCGGTACCCGGCGTTGAAGGCGGGCTGCCCGCAGCAGACCTGCTCCTCGGGGAAGTCCAGGCGGACGCCCAGGCGGTGGAGGACCCGGACCATCGCTTCCCCCACCTGAGGGAAGAACGCATCAGCCAGGCACGTGATGAAGAGGGATGCCTTGTGTGCCGTCGCGACCCACCCCCGGAGTGGCCGTTGGGCCGCCCCGGGCGGCCGCGCGCCATCGAGGAAAGGCTTCGCCGGCTGCCTGGGCATCCCTGCCAGAGACGCGAGCGCTCAGCCGGCCGGTCGCCCCCGACGGCTCTCGGGATCCCGGACCGCCTGCAACCGGTCCCAGAGCTGCAGCAGGAAGCGGGCGTGGGCATGCTGGGTCCGGTCTCCGCCCGGGGTTCGGGCGAACCGGCGCACGAACTGCGCCACGTCGGGCTCCTCGGGTTCCTCAGGCTCCGGTGCGGCGGGCGGGGGCGCCTCGTCGAAGGAGAGCTGCCACGCCTCGCCCGGCTCGGCCCACACCTCGGCGACGGGGTCGGGGGGCGGCAGGAACTTGCCCGCCTTGCGGCGTACCTGGGCGCGGCTCGGGCGCCGGGCGGGCGGCGGCAGCGACGCCCGGAAGTCGGCCATCAACCGCTGGAGCTCGTCCTGAGCCGCATCCAGCATGCGTCGCCTGAGCTGGACGAGGGTCTCCTCCCGAGCCTCCAGCGAGGACTTCTGGACCTCTTCGGTCGTCTCGCGCAGGAGATGCCGAAGGTGCTGCAGCTCGTCCAGGAGGGACCCCTCGAAGTCCAGCGCGTCCACGCCGCATCCTCCTTCCCGGGACGTTCACTTGAGGTGCAGCCCGTACCACAGGATCTTGGCGAGCTCCAGCAGGGCGTACTCCCGGCCGCTGCCCTCACGCCACCAGCGATCGGGATGGAAGCCGGGGTCCGGCGCGCCGTGGACGAACACCCGGATGCCCCCGGGCCCGTACGCCCGCCGAAACGTCATGCGGGTGCGCCGGACGTGGTAGTTGGAGGTGACCACCACCACGGTGCGGGCGCCCAGGTCCTCCACCATGGGCAGGGTGAAGGCCGCGTTCTCGGCTGTGCTGCTTGCCTGGGGCTCCACGCGGACCGCTTCGGGCGGAAGGCCGAGACGCAGCAGATGCCGGCGCATCACCTCGGCTGCCACAGTCTCCCAGGCGATCGAGCCGCCACTGACGAGGATCACCGGCGCCAGGCCTTCCCGCCAGAGCCGGGCGGCCTCTTCCTCCCGCAGGCCGTAGGGGTCCCCCGAGATCACCACCAGGACGCCGGCTTCGGAGGGCAAGGGGTCCGGCCGTGCCAGCCACCGCCCGATGGCCGCCAGGATCGCAGGACCCAGCAAGGTCACGATCAGGGCGAGCCCAGCCAGAACCGCCACCAGGCGGCGGACCCAGCGTGCCCGCCCGCGCGTCCCCGCCGGCGGTTCTTGACTCCTTCCCGACTCAACCGGCGCCACGTCGGACTCCGGGTCCACGGGTGCACCTCCCCGCACCGTCCTTTCGTTCCCGGCAGGCGTTCTTCCTGGAAGGGTGTGGAGGTGGGGCTCAGCGGGTCGTCCCCGGGGCCGCCGGCCAGGGCTGGGAGAGGCCGCTGCCACGAGAGGTGTCTGACCGAACGTGGAAAGCGCGTGGAACCGGCCGGCAAAGAATCGCCCAGGACCCTTCACAGGAGCGGTCTCCTGTGCTAACGTAAGACCTGTTGAGCGAATGAGATCGGGCTGTGTTCCCATCCAAGGAGGTTTCTGCTTATTCGCACCACCACTCAGACCCCTGACGGGGTCCGGCAGGCCCCCCGGCGACGCCGGCGGCGGCGCCCAGCAACCGCAGACCAGGTTCGGCGGCAGCCGCTCCAGCCTGAACAGGTCGAGGCGGTGGAGCAGCCGCCGTCCCACGAGCCGGAGGCTGCCGGTCACGACTTCACTTCCTTCGACCTCAAGCCGCCGATCCGCAAGGCCATCAAGACCCTCGGTTTCACGCGGCCGACGCCTATTCAGGCCCAGGTCATCCAGCCCCTGTTGGAGGGGCGGGACCTCGTCGGGCAGGCCCAGACGGGCAGCGGCAAGACGGCCGCGTACGGCATCCCGCTGATCCAGCGGCTCAGCCACACGGGGGCCGTTCAGGCCCTGGTGATCGTTCCCACCCGGGAGCTTGCCATCCAGGTGACCCAGGCGATCCAGGGTCTGGCCCAGTTCACGGATCTGAAGCTCCTGGCAGTGTACGGGGGCTACGACATGACCCTCCAGAGGGCCGCCCTGCGGGCCGGGGTGGACCTGGCGGTGAGCACGCCTGGGCGGCTGATGGACCATGTCTGGCATGGCACCATCGAGCTGGACCGGGTCAGCGCCGTGGTGCTGGACGAGGCCGACGAGATGCTCAGCATGGGCTTCATCGACGACGTCGAGCAGATCCTCTCGTGGCTTCCGCCCGGCACGCAGAAGATGCTCTTCTCGGCCACCCTGCCCGAGCAGGTGCGCCGGCTGGCCCAGCGCTTCCTGAACCAACCGGTCTCCATACGGGTGGCGGACACCGAGGAGACCGTCCCCGACATCGCCCAGGCGTACAGCACCATCCCCGCCGAGCGACGGATCCACGTGCTCTGCGACCTGCTGCGCGATGAGGCGGTCCAGCAGGCGCTGGTCTTCTGCCGCACCAAGGAGGGCGTCGACCACCTGGCGCGCCAGTTGCAGCAGCGGCGCATCCCTGCGGAGTCGATCCACAGCAACCTCACGCAGGAACGGCGAACGGCCGTGATGAACCGGTTCCGGCGGGGCAGCGTGCGGGTGCTGGTGGCCACCGACGTGGCCTCGCGGGGCATCGACGTCCGGCGGGTCTCCCACGTGATCAACTACGACTGCCCCCGCAGCGCGGACGAGTACGTCCACCGTATCGGGCGTACCGGACGGGCGGGCCGCAGCGGGTCGGCCCTCACCTTCGTGCGCCCCGGCGAGATGCGTATCCTGAAGGCCATCGAGAAGCGGGTGGGACGGAAGCTAGACCTCCTGCCAGCCGGGGAACCGGCGGAGGAGAAGCGGGCCCGGCGGGACGGGTAGCCGGGCCCCGGGGGAGGAGGACGGCCCCATGGCGCGCCCGAACCACTACCGTGCAAGCGACCTCTTCCAGAGGTACGACGGGAACCCGATCCTCACCCCGGCCCAGTGGCCCTACCCTGTCAACGCCGTCTTCAACCCCGCCGCCGCCCGGCTGGGCGGCGAGACGTTGCTGCTCTGCCGTGTGGAGGACCTGAGGGGCTTCTCGCACCTGACCCTGGCCCGCAGCCGGGACGGGCGCACCGGCTGGCGCATCGATCCCCAGCCGACGCTGGAGAGCAGCCCCGAGTACCGGGAGGAGCACTGGGGCCTCGAGGATCCCCGCATCACCTGGCTCGAGGAGGAAGGTCACTTCGCGGTCACCTACGTCTCCTTCTCGCGCGGCGGGCCCCTGGTCTCGCTGATCACGACCCGCGACTTCCAAAGCTTCGAGCGGGTCGGCCCGCTGCTCCCGCCCGAGGACAAGGACGCGGCCCTCTTCCCCCGGCGCTTCAAGGGCCGCTATGCCCTGATCCACCGGCCCATCATCCGGGGAGAGGCCCACGTCTGGATCTCCTTCTCACCGGACCTGAAGCACTGGGGTGACCACCGGATCCTCATTCCCGTGCGCCCCGGCTGGTGGGACTGCCACCGGGTGGGTCTGGGTCCTCAGCCTATCGAGACGCCGGAGGGTTGGCTCATCCTTTACCACGGGGTACGGCTGACGGCCTCGGGCAGCGTCTACCGCATCGGCCTCGCGCTCCTGGACCTGGAGGAGCCCTGGCGCCTCGTCCGGCGGAGCGACCAGTGGGTCTTCGGCCCCCGGGAGCCCTACGAGCGCATCGGCGACGTGAGCGACGTCACCTTCCCCTCCGGCGCACTGGTGGACCCGGCCACCGACGAGCTGCGGGTTTACTACGGCGCCGCCGACACCAGCGTGGGGCTGGCCACGGCGCCGTTCCGGGAGGTCCGGGCCTACCTGCAGACCTGCCCCGCACCCGATCCCGACCCGTGCTGAACCGCCGGCGCCGCCAAGCCGGGTGCCGGTCCTCCATCGCCGCCTGAAGGGGTGCCGCCGGCGCGCTCGCCCCTAGGCTGCCGGCTTCCGCTCCAGGTTCCGGACCGCCTGTACCCCGGCCGACCCCACGGCGGCGATGAGCAGCCACTCGCCCAGCCGGCGGGTAGCCCAGCCGAAGCCCGCTTGGGTGAGCAGGAGCGAGAAGCCCGCCAGCACCAGGACGAACTGGAGCCGGCTGGCGAAGGATGGGAGGGGTACGGCTCCCCGGCCCACCACCAGCCCCGAGAGCACCGCGCGGCGGGAGCCGTAGTCGGTCCCCCAAACGGCCACCTGCCCGGCCACCAGACCCACCAGGATGGGGAGCGGAACGCCTGCTTCCAGGATGCTCAGCACCCCCAGCCATACGCCCAGAAGCGTGTCGGCCCGCTGATCGAGCCGTGCGCCCTGCAGGCCGGTGAGCCCTCGCCGGCGAGCCAGGGGCCCGTCGATGAAGTCCGTGCAGGCTGCGGTCAGGATGACGCCCAGCTGCCATGCAAGGGACGCCCGTCGCAGGTAAAGGATGAACGCGATGAGAACCAGGGCAATGCGGAGCCACGTGAGGCGGTTGGGTGTGACGCCCGGGGGCAGGTGATCCACCAGGGCGCCGAGCAGGCGGTCGCGTGCCGCCTGCTCGCGCTGGGTGAGGCCGGGCGCGGCCTGCGGCTGCAGCGTTCCGTGATCCCTCATCCCGAATCCCCCCGATCACTCCATGGTACGGTCTAGACACCCAAAAAGCCCAAGGCGTTGGCGCGGAGCGAGGAGGTTGACCGGTGCACCGGATCGGTCGCTGGCTGCAAAGAACGTTCCTGGCGGGGGTGGCGGTGCTTCTCCCCCTCGTCCTGACCGCCTATGTCCTTTGGTTCGCCTTCACCCGCCTGGATCACCTGCTAGGTGGTCTGGTTCAGGGTCTCGCCGGCCGTCCCCTGCCGGGCGTGGGGCTGGTGGCGACCCTGGCCCTTACGGTCCTGGCCGGCCTCGTGGCCACGAACCTCCTGGGACGGAGGCTGATCCAGACGGGTGAGCGGCTCTTGGAGCGGATTCCTGGCATCCGCTCGCTCTACACGGGAACCAAGCAGATCATCACGTCGGTGATCCTGCCGGAGCAGCGCCACTTCCGGCGGGCGGTCCTCATCCCATACCCGCGGGCAGGCATGTACAGCCTCGGATTCGTGACCCACGAGGAGGTCCCGCCCAGCCTGCGAGCACCAGGGGATCTGGTTTCCGTCTACGTCCCCACCACGCCCAACCCCACGTCGGGCTTCGTGGTTCTGGCCCCACGCTCGGACTGCATCGAGCTGGACCTGACGGTGGAAGAGGCGTTCCGCACCATCATCTCCGCGGGCCTGGTGATGCCCGAGCGAAGCGGGTCGCGGCCCGGCGCGGCCCCCGGCGGGGAACCGGCGCCCCACTGAGCGGATCGAAGCCGCCATTCAATATCTTTTAGGTCGCCATTGACATCGTTAACATCCCGTGCTACATTGTTGCTGTGCCCAGCTTCTACCACGCCGCAAGGGATATGCGGGGCACGGGAGGAGGGCGCTCACCATGGTCGCGCCGTGGGGTCCTCTGATGCAGGACGTGGCCCGAATCCACGTCGAGGAATTGCTGGAACAGGCCCGCAGAGATCGCGTGACCAGGGCCCTCAGGCAGGGCCGCTCCGCTCTGCCGCCGCAGAGGCCGTCCCTCATTCACCGCCTGCGCAGGTGGGTGGAGCACCGAGCCGCACGCATGAACGTCCGGCGGCCCGTCCTGTAGGGGGTGCACCTGTTGCTGGAGGCCGTGGACCTGCGAAAAACCTTCCCGCCGCCCCTCCGGGGCTGGCGCCGGCGTCCGGTGGGAGAGGCCACCGTGGCCGTGGACGGCGTGAGCTTTAGGGTGGGGCCGGGCGAGGTGGTGGGCCTGTTGGGTCCCAACGGGGCCGGCAAGACCACCGCCGTGCGCATGCTGGCCACCCTCATCCTGCCCACCTCGGGCACGGCCCGCGTTCGCGGGATCGACGTGGTGCGCCGGCCCCTGGAGGCCCGAGCCCACCTGGGGGTCATGCTGGGCGGCGAGCGGACCACCTACTGGAAGCTCACGGGCCGCGAGAACCTGGGCTACTTCGGCACCCTGTACCGGGTACCGCCCGCGGTGCTCCGCCAGCGCATCTCCGAGATCCTGCGCCGCTTCGACCTGGAGGAGAAGGCCGACCAGCTCGTGGAGCGCTACTCTTCTGGGATGAAGCAGCGCTTGGCCCTGGCCCGGGCCATGCTCCCGGACCCGCCCGTGCTCCTGCTGGACGAACCCACGGTGGGGCTGGACCCGCGGGCGGCCCGGTCCCTGAGGGACCTGATCGCGGAGCTGAGGGCCGACGGCCGGGCGGTACTCCTCACCACCCACAACATGCAGGAGGCCGACGAGCTCTCGGACCGGGTACTCATCATCGACCGGGGGCGGATCATCGCCGAGGGAACCCCCCAGGCGCTGAAGAGCCGGCTGCGGCGATCGGCGGTGGTCCGCCTGGAACTCCAGGGCCCGGACGGGGAGGACCCGGCCGGTTGGGCGGCCTCCCTTGGACTTGCGGGGGTGGAGCGGATGGCCTCCCATCGCGACGAGGCCGGCGGGGTTTGGGAGCTCAGCCTGGCGGCCCGGACGCCCCAGAACGGCGAGCCACCCACCGAGCTGGCCCTGGCACCCATCGTGGCCGAGGCGGAACGCCGGGGCCTGCGGGTGGTACGGGCCGGCCAGGAGACGCCCACCCTCGAGAGCGTCTTCCTGGCCCTGACCGGCCGGCGGCTGGGGGAGGGGGCCGAGGCCCGTGGATGAGCTACTCACACCCGATCCGCGGGCGACCGGGGATCAGATCGTACCCGACCAGAAGGCACCCGAAACCTACCCGCGCCAGGGACGGCCGCACCCGGAGCCCCTCGCCGTCTGGTGGCCCCGCCTCGCGTGGGCGGCCCTGGGCAAGGAGCTCAGGGTCAGCCTCCTGCGCTACCCGGGGGAGCTGGTCGGCTTGCTGCTGTGGCCCGCGCTCTTTCCCCTGGGGTACGTCTTCGCCGCCCGGGCGGCCGCGGGACCCCAGGGCGAGGCCCTCGGGTTCTTCGCGGCCCGTGCCGGAACCGGAAACGTGGTGGCCTACGTGCTGCTGGGTGCCACCATCTGGTTTCTCGTCAACATCCTGCTGTGGGACTTCGGCAACCGCATCCGCTACCAACAGGTCCAGGGGATGCTGGAGGTGAACTGGTCCACGCCCGTGCCCACGGTGCTGCTGGTTCTCACCGAAGGCCTGCCCGCGCTCCTCTTCCTGGGAGGGGTGCTGGGTATCAGCCTCCTGGAGTACCGCTTCGTCTACGGCATGCAGATCTCGGGCAGCCTGGGGTGGATGCTGGCGACCCTGGCCGCCTCGCTGCCGTACCTCTACGGGCTGGGTCTCGTCTTCGCCGCGGCCACCGCGTGGGTCAAGGAGGTGGCGGCCCTGGTCTACGTGGTGCGGGGCCTGGTGATGATCTTCTCGGGCGTCACCTTCCCGCTCGAGGTGCTGCCCGGTTGGATGCAGCAGGTTGCGGCCCTCCTGCCGCCCACCTACACCATCCGGGCCGTTCGCACCGCGGCCCTTACCCCCGGCGGGTGGGCTGCCGTGGCCGACGACGTCCGCGCGCTCCTGGTCTTCGGGCTCGTCTTTCTGCCGCTGGGGCTCGTCGCGCTGCACGCCGTCGAGCGCTGGGTGCGCCGGACGGGAACGCTCACCAGCTACTGAGACTCCGGCCCGACGCCGGGGAGCACAGGAGGCGAGACGTCGTGACGTGGATCCGGATCCTCGGGGCGCAGCTCGTGCGGGTGTGGCTCACCCTCCTGCGGTACCCCGCCCAGCTCGTGGGGTACGTGGTCCAGCCCGTCGCCTTCCTGGCGCCGCTGGTCTTCCTCATGCGTTCCTTCACCGTCTCAGGGAGGGCCGTGGGATTCGAGGCGACCACGGGAACGGCCGATACGGCCTCTTTCCTGCTGCTGGGATTGCTCTTCGATGTGCTGGTGTCGGCCGCGTTCTGGGGGTTTGCCTTTCCTATCCAGACCCTGCGCCGCCAGGGGGTGCTGGAGGCCGAGTGGGTGACGCCCAACGCCCCCTGGATGCTGGTGGTGCTGGGAGGCATCGCCCAGATGACCGCCAGCCTGTTCATGGGCGTGATCGCGGTCCTGGTGGGGGCCGGGCTGTTCGGCTTCAGCTGGGGGCAAGCGCCGTTTCTGGCCGGCGGCATCGTGGCCCTGGCCGCCGCGGGGCTCTTCGGGTTCGGCATCGGCTACGCCGGCGTGGTGCTGCTCCTGCGTGAGGCCACCCAGCTCACCGATGCGGGAAGCTATGCCACCACCACGCTCTCGGGGTCCCAGTTCCCCGTGAAGGTCCTTCCGCCCGCGCTCCGGGTACTGGCCCTGGCCCTGCCCACCACCTACGGGTTGGATGCCCTCCGGGTCTTCTGGCTGGGAACGGAGCCGCTGGTGCCCACAGGGTGGGCGGCGGTGCTGGTGGCCGGCGCGGCCGCGGTCTCCCTCCTGGCCGGCATCTGGTTCTTCAGCCGGGCCGAGATGCTGGTGAAGCGCCGGGGCACCCTGGGGCAGTTCTAGGGGTCGCCGCAAGGGACGACGGCCGGCCAGGATGCGCCGCCGGGATCGCGCCTGGGGCGGACGCGGGGAGTGCGACCCTCAGCGGGCCGTGGCCGCGGCGGTCACCAGGCTTACGGCGGTGATGGGCCAGAACCGGACGATGGCGCGCCCCTCCAGGGCGTCCCGTTCCACGAAACCGAAGGTTCGGCTGTCCAGGGACATCTGCGGGTGCCGGTTGTCGCCCATGACGAAGTAGGAGTCGGCCGGAACCTGCCTGGGAGGCATGAATCCGGTGACGGTCGCGTCCACGTAGGGCTCGTCGAGGGCCCGGCCGTTCACCCAGACCTTGCCCAGGGAGATGGAGACCTGGTCGCCGGGCAGTCCGATGACGCGCTTGATCAGCCTCCGCCCGGGCTCCATGGGGCTTCGAAGCACCACGATGTCGCCCTGGTGCGGGTCCGAGAAGCGGTAGCTCAGCTTCTCCACGATGAGCCGATCGCGGTCGTGGAGCGTCGGTTCCATGGACCGGCCCTCCACCACGTACGGGCGTGCGACGAACGTGACGATGAATAGGGCTACCACACCTGCCAGGGCGAAACTGCGAACCCATTCCACGAGGCTTTCCCGGTCCACCCGCCAGACTCCCCTCTCCGGCGCCCTCGAGCCGGATGGACCCGGAGCGCAGGCCGGCGCTGCGAAGCTGCCTCAAGCCGTTCCCCACCAGTCTAGCACGGAGCGTGGTAGGAATTCAATCGAATGAGGAGGCTGATGAGCGGACGGAACGGGCGGCGAAGGCCAGCCGATCCGGCCAACGGCGGGCCTGGACCGGGGTGCGCCCGGTCCGCCGCCCGGTCGCGGCGTTCCTCCGACCTGAGTCGCAGGCGAGCCTCCTTCCACCAGGCGATGCAGCGCAGGTGCCCGGGCGCTACCCTGGAGGCGATCACCGACAGGAGGGTGTCAGGGTGGTCCGGTTATGCTCGGGGTGCACCGGGCGAAGCACACCAACGTGGAGGAGGACCTTGAGTGATGAACCGGCTCGATCAGAACGCCAGCCCTGAACTCCTGCGCCAGATCGCCCTGGATCGCCACCGCCGCCTGCTGCGGGAAGCCGAAGCGGAGCGCGCGCTGCGTGCGGCGGGGACACGACCACACGGCGACCGGCGCCCCGCCGGGCGCCTCCTGGGCGTCATGGAGCGGATCCTGCGCCGCCGCCCCGCAGGTGCCTGACAGGGCGGTGTCAGGGAGAGAACGGGATACTGGAAGGGCGGGCGAGCGAACATGTGTCCGGATGGGCCCGGGGGCCGCCTGGCATCCGCACCCGCCCGTGGGACCGTGCATGGGTTCCCCACACCAGCGCATGAAGATTCTTCTTGACCGGCCCCCCTGGGCTGTGGTAAGGTAGAGGACGGCTTCGGAACTGTGAGCGGCGGGAGACGCCGCCAAGCCGGGCCGAACCCTTGAAGCAGGAGGTGGAACCCATGCGCATCCGGATTACCTGCACTCTTGCAACCCCGCGTCCCCTGGGCCTTGCAGCCGGTATCGGCGGCCCTGCCAGCACTGCGCGCGCGGGCATGGTCGGGCAGGTTGATGGAAGCATGGGGTGTCCGCCTCTGGGCGTGCGCCGGTCCGAGTAACCGGCCGCCGCAGGTTTCGAGGCCGTGACACCCATGAACGGTGCCACGGCCTCAGTTTTTCCCCGGAGGTATCCTGCCAGGAACCTCCGACCCTTGCCACGAGGCCGTGGCCCGGAAACGGGCGGCGGCCTCTTTGCTTTCCCACGGCGGGAAGCGGGCCAAGGCCGCTGCCACCGCGAAAGGAGAGGTCCTCATGTACCGTGAGCTCTACTCCGCGCTGCGGATCGCGCAGATCCGGCACGAGGAGTTGCTGCGTGAGGCCGAGCAGGAGCGCCTGAGTCAGGCGCTCAGGTGGCAGTGGCAAGGCCAGCGGAACCATCGCCGCAGGCCGTCGCTGCTCCGCCGCCTCTTCGGTCTCGATTCCCAGGCGAGGCGCCGTCCGGTCCTGTAAGGGGCCGGGCGGGCCTCGCCCTTTCGCGCCATGGGACGGCCGGACCAGGGCTCAGCGGCTCTTCCGGCGGGAGGGGCCCGCGGTCGGGCCCGGAGCATTCGAAAGGAGGCGCGGGTTGCCTTGGCAGGACCCAGCATTCGAACAGAAGACCTGGTGCGCCGGTACGATCCCCAGAAACGTGCGCTGAGGCTCGGGCGCTTTCGGCGGGGACGGGACCGCGACGAGGCTGAGCGAGCGCAGGCTCCGGTGCTGGCCCTGGCCGGGGTGAGCCTGGAGGTGCGGGAGGGTGAGCTGTTCGGCCTCCTGGGGCCCAACGGGGCGGGCAAGACCACGCTCATCAAGATCCTCTCCACCTTGCTGCTCCCCACCTCGGGCCGAGCCTGGGTGGACGGGCTCGACGTCACCCGGGACGTTTACGCGGTGCGCCGACGCATCAACATGGTCTCGGGCGGCGAGACGTCGGGCTACGGCATCCTCACCGTGCGGGAGAACCTCTGGCTATTCTCGCAGCTCTATGGCGTGCCCAGCCAGGAGGCCCTGGCCCGCATCGACCGCCTGCTGGACGTGGTAGAGCTGGCTGAGAAGGCCGGTGCGAAGATGAACCGCCTCTCCACGGGCCAGCGGCAGAAGCTGAACTTCGCCCGGGGGTTCGTGAGCGATCCGAAGGTGCTCTTCCTGGATGAGCCCACCCTGGGGCTGGACGTCGGCGTCGCGCGGCGCATCCGGGCCTTCGTGCGGCAGTGGGTGCATGAGCGGCCTGGACGGACGCTGCTCCTGACGACCCACTACATGGCCGAGGCCGACGAGCTCTGCGACCGGGTGGCCATCATCGACCGGGGCCGGGTGCTGGCCTGCGATACGCCCTCCCGGCTGAAGCGACAGGTGGAGTCCGACACCCTGGTGCGGCTGGAGCTGGCGTGGACTCCTGGGGCTGATGCAGAGGAGGCCGTACGGGCGGTCCGGGGGATTCCGGAGGTGGTGCGGGTGGGAAGCGCCGAGGATGCGGCCAGCGGGCACACCCGCCTGGACCTCATCCTCCGGAACGAGGCGGCCATCGACCCTGTCTTCCGCCACCTGGCGGGGAACGGGGGGCGGGTGCTGAGCTTCTCCAAGGCCGAACCCACCCTGGAAGACGTCTTTCTGAAGCTGGTGGGCCGGCGGCTGACCGAGGGGACGCCCGGGAGCCCGAGCGGGACCAGGAACGGACAAGGGACCGGAGATCTCGCATCGGGTAGCAGTGGGGCGACCGTTGCCGGGGCCGGCGAAGCGGCCTCTTCTGCCGACGGCGAGGCCCCCGGAACCGAGCGGGACCAGGAGACGGCGCGAGCGGAAGGAGGATGGCCCACGTGAATACCGAGGCATACGCCCCCACGGAGCCGCGGATGGATCGGGTGGAGCGCCGCGCGCCCCGCCCCGGACTGGTGGAGCTGCTAACCCTCAACCTGCGGGCCACGTGGGGCCGGGCCTACGTGAGGGTGGTGGGAGCGAGCCGGGAGCTCTCCTGGCTCGTCTTCGAGGTGACGCTGCCCGTGCTCGGCACGGCGGCCTACGTCTACGTCTACCGCGGGCTCAACGCGCCGCCCGAGTTCGTGGGCTTCGTGCTCCTGGGCGGAGCGATGACCGCCTTCTGGATGAACGTGCTCTGGTCCATGGCGAGCCAGCTCTTCTGGGAGAAGGAGAGCAGCAACCTGGAGGCCTTCTTCCTGGCCCCGTGCTCGCGCATGGCGATCCTGGTCGGCATGGCGGCGGGGGGTATGTACCTGAGCCTGGTGAGGGCGGTGTCGATCCTGGTGCTGGGCAGCCTCCTCTTCGGGGTACGCTTCCCGCGGGTGGAGTGGGTGCCGGTGGTGGGCGCCTTCGTGCTGGCCCTGCTGGCCCTCTACGGCCTGGGGATGCTGCTGGCCTCCCTCTACCTGGTCTTCGGGCGGGAGGCCTGGCACGTCTCCAACCTGCTCCAGGAACCGATCTACCTGCTCTCGGGCTTCTACTTCCCGGTGCGGGCCCTGGGGCCGTGGGTGGGCCTGGCGGCCAGCCTCATTCCGCTCACCTTCGGGTTGGACGCGATGCGGCAGCTCATCTGGGCCGAGGGGGCCATGGGCCTGCTGCCGGTGGGAACGGAGCTGGCCGTGCTGGGGGCGGAGGCCGTGGTTTTCCTGCTGGCCGCCTACAAGGCCTTGCACGTCATGGAACGGATGGCCGTACGCGAGGGGAGGTTGACGCTGAAATGGCAGTAGCACAGGATCCCGCGCCCACGGGACCCTCGGAGGGGCTTCCCCTGAAGCTCCACCTCCTGCGGGTGGCCGCCTGGCTCGGCTGGCAGCACGACAGCAACTGGGCGAATCCCATCCTCTTCGCCCTGTACTCGGTGGTGCGCCCTCTCGCGACCATGCTGATCCTGGTTTTCATGTTCCTGGTGGTCTCCCGGCAGCCGCTCGGAGGGGGAACGTTCCCAGCCATCTACCTGGGGAACGCCTTCTGGATGTTCGTGGGGCAGATCCTCATGGGCGTGAGCTGGACCATCATGGAGGACCGGGAGTTCTACCAGATGATCCGCTACATCCTCCTCGCGGCCCCCGGCCTCGCCTGGTACCTGGTGGGGCGGGCCGCGGCCAAGCTCGCGGTGACGACCGTGGCCGTGGGTGTGGCGCTGCTGGCGGGGAAGCTGGTGCTGGGAGTGGACCTGGTGGGCCCGGCAGGTCTGGGTGGGTGGCTCTACTTCCTCACGGCGCTTCTGGCCGGGTTGGCGGTGACGGTCGCCATGGGTCTGGGCCTGGCCGGCACCATGATGCGGGTGGCCCGGCACGGCACCTTCTACAGCGAGTCCGTGGCGGGGGCGCTCTACCTCTTCACCGCCACGGTCTTCCCCCTGGAGGTGCTGCCGGACTGGGCCCAGGCCCTGGGGCTGGCCATCCCGCAGACCTACTGGATGGAGGCCCTCCGCCGCAGCCTGCTGCCGGGTGCTGCCGGCTTCAGCCCCACCCTGGCTGCCCTCTCGCCGGGCGAGGTGCTGATGCGGCTGGTGCTCACTGGAGCGATCTTCGCCGTCCTCTCCTGGGCCTTCTTCGTCCGGTCCGAGGAATGGGCCCGTGCACGAGGAGAGCTGGACGTGGTGACCGAACACTGAGGTGCCTAGGGGGCGGGTCATACCCCCGGCAGGGGCGGCACGAACGGCGGCTGTCCCAGTTTGGCAAGCAATCAGGCAGCTGCTGATGCCGCGTGCTACAATGGCTCCAAGAGGGTACGCTACCGTGTCGGGAGCGGGGTGGTAGCAGATGAACGAGGTCGATCTCATGGACCGCATCGTCGTGGATCCGGGGATCTTCGGCGGAAAACCCATCATTCGCGGCCTGCGCGTCGCCGTCGAGCATATCCTCGGAATGCTTGCTGCCGGCGAGACGTCTGAGCGTATCGTGAAGGAGTATCCGTTCCTCGAACGGGAAGACATTCAAGCCTGCCTTCTCTTCGCGCACAGAGCGGTGTCCGGCGAGCACGTTCGGGAACGCTTGGCGTCTGGCGCCAGGTAGGGCGACATGAAGTTCTTGCTCGATGTCTGCACATGTCTAAAGGCGCTCGAGCAGAGTCTGGTCGCCGGCGGTCATGATGTGCTCGCGGCAAGCAGATCCCACCCCGATGCGGCGGACGACGGGCTCCTTCGCATCGCGCTCGAGGAAGACCGAGTGCTCATCACCCTGGACAAAGACTTCGGTGAGCTGGTCTTCGTGCGGAAGCAACTTCACCCCACCATCGTTCGCCTTGTCGGAATGAGCGTCGACGAACAGGTCACGGCGATTCAGGAGCTTCTCTCCAGCAACCCGGACGACTTGGCTGGACCTACGATCATCGTTGTGAGCCGTGATCGCGTGCGCGTCCGCAGACATCCGTAGCCTGGCCATCCCGCAGACCTACTGGATGGAGGCGCTCCGCCGCAGCCTGCCCAGGCACGAGGAGAGTTGGGCGTGGTGACCGAACACTGAGGCATGACCAAGGGTGACCGCCTGGCTGCGATCCTGATCGTGCTCCAGTCCCGGGACCTGGTGCGGGCCGAAGACCTCGCGCGGCGCTTCGAGGTCTCCGTCCGCACCATCTACCGCGACGTGGAGGCCCTCAGTGAGGCCGGGGTCCCGGTGATGGCCATCCCAGGCACCGGCGGTGGCTACCGCCTCATGGAGGGCTACCGCCTGCCTCCGCTCACCTTCACCGCCGAGGAGGCGCTGGCACTCCTTCTGGCCCAGGTGGCCCTCTCGCAGATGGGGGAGGGCCCCTTCAGCGAGGCGGGACGCCGGGCCATGGAGCGGATCCTGGCGGCAATGCCGGTCCACGTACGGGACGGCGTCGTCTCCATGGAGCGGTTGATGGCCGTCCGCAGCGAGGGACGGTTGCGCCAGCGGGAGCGGGCCTGGCTGGCCCAGCTTCTGGCCGCTGTGTGGACCCGACGCCGGGTGCGGCTCCGCTACCGCAAGGTCCTGGCCGACGAGGCCGAGTGGCGCAAGGTGGACCCCTACGGGATCGCCTTCGGGTACGGGCGCTGGTACGTGCCGGGCTACTGCCACTTGCGCCGGGACACCCGCACCTTCCGGTTGGACCGCATCGAAGCCGTGGAGCTGGAAGACGAGACCTACGAGGTACCGCCGGACTTCCGCATGGAGGTCTGGGCCGAGGCTTTCTTCTCCATGCCTGAACGGGCCAGAGTGGCCGCCGCCATCCGCCTGACAGACAAGGAGACCGCCAAACGGGCTGCGAACGACCGGCTCTTCGACGGCCCGCCCACGCGAGAGGGCGGCGCCTGGATCACAACCGTCTCCTACCCTGCCGAGGAGACCGATTGGGTGGCCGAGCGCCTCCTGGGATACGCCGGCGCTGCCGTGGTGGAGAGCCCTCCCGAGCTGCGGGAGGCGGTGGTGAGGCTCGGACGGGCGGCGGTGGCGGCGCACGAGGACTCGGGCGCGCCAGCGCCCGCCGGTCATGCCTCAGTGGAGGCGGGATGAAGCCAACACGGGCAACCTACGCAGGCGCGGCAGGGGCGGCAGGCCGCTGACTCCTACCATCGCTCCCATCATGGCGGACATGCTGATCATGGAGGCCGCCATCCAGGAGAGATGCGCCTGAGTCAAGAGAACCACCCACGAGCCCGCCCACGCAGCCCAAGGTTCCAACGGCGACTGGGCGGGGTGCTCCCGCTGGGGGGAGCTCGCCGGATGCGGGCCACCAGGAGCCGAACACCTATGGCGAGACCCAGCGAGCGTGGTGGCCACGGCGGTGGTGACCAGACCAACGGTACCCATGGTGCCCAGTTCCTGATCCAACCAGCTACCCAGCGCACCGCCGCCGAAGGCGGCCAGGGCGGCGTACCCTCGTGTGTTCACGATGCTTCCCCCCAGAACCGATGGATATGAGCGTTGCTGTGCAGGCAGAACGGGCGGGTGACAAGAGAGAAGGGCGGATCCAGGCGGATCCGATTCAGGGTGGGGGGTGAGACAGGAGAGAGGGGGCCGTCCCCCTCTCTCCGTCTCTTGGACGCATGGCAAGGCTCAGAACGTCTAGAACGACCGCCTGGCTGCTACGATGAGAGCGCTGACTCCGGAGCGCTCCACCGTCTTCGTTCCTGCGAGAGGATTTTCCGTGGTCGTCGTCCACACATCGCTCCGACCTACAGGGAATTCAAGATCCACCGTCCAGTCGGCGACCTCCAGTCCGAGGCCGAGATAGGGGTCCGCGTCGACCTCCAGCGTGGCGGACGTCGATGTAGGGTCGCTTCCCGGTGACGGCCTGGAGGACTCGGACCGGTAGACGAGGTCAGCCCGCACACCGGCCCGCAGCTGCAACGCCGGCGTCAGGTCTGCGGATGCACCCGCGCGGAGCGCGATCCCCGTCTCGCCAACGGAGGACACCGTCGGACTCTCCGTGGACTGAGCCCAGTTGTACACCTCAGCGCCTGCGAGGAGCCGCCCCCCCGCCCGCACCCACTCGGAGGTCAGCCCGGCGGCATCCCGGCGATAGCCTGTCTCGCTGGTTGCGGTCCCCGAAGCATCCCTGCGCGTGTAGGACCACTGTACGTGCTCCCCGGTGAGCCAGAGCTTCGATCCCTGGGCTCCAGGATGCTGGGTGCGAAGCCGAACGCGCACGTAGGGTTCGGAGTACGTGCTCGTCACATCTCCGGTGGTCGTGCTGTAGGACTCGCCCCAATAGTAGACGGGGTTCAGCGCGATCTCGACCGGAGCCCAGGCGTCGGGGTGATAGACGAGCCCAATCCAGGGGCGAACGGATCGGGACAAGTACGTCGGCACCGAGTCACCCGTGGAGGGGCGCTCCCCCCGCTGGAGGGTGGCGTATTGGAGCGATGCGCCGATGGCGAGCCGCGGGGACAGCCTGGTTCCGTAACCTGCCCGGATCCCCAGGTCCATGCTGGAAGTGGTGGTATCGGTGCTCAGGCTCAACGCGCTCGTCGGGGCCGCGTGAGCCGAGAAGCCGAGGGTGCCGGACGCAAGGGGCAGGACCCCCGAAGGGGCGACCGTGATGGACCACGTGTCGCTTCCCAAACCGGAGGTGAGGTTACCGCTGGAGTCATACGTCCGCTCCGAGGACGGGTCGTACGCGGATTCACTTTCCACGAGAGCCCAGGGCTGGTGCTCGTCGCCGAGCAGGGCCGGATTGAACATCCAGTCGGTTTCATCGGGCACCAGAAAACCGAAGTCGCCTAGGGAGTGGGTCTCCAGGGACGAGGCGAGCACGTCTGTATGGACGGAAAGGGCCCCAACCAGCAAGACCATCAACAGGACGAGCACTCGGCTCGGGTGCGTCGGGCGCAACCGTTCATCCCCTCCTTGGGTGCATCACGATTTGAAGGTCCCAGATTCTGGCATCGGCAGTTCTCAACGTGGGCTGAACGGCCGGCAAAGAGCAGGACCCTTACGTAGCGGCGACCCTGAAGCAGCCACGGGCCCTAGCGGAGCCCGTCACGCAGGCGAACTCGCACGCGCCGGAGCCGGGAGGGTCCAGGTCGATGGAGACGCTTCCCGGTGGGGAGCCGGACGCTCTTGTAAGGATGCCCTGCGGGTCCGCCAACCTCCGCCGGTACCGGGGCATCCGGGCGCCCTGGGACGTACCTCCGAGGGGTCCGATCGACTCCTGTGACCGACGAGGCTCACTCGATCACTGTGCGCAGCAGGAACTCGAGCCTGAACTGGACCGCACAGGCCACCTCTTCAGGCGGTCCGACGACGAAGCCGTGCATGAACGGCGGCTGGGGCTCGGGGTGGCGTGGGTTGACGCTCCGGATGTACTCCTCCACCGCACCCGGAATCCGATCACGTTCAACCAACAGCAGGGGTGCGTGGTGCTCCAGGTGCGAGAAGACGTTGCCTGCCACGGCGGACTGCCAGGCATCCACGGCCGAGAACCGGAACCCCCACCCGGCAGGCTCTGTGATCCCCCAGCCGAAGTCGCCCGCCGGGCTCCGGAACCTGGACAGCTCCACCGAGATTTCGGCCGGTGTGGCGCCCGAGATGCGCGCCACGATTCCCTCCGTGAGCTCGCGTACGGTGCGTTCGACCGCGGCCGAGATCGTCCGCTCGCTGCCTACCAGGTAGACGTTGGGATTCCCAGCCGTCTGGATCGTTTGGGTGGTTGGAGGCGGCAGTTGGTCGCGCCGGGTCAGCAGGACGGGTTGGCCCATGTGTGCGGACCAGGCGGCGGCCGGCAGCGCTTCGACGAACGTCTCGCCTGAAGCCAGGATCAAGGTCGCCGGCGGGCCGAGAAGCCTGGCGACCAAGGCGGCGGTTTCGAACACGTCGTCCCCTTGCAGGCGGAGCGTACGGAAGCCCAACCGCTGGACCTGCTGCTCGATCAGCCTGCCGAGGTCACCGACGAGGAAGACCTGGACCCCCACCGGCCGGTCTTGATCGTCGGGCATGGGGATCTCTACCCCGCGCGGGCTCAGGCGATGGAGCTCCGCGGCCACGATGGGATCCAGGTTGTTCGGGTCCGTGAACAAGATGGGTCCGTTGCGCGGGTGGTGCATCAGTGCGGAGGCCACCAGAGCATCCTGGAAATGGCTCCCGTCTCCGCGCACCACGATGGCCACGCCGGCTCGAAGCTCGGGGATTCCCGGTTCGGGCCAGCCGGATTCGGCCGTTGCCACCGAGGTGGCTGCAGCATCCTTCCCGGCGACACGCGTCGTCACGGTCGTTTGCGAGGTCAGCGGCAAACACCGTGGTGCGGTCCCCTGCACCGGAACGGCCGTTGGTGCGGTTCCCGCCGGGGCGCCTGGCGCCGCGAGTTCATGCACCTCGCGTACGGTCCAGCGGATAGCCATGCCGTTCCCCCTCATCCAGACCCTGCGGGGCGGTCACGGCAATCTACGCGGAAAGCACGCGGGGCGTGCGGGTTCACATCACGCCCGCTCCACCACCAGCTTCCCCCGGTACATCCCCATCTGGCAGGCGAACTCGTACTCGCCGGGCCCGGGAGGGTCCAGATCGATGGAGACGGTCTCGCCGGTGGGAAGCCGGGCGCTCTTGTCGAAGGCAGGGAAGACCACCCGCTCGGAGCATCCGGCCGCCTCTTCCCGCCGGAAGTTGAGGCGCACCGGACGGCCTGCCTCCACGACCACCACGTCCGGGTCGTAGCCCGCCTTGACCACCACGGTCACCTCCTGGCGTCCGCCCGCCGTGGTCTCCGCCCGGACGCCCGCCTCCCGGGAGAACCAGAAGTACCAGGCTACCAGGGCCATCAGCCCCAGACCCCCGGCGGTGACCAGCAGTTTCGCGATCAGCATCGGCCCACCTCCTCACGCAGGAGCGACCGTCAGGCCCCGACCCGCTCGGGCACCAGCCTGGACCGGAACCCCCGCAGCCGGTTGGCGTTGGTCACCACCGTGACTGAGCTGAAGGCCATGGCAGCGCCGGCGATCAGGGGCGAGAGCAGCACCCCGAAGGCGGGGAAGAGCACCCCCGCGGCGATGGGGATGCCCAGCGTGTTGTAGCCGAAGGCGCCGGCCAGGTTCTGGCGAATGTTCCGCATGGTCGCCCGGCTGACCTCGATCGCGTAGACGACCCCCCAGAGGCTCCCGGTGATGAGGGTGACGTCGGCCGCCTCGATGGCCACGTCGGTGCCCGTGCCGATGGCGATCCCCACGTCGGCCTGAGCCAGGGCGGGAGCGTCGTTCACCCCGTCGCCCACCATGGCCACCTTCTTGCCCTCCATCTGGAGCTTCTGGACCTGGTGGGCCTTCTCGTCGGGCAGCACCTCGGCCAGGACCCGGTCGATGCCCACCTGGCGGGCGATCGCCTCCGCGGTGCGCCGGTTGTCGCCGGTGAGCATGATCACCTCGAGCCCCAGCTCCCGGAGGGCCCGGATCGCCTCCACCGAGTCCTCCTTGATGGTATCGGCCACCGCGATGAGCCCGGCGGGCTTCCCGTCGACCGCGGCGTACATGGGGGTCTTCCCCTCTCCGGCCAGCCGCTCCGCCTCCGACGCCAGCGCCGCCGTGTCGATGCCCGCCTCCTGCATGAGGCTGCGGTTGCCCAGGCGCACCTCCCGGTCGTCCACCCGGCCGATCACGCCGCGCCCCGAGAGCGCCTGGAACTGCTTCGCCTCGGGAAGGTCGTCGCCCAGGCGCTCGCGGGCGCCGTCCACGATGGCCTGGGCCAGGGGATGCTCCGATCCCCGCTCCACCCCCGCCACCAGGTTCAGGAGCTCCTTTTCGGAGAAGCCCTCCAGGGCCACCACGTCGGTCAGGGCAGGCTTGCCGCGGGTGATGGTGCCGGTCTTGTCCAGCACGATGGCCTCCAGGGTCTGGGCGCCCTCCAGCGCCTCGCCGTTCCGGATGAGCACGCCCCTCTCCGCCGCCTTTCCCACCCCCACCATGAGCGACATGGGGGTGGCCAGCCCCAGGGCGCAGGGGCAGGCGATGACGAGCACCGTCACGGCGGTGATGAGCGCATAGGTGAGGGCGGGCGAGGGACCGAAGTCGAACCAGACGATGAAGGTGAGGATGGCGACGAGGATCACCGCGGGGGTGAAGTAGCCGGCCACCACGTCCACCAGCCGTTGGACGGGAGCCTTGGAGCCCTGGGCCTCCTCCACCATCTGGACGATCTGGGCCAGGGCCGTCTCCTTGCCCACCTTGGTGGCCCGGAAGGTGAAGGAGCCGCTGGTGTTCAGCGTCGCGCCGATCACCTCGTCGCCGGGGCCCTTCTCCGCGGGGATGGGCTCGCCGGTGAGCATCGACTCGTCCAGCGCGCTCTCACCGTCCACGATCACCCCGTCCACGGGGACCTTCTCGCCGGGCCGGACCCGGATCACGTCGCCCACCACCACCTCCTCCACGGGCAGGTCCAGCTCGTTCCCGTCCCGGATCACCCGGGCTGTCTTGGCCTGCAGGTTCAGGAGCTTCCGGATGGCCTCCGAGCTCCGGCCCCGGGCGCGGATCTCGAGCGCCTGGCCCAGCAGGACCAGCCCGATGACCACCGTCACCACGTCGTAGAAGGGTTCGGCGGTGCCCTCGGGGAAGAGGCCGGGCCAGACCAGGGCGATGGTGGAGTAGAGCCAGGCCGCCGCGGTACCGACCGCGATCAGCGTGTTCATGTCCGCCGAGTGGTGCCGGAAAGCGGCCCGAGCCCCTGTGAAGAAGACCCGGCCCGCCCAGAGCATGACGAAGAGGCTGAGCGCCCCCAGCGCCATCCAGATCCAGCGGGCCGTCTCCTCGGGGATCGTGGCGAGCCCCGGGATGAGCCGCCGGAAGCTGAAGATCATCACCACCACGCCCACGACGATGCCGAAGATGGCCCGGTTGAAGGTATCGCGGTACTCCCGGCGGGCCGCCTCCTCCTGGGGGGTGAGCTCCTCTGCTTCGACCTCCGGCTCGGTAGGCCGCAGCGCGGTGCCGTGGCCGGGGTGGGCGGCGGTGGTCTCGGCAGGATTCGGGCCCTGGCCCTCACGCTGGGGATGTACCTGGAGCCGGTTCGGGGTTGGGGCGGGGCCTGGCTCACCCGGGAGTACGGGGGTATAGCCCACCGACTCGATCGCCTGCCGGACCCCCTGCAGGTCCAGTCGGCCCAGGCCGTATTCGAGCGTGACCTTCTGAGTGCCGAGGCTCACCTCCGCCGAGCGGATCCCCGGTACCTTCAGGAGCGCCTTCTCCAGCCTGTCCACGCACGAAGCGCAGTGGATCCCCACGAGGCCCACCTGCAGGCGTGCCCCGTCGATGCGGTACCCTGTCTGGCGCACGGCCTGAACGAGCCGTTCCATAGAGAGGCGGGCGGGGTCGTAGAGCAGGTGCGCCCTGCGGGTCGTGGGGTTGACGTGGGCTTCCAGCACCCCGTCGACCCCTCGGATCGCCTCGGCCACCCGCCCCGCGCAGTGGGGGCAGTCGAGGTCCGGCAGGACCAGTTGCGTGCGGAGACGGGAGGGTGGGTCAGCTACCGCGACGGCGGCTTCCCGGGAGCCCTGGGTTGCCTCGGCAACCTCGACCGTGCTCGGCTCCTCCGGACTCGGGTGATCCATGGGAATTCCTCCCTGAAGCCGGACATTCTTGTGTTCGCTGAAGCCGCATCTGTTAGGAAGTTTACCCGCGTAGCATGTCCTCTTTTCGATGCGGGACTTTTTCGATGCTGGACTGCCATGTCCTCCCAGGTGGCAGGGGGCCTCCCTCCCGGAGGGGAGTCTGCCGTCTGAGAGTTCTCTCACTCCACTTGACGCGATGGGTGCGATGGCACTACAGTGGAGTTGACAATACAGTACCCAGGCACGGTACATGGGATGTCTGCTTGCGAGGTGAGGAAGGTGGCGGAGGTTCGGATCGGACTCGGCGGCATGAGCTGCCCATCGTGCGCTCCTACGATCGAAAGGGCGCTTGGCGAGATTCCCGGGGTCGGCACAGCGTCCGTCAACTTCACCGTCGAGCAGGCGACGGTGCGCTTCGACCCCGAGCGCACGGAAACGCAAGCGGTCGTGCACGTCGTCGAAGAGATGGGGTATACGGCGAGGCGAGCGCGGGCGTGGTTGAAGTTGGGGGGCATGAGCGGCGCCTCATGCGCCCAGACGCCACCACGCGGGTAGGCGTGGGCAGCTACGATCGGCGGGCTCCGCTCAAGCAGATCCTTCAGGCCTTCGTGGGGCGCATCGGGCTCCCGATGCCCGACCGGTTCCACGGCGGCGTGCTGGCTTACGGGCTCAGGGATCCGGTCGTCGGCAACCTCTTCGTGGTGGGCGATGCGGCCGGCCAGTGCCTCCCGGCCTCGGGCGAGGGGATTCGTCCGTCCGTCGAGGCGGCTCAGATCTGCGGATACATTCTGGCCAAAGTGTTCCGGGGCTATCCGCTCTTCCGCTCTTCCGCCGCGGCGGACCGCGTAGAGCGGCCAGGAAAACCACGGGGGCTTGGTGATCGCAACGCCCTGGATAGGCAGCTCGCCGAGGGGCGCGGGCGCGAGGACGGCTGCCAAGACCGCCGCGCCATAGAGGATCAGGCCAAGGAAAGGAAGGTGGCGCGGCGATGCCCGGAAGAGTGCTCTCCCGGGCGTCGCCGCGCACGCGGTACGCCGTTGTGCGGGACTCTCTGTGGGGCGCCCCGCCTCGGCTAGCCCGCCTCCCCTGGACCGGCGGTGGGAGCTTCGTGGTGGCGCAGGGCCCGTTCCCTTCTGCCAGCCAGTCTCGACGTCGTGCCCCCGCGGCCCGAAGCGCGAGCCACGCCCCTCGCCACGAAGTAGAAGATGTACGCGCCCGTGGCGCCCAGGAGCACCAGCGACAGGTAGAGGATCGGCATGCTCAGGGCGGGGTTCTGGGAGCTGGACATGGCGCTGCGGGCCGCCTCCCAACCCTCCATGGACGCTTCCACGCCGAACAGGAAGGGAACCAGGTAGGTCGTCGCGCCCACCAGCAGGAGGTACGTGACCTTCCGGTATGCCCCGGCGTCGTCGTCGGCGTCGCGGGTCAGCTTGATCAACAGGGCCCAGAAGAGGAAGATCGTCGCGAGCGGTGCGGTGACCGGCAGCGGGAGGCCCGCCACCCTGTCGGGGAAGAAGAAGAAGACGCTGATGGCGAAGGTCAGGATCATCACCGCATCCCGGATCATGACGTAGAGGAGCCACCACACGTCCGCCCCGAACCGGAGGGTGAACTTTCGAATGGTGCGGACCAGGTAGGGGCGGGACAGGTGCAGGATGAGCGCCAGAACCCAGAGGAGCGGCAGCATGGCCGCCAGCGTGATGTAGAGGAAGGCGAAACCGCCGCTCATCAGCCCGTCGATCAGGCCTTCTGTGGTCTCGTCGACCGCATGGGTGTGCGCCATGGCCTCGGCGGCCATGGGTCCGGCCACCTCCGCGTGTCCTTCGGCGGCTGAAACGGCGCCGGCGGAGGCTGCCAGCAGGAGCGCCACGAAGACAAGAGCCAGGGCACGGCGGAACGTTCTGGACATCTTCATGCCTCTCATCCCCCCATCTCCCTCTCTTTCCCGGCCATCCTGCCCGCTGGTTCGCGGGCGAGGCCGTTCACGGTGTCATGACGATTCCAGACCCTCATGCAGGCGGAAGAAACGTCCAACCCGTTTCCTGGCCTGGGCATGGGTCTTCCATGCGCGGCCGGGCCACGGGTCCTGCTGGTTCTTCCGGTCCCTGGCGGCCGCCCTGGTCAGCGTGGAGAGAGGAATCCAGGCGTCCCTCTCTTCGGGCTCCGAGAAGATGGGACCCTGGCGTTCGGCGTATGATGGCTCTGCTTCGACCTCCTCGATGGTGATGGCAAGGACCGGACACTCGATCTCGCAGATCCTGCAGCCGATGCACGATCTCGTCTGGATCGGGAAGGCCATCATCCAGTCCTTGGCGCCGTCCGTCTCGCGCGTGAAGGTGCCCTCCGGCCCCGGCCGCTTGGGCCGGGTCATGTCCAGCGTGGCCACGGGGCAGACGTCCACGCAGACGCCACAGTTGAAGCAACGTCCTCCGTTGACGCGGAAGCGAAATGGCACAGATCTCCCCTCCTTACGTCCCTACCCTGGGGCAAGGGTCAGCGTCCCGCACGCGCTGGCCTCCGGGCCAGCCCGGCCCCCCGGGTCGTCGCGAGCACGTACCGCACCGCCGCCGTTCCCAGGGCGAGGAGCCCGGCGTAGGAGAGCCAGAGCAACCCGAAGGCCCAGGCCGGGTTGGTGTGGGTGACGAGCCACGGGCTGATGGTCTCGAAGGCCTCGAGGCGGGACGCTTCCACCCCGAGGATGACGGCCGCCAGGTAGAGCCCGGCGCCCGTCGCCGTCAGGTTGGTGACCAGCCGGAAAGCCGCTGGGTCGTCGTCCACGTCGCGGGTCAGCTTCAGGACGAGGACGGCAAAGAGCAGGGTCGCTGCGAGGGAGCCGGTGATGGGGAAGGCCCGCTCCCCGAGGAGCATCGGGTAGTAGAAGAAGAAGCTCAGCACGAAGGTGGCCACGAAGAGCAAATCCCGGATCAGCACGTAGGCGAGCCACCAGAGATCGGCTCCCAGCCTGAGGGAGAACTTGTCGACGAGCTGAAGGACGTACGGCCGGGCCAGCTGAAGAGCCACGAGGAGCAGCCAGAGGACCGCGAGGAGGAAGGTGAGCAGGCCTTCCACGAAGGCTTCGCCTCCGACCACGAGCAGGCGCTCGGTCCGCGAGGCGGCCGCGGCCCGTCCTCCACCAGCGTCCTCCTGATGACCGGCCTCCTCGGCGGTGACCTCGGGCACGGGTGAGGTCAGGGCACCCGTAGTGCCATGACCTACCGTCTCTTCCGCCGCCGGAACCGCCGCTTCGATCCTCTCTCCGTCGCCGTGGCCCGGATCGGCACGGGCGGTGTCCGCGCCGGCGACGGCAGAGATCGAAACGAGCAGGAGGAGGAGAGCGAAGAACCGTCCTGTTCTCATCACCCACCGAAGCGAGTCGACCATGGAGACGTCCCCCTTTTCCCCTTTTCTGTCCCTGGAGCCGGGCCGGCGTCCCCGAAGGGCGGCCGTGTGACGCCGGCTCAGCGGCTCCACCTACATGCTATGGGACCCTGTTTCAGCGCCACAAGCGGGATAGCTCCTGTTTCGGCTTCGTGGAATCCACCCGAGGCGACCCGTGGAAACGCCTGTCGTCCCTACGTGATTTCACCCGTGAGCCCTTATCGGGAAACATGATAGAATGGAGCGCGACGGGGGCGGTTTCGTGGTGAAGACGCGCGTCCTCATCGCCGAGGACCACGCGTTCGTGCGCGAGGGGACGCGGCGGATCCTCGAAGAGCAGGCCGACTGCGAGGTCGTCGCGGAAGCGGCTGACGGTGAGTCCGCCGTGGAGTTGGCGCGCCGAATGCGTCCCGACGTCGCGCTGGTGGACATCCGCCTTCCGCGGCTCAACGGGGTCGAGGTGACCCGCCGGCTTCGGAGCACCTCTCCCGGGACGCGCGTGCTCATCCTCAGCGCCTACGACGATGACGACTACGTCTTTGCCCTGATGGAAGCAGGCGCCGCCGGTTACCTCCTGAAGACCGCGCCCGCGCGGGAGGTCGTGGAGGCGGTCCGCTCCGTCGCCAAAGGCGAGACCGTACTCCATCCTGCCATCACCCAGAAGATCGCGCGCCTCTGGTCGGAGGGCGGCTCCCGCCCAGCGCCCTCCCCGCCCCGCGACGAGCACCCGCTCACGCCCCGGGAGATGGAGGTCCTCCGCCTGGTGGCCAAGGGCCTCCGCAACATGCAAATCGCCGAGGCGCTCCACGTGAGTGTGCGTACCGTGGAAGGCCACCTCAGCAGCATCTTCGGGAAACTGGGGGTCACCTCTCGCACCGGGGCAGTGATCTACGGCGCCCAGCACCACTGGTTCACCGTCTCCGAAGAGGGTGACCCGCGGCCATGAGAACCGAGGGCCGTGAAGGCCCATCCGAAGCACCGGCCACGGTCGAGGTTCGACCTGGATTGGAGACCTGTCGAGGGACAGACGTACCCGCGATCGCCCGCTATCGACCCCGCTTCCACGAGCTGCGCTTCTGGTACGTCCAGGCCCTGGTGATCCTCATCGCCGGGGCCCACAACCTCATCGAGCTGGCGGGCCAAGGTACGCCGATGGGCCCCTTCTACTTCGTTCCAGATTCGCTCTTCTTCGTCCCGGTCGTCTACGCGGCGCTCAACTTCGGCTTCCCGGGCTCCGTCGCCACGGCCCTCTGGGCCACGGTGATCAGTACCCCCAACTTCGTCCTCTGGCACACGGGGCTCGAGCGCTGGGGCGTCATCTTTCAGATCTTCATCGTCAACGCGGTGGCGGTCTTCGTCGGGCGCCGGGTTGACCTGGAGACCCAGGCGCGCGAGCACGCGGTGAGGGCGGGCCACGCGCTGCGGGCATCGGAGGCCCGTTACAGGGGGCTCTTCGAGACGGCCGGCGAAGCCGTCATGGTGATCGACGCCGCCGGGGTGGTGCGGGAGGCGAACCAGGTCGCCGGGAGGCTCTTCGGGAAGAGCTCCGCAGACTTGCGGGGAGTCCCTCTCTCCGCGCTGCTGGACGAGGAGACGGTGGCGCACATCCTGTCGGAGGAACGGGCCCGGCAGGCCGTGCGAGACGTGGTGCTCGTCTGTGCCGAGGGGCGGGAGGTGCACCTGAGACCCGTCGTCACCACCTTCACGGAGAACGGCAACTCTCGAGTCACCCAGGTGATCCTCCGCGACGTGACGGAGGAGCGCCGCCAGGAGGAAGGCCTGCGCAACTACGCCGGCCAGATCCTCAGAGCCCAGGAGGAGGAGCGGAAGCGCATCGCGCAGGAGCTGCACGACGATACGATCCAGTCCCTCATCCTCGTCTGCCGCGAGCTCGACGAGATGGAAGAACGGGCCCGAGAAGGCCCGCCCGACCTCTCCCAGCGGCTTCACGCCGTCCGGGAGGAAACCGCCCGGATCGCGGACTCCCTGCGCGGCTTCACCGGCGACCTGAGACCGCCGGTCCTGGACGACCTCGGCCTCACGCCGGCCGTTCGCCGGCTCGTGGCCGATCTCGGCCAGCGGGCCGGCGTGGAGGCGCGCTTCGAGGTGCGGGGGAAGGCCAGGCGACTCCCGCCTGACGTGGAGCTGACCTTGTTCAGGATCGCGCAGGAGGCCCTGCGGAACGCCGAGCGCCACGCCCAGGCGTCGAGGGTGCGGGTTCGGCTCGACTTCTCCGGCGAGACGACCGTGGCTGTCGCGGTGACCGACGACGGCAAGGGGTTCCACCCGCCGGCGCAGGGCGGCAGCCTGGCCAGCGGCCAGTTCGGCCTGCTCGGCATGGAGGAGCGTTCCCGGCTGCTGGGAGGATCCCTCGAGATCGGGTCCGGGCCCAACAAAGGCACAACGGTCCGAGCCGTGGTACCTGTTCGTGCCCCTGAATTCAGCTCAGGGCCACGTCCAGATCAAGCATGACGATGAGGCCCACCATGGGGTTGGGTCCTGCGACGCGGAGAAAGAGCTCGGGCAAGGGGTCCTCTCTTCTTGGCCGAACGCGCAAGCATCCGCTCGCGCCGGCGCCCGGAGGGAGCAGGCCCTCCGGGCACCGGCGCACCACGTGGTTTCCTTCAGGTCCGATCAGCGGACCACGACCTTGCCTCGCAGCATCCCCATCTGGCACTGGAAGGGGATCTCTCCGGGCTGCTCCGGGGTGAACTCGACGGCCACCGTCTCGCCCTCGGGCAGCCTGGTGGAGCGGTTGAGCTTATCGAAGATCACCATCTCACTGCACACGGATGACTCCATCCGGTGGAAGAGGAGGCGTACGGGCATGCCTCGCTTCACGGTGATGATGTCCGGATCGTAACCGCCCTTCACCTTGATCTGGATCTCCTGGACGCCGTTGGCGGCCGCAGCCTCGACGCCCTCCCGGCGAGAGAACCAGAAGTACCAGGCCACCAGCCCGATGGCCAGAGCGGTCAGGATGTCGACGACGATCTGGGTCGTGCTCATGCGCTCGCACCTCCCAGGTGACCGGCCGGCGCCGGCTCTCTGAAGCTCCTGGCCTTGAAGAAACGCAGCCTGTTCGCGTTGGAGACCACCGTGACGCTCGACGCCGCCATGGCAGCACCGGCGAGGAGCGGCGACAGCAGCACGCCGAAGAACGGGAAGAGGACGCCGGCTGCGATCGGGATCCCCGCGGTGTTGTAGAGGAAGGCTCCGGCCAGGCTCTGCTTGGCGTTCCGCATGGTGGCCCGGGAGATCTCGATGGCGTAGGCGACGCCCTTGAGGCTGCCGCTCATGAGCGTCACGTCCGCAGCCTCGATGGCCACGTCGGTCCCGGTGCCGATCGCGAAGCCCACGTCGGCCTCCACCAGGGCAGGTGCGTCGTTGATGCCGTCGCCCACCATGCCGACCTTCTTCCCCCCGGCCTTGAGCTTGTGCACCTCCATCGCCTTGTCCTCGGGCAGCACCTCGGCCAGCACCCGGTCGACGCCCACCTGGGCGGCGATGGCGCGGGCCGTGCGCTCGTTGTCGCCCGTGAGCATCACCACCTCGAGGCCCATCTCCTTCATGACCTGGATCGCCTCAACCGAATCCTCTTTCACGGTGTCGGCGACCGCCACCACACCGGCCATGCGCCCGTCGACTGCGGCGTACATGGCTGTCTTCCCTTCGCCCTGGAGGCGCTGGACGACCTCGTCGACCGAGGCGGTGTCGATCCCCTCGCGGCCCATCAGCTTCCGGTTGCCGAGAAGCACCCGCCGGCCGTCCACGACCGCTTCGACGCCGTGGCCCGGGATGGCGTTGAAGGACGACGGATCCGAGGGGTCGGCGCCCTGGGCCGCGGCCCCGGACACGATGGCCTGGGCCAGGGGGTGCTCCGAAGGCCGGTCGGCGCTGGCGGCCAGGTGAAGCAGGGTGGGCACGTCGAAGCCCGGGGCGGGCACGGCGTCGGTCAGCTCCGGCTTGCCCTTGGTGATGGTGCCGGTCTTGTCGAGCACCACCGTCGTCAAAGCGGCCGACGTCTGCAGCGCCTCGCCGTGCCGGATGAGGATGCCGTGCTCGGCGCCCTTGCCGACGCCCGCCACCATGCTCAGCGGCACGGCCATGCCTACGGCGCAGGGGCAGGCGATGATGAGCACGGTGACCGCGACCACCACCGCGTACGCCAGGGCCGGGCTGGGTCCGAAGGTGAACCAGATGGCGAAGGCCGCGAGGGCGATGATCATCACCGAGGGGACGAAGTAGCTGGAGATGACGTCGGCCAGGCGGGCGATGGGCGGCTTGGTCCCCATGGCGTCCTGGACCATCTTCACGATCTGGGCCAGCGTCGTGTCCTTGCCCACCTTGGTGGCCCGGAACTTGAAGCTTCCGGTGGTGTTCATGGTGGCGCCCACCACTTCGTCTCCGACGGCCTTGTCCACGGGCAGGCTCTCGCCCGTGATCATCGACTCGTCCACGGCGGATTGCCCCTCGACGATGACACCGTCGACGGGGATCTTCTCGCCGGGGCGGACCACCACGATGTCGTCCACCTCGACCTCGTCCACGGAGACGTCGACCTCTCGCCCGTCGCGGAGCACCCGCGCCGTCTTGGCCTGAAGCCCGATGAGCTTTCGGATGGCCTGGCTGGTCTGCCCCCTGGCCCGTACCTCGATCGCCTGCCCGAGGACCACCAGCGCCGTCACCACCGCTGTCACGTCGTAGAAGGGGACGGCCGTGCCCTCCGGAAAGATGCTGGGCACCAGCGTGGCCACGGTGGAGTAGAGCCACGCGGCGCTGGTCCCCAGGGCGATGAGGGTGTTCATGTCGGCCATGTGGTGCTTGAAAGCTCCCCAGGCCCCGGTGAAGAACTGCCGGCCCGAATAGAAGAGCACCGGCAGCGTCACCAGACCGGAAAGCGCCCAGAGGAGCCGAACCGTGCCCTCGGACACATCCCCGAAAAGGTAGGGCACATAAAGCCACGGAAGCTCGGGGTACGCCACCAGCAGCACTGGAACCGAGACGATCGCGGCGAACCAGAACTTCGCCATGAGCGTCCGGTACTCCCGCCGGTGCTCCGCGGTCTCCGTGTCGACCGGTTCGTCGACATGGGCCCGCGTTTCCACGCCTACAGCAGACACCGACGACACCTCCTTGCGGTTCATCCCAACCGGGCATCCGATCCGCCTGGCCGTGCCCATCTCCCGTGGACGCAGGGGATGGACATCGGTCGTGCGGTTGATACCCAGCCATGGTATGGTATCAGCATCGCCAATATAACTCCCTTCCGAGCGCCGTGTCAAGACGAGAAGCCGTATCTGAGGATTTGCTCAGGTGCCTCGCCTGCGGTGGGGGGCTTCTGCAGGATCGCGGGGCGTCAGCGTAGCGTGCGTGGTGCCGGTAACCTCCGGTTGGGCCCCGGCCGTATAGCACTCGACAGGGACGAGCCCCAAGCAACCGTGACGTGAAATCCCATAAGAAAAGACTCCCATATACTATGGCAGGGGAGGGTATTCACACGGGCGAAATGGATGAGAGGAGTGGCAGGCCAGGAAGCGTGGAGAGACCAAAGGAGCAGAGCGACCGCATGTCCTCGCGCCGAATGAACGTGAACCGGCCCATGGGTGCTGCTTTGCTGGGACTCGGTCTGCTGGCTCTCATCGCCTGGGGGTCCTGGAGCCCTGCGCCGCGCGCGGTGGAACCGGTCTCCGAAAGCCCATCTGAGGCGGTCCCGTATCCGGGTGATGGGACGAGCGCCCCCCGCGAGCACGATGCGATCCCTCCGGGGATCTCGGAGCCGAGGGTCCCGCGCGTTCTCACGCCCGGGGCGACGGGAGCCGACGTCTCCGGGCTTCAGCGGATGCTGCTGAGCCTGGGGTACGAGGTGGAAGTCACCGGTCGCATGGACGGGCCGACGGCGGCCGCCGTGCGAGCGTTTCAAGCCAGCGAGGGGCTCGCGCAGGATGGCATCGCAGGCGAAGAAACCGCTGCCGCACTCGAACGCCGGCTGGTTCGCCACGCGGTGCGTCCGGGCGAGACGCTCTGGGAGCTGGCCGCTTTCTTCGGCACCACCGTCCCCCACGTGAAGCGGCTCAACGGGATGCGGTCGGACATCCTGCGCGTGGGGCAAGAGATCCTCCTGCCCGTGGCAGGGATGGGGGACCTGGAGGTGGCGGACGGATACACGGTGCGCACCGGGGAGACGTTGAGCAGCATCGCCCGCCGCCTGGGAACACCGGTTGCCGAGCTGGCCCGGGCCAACCACCTCCTCAGCCCGGACCGGATCCGCGCCGGTCAGCGGATTCGGATCCCGGGCGACTCGCAGCGCCTGCCCGGAACGACGGGCTTCGTCCTGGATCGACCCGTTCAAGGCCGGATCAGCTCGCCCTTCGGATGGCGCACGGATCCGTTTGAATCAGGAAGACGCGAATTCCACGAGGGGGTGGACATCGCCGTGCCTCGGGGCACCCCCATCCGTGCCGCCGCGGATGGGCGGGTGACGACTGCGGGGTCCACGGGAGCCTATGGCCTTGCCGTGGTCCTGGACCACGGCGGGGACGTGGAAACCCTGTACGGGCACAACGATCACCTGGAAGTGCGCCCGGGGATCCAGGTGGCCCGGGGTGAGGTGATCGCGCACTCGGGAAGCACCGGCCGATCCACCGGCCCGCACCTGGACTTCCGGGTGCGCGTCGCCGGGCGGTACGTCGATCCGACCCAGTACTGGAGGTGACGAAGGATGGAAGTGGTCTGGATCCTGCTGCTCCTCTTCTGCATCGGGGTGCATCTCTTCATGATGCGAGGCCATGGGCACGCCCACGGGGGCGATCATGCAAGACCCCATGATGCCCCCCGCGGCGAGCGGCAGCCGCGCGAGACGGAACCTGTGGAGACCAACGACCGGCGCCCCTCGGCGTGACCGTCCACCCCCGTCCGAGCGCAGGGGGCGCCGCTCTGACTGAGAAGAACCACAGGTCTTTCCGGTTGACGGCGTTGAGGGGCGCGGAGTACGCTTGATATGTAAACCATACCTGGGCTAGGTACAATGCCGGCTGGAGGTGGCGTTGCGTGTCTATGGTGGAGACGACGACGTGCCCTGTCTGCGGTAACGAGGTCGACCCGGCGAAGGCGGTTCGGGTGGAGTATGGCGGTGAGACCATCTACCTGAAGTGCGGCCACTGCGCGGACCGTTTCCTCGCAGCTCCCGAGACCTATCTGGGCAAGGGCCCCAAGACGTCCGGCTGTTGCAGCGAAGGGCAAGGGGACGGGCGCGAGCATGACGGGGTACACGGAGCACACCACCACCGATCGGGCCGCCACGGTGGCTGCTGCTGAGGGCCCCGGGTCAGCCCGGTCCTCGGCCGAGTGGCCCAGCGATCCGCGAAGGGAGAACCTGCGCGGACATTGCGAGGCGCTGCGCGTCCAGATCAGAGAAGGGCTTTCGTCCACAGACGTCCTCGTGAGTCTCATCCTCGCGGACCCGGAGATCATGGAGCCCGGCCGGTGCCTCGACCTGCTGGCCGGGGTCCGCCGCGCCGCAGCGCAACTGGCTGAGGTTCAGCGGCTGCTGGTGAGGCTCCACGTTCAGCGCACGCTGCTCCGCGCGGCGGAGGGCAGCCCGGACCGCGAGATCGTGCATGAGATCCTGCAGGGGCTGCGGTACCACCCGCCCAGCCGGCTCAATGGCCCGGAACCGGCTGCCCGATCGCCCGTTCGAGGTCGGCCTCGGTGTTCCGGCCGGTGAGCGCCAACCAGAGGGTCGGGGAGGTGCTCGCCCGGGGGGAGCGAATCATGAGTCCATCCCTCCACAAAAGAACAGTACCCAGGTAGGGCACTAGGACGCGGCACTATTATCCTTACGCTCTTGCGCCGTGTCAACTCTGAGCAGATGTGCGAGGTGGGTGGGCATGGCACAGAGGAGTCGCGCCCGTCGAGGGCGATCAGATCAGGTCCAGGAACACAGAGGCCAGCGTCTGGGGCGAGCGAGGCCTCTCGGGTTCGCCGCGATCGTCCTTGCCGTCTTGAGTGCGGCCTTCTTCTTCCTGAGGCCTATCGCTGGCGGCCCGCCTGCGCCAGGAGAGGGCGTCAGGGTAGACCTTTCTATGGCTGGTTTTGACCCCCCGCGCATCGAGGTACAAGCCGGTGAATCGGTTACCCTGCGGCTCGTCAATCGCGACAATCGCTTCCACACGGATGGGGGTGGGTGGCACCAGTTTGCCATCGACGAGATGGGGATCGACGTGCGCGTCGCTCCTCTGCAGACGCAGACGGTCACGCTGACGCCCACCCGGGCCGGGACGGTCGAGTTCTACTGTGACATCTGCTGCGGTGGGCGTGAGAACCCGTACATGCGGGGGAGATTGGTGGTACGCGGATGACGGAGCGGGGACGCGGACGCGCCGTCAGCCCTCTTCTCCTCCTACTCGTGATCGCAGCCGTGGGGCTCGCGGCGTACGTCCTCGGAACGCCGACACGCCTTTTCGCGGGCGGTCGGAGCATGCTTGACTCGCCGGCGATCGCCCTGCCCGTGGTCCTGGCCGCGGGGCTTGTGGATGGGATCAATCCCTGCGCGTTCACGGTGCTTCTGCTTTTCACGGTGACCCTACTGACCGGTCACGGAACCGCGATGGGCGCGGATACGGGAGCCATGCGGACCCGCGTTCTCCTGCTGGGTGGCACCTTCATCTGGGCCATCTTCCTCACCTACCTGGCGCTGGGGGTCGGCCTGCTCCGAGCCTCCGGATGGCTGGCACAGAATCACCTGGGCGCCCGCCTGGGCGCTCTCTCCGCCGTCTTCCTAGGTCTGTGGATGATGAAGGACTCCTTCCTACCGGAGTGGGGGCCTCGACTGGGGGCGCCGGCTGTGCTGGGCGACGTGCTCCGGCGCTGGGGCAGCCGAATGAGCTTTGTGGCCATGCTCGTGTTGGGGATCCTCGTGGGCGCGTGCACCGTCCCTTGCAGCGGGGCTGTCTACCTGGCAGTCCTCAGCATGCTGGCGTTGCGGCAGGAGTTCGCCCGACCCTACGTCTACCTGGTCCTCTACAACGTGATGTTCGTCGTGCCCCTCTTGGTCATCCTGGTTGGCGCCTCCATGGGCCCCACGCTGCGGAGTTTGAACCGCTGGAACCTGCACCACCGGGAGAAAATGCGGCTGGCCCTGGGCACCGGGGCAGTCGCCCTGGGCCTGTTCATCCTGGCTACGGTCTGATGCACTCCGGAACTCCTTCGAGCATCGCGCCTACCTCCACGCCTAGGTCCCTCGGGTTGAGTGCCCCCAGTGCAAGGCGATCACCCAGGTGGAGGTCCCCTGGAGCCGCCCCGGGAGCGGGTTCACCCTCGTCCTTGAGGCCATGATCCTCGCGACGGCTCGTGAGCTGCCGGTCCGGGCGCTGGCGAGGATGGTGGGCGAGCACGACACGCGGCTGTGGAGGGTGATCCGCCGGCACGACGGACAGGCCGCCGAAAGGCCGGACCTCGGCGTCGACGAGGTCCGGCGGGAGGAGGTGAAGACCAACCCGCTCCTCAAGAAGACCCGATACCTGTGGATGAGGAACCCCAGCAGCCTGAAGCAGCGGCAGAGCCAGCAGCTCGAGAGCCTGGCAAGCACCACCTGAAGACGGCCCGGTCCCAAGACGCTCAGGGAGCACCAGGAGGGTGTACTCGCCTGGTTCGAGCACCGGCTCACCAACGCCATCCTGGTAAGGAATGAACAGCCCTCCTCCAGGCGGCGAAGGCCCGGGCTAGGGGCTACCGCTCCGACGCCAACTTCCTCGCCATGGCTTACCTGATCGGGACCGATGAGTTGACCGGCGTCAAAGAGCGCCGCCAGCCTCGGCGCGCGGCGGCGCGAAAGGCTGGCGGCATCCCAGAGCGATCGTGGCATACAGGTCATGCTACGTTCACGCCATCGCAGGCTGTGCCGCGGTCTTCGCGATCCGCTGGGCCGCGAACTGGCACTCGGTGACGCAAAGCTGCAAGTGATGGGCCCCTTCCTGTAGGAGGTCCCGCACCCGCTGGTCGGGAGTCGAAGCGCTCAGTTGCTGAAGCTGCTGCATCACCTGCTGGCACCTCTGGATGCACGCCTGGATCTGCTGGTGCGCCGGCACCTTTCGCGCCTCCCTTCTTGTCATGATGATCTCGGCGGTCCATTCACCCAGGAAGTACTCAGACCGGTCGCTGGATCGGCTGCTGCGCCTGGTTGCACGTGTCGATGCAGATCTCGACGTGACCGGCGGCTTCGGTGAGCATGTAGCGGCTTCGCTGTTCCTGCACGCCGTTGGCTACCGACCGGATCTCGTTCGCCAGCTGGGTGCACGTGTTGATGCAGTCCTGAACCTGCTGCTGGATGGGCATGACTCTCACCTCCCGGGAAGAGTATGTCCCGGACTGCAGTCGATACGTCCCCGTGGCTTGCGATGACCACCTTCTCTCACTCGCGTCCACGCGGAGCCTCGACGTGACCGTTGAGGCACGGTAGCCCGACCGTTCCCTGAGTCATGGTCGGTTCCCTCCGTCTGACGTCCAACGGGTCAATGGCCCCTGGTGATGTCGCGCGCTCTCGGGGGCGAGCACCGCGACGCTGGCCACCACCAGCCCCGCGCCGACCACCTGTGTGGGAAGGACCAGCTGTGGCGATGGTGGCCAGGGGTCGCCAGCTGCCGACCTCCACGGCGGTGACACTGTCCCCTTTCCAGTTAGCCGTGTAGACGCGCCGGCCGTCCGCAGAGGCCCGGCTCTCGTTGGGGCTACCTCCCACTTCGACCCGCGCCAGCTCCCGGTACGGCTCGACGGGGTCGCCCGTGTACGCGAAGACGCCCAGCTTGTCGATGCCCTGCAGGACGGCGTAAAGGTAGCGCCCGTCCGGGGCGAAGTCGATGTGGTTCGGGTCGGCCTCGGGGTAGGCCAGGGTCTGAACGACCCGCTCGTCACCGGGGTGATCCACCTGGATGATGTCGAACCGGTCCTCTCCGGTGACGGCGACGTACCTCCCGTCGGGGGATATGTCCGTTCCGTGGACGCGGTGGCCCACAGGGACCCGGCCGATCTCCGCGCCTGTTCCCATGTCGAAGATCCTTGGGGTCCCCGCGTCGGCATCTGCCACGTAGAAGCGGTCGCCGTCGGGGTGGACGGCGATGCCGTGCGAGGCGGCCTCTCCGACGGGGAGCGTCTTCTCCACGGTGAAGCTCCGGGCGTCGACAACGGTCACCGTGCCGTCCAGCGCATTGGGGACCAGGATGCGGTAGTCACCGGCTCCTTGAATCTGGACCGCAGGCGTCTGCTCCGGCTGCCCGGCCTGGGCCTGCGCCTGGGAAGTGTCGTGCCCCAGAGCGGCGTGTAGATCCGAATCGAGCTCCCACCGGAAGCTGCGCATCGCCACACTGCCCACGCTGTGCAGACGCAGCTCGATCCACTCGGTCTGCGGGCCAACCACCGCGGCTCCATCGACCTGGGCTGGCAGAGAGGCCACGGCCTGGGGGTGGTGGCTGGACCGCGCCAGGTAGGTCCAGTCGAACCCACCGACTTCGCGCCCATCGCTGGTCACGAGGGTGAGGAGCGAGGGGAAGTCCAGCGTCGTCAGATCCCCCGAGTGGGTGGTCATCCTTACCTGGAAATCGAGGCTCGTGCCGTCACCGGCGTCGAGCGGCGTGGCCCAGAGGACTTCCACGTAGACCGGGCCCTGGTCCGAGACGCGCCAGAGGGCCGCCTCGGAGACCTCAGCCGCAGCCCCTGTCTGGAACATCAAGATCAGCGCCGCGAGCAGCACTCCCATTGTGAAGCGAGCGAGCCGCCCCCGTCGCATGCACGTTCCTGAGAGGATCCTCATTTTCCCCCACACTCCCTCACTCTTCAATCCATACCCGGGTAGGGAATAACAACCCAGACCATTATTCCCTCCGGTGGGAGGTGGTGTCAAGGAAAAGCCTCTGGTTGCTGTTGGACTCAGAGCCTGGCGAGGCCGGCGACCGCGAAGAACAGCGCGGCCGCCCCGGCAGCGACGAGGTTGTAGGGGGTCATCGCCCGGACGTAGGACATGTGGTCGGCCTGGGCCGCCCCGGCGGCCATGGCGGTCATCCCGGAGAGAGGTGAGGTGACATCGCCGAAGGTTCCTCCCGAGAAGACGGCCGCGGCGGTGAGGGCGACGGACGCGCCCGCCGAAGTGGCCAGCGGCAGGGCGAGCGGCATCATGAGGGCCCACGCTCCCCAGGAAGAGCCGACCGCGTAAGTCAGCGCTCCCGTCACCGCGAAGACGAGGAGCGGCACCAGGGGCGCGCCCAGCCGAGCGCCCACCGCTGTCCGGATCAGCTCCGGCAGTCCCAGCTCCTGGGCGACCGTCGCAATGGGCCAGGCGAGGGCGAGGATCACGATGGTGGTCATCATCCGGTTGCCTCCCTGAAGGAGGGCCTCGGTGGCCGAGCGGAGCGGGAAGCCTTGCGCGGCGAAGGAGAGCCCGGCCAGCACCAGCGTGAGCAGCAGGGCTACCAGCATCATCCGAGAGGCATCGGCGGCGGCCACCGCCTGCACGAAGGTGCGCCCTGGAGCCCGACCGTCCCACCAGAGGAGCCCGAAGCTGAGGCTGATCAGAAGGAGGACGGGTGCCAGCAGGTTGACGATCCTGGGCTCCAGGACAGGTTCATCCTTCTGCATCGGGTGGCCTTCGGCCGTACCCGTCTGCTGGCGGGCGGTGGCTGCACGCGCGCGCGGCGTCTCGGGGGTGAGGGGTTTTGCCGTCTCCGCCTGAAGGCCGGTTAACGAAGGCGAGGCCAGGAGGCGCTGCCGTCCCGCTTCTTTCTCGCCTGCGGGCTCGTCGCCGCGCGCCTGCGCTTCCGACTCCTCCATGAGGCCCCACTGCCGACGGGCGAAGAGCGAGGCCAGAGCCACGGCCAGGGAGGTCCAGCTGAAGAAGTTGAAGGGGATGGTGCGCAGGAAGAGGGCGAACCGTGACCCATCGATCTGCGCTGCCGTCATGCCCGCTCCCAGCACGGCCAGCATGTAGGTGAGGAAGGTGGTGGCGGCGGGAATCAGCGCGATCAGCGGGCTCGCAGTGTTGTTCAGGGTGTAGGCGACGCGCTCGGGCGACACACCCACCCGCCGCGCCAGGGGCGTGACGAGGGCACCGGTGGTCACGACGCGGAATCCGCAGTCGATGAAGGTGAGGGGGAGCACCGCCCATGCCACCGACAGCGCGCCTCGAGAGGTGCGGACGCGACCCGAGAGAGCCCGAACGAAGCCCTCCACGCCCCCCGCCCGCTCCAGGAGGACCACCAGGCCACCGAACAGGTAGAGGAAGAGCAACACGTCCAGGTTGCCCCGGTCGGCGAGCACGCCGCCCACCAGGTCGACCAGCCTGCTGGCTGAGGCGATCAACCCGGGAGAGGCCAGGGCCGCCCCGACCCAGAGCCCCACCAGGAGCGACGGGATCACCTGGCGGGTGGCCGCTGCGAGGCCGATGGCCAGCAACGGCGGTAGGGCGGAGGTCCACGGTTCCGGCATGCGTCGCCACCCTCGGCAATACGTATCGACCTTAGCGTGGCCCGCTCGGGCGTCGTTCACCCGGGGACCGCTCCCGGGTGGATGCGACCTGCGCCTGTGCTGTACGGCGTGCTAGAATGGCATCAGAACGGTTCCACCCAGACTACGGAAGGGGAGGGTCCAGCACTGGATCAGAGGGCGTGGCGCCAGATCCCCGAAGCGCAGCGGCTCCTTCAGGCTCATTTCCCCGAGCTGGTGCTCGTGGGCGAGACGGCTGCGGCCCTCCACGCGGGTCACCGCCACTCGCTCGACGGGGACCACGTCATGACCGAACTGCGTGAGCACTTCGACGGCGTCCTTGCCCGGCTCGAGGCCCTCGCCGCCTGGAGCACCCGCCGGGTGCGCCCGCCGGTCATGATCCTCGGGCGGTTCCAGGGCGTTGAGACGGGGATTCGACAGCTCGTTCGGTCCGTGCCGCTGGAAACCCAGGAGATCGAGGGGATCCGGGTGCCCACCCTGGCCGAGATGGCACGCATCAAGGCGTGGCTCGTGGTGACTCGGAACGCCACGCGGGACTTCGTGGATCTCTGTGCTCTGTCCGCCAAGCTGGAAGACGGCGTGGAGGACGCCCTGCGGCCGTTGGATGACCTTTACCCCCAGTCGAGTGGTGAGACGGTCACCCGGCAGCTTTGCAGGCAGCTCGCCGAGCCGAGGCCGTTCGACCTGGGTTCCGTGGACCTCCGCCGCCACCACGGCATCCGGGCCCCCTGGAACCGCTGGGAGCATGTAGAGGCAACGTGCAACGAGCTCTCGGACCGGCTTGCCCGCGGCATTCTCGGACTGCAGGAGTGATCGGCGTGGAGCATCGCCACCTGAACCCAGGGTATGAGGACACGGTGGAGGCCGTCGAGGACGTGCTCGAGCGTGGGAGCGTCGAGGACTGGCGCGACCTGGCTGCCCGGGTGCGCGAGGACCCTGGCGGGGCCGCTGCTCGGGCGCTCCGGACCGTTCTGGAGCACCGGACCATGTATGGAACGACCGTGATCTGGAGGCGGTTCCTCGATCGGGTGGAGGCGCGCGGCAGGACCGGGCGGCGATCGCCCGGTCCCGCATCCAAGCGGAAGGTGAAGGCGTAGGACTCAGTGCCCCTCGCTCATGGCCACGAAGGTGCCGTGCCATCCGTGGTACCAGACCTGCCCGGTGCTCGCGTTCACCGAGAGCATGCCCGTGATGGTCCCATCCCGCTCGATGTGGAGCGTGTAGTAACCTGGGAAGGGATCCGGCTCGACCGCGGTGCTTCCGGGGAAGTTGGCGTCCAGCCACGCCTGACCCAGCTCCTGCGCGCGCTCGGGGGAAACGGAACCCTGGGCCGTGTCGCCCGGCCCCGCGGGGCCTGGCTGGTCCCAGCCCATCATGCCGCCGCCCATCATGCCACCGCCACCGTAGCCACCCATGTGGCCGTACCGGGTGTTCCACATCATGTTGGGGCCGTACTCGGGGAAGACGGCGCCCGTGCGGGGGTCCGCCAGGAGCTCGAAGGCGCCCTCGCCGCTGGCGGTCTCGGCCACGATCGCGTAGAAGTTGTTCTGGAACTGCATCACCTCGGCGACCTCGAGCCCGGGAACGCCCAGGCTGTCCACGTAGGCTTCGAACGCGCGCTTGGCGTCGTCCAGGGAGGTGAGGGGCGTGGCATCCGGGCCGGCGTACCCGCCCATCATCCCGCCAGAGCCGCCCATCATCCCGCCGTAGCCGCTCATCATGCCGTACCCGGCCCCCGCACCGGGAGCGGCCCAGGAACCGTTCTGCGGGCCGGCCGGCTGGGCCAGCAGCGTCGCGCCGTAGAGTCCTCCCACCAGCACGAGCCCACCCAGAAGGATCCAGAGCGTTCGTCCACGCATCTGCGTGACCTCCTCTCGGCGCGTTCCGTCCCCGCGCCGCGTCTCGTCCGGAACCTCGTCCGGCAGCTCCAGTATGGCAGCGGCAGATCAAGCTACCATGAGCCGCACGATCAAGATTGAATCAAGAAGGAAGGCACAGTAGGGGCAGGGGCCGGCCAGGCTGGCCGAACACCGCACAGCACGGCCTCACCGGGCCACCGGCAGGGTGAACGAGAAGGTCGCACCCCGTCCGGGCCCCGGGCTCTCCACCCAGATACGGCCGCCCATGGCCTCCACCAGGGCCCGGGCGATGGTGAGCCCGATGCCAGATCCGCCGGCCGCCCGGGAGCGGGAGGGGTCGACGCGGTAGAACCGCTCGAACAGGTGGGGAAGGTGCTCGGGGGCGATGCCGACACCCGTGTCGCGGACGGAGAAGCGTACGTCTAGTCCGTGACGGTCGGCCGTCACCTCCACCGAGCCCTCAGGAGGCGTGTAACGAAGGGCGTTGTTGAGGAGGTTGGTGAGCACCTGCAGGGTGCGGTCCGAGTCCGCGAGCACCGGGGGAAGATCGTCGGGCACGGCCAGACGCAGGGTGACCCCCTTCTCAGCGTACGCCGCCTCCAGGCGTGCGGCGGCGTCCCGAGCCAGTTGCCCGGGCTGGGCTGGAGCGAGCTGGAGAGCCATCTGGCGGGCCTCCGCCCGCGACAGGTCCTGGAAGTCTTGCACCAGCCGCCGCAGCCGGCCCGCCTCACCGTGAAGGAAGGCCCAGGTTTGCTGAGAAGGGGCGACGACCCCATCGAGCAGCCCCTCCAGGTATCCTTCCAGGTTGGCCACCGGCGTGCGCAACTCATGCGCCACATTGCCGATCAGCTCCAGGCGACGGCGTTCCGTCTCCTCCAGGGTCGCAGCCATCGCGTTGAAGCTCTCGGCGAGTTGGCCCACCTCGTCCCGATCGCCCACGGGAACCCGCTCGGAGTAGCGGCCCTGCGCGATGCGGCGCGAGGCCGAGAGCATGTGGTGCACGGGGCGCGCGATCCAGTTGGACAGAACGAGGCTTGCCAGCACAGCCGCAATCCCCGCGGTGAGGGCTGCGATCCCCAGGGCCTGGAGCATGCCCTCGCGGAAGACCCGGGCCGAGAGCTCCCGCACGCCAGTCATCATCCCCGGAGACATCATGTCTGTCGTGCCTTCCATGTGCGGGCCCATGGCCTGGTCCATGAGGCGGTCGAAGAGGGATGGTGCGACCAGGGTCGCGGCCGCGAAGAGCGTGGCCACGCCCACAGCCACCACCACCAGGTAGCCTGCCAGAAGTTTGCTGCGCAAGGACCCCCGGATCCACCGGCTCATTGGTCTTCGACCTCCGGACGGTCGTTCAGGCGGTAGCCCACCCCGCGCACCGTCTGGAGGTAGCGGGGGCGGGAGGGGTTTTCTTCCAGCTTCTTGCGCAGGTTGGCCACGTGTACGTCGACCACGTGGTCGTCGTAGGCCGCCGCGCCCCAGACGTTCTCCAGAAGCTGGTCCCGGGTGAAGACCAGGCCCGGGTTCTCGGCGAGGGCTGCGAGGAGGTCGAACTCCCGAGCTGTGAGGGCCACTGGACGGCCCCGTCGGGTCACCTCGCGACGCGCCCGATCGATGATCAGCTCACCGACTCCCTGAGGGGGCGGAATCTCCGGGTCGAGGCGCACAGCCTGCCGGGGCCGGCGCAGCATGGCCTTCACCCGAGCCACCAGCTCCCTGGGCGAGAAGGGCTTGGTGATGTAGTCGTCCGCGCCCACCGAGAGGCCGACGACCTTGTCCACCTCCTCGGCCCGCGCGGTGAGCATGAGCACGTAGGCGTCGGAGAACTGGCGCAGCCGGCGGCAGACCTCGAACCCGTCGAGATCGGGGAGCATCACGTCCAAGACGACCAGGTCGGGCCTCCAGCTCCGGGCGAGATCCAGCGCTCCGGGACCGTCGTGAGCGGCGCGCGCCTCGAACCCTTCCCGCCGCAGGTATCCCGACACGAGCTCCACCAGGTGAACCTCGTCGTCCACCACCAGGACCCTCGTCGCCATCGCCTCCACACACCTCCCCTGCCTGTGCACGATGTCTCTTCCCGCCCCATGTGCCCGGACCTCTCCGATGGTCCGGGGGAGCCGGTGACGCCCGGAACGATCGTGGACCTTTCCTACGCCGCCGAGCATGGATAGAATACACCTGTCGAGCCGTGGGCCGGCCGGCGGCAGGCAGGAGGGTGGGCCGTCGCCGGGTTCAGGCCCCGTATCCCTCTGGAGGTGAGCCCATGGCCAAGGATCCCGTCTGCGGCATGGACGTGAACGAGCGCGAGGCGGCGGCCAAGTCCGAGCATGCCGGCGAAACGTACTACTTCTGCTCACCGGGCTGCAAGGTGGAGTTCGAAAGGGATCCCCACAAGTACCTGGGGGAGGGACATGCCCACCACCCTCATCACTAGAGGGCGGACCGACGCGACCCCATAGCAGGGGAATCCACAGCGCCATTCAGGGGTCGGAGGAGTTGCTCCCGGCCGCGCTCAGGCGGGGGCGTCTTACCACTGCTCGGCGGCGGCAAAGACGGCAGGGTGCAGCTGGTGGCCGTTGAGGTACGCTGTGGCGTCCCGGTCGGGGCGGATCGCGCGGGCGCGGTCGAGGTAGCGCTCAGCCGGCGGCCCTGCGCCTCGCCGCGAGCACCTGCCGGTGCAGGGACGCGCTCCCGGGCAGCAGGGTGAGGTGGACCCCATGCCCGAGATGCGGCGGCTCATCGCTTGCATGCTGCGGTTCGACCCCGAGCTGGACGCCCTGCTCGGCCCCAACGGGTTAGGGTTCGGCTGACCTGAAAGCCCCGGACGATAGGCCGATTGTCCCGGGGTTTCCCTCTCTATTTGCCCGGGCTGGCCTCCTCTCATCCTCTTCTCAGCTTCCTCTCAGCGTGCTCTCAGGATACGGCGCGACCATCGACGCGGAGCGGCATCCGGGTGCGGGGCACGAGTCCCCCGGGGTGGAGCCGCGGTTGTCCTGGCGCGCACCCAAGAATGGGGCCCAGGCTGGGGGGAGACGCCGTGAAGAGGCAACCGTCGAGAGGGTCGATCGCTGCAGCCCTCACAGTGGTGATGCTGCTCGTCGTGGTGCTCACCCCGCCGGTCCGGGCGGCTGCCGGGACGTCGGAGGAGCTTCGCATGGAACGCCTCACCGTCGACCTGCGACCGGAGTACGATGCCCGGGGTGAGATGCTCGCCATCTACCAGGCGACGTACGTCAACACCGCGGAAAGGCCGGCGACGGCCGACGTCGCGCTGTGGGTGCCGGCGGGGGCCCGTCTCGGAGAGACCTGCGAGCTCACGGCGGAGGGCGAGCACGTGTGTCAGCTGCCCCGGGTCAGCCAGGCGGAGGGGGTCGACCCGGGTGACGACGGGAGCGGTTCCCAGGGCCTTTGGGTCCGGTGGTCCATGGGGCGGGCGCTCGCGCCGGGTGAGCGTTACCGCGCCCACATGGAGTTCTACGTGCCCGTGGACGTGAGCAGGCCCGAACGCACAGTGACCTTCCGCTACCCCGGATCGCCGACCGTGGATCGCATACAGGTCCACTTCATGCGTCCAGCGGCGGCCACCGGGTTCACCTCGGACCCCGAGCCGACGTCAGGTGCCTCCTCCGGCACGGCTCCGGTCTTCTACTACGAGATGGCTCCGAACGCGGGAACTCCGGTGACCCTCACGGCCCGCTACGCCCGAAGCACCAGCGAGCCGTTCGCGGCAGCGGCAGCATCGGGTGAGCAAGGCTCGGGAGAAAGCCGGCCGCCGTCCGGCGCCCCCGGATCGATGCTCCTCTCCCAGGTGGGATCGTGGGGGCTGGGTGTGGTCGTCCTCGCGGTCCTTACCTACTTTCTCGTGCGCGAGACGACCGGCCGCGGCCGGCAGCGCACACCGGCCCACGCCGCCGCCCGAGGGGGTGGGTCGGGCGGTAGCACCGCCGGCGGCGCAAGGCACCGCCACCCGGAATCGCCGCAGGCAGGGCGGCCGAGCCCGCGTCGGCTGCAGCCCGAAGAGGAGCGCCGGCTGGCCCGCCAGGCCCTCCTGGAGGGGCGTATCAGTGAGGCGACGTACCGGGAGCTCGTAAGCGATCTGCAGGAGAAGAGCCGCTGAGAGGTGGTCGCTCATGGAAGCGCTGGGTCGCTTCAGCCTGATCTTCGCCTTCGTCTTCTCCCTGTACGGGCTGGCCGCCTTCGTTCTGGGGACCCGTAGCCGGCAGGAGCGGCTCGTGCGCAGCGGGAGGAACGCGGTAGCGGCCACGGCCCTCTTCCTCACGGCGGCCACGGCGGTGCTTCTCACCGCGCTGATTCAGAGCGACTTCCGATTCGCCTACGTGGTGCGCTACACCACCACGGACCTCTCCCTCCTCTACAAGGTGTCTGCGCTCTGGGCGGGTCAGGAGGGCTCGCTCCTGCTCTGGCTGTGGACGTTGCTGCTCATGAGCGTGGCAGCGCTCTACCTCCCGCCCGGAGAGAAGCCCCACTTCGTGCCGTACGTGGGTGCTGTCCTCCTGGGCGTCGCCCTCTTCTTCGAGGTACTCCTCCTATGGGTCACCCCGCCCTTCGAGACCCTGGCTCGGGCGCCGGCGGAGGGAATGGGGCTCAACCCGCTCCTGCAGAACGTGGGCATGATCATCCACCCGCCGGCGACCTACCTGGGCTACGTGGGCTTCACGGCCCCCTTCGCCTACGCCATGGCGGCGCTCATCACCGGGGAGACCGACGATGCCTGGCTCCGCTTCACCCGGCGCTGGACCCTGGCCGCCTGGCTCTTCCTCAGCGTAGGGATCATCTACGGCATGCAGTGGGCCTACGTGGAGCTCGGGTGGGGCGGCTTCTGGGGCTGGGATCCGGTGGAGAACGCCTCGCTCATGCCGTGGCTGACGGGCACCGCCTTCTTCCACTCGGCCATGATCCAGGAGAAGCGGGGCATGATGAAGCTCTGGAACGTGATCCTCATCATCGTCACCTTCCTCCTGACGCTCTTCGGCACGTTCCTCACCCGCAGTGGGGTCCTGAGCTCGGTCCACGCCTTTTCGGTCGACAACCTGGGGCCGTTCTTCCTGGGCTTCATCGCCCTGGTAGCCGCCGGCTCGCTGGGTCTCACCTTCGCCCGCCGGCACCTCCTCAAGGAGGAGCGAACTCTGGAGGCCCCCGTCTCCCGGGAGAGCAGCTTTCTGTTCAACAACCTCCTCCTGGTCGGCGGCACGTTCGCGGTCTTCTGGGGAACCGTCTTCCCCATCGTCTCCGAGGCGGTGCGGGGCGTGCGGGTCACCGTGGGGCCACCGTTTTACGAGGAGGTCATGGGGCCCATCGGGGTGGCGCTGATCGCCCTGATGGGCGCCTGCCCGCTGCTTGCGTGGCGCCGATCCTCGCTGCGCAACTTGCGGCGCAGCTTCCTGGGACCCGTGGTGGCCTCGGGGGCGGCAGCCGCGGCCTTCTACCTCTGGCTCGGCGTCAGCCAGTGGGGGCTGCTCGTGGCCTTCACGGTCATGGCCTTCGGACTGGCCTCCATCGTTCAGGAGCTGGTGCGGGGCACCCGGGCCCGGATGCACCTTTCGGGGGACGGGTTGGTCCTCTCGTTCTTCCGGCTCGTCCACCGGAACCACCGGCGGTACGGGGGGTATCTCGTCCACCTGGGCACCCTCGTGCTCCTGGCCGGCGTCACCGCCGCCACCGCCTACCAGCAGTCGCTGGAGATCGCCATGAAGGCGGGGGACATGGCGATGCTGGGGCCGTACCAGGTCCACTTCACCGGTCTCCGGGAGCGCCGCGATTCCGCCGGCAAGGCGACCGTCTATACCGACATGGTCGTCTCCAGAGGCGGTGACCGGCTCGGGATCCTCCGGCCGGAGAAGGTGTTCTGGGACACCTTCGAGCAGCCCACCACCGAGCCGGCCATCCTCGGGAGCTGGCGAGAGGACTTCTACGTGATCCTCAACGGCTGGGAGGGGGCGGAGCAGGCCAGCTTCAAGCTGATCGTCAACCCCATGGTCTCCTGGATCTGGTGGGGCTTCTACCTCCTCATCGCGGGAACGGTCTTCGCCGTCTGGCCCAACGCCGCGGAGTGGCGTGAGGCGCTGGCGGAACGGCGCGAGCGCGGGGCGTTCCTGGAAGGGAGTGCGGGGCGGTGAGGACGGTCATGCTCGTCGCCGCGATCCTCTACGCGCTGGCAGGAGGCATGGTCCAGGCTGAGGCCCCCGACGCCCGCGCGGAGGTGCGGGCCTTGGAGGCGGCGCTCATCTGCCAGTGCGGCTGCGGCATGGTGGTCAAGGACTGCGAGTGCAGCTGGGCTGTGGGTGCCCGCGAGGACTTCGCCGCCCGGCTGGGGGAGGGGCAGACCCGCGACCAGATCCTGGCCGACTACGTGGCTGCCTACGGCGAAACGGTTCTGGCGGCTCCCACCAAGCAGGGTTTCAACCTGACCGCGTGGATCTTGCCCTTCGCCGCCGTCATGGCAGGGGCGACACTCCTCGTCCTGCTGGTGCGCCGCTGGGCCCGCCCGGTCCTCAGGGAGGAGGCGGCAGGGCCGGCCGCGGGTCTGAGCGACACCGAGCGGCGCCTGCTCGAGCAGCGTCTCGCCAGGGAGATGAAGGATTACCTTTGATCACCCAAGCAGCCTGGCAAGGGGGGACGACGCCATGCCCTTCCTTCTGCAGACGCTGCCGCTCTTGAACCAGGGCTTCCACGGCGGCTCGGCCAACGTCCGGCTGTGGATGCGGGTTACCGGCCAGCCCGGCCACGCAGGGATGCTAGGAGGCGTGCTCATGATCCTCGTGGGCCTGGCGGCGGGGATCGGCCTCCTCTACGTGGGGCGCCGCGCGGCCAGACGGGGCCAGGGGATCCAGCTGGCGGGCGAGTCGGACGTCTCCAGGACTTTGGGGCCCGACTCCGCCGGGGAGCTCTTCGAGGCCCTGGTGGGGCTTGAAGCCTCCCATCTCCGGGGTGAGGTCCCCGACGACGCCTACCGGGCACGGCGGGAGGCCCTCATGGGAGTGCTGGTGCAGCTCGAGACGGAACGGGCGGGTGTGCCGGCACGCAGCGGAACGGGAGGGGACGCCGGCCCCGGAAATCCTCAGGGGTGACGCGAATGGAGGGCGTTATGGTGCTTCTCATTCTGGAAAGTGTGCTCCTGGCGGTGGGGATGGGCCTGGTTCTGTTGCCGCTGAGGCGCGGGGCGGCTGGGATCACCAGGGGCGTCGAGGTCGGTGGTGGCTCGAGTCCATTCCACACCGGCGGCCGGGAGGCCGCGCGCAGGCGGGTGCTGGTGGGGCTGGCCGAGCTCGAGATGGACTACCGCACCGGAAAGGTGTCGGACGAGGACTACCGGGTGATGAAGGACGACCTGCTGGCCAGGGGGACGGCCCGACCCCGCCGGCGCCCGTGAAGCCGAGCTCCGCCGCCGCCTCGAGGCCGAGGTGGCCGATGCCGTACGAAACCGGGTCGACGGATGGCACGCCCGCAGGGACGGGCCCGGCGCCCATCGAAGTGCAGGAGTTGGCCGACCCTGAAGGCCCTACGACAGGCACGTGGCGGTACGGGGCACGCTACGTGGACGCAGGGGCACGTCCCAACAAGGGGGCAGGCGGGTGCACTGGTTCTGGAACAACGGGTGGTACACAGGGCCCGGGAGCTTCTGGGGGTTCGCCCTGGGTGGGCTCTTGAACCTGGTCCTGATGGTGGCCGTCATTGCGCTGGTGGTCTGGGTGGTACGGGTGATCTGGCGCCCTGATGCGGATGAACGCGCCGATCGGGCCGGCCCGCCCGCCAGGCTCGAAGCGGGGCCCGGGCCAGGGGAGCCGAGCGCGCTCGAGTTGCTCAACCGCCGCTACGCAAAGGGCGAGATCGACCGGGAGACGTACCTCCAGATGAAGCGGGACCTGGAGGAACGGGCCGAGCCCTGACGCCTCTGACTCCCTGGGTTGGCCCGGGAGGGAACGGCCTCCCGACATTGAAGGATCCGCCGGCCAGGACGCGCCCGTCTAGCGGATCACCCCGCAGGCCAGGCGCGGGCCTGAGTCGCCTGCCGGCTGGGTGCGGTAGTCGTCCGGATGCTGGTGCACGATCACCGAGCGGCCCACCACGTCCTGCGGGCGAAAGCGGTTGGTGAAGAAGCTCGCCTCCGCGGTGCCGTCGTTGGAGAAGAGGACCGGGAAGTCGCCGGCATGGTTGCCGTGGGGCTCTCCGTCGGGGTTGAAGTGGCCCCCGGCGGCCGTGAAGGGGTCGTTGGGATCGCCGACCTCGCAGGTCCGCTTCTCGTGGATGTGGAAGCCAAGCGGCCCCGTGGGCGGAGGTCCGGGCCGGTGCCCTGGCAGCCCCTGCACCCGCACGGTCACGCGGGTGCCGCCGGGGACGGCCTCCAGCGTCATCGTGCCCGTGATCTGCGGGGCCAGCGGCCCGCCCCGGAGCTCGGCGGAGGCCCCGGCCGCCCGGGCCTGGAAACCCCACCGGTAGACGCTCAAGAGGATCAGCATGGCCGCTGCGATGCCTACCGGCCACGCCCAGCGGGGGAGCCTCCCCACGATGATCCGCTGCAAGACCACCGCCTCCTCGGTATGCAAGGGTGGGGACCCCGTAGCCCCCGCCCCGTGAAGATCTTCCCCCACCCATGGGTATGGGCGGTTCCCCCGAAGATGTCTGAAAGGACCCATCACGCTAGGTTCTCTGACGCACGAGCCCTTCTGGGCGCGGCTTTACAGGCCCTCGCGGTGGTGGTACACTGAGTCGGGAAGTGAGTGATAGTCTTCACAAGCACATAGTCCGAAGGACGTCATCCGAGCCGTGCGGCAGACGCCGTACCGTTGGAGGGGCAAGGTCGATGCGAGGGCGGAGGATGCGGGGCGGCGTAAGGACCGGGGAGCAGCGGAGCCCCCTCGGACCCATCCTTTCAGTGGCCGAGCCGGGCCTGCTCGTTCTTGCCTGTGCACAAGCCGGTCGCCCGCTGAAGCCGGTGGTGAAGAAACGCGACGCCGTGCTGGGCGGCCAGCGCCTGGCCGAGCCGGAGGGCGACGGTGTTCCGCTGCACGCTCCCCTTTCGGGGGAAGTGACGGACGTGGGGCCGGCTTTGGGACCTACGGGCGACCTGGTCCTTTCCATCTTCATCAAGAGCGACGGCCGCGCCCAGTGGGCTCCGGCGGAGTCGGGGTGGCCCGACCCTGAAGCGCCGCCGCCGGAGGCGATCCGGCTGCGGGCGTTCGAGGCGGGCATCCCCGACCTGGCCCGGGGCGGCGTTCCCCTGGCGCGCAGCCTGGCACCCGATCAGCCCGTGGAGAGCCTGATCCTTAACGCGTGCGTCACTCAGCCGCACGTCCAGTCCGAGCGGGTCCTCCTCCACGCGGAGCCTGCCACCGTGCTGTACGGGCTGCGGGCCGCGATGCGGGCGACAGGAGCCCACACCGGCATGATCGCCCTCTCGGGCGCCGACCGTCGCTTCGCCCGAGTCGTCAAGGATTTGCTGCACGACGGCGAAGCGGTCCAGGTGCACGTGCTGTCGGATCGCTTTCCCCAAGGCCTGGAGCGCTACCTGATCCCATCCCTCACCGGCTCGGAGCTTGCCCCTGGGCAGACGCCCGGCTCGCTCGGGCTCGCCGTCTTCGACGTGACCACCCTCTACGCCCTGGCCCGGGCGCTGCGCGACGGTCGGCCCTTCACGCACCGGCTCGTCACCGTCGCCGGCGATGCGGTGGCCACGCCCGGCAACTACCTGGTTCCCCTGGGAACGCCCGTCTCCCACCTGCTGGACGCGGCGGGCCGGGCACGGGAGCCACGCCAGATCGTGCTGGGCGGCCCGCTCACGGGGGTGGCCGTGGGGAGCGAGGAGATCACCACGTGCGCCTCCACCCGTGCGGTGCTGGCCCTGAGCCAGGCGGCGGCGGCCTCGGTACCCACCACCCTCTGCATCCGGTGCGGCCGGTGCATCGACGCTTGCCCCGAGGCCCTCTCGCCCATCTACCTGGCCCGGTACGCCGAACGGGAGCGCTGGGCCGACGCCGAGGCCGAAGGGGCCATGCTCTGCAGCGGATGCGGCGCCTGTGCCTACGTCTGCCCGGCCGGACGCTACCTCTTCCAGTCGATCCAGCTGGCCCGGTACGAGATCGGGCGGAAGCGGGACGGGGTCGCGCACGAAACCACCAGGGAGAAGGTGGTGGTGCGGTGAGCACCGCCCCCACCACCGTCACCCAGGACGGTTCCGCTCCCTCGAGGCCACCGCTCGTCATCGGGCCGGCTCCCTACACCCACGCGGCCCTTACCCGGCAGACCATCACCTCCGTTTTCACCGCGGCCCTGGTCCCGGCGCTGGGCGTGGCGATCCACCTCTTCGGGTGGCGCTCCCTGGCGGTCGCGGTCCTGGCCGTGGCCGGAGCCTACGGGGCCGAGGTGCTTGCGCGCTGGGCGCGAGGGCGATCCCTTGCTGTCCCCGCGGGTCCTGCCCTGGTGACGGGGCTGGTCCTGGCCCTTTCGCTGCCGCCGGGGGTCCCCCTCTGGTTGCCGGTGGTGGGGGCGCTCTTCGGCGTGCTGGTCGCCCAGGAGCTCTTCGGAGGGTACGGCTACCAGCTCTTCCATCCAGCCATGGTGGGCAGGGTCTTTCTCATGGTGAGCTTCCCGGCCCTCATGGGTGGGTGGCTCCAACCCTTCGACCTGGTGACCGGGGCGACCCCCCTGGCGCAGCTCCGGGAAGGCGCGGGCCTGGACGTGTGGCGTCTCTTTGCGGGCACCACGGCGGGATCGCTCGGGGAGACTTCGGCCCCGGCCATCCTGCTGGGGGGCGCGTTGCTCCTGGCGAGCCGGGTCGCCGACTGGCGGCCGGTGGTGGGGATGCTGGCCACCGTGGCCGCGATGGGCTGGGCGTTCGGTGAGCCGCCCCTGACCGAGCTCCTGGCCGGGGGGGTCCTCTTCGGTGCCTTCTTCGTCACCACGGACCCCGTCACCACGCCCCTGACCCGGCTGGGGCGGCTCCTCTTCGGGGTGGGCGCCGGGGCCGTGACCATGGTGATCCGCCTCTGGGCCAGCTACCCGGAAGGCGTGGCCTTCTCCATTCTCTTCATGAACTCGCTGGTGCCGCTGGTCAACCTGCTGACGCGCCCGCGGCCCAGGAAAGGGGCGACGGCCGGTGCGTAGCGCCTGGCGGATGATCGTCGTGCTCGGTCTGGTTTCCCTCCTCTCGGGGGCGGTCCTTGCCGTCTTCTACGGGTGGATGAACCCGCGCATCGAGGCCCAGCGCCTGAAGGCCCAGTTCGAGGTGGGCTTCAAGCAGGTCTTTCCCGAGGCCGCCGACTTCCAGCCCGTCGAGCCGGAGAAGCCCTTGCCTGACGCGGTGGAGGAGCCAGTCTACGAGGCCCTGGACGCCGGCGGGAACGTCCTGGGCGTGGTCTACAACGTGATGGGCCAGGGATCTCAGGGCTTGGTGAAGCTGGCCGTAGGCCTGGAACCCAAGGAGGGCCAGGTGGCGGGCGTGGCCGTCCTGGAGCACACGGAGACGGCCGGGCTGGGGTCACGCATCGAAGAGCCCTCTTTCCGGGACCAGTTCCGGGGCAAGTCGGTGGTCGATGCCTTCCAGGTCGGCAAGGACGTGGACGGCATCACGGGCGCCACGGTCTCGTCACGGGCCGTGGCCAACGCAGTGGGCCGGACGGCCGGCGATGTCCTCATGGCGTTGGGCTACCGGCTGCCCCGGGCGAGCCGGGCTCCCACGCCGCCTGCGGACGAGGCCGGAGCCAGCTCGGAGGCCGCAGCCGCGGGACCCGCGCCCCCGCTCGCCCTGGCGCAGGAGTTGCTGGGCTCCGAGGTGGAGCTTCAGGGGCCTGTCTGGGAAGCCCGGGACGCGGCGGGTGCACCGGTGGGCCTCCTGGCCGAGGCGTCGGCCGACGGCTTCGATGGTCCCATCCGGGTCCTGGTGGCCGTGGATCCCCAGGCGGGGGTCGTTCGGGGCATCCGGGTGGTGGAGCAGAAAGAGACGCCGGGCCTGGGCGCCCGGGTGGCCGAGCCTGAGTTCGCCGGCCAGTTCGCGGGCAAGGCCCTGGACGCCCGCTTCGAGGTGGGGACGGACATAGACGGGATCACCGGCGCCACCATCTCCTCCAAGGCGGTGGCCGGAGCAGTGGCCAGGGCGGTCCGGCAGATCACCGGGCTCCAGGGTCAAGACCGGTAGGGGGTACGACCATGGCCAGAGAACCACGGGCACGCTGGAGCGAGCTGAAGGGGATCCTCTCCCAGGGTCTCTACAAGCAGACGCCGCCCTTCTTCCTGGTGATCGGCCTCTGCCCGTCGCTGGCAGTGACCACCGGCGTGCTGTACGGCGCCGTCATGGGCATCGCGGTGACCTTCGTGCTGCTGGGATCCAACGTGATCGTCTCGGCGGTTCGCCGGTCGGTTCCGAGGACGATCCGGATCCCCGTGTACACCATCGTCATCGCCACGCTGGTGACGGTGGTGGATCTGGTGCTGGCGGGGACGATGCCGCCGGTTCATCGGATCCTGGGCCTCTTCGTGCCGCTGATCGTGGTCAACTGCATCATCCTCGGCCGGGTGGAGGGGTTTGGATCGCACGTGTCGCCCGGGCGTGCGGCCGCGGACGCGATCGGCTTCGGGCTGGGCTACACGTGGGCTCTGGTGGCGATCTCGTCGATCCGGGAGATCCTGGGATCCGGAACCTGGTTCTCTTTCCAGGTGCTGCCGGCGGCGGCGCCCACCGTGGGCCTCTTCAAGCTGGCTCCCGGCGCGTTCATCACCATGGCCGCCTTGCTGGCCATGCTCAACCTGCTGCGCCGGGGCGGGGGGACGCCGGCCAGGCGGGAAGCCCAGCCGATTCCGGCCGTGAGCCGGAACCTGGCCTCGTGAGGAGGATGCGTCGATGAGCGAGCTGCTTCTGCTCTTCGTGGGCGCGGCCTTGGTCAACAACTTCCTGCTCTCACGATTCCTGGGGATCTGCCCCTTCCTGGGCGTCACCCGGGAGGTGAAGGCGGCGGCCAGCATGGGCGCCGCGGTCACCTTCGTGATGCTGGTGACGGGGGTGGTGGTCTGGCTCCTGCAGACCTACGTGCTCGGTCCCCTGGGGCTTGCCTACCTTCAGTACGTGGCCTTCATCCTGGTGATCGCGGTCCTGGTGCAGCTGCTGGAGATGGTGATCCGCAAGATGAGCCCCGCCTTGTACGAGGCCTTCGGGATCTACCTGCCCCTCATCACCACCAACTGCGCCATCCTGGGGCTTGCCCTGCTGGTGGTGATCAACGGCTACAGCCTGGCCCAGACCCTGGTCTTCGCGATCGGAAGCGCCGCAGGCTTCACCCTGGCGATGGTGATGATGGCCAGCATCCGGGAGGAGATGGAGTTCGCCGACGTTCCGCCCGCCCTGCAGGGGACGGCGCTCTCGCTCCTCATCGCCGGGCTCATGTCCCTGGCATTTCTGGGGTTCAGCGGGCTGGCGGCGGCCTGAGGGTGGAGCGCCTCGCGCGAGGGTGGAATGGGGTTCTTGACGGGGGCTTCGTGAGGAAGGAGGCCGTGGGATGCTCTCATCGATGGTCATCGCAGGCGGCGTGCTAGGCGTGATCGGGCTCCTCTTCGCCACGGGGCTCTTCTACGCGGCCCGGGCATTCCAGGTGGAGGAAGACGGACGGGTCGAGCTCCTCACCAACATGCTGCCGGGGGCCAACTGCGGCGCCTGCGGCTTCTCGGGGTGCGGGGGGATGGCCAAGGCGCTGGCCCGGGGCGAGGCCCTGCCCTCCCAGTGCACCGTGGCCAACGCCGAGCAGGTGGCCCGCATCGCCAGCACCCTGGGCGTGGACGCCGGCCGGGTCGAGCGCCAGGTGGCCCAGGTCCTCTGCGGAGGGGTGGGCGCCAAGGCGCCCCGACGCGCGGAGTACGTGGGGTTGGAGGACTGCCGTGCGGCCGCCCTCACCTACAACGGCCCCAAGGGATGCACCTACGGCTGCCTCGGCCTCGGAACCTGCGTGCGGGAGTGCCCCTTCGGCGCCCTCCGGATGGGAGCCGACGGCCTTCCGATCGTCGACGAGGCCCTCTGCACCGGGTGCGGCATCTGCACCCAGGTGTGCCCCAGGGGTACGATCCAGCTCGTCGCCCCCGACACGCCCGCGGTGGTCCGCTGCGTCTCGCCCCTGGGGGGCAAGCAGGTACGGGCCGTGTGCCAGGCGGGCTGCATCGCCTGCAAGATCTGCGAGCGGGCCTGCGAGCAGGACGCCATCCACGTGGTGGACAACCTGGCCCGGATCGACTCCGAGCGGTGCAACGGCTGCGGGGCGTGTGTGGCCAAGTGCCCCACGGGCTGCATCGAGGTCCGGGCGGGCAAGGTCCACCTGCTGGAGGCGGTCTAGCGTGCCGCGGCGGGCGTGGGGCCTGGCCGCGGTGCTGGCGGCGGCTGCCGTGGCGGTGGCCGCCGCGGCGGACCGCGGCCGGGGGGGAGACCCGGTGGAGGTTACGGGCTTCTCCATGGGCACCTACGTCCACGTGGTGGCCGAAGGGCCCGGAGCGCAGGAGGCCGCGGCGGGTGTCCTGCCCGAGCTGGACCGGATGACCCGTGCCCTGGACCGGTTCGACCCCGGCTCGGACGTGGCCCGGCTGAACGCCCGGGCAGGCGAAGGGCCCGTCACGGTGGGGTCCGAGACGACCAGGCTCATCGGGGAAGCGTTGCGCCTCGCACGCCTGAGCGATGGGGCCTTCGACCCCACCATCGGACCGCTGGTGGACCTCTGGGGTTTCGTGGACCCTGAAGCCGTCGAAGAGAACGAGGATGCCCAGGGGACGGTCCGCGGGCGGCACCTCCCCGACGTCCCGGCGATCGAGGCGGCGCGAGCGCGGGTGGGATACCGCTGGCTCCAGCTGGCCGAAGACGGCCAAGCGGCCTCGCTGGACCGCGCCGGCATGGTGCTGGACCTGGGCGGCATCGCCAAGGGTTGGGCCGTGGACCGGCTGGCGGAGCGGTTCCGGGGCGCGGGTGTCACCCGGGCGCTCATCGATCTGGGGGGCAACCTCTACGCCCTGGGCGGCAGGCCCGACGGCTCCCCCTGGCGGGTGGGCATCCAGCACCCCCGCCGGCCCGGCGCCGTCATCGCCGTGGTGGAAGCGACCGACGAGGCCCTCGCGACCTCCGGGGACTACGAGCGCTACTTCATCGACGGGGGAACCCGCTACTCCCACCTCCTGGACCCCGCCACCGGCTACCCCGCCCGGGAGCTTGCGAGCGTGACGGTACTGGCGCCCCATGGGGTGGACGCGGACGGCCTTTCCACGGCTGTCTTCGTGCTGGGGCCCGAACGTGGGGCGCGGCTGGTGGAAAGCCTGCCAGGGGTGGAGGCCGTCTTCGTGGACACGGAGATGAAGGTGACCTACACTTCGGGCCTCCGGGGACGCATCCAGGTGATGGACCCATGACGGTATGGGCGGAGCCTGCAGGGCGGGACGCTGTCCTCCCCCGCCTGGGGAAGGAGGGTGCCCGTACGGCTCCGGAGCGCAGCGCTCGGGACGTGGCCCGGCTGGGCATGTTCCTGGCCCTCGGCGTCGCCCTCCACGTTCTGGAGGCCCAGCTTCCCTCGCTGCCCCTGCCGGGGGCGAAGCTGGGACTGGCGAACATCGTCTCGCTGGTGGCCCTCTACCTCTGGGGGTTCCGGGAGGCGCTCCTGCTGGTGGTGCTCCGCCAGGTCCTCGGCTCCTTCGTGATCGGGACGCTCTTCTCCGGGCCCTTCTGGATCGGTCTCGCCGGCGGGCTGGTGAGCGTGGCGGTGATGGCCGGCGTCCGGGCCGGGGCCGGCCGCCTCCTGTCGCCGGTGGGCGTGAGCCTCATGGGAGCGGCCGCCCACAACACCGGCCAGCTCATGGCGGCATGGCTGCTCACCGGGCAGGGCGCCGTCCTGGCTTACCTTCCCGTCCTGCTCTGGCTCGCCCTTCCCGCCGGGGCGCTGGTGGGTCTCGCCGCGGCCCGCGTTCTGGCCCAGGTCCCCCCGCCACCGAGCGGCACGCGGGCAGGGTCGGGGGTGGGGAGAGGGGTCTCCCGAGCCCAGATCCAGCCCCGAGTCCGTCACGGCGACTGGGCCGCTGCCGTGCTGGTGGCGGCCGTGGGTGCGGTTCTCCTGTGGAACACCCTGGTGCCCGCCACCGCCGCAGGCGCGGGCCCCGCGGTGGCCGTGGTGACGGTCGGGGGGCGCGAGGTCCTCGAGCTTCCCCTGGACCAGGAGCAGGCGGTGCCGCTCACGGCCGGAGGGGTCCGCATGGTGCTGGAGACGGCGCCGGGACGCGTGCGCGTGCGCGCCTCGGACTGCCCCGACCAGATCTGCGTCCGCACCGGATGGATCGACCGGACCCACCAGGCCATCGCCTGCCTGCCCGGCCGGGCCGTGGTACGGGTCCGGGGCGGCGAGCCGCTCCCGTACGACGCCATCACCCGCTGAACCCGCCCTTAGCCTGTGAGCCCGAGCCAGAAGGCCAGCAGGAGTGTCGGCCCCACCACCAGCCAATCTGCGGCCCGCCAGCGATAGGGCCGCAGGCTGCTGCGCGGGGCGCCCCGGTAGCCGCGCGCCTCCATGGCCTCCGCCAGGCGGTCCGCCCGGCGGAGGGCGCTGGCGAAGAGGGGGACGAGAACCGACGCGGTGGCAAGAGCCCTCCGCCAGGACCCTGCGCCCGAGACCGCTTCCCCCCTGGCCTGCCGCGCGAGCCGAAGGCGGTAGGCTTCCCCGGCCAGGATGGGGATGAACTGGAGGGCGATCGCGAGGACCAAGGAAAGGTCCGGCACCCGTACGCCGGCTCGGCCCAGCGGGGAGAGGAGCCGCTCCAAGCCCCGGCTGAGGGCCAGGGGCGAGGTGGTGGCGGTCACCAGGGCGCCGGCCAGGGCCAGGAGCGCCAGACGCGCGCCCAGGAGGAGCCCCCGCTGCAGGCCCTCACGCGTGGCTACCAGGGGCCCGAGCCGCAGCCACGGCTCCCCCGGCGTGAGAAGCAGGTGCGTTGCCAGGGTGACGAGGAGGAGCATCAGCACCAGCCGCGCGGCCCGCAGGAGGACGCGCGAGGAGACGGCGCCCGCCAGGGCGCCGGCGGCCACCAGGAGGCCCGCACCCGCCAGGCCAGGGACGGATCGGGCTTCCGCCAGGGCGACGACCATGAGGACCAGGGCCAGGAGCTTCGCCCTGGGATCCGCCCGGTGGAGAAAGGAACCTCCTGCGGCGGTATCGTCCAGCCGTAGCTCTCCTTCCCAGGATGGTTGCGGGTCCGGGCTCAGTCTACCATACGGGCGCGAGGGGAGGGACGGCTCCCTTCGTGCTGGACCGCGGCCAGCATCGCGTTCGCGATGAGGAGCTGGGTGACCATGAGGGTATGGCTCCGGGCCGGGGTGCGGCCGCCAGCCAGGAAGGTTCCGAGGCCGGGCTGGTCCGGATCAAGGGGGGCCAGGCGGCGTAGGAGCACCTCGAGCAGGGGGGCGGTGGTGGCGGGGTCGAGGCCGCCGTCCACCTCAAGGACGGCCGCGGTGTGCCCGTTCACGCCCGCCTGCCCTAGGCGAATCCCCGGGCGCCCGGCCGAAGAGGCCGGGGGCCTGCTCCCGCCCCGCACGATGCCCATCAGGGAGTCCAGCACCGGTGCCACCGGCGTCTCCGGCCGCACGGTGAGCCGGACGTGTAGCTCCCGCTGGGCGGGGTCGTGGTCCTCGCCTGTGTGGAAGAAGCCCTCGGGCGGGTGGAACTGAACCTGCAGGTCCGCGTGACCCGCCTGGGGGAGGATGTAGCGCCGCAGGTCGTCTTGCCGGTCGACGATGTGGCGAATGACCTGCTCCACCGTGTACCCCCGCTGCGCCACGTCCCTCTGCACCTTCCAGTGGTACTTCAGCTCGGTGTCGGGCTCGAGCCACACCTTCAGGTCGAAGGTCCGGCGAAGCCGTTCCGTGAAGAGGGGAAAGAGGCCGCGCACGATGATCCAGGGTTTCGGGTGCACCTCCTCGGGCTCGCCGAAGGTCCCCGTGCTGTGGTCGTACACCGGCTTCAGGACGCTCTCGCCCCGACGCAGGGCGGCCATGTGCTCCTCCAGGAGTGCGAGGTCGTTGGCCGCGGGGTTGAGGGCGGTGACGCCCGCCGCTGCTCGCGCGTTGCGGTCCAGCTTGTGGTAGTCGTCCAGGCAGATGCTGGTGACGTTCCCAGCCCCGAACAGCTGGACGAGCCCTCGGGTGATGGTGGTCTTGCCGCTCCCGCTATCACCGCCCACGCCCAGGAGCACGGGACGGCGGGGTGTACCGTTCATGATGCCATCCTCCTTTCCGTGTCGGCCGCGGGCCTGCCGTGGCCGTAGCGGCTAGGCCACCGCCTGATCGGGGTGCGAGCCGTACTCCCGGTGCCACCCCTCCGCCACCGGCCGCGCCGCGGCCTGCTCGGACCAGGGCCGTCCCCGGCGGTTGGCGATGGCCTTCAGGATCTCCAGCCGGCTGACACCCTGGGTCTTCAGGAACCGGTCCCGCTCGGCCGGGTCAGGCAGGGTCATGGCCTCCTGCCAGATGGCCCGGCCGACCATGAAGCCCGAAGCCCCCTCCTCGCAGGCGATCTCTACCAGGCGCTGGAAGACGTCGAAGCTCTCGGCGGCGCTAAGGATCACCCACGGAACGGGCGAGCGGCGGGTGATCTCCCGGCAGTGCCCGCGCATGCGGGCCTCATCCTGCTCCCAGTGGGGGTCGCCGGGGAACTCCAGCTTGAGCAGGTCCGCCCCCAGCGGCCCCAGACGCTCCACCGTCTCCAGGACCACTCGGGGCTTCTCCCGGGCGAACTCGGGCGCCGACTTGGACTGGCCCGGAGCCACGGGATACGACATGGGCTCGAGCAGGAAGGCGATGTCGTGCCTTCGGCACTCCTCGGCCACCTGGGCGACCAGCTCCTCCTGGTGACCGGCCGCGGCCGACTGGGGGTGGTAGTAAAGGAGCATCTTGACCGCGCTCGCGCCCATCTGCTTGACCTTGGCCACGCTCCAGCCCTCCACCAGGCGGGTGAGCCGACTCTCGTCGGAACCCTGGTAGCCGGACTCCTCCACCGCCACCAGGAGGCCCACGTGGCCCGGAAGGGCCCCGGACGCGACCGCCTGGGCCGCCCCGAAGGTGGGATCGAGCAGGACGGCGGTGGAGTGGGGGGCGAAGGCCCGTACCATGCGGAGCTTCTCCTCCACCACCTCGCCGTGGGCGACAGGCCGCCCCAGGGTCTTCTCCAGGGCCTTGCGCAGCGAGCCCCGGTGATCCAGCGCGGTCACGGTGATATGCCCGGCCGGGGTGGAGATGGAGTGGATGCCGCGCAGCTTCCCGATGGTCAGCTCGTGCACGAGGATCCCTCCTGTGGCTCGGGGGCATCGGGCCGGTGAAGGACGAAGCTCACCACCTGGCACTGCCGCTGCGGGTCGTATCCGGTGAGGCGGATGAAGGCCTCTGGATGGTCCCGGCGGCAGGCCTTCAGCTCGGCCATCACCTCTGCCGGGTCGGAAACCTGGAAGAAGGGCAGCTTCCAGAAGTGCCAGTAGTCGTCGGACGGGTCCAACCGGGCCGTGTACTCGATGCCCGGCATGAGCTGGCGGTCCAGCATGTACCGCACCTGCCGGGCCGCCTGGTCGTCGCTCAGGGGCGGCAGGTAGGAGAAGAGCTCGGTGCGCCGGGACGGCACCCGTTCGGCGGGTGAACCGGCAGGCGCCCGCTGAGACGGGCTCTGGACGGACAAGGCTCTCACCTCCCAGGGATCCGGCTACCCGGACACCGGGTCCAGCCGGTCGACGGTGTCGTACTCGAACGCGATGCCTTTCCAGGTCTCCAGGGCCACCCGGAGCTCGGGGCTGTGCCGGGCGGCCTCCTCCAGGATCCGCCGGCTCTCGCGCACCAGGTCGTGCCCCTCGTTGCGGGCCATGACCGCAGCCTCCAGGGCGACCCGGTTGGCCGTGGCGCCCGCCGCGTTCCCCCAGGGGTGGCCCAGGGTGCCGCCGCCGAACTGGAGGACGGCGTCGTCGCCGAAGATGGAGAGCAGCTCCGGCACGTGCCAGACGTGGATTCCGCCCGACGCCACGGGGAAGACCGCCGGCAGCGAGGCCCAGGGTTGGTCGAAGTAGATGCCGCGGGCCGGGTCGGCGGGGACGAAGTCCAGCCGGAGCAAGTCGTTCACCGCCATGGTGGAGGCCCGATCGCCCTCGAGCTTGCCCACCACGGTGCCGTTGTGCAGGTGGTCGCCGCCGGCCATCCGGAGCCACTTGGCCAGCACCCGCCAGTGGATGCCGTGGTCCTTCTGCCGGTCGATCACCGCGTGCATCGCCCGGTGGCAGTGGAGGAGGACGCCGTTCCGCCGGCACCAGTGCGAGAGGGAGGTGTGCGCGGTGAAGCCTGCGGTGAGGAAATCAACCATGATGATGCGGGAACCCAGGTCCCTGGCGAATTCGGCCCGCTCCATGAGCTGCTCGAAGGTGGGGGCGGTCACGTTCAAGTAGTGGCCCTTCCGCTCGCCCGTCTCGTCCTCGGCCTTCTTCACCGCCTCCATCACGAAGAGGTACCGGTCCCGCCAGCGCATGAAGGGCTGGGAGTTGACGTTCTCGTCGTCCTTGGTGAAGTCGAGGCCGCCCCGCAGGGCCTCATAGACGGCGCGGCCGTAGTTCTTGGCCGAGAGCCCCAGCTTCGGCTTGATGGTGGCCCCCAGGAGGGGACGGCCGTACTTGTTGAGCCGGTCGCGCTCCACCTGGATGCCGTGGGGCGGGCCCTGGAAGGTCTTCAGGTAGGCCACGGGGATTCGGATGTCCTCGAGCCGCAGGGCCCGGATGGCCTTGAAGCCGAAGACGTTCCCGACGATCGACGACATCACGTTGGCGATGGACCCTTCCTCAAAGAGGTCCATGGGGTAGGCGACGTACGCGATGAACTGGTCCTCCCGGCCGGGAACCGGGTCGATGTGATAACACCGGGCCGAGTAGCGGGACAGGTCCACCAGGTGGTCGGTCCAGACCGAGGTCCACGTGCCCGACGACGACTCCGCCGCGACCGCGGCGGCGGCCTCGGGCCACGGGACCCCCGGCTGGGCGGTGACCCGAAACGCGCAGAGCACGTCGGTCTCCGTGGGCTGGTAGTTGGGGTCGTAGTAGTGCCGCGAGGCGTCGCTGTACTCTCGGACGCCGGCATCGAACAGGTTGCCGGTGGTGCCATTGGCGAGGGACAGGTCGATCACCTCCTGATCTGTGCTTTTGCCCACTTTCGCGCAGCCCTGAGGGCATGTAGAGCATTCTGTCTCAGACCGTCATGAATGCGCCGCGCGTTGTGAGGGTGGGGGCACGGGGTGCGCCACGCCATCGTAGCGGCCTCCCGCGAGCTGGCGGAGCCGCGAGAGGTCGTGCCGGGCGTCGATCCACCGCACGGTGCCCGACATGGACCGCATCACCAACGACTGGGTGACGGCGCCGTCCCTGAAGTAGCGGACCCCCGTCAGAAGATCGCCGTCGGTGACGCCGGTGGCGGCAACGAAGACGTCGCGGCCGCGGCACAGGTCTTCCAGGGTGAGGATCCGGTCGAGGTCGATGGCCTCGGCGTGGGCGAGGGCTCGATCTTCGTCGGTCTTGGCCCAGAGGCGGGCCTGCATGTCCCCACCCAGGCACGCCAGGACGCACGCGGTGATGACCCCCTCCGGGGCCCCGCCGATGCCCATCAGCACGTCCACGCCCTGGTCGCCCAGCGCCACCTGGATGCTGGCGGCGATGTCGCCGTCACCGATGAGGCGGATCCGGGCGCCCGCTTCCCGAACGTGCCGGATGAGGTGGTCGTTGCGAGGGCGGTTGAGGACCACCACGGTCAGGTCCCGAACCTCGCGGTCCAGCGCGACCGCCACGGCCTCCAGGTTCTCCGCCGGGGGCGCGTCGAGGCGGACCATGCCCCGGGCCCGCGGGCCCACGACCAGCTTCTCCATGTAGGCCAGGGGGGTGACGAAGAGGGTGCTCTGCTCGGCCAGGGCGATCACCGAGATGGCCCCGTTGAGGCCGCTGGCGGTGATGCCCGTCCCGTCGATGGGATCCACGGCCACGTCCACCGCAGGAGGCTGGCCGTTTCCAACGCGTTCCCCGATGTAGAGCATGGGCGCTCGGTCCTTCTCGCCCTCGCCGATGACCACCACGCCGTCCATGTCCACCGACTGGAGGGCGAACCGCATGGCCTCCACGGCCGCCCGATCCACGGCCTCCTTGTCGCCCCGCCCCATCCATCGTCCCGCGGCCAGCGCGGCCGCTTCGGTGACGCGGGAGAGCTCCAGGGCCAGGTTGCGATCAAGCTGCTGCACGATCGGATGAACCTCCTTCACGCAGTCTCACGGACCTGAGGGCCGGCGGGCACGGAACGGGGGTGAGGCACCGGCGCCGCGGCCGCCCGGCACGGGACCCAACTGGGGGCAGACCCCGTAGCGTGCATGGTGGAGGAAGTCGTCGGGAAACCAACGGATCGCACTGGCCACCGGAGCCGCCCCCGCACCCACGAGGCCGCAGAGGCCCGTTCCCGGGAGGCGGGTCCCCAGGCGGCGGAGCAGGTCGAGGGCGTGCTCGCCCCGGATTCCCAGGCGCAGGTTCTCGAGCAACTCCAGGATGCGGCGGGTCCCTTGCAGGCACGTTCCGCATTGGCCGCACGATTCTTCGGCGAAGAAGGGTGCGAGCCGGAGGAGCTCCTCCACCATGCACATCCCTCGCGGGACGACCCGGATGGCCCCGCAGCCCACCCACGAGCCGGCCTGGGCGAGAGCGTCGTAGTCGATGGGGGTGTCCAGGGCCGTGCCGGGAAGATAGCCGGCCGACGGCCCTCCGGGAAGGATGGCCTTCACGGACCGGCCTCCCCAGACGCCGCCGGCCAGATCCTCCACCACGGCCCGCAGGGGGGTCCCGAAGGGGACCTCGAAGACGCCTGGGCGGTTCACGCCGCCGCCCACGCTGAGCAAGAGGGTGCCCGGGCTCGCTGCCGTTCCCAGCCGGCGGACCCGCTCGGCCCCCTGATGGACGATGGCGGCGGCCTGGGCCAGGGTCTCCACGTTGTTGACGACGGTGGGCCTGCCCCACAGCCCTGCCTGGACGGGGTAGGGCGGCTTCCGGCGCGGCCGGGCCGGCCGGCCTTCGATCACCTCCAGGGCCGCGGTCTCCTCGCCGGCCACGTACTCGGGCGGAGCCTCCACCACCGCAGCCTCCACGTCGCCGAGCAGCCCGGCGGCTCCCGCGTCCTCCAACGCCCCCCAGAGCGGTCGAAGGGAGGCCGTGAAGGTCCGGTTGACGTAGAAGAAGACCTTCGAGGCCCCAACGGCGCGGGCGGCGATCAGGGCACCCTCGATGACGCGGTGGGGATGGTTCTCCATGAGGAAGCGGTCTTTCCGGCTACCGGGCTCGTCCTCGCCGCCGTTCACCACCACGTAGCGGGGAGGGGCGCCCTCGGCTGCAGCCCGCCACTTGGTCGCGGTGGGAAAGGCGGCGCCCCCGCGGCCCCGCAGCCCGGCCGCCTCGATCTCGGCCACGACGCGGTCGGGGGTCCACTGCCGCGCCACGCGCAGGGCGGGGTATTGCAGAGGGCTCCGGTCAGGCTCAGGGTCGACCAGCAGCAGCCGCTCCCTCTGAAGGGGGAAGGGGCCGGGCTCAGCAGACGACGAATGGATGGCCATGCCCGCACGACCTCCGTGGGTCGGGGAGAGGGTGGCCGATGCTGTCCGCCGGCCCCCATTACCCCTGTGCTTCTGCCCACTTTCGCGCACCCAGGGAGCGCCGTGCAGGGTTCTGGCTCAAGCCGTCGCGATTCCGCCCCGTGCTGCGAGCGGGGGGTCACAGCCGGAAGAGCTCGAGGACCTGGCGAGCATAGGCCCGGCTGACGGGCACCTGGCTCTTGGTCTTGTCGTCCACGCGGAGGATGTAGGTGCCTGCGAAGAACGGATGGACCTCGATGACGTGCTCCGGGTTCACCAGGTACGAGCGGTGGACCCGAACGAAGCTGTGAGGGCCCAGGCGCTCCGCCAACTCGGTGAGCGAGGCCCGGCTGGAGTATTCGGCGTCGAAGGTGCGCACGTAGACCGTGTGCCCCTGCACGTGCACGTAGCGGATGTCGGCGATGCGGATCAGCTTGGTGTGGTCGCCCTGCTCGATGGCCAGGCGGGCTCGGGCCGGGTTCTGCGAGCGGGTGACCACCGGCTTTTGCGACCGGATCCGCTCGACCGCGAGGCGAAGGCGGGCCTCTGAGACGGGCTTGAGCAGGTAGTCCCTGGCCGCCACCTCGAAGGCCGCCAAAGCGTGCTCGTCATACGCCGTCACGAAGACCACCGGGGGCGCGTTCGGAAGGCGGTTCACCAGCCCCATGGCGTCGAGCCCGTTCAACCCGGGCATGCGGATGTCGAGAAAGACCAGGTCGTAGCGGTTCTCCTGGATGCGAGCGAGGGCGTCCGCCGCCGCGGAGGCCTCGTCCAGGCGGTCCACGTCCGTCACCCGCCTCAGGAGCTGGGCCAGCTCCATGCGGCTCAGGTCCTCGTCGTCCACGATCAGGACACGCATTCCCATGGCTCAGCCTCCATCCCAAGGATCTGAGGTCAACGACGGGCGGGAACCCAGAAGCTGACGTCGGTTCCCTCGCCCACGGCGCTCTGGATGCGGAGCCCGCTTGACAGGCCGAAGAGGCTCTTCAACCTCTGGTCCACGTTGGCCAGCCCCATGCCCAGCCCCGTTCCGTAACCTCGTTCCAGCACCCGCCCCAGGCGCTCGGGCGGGATCCCGATCCCCGTGTCGGAGACGACGATGCGGTACCCCTCGGCTTCGGCGCGGGCGGCGATGCGCACCGATCCGGGCCCCGGTCGCGGCTCGATCCCGTGGTTGATGGCGTTCTCCACCAGCGGCTGCACCACCAGCACGGGAAGCAGGGCCCGACGGCACTCGGGAGCCACGTCCACGTCCACCCGGAGGCGGTCCCCCAGCCGGGCCCGCTCGAACTCCAGGTAGGCGTTCACGTAGGCCAACTCGTCCTCCAGCGTGGCGAACTCGCCCCGGTGGTTCAGCGTGTCGCGGAAGAACTCGGCGAAGCGGACGATGAGGTCGTGGGCTCTGGCGGCATCGGCGTAGGTCAAGGCGGCGATGGTGTTCAGGGTGTTGAAGAGGAAGTGGGGGGAGATCTGGGCTCGCAGCGCCTCAAGCTCCGCCTGGGTCACCCGGGCTGCCTGGACGTCCAGCTCGGCCAGCTCCAGGTAGACGCTGAAGAGACGGGCCACCGCCTCGGCCGCCCGGGCCCGGGCGCGGCCCAGGTGCCGTCGTCGCCTTCGGTAGAGCTTCAGCGCACCCACCACCTGGCCCCGCACCTGTAGGGGCAGCACCATGGCGGCCCCCAGCGGGCAGTCGGGGCGGGCGCAGCCGATGGCCTCAGGCCCGGCCGCGGCCAGCACCCTGCCCTCGGTCAGGGCCCGCCGGGTAAGGCTGGTCGCGATGGGCGTCCCGGGAAGGTGGTGGTCCGAACCGATGCCCTGGAAGGCCAGCACCACCTCGGTGTCCACGACCGCGGCCGCATCCAGCTGAAGGCGGCGCTGGAGGAGCTCCGTGGTGCGGCGCGCGCTTTTCGCGGTGAGCCCACCCCGCAGGAGCGGGAGGGCCTCGAGGACGAGCTGCAGGGCGTCCACCTGCTGAAGGAGGGGCAAGCCCCACGGGCTCCACCGAAGGCGGGGAAGGAGCCGGTCGAGGAGAGGATCCGCGGGTCTCACCCCCTGCGTTAGGGTTTTACGAATGATCTTACCGCAGAACGTGCAAAGTGGCAACGGTGCGCGACAAGGCGGATCTGAGTCACACACCCGTGGCAACCGACGGGGCCGGGGGCAGGTGCGGCGCGCAGGACGGAGACACGAATCCGTTCGGGGAGGTTGACAGATTAGCGCGATAGAAGTAATGATTACCGTAGGATACCCAGTAAGGTACCTCGATGGGCGCCTCGCTCGAGGATCCCGTCGACCCGGCTCTCTCCAGGGAGGAGTGTCCGCCGGTCTCGTGGGTGGCGGCCGTACGGGCGGCCGTCGGTTGCTCCCTTGGTGTGATCGGGACGCTGGCCGGCGCGGGGGGCGGATTCGTGCTGGTGCCCCGCTTCCGGCCGAGGAGGGCGCGCCCGGCGACGGAGCCGCGGTCGCGCAGACGGAGGCGCCCGTGGCAGAGGTGGCCCGGTCGGCAGGCCCGTGGCGGATCTGCCGGAGGCTGGTCGAGCGGGCGGGGCAGGCGCACGCGTCCTGCTTCCGCCTGCCGTTGGGCGCGGCGGTTGCGTTCGGCGTCGCCGGTCTGCCATGGAAGGAGGGAGAGGACGTGGAGGACAGGGAGAGGGAGGCGGCCGGCCGGGATGTGCGGGTGCTCCTGGTGGAGCCGGAGACCGTCTGCCGGGCTGCCCTGCTGCGACTCCTCTCAGAGCGGGAAGGGATCCGGGTTGCGGCGGCCCGGGCGGGCGAGGCTGAGGGCCCGCTCGCAGGGCCGGTGGAGGTGGACGTGGCGCTGGTGGCCCTCGACATGGGGGGAGGCCAGGGACTGCATGTCGCGCAGCACTTGGTCGCCGCGGGGGTTCCTGTGGCCGCCTTGACCCGGCAGCAGGGGCGCGCCCACCTCGTCCACGCCCTCTCGCAAGGGATTCGCGGGTACCTGCCGCGCGCCGCCACGCCCGAGGAGCTCGTGCTGGCGCTCCAGGTCGTGGCGGGGGGTGGGACGTACATCCATCCGTCGGCGAACTGGCCGCCGAGGCAGGGGGGCCACGAGACCGACCTGACCGAGCGCGAGGCCGCCTTCCTGGTGCTCCTCGAACGCGGGGCGGGAACGCCCGAGCTCGCGCGCGCCTTCTTCCTGAGCGAGAAGACCGTCCGCAACGCCCTGAGCGCGCTCTTCGCCAAACTCGGCGCCCGGAGCCGTCTCGAGGCCGTCGCCGCCGCGCGGGCGCGGAGGCTGCTTTGAAGGGGGCGCAGCGACGGGCTGACGGAGGGACAGATGTCCTGGCCGGCGGGGACGCGCGTCCGTCCACGTCGGGACAGATGCGGCGAGGAAGTCACAGCTGCTACGGTAAACTCAATACTATTACCGGTAAGGGAATCATCTGGCACCGGCGCCCGGCGCTTGCCGATGCGCCCTGGCTCGAAGGGGGGACGATCGACGATGGCGCGTCCGAAACCGAACGACGAGACGTGGGCGCGGCCGGCCGCAGTACCCGCCGGCCCGCCGGGATCGGTCGACGGTCAGAGCCTGGAGGCAGCGTTGGAGGCATACCTGCAGAAGCACCTGCCACACCTGGTCGCGGCCGAGGTCCAGAAAGCCTTCAGGCAGGACCCGGCGGCGCGGACCTGCCGGATCATCGCCTCCAAGGGAACCATGGACTGGGCGTACCCGCCCTTCATCCTCGGGTCGGCCGCAGCGGCCATGGGCATGGACACCGCCATTTTCTTTACCTTCTACGGCCTCAACCTCCTGAAGAAGGACCTCAAGGTCCAGGTGGATCCCATCGGCAACCCGGCCATGCCCATGCCCGTACCCAATGCGATCGCAGCGCTTCCGGGGATGCGGGCCGTCGCCACCCGGATGATGAGCGGCATGTTCCGGAGCAAGGGCGTCGCCAGCGTGGGCGAGCTCCGGCAGGTTTGCATCGAGAGCGGGGTGCGGCTCATCGCCTGCCAGATGACCATGGACGCCCTGAGCATCCCGCGGGAGGCGCTCATCGACGGGGTCGAGGTGGCCGGGGCGGCGGGGTTCCTCCACGAGGCGTCGCGGGCCCACGTGACCCTTTTCGTCTAGGCGGCCCCAGAACCCGGTACCACCGGTGAGACGGGTGCCGCTGGTCCGTTCGCCGAGCCGAGGGAGGTGAGAGACGTGCAGCCGCAAACCGCCCGGCCCGACCGGGTGGACTCCAGCCTGGACGCACGGGGGCTCCTGTGTCCCATGCCGGTGGTTCGCGCCCGGCAGGCCATGCAGGATCTGGACGCGGGAGATGTGCTCGAGATCCTCGCCACCGACCGGGGATCCGTCACGGACATCCCCGCCTGGTGCGAGAGCCAGGAGCATCAACTGCTCCACTGGGAGGAGCAGGACGGGGTCTTCCGCTACTACGTCCGCAAGGGGAGCTGAGCCATGGCGCTCTGGGGGAAGGTCATCGACCAGAGCCGGTGCATCGGCTGTCATGCCTGCACCATTGCCTGCAAGGCAGAGCACCAGGTACCCATAGGGGTAACCCGGACCTACGTGAAGCAGGTGGAGGTGGGGCTCTACCCGAACGTGGAGCGCCACTTCCAGGTAACCCGGTGCAACCAGTGCGAGGATGCACCCTGCGTCGCCATCTGCCCCGTGGAGGCTCTCCATCGCCGCCTCGACGGCATCGTGGACTTCGACCGGGAGGTCTGCATCGGCTGCAAGGCGTGCATGGCGGCCTGTCCGTACGACGCCCTCTACATCGATCCGGTGAGCCACAGCGCCGAGAAGTGCAACTTCTGCGCCCACCGGATCGACCAGGGCCTGGAGCCTGCCTGCGTGGCCGTCTGCCCCGAGCGGGCCATCATCGTGGGCGACCTTTCGGACCCCACCAGCGAGGTCTCCCGGTGGGTGGCCACCGGGAAGGCCGAGGTGCGCAAGCCCGAAAAGGCGACGCAGCCCAAGCTCTTCTACGTCGACAGCAGCCTCTTCACCCGAGTGCCGGCCCTGGCCCAAGTGCCCGTGCTCCACGCCGCCGCGGAGCAGCGCGAACGCTATCCGGCCCCCGTGGCGCGCCCGGGGCCAGCGCCCTTGCGGGGCGGGCCTGGGGTGAACGGCCACCTCCGTCACGGCGCGGGCCCCGGACGGCACGATGGAGGCCCCGGGAGGAGCTCGGCGGCGGCCATCGTGCAGTACGATGTCCCCCACGGCCCGCCCTGGGACTGGAGGGTGTCCGCCTATACCTGGACCAAGTCCCTGGCGGCCGGGGCCTACCTGGTCTCCGCGGCGATGGCGTGGGCGGGCCTGAGGCTAAGTCCGGCGGTCGAGCTGGCCTCCAGCCTGCTGGCGCTTCTCTTCCTGGGGGCCACGGGGCTGCTCCTGGTCGCAGACCTGGAGCAGCCTGCCCGCTTCTGGCGGATCCTGGTGCGGCCCCAGTGGCGCTCGTGGCTGGCCCGGGGCGCCTTCCTGATCACCCTTTACGGCGCGCTCCTGGCGGCGGACGTGACGGGGCGCCTCGCGGGCTGGGAAGGAATGGCTCAGGGCTTGCGAGCGCCCGGGGTGCTCCTCGCAGCCGCGACCGCCGTCTACACCGCCTTCCTCTTCGCCCAGGCGCGGGCCAGGGACCTCTGGCAGAGCCCCATCCTACCGCTTCACCTGCTGGTGCAGGCGGTCCTGGCGGGCGCCGCTGGGGTCCTGATCCTGGACGTCGCGCTTGCGGCGGGAGGTGCGGGCACCACAGTGCTGCGGAACCTCCTGGTGGCCGCGGCGATCCTGCATGCCACGCTGGCCCTGTCGGAGGTGGCCGTGGGCCATCCGACGGCGGACGGGCGCCAGGCCGCGGACCACCTGATCCGCGGTGCGTTCTCCGGGCTCTTCTGGGGAGGGATCCTCCTCGCGGCCGCCGGTGCCGGAGCTGCCGCGATCGGTTGGGGAGGAGCGGCCGCGGCGCTGGCCCTGATGGGAGCCCTGGCCCACGAGCACGCGTACGTCCAGGCGGGCCAGTCGGTGCCGCTGAGCTAGGCGCGCCGGACCAAGGGGACGGCCCGCGAGGACGGAGGGTCGATCCCCTTCTGCAAGGCAACGCAAGGCAACACCGGACGGGAGGGACAACGATGATCTTCCGGCAGATCCATTACGGCCCCAGCGGGTGCGCTTCGTACTTCCTCGGCTGCCCCAAGGCCAAGGAGGCAGTTGTGGTCGATCCCGTGGCCGGCGTGGGAATGGACGAGTACCTGATGGAGGCGGCCGATCGGGGCGTGACGATCCGCCACGTGATCGACACCCATGTGCATGCGGACCATGTCTCCTTGGGCCGGGAGCTGGCTGAAGCGACGGGTGCGGCCTACTACCTGGGTGAGCACGCCCGGGGGCTGGTGCGCTTCGACTTCACGCCCCTCGCCGACGGCCAGGTCCTCCAGGTGGGGGCGGTCCAGGTGAAGGCGCTCTACACCCCAGGACACACTCCGGAGCACGTCTGCCTGCTGGTGACGGACACGGCCCGTTCCGACGAGCCCTGGTTCGTCCTGACGGGCGACACCCTCTTCGTGGGCGACGTGGCCCGGCCCGATTTGCTCGTGGGCGATCGAAGCCTGGACGTCTGGGACGCCCGCGAGCGGGCCGAACACCTCTATGAAAGCCTCACCCAGCGGCTCCTCGCCCTGCCCGACCACGTGGAGGTCTACCCGGGCCACTTCGGCGGCTCCGCCTGCGGGGGCGTCAACATGAGCGGCAAGGCGGCGTCGACCCTGGCGTACGAGCGCCGGTTCAACCTGGCCCTCCAGCAACCGGACGCGGAGCGTTTCGCCGAGTTCGTGGTCTCGACGCTGAAGCCGCTGCCCCACAACTACCAGAACATCAAGCGCCGGAACCTGGGTCTGGAGGCGGGGTGAGGCCATGGGCGCGCTGAGCCTGGACGCCTTCCGGACCCTGGCGAACGACGGGGCCGTACCCCTCGACCTGCGGCCTCCCCACCAGTTCGCCGAGGGCCACCTTCCCGGGAGCCTCTGCCTCCAGTTCGGGCGGCACGATCTGGGCGAGCGGGCCGCCCTGGCCCTGCCCCGGGAGCGCCGGTACGTGCTGGTGATGGACCCACCGGCCTTGGGACCCATCGCGGAGCGGCTCCTGACCCAGGCGGGCTTCCGCGTGGAAGGACACCTGGCGGGCGGTGTCGCCGCATGGAGCGGCGAGACCTCGCTGGGGCGGCTGGCCACCACGGACGCGGCGGGCGCCCGCCGGGAGATGGAAGAGGGCGGCGCCCGGATGCTGGACGTCCGGGAGGGGTTCGAGTTCCAGTGGGGCCACGTGGAGGGGGCCCAGAACATCCCCCACGGTGAGGTTTGGGGGCAGCTGGGCGAGCTGGACCCCACCGCCCGGTGGCTGGTCCTGTGCAACGACCAGGTGCGCTCGGGGTTGGCCGCGAGCCTCCTACTCCGGGAGGGGTTCCAGGACGTGACGCTGGTGCTCGGCGGGATCGGCGCCTGGACCGAGGCCGGGTACCCGTTGGTCCAGCCGGCCCAGCAGGCATCGGGGCGGTCAAGGTAGGAGGTTAGACGAGCCGTGAAAGCGGGCACCCCCGGCGGCCGGCGGGATCGCCTGTGAGGGTGCCGGCCTCGTTCGGGAGGGGTGTGGATCATGAGAAGGGCGGGAGCGGAGGAGAGGACGGCCCGTTCGGGTGAGGCGTTCGCGGGTTTCGGCGGCCTGCAGACCCATCCCCCGGCGAAGCGGTGGGAGCGCTGGCGGGAGCTCGACGCCCGGGCCTGGCCCCGCAAGGTGGAGCGCGAGTACACCCTCGTGCCCACCGTCTGCTTCAACTGCGAGGCGGCCTGCGGGCTCCTGGCGTACGTGGACACCGAGAACCTGGAGATCCGCAAGCTGGAGGGCCAGCCGCTTCATCCGGCCAGCCGCGGGCGGAACTGCGCCAAGGGTCCGGCCACCGTCTCCCAGGTGACCAACCCCGACCGGATCCTTCACCCGCTGCGGCGGGTGGGGGCCCGGGGGAAGGCCGGTGGGAGCGGGTGGAGTGGGACGAGGCGCTGGACGACATCGCGGCCCGGGTTCGGGCCGCCCTCCAAGCCGGCCGGAAGGATGCGGTGATGTACCACGTGGGGCGGCCGGGCGAGGACCTCTTCACCGAGCGGGTCCTCCAGACTTGGGGCGTCGACGGGCACAACTCCCACACGAACATCTGCTCGTCGGGGGCCCGGGTGGGCTACGCCGCATGGATGGGCATCGACCGCCCGGCCCCAGACCACGCCCATGCCCGGTTCATCCTGCTCCTCTCCTCCCACCTGGAGGCGGGGCACTACTTCAACCCCCACGCGCAGCGGATCATGGAGGCCAAGGAAGCCGGAACCAGGATGGCCGTGGTGGACCCGCGGCTCTCCAACACCGCCGCCGCGGCGGACTACTGGCTCAGCCCCTGGCCCGGCACCGAGGCGGGGATGCTGCTGGCCCTGGCCCACGTCCTGGTCGACGAAGGGCTGGTGAACACCGGGTTCGTCCGGCGCTGGGTGAACTGGCGCCAGCTCATGGCCGACGAGGCGTACCTCGAACGCCTGGTGGAGGAAGGACGCCTTCCCCAGGCGCCGCCCGCCGAGGGCTTCGAGGGGTTCCTCTGGCTCCTGCGGGAGCTCTACCGCCCGTATACACCCGAGTGGGCGGCCGGCGAATGCGGGGTGGAGCCTGGCGTGCTCCGGGCGGTGGCCCGGGAGATCGGCCGGGCTGGAACCGCCTTCGCGAGCCACGTCTGGCGCGGGGCCTCGGCCGGCCACCTGGGCGGCTGGATGGTGGCCCGGAACCTCTTCTTCCTGCACGTGCTCACGGGCTCGGTGGGAACCCGGGGAGGGTGCCTGCCCAACGCGTCCGCCAAGTTCGTCCCCAGGCCCCCGAGCCACCCGTACCCGCCGTCGGTGTGGAACGAGGTGGCGTGGCCCCGCGAGTACCCTCTGGCCCACTTCGAGGTGAGCTTCCTGCTGCCGCACCTGCTGGAGCGCCAGGACCAGCGGATCGACGTCTACTTCACCAGGGTCTACAACCCGGTGTGGACCAACCCCGACGGGTTCTCGTGGATCGAAATGCTGACCTCGGACCGGATCGGGCTCCACGTGGCGCTGACCCCCACCTGGAGCGAAACGGCCCAGTACGCGGACTACGTGCTCCCCATGGGTCTCGCGCCCGAGCGCCACGACCTGCACAGCTACGAGACCCACGCGGCCCGCTGGATCGGCTTCCGGCAGCCGGTTCGGCGGGTGGCCATGGAGCGCCTGGGCCGGGTGCCGGCGGACACCCGGGAGGCCAATCCGGGCGAGGTGTGGGAGGAGAACGAGTTCTGGATCGAGCTCTCGTGGCGGATCGATCCCGACGGCTCCCTGGGGATCCGCCGGCACCACGAGTCGCCTTACCGGCTGGGGGAGAAGATCCGCATCGACGAGTACTACCGGTGGATCTTCGAGAACAGCGTTCCGGGCCTGCCCGAGGCCGCCCGCCGGGAGGGGCTCGAGCCCCTGGAGTACATGCGTCGCCACGGCGCCTTCCAGCTGGACGCGGAGGTCTACGAGGAGCACGCACGGCCCGTCCCGCCCGAGGTCCTGGAAGGTGCGCGGGTGAGTGAGGACGGCGGCGTCTACGTGGAGGACCCACCGCCCAAGGAGAACTTCCGGCCCTATCCCGGGCCCTTCCTGGACGAGGCAGGGCGCACCCGGGTGGGGGTGATGGTGGAAGGCCAAGCGGTGATGGGCTTTCCGACCCCCTCGGGGCTCCTGGAGTTCTACTCGACCACCCTGAAGGAGTGGGGCTGGCCGGAGTACGCGCTGCCCGTCTACCCCCTGGACGAAGCGGGGCGGCAGCGGATGCCCGAGATCACCAGCCAGGTGCACCACGCCCGGATCCGGTGGGAGGCGTCGGAGATGATCCTCCTGCCCACCTTCCGCCTGCCCACCCTGATCCACACCCGTACGAACGGCGCCAAGTGGCTCTACGAGACGGCCCATCACAACCCTGTCTGGATCCACCCGCGGGATGCCGCCCGGATCGGTGTGCAAACGGGCGACCTGGTACGGGTGGAGACGGAGATCGGCCACCTGGTCGATCGAGTCTGGGTGACGGAGGCGATTCGACCGGGGGTGGTCGCCTGCTCCCACCACCTGGGCCGCTGGCGCCTGAACGAGGAGAGCGGCAGCGACCGGTGGAACTCGGCGTTGGTTCGTCTTGATCGGGAGGGGAGCCGCTGGCGGATGGATCAGGTGCATGGGGCGACGCCCTTCGACAGCGCGGACCCGGACTCGCGCCGGATCTGGTGGCGGGAGGCGGGGGTCCACCAGAACCTGATCTTTCCGGTCCAGCCCGACCCCATCTCCGGCGCCCACTGCTGGCACGTCCGGGTACGGGTCACCCGGGCGGCCGCGTCGGACCGGTACGGCGAGGTGGCGGTGGATACGGCCCGCTCGCGGGCGGCCTTTCAGCGCTGGCTGAAGCTGACCCGTCCCGGCCCCGGGCCCGACGGGACGCGACGCCCCTACTGGTTGATGCGGCCCCTGAAACCGTCCCGCGAGGCGTACCAGATGCTCCCCGAGGCGGTGCCGCGCCCTGCCGGGCGGCCGTGAGCGGCCAGCTCCAGGGGACCTAGGAGACCGCCACCTCGGCGAAGAGAGGGGTGAGGTCCGCGTTGGAACGCCCCTTCGCGTCGGCCACCACCCGGTGGGCGGGCGGCGCGTGGCGATACGCCGGCAGGCGCTGTGCCAGGCGCTCGCCCAGGTCCGGAACGGACAGGTTCTCCAGGAAGACCCCGGTGCGGATCGGCTCGCCGCCCCGAGTGGCCTCGACCACGAAGGCGCCCAGGCGGGCCCGAACCGCCCCCTCGCCAGCGTCGGGCTCGATCACCGGGTCGTAGGAAGGGTCCAGGGGAGCGACCCTCGGTACGCCGCCCTGGTCCTTGCCCGCGAACCAGGCCTTGGTGTGGAGGTTGTTGTAGGTGGGGCAGGGCTGGAGCACCTCCAGGAACGAGAGCCCCTTGTGGCGGATGGCCCGCTGGATCAGCTCCACCAGGCCCCGGACGTCGAAGGCGTAGCCCCGGCCGATCCAGGTGTAGCCCGAGGCCAGGGCCAGCATGAGCGGGTTCACGCTCCCCTGGATGGTGGGTTCGGGCAGGCTCTTGGTCTGGGAGCCCATGGGCAGCGTGGGGGAGGCCTGCCCCTTGGTGAGCCCGTAGACCTCGTTGTTGTGCAGGATGTAGGTGAGGTCCAGGTTGCTCCGCCCTGCGTTCACGAAGTGGCCGGCGCCGATGGCCATACCGTCGCCGTCGCCGCCCACGGCCACCACCGTCAGCTCGGGGTTGGCCAGCTTCGCGCCGGTGGCGTAGGGGAGCACCCGCCCGTGCAGCGTGTGGACGTCGTAGGCGTTCACGTAGTACTGGGTCTTCCCCGAGCAGCCGATGCCCCCGAAGACGGCGACTTCGTGCGGCTTCAGGCCCAAGCCGGCCAGGGCCTGGTGGAGGGAGTTGAGGATCCCGAAGTCGCCGCACCCCGGGCACCAGTCGTTGGGGAAGCCCACCTGGAAGTCCTTCACCGTTACCGTTGCCATCGCCATACAGGCGCCACCTTTCTGGGAGACCTTCGGTCGGGAGGCGGTGGCCGTCCCTCACTCGTAGGGGTTGCGGATCACCAGGCGCGGGCCGGCCGCGCCCGACAGAATCTGGTGGAGGGCATCGAGGAGCTGTTCCACCGAGATGGGACGGCCGCTGTACTTGAGCACCAGGTGGTCCGGCGCGCGGCCGGTCTGCTCTCTCAGGAGGCGGGCCATCTGCCCGGTCGCGTTGGTCTCGACGGCGACCAGGGGCCGGGCGGTGGCCAGCAGCGGCTCCAGCTCCGCCGACGGGAAGGGCCAGAGGAGCCGAAGCTGGATGTGGCGGGCGGTCACGCCCTCCTCGGCCAGGCGCTCCAGGACCTCGAGGATCGCCGCCTTGTTGGACCCCCAGCTCACGAGCGTGAGCGGTGCGCTGGCGTCCCCGTAGAGACGGAGCTTCTCCTCCGCCGGGATCTCGCGAGCGGCCAGCTGCAGCTTCCGGAGCCGTTTTTCCACCTGCTGCTCCCGGGTGATGGGGTCCTCGGTGACGCGGCCCAGCTCGGTGTGCTCGGCACCCGTGAGCCAGTGCATGCCGCCCGGCTGGCCCAGGTAGGGCCGGGGCGAGAGGCCCGTCTCCGACGGGCGGAAGCGGGGGAAGCTCACGGTCCCGTTGCTCCCGTCGGAAGCAGGGTTGGCGACGAGGCCCCGGTCGATGGCCAGCCTGCTCGTGTCGAAAGGCTCAGTCGTCAGGGTGGTGCTGGCCAGCGCCTTGTCCATCAGGTGGATGACCACCGTCTGGTAGCGCTCGGCGTAGCTGAAGGCCTGGGCCGCGTCCTGGAACGCCTCGGTGACGTCGCCCGAAGCCAGCACGATCCTGGGGAAGTCGCCGTGCCCCCCGTGCACCGCGAACTGGAGGTCCCCCTGCTCGGTACGGGTGGGGAGCCCCGTGGCAGGCCCGCCCCGCTGGTACACGGTGACCACCAGGGGCACCTCGTTGATCCCCGCCCAGCCGATGCCCTCGGTCATCAGGGAGAAGCCCGGGCCGGAGGTGGCCGTGGCACTTCGGGCCCCCGTGAGCGCGGCACCCGTCGCGGCCGTCACGGCGGCGAGCTCGTCCTCGGTCTGCCAGACGAGCACCGAGCCCTGGCCTCCGTCCGTGGTGGGGAAGGTGGCGTGGGCCTCCAGGTAGACACTCTCGTCGGTGGCCGGGCTGATGGGGTAGTAGGTCTGGAACGCGAGACCCCCGGCGATCTTCCCCATGGCCACGGCCTGGGTGCCCGTCACGAAGAGCCGCCGCGGCCGCTCGGGCCGAACGCCGAGGCGCAAGGGAACGGCATCCAGGTCCCAACTCCGGCGGGCGTGGGCATAGGCCAGGTCCACCGCCTGACGGTTCATCTCCACCAGCTTGCTCCGGTCGCCGAAGGTGAGGGCGACGCCTCGCTTGACCCGATCGGGGTCGTACTTGATCAGAGCTGCGGAAAGGGCCACGGCCACCGTGTTCAGCATCCGATCGGCGGAGGCCCGGGAGGCGCCGAGCTCATGGGTCAACGCCTCGGTCAGGTCGCCGTAGGAGACGGGCAGGACGGTGACCCCCCGGCGGCGCGCGTCCTCGAGGAGCCCGGCCGTGGTGGGGGGCAGGTCGCGCTCGGCAAGGTAGGCCGCCAGCTCTTCCTGGAGCGGATCGTCCAGAAAGCCCATGGCGTCGATGGCCACGTCCGCGGCCGACGCGTCGTGGAGGAGAACGCCGCCGGGTGCCACCGAGACCGCGTGGCGCACCAGGGTTTCGGTGTCGAAGGTGACCAGCAGGTCGACCCGGTCGCGGTGGACCCCCACGGGGCGGCCCGTCACCCGCACGTCAAAATAGCTGTGGCGTCCCATGATGTTCGAGTAGTACTCGCGCCGGCCAAAGACGTGGAAGCCCCCCGCCGCGCAGGCACGGCCGAAGATGCCTGCGGCCGTGTCCACACCCTTCCCCTGGGGGCCGCCGATCCGCCAGGCGATGTCGGTCCTGTCTGTGCTCAAGGCTGATCCTCCCAGCAGCCGTCCCGGGTGGCCCCGGCGGATGCTGCAGCGATGAACTCTGTACACTGTATGACGCGGAGTACCGATAACCATTCGGGGCTGGCTCGGGATCTCCTGCGCTACATTATAAACCATTCGCGACAGCGAGGAGGCATTTGGCGTCTTGGACAGAGGGGACAGGCTCCAGTACAATGCCCCTGAAGAGGAGAACCCCGGACCGCCCCGAGGCGGCCGGATTGGGGACGGATAGCCGTGGGCCAACGCATCCTGGTGGTGGACGACGATCCGAGGCTTCAGGCTATGCTGCGGCGGGTCCTGGTGCTGGAAGGGTTCGAGGTGCTCCAGGCGTTCGACGGCCCGGCCGCCCTGCGCATGCTCCAGGACGAGCCGGTGGACCTGGTGGTGCTGGACTGGATGCTGCCCGGGGTGGATGGCCTCGAGGTCTGTCGGCGGGTGAGGGAGCTGGGGCAGGCGCCCATCCTCATGCTGACGGCCAAGGATGCGGTGGAAGACCGGGTGCGCGGGCTCACGGCGGGTGCCGACGACTACCTGGTGAAACCCTTCGCCACCGAGGAGCTGGTGGCCCGGATGCGGGCGCTCCTTCGTCGCAGCCAGGCGCCGGCCGAGCAGCTGCGCTTCGGCGACCTGGTGCTGGACGTCGCCACCCGTGAGGCCCGTCGCGGCCAGCGGTCCATCGAGCTGACGACCACCGAGTACGAGCTCCTCCACCTCTTCATGCGCCACCCGCGGCAGGTGCTCCCGCGTGAGCGAATCCTCGAGGAGGTCTGGGGCTACGACTTCCGCGGCGAGTCCAACGTCCTGGAGGTGTACGTGGGCTACCTGCGCCGCAAGCTCGAGGAGGGCGGCGAGCCGCGCCTCATCCACACCGTGCGGGGCGCGGGCTACGTGCTGAGGGAGTGAGGCCGTGTCCATCCGCATCCGCCTGACCCTTTGGTACGGCGTGCTGCTGGCCGCCAGCCTGGTGCTCTTCGACCTCCTGATCTACGGGTTGATGTCGGACCACCTCTACAGCATGGTCGATGCGGATCTGCGGCAGCAGGCCCGGCAGGCCGCGCTCCTCCTGGGACGCGGCACCGTCCACGCTCAGCCCCTGCCCGGCCCCACGGACGCCCAGGCTTTGGGGGCGCTGCTGGAGTTCTTCCGGGCGCCGGGGAGCCGCGTGGCGATCCTCCGAGGGGACGGGCAGCTGCTGGCCCACAGCCCGGTGGGGTCCACGATCCCAGCGGCGATCCGGGAACACGCCCTGCGTCTGACGCGGGCCGACTTCCAGGGCCTGGCCAGCCACCGGGAGGGCGGGGCATCCTGGCGGCTGTACGCGCAGCGGCTGGACGCCCTGGGTGCCCGCTGGGGCCTGCCCGACCCGCCGGTGCTCCTCATGGACGCCCGGGCCGAAGCGGTCGGATTCACCCTCTCGCGCCTCCTTCTCTACCTGGGGACGGGAACCGTTCTGATCTTGGGCCTGGGTACCTGGGTGGGCTGGCGCCTGGCTTCGGCCCCTTTGCGCCCCATCGCCGAGGCCACCGGAGCGGCCCGGGCCATCGCCCTCTCGCGCAGCTTCACCCGCCGTCTCGCCGCGCCTGCCGTGCGCTCCGACGAGGTCGGGGAGCTGATCGCCACCCTGAACGAGATGCTCGAGAGCCTGCAGCAATCGTATGAGAGCCAGAAGCAGTTCGTGGCCAATGCCTCCCACGAGCTGCGGGCACCCCTCACCACCCTCAAGGGGAACCTCGCCCTCCTCGATCAGTGGGATCGGCTGGAACCAGGCGAGCGGTCGGCGGTGCTGGCCGACCTCCGGTCGGAGACCGAACGGATGATCCGCCTGGTCTCCGGCATGCTCGCCCTGGCCCGGGCCGACGCGGGCCAGGTAGCCCGCCTTCGCCCCGTGGACGTGGACCAAGTGGTCCTGGAGGTCGCCCGCAGTTTCCGCCTGCGGGCGGAAGGCCATCGCTTCCGCCTGGGCCCCTTCGAGCCCGTGCACCTCGAGGCGGACCCGGACCTCATCAAGCAGCTCCTGGTGATTCTCCTGGACAACGCCTTTTGCTACACGCCCGCCGGTGGCCGGGTGGAGCTCGGGGTGACGCGCGATGGGGACGAGGCGGTGTTGGAGGTGGCCGACACGGGTATCGGCATCGCCCCCGGCGACCTGCCCCACATCTTCGACCGCTTCTACCGGGCCGATCGGGCCCGCACCCGCTCCAGCGAGAGCGCCGGGCTGGGCCTGGCCATCGCCCGCTGGATCGTGGAGAGCCACGGCGGCCGGATCGAGGTGGATAGCCGTGCGGGCGCCGGCAGCCGCTTTACGGTGCGGTTGCCCTTGAGACGGGGCGAAGCTGGGGCCGGCTCACCCGCAGGACCTGGCCGCCAGGTGGCGACCATGGCGGTCCCTGACGCGGAGGGCGGGCAGGATCGGTCTAGTCGGCCAGCGTCGCCCTCCCGTCCTGGCTGATTCGGGCCCGGTAGACCACGCCGGAGGCCTCGGCCAGCACCGTGTCGCCCTGCAGGAGTTCGGCCCGGGCCCGGGCGGCGCGGGCGGAGCGGTGTTCAAGCCACCCCCGGACCACCAGCGGCGTTTCGAGCGGGGCGGGCCGGCGGAGGCGGACCTCCAGGCGGGCGGTCATCCCCTGGAGACCCGCATGCCAGGCAGCGTAGGCCAGCGCCTCGTCCAGGAGCGTGATCACGATCCCGCCGTGCAACACGCCAGGCCAGCCCTGGAGGTGGGCCGGCGGTGTGAAGGTGGCCTCGCTGGCCCCGTCCTTCTGGACGAACTCGACGTGGAGGCCGTAGGGGTTGGCCGGCCCGCAGACGAAGCACATGGCGCGAGCCGCATCTCCCGGCGGCCTCTCTGCTTCCTGGCCGGGCATTCGCGTTCCTCCTCCGGGGCGTCGCCGTGTTGGTCCCAGCGTCACTCGGGCGGCCGGCGGCCATCCGCCTGAGGGCCGCCCGTCGCGTAACGGGCCAGCACGAGGCTCGCGTTCTGCCCTCCCAGGCCGAAGGCGTTGGCCAGCAGAGCCTCGATAGCCATGGGGCGCGCGACGTTGGGAACGTAGTCCAAATCGCACTCCGGGTCGGGGTTCTCGTAGTTGATGGTGGGCGGGGCCGTCTGGTCGCGCAGGGCCATCACCGCCGCCACCGCCTCCACGCCCCCCGAAGCGGAGGCGGTATGGCCGATCATGGACTTGACGGAACTGATGGCAAGCTTCCGTGCGTGCCCGCCGAAGACCTGCTTGAGCGCCGCCGTCTCGGTGCGATCGTTGAGCGGGGTGGAGGTGCCATGGGCCTTCACCCACTGGATGGCCTCGGGCGCCAGGCCGGCATCGTCCAAGGCCCGACGCATGGCCAACGCCTGGCCCGAGGCGTCGGGGGCGGTGTCGTCCGCGGCATCGAAGGACCACCCGGTCCCCAACACCTCGGCCAGCATGGGCGCGCCCCGCCGGAGGGCATGCTCCTCGCTCTCGAGCACCAGTAGGCCGGCGCCCTCGGCCAGGACGAAGCCGTCCCGCTCCCGATCGAAGGGGCGCGACGCCCGCTCGGGCTCGTGGTTGCGCTGGGAAAGGGCTCCGGTGATGGCCATGCTGGCCACGCCCACCGGGTGCATCACCGACTCAGACCCCCCGGCCAGCACCACGTCGGCCTGGCCCGTCCGGATCCAGTTGAACGCCTGGCCGATGGCGTCCAGGCCGCTGGCGCAGGCACTGTTCACGGTGGTGTTGGGGCCCCGCAGGCCCAGGACGCGCCCGACCCGGGCGGCCGCCATGTGGGCCGCGGCCCGGGCCACGAAGAGCGGGTCCACCCGGTGGGCCCCCCGTTCCTGGAGGAGCCGCTCCTGGTAGCCGCTGGCGAAGAGCCCGCCGGCCGTTCCCAGGATGACCCCGGTTCCGGTCGCAGTCTCGGCGGTGAGGATGAGACCGGACCGTTCCAGCGCCTCCCGCCCGGCAGCCACCGCGAGCTGGGCGAAGCGGGCGGTGCGCCGGGCGACCTTCCGTTCCATGACCGCTTCGGGGTCGAAGTCCTTCACCTCGCCCGCGATGCGCACGGGCAGACCGCGGGCGTCAAAGCTCCGGATCGGCCCGATGCCCGAACGCCCCTCCAGGAGGGAGCGCCACGTGGTCTCCGCGTCGTTTCCCACGGGGGTGACCGCTCCCACCCCCGTCACCACCACGCGCCGGAACGAGCGCACGCCGTCACCTCCGAACGCGGCCCGCTCCAGGGAACGGGCCGGCGCGAAAACCTCCGCCCAGGTGTACGACCGATCCGGCCGGGCGGGTCAACGGTGCCTACGCGGTGCGAGGCGGGACGGCCGCGAGTCCGCAGCAGGATCTGAGTTCTCTGCCTCTTTCTGGAGCTGTTGACGGCGGGGGTGCGGCTGGCTACACTGGCAGCAAGTGGCGGCCGGTGCCGCCTTCGTCGACAATCGCATAGGTGCTTTCATCCAGAGAGGCGGAGGGACAGGCCCGATGAAGCCCGGCAACCGACACCCGTGGGGTGTGAGGTGCCAACTCCTGCCGGAGACCCCGGAGAGATGAGAGTCGATGGAGCGGCCTCTTCACTCGGGAAGGGGCTTTTTCTTTTCCGCACCCGGAGGAGCGGGTGCGGTGGCCCCGCCGGCGCCGGCCGGTCCCCGGGGAGTAGGGTGGCTCTGGCGGGGGGCGCCGCGAACGACCCATGGGGAGGGAACGCCACTGGCCCTCGCATCCATCGATCGATCCAGGCTCGCCCGTGCGGCCTCACCAGCACCCCTTCCAGGCTCGGACCGCGCCGGACGGGTGACCGTTCGCCTGCAGGGCGTCCACAAGGGGTTCGTCACCGAGGCGGGCCGCATCGAGGCCCTGCGTGGCCTCGACCTGGAGGTGCACGCCGGGGAGATCTACGGCGTCATCGGGGTGAGCGGCGCCGGGAAGAGCACCCTGGTGCGGTGCATCAACCGCCTGGAGCGGCCTGACGCAGGGCGCATCGAGGTGGACGGGGTGGACCTGGCGACGCTGGAGGGCGCGGAGCTCCGGCGCGTCCGCCAGCGCATCGGGATGGTCTTCCAGCACTTCAACCTGCTTCGCTCACGAACCGTGGCGGGCAACGTGGCCCTGCCGCTGGAGGTGACCGGAAGGCCGAGGCGCGAGATCCAGGAGCGGGTGGCGGAGCTCCTGGAATGGGTGGGCCTGGCGGGGCGGGCGGATAGCTACCCGTCCCAGCTCTCGGGGGGGCAGAAGCAGCGGGTGGGCATCGCCCGAGCCCTGGCCAACCGCCCCGACCTGCTCCTCTGCGACGAGCCCACCTCGGCGCTGGACCCCGAGACGACCGCCTCCGTGCTGGACCTCCTCCGGCGGGTGCGTGACGAGATGGGTCTGACCATCCTGATCATCACCCATGAAATGGCGGTGGTGCGGGCCATCTGCGACCGGGTGGCGGTGGTGGAGTCCGGCAGGGTGGTGGAAGAGGGGCCCGCCGCCCGGATGCTGGTGGAGCCCGCGTCGGCTGCGGCCAGGCGCCTGCTGGGCTTCGCCGAGGGGAGCGTGCACCTGCCGGAGCGGCCTGCACCGGTCCCCGGGGAGCAGGCTCGGCTGCTGGAGCTGCGGTTCGTGGGCGAGGTGGCCCGGCAGCCGGTCATCACCCATCTGGTGCGGCGCTTTCCGGTGACCGCGAACATCCTGGGCGGCCAGATCGACCGTCTGGCGGGAGCGCCCTTCGGCGTGCTCCTGGTGGAGTTGACCGGCGGCGAGTCCGAGCTGGAAGGGGCCATCGCCTACCTGCGGGAAGCGGGTGTGGCCGTGGGCGAGCTGCAGAAGGAGGTCGGGGGACGGTGATCCTCTCGCCGGTGGTGCTACGCCTCACTTGGGAGGCGTTGCAGGAGACCCTGGTGATGGTGGGGCTGGCCACCCTCCTCGCGGAGCTCGGCGGCCTGCCCCTGGGGATCCTGCTGGTGGTGACCGAGCCCGGGCGGATCCTCGCCTCGCCCCGCCTCAACCAGGCGGTGGGCGCGCTGGTGAACGTGGGCCGTTCGATCCCCTTCATCATCCTGATGGTGGCCATCATCCCATTCACGCGCTGGGTGGTGGGCACGTCCATCGGAACCGCGGCCGCCATGGTGCCGCTCACGGTGGCGGCCATACCCTACGTGGCCCGCTTGGTGGAAAGCTCGCTGAAGGAGGTGGACCCGGGTGTGGTGGAGGCCGTGGTGGCCATGGGAGCCAGCCCCTGGCAGGTGATTCGCAAGGTGTACCTGCCTGAGGCGGTGCCGTCGCTGATCCTGGGCGCCACCATCACCGCGATCACGCTGGTAGGGTACTCGGCCATGGCGGGCGCGGTGGGTGGCGGGGGGTTGGGCGACCTGGCCATCCGCTATGGGTACCAGCGCTTCCGTACAGACGTCATGCTGGTGACGGTTCTGGTGCTGGTGGTGCTGGTGCAGGGCATCCAGCTCCTGGGGAACCGCTGGGCCCGACGGCTCGACCGGCGGTAGCCGGAAAAGGAGGTCCTGGAGTCGCCCACACTCGGGTGAACCGGTGCATCGGACGCTCCATGCGACGCAGACAGATCGAAGCATGAGGAGGCAACCGTGGACATGGAACAGACCGACAGAAGGCCGACCTGGGTGGCGCCGGCAGCCCGGATCCTGGGCGCTCTGGTCGCGCTGCTGGTGGGAGCGGGCGTCCTGCTCTCCGGAGTGCAGGCCCAGCAGCAGGTGCTGCGGGTAGGTGCCACCCCCGTGCCCCATGCCGAGGTCCTGGAGCAGGTGAAGCCAGTGCTGGCGGCGGAGGGTATCGATCTGAGGATCGTGGAGTTCACCGACTACGTCCAGCCGAACCTGGCCCTGGACGCGGGAGACCTGGACGCCAACTACTTCCAGCACATTCCCTACCTGGAGCAGTTCTCGAAAGACCATGGGCTCGACCTGACCTACATCGCAGCGGTCCACATCGAGCCCATGGGCCTCTACTCGCGGAAGGTCTCCTCCATCGAGGATCTGCCCGGCGGAGCCCGCATCGGGATTCCCAACGATCCCACCAACGGCGGCCGGGCCCTGCTGCTCCTCCAGTCCGCAGGCCTCATCAAGCTGGACCCGGCGGCCGGCATCACCGCGACGCCGCTGGACGTGGTGGAGAACCCCCACCGGTTGCGTTTCCAGGAGCTCGAAGCAGCCCAGCTCCCCCGCGTCCTCTTCGACGTGGAGGCGGCGGTGATCAACACCAACTACGCGCTGGAGGCGGGGCTCAACCCCACCCGGGACGCCCTGGTGATCGAAGGCTCCGACTCCCCCTACGTGAACGTGCTGGCGGTGCGCACTCAGGAGAAGGACGCTCAGGCGTTGCAGGCTCTCGCCCGAGCCCTCACCAGCGACGCGGTCCGCTCGTTCCTCCTGGAGAAGTACGGCGGGGCTGTGGTTCCTGCTTTCTGAGGAGCCGGAGCGGCGGAGGATCAGGTCTCGGAAAGGCGGAAGGCTCGGTGTCAGAGGTGGGCCCCGGCCCAGGGGAACGCGCGGCCGGGGTCCATCCGCTACGCGAGCCTGGCAGCGGCTTCGACAAAGTCTGGCGGGTGCGGCCGGCTTCCGCATCAGGCCGGCGGAGCTCGGCCACGCCCCAGAGCCTTCGCAGGCTTCCGTACAGAAAAGCGCGCCGTCACCTCCGTGGTATGATAGCCGGGGTAGGCAGGCCCATTGCCCAAGGCCTGCCTTGATGCCAGGGAGGGTCCTCCATGACGGGTGCCATGAGCCAACGGCCTCAAGGAGCCCCAAGCGACGATCTGCGCTGGGCGACGACCGACAGCCTGGTCGTCGCCCAGGAACTCGGGGTGGCTCCCGACCGGGGCCTCTCCCAGGAGGAGGCGGCCCGCCGGCTCGCCGCACACGGCCCCAATCGCCTGGAGGAGCCGCCTGGCCGCAGCTTCGCCCGGATGCTCTGGGACCAGGTGACGGAGATCCTGGTGCTGATCCTCCTGGGGGCTGCCGTCCTCTCCGCGGTGTTGGGGGAGTGGGCGGACGTGGCGGTCATCCTGCTGATCGTGGTGCTCAACGCCTTCCTGGGCGCCTCGCAGGAGTGCCGGGCGGAGGCCTCGCTGGCGGCCCTGAAGCGGATGGGGGCTCCCGGTGCCCGGGTAGTCCGCGAGGGCCACCTGCGGGAGGTGGCGGCCCAGGAGCTGGTGCCGGGAGACGTGATCCAGGTGGAGGCCGGCGACCACGTTCCCGCCGATGCCCGCATCCTGGAGGCGGCCGCCCTCCGGGTGGACGAGTCGGCCCTCACGGGCGAATCGGAACCCGTCGAGAAAGGCCCCGCACCCCTGGACGCGACCGGGGTGCACGGCCTGGGCGATCTCGGCAACCTCCTCTTCAGCGGGACCACCGTAGCCTATGGCCGGGCCCGGGCCGTGGTCTACGCCACCGGGATGCGCACCGCCCTGGGACGCATCGCAGGCCTGCTCGCATCCGAGCCTGCCGAGGCCACGCCTCTCCAGCGGCGCATGGCGGAGGTGGGGCGCACTCTAGGCCTGGCCGCCGGGGTGCTGGTGGCGGTGGTCTTCATCGTCGGCCTGCTGCGGGGCCAGCCCATCATCCAGATGCTCCTCACTGCAGTGAGCCTGGCCGTGGCCGCCATCCCCGAAGGCCTGCCGGCCATCGTCACCATCGTCCTGGCGCTCGGGGTCCAGCGGATGGCAGAGCGACGGGCCATCGTGCGGAGGCTGCCGGCGGTGGAGACCCTGGGGACGGCCACGGTCATCGCGTCGGACAAGACGGGGACCCTCACCCTCAACCGGATGACCGTCACCCACCTGGTGACGCCCGTGGCCGAGTACGGCGTCTCCACTGATGGTACGGGGGACGGTCCGGAGGCGGCGACCGGGGAGGGTGGAGGAGCGGGCACCGCCACGCTCCTGCTGGCCGGTCCCCCTGCAGACGGTCTTGCCGCTGACCTGGCCTGGCTTCTGGCCGGGGCCGCCCTGGCCAACGACGCCAGGGTGGAGGAGGAAGACGGCGTGTGGCGCCCGGTGGGGGATCCCACCGAGACGGCGCTGCTCGAGGCCGCCCGGCGCCTGGGGCTGGAACTGACAGAGCTCGAACAGGCCTTGCCCCGGCAAGCGGAGCTCCCCTTCGACTCAGATCGGAAGCGGATGACCACCTTCCACCTGGTGGGCGACCAGGCCCGCGTGGTCCTGGGGGATCGCCGAGACCTCGCTGGCCGCGGGCCGGTTCTGGCCTTCACCAAGGGCGCCCCGGATCTGGTGCTGGAGCGCTGCAGCAGGATCCTGCGAGGGGAGGGGACCGACCTCCTGGACGAGACCGAACGCGCCCGGATCCTGGAGGCCAACGACCGCATGGCCCGGGGTGCCCTCCGGGTGCTGGCGGTAGCCTGCCGCAGCTGGGACGCGGTACCTGAGCCTCTGGAGGCCGAGACGGCGGAGCGAGACCTGATCCTCCTGGGCTTGGTGGGCATGATCGACCCGCCCCGGGCCGAAGCGGCCGCGAGCGTCCAGGAGGCCCGGCGAGCCGGTATCCGGACCCTGATGGTGACCGGCGACCACGCCACCACGGCCGAGGCCATCGCCAGGAGTCTCTCACTCGCCGGCCCTGGCGACCCGGGCGCCCTGTCGGGGCGGGAGCTGGATCGCCTCGATGACGAGGCGCTGCGGGAGACGGTCCGGCGGGTCTCCCTCTTCGCGCGGGTGAGCCCCGAGCACAAGCTGCGCATCGTGCGGGCCCTCAAGGCCAACGGCGAGGTGGTGGCGGTCACGGGCGACGGGGTGAACGACGCCCCGGCGCTGAAGGGTGCCGACATCGGGTGCGCCATGGGGATCACGGGCACCGACGTGGCCCGGGAAGCGGCCGACATGGTGCTGGCCGACGACAACTACGCCACCATCGTCTCGGCTGTGCGCGAGGGCCGGGTGATCTACGCCAACATCCGCAAGAGCATCCACTACCTGCTCTCGTGCAACGTCGGCGAGATCGTCGCCATCTTCTTCGGCATCGCCCTGGGCATGGGCTCCCCGCTCACGCCCATCCAGATCCTCTGGGTGAACCTGGTCACCGATGGGCTGCCCGCCCTGGCCCTGGGGGTGGAGCCGCCGGAGCCGGGCGTGATGGACCGGTCGCCCCGAAACCCGCGCGAGAGCGTCTTCGGCGGGGGCATCGGCGGCCTGACGATCTGGCAGGGCGCCCTCATCGGTCTCCTCACCCTGGGCGTCTTCGCCTGGGCGCGCCAGATGGGGGACCTGGCCCGGGCCCAGACGCTGGCCTTCGCCACCCTGGCCTTTGCGCAGCTGGCCCACAGCTTCAACGTCCGCTCGGCCTTCGGCAGCCTCTTCCGCATCGGCTGGTTCTCCAATCGCCCGCTCCTCCTGGCCGTGGCCACCTCAGGGCTGCTCCAGTGCGCCGTCCTCGTGCTGCCCTTCCTGGCACCCTTCTTCGACGTCACCGGGCTGTCGAGCCGGGAGGCGGCGGTGATCGCTGCGGCCTCGGTGGCGCCCTGGGTGGTGGTGGAAGGGGTGAAGGCGGTGCTGCGTAGGCGGCAGCCGTCCTGAACGGCTTCGTGTCGCCCGGACGCAGGCATCAGCCGCTCCGCCCGGGGTCCTTCCTCAAGCTTCCAGCCCCTTCGTCCGAAGGGGAGAGTGTGGACGCCTGGGGGAAGGGGACCGCGCGTGCAGCTCGTGCCGCTGGGGGCCGTCCGACCGGGGGCTGTTCTCGGTCGAAGCCTTTACCTCGACGAACGGACGCTCCTCAGGGACGGTATCTCCCTGAGCGAGCGTCTGCTTCGCCGCCTGGCCGAACTCGGGTTCGAGGCCGTCTACGTACGCGAGCCGGATGAGCCCGATGGGGAGGAGATCCCCGATCTCCTGTCGGAGGAGACCCGCCGGCAGGCATCCCTCGCGGTACGAACGTACGTGAACCGTCTGAAGCGGGGCTACGCGGTGGACCTGCGGCCTGTGGCGGCCGCGGTCAACCAGGTGCTGGACGAGGTCCTGGCCAACGGTTCCGTGGTGCTCCAGCTGGGTGCCATCCGGGCCATCCGGGACGAGCAGGAGTACCTGTTTCATCACTCGGTGCGTGTCTGCGCCACCTCGGTACTGCTCGGCATCCACAGCGGCCTCGATCAGCGGGAGCTCAAGGTGCTCGGGATGGGCGCCATGCTCCACGACGTCGGGAAGGTGCAGGTACCTCAGGCCGTGCTCCGCAAACAGGGGGCCCTGACGCCGGAAGAGCGGCAAACCATGGAGCAGCACACCACCCACGGCTTCGAGATCCTGCGGCAGCACCGGGATCTGGACATCCGGGCCGCCCACGTGGCCTACCAGCACCATGAGCGGTGGGACGGTTCGGGCTATCCCCGGCGCCTGAGCGGCGAGGAGATCCACCGCTTCGCCCGCCTGACGGCCGTCGCCGACGTCTTCGACGCACTCACCAGCCAGCGCCCGTACCGGCCCGCGTGGCCCGCTCACGAGGCCGTGGCCTTCGTTCACGAGGGAGCGGGCCAGGCGTTCGATGCCGACGTGGTCCGCACTTTCTTGGCACGGGTCGCACCCTACCCTGTAGGGACGCTCGTCCAGCTGAACACGGGTGAGACGGCCCTGGTGGTCCGGTTGAACGAGAAGGCTCCCGCGCGACCTGTCGTCCGGGTGTGGAACGGTCGCGCTCAGGCCGCGGAGCTGGATCTCTTCGTCCACCTGGAGCAGAGGATCGTCGGCCCCGTGACGCCCAACGGGATGCCGGAGGGTCCTGCGTCGCCGGAGGGCCCCGCAAGCCGCCCATAGGGCTCATGGGGCTGCGCTCGACCCGTCACGCGGGGCATCACGCCAGGGTGACCCGGTACTCCCGCATCCACGAATCCACCTGTACCAGGTAGGCGAAGAGCTGGGGCAGGCGCATGAGCTGGCCGAAGAAGGGGACGTCCAGGTCGGGGGTGTCGTCCCGGGCCAGGCCGGTGACGGCCTTCCGGTCGATCAGGGCCAGGATGGGGGCGCCCGGGTCGGCCAGGACGTCCAGGAGCCAGCCCCGAACGGCCTCCAGGTAGTCGGGGTTGTGGGTCTTGGGGTAGGGGCTCTTGCGCCGCTCGAGGACGTCCGGGGGCAGCACCCCGCGCAAGGCCCGCCGCAGGATCCCCTTCTCCACGCCTCCGGCCCTCTTCATGGACCAGGGGATGTTCCAGACGTACTCCACCAGCCGGTGGTCGCAGTAGGGGACCCGAACCTCCAGGCCCACCGCCATGCTCATGCGGTCCTTGCGGTCCAGCAGCACGGGCATCCAGCGCGTGAGGGTCAGGTACATGATCTCCCGCATGCGGGCCTCACCGGGCTCCTCTCCGGGCAGGCGGGGAACCTCCGTCAGGGCCTCCCGGTACCGGCGCTCCAGGTACGCCTGGGGTTTCAGCTCGGCCACCACCTCTGGCGCCAGGAGGCGCAGGCGGGTCTCGAGCCGGCGGGCCCATGGGAAGGTGTCCGAACGGATGTCTTCCTCCCGGCGAAACCAGGGATAGCCCCCGAAGACCTCGTCGGCGCACTCGCCCGAGAGGGCGACGGTCGCCTCCCGCTTGATCTCCCGCGAGAAGAGGTACAGGGAGGCGTCCACGTCGGCCATGCCGGGGAGGTCGCGGGCCCGGACGGCGGCCGTGAGGGCGTCCACCAGGCGAGCCGTGTCGATCAGCACCTCCCGGTGATCCGTTCCCAGGAACCCGGAGACCCGGCGCACCCAGGGCGCGTCGGGCGTGGGCTGGAAGTCGTCCGGGTGGAAGTGGCGGTCGTTCCCCACGTAGTCGACGGAGAAGGTGCGCAGGGCCCGCCCCTCCCGGCGGTACGCCGCTGCGGCGAAGGCGGTGAGGGCACTGGAGTCCAGACCCCCCGAGAGCAGGGTGCAGACGGGAACGTCGGAGACGAGCTGGCGTTGCACCGTGTCTTCCAGCAGGTCGTGCACCCGCCGGGCGGTGGTCTCCAGGTCGTGGGGGTGGGGCCGGCTCTCCAGGCGCCAGTAGGTACCGGTCCGGAGGCCGTCCTGGTCGAGGGCGAGCCAGCAACCCGGCTTCAGCTCGGCCACCCCGCGGAAGACCCCGTGGCCGGGGGTCCGTGCTGGCCCCATCACCAGCACCTCCGCCAGACCTTCCCGGTCCACCACCGGTTCCACGACCGGGTGGGCCAGGAGCGCCTTCAGCTCCGAAGCGAAGAGGAAGAGGCCCGGACGCTCGGCGAAGAAAAGGGGCTTGACCCCCAGGCGGTCCCTGGCCAGGAAAAGGTGCTGGCGGGCCTCGTCCCAGACGCCGAAGGCGAAGATGCCGTTCAGCCGGGGGAGGCAGTCGGGGCCCCACTCGGCGTAGGCCGCCAGGAGCACCTCTGTGTCCGAATGGCCCCGGAAGGCGTGGCCCCGGGCTTCCAGCTCGGCCCGCAGCTCAGCGGTGTTGTACAGCTCGCCGTTGTAGGTGAGCACCAGGGTCTGCCCCTCCCGCCGGAGGGTCATGGGCTGGGCGCCCCCGGCCGGATCCACCACCACCAGCCGGCGATGGCCCACGGCCGCGTGGGGCGAGAGCCAGGCGCCCTTGTCGTCAGGTCCCCGGCAGCTCAGGGGCTCGCACATGGCCTCGAGGGTGGCCGCCTCCCGGGTGAGGTCCGCATCCCACTGGACCCAGCCGGCAATCCCGCACACGTCTCGCCACCGCCTTCCCCAGGACTCCGCTGGCACGGTACGCCGCCCGGGACCCGGGTGTGACTCCCCTCCCCGAACCGCGGGCCGGGGGGGGCCGAAACAGGAAGGTTCCGAAAGGCATCACCCGTATCGATGGCGAAATGCTCTCCAATACCGTGAAGGATGTGGAGCAAGGCCGGACCGCGGGGCATCGCCGGTCTCGCCGGTGCCTGGTGGGGTAGCCGAGGGGGTGGAGGCATGATCGATTCTGAGCTTGTCAAGCGCATGCGGGCACTGCTGGGAACCGAACGGGTGCTCGCAAGCCCCGAGGAGCTCCTGGTCTACGAATGCGACGGCCTCACCCTTTACCGCAACCAGCCCGAGCTGGTGGTGCTGCCCGAGACCACCGAGGAGGTGGCCTCCATCGTGCGGCTCCTCAAGGACCGCGGCGTCCCCTTCGTGCCCCGGGGTGCCGGGACCAGCCTGTCGGGGGGCACCTTCTCGGAGCCGGGCGTGGTCCAGATCTCCCTGGCCCGCATGCGCCGCATCCTGCGGGTGGACCTGCGCAACCGGCGGGCGGTGGTGCAGGCGGGGGTGGTGAACCTGCACCTGAGCCAGGCCGTGGAGCAGCAAGGGTATCACTACGCGCCGGACCCCTCCAGCCAGGGCGCCTGCACCATCGGCGGCAACGTGGCCGAGAACTCGGGCGGGCCCCATACGCTCAAGTACGGCGTCACCGTCAACCACGTGCTGGGTCTGAAGGTGGTCCTTCCCTCGGGTGAGGTGGTGGAGCTGGGTGGGCCTCAGGAGGATCCGCCCGGCTACGACCTGGTGGGGCTGATCACGGGGAGCGAGGGCACCCTCGGGATCGTCACCGAGGCGACGGTCCGTCTCACCCGGAACCCCCAGGCGTGGAAGACGTACCTGGCCGTCTTCGAGAGCGTCGAGGACGCGACCCGCTGCGTCTCGGGGATCATTTCCCGGGGAATCATCCCGGCCGCCCTGGAGATGATGGACCACCTGGTGATCCAGGCCGTGGAGGCCGCCTTCCGCTTCGGCTTCCCCCTGGATGCGGGGGCGGTGCTGATCGTGGAGCTGGACGGCCCCGCCGAAGGCCTTCCCGAGGAAGGCGAGCGGGTGGAGGCGGTCTTCCGGGAGCACGGCGCGCGGGAGGTTCGAACCGCTCGGGATGCCCGTGAGCGGGCGAAGCTCTGGGCCAGCCGCAAGAAGGCCTTCGGGGCCGTCGGGCGCCTCAGCCCCAGCTACGTCACCCAGGACGGGGTGGTGCCCCGCAGCCGCCTGCCCGAGATCATGGCCAGGGCGGAAGAAGTGGGCCGGCGTCACGGGATCCGCATCGCGAACGTCTTCCACGCGGGCGACGGGAACATCCACCCGCTGCTCCTCTACGACGAGCGGGACCCGGAGCAGGTGGAGCGGGTCCTGGCCGCAAGCGACGAGCTGCTCGAGGCGTGCATCGAGCTCGGGGGCGCGCTCACCGGCGAGCACGGGGTCGGCATCGAGAAGAAGAGCCACCTGGGACGGCTCTTCAGCGAGGACGACCTGCAGGTGATGCTCGACGTCCACGACGTCTTCAACCCGGACAGCCGCTGCAATCCGGGGAAGATCTTCCCCTCGGCCCGCTCGTGCGTCGAGGTGCGCCGGCCCCGGGCGGCGGCGCCGGCCTGAAGCAGGGCGCGGGCGAGTGAGGCGCGTTGGGGAAGCGGGACGGCGGCGGGGCTGGTCCTGTACGGACAGGAGGCACACCCATGGCGGAAGCGACGGCAACCTTTACGCTCCCCGGCCTGGGCGAGGGCGAGCCGGGTTGCGTGCTGCACCCCCGATCCGTGGAAGAGGTGTCGGAGGCGCTGCGGGGCGCGTGGGAGGCAGGGGCATCGGTACGGCCGTGGGGCGGCGGAACCCAGATGGTGCTGGGCCACGCCATCCTCCCCGCGCCGGCCCGGGTGGTGGATCTGACCCGCCTGGACCGGGTGGTGGAACACCGTCCCGAAGACATGACGGTTACGGTCCAGGCGGGGGTGCGCTGGGGCGACCTGGCGGCGCGGCTGGGGCAGGCGGGTCACGAGCTGCCTTTCGATCCCCCGGTTTTGCCTGAGGCCACCGTGGGCGGGATGACGGCGGTGGGGCTCTCGGGTCCCCGGCGCTTCGCCTACGGGCGCCTGCGCGACTGGGTGCTGGGCGTCCAGGTGGTGCGCCCCGACGGCACCATCACCCGGGCGGGAGGCCGGGTGGTCAAGAACGTGAGCGGGTACGAGCTGAGCAAGGTCTATGTGGGCAGCCTGGGAACCCTGGGCGTGATCACCGAGGTCACCTTCAAGACCCGGCCGGTGGCCCCGTCCCGGCGGGTGGCCGCGGTGCCGCTGCCGGGTCCTCGGGCGTTGGAGGCCGCTGTGGCCCGTATCATGGACTCGCCGGTGGAGCCGGCGTTCCTGGAGGCCTTCTGGATCGGCGGGCGCGACGGCCGGAAACTCCATTTGGAAACGGAGCCTTCAGCATCCAAGGACGACGGCGGCCCGGCGCGGCTCGTGGTAGAGGCGCTGGGCCTTGCGGCGGACGACCCCCGGATCAACCTGCCGTGGCTCCTGGCGGGCTTCGAAGGGACCGAGGGACGGACCGCGTGGCAGCACCAGGAGGTCCGGCGGCTGCTCGAGCCCTTGCGCACGGCGGAGATGGAGCCTCTCGAGGGCGCGGCTGGAGGGCGGGGGCCTGCCGCTCTTCCGCGCGACCTTCGGGAGGTGCTCTTCCGGCCCACCGACCCGCCGTGGGAGGCCGTGCACGAGGCGTTGCTCGCAGGGCACCGGCTTCCGCTCGCCGGGGCCACGGGCGACGGGAGAGCCGTGTTTTACGCCTCCCTCATGAGCGACCAGGTGGCCGGGTTCCTCGCGTTCGCCCGTGACGTCACGGAGAGGGAAAACGCCCGGTTCGCGGCCTACACCCACGCGGGGAACGGGGGGGTGGCCCTGCACGTGGCCGGCCCGCCCCCCGCCCTGGAGGCGGCAGGGCGGGCGCTCCTGGAGGAGGCGGCCCGGCTAGGCGGCAGCATGGTGCTTCGCCACGGCCCGCCTCCGGTGCGGCAGGCCCTGCCGATCTGGGACCCACCCCCCGCCACCCTTCCCCTGATGCGCGCGCTCAAAGAGAAGCTCGATCCCCGCCGGATCCTCAATCCGGGACGGTTCGTGGGGGGTCTCTGAGGAGGGGTCATCGTGGCGAGCATCCTTTCCACCGCCGAGCAGACGGCGGTGCGGGACCGAAAGGGGCCGGCCCTCCCGGGCGCCCTGGATCCGGCCTTCCTCACCTGCGTCCACTGCGGGCTCTGCTCCTCGGCCTGCCCCACCTACCTGGAGCTGGGTTCGGAGGCCGACTCGCCCCGAGGCCGGATCCACCTGATGCGGGCCGTGGTCGAGGGCCGGCTGGAGTGGACCCCCGAGGCCGTGGGCCACATCGACCTCTGCCTGGAGTGCCGGGCGTGCGAGACCGCCTGCCCCTCGGGGGTGAACTACCACCACCTCCTGGAGCAGGCCCGGGTGGAGCTGGAAGGGAAGGGCCTGCGCCCCGCTCGCACCCGGCGTCTCCTCGCCTGGATGCGCGATCGGCTCTTCCCCTACCGGTCCCGCCTGGAGTGGGCCTTCATGCCGCTCCGACTCCTCAGGGCCGTTGAGCGTCTGGTCCCGCAGGTGGCGCGCCTGCTTCCGGCCTTCCTGAGAGACCTGGCCGGCTTCGTCCCACGGCTTCCGCCGGCCTTTCGCTGGCGCCGGCTCCCCGAGGAGAACCCGGCCCAGGGCACCGAGCGGCTGCGGGTGGGGCTCCTGGCGGGGTGCGTCCAGTCCGTGGTCTACGGGCCCGTCAACGAGGCGACGGTGCGGGTGCTCCAGCGGAACGGGTGCACGGTGGCCGTGCCCCGTGCCCAAGGGTGCTGCGGCGCCCTCCACCAGCACACGGGCGCCCGGGAGAAGGCGAAGGCCTTCGCTCGTCGCAACCTGGACGCCTTCGAGGCGGCGGGCGTGGACGTGGTGGTCGCGAACGCGGCCGGGTGCGGCTCCACCCTGAAGGAGTACGGAGAGCTCCTGGCCGACGACCCTGCGTATGCGGGGCGGGCCGCTGCCTTCGCCGCCAAGGTCAAGGACGTCTCCGAGCTCCTGGCCGAGCTTCCCCTGGAGGCTCCCGAAGGGCGTATCCAGGCCCGGGTGGCGTACCACGACGCGTGCCACCTGGCTCACGGACAGGGGGTGCGGGAGCAGCCCCGGCGGGTCCTGGCCTCCATCCCGGGGATCGAGCTGGTGGACCTGCCCGAGGGCGAGGTCTGCTGCGGCAGCGCCGGCATCTACAACCTCACCGAGCCCGCGATGTCGAGGCGCCTCCAGCAGCGCAAGGTGGCGCACGTGGCGGGCTCCGGCGCCCGAATCGTGGCCACCGGGAACCCCGGGTGCATGATGCAGCTTGAGCAGGGCGCCCGCCGCGCCGGCCTGGAGCTCCAGGTGCGCCACCCCGTGGAGCTGCTGGACGAGGCGTACCGGGCGGGCGAGAAACGGACATCGTAGCGGCCGATTCGCCGGCGGGGCGCCTTGCCACCGGAGCATCGTTGGGCTAGCATGGCGGCAAGGAGGTGGCCCACGTGGGCGCCCCTGGCGTCCGACTCGACCCACGCCTGGAGACTTCAGGCCTCTGGCCGGACTTCCACGCCCGTTTCCTGGTCGCGCTGGCGGACCACCTGACGCCTCTTCTCCGACCCAGGTATCTCACGCTGGTCGAGGAACGCGTCTACGTGGCCTGGGAGGAAGCACCCTCTGTGGCGTACCGGCCCGACGCGAGCGTGACGCGCCCGCACCCCCCTGCCTCGGCAGGCCAGGCTCATGCGACCTCGGTCCCCACCGCTGAGCCGATCCCGGCCCTGCTCCCGTTCCCGGAAGAGGTGCGCGAGCGGTACCTCCGGGTCCAAACCGCCTCGGGCGAGCTGGTGACGGTCGTTGAGCTCCTCTCGCCCAACAACAAGCGCCCGAACCACGAGGGGCGTGCCGCGTACCTTCGGAAGCGGGAGGACCTCCTCGCTGCCCGGGTCAACCTGGTGGAGATGGACCTGCTGGTGAACGGCGAACGCATGCCCCTGGTGAGCCCGTGGCCGCCAGGTGACCGCTTCGTCCTGGTGGCGCGCGGGACCGCCCCGGGCCGGGGCGAGCTTTATCCGATCCCCCTGCCCGACCCCCTGCCCGTCATCCGGTTCCCGCTGCGGTCGCCGGACGCGGACCTGCCTCTGGACCTTCAGGCGATCCTGGCGGACGTCTGGGTACGCGGCGACTACGCCCTCAAGCTGGACCAGCTGGCTAGGGGTTCACCCTGATGCCGCGCGATGACCTCCCGCTCGCCCAGGCGGACCACAGCCTCCAGCAGCGCCTCCTTGGTGGGGAAGCGACGGTAGATGGTACCCCGGCCGATGCCCACTTTCCGGGCCACGTCATCCAGACTGGCCCGCTTGAAGCCCTGCGTCGCGAAGACCCGGCGGGCAGCTTCGAGAACAACCGCTGCGTCAAGCCCGCACGGATCGTATCCGCCGGATCCTGAGAGGAGTCTCAGCGACGTGCCCCGCCGGGAGCGCAGGGTCTGGACGCGCCCAGACGAACGGGGTAGGGTGGACGGGATCAGCAAAGGGTCGTGTGAAGACGCGCTGAGGGGGAAGAGCGTCATGCCGGGACGTGGACGATCGAGGTCGTTCTGGGCGGGCGGAGCCGCGCTCCTCGTCCTTCTCGTGGGCGCAGCCGTCACCGCGTACCTACGTGCGGGGAACGGGGGTGGAACCGAGGCCGGCACGCGCCTTCAGGCCTACACCGACAGCCGTCCTGGCCTGGTCTTCGTCTACACGACGAAACCGCATCCGATGCCGGACGGCACCCTCATGTACTGACAGGCCTGTCTTCAGATGCGGCCCGTGATGGCCGCCGTGCGCGAGACGTATGGCGACACCCTTCGCTACACCTACGTCGACGTCGATCCCGGGCGACCTCTCGACAGCTACCAGGTCGCCAGGGACTTCGACCTCCGGGGCCACCCCTTCGTCGCGGTCTTGGCGCCGGGCGGGCGCCTGGTGGATGCCCGATACGGCGTTGTGCCCCGCGACGAGATCGAAGGCTGGCTGAAAGAGGCGCGATGACGCGCGGGTCACGTACGTGCCTCCCCTCAACTGGCTTTCCACATATGGGGCCACGCGCGAAGAGGCGTTGGAGCGAACCCGCGAAGCAGTCGTAGGTACGTCGAGGCGGCTCGGAAAGAGAGCCTGCATCCTGAACCCAAGGAACCTCCTGAGGGGGAGGTGGTTGACCTCGAGGTGGCGGTACCTTGAGTGAGCGCAGGGTGGACTCCTGGCGGCCTTCTTCGATGGCTGCAAGGAATGATCGTTGTGCCCCTTCAGGCCGCTGTCCCTCCGTTGACAGCCCCTGGTGCCTTTGCTACCCTGGTGGCACATGCATTCGACCGTTGTGCCAGCCGGTGTGCGGCCGTGGACGAGGCCCGCCCGGTGCGGGGCCCGGAGGAGGCGCAGGGGCGTGGCGGAAGGGCAGGCGCTGGTCAAGGAGATCGTGCCCCAGTCGGAGGACTTCTCGGCCTGGTATGTGAGCGTCATCCGCAAGGCCGACCTGATGGACTACTCGCCGGTGCGCGGCTGCATCGTCTTCAAGCCCGACGGTTACGAGCTCTGGGAGGCGTGCCAGGCCGGCCTCGACCGGCGCTTCAAGGAGACGGGGCACCGGAACGCCTACTTCCCCACGCTCATCCCCGAGAGCTTCTTCCAGCGCGAAAAGGAACACGTGGAGGGCTTCGCCCCGGAGCTTCCCCTGGTGACCGAGGTCGGGAGTGAGAAGCTGGAGGAGCGCCTGGCGCTCCGGCCCACCTCCGAGACCATCATCGGCCACATGTACGCCAAGTGGATCCAGTCGTACCGCGACCTGCCGGTCCTCATCAACCAGTGGGCCAACGTCTTCCGCTGGGAGAAGCGGACGCTCCCCTTCCTGCGCACCACCGAGTTCCTCTGGCAAGAGGGCCACACCGCCCACGCCACTGAGGAGGAGGCGCGGGAGGAAACCATGCGGATGCTCGAGATCTACCGCGATTTCGTGGAGGCCGACCTGGCCATTCCGGTCGTCAAGGGCCAGAAGACCCCTTCGGAGCGCTTCGCGGGGGCGGTGGACACCTACTCCATCGAAGCCATGATGAAAGACGGCAAGGCGGTGCAGGCCGGCACCTCCCACTACCTGGGCACCAAGTTCGCCGAAGGCTTCGGCATCCAGTTCCTGGACCGGGACAACCAGTTGAAGTACGTCCACACCACGTCGTGGGGAGCTTCCACCCGGCTGATCGGGTGCATCATCATGGTGCATGGCGACGACCGGGGTCTTGCGCTGCCGCCACGGGTGGCGCCCACCCAGGTCATCCTGATCCCCATCGGACCGGCGAAGGTCCGCGAGGAGGTCGTCGGGCGGTCGCGGGAATTGCTCCAGGCTCTGCGGGCAGCCGGACTCCGGGCCCGGATGGACGACCGGGACGAGTTCTCGCCCGGGTGGAAGTTCAGCGAGTACGAGATGCGGGGCGTGCCGCTCCGCCTCGAGCTGGGACCCCGCGACCTGGCCCAGGGCGTGGTGGTGGCCGTCCGCCGCGACACGGGCGAAAAGCAGGCGCTGCCCCAGGATGGGCTGGTCGAGCGGGTCCAGACGCTCCTCGACGAGATCCAGGCCAGCATGTTCCAGAAGGCGCTGGCCTTCCGGGAGGCCCACAGCCACCGCGCGGCCACCCTCGCGGACCTGGGCAGGGTCCTGGAAGAGAAGGGCGGCTTCGTGCTGGCGGGCTGGTGCGGCGACGACGCCTGCGAGCGGCGCGTGAAGGAAGAGACCAAGGCCACCGCCCGCAACATCCCCTTCGACCCGCCCGAGCGGATGGAACGCTGCCTCGTCTGCGGGCGGGAGGCACGGCACACGGTCTGGTTCGCGCGGGCGTACTGACGGCCGGCTGGTCACATCCTCCGTGGTGGTTGGCAGGAGGTCGTCGCCTACTGCCGGGGGCCCTACTGCCTCTTTGCCGACGAGGCCGTGGAAATCCTCAGGGCTCACGGCCGAAAGGCGCGGCGCCTGCGGGAGGGCTATCCGGACTGGCTCACGGCCGCTGCCGGGGCTGCCCGCGTCGGCCCGGATCCATGGGAAGGGCCGAACGGCGCGCCGGGTCGATAGCCAGGATGACTGCAACACGCTCGAAGGGGTGGGAGGCCGTGGCGCACGGGGAAGGGATACGCGCGGAGGATCTCAGGGCGATGCTCGAACGGGGCGAGCCCGTGACGGTGCTGGACATCCGGCGCTCCGCGGACCGGGAATGGACGATACCGGGGAGCGTGCACGTCGATGCGTACGACGCCCTGAACGCGGGCGACGGGAAGGTTCTCGACACGGTGGACCTTCCTACAGACAGGCCCGTGGTCACCGTCTGCGGCCGCGGCGGCACTTGCGTCCTCCTGGACGGGCGTACGCTCTTTACCGGCGACACGCTCTTCCTGTCCAGCGTGGGAAGGCCTGATCTGGAAGAGCCGGATCCAGCACGGATCGAGACGCACGCCCGCATGCTGTACCGGTCCCTCGAGCGGTTCCTCGAGCTGCCGCCGGAGACCCTGGTCCTTCCGGGTCACACGGGGGAGCCGGTCGCATTCGACGGCCGCCCCCTGGCGGTGTCTCTGGCCGAGGTGCGCGCCCGCAGCCCCCTCCTGGGCCAACCGGAGGATGCCTTCGTAGCGGCCATCCTCCAGCGAATCCCCGAAACTCCGCCCAACTATCGGACAATCGTCGAGTGGAACGCGGCGGACCGCTCCTTCGAAGGCGACGCCACCGAGCTCGAGGCGGGCGCCAACCGCTGCGCGGTCGGGTAGGAGGGCGCTGAGGCCGCCAGCTCGCCTCGGGAACTGCGGGGAAGGGGTGAGGAAGCTGGGCGTGGAGAGTCGGCCTGACCCGGCCACCGTCCGCCTGGGCCTGCGCGAGAACTTAGGCTCGTTTGCCCTCCTGGTGCTGGTGAACGCCTTCGTGGGCGGTATGGTAGGACTGGAACGCACGGTGGTCCCCCTGGTCGGCGCCGAGGAGTTCCGCCTCGCCTCAGAAGTGGTCGTCTTTGCCTTCATCATGGCGTTCGGTGTGGTGAAGGCCTTCACCAACCTGGCGTCGGGGGTGCTGGCGGACCGGTTCACCCGGAAGGCCGTGCTGGTCGCCGGATGGGCGCTGGGGCTGCCCGTGCCCTTCCTGCTCGCCTGGGGACCCACCTGGGGGTGGATCGTGGGGGCGAACGTGCTGCTGGGCCTGAGCCAGGGGCTCGCGTGGTCCATGACGGTGGCCATGAAGATCGACCTGGTGGGCTCGGCCCGCCGGGGGCTGGCGGTGGGTCTCAACGAATTCGCCGGTTACGGGGCCGTGGGGCTCACCGCCCTCCTCACCGGTTACGTCGCCGCTGCGCGGGGGCTACGGCCGGATCCCTTCCTCATCGGCGTCGCGTACGCGGTGCTCGGCTTCACCCTCTCGCTCTTCGCGGTGCGGGACACAGGCGCGCACGCCGCCCTGGAGGCCTCGCTCCATCCCGGGGCCGAGCAGGTCGCCCGGCCGAGCACGGGGTGGGTCGTGGCGCAGACCACCTGGAGGAACCGCACCCTCTTCGCCGTCTCGCAGGCGGGGTTGGTCAACAACCTCAACGACGGCATGTCCTGGGGGGTCTTCCCGCTCCTCTTCGCCGCCCACGGCGTGGGCCTGGAGGGGATCGGCCTCATCAAGGCCGTGTACCCGCTCACGTGGGGGATCGGCCAGGTGGTCACCGGCCCCCTCTCCGATCGGTACGGGCGCAAGCCGCTGATCGTGGCGGGGATGATCACGCAGGCCGCCGGCCACGCGGTGATCGGGCTCGGCCTGGCACGCCCATTCACAGCCGGCCTCATGGGATCCGTGCTCCTGGGGATCGGCACCGCCATGGTCTACCCGTCGCTGCTGGCGGCCGTAGGGGATTCGGCCCACCCTTCCTGGCGCACCACCTCGCTGGGCGTCTACCGGTTCTGGAGGGACTTGGGGTACGCGGTGGGCGCCCTCACCTCGGGGCTGGTGGCGGGGGCGCTCGGGTTGGCGTGGGCGGTCCACGTGGCGGGGCTGCTGACCCTCGCCTCGGGCCTTGTCGCCTGGGGCGCCATGCGGGAGACTCTTCCGACCCGGGCCGCGGAAGCCCGCGAGGCCTTCAGGCAGCCGGCCGGACCTCCTGGTGCCGGCCGGCCGTCACGATGAGGTAGCACGACCAGAAGACGCCGCGTGCGGCTTGCGCCCGATGAGCAGCCCCTCGGTGAGGTGGAAGCCGAGGCGCCCCTGCCGGTCGTCGGGCTCCAAGCACGCGCGGGCGGCGGGGGGCGCTTCCAGCAGGAGACGCTTCAGCTCGGCGAGGGTCTCGGGCGTGCACCCCGAGCGCCCGGCCCACTCCTCCAGGTCCCGGCGCTTCCGGAAGGTCTCCGTCTCCCCTACGACCAGTCCTGCGTCCTCGAAGAAGGAGATCCACTCCTCCAGGCTGTACGCCCAGTGGTGCGAGGGGTCGTGGACCTTCTCGAAGGCGTTGACGTACGCGGCCACCTCGGGGTCGGCGGGCACCACGTTGTCGACCACGGCCACCAGTCCCCCCGGCCGGACCACTCGGGCGGCTTCCCGCACGAAGCGGCGGACGTCGGGGAAGTGATGGGGTGCCACCCGGCAGGTGAGGAGGTCGAAGGCGGCGTCGGGGAAGGGGAGGCCCTCGGCGTCGGCGACGACGAACTCCACGTTGGCCGCCCCGCGCCCGGCGGCGTGGCGCTCGGCGGCGTCGAGCATGGCGGGGGTGAGGTCCGACGCGACCACCCGGGCCACCCGCGGGGCGAAGGCGAGCGCGGTGTGACCCCCGCCGGTGGCGACGTCGAGAACGGTCCAATCCGGCTGGGGCCGCGTCAGCTCCACGAGGCGCTCCAGGCTCTCGCCCCGTGCATGATCCTGGCTGCGGACGTAGGCCTCCGCGTGCGTGCCGAACTGCTGGCGGACGGAATCTTTGAGGTCGCTCATGGCCCCTCCTGTGCAACGGGAACGCCCTGTGGATTGCGCCGGCGGTAGTACCTCGAGGGTTCTCGCGAACGGCTGTCGTTTCCTGCGCGTTCGCGGGTAGCTCACGGGCCTGGAGTGGATCGATGCTCTGGGGCACGTACCGCAGGGCCGCGAACCGTCCCTGGCGATCCGTCGGTGGGCGTCGGCTCGCCGCGGCGAACAGCGAATGCCAGAGCCTATAGTTGATTGCTTGCTCAAATGAGCTATAGTGCACAGGGAGGTGGTCCCCGTGGCCAGAGCTGGAACGAGTCGAACCTTTACCGATACGTCAGAGGATGCTCGGCTCGCCCACGCCAAGCAGGCCCCACCGTCCACCGAGACGCCGCCCAAACCGGCCCACGACCTGTGCGAGGTCGAGGGCTTCCATCCTGAAGCGATCGCCCGGGCCCTCAGCGACCTCCCCGACCCGAACGAAGCACAGCGGGTGGCCGACCTCTTCGCCCTCCTGGCCGATCCCAGCCGGGTGCGTATCCTCCATGCCCTGGCCCGGGAGGAGCTCTGCGTCTGCGACGTGGCAGCGGTGACCGGGCTCTCGGTGAGCGCGGTGAGCCACCAGCTCCGCCTGCTCCGGCGGGCGGGCGCCGTGGCCTACCGCAAGGAGGGGCGCATGGCCTACTACCGTCTCGTGGACACCCGCCTCGCGCAGCTGCTGCAGGAGGTGGTCCAGGATGCACGCTGAGGAGGCGGGCTTCGAGGGCGCCTGGCACCAGTTCCCGCCCATGAGGAACGCGGCCGTCGCAGCCCTGATCGTGGCGGTGGCCTGGGGGCTGGAGCGATCGGGCGCCCCGGCGTGGCTGGCGTCGGTGGCCTACCTGGTTGCCGTACTGGTCGGCGCCCGCTTCTGGGCCCGCGAGGGGTGGGAGGAGCTCCGGGAGGAGCGCGAGGCGGGCATCGATGCCCTGATGGCCGCGGCCACCCTGGGGGCCATTCTCCTGGGCCAGTGGCTGGAAGGGGCGCTCCTGGTCGTCATCTACGCGGCGGCCGAAGCGCTGGAGGAGTTCACCTACGCCCGAACCCGGCACGCCATCCGCTCCCTGCTGGACCTCGCCCCGCCCACCGCGTCCCGCCTGCAGGACGGCCGGGAGGAAGAGGTGCCGGCCGCCGCCCTGGTGCCTGGCGACGAGATCGTCGTCCGCCCCGGCGAGCGGGTGCCCACCGACGCCGTCGTCGTGGACGGCCGGTCGAGCCTGGTGGAGGCCGCGGTGACGGGCGAGTCGGTGCCGGTCGACAAGGGGCCCGGCGACAGGCTCTTCGCCGGCACCGTCAACACCACGGGGGCCCTCACCGCCCGTGTCACCGTGGGATTCGCGGACAACACCCTCTCCCGCATGATCCACCTGGTGGAGGAGGCCCAGGAGGTCAAGTCCCGAGCCCAGCGCTGGATCGACCGCTTCGGGCGGCGCTACAGCCCCGGGGTTCTGGCGACCGCCATCCTCCTCCTTATCGTGCCGCCCCTCTTCGGTGCACCCTTCGCCACCTGGGCCTACCGGGCCGTGGTGCTGCTGGTGGCCGCAGCTCCCTGCGCGCTGGTCATGTCGACGCCCGTGGCCACCGCCGCTGCCATCACCCGGGCGGGGCGCCGGGGGGTCCTCGTCAAGGGAGGCATCCACCTGGAGCAGCTCACCCGGGTTCGGGTGGTCGCCTTCGACAAGACGGGGACCCTCACCCGCGGCCGGCCCCAGGTGACGGACCTGGTGCCTGCGGACGGGGTGACGGCGACGGAGCTCCTGGGCCTGGCCGCGGCGGTGGAGCGGTGGAGCGAACACCCCCTGGCCCGGGCCGTGGTGGAGCGGGCCGAGGCGGAAGGCGTCCCCATCCCGGCTGCCCAGGCCTTCGAAGCCCTGGTGGGTGCCGGCGCCCGGGCGCGGCTGGACGGTGCCGTGGTCCGGGTGGGAAGCGCCGCTCTTCTGGAATCCGAGGGGTTGCAGGGACCACCGCGTCTCTCGGCCGCCGTTCACGAGTTGCAGGCGGAGGGGAAGACCGTGGTCCTGGTGACACAGGATTCCGACGTGATTGGGGCCGTCGCCTTCCGGGACGAACCGCGGTCCGAGGCCCGGGAGGCGGTGGATCGCCTGCACGCCCTGGGCCTGCGGGTGGTCATGCTCACCGGCGATCAGGCCGCCACCGCGCTGGCCCTCGGGCGGGCACTTGGCGTCGATGAGGTGCACGCAGGCCTCCGCCCCGAAGAGAAGGTGGCCGCTCTGCGGGATCTGGAAGCCCGCTTGGGCCCGGTGGCCATGGCGGGGGACGGCGTCAACGACGCACCGGCCGTGGCCGCGGCGACGGTCGGGATCGCCATGGGGCTGGCCGGGTCCGACGCGGCCGTGGAGGCGGCGGACGTGGCGCTGATGGGCGACGACCCGCGGGGCGTGGTCACCGCCCTGGAGGTGGCCCGTCGCGCCCGGCGCATCTCGCTTCAGAACCTGGCCTTCTCCATCCTCATCCTGGTGGTCCTGGTACCCTCGGCCGTGCTGGGCGCGCTGGGCATCGCGGCGGCCGTCGTGGCTCATGAGGTGAGCGAGCTCCTGGCGGTGGCCAACGGGCTGCGGGCGGCGCGGGCCTGAGGGTGCAGCCTGCGCCTCCTTCGCTTTCGGAAGACGCAACGTAGGCTCGCTTACGGTTCTCAACCCCGCACGCGCCTACCATGGAGGCAGCCGGTCACGAACGGAGGTGGAGACCATGGCCGCACGTCGTGTGGAGCTCTACATGCAGCCGGGATGCGGCGACTGCTTTGCCGCCGAGCAGTTCCTGAAGGCTCGTGGCGTCGCGTTCACCGAGTACGACATCCGCGCGGACGAAAAGGCGCGCAGGCGCCTGGTGGACGATCTCGGCAGCCGGGTGACGGCGACGCTGGTCATCGACGGCGAGGTGCTGCGGGGCTTCGGCGCCAACCGCCAGCGCGCGGAGGAACTCCTGGTACAAGGTTGAGGTTGACGACGTCCATCCGGTGCGCCGCGTCACGGCGCATCCAGAGGGGGGCGGGCCCGGTCGCGCGACCGACCCGCCCTCGCTGCTTCGCGACAGGCACCTTCATGGCTTACGGATCCCGAGACCCGGCCTCGGCGCCGTGCCACCCTACGCCACCATTCTCGTGGTACGTAGGCGGGCTTACAGAACGGTGCACCGCCCGAGCGGTACCGTGGACGGCGTAAGGTCCCAATCTCACGAGATAGGAGGTGGCGGCGGTGCGAATCGACTTCGTGCGGGCGGGGCTCGCCGGGCTCGCCGGCACCGTGGCCTTCGACTTGGTCGGGCTGATCCTGGGGCGGGGCTGGTGGGACATTCCCCAGCTCCTCGGCATGAAGCTTGGTGGAGGTCTCGGCATGGGTGTCCTGGCCCACTACATCAACGGCGTCCTCATCGCGGCGATCTTCGCGGGCATCGCCCCGTCCCTCTGGGGGTCCAGGTGGGCGAGGGCGCTGCTCTTCATGACCGTGCAGACCGTGTTCGGCGTGGGCCTCTTCATGATGCCCCTGCTGGACATGGGCATCATGGGTCTCAATGCCGGCCTGGCCATGCCCGTGGTGGGCATGATGCGGCACTGGGCCTACGGTGTGGTGGTGGCCTGGCTCTATCCGTTGCCTGAAGCGGTGCTCCAGGGGCGGTCGGCCGGTGCCGGGGCCCGGGCGGGCTCCACGGGGCGGTAGGGGCCCTGACCTTGCCCGAAACGCGGGTCGACCCGACGCGGGGTCAGCTCCGTGGCGAGACGGGGTCCAGTGCTGGGCACCGGATCCCGTCTTGCTGCACGCTCTAGGTCAGGCTCTCGCTCCAGCCCAGCTAGAACTTTTGGCCCATGGTGACCCAATGGTGCCAAGCCTCTATGGCTTGCCCCGTCGGCTCACCGGTCGCGCTGATCGGCTCCTCCATCGGTGTCCGCTGCAGCCGCTTGTTGGGCGGCGATGCGCGGCGTATCATGGAGGCATGATGAAGCCCACTGACGCAGTGCTGGCCGATGCACTTCGGCTCGACGCGAAGGCCCAGGCTGAGATCGCCGCTGAACTCCTGGCAAGCCTGGACGGCCCCCCCGGATCCGGACGCCGAGGCTGCCTGGGCGGCGGAGATCCAGCGGCGAGTCGCCGCGCTTGAGGCCGGGACCACTCAGCTTGAACCCTGGGGAGACGTCAAGCGCCGGATCGAGAGAGAAATCCTCGATCGATGACGCGGACGCTCCGCTTGCAACCGAACGTGATCGTCATCGTGGCGGCTGCCCATCTGAAACGTCGCCCGGGCTACTGGCAGACCCAGAGCTGAGTTCCGAGTCCGGCTAACGACTGTACGGCTCAACAGCGCCGAGCCAAGTCTCCGATCGAGGCACGCGGGTTAGTATCGGGGTCCGCTGCAGCCGCCTGTTAGCTGCCGAAGTCCGGCTAGAACTCGTAGCCCAGCGCGACGATCCCTTCGAGCCAGTCGTTCTCGATGATCCAGCGACGGATCTCGCTCTCTCCCGATCCGGCCGACCCCGTGAACAGCGGCGATCCGTTGAAGACGATGGCCAGGCGCGTGCCACCCTCGGCGGGGTCCTTCATCTTGCTGATCATGTGCTGAAGAAACAGCAGCGACCCATCGTTGATACGTGGGAGCCCCGCGCCGAAGCGGCCGCCGAAGCCCTGTTCCTCGTGCTCGCGCTTGATGTAGTCCGCCTGTGCCTCCCACTTCACGCCGAAGGGCGGATTGGCGAGCATGTAGTCGAACTTCTTGGCGGCGAAGTGGTCAGCGGTGAAACTGTCGCCGAAGCGGATGTTGTGGATGTCGTGGCCCTTGATCATCATATCGGACCCACAGATGGCGTAGGCCTGGGAGTTGTAGTCCTGGCCGAAGACCTCCAGGCGCGCATCGGGATTGAGCTCCCGGACGTACTCCTCCGCAACCGACAGCATTCCGCCGGTTCCGGAGGCAGGGTCGTAGAGCGTCTTCACGATCCCCTTCGTGGTGAGGACCTCGCTGTCGGGAAGGAAGAGCAGGTTGACCATGAGGCGGATGACCTCGCGGGGTGTGAAATGGTCACCGGCCTCCTCGTTCGATGCCTCGTTGAACCGCCGGATCAGCTCCTCAAAGATGTAGCCCATCTCGATGTTCGAGACGCTGTCGGGATGCAGGTCGATCTCGCAGAACTTCGAGACCAGCAGGAAGAGGCGGTCCACCTTGTCGAGCTTGGCGATGTGTTCCTCGAAGCCGAAGTGCTCGATGATCTCCCGGGCTTGGCTGGAGAAGCCCTTGATGTAGTCCGTGAGGTTCGCCGCAATGTGATCGGGGTCACCCTTGAGCTTCTCGAAGGTGTAGCGGCTCGTGTTGAAGAAGGAAGCGCCCGACGCTCGGGTGAGCTTGCCGTGCAGCACCCCTTCGCCCTTCCCACTCCACTTCTCGCTTGCTTCGAGAACTTTGTCCTTGGTCGGCTCCAGCACGCAGTCCAGACGTCGCAGGACCGTCATGGGGAGCATGACGTCCTTATACTGGTTGGGCCGGTACGGGCCGCGCAGGAGGTCCGCGACCGACCAGATAAAGCTGACCTTCTCGCCGAAATTGTTCACACGCTATCGTCTCTCCTGGTCATTGATTCAGTGAAGTGCTCTGGCGGCCTAACGGCCTACCGCTAAACTGCGGGCACTGAAGGCGCGATCCGCAATCTTGTCAGTCCGGTAGGCCACCGCCTTGCCCATGCCGCGTACTGGTTTCAGCCCTTCTTCAAGTTACACAGGCGATGAACGAGTTGTGCGTTCTCCGGGACCGTCTTGCCCCCGCGCCAGTATTGCGTGTCGTGGTCCAAAACCGCATCATCCACAAGGGCGATTCTCTGACCGCACAGTTTGCACGTCGGGTCCGCATCGAAGAGTTCCTTCTTGAGTTGCCTTGTAAATGCTCGTCTACCGTCGTTCGGCTCTACCGTGGCGAGCACACTCTCGAGTCGCTGTTGCCACGTGTCAAACGCGTATTTGAGTCTTGTCGTCTCTCCTGTCGCCCGCCGCACGCGATCCACCCACTTGTCGTCCGTGAGTATCAAGTCAAGGTATTCTTCGTAGATCGCATCAGCACCTCGCGTGATTCTCCCAAGATCGTAGTTTGCAAACGAGGTAGCAACCACCTGGAAGATGGCGGCATTGGGTCGACTCGCCCATTCACCTGCACTAGTTGAACCGGTCTTCGTCATCTCATTCTTCAAGCGGAAGGCGGTATCACCAAACACGGTTACACAGGCCTTCATGCACTTATCGAATATACTCCGGTATTCCTCGATCTTCTCGTCGGAAGCGTTTCTATACGTATCAAGAAATTCGTTGAGAAACCTCTTCAGGCCATGCTGGCACTTATGATGCGTCCGTTCATAGAAGGCAAGGAAGCGAAGGACGAGAGCGCGATCCTGCATCCGCTTCTCCACCCCCTTTTGGTTGAGACAGCGGCGGAGATCCGAATGGTTGGCGAGCTCCTTGATCAGCGAGTTAACGGATCCGCGATAGAGGCAATTGCGGATCTCCATGTCGTTCAGCTTGACACCACCAGTGTTGAGGCGCTCGAAGACGATGAAATGCATGTCCCCCTGATCACTCGACAACTCGAATGATCGGAGAATAGCGTCTTCAAGTTTGCGCTGGTCCCGCTCCGGCAGGTCCCGAAAAGTCTTGCCGATGATATCAGATCGCATGTCCAGACGTTGCAGCTTGTACTTGTTGGCGAAGAACTCGAACACTGCGGTCAGTCTCTGGAGCCCGTCAATGACCTCGTACTTGTTCTCTTCGTTCTTCGCCAAGTAGATAACCGGAACTGGGATGTCTAGGAGGAACGACTCGATGAGCTTCGAAGCCCGTCCGCGGTCCCAGACGTAGTTCCGCTGCCATTCAGGATCGAGGATGATGCGACCACTGTTGTACCAGCGATGCAACTCTGACAAGCTGCGGTCCGCCTTGTCGAGAACCACCTTGCCGCTAAACGACGCATTCAAGTCACCCTCGTCAACAGCCTCTAGATCGTCGTTCTCCGAGAGAAGGTCGAGGTCAATGGCGGCTTGGATCTCTGGGTCGCTCATATCTATCGCCCCCATTCAGATTGCTTGAGCTTGGCGGCCTAACGTCTTCGCGCATCAGCGGTACCGGTACCTACCTCCACTGCGCCGCTCAGTTTCTCGTCGACATCCGCTGAATACGCTTGTTGATATGAACGAGGCCGTCAAGCCCCTAGTTGAGATCCGCCACAGGTGAGCCCGGCCGGGGCAACGTCGACGGTTGGCACTCTGATAGACGCGGGTTGGGTACCGCATTTTCATGCCTCCGTCGGGAGCCGCCTCGAACTAGGGTCGCACGTGCAGCCGGAGGGCTGTGTGCATAACAAGCGTCGAGGATTCTCCCATCGGTTCCCGGTTCTCTCGGCTCGCTGGTGTGGCCGGATCCACATCTCAAAGATCAAAGCCCGCTGCGCTACACCGTCGTGCTTCAGAGTCCCTCAGGCTTAGGCAGCCACTTTCTGCCTCTGAGCCTCAACAGGGCAGGCGATCGCCCACATGAAACCGAGGAGTTCTCGAGCCACCGCTGTGGCTGCAACGCCGCTCGGCTTGCCTCGACTGATGAGTCGCCAGTACTTCCGGTGCAAGCGTTCCTGTGCCTTCAAGGCGATGGCCGTGGTCTCAGGATCGAGTCCCCGCTGGCGGGCCCGCAAGGGAGCCTTCACGGCCGGCTTGTATCGATAAGCCCACGCCGCTTCTCCCAGGACGAAGCGCAGGTGCGCGTTACCCGTCTTGGTGATGCCGGTTCGATGGACCCGCGCCCCGCTTGACGACTCACGGGGGACCGTGCCGCTGTATGCCATCAGCTGGGCTGGGCTGCCGAACCAGGAGAACTCCCCGACCTCCGCCACCACCGTCACCGCCGTGATCTCCCGAACACCCTTCAGGGCTTGCAATGCCTGGATCACGGGAGCACGGTCGCTTTCGGTGGCCACCGCGTGGATCTCCGCCTCCAGGCGCTCCACCCGGCCGGCCGCCTCATGCGCCGCCCGCAGGTACTCTTGAAACGCCACCTGGGTCGCCCTTTGCGCGAAGCTCACGGTATCCAGCCAGCGTAGAAACGTCTTCGACCAGCGCCTGGTCCCTTTCGGAGCCTCGATGCCGTGTCGCAGGAGAAAGCTGCTGATCTCCTGACGGGCTCGCCGCAGGTCCCGCTTCGCACTCTCTCTTGCTCGCACCAGATCCCTCAGCGCCTCGTCCTCTTTTCCGGGAACCCAGACCGGTGTCAGCTCACCCGCCCGGAGCAACTGCGCCAGGCGAAGCGCATCGCGGCGATCCGTCTTCACGTGGTCTCCAGGACGAACAGGCGTCAGCGACGGCGCCACGACCACGCACGGTACACCCAGCTGGCTCAGCTGACGGTACAGCCCATAGCCTGTCGGACCCGCTTCGTAGCACGCCAGGAGCTCCTCCGGCTTGCTCAGCCACTTGATGAGCTTTCGCACGGCCTCCGGCGTGTTCGGTATCCCGCCCAGGTAACGGGGCGGTGCCTGAGTCCCGTCCGCCACTGCCACAGCGATGCTCTCCTTCGACACGTCCAACCCGACGAACTTCGTGGTATGATTCATCTGCCGGCCCCTTTCACGCTGTAGCTCTGCGTTCCCACCGAGGGAACGAAACCTACGTTCGCCGTGAACTGAGGGCCGGCCTCGTCCATCTTAGGTAGACATGCATGCCTACTGGATATCACGACTCCAGAATACCCTCGCGCTCTAACACTTGACGGATCTCTTCAAACGTTGCACTGATATTACCGCTCGGGAACCGAATCTGTCCCAACCCGTGGATATTGGAAAACTCCTCGCAACCCTCTTCTAGCAGGATAATCGCCTTCGTAAACCCAAGCTGACCTTGAAAGAGACCCGCTTCATGAATTACGTTCATCCTCGCCCGCACCGTCCCGTCTGACTGCTCGTCCTCGGCCGTCATCAGGATAAACGCGAATGCCGCAGCATCCAGCATCTCCGAGAGCCTGGCGATGTTGGTGATACCAGCAACCGGTATCCGATTGAACTCGTCCCACGGTAAATGAAGACGATCCTGGATGAAGTCCTTGAGATCTCGCCAAATGGCTGATCGACCATGACCGATAAAGACGTTCGTGCCGACACGTTGTTCACGCACGTCCTGGCGTGCTAGTCGTTCCAGATGGGAGACGGCTCTTTGCGCTATCTTAAGCAGCTTGCTGCAAATCTCAGCCGAGCTCCGTAACGCGGCCACCCGCACTACAACTTCAATGTGAGGAGGTGTCACTAGTCCTTGCGTCATAGCGAGGGTATCCCTACTCATATATTGCCCAGGCTTCAGGTGGTCAATCAACTCTCCTGTGGTTACTACGTGTGCGTTTCGTGCATCCTCAAGAAGCCGACTCAAAAAGGGATCTTGGCGATGACTGTTACGCACTTCGAGAATCGAGATGATCTTATCCCTGCTGTCTTCGGCTAGTTCCCTCCCATGAGCGGCAATTGCTTCAATGGGCACTAGGTCGGGGTTGCCTGCCCGGTTGTGGATTCGCTCTTTCACTTTGTCCGGATTCCACTCTTCCCAGTCGCCTCGAGTCCCCATTCTTGCACTGATGAAGCCCCATTCGCTGCTAAAGTGATTGCCCGGCGGCGGTGGAGTAAGATCCTTGTAGTAGATTCTCGACTGGTATCCAATCCACGATCCGCTCCATGCCTTTCCAACCTCGTGGGCAGCTTCTTCGAGCGCGGAAAGGGGTTCACTCACGTCAGGTCGGCTAGCGCGCTGTATGTATCGATGCAGATCCTGAACAATCTCTTCGAGTTCATCGACGAAGTCACTCATGACAATCACCCTTTCCGGCAATGTCTAGCGTCCTTGCGGCTCAGCAGCGCCGCCACCTGACCGTCAGGTGGTGTACCCCAGCTTCCTACGGCATCCGCTGCAGCCGCTTGTTAGACCGAATACACCGCTTGGTTGACGAGATGCCCTGATCATCTGACCACAGCTATGGAGTCAGGTTCATGGGAGTCGATTACGGCCGCGTGCTCGATGTCTTCTTGTAGGCGTACACTATCCGGGAATCATCGCTACCTCCACCTCCGCCGCCGTCCATTCCAGCATCGAGAAAGTGCTTTTCAACATCCCGCGCAACAGTGTGGGAGGAGGCAGTCCTGTGAATCCAATGTCCGTTATCTCTCGAAACGTTGTGGTCACCGAAAAGACGGGTATCAACGCCCGCGGTTATGCCCACGTAGCAGTTTCTGTAAGCCTGACCTTTGAAGTGCGCCGTGATGTCGTCGATGATCTCCTGTTTGGTCTTGGCCATCTTCCTGGCCTCCTCTCTTCCGTGAACCTCTATGCTTGGGTCCCGGCGATTTCGGTCTAGCGTCCTGCCGTATCAGCGGCGCCGCCACGCGGCTTCCAGGTAGATGGACCCGGCACCCACGGCGTCCGCTGCATACGGTTGTTAGGTGGAAACCGCTCCGTAGCCACGTTGCACTCCCCGCTGCAATCCTACGCCTCATCGTCCTCGGTACCGAGCGTCCAACGCCGGTCTTTCCCCTGCGTTTCTGCGGGGCGTAGAACAATGCTCTTACGGATTTCGTACTCAGCCCCGCTTGGCTTCACCGAATATATGAGTGTTAGTTTCTCCTGATCGGGCAGTTCGCGTATGTCCTCATAGAACGTACCTTGAACATAAAGCTTACCCGGAAGACGAACGACAGCTTCCGAACTGGTAGTCTCTATCGAAACAGAATCGGGCCTAGATCCGCGCCCGTAGTGTTGGTACGGCATAACATATCGGAACTCGACCGCCCGGTCGTTACACTCACTGTCCTCAAGCCTCAAGGCTACTCGTGACCGATGGGGTGACGTCTCCAGCGTGCTGTAAAAAGTGAGGGACCTGGGTTATCCTGGTAGCAGCGGTAGCAAGCCAGGAAAGGAGACCCAAGTCCCTATGAAGAGGATACCACCGTCTCGTCAGCTTGGCCAGCAGATCCAGGAGCTTCTGGAGCACGGGTTGCCCGAAGGGGACGGCGGTTCGCTCCTGGGCGAGATCGCTCGGCTCGGCATGAGGAGGCTGATCCAGGAGGCGCTGGAAGAGGAGGTCGGCCGGTTTCTCGGGCGAGAGCACTACCAGCGCCGAGCTGCCGGGGAGCCGCTCCGGGGGCACCGGAACGGGTATCGCACCAAGGGCTTCGCGACGGCGGAGGGTGAGATTCCGGTGGCCGTGCCGCAGGTGAGAGAGACGCAGGAGCCCTTTGTCTCGCAGCTGCTGGGGATGCTGGCAGGGCGAACCGACGAGCTGGAGCGGCTGACGGCCGAGATGTACGCCCGGGGGCTCTCCACCCGAGACATCGAGGAGGCCTTCACCGGTGAGGACGGCGGACGCCTGCTCACCCGGACGGAGGTGAGCAGGATCACCGAGGCGCTCTGGGAGGAGTACGAGACCTTCCGAAGTCGCAGCTTGGCGGAGCTCGATGTGGTCTACCTCTTCCTGGACGCGGTCTTCGAGCCGCTCAGGCGAACGGGGACCACCCGGGAAGGCATCCTCTGCGCCTGGGGGATCACCGTGGAGGGCCGGCGGGTGTTGCTCCACCTGGCGTTGGGCAACAAGGAGAGCTACGAGAACTGGCTCGAGTTCCTCCGAGACATGGTGGGCCGGGGGCTCGGCACGCCACTCACAGTGACGACCGACGGGGCGCCCGGGCTCATCCAGGCCGTGGAAGCCATGTGGCCCAAGAGCCTCCGGGTGCGCTGCTGGGCGCACAAAGCTCGCAACGTCCTCGACAAGGTCCCGGAGGAGATGCGTGCCGAGGTGAAGGCCTACCTGGCTGCGGTACGGGAGGCTCCCACGCCTGCCGACGGCAAGGAAGCGGCCCGCCGCTTCGTGGAGCGGTTCGAGCGGGACTATCCTTCGGCGGTGCGGAGCTTCACCGACGATCTGGAGGCGAGCCTCAACCACCTCAAGGTCCCCCTGGCGCACCGGAAGTACGTGCGAACGACGAACCTGATCGAGCGGAGCTTCGAGGAGGAGCGACGACGCACGAAGGTGCTCCCCCGGTTCTGGACCGAGCACAGCGCCCTCAAGCTGGTCTTCGCAACGCTGCAGAGGGCCACGAAGCGCTGGCAGCGGGTGCGGATCACCGAGCTCGAGCGCAAGCAGATCGCAGCTCTTCGCCGAGAGCTCGGCCTGGATCCCGATCCGGGGCCTGGGCGAAAGAGCGAGGAATCCGTTGAGAAAACGACGCACGCTGCGTGAGGACCAGGTCCTCACATTTTACAGCAGCTAGGGGACATGACCACCGATGGACAGGAAAGACTACAGTGCTCGTTTCACGTGGAGTTACATAGAGAGCCAAGTGAACATACCATTGCAGGTGAGGCTCCCTTTGAACGGGTTTGGGTGTGTCTCCGAATCCGGCACTTCGGCCGGGTTCTTGACTAACGCTGACAGTAGCACTTAGCAGCTCGACGTCAGGCAACGGGAGAAGCGGAACCAGAATCCGAATCAGATCTTCGCGCGTTGCGCTTCTGACCTCCGTCCCTTCCCTCCACGGGACTTCGCGTTCGACTGGGCCTCCACCAGGGGAGCCAAACGCAGGGTTCTTGACAACGTATGGAGAAGTCCCGGTCTCGAACAACAACGCGCATACGGGGCCGTCATCTGTCGAAATGACGTAGTCGGCCAAGATTGGTACGGCCCCCGCGAAGTGGCTTCGAACTTGAGTCCACCAAGCAGCCAGATCCGTAGGATCCATGCTAGACACACCAAGCTGTTCATCAAGTCCAATTAGCCAAAGGATGGGCTCCGCGCGGGCTGCGTTAGCGTGCGCTGCTAGCCGACGCGCAGCTCTTGCCGGGTCGATGAATCCCGCTTTCAGCTCCACACGAGAATCTTCAACGACCTTGTGACTTGTCACGCTATCGATAATATCTAGGGCCCAGGCCTCCACTTGATGTCGTCGCACGGTGAACCCTCCGTATTGGCCACCTAACCGCGGTTTATTTAGTTCCCGATAAGGCCTGTAGACCGCAAGTGTGATCGGTAGTACGTGTGCCTAAGTCCGTGAGTGGAGCGCCTGGATTCGCTTACTGCACCAAAGTCGCCCAGTTCGCGTGGCGTGTTATCTGTTGTCTCGGTAATGCTGGTGCAGCTCCCCCTGTACAAGCCCGAGCTGGCTGCGCGGATAAGCCTTCGATGCAGAGTAGTTCAAATCCTTTCCGAGACGACCGAGAGGTTTGAGGAGTGACGCCCAGGGCAGCACAACCCACCACGTAACCCAAGCAGGGCACCACAGTCGGCTACGCGTCACGCCAGTCGTCTCCGACCTAACCAGTCCTTCTGCCTGAGGACCAAACATAGAGGTGCGCGGCCTCGGATGCGAAAAGTATGTCAGGCGTATCCGAGCCTCAAAGCAGGGGGTATCCCCCATCCATTCGTTCCTGGAGCCGGTCAGACTCCCTCGACGCCTGCAACCCGCCGAGATCCTCCTCGCCTTTCCGCCGGAACCCGGGCGGATCCTGTTCGAGGCCGGGGAGGGGGCCGTACCGGGGATTGCCTGGGGCGACGTGTCGCCACGCCCCGCGTCCTCAGTGAGGCCACCTGCCCGGCCCGGAGCGGGCTGGTCGTTCGCGGCAGCCTGGCCCAGCTCGATCCTTCAGGGAAGCGACGGTTGGTTCACCCTTACCACGCCCGGCGGCACTCGTGTGGAAGCGCGGGATCCGTTCGATCTCCTCGATCGAACCGTGGGCGACCTGTGGCGGGGCGCGGCCGCCGGCAGGATGAACGGGGACGAGGGCCCGCCCTTCGTGGGCGGCTGGGCGGGTTACCTCGGATACGATCTGAACCGTTACGTCGAGAAGCTGCCCCACCGGGCCCGGCCCGAGCTCCCGGTTCCCGAGATCCACCTCGCCTTCTACGAGACGGTGGCAGCGCTGAACCATCGCGACGGCACGCTCTGGCTGGCCGGCATCCTTCCCGCTGGCCGCGAGGCGCTCGTCCGGGAGCGGGCCCGCATCCTGGCGCGGTCGCTGGAAGAGGTGGCCCGCCGGCCGCCCGCGAAGGCGCCGCCCCCGGCGCCGGCGGGTCCGCTGGTCTCCAGCTTCTCTGGCCCCGGATACCTGGCCGCGATCGAGCAGGCACTCGAGAACATCAGGGCGGGCGAGATCTACCAGGTCAACCTGGCCCAGCGCTTTGCGTGCCGCCTTGACCCGTGCTGGGGGCGTGAACCCGGCTGGCGGGTCTACCTGCGGCTCCGGGAGCGCAATCCCGCTCCCTTTGCTTGTTACGTGCAGGCGGCGGGCTTCGAGATCGCCAGCGCGTCCCCCGAGCGCTTCCTTGCTGTCTATCCGGAAAGTGGCGGGGGCTGGCGGGTGCAGACGCCCCCCATCAAGGGCACCCGTCCGAGGGGCAAGACGGCGCAGGAGGACCGCGAACGGGCGGCGGACCTCCTCCGGAGCGAGAAGGATCGGGCCGAGCTCACCATGATCGTCGACCTCCTCCGGAACGATCTCGGCCGGGTGGCTCGCATGGGGAGCGTGGTCGTGCCCGAGCTCCGGCGACTGGAGTCGTACCCGACGGTCCACCACACCGTGGCCACCGTTGAGGCCCGGCTGCGAGGGGATGCCACACCCGGCAGCCTCCTCCGTGCCGCCTTCCCCGGGGGCTCGGTGACGGGCGCCCCCAAGATCCGGGCCATGGAGATCATCGACGCCCTGGAGCCGGTCCGCCGCCACGTCTACTGCGGCTGTCTGGGCTTCATCTCCGTCAACGGGTTCCTCGAGTTCAACATCGCCATCCGCACCCTGACCGTAGCCTCTAGCCGCGCCCTCTTTCACGCGGGCGGCGGGATCGTGGCCGATTCCGATCCTGAGGCGGAGTACGAAGAGACGCTGGTCAAAGCCGGGGCGCTCGCCGCCGCCCTCGGCGTGCCGGATCTCGGAGGTGGATCATGTACGTCTGGATGAACCGGGTCGTGGGCGCCCGTCTGGTGGATGCGATACCCTGCGACCCGGGGTGGTTGGTCCCGGCGGAAGAGGCAGCTGCGTCCCCCTTCGACAGGGGTCTCCTCCTCGGCGACGGGCTCTTCGAAACGATCCTGGTCCGGCACGGTCTGGCGCCGCTCCTGCCCTTTCACGAAGAGCGGCTGGCCGAAGGATGCCGTCTCCTGGGGTATCCTCCACCGCCCGCGCTCGGGGGCGTCCTCGAGGCCCTGATCTCCCACGGGGGCCTGCGCGAGGGCGTGATCCGGGTGACCTGCACCCGGGGCGAAGGCCCCCGCGGGTACCGGCCGCCGGAGGTGCCCGACCCCTTCTGCGTTGCCGCGCTCCTTCCGCCGAGCAGCGCGCCGGAGGCCCCCTGGCGGGCCGTCGTCTCCGACGTCCCGACGGTGCCCCATCCCATTCTCAGCCGAATCAAGCACACTTCGGCCCTGGCGCGGATCGTCGCCCTGCGTGAAGCAGAAGGACGCGATGCCGACGAAGTGCTCTTTTGCACCCCGGCCGGCGCGGTGGTGGAGGGCACCGCCACCAACATCTTCTGGGTCACGGAAGGTGCTCTCCACACGCCGGCGGTCGAGGCCACGGGCTGCCTCCCCGGCGTGGGCCGTCGCTGGGTGATCGAGTGGGCGGAGAACGCAGGCGTCAGGGTACACCAGGGAGTGTTCCCTCTCGCAGTGGCGGGCGAGGCGGACGAGGCCTTTCTGACCAACGCCGTCAGGGGTCCGATCCCGCTGGGCGAAGTGGTCGGACACCGGCGGTGGGAAGCGCCTGGACCGCTGACGGCCCGGCTGATGGCTGCGTGGCGCGACATGGCCGACCGGAGCGGCCCACCTTGATGAACGCACATCCAGCCTCCGTCGTAACCGGAACAGGCGCTCGTGGGAGGCCGCCGTTGCCTGGTGGCCGCCCACATCGGCGTTCGTGGAACACGCGTGTCAGCGGGTGCCCAACGGATGGATCTGCTCCAGTGACTTCCCAAGAGCCCGCGATGCCTCCCAGAGGTCCACGGCGCGCTGCGCATCGACCCAGAACTCCGGCGTGTTGCCGAACAGGCGAGCGAGCCGATTGCTAGCGAAGGACCTGTCGCACGTCCGCCGCGATGTCCTCTGCCGGCGTCCCGAACGAGTAGCTCAGGCGGAGGTTGCCGCTGGCGTCCACCAGGAACGCGGTCGCCGTGTGATTCATCCAGTATCCATCGGGGGCCTGCGGGTCAAGACTCTTGGCCGCGTACACGCCGTAGGCCTCGCGTACGGTCTCCAGGGCATCGAGCTCTCCCCAGAGCCCCACGACAGACGGATCGAAGAAGGCCAGGTACTCCCGCAGCCGCTCGGGTGTGTCCCGCTCGGGATCGACCGTGACGAAGACGAACCGGACCTGTTCCGCGTCCGACCCCAGCGCCTGCCTCACCTGCCGGAAGGTGCTGAGCGTGGTGGGGCAGACGTCGGGGCACGACGTGTACCCGAAGAAGAGCAGGATGGCGGAACCCCGCTGGCTACTCAGGCGGAAGGGACGCCCCTGCTGGTCCGTCAGCGCGAAGTCCGGCGCCGCGCGGACGGGGTCCATCACCCGGCCGTGATAGCTCACCGGGGTCCGTGAAGCGTACGCCCAGACGACCGCGCCCGCCGCAACCGCGAGGACGGCCGCCAGCTCGAGCAGCCAGCGGTTGGAACGCACGGCTCGTCCTCCTCCCGGGTTCGCTCGCTTTCATGTCTCTCCTCGTGCATACGCTAATCGTTCGCAAGAGGCGCGTCAATGAGTAGAACGTGCCATGGGATGGCCACGCTCTTGCGGGCGTGCGTGAGCGATTCGGACCGGTTCCTGGCTTGCTCGACGGAGACTCGCAATCGGTCTTCGCATGGAAGGAAGAGGTACGCCCTCTGAGGAACCAACGAAGCCCATCCATCCGATGGCGGACACCGGGAATGGAGCTTGCCTGGGAGGAGAGGAGCCCTCGTGGAAGTTTGGACGTGGACGTGGGATCCGGCGGTCCTGGCTGCGCTCGCCGTGGCGGTCTACGTCTACGCGCGGTTCGCGGGACCGCTGCGGCCCCGGCCGGGGCAGGTGGTCCTCTTCGCCGCAGGAGTCCTTGCCGTCTTCGCCGCCCTGGTCACACCCGTGAACGCCGTGGGGGACCGCTACCTCTTCACGCTCCACGTGGTGAACCACCAGCTCCTCCAGATGGCCGCTCCCATCCTGTTCGTTCTGTCCGTTCCCCGAAAGAGCTGGCCGCGGCGAGCCCGCGAGAGGAGGAGAGCCCGGCGAGGTGAGCTTCTCACTGCCGGGGTCGTATTCGCCCTCTACAACCTGGTGATCTGGCTCTGGCACTGGCCGTTGGGTGCGGGCGCCTCGGGCGGGCTCCGCCAGGCGTGCGGGCTTCCCACCGGCCTTCCCAAGGAGAACCCGCTGCTCGCGACCCTGGAGGACGGCATCCCTCTGCTGGTCGGCTTGCCCTTCTGGGCCATCGCCCTGCGCCCCGCCTCGGTCGCCTGGCGGGCCTCTGCGGCTCGCCTCGCACTCCTTGTGGGCAGCTGGCTCTTCAACTGGCTGATCAGCTTCTTCATCGGGCTTGCGGGCCGGCCGCTCTATGGGACCTACCTGGTGCTGCCGCGCGTCTGGGGGCTCTCGCCCCTCGCGGACCAGGCGCTCGGGGCGGGGATCATGTGGGTCATGGGCAACATGATGTACGGGGCCGTTCTCCTCTGGCTTCTCTGGAGGCTCCTGCGGCGGGAAGAAGCGGCCGACGCCGCCGTCCAGCGGGCTTGAGGACGGGCACCAGCCCTGCGGACCTCTGATTCCGCCCCGCCAGCATGAGCGCGGCCACGACGATCTCGCTACGATCTTACGACGCCCGGGCCAGGCGCAGCGACAGCACCCGGCCGCCGAACGAGTTGAGAAGGACGACGGTCACGCTGGCGGCCATGGCCGCCATGGCCCAGACGGGAGGCACGAGGCCCGTGACCGCCGCCGGAACGCCGATGCCGTTGAACGCGAAGGCCAGGGAGACGTTCTGGACCGTCTTGGTGTAGCTGCCCCTGGCGATCCGGTACGCCTCCACCACACCGCTCAGCCGGTCGCCCACCAGTACGATGTCGGCCGACTCGATGGCGATGTCGGTGCCCGCCCCGATGGCGATGCCCACGTCGGCCTGCATGAGGGCCGGGGCGTCGTTGATGCCGTCGCCGACCATGGCCACCCGGTAGCCCTGCCGCTGGAGCTTCCGGATTTCGTCGGCCTTGTCGCCGGGCAGAACCTCGGCCAGCACCTGCTCGATGCCCACCTGGGCCGCCACCGCCCTGGCGGTGCGCCCGTTGTCGCCGGTAATGATCATCGGCTCCAGCCCCTCTTGCCGCAGGCGCCCGACCGCCTCGCGAGCGTCCTCCTTCAGGGTGTCACCCATGGCGATCAAGCCCAGGGCGGCATCGCCGGAGGCGACCAGCACCACCGTCTGCCCGCGTTCTTCTGCTCCGCTTGCCCGCCAGGTGAGGGCGGAGGTGTCCACCCCCTGCTCCTGCAGAAACCGTGCCGTGCCGGCGAGGGCCCTGCGACCCTCCACGAACGCCTCCACGCCTCGGCCCACGTGGGCGCGAAAGCCGTGGGCTCGGGGAAGACCCGCGCCGCTCGCCAGAGCCCGCTCGACGACGGCGCGCCCCAGCGGGTGCTCGGAGGCCGCCTCCACCGCCGCCGCCAGACGCAGCACCTCCGCCTCCTGGCCTGGGGTTACGGCAGCAACCTCAGTGACGACGGGCTTTCCCACGGTGAGGGTCCCCGTCTTGTCCAGGACCACCTTGCGCACGTCCTTGAAGGCCTGGAACGCCTCTCCGGAGCGCATCAGAATACCCTTCCGGGCAGCGATGCCGCCGCCCCGGATCATGGCCAGCGGCGTCGCCATGCCCAGGGCGCAGGGATACCCCATGACCAGGACGGCCAGCGAGGCGAAGACCGCCCGGCTGACGTTGGGCTCGCCGGCGACGAGCCATGCCCCCAGGGTCCAGACGACGAAGGCCAGGGCCGCGGCGAGGACAACGCCAGGTACGAAGTACTGGAGCACCCGGTCCACCAGGACGAGGATGCCCGGCTTCAGGGCTCGCGCCTCCTGGATGTGCTGCGCCACCCTCTGCAGGAAGCTCTCGGCGCCCACCCGGGTGACCCTCACCACCAGGGTGCCCGCCTGATTGACGGAGCCGCCGATGACCTCGGCGCCTTCGGCTTTCTCCACCGGGAGAGACTCGCCGGTGACCAGGCTCTGGTCGACGGCCGAGGCGCCCTCCTCGACCACACCGTCCACGGGGATCGCCTCGCCGGGCCGCACGCGCACCCGGTCGCCCACCTGGACGTGGTCGATGGGCACCTCTTCCTCCCGACCTTCGTGGATGACCCGGGCGGTCGCCGGCTGCAGCGCCATGAGCTTCTTGATGGCCTGGGAGCTGCGGGTCCGCACCAGCAGCGAGGTGTAGCCGGAGAGCAGGTGGTACGTGGTGACGAAGACGGAGACACCGAAGAAGTCGGCGATGGGGAAGCCGGCGGTGAAGAAGCCGATGAGTCCGCCCGCCAGGCCGGCAAAGGCGGCGAGCTCCAGCAGGACGTGCTGGTTGAGGATGCGGCGCCGGAGGGAGCCCCACGCCATCTTCTTGATGGGCCAGGCGGGGCCGAACAGGGTGACCAGGGCCAGGGCCAGCATGGGCCAGCGGGACCAGGGTTGCATGAAGCCCATCCACATGGCGACCATGAAGGCCAGCGCCGCCCCCGTCGCCCCGGCGGCCATGAGGAGCCGGTTCCGCTCCCGCACTAGCTCGGCCTCTTCCTCTTCGAAGGGGCGGACCTTCTCCGGGTCCCGCCACGAGTATCCCATGGCCAGCAGGGTCTCCTTGAGCTGCTGAGGCGTGACCCTGGCGGGATCGTACTGGACCAGGGCCTCTTCGTGCGCCAGGCTGACGCTGACGTCGGAGACGCCCTTCGTCCGCCGGAAGGCCTTCTCGAGGCTCGACACGCAGAAGGAGCACTGCATGCCGCCGATCTTGACCTGGAGCTTCTCCGCGTGGGCCCTGGGCCCAACCGATGCGCCCATCACAACGGTCATGCGTCCCACTCCCCTCCGTTCGACTCCCGGGTCGCCGTGCTCCCCGGCCCGGTCCCTCGCCACGTGCGGCGCCGGGCGCACCCCACCTAGTCCGCGCAGCACGAGAGCTTGCGGACGTCCTTGACGAAGCTGGTGGCCACCAGCTTCAGCGCCTCCGACATGGTGGGGTAGACGTGGAGCATCTCCCGGAAGTCCTCGGCCCGGGCGCCGAAGCGCATGCCCATGGCCGCCTCGTGGATCACCTCCGAGGCGTGGCGCCCCAGCATGGTGACGCCGAGCACCCGGCGGCTCTCCCGGTCGATCACCATCTTGATGAGGCCGCGGGTGTCGCGCACGGCACCGGCCCGGGGGACGAGCTCCATGGGGACGACCCTGCACGAGCAGGCATAGCCCTTCTCCGCGGCTTCCCGGTCGGTCAGGCCGACGCTGGCCAGCTCGGGGTCGGTGAAGATGGCCCGGGGGATCACCGCGTGATCCACCTCCACCTGCGCGCCGTTCAGGGCATTCTCCGCGACGATGCCGCCGTCGTGGGCGCCCACGGGGGTGGCCATCTGGCTGCCGGTGTGGCGGCCGATGACGTCGCCCGCCGCCCAGATGTGGGGCACGTTGGTCCGCAGGAAGGGATCCACCCGGATGAAGCCCTGACCGTCGGTCTCCACCCCGGCCCGGTCCAGGCCGATCTCCTGCGTGTTGGGGGCGCGGCCTGCGGCCACCAGCAAGCGCTCGGCCTCGAAGGTCCGCTGCTCCTTGCCGGTGCGCCCGTACACTCGCACTCTGCGCTCGTCACCCTCCACCCGCTCCACCCTCACGCCGCAGGCGATGCGCAAACCCTCCTCCTCCAGCAGCCGGTGGAGCTCACGGGCCGCCTCGGGCTCCGCGGCCGGCAGGATCTCGGGGCTCTGCTCCAGGAGGGTCACCTGGGTGCCCAGCCGCTGGAAGAGCTGGCCCAGCTCCAGAGCGATGTACCCCCCGCCGATGATGGCCAGCGATGCCGGTTGCTCCTTGAGCTCCTCCACCTCCCCGGAGGTGAGGAGGTCGGAGGTGAGGTAGGGCACGCGGTCGAGGCCCTCGATGGGTGGAACCACGGGGTGGCTGCCCGTGGCCACCAGGATTTGGTCCCCCTGGAGGACGCGTCCGTCCGCCTGCACCTCGTGGGGAGAGATGAGCCGGGCGTGGCTCTCCACCACCTCCACCCGGTCCTCGGCGCCCACCACAGAGCCGTACTTCCTCTCGCGGTAGTGCTCCACCACCTCGTCCTTCTGGGCGATGAGTGCCGGGAAGTCCACGTTCATGGCCGCCGGCGAGAGCCCCGGGAAGCGCGGATGGCTGCTTTCCCAGAGGATGCGGGTCGCGGCGATCAGGTTCTTGGAGGGGAGGCACCCACGGTTCACGCAGGTTCCCCCCAGCGTGCGGTTCTCGGTCATCACCGCCCGCTTGCCCAGAGCGGCCGCCCGCAGCGCCGCTCCGAAGGCGGTGGATCCCGAGCCGAGGATGACCAGGTCGTACGCGTCGTGGCGATCGGACATCGTGGGGTCCTCCTGTCAACGTCGGATGCGCTCAGTACCAGGCCGCTGGGCGTCCTGACCGGCATCGGGAGCTGAACGTTCCATGAAGCCGCCCCCAGTGGTGTGGAGGCGGATGGAGCTCCGTCCCGGGACCCCCTCCACCAGCCGGCAGATGCACGGACCCTCCTCCGGGCGGCGCACAGGCAGCTCTCGAGCCGCTGCTCGCAGTTCGGCCAGATGCGTCTCCAGCGCGCGCAACTGCCGGATGCGGAGGGCCACCTCCCGGGCCTTTTCCTCCATCGCCTGGAGGACCCGGTCGCAAGGGGCCTCCCCCCGATCGCGCAGCGCGAGGATCTCGGCGATCTCAGCCAGGGAGAAGTCGAGCCTGCGGGCGCCCGCAACGAATCGCAAGCGGTCCACGTCCTCGGGCGAGTAGGCGCGGTAGCCGTTCTCCAGCCGACGGGGGGTGGGCAGGATGCCCGCCTTCTCGTAGTAGCGGATCGTCCTCGGGTCGATGCTCGTCCGGCGGGCCAGCTCGCCGATGGAAAGCGCGTCTTCCATGGGGCGTCTTCCTTTCGTCCGACTCATGCCATAGTATGAACCTTCGAGTGGCTAGAAGGTCAAGGGGAACCGTGGGACCTTCTTCTCCGGCACGCGCGGGACGCCGGCTACAGGCGGGTCGAGGAGCCTAGGAACCTATGTCAGGGCTCGGTCACAGGGAGTACTCCACGCGGAACCCACCCCGGAGGGTGGTCCTACCTGTGGAGCACGCGGTCTGAGCGCGTCCTCCCGGGTGCTAGGGCGGTGACGCGTACATGATGACGAGACCGGGTGCGTCCAGACCGCCCCGATACCGGGCGGAAAGAGACGACTTCAAGAGATACTTGACGACAGACGGACATGGCCTCTATAATCTGGTTGAAATCGGGAGTGATGGCCTGAATCAGTCCTAGATCGCATCTGAGTGCAACAAGGACGCGGTCCTGGCAAGAACGGATCGCGTGGAGAGAGGCGCTTTTTTGTTGGACTGAATTCAAAGTACTGAGGTCGGAATTCTTGGTAGGGCTCCCTTGCCGATGACCGGCTCGGCCCCAGGGGTCCCGCCACACCGTCGCCGAAAGGAGCGTCACTGTGGACCGTATCCATCGCAAGCTCGTTCTCGCGAGCGTCGCCCTCCTGGCCATCGCCGCCGTCGCGTGGCGCTGGGCGCCCGCGTCGGGTCAGCCCGAGGAGCGGCTGGTCGTCTACTCAGGGCGGAACGAGGCACTGGTGGGTCCCCCCATCGAGCGCTTCGAGGAGGAGACAGGGATCGACGTCCAGGTCCGCTACGGGGAGACCTCCGAAATGGCCGCCGCGATCCTCGAGGAAGGACCCAACAGCCCGGCGGACCTCTTCTTCGCCCAGGACGCCGGTGCGCTGGGAGCGGTCGCCGCCGAGGGTCGGCTCGCCAGGTTGCCGGACCGCCTGCTGGAGCGGGTGGAGCCTCGGTTCCGCTCGCCCCGGGGTGAGTGGGTCGGGGTCACGGGCCGGGCCCGGGTGGTCGCGTGCAGCACCGAGCGCGTCACGCCCGATCAGATGCCCGGCTCGATTCTGGGCTTCACCGACCCGAAGTGGAAGGGACGCATCGGTTGGCCACCCACCAACGGGTCCTTCCAGGCCTTCGTCACCGCGCTGCGGGTGACGCTGGGTGAGGACGGTGCCCGGGCATGGCTCGAGGGCATCCAGGCCAACCAACCCCGGGTGTACCGGAACAACACCGCCGCCATCCAGGCGGTGGCCGCGGGCGAGGTGGACGTCGCCTTCGTGAACCACTACTACCTCTACCGCTTCCTGGCCGAGGAGGGGCCGTCGTTTCCCGTCCGGAACTACCATCCTAGGGACGGAGGCGCCGGCGCGATGATCAACGTGGCCGGTGTCGGCGTCCTGAAGGATGCCCGTCATCCAAAGGCGGCGGAGGCGTTCGTCGACTTCCTGCTCTCGGAGGAGGCCCAGAGGTACTTCGCCGGGGAGACGTACGAGTACCCGCTGGTGACGGGCGTGCCGGCCGATCCCCGGCTCGTCCCGCTGCCCGAGATCCGCACGCCCGAGATCGATCTGGGCGATCTTGCCGGCCTGGAGCGGACCCTCGACCTCCTCTGGGAGACGGGGGCGCTCTAGATGGGGGGGCGGCTCGAAGGCGGCCCCCGGGGGTTCCTGCATCCTCCCGAGGGTGTGCCGCTCTCCGATGCTCCGCCGACGCCGTCGTGGATGCGTCCGGTCCGGGCCGGCACGGCGCCCGCCTGGCTCAGGCTCCCGGGTGCGGCGGTGGGAGGGCTCATGGCCCTCCCCCTGGCGTACCTCGTCCTCCGCTCGGCGATGGCCGGATCCGGCGCCTGGCGGGTGATGACCCAGCCGCGCCTCTTCGAGCTTCTGGCCAACAGCCTCGGGCTCGCTGCTGCGGTGACCGCCGGCGCGGTCCTCTTGGCGGTTCCCTTGAGCTGGCTCCTCCTTCGCGCGGATCTCCCGGGAGCCCGGTTCTGGTCGTCGCTCCTGGTCCTACCGCTGGCGGTGCCGTCGTACATCGGCGGCTTCGTCCTGATCTCGGCCGTCGGTCCTGGGGGGCTGCTTGCCCAGCTCCTCCGGCCTCTGGGTGTGGAGAGCCTGCCGGAGCCTTACGGCTTTGCGGGCGCATGGATCGCGCTGACCCTCTTCACCTACCCCTACGTCCTCCTCTCGGTCCGGGCCGCGTGGAGCCGCCTCGACCCGGCGCTGGAGGAAGCCTCCCGCTCCATGGGCCTGGGGCGCTGGGCCACCTTTTGGGGGGTGACGCTGCCCCAGCTCCGTCCGGCGATCGCTGTGGGGAGCCTCCTGGTGGGTCTCTACGCGCTGAGCGACTTCGGCGCGGTCTCCCTCCTCCAGTTCGACACCTTCACCCGGGCGATCTATGCCCAGTACGCCGCCTCCTTCAACCGGGGTCGGGCGGCGCTCCTTGCGCTGGCGCTGGTCCTGGTCACCGTCATGGTGCTGGAGCTCGAGCGGCGGACCCGAGCGCGGGGCACCTACTTCAGACGCCAGCCGGGGGCGGCCCGCCCGGCGCCGCGTGTCGCGCTCGGGCCGTGGAAGGTGCCGGCGCTGGTCGGAGTCGGGCTTCTGGTCCTGGCGGGGGTGGGCACGCCCGTGGGCGTCCTCCTCTACTGGACGGTACGGGGCATTCTCCAGGGCCAGGAGGTCACCGCCTTCTGGGCGGTCGCGCGCAACTCCCTGCTCGCCTCGGGGCTGGCCGCGGCGGCGACAGGCCTCATGGCCCTCCCGGTGGCCGTGCTGGGCGTGCGCTACCCGGGGAGGTTGAGCCGGGTCCTGGATCGCCTCGTCTGCGTGAGCTACGGCCTGCCGGGCATCGTCCTGGCCCTCGCCCTCGTCTTCTTCTCCGCGCGCAGCCTACCGGCCCTGTACCAGACGCTGCCGGTCTTGACCCTTGCCTACGCCGTCCACTTCATGCCCCAGGCGGTGGGTGCCTTCCGTACCTCCTTCCTTCAGGTGAACCCGTCCCTGGAGGAGGCGGCGAGGGGTCTGGGAAGGAGTCCCCTGGCCGTCCTCCGGACGGTCAGCCTGCCGCTGGTCCGCCCCGGCCTCCTCTCGGGGGCGGTCCTCGTCTTCCTCACCGCCATGAAGGAGCTGCCGGCGACCCTCCTCCTCGCGCCCACCGGCTTCCGCACCCTGGCCACCGTCGCCTGGCTGGACGCCTCCGAGGGGTTCTTCGCCCGCGCGGCGGTTCCGGGGCTGGTCCTTCTTTTGCTCTCCGGCCTCTCGGTCTGGGTGATGCTCCGTCAGGACCGAGCCTTTGGGAGGGAGCCCCAGTGAACGAGATCCTGGTACGGTGCCACGACGTGGCGAAGCACTTCGGCCCAGCGCGGGCGGTGGACGGGCTGGACCTGGTCCTGGAGCGCGGCCGCCTGACCGCCCTCATCGGGCCCAGCGGCTGCGGCAAGACCACCCTGCTCCGTCTCCTGGCCGGGTTTGAAGCGCTCGACAGGGGCTGGATCGAGCTCGCCGGGCATCGGGTGGCGGAGCACGGCCGAACCGTGCCGCCCGAGCAGCGGCGGATCGGCATGGTCTTCCAGGATTACGCCCTCTTCCCCCACCTTACCGTGGCCCAGAACGTGGGCTTCGGACTCCGGGACGCACGCGGGCGGGAGAAGCGGGTGGCCGGCTGGCTCGAGCGCGTCGGCCTCGGAGGGCTGGCCGAGCGGTATCCCCACGAGCTCTCGGGCGGGCAGCAGCAGCGGGTCGCCCTGGCCCGGGCCCTGGCCCCGGAGCCGGAGCTGCTCCTCCTGGACGAGCCCTTCTCCAACCTGGACGCCGGCCTCCGGGCACGGGTCCGCGACGAGGTGCGGGAGATCCTGGAGGAGGCCGGCACCACGGTGGTGCTGGTGACCCACGACCGGGAGGAGGCGCTGACCCTGGCCGATCAGGTGGCGGTCATGGGGGCAGGGCGGATCCTTCAGGTCGGGAGCCCTGAGGACCTCTACCGCTGCCCCGCGACCCCCGGGGTGGCCGCCCTGCTGGGCCAGGTGAACCTGCTCCGCGGGGAGGCTCTGGGCTCCGTCGCGCGGTGCGACCTGGGGGAGGTCTCGCTCCTCGACCCGCAAAGGGGTCCAGTCCTCCTCATGCTCCGGCCCGAGTGGCTGTCGCTCGAGCCCGCCTCACACGAGGGAGCGCCGGGGGCCTGCCGGGTGCTTCGCACCACGTACCACGGCGCCTTCTGGCTGGTCGCCGTCAGGCTGGCCGCCGGGACGGAGCTGCGGGTGCAGACCCAGACCAGGCCTCGCGTGCGACCCGGCGACCGCGCCTGTGTCCAGGCGGTTCATGCGGCCGCCTGCTGGAGCCAGAGCGCTGCACCCAGGGAGAGCCTCGCCCCGGCGCGCCGTCCTTCCGGCATACCGCTCGCGGAGGGCCAGCCGGCCAGGGTGCCGCGCTAAGGGCGCGCCGCGCCGGGCCGCCGCGGCCCAGCTGGCCAGGGCGCCACCGCGAGACCGAGGAGGATCTCGACCCCGGGGGCAAGCCGGGAACGCATCAGACGATCTCCCCGCAGCAGAAGTAGGGGCAGCCTTCGGGGAAGGTGCGGGCCACCGGGAGGACCCCTGGAAGCAGCCCCGAGCGGTCCAGCCCGGCCGGCACGGTGGTGCGGAGAACGACCGCGTGGAGCGGCACGGGGCCGGACGGGATCAAGCCCGCCAGCTCGTTCGCCTCCAGGTCCACGATGGCCACCGCGTCGCGGCCCGGGAGCGGCACGTAAAGGCGGGTACCGTTGGTAGAGACCGCTCCGCTGACGGGGTTGCTGCCAGCGGGGAAGCGCACGCTTCCCGCCACCTCCAGCGCCTCCAGGTCGATCACCGTCAGCTCGTTCGAATCCCGGCAGATCACGTAACCAAAGCGGCCGTCGGGGCGAAACTCGCTGGTGAGGGGGTTCCGGCCCAGACCGTCCTCGGCCGTCAGGCGGACGACCTCGCGGGGGTCGGTCGGGTCCTGCAGGGCGAAGATGCTCTCGGTGCCGCCGCCCTCGGTGTTCTCCACCAGGAGCCAGCGGCCGTCGGGCGAGACGGTGGCCATGAAGGGGTCCGGCCGGTTGCCCACCAGGGGCTCCACGGAAACGGTGCGGATCACACGGAAGGCGTCCAGGTCCAGGACCGAGACGGCGTCCGAGCGCCGGTCGGGGGTGTAGGCGTAACGGCCCGACCTCTCCACCGTCACGTCGCAGGGCCCGGCGTTGGCGTAGATATCGAAACGGGCGGTCACCTGGCCGAAGGTGGGGCTCGCGGGGTCGGCGTCGATCCTGAGGTACGCGTCGGTGTAGCGGGCGGCGACGATCAGGTGATGTCCGTCGGGAGTGAGCTGGACGTAGTTCTGGGCGGAGCCCGTCTCCACCCGGGCGACGATCCGGCCGGTCTGCGCGTCGAGGCCTGCCACGCCGCCATCGAGCCCGGTCCAGATCACGTTGCCCGGGGGTGAGGGACCGTTGGCGGGAAAGAAGAGGACGGCTTCCGCCGGCAGCTTCCCCAGGGGCGTGTCGCCCTGCACCACGGCGAGGCTCTTGTCGCCCGCGTTGGAGACGAAGAGGAGGTCTGACGGCTCCCGGGCCAGGGACCGGGCCAGGCGGCCGGTCGGGGCTGCAGCCAGGAGCCCGGCGACGGTGGCGCCGCCGGCCGCCAGGAAATCGCGGCGGGTCATGCCGCCCTTGATGGTGTTCTCGCTGTACCGGCAGGAATCCATCATGGTGCGTCCTCGCCTCCCGCAAGATCGGATGGCCCCTCGTCGCCCACCGCGACGGGCGTCTCCGGGCGGTTCTTCTCCGGACGCGTCCACAGCTGGACCGCGCTTGCCGGGGTTGCGCTCCAGAACGGCCCTGGAGTGGCTCCCGGGCATTCCGCGCTCAGAGAACCGTCACCTGTCCCTGCATGCCCGCCGAGGCATGGCCGGGCACGGTGCAGAGCAAGGGGAAGCGTCCGGCCTCCGTGGGGGTGAACTGGACGACTTGGCTGCCCCCGGGTCCCAAGCCCACCTGGATCCCCTCCTGGGAGCGGCCGTCGGGCAGGCGCACGGGGATTCCGGGTATGGTGAAGTCGTGGTAGGCCCGCCCGACATTGACGATGCTCAACCGGACCGGTTCCTCCGCCTTCCAGGTAAAGCTGCCCGGCTTGAAGGCGAACTCGCTCATCTCCACCGTGACTTGGGCGCCGGGCGCTCCCGGCTCTCCGCCAGGGTCCGACCTCGGGACCGGAGCTTCCGAGCCGCCGACAACCGGCGGTGCGCTTCCACCTGGCCCGTACCCGGTGCCGTACGGCCCCCATCCGGTGGACGGCGCCCCACCCATCATGGGGCCGCGGCCGCCCATCATCCCCCAGCCCATGGGCCCGACGCCCCAGAAACCTCCGAAACGCCAGCCCATGCCGGATGCGAGGAAGGCTATGGCCGCAAGCCCCAGCACGGCCACCAGCAAGGATCTCCGCTGCAACGGGCTCATCCCCTTAGATGGCGTCTTCCGAGCGCGTCGCCCGGATGAGGAAGACGATGTCCCAGAAGAGCGGCCGCGCCTCTCGAACCGCCAGCCCCGCTCGCCGGAGGTTGGCCACCGTCTCCCGGTTGATGTTCGCCCCGCTCACGGCCACCGCCAGCGGGTTGAACCAGTCCATCAGGCGGCCGAGGATGGGGAGGTGGCTCCGGACGTGCTCCAACATCCGCAACTCACCCTCCGGCTTGAGGACGCGGCGGATCTCCCGCAGTCCCAGGACCGGGTCCGGCACCGAGCAGAAGACACAGCTGGTCACCACGGCGTCGAAGCTCGCGTCGGGGAACTCGAGGCTCTGGACGTCCATCCACCTCAGATCGACCCGGACCCCGAGCGCCTCGGCCTTCGGGCGCGCCCTCTCCAGCATGGCCGGGCTGAAGTCGATGGCCGTGACCTCGGCCGCCTCCGGGTAGTAGGGGAAGTTCAGGCCCGTTCCGACACCCACCTCGAGCACCTTGCCCGAGAGGTCCTCCCACAGCAGCACGCGCCACCTGGCCATGCCCAGACGCTCGGTGAAGGTCATCTCGTGGTCGTAGGTGCGGGCGTGGCGGTCGTAGCGCCTGCGGGCCAGCTCGGTGCGAGCCTTCAACTCCTCGTCCATCGAGGGCGACCCCTCCCACCGGTCAAGACGCTACCGGGGTTCATATCTGCGCCGCTATGATGGTAACCAATCGCACGGCGGCCCTCAAGGCGCTGGACGTGAGAATCCTATCAGCTTCGGCAGAGACCGTCCCGGAGCAGCCCCAGGCACGTGTGAGGGGAGTGTGTTTTCGCGGTGGACATCCCTTGACGGACCGCTCCGGCCTGCGTAGAATGCCACAAATACAAATCGGTTATCATTAGTATCGGCCGATCCGGCCGCTCCTCGTCCCGCCGGATCGGCCCGCAGGGGGGCACCCCATGTCCTCGAGGGCGACGGAACGCTCGAAGGTGGAGCAGATCAAGGAAGCAAGCGCCTACCTGAAGGGGGATCTCAGCGATCAGCTTGCCTCCCCGAGCTCCCACCTCTCGGAGGACGGGCGCCAGGTGCTCAAGTTCCACGGCATCTACCAGCAGGACGACCGGGACGTGCGCCGGGAGCGGAAGCGGGCGGGGGAACAGCCGCGGTACCTCTTCATGGTCCGCACCAAGATCCCGGGCGGAGTCCTCAGCGCCGAGCAGTACCTGGTCCACGACCACCTGGCCGACCGCTTCGGTAACGGCACCCTCCGGGTGACCACCCGCCAGGACTTCCAGTTCCATGGCGTCCTCAAGGGCAACCTCCAGGCGGGGCTGAAGGAGCTGAACCAGGTCCTGGTCACCACCCTGGCCGCCTGCGGGGACGTGGAGCGGAACGTGGTGGCCTGCCCGGCACCCCTGGCCGACCCGCTCCATGGGCTCGTCACCCGCCAGGCCCGTGCCCTCTCCTCCCGGCTCCTTCCCCGGAGCCGGGCCTACTATGAGGTCTGGCTGAACGGCGAGCGGATCGCCGTGGAACGGCCGGCGGGCGATGCTCGGCCGGGGGCGGACCGGCTCGCACCGGCCGAGGCGCATGCGGGATGGGACCGCGACGGCCGTCCTGGTCCCGGCGTGGCCCTCGAGGACCCTGTGGAACCTCTCTACGGGCCCACCTACCTCCCGCGCAAGTTCAAGACGGGGATCGCCCTCGCCGGCGACAACTGCATCGACGTCTTCACCCAGGACCTGGGCCTGGTGGCCATCCCTGACGGCCGGGAGGTCGCAGGGTTCAACGTGCTGGCGGGCGGCGGCCTGGGCATGAGCCACGGCACGCCAGGCACCTTCCCCCGGCTGGCGGACGTGGTCGGCTTCGTCCCGCCCCACTGGGTCTTCCCGGTGGCCGAGGCGGTGATCTCGATCCACCGGGACTTCGGGAACCGGGCGGACCGGCACCGGGCCCGCCTCAAGTACGTGCTGGCCGAGCGGGGGCTCCCGTGGTTCCGGGAGGAGCTGGAGCGCCGTCTGGGCTTCAGCCTCTCGGAGCCCACGCCCATGGAACCCTTCCGGGCGGACGACCACCTGGGATGGCACCCTCAGGGCGACGGCCGCCTCTTCCTGGGCCTGCCCGTGGAGAACGGCCGGATCCGCGACGCGGGGCAGGAGCGGCTGAAGACGGGCCTGCGAGAGCTGGTGCAGCGCCTGCGCCCCGGGGTGCGCCTGACGCCCCAGCAGAACGTGCTCCTCACCGACCTGGAGCCAACTGCCCGGCCGGAGGTGGAGGTGCTGCTCCGCGCCTACGGGATCCGGACGGTGGAGGACTACAGCGCGGCTCGCCGCCATGCCATGGCCTGCCCGGCCCTGCCCACCTGCGGGCTTGCCATCACCGAGGCAGAGCGGGCGATGCCCGGCCTCATGGGGCGGATCGAGGCGGAGCTCCGCGAGCTGGGCCTGGAGGGGGAGCCCATCGCCATCCGTATGACCGGATGCCCCAACGGCTGCGCCCGGCCGTACACGGCCGAGCTGGCCTTCGTCGGCCGGGGCGCTGGTCGCTACACGGTCTTTGTGGGCGGCGATCAGGCCGGTACCCGGCTGGCGCTACCTTTCCTGGACCTGGTAGCCCTGGACGACCTGCCGCGCGTCGTCCGGCCCCTCTTCGAGCGCTGGAAGAGATCCCGGCGGCCGGGGGAGACCTTCGGCGACTTCTGCCACCGGGTGGGCTTGGAACACCTGCGAAGATAGGGCATACGCGACCCTTGACATCTCGCCCGGAAGAGGCTAGCATGGGCGTAAATCCATGAAAACAAATCAAGTAACATGTAATTAGGCCCAGGCAGAACCGCTCCGTGCTCCGGCGGGGCCGGTGCGACACCACACCCCGAACGAATCCGAGATCGATGGGTAAGGGGGAAGATCATGCGGCACGGTGGTACTCCAGCTCCCTGCACGGCGCGTTCCGGAGGCGGTGCGGCTGATCCTCGAGCGCTTCGCGCGAGAACGGGCCCCCGGCGAGGACTTCCGGGCGTACCTGGCCCGGGTCGGGGCGACCTCCTTCCGCCCGCTGCTGGAGCCGCTGCAGACCCTGGTTCCTCCCGAGGCCGCGCCCGACCTCTACCGGGACCTGGGATCGGAAGAAGCGGAGTTCCAGGTCTCCATCGGTCAGGGCGAGTGCAACGCGTGACGGCGAGGTTCCAGCCGGAAAGGGGATCCGCATGCCGTACTATCCCATCTTCCTGAACCTCGAAGGGCGCCGGTGCATCGTGGTGGGCGGCGGGGAAGAGGCTGCCTCCAAGGTGCGCGGCCTCCTGGAATCCGGTGCTCGGGTGGTGGTGACCTCAGGCTTCCTGGAGCCCGGGCTGGCGCAGCTGGCGCAGAGGAACGAGGTGGAGTGGGTGCCCCGGGCCTACGAGCCCGGCGACCTGGAAGGTGCCGCCCTCGTCATCGTTGCCTGCTCCGAGCCGGAGGTGAAGCGCCGGGTCGCGGCGGAGGCGCGGGCCCTGGGGGTTCTGGTGAACGCCGTCGACCTCCCCGCGTGCTGTGACTTCATCTCTCCCGCGCTCGTCCGGCGGGGCGGGCTGGTCCTGGCCGTCTCCACCGGCGGGCGGAGCCCGGCCCTGGCCCGGCTCCTGCGGGAGCGGCTCGAGAAGGAGTACGATGCTGCCTACGGGCCGTATGTGGAGATTCTGGGGCGGGCCCGGCGGCAGGTGCTGGAGCGCGTTCCGAACGTCGAGGCCCGCCGGGCCGTCCTGCACGCCATGGCCCGCGACGAGGCGGTCCTCGACCTCTGCCGGCAGGACAGCCGAGCCGAGGCCGAGGAACGGCTGATGCGCCTCCTGGACGACGCCGTGACCGCGGGAGGCGGGCGCCCGTGAGCGGCTGGCCCCGCCCCGGCACCGTCTACCTGGTGGGCGCCGGGCCCGGAGACCCGGATCTGATCACGGTCAAAGGCCTCCGGTGCCTGGAGGCCGCGGACGTGGTGATCCACGACCGCCTGGTGGCCCCGGAGCTGGTGGCTCGGGCCCGGCCGAGCGCCGTACGGGTGAACGCCGGAAAGCGCCCGGGCGGCCCCTCGATGCCTCAGGAGGAGATCCACCGGGTCATGGTCGCTGCCGCCCGGTCGGGGGCGGTGGTGGTCCGGCTCCACGGGGGAGACCCTTTCGTCTTCGGGCGCGGGGGAGAAGAGATGGTCGCGCTGGCCAGTACCGGCATACCGGTGGAGGTGGTTCCTGGTGTGAGCTCGGCCCACGCGGTGCCGGCGTGCGCGGGTATTCCGCTCACCCACAGGGGCCTGGCCCGGAGCTTCGCCGTTCTTACCGCGCGGACCTGCCAGGAGGGAAGCCTGCAGGCCCAGGTGGCAGCCCTCGGGCGTCCCGACACGCTGGTGGCGCTGATGGCCGTGGGCGTGCTCGAGGCCCTGGAGGAAGCGCTCCTGGAGAGCTCGTGGACGGGCGGGACCCCCATCGCCCTGGTGGAGCGGGGGACCACCCCGGAGCAGCGGGTGGTGGTGACCCGCCTCGAGGGGATGGCTCGGGTAGCCGAAGCCGCCGGCATCCGAAGCCCGGCGACCGTGGTGGTGGGGGACGTGGTCGCGCTCCGCGCCGCGATCCACACCGCCAGGAGCCCGCCGTTCCGCGAAGGCAGGCCTTGGCCGGTGGCAGCCGAAGGCGTGGCCGTGCGGGCCGCCGAGCCCCTGGGAACGCAAGGACGGTCCGTGATCCAGGTGGCTGCACGGGAGGGAGACGCGTGATCAGACCGACGCTGGACTGGAAACCGGAAGAGACGATCCGTTGGGCGGTGGAGCAGCTCGGGAAAGGCCTCGTGGTCTCATCGTCCTTCGGTAATCCGGAAGGAACGGCGTTGCTCCACATGGTCGCCCAGGTGGACCCCTCGGTGCCGGTGGCCTGGGTGAACACGGGTTTCCTCTTCCCCGAGACCGTTGCCTTCCAGGAACGCCTTTCACGCAGGCTCGGCCTGCGGGTGGTGGAGGTGGTCCCCAGGCTGACGCCGGAGGAGCAGGCGGCCCGCTACGGCGACGATCTCTGGGCCCGGGACCCGGACCTCTGCTGCCGGATCCGGAAGGTGGAACCCCTCTTCACCCTGCTCCAGGGCTACGATGCCTGGATGACCGCGATCCGGCGGGGACAGACCGAGGCCCGGACCGGCGCGCGGGTGGTGGAGGAGCACCACCTCCAGCCGGTGCACCCGGTCGGGCCCGGTCGAACCATCACCAAGATCAACCCGCTGGCCGGCTGGAGCCGGCAGCAGGTGTGGGCGTACCTGGACGCGCACGACCTCCCCTACAATCCTTTGCTCGACGAGGGATACCCCAGCCTCGGGTGTGTGCAGTGCACCCGCCGGGTCGCACCCGCGGGTGCCAGGGTGGACGACCGGTCGGGTCGCTGGTGGGGGAGCCAGAAGACCGAGTGCGGGCTTCACACGGCAACCCGACCGGCAGGATGAGGAGCGGTTCGCGCGGGACCGATCGATGCGACCGAATGGGAGGATGACCATGCGCGGCGTGACCGTTTGGTTCACCGGCCTCTCGGGGGCGGGAAAGACCACCGTCGCCAAGGCCGTGGAGGTCGCCCTCCGGGCTCGGGGCGTCCGGGTGGAGCGCCTGGACGGCGACGTGGTACGGCAGAGCCTCACCCGGGACCTGGGTTTCTCCAGGGAAGACCGGGACCGCAACATCGAGCGGGTGGCCTTCGTGGCGAAGCTCCTCACCCGCAACGGCGTCATCTGCCTGGCCTCCTTCATCTCGCCCTACCGGGCCGTGCGGGCGCAGGCCCGGCGGGAGGTGGGGGAGTTCCTGGAGGTCTTCGTCAGCGCGCCCATGGAGACGCTCCTCGAGCGGGACGTGAAGGGCCTCTACCGCAAGGCCATGGCCGGGGAGATCCCCAACTTCACGGGAGTGAGCGACCCCTACGAACCCCCCGAGCACCCGGACCTGCTGCTGCGGACCGATCAGGAGACGGTGGACGGGTGCGCCGCCCGGGTCATCCACCTGCTGGAACAGCGGGGGTACCTGTCGGCAGGCAACGGCGCCGCACACCGGGTCGTCCTTGAGGTGAACGGGGTCGGGAGCGCTGCCGGACACGGTATCTCAGACGGAGGCACGGTCGTCGCCAGGTACGAGCCGCCCGAAGGGCAAGGCGGCCGCTCGGCCCAGCGGCCATGGCCCGGCCCGGTGGAGCCCCACGGCGGGGTGCTGGTGAACCGGGAGCTGGAGGGTGAGGCGCGGGAGGAGGCCCTGCGCCGGGCCCGGGAGCTGGTGGCGGTGGAGCTGGACGAGCGGGAGCTGGCCGACCTGGAGATGATCGGCGTCGGCGCGCTCAGCCCGCTGGGGGGCTTCATGCGCCGGCTGGAGTACGAGACGGTGGTGGAGACCATGCGCCTGGCCGACGGGCTGGTCTGGTCCATGCCCGTCACGCTGGCCGTCTCCTGGGAGGAGGCCGCTCGGATCCGGGAAGGGCAGGAGGTGGCCCTGGTGACCCCGGGCGATCGGCGGACCGTGGGCCTCATGCACATCACCGAGGTCTTCCCCTACGACCGGCGCCGGGAGGCGGAGCGGGTCTTCGGCACCTCCGACGAGGCCCATCCCGGCGTGGCCCGCCTCTACCGCCAGGGCGAGGTCTACCTGGGCGGGCCCGTCTGGGTCCTGGACCGGCCCGGGCGGGAGGCCTTCGGCCGCTACCGCCTCACCCCCGCCGAGACCCGCCGGGCCTTCCAGGAGCGGGGCTGGCGGGCGGTGGTCGCCTTCCAGACCCGGAACCCCATCCACCGGGCCCACGAGTACATCCAGAAGTGCGCGCTGGAGACGGTGGACGGCCTGCTCCTCCACCCCCTGGTGGGCGCCACCAAGGCCGACGACGTGCCGGCCGAGGTGCGGCTGCGGAGCTACGAGACGATCCTGGAGCGCTACTATCCCCGGGAGCAGGTGCTCCTGGCCGTCTTCCCGGCGGCCATGCGCTACGCCGGGCCCCGGGAGGCCGTCTTCCACGCGATCAGCCGGAAGAACTACGGCTGCACCCACTTCATCGTGGGACGGGACCACGCGGGGGTGGCGAGCTACTACGGCACCTACGCCGCCCAGGAGGTCTTCGACCGCTTCCGGCCCGACGAGCTGGGGATCGGCATCCTGAAGTTCGAGCACAGCTTCTTCTGCAGACGCTGCGGCCAGATGGCGACGGCCAAGACCTGCCCCCACGGCGCGGAGGACCACGTGGTGCTGAGCGGCACCCGGGTGCGGGCGATGCTGCGCGCGGGCGAGCTGCCCCCGCCTGAGTTCACCCGGCCCGAGGTGGCCCAGGTCCTCTGGCAGCGGGCGAGCACCGGCTGAAGCCCGCGGCCCCGGGGTGCGGCCCTCAGCCCAAAGTCACGTCCAGGTAGAGCATCACGATGAGGCCCAGGATGGTCCCGAAGGTGGCCAGCCGCTCGTGGCCGCGGGCGTGCGTCTCGGGGATGATCTCGTCACTGATCACGAAGAGCATGGCCCCCGCCGCGAACCCCATGGCGTAGGGAAGGATGGGCTCGGCCACGCTCACCGCCCACGCCCCCAGGACCGCCAGCGGGATCTCCACCAGACCGGCCCGGATGCCGGTGTAGGCGGCGTAGAAGCGGCGCCCGAACCCCGCCTGCAGCGCGGAGACCGAGACCGCCAGCCCCTCGGGGATGTTCTGGAGGCCGATGGCCCACATGAGGGAGAGGGCCCGCCCCACGTCCCCGGAGCCGAAGCCCACGCCCACCGCCAGGCCCTCGGGCATGTTGTGGAGGGTGATGGCCACGATGAACAGGATCACTCCGGCCACCCGGCTCGGACCCACCCCTTCGGCGGCCGCCGCCTCGGATCCGTTGGACCACGCTCGCCCGGTGACGGCCACGTGGAGGTGGGGGATCCAGCGGTCGGCCCGGTCCAGGACCAAGACCCCCAGGACGATGCCGGCCAGCACAGGGAGGACACCCCCCAGCTCGATCCCAGGCATGATGAGGCTGGTGAAGCTGGCCGCGAGCATCACCCCGGCCGAGAAGCCGAGGGCGACGTTCAGGAGGCGTTCGGACGGCCGCCGGACCACCAGCACCGCCAGCGCGCCCAGCAGGTTCAGGAAGGCGATGGTCACGCCACCCGCGAGGCCCTGCCCGATGGGGTTCGATCCTGCGATGCGAAGAAAGAGCTCTTGCATGAAGGCGTCGCCTCTTCTTTACCATCTACTAACGCGTGAGTTGCACGCATCTAATTCTACTCCGGATCGCGGGTGAGCGCAATGGATTCCGCAGCTGTGATTCAGATCACTGCGCATCCGCCCGGCCCCTGTTATCGTGGGGGGTGACCGAACATCGTCCGGCTCCCGCCGCCTGTGCACGGTGGGAGGCACAGGAAGGGTGGCTCGCATGGCCGAAGCCGATATTGCAGTCCTCGATGTCCGATCGATGCCGCCCGCCGTCCGGCATGGTAACATCTTCGCCCGCTTCGAGTCCCTCCAGTCCGGCGAGCACTTCGTGCTGGTGAACGACCACGACCCGAAGCCCCTCTACTACCAGTTCGCAGCCGAGCAGGCGGGACGCTTCAGCTGGACGTACCTGGAGGAAGGTCCTGAGGTCTGGCGTGTCCGGATCGGGCGGAGCGCCTGAGGCGGAGCCCCGCGCGGTCGGATCGACGCGGGGGAGGAGGAGGGGGATCATGATCGACGCTGGGGCGAGAACCCGTACACCGCCAGGCACCGGCTTTCCCGGAATGCCAGGTGCGGGTGCGGCGAGATGGGTCTTCCCGCTTCCCGTCTTCTACCTGGCCACCGCGCTGGTGGCAGCGGTGCTCTTTGGGGTCGGGCTGGTGGCCTACCACCAGGGGGCGCTGCCCTTCTACCGGCACAACGCACCGCTCCTGGCGCTGGTACACCTCTTCGTCCTCGGTTTCGGCACCACCCTCACCCTGGGGGTGCTGCACCAGATGGTGCCCGTGCTCCTCGACGTGCGGTTGCACAGCACCCGGCTCGGGTACGTGGCGTACGTCCACCATGTCCTGGGCGTCACCGTGCTGGTGGCCAGCTTCGCCCGCTTCTTCCTGCAGGGTGTCGCACTGGGAGGCGCGCTGGTGGTGGCCGGCTTCGCCGTGGCCGCCTACAACCTGTACCGGACCTTGACCCAGAACCGCTCCTGGAACCTGACCGCCCGGTACCTGGCCTTCTCCCTGGGCTACCTGGGGCTCACCGTCCTCATGGGGCTCACCATGGCCATCAACCTGCGCTTCACCTTCCTGCCGGGCCTCCTGGCGGAAGGGCTGCCGATCCACCTCCTGTGGGGCGTGGGGGGCTGGTTCTTCCTCACCATCGTGGGGGTCTCCTACAAGCTGATCCCCATGTTCACCCTCACCCACAACCATCCGGAGGGAGCCGGGAGGGCGATCCTGGTCCTGGCCCAGGCGGGGATCTGGACGGCCGCCCTGGGCGCGGCCCAGGGTTGGCCCGGCTGGGTGAAGGCGGCCGGCATGGCCTTGCTGGGCGTCGCGGGCCTCCTCTACGCCTGGGACCTCCTGCGAATCCTCCGGCACAGGCTGCGGCGGAGGCTGGAACCGGTGCACGCGGGGGCCGTCGCATCCGCAGGCCAGCTCGCCCTGGCCATCGGGGCGATGGCGGCAGGTGCGGCGCGGTACGACGGCTTGGACCTGGCGGGGCAGAACCGGCTGGCCGTGGGGGTCGGGCTGTGGGTGGGCCTCGGCTTCGTGGCGGGCATGATCTTGGCCATCCTCACCAAGCTGGTGCCCTTCATGGCGTGGAACCAGGTGTACCGCAACCGGGTGGCGGGCGGCGCGCCCCTGCTCCGGCAGATGCTGGACGAGCGGCGGGCGTGGACAGGGCTGGCGCTCCTCCACCTGGGCACCGTCGGAACAGCCTTGTCCGTGTTGCTGGGCGGAGCGTGGGAGCACGCCCACGCCTGGGCCGGCCGGGGTGCTTTGGCTTGGACCCTCCACCGTGCGTGAGGCTTTGAAGAGCGTGATCGATCCCGAGCTGGGTCTGAACGTGGTGGACCTGGGCTTGATCTACGACGTCCACATCGGGGACGGCGGCCACGTAGAGGTGACCATGACCCTCACCACCCCCGGCTGCCCCCTGCACGGGAGCATGGCCGATGGCGTTCGGGAGGTGGTGGCCATGCTCCCCGGGGTCCGGTCGGTGGACGTCCATCTGGTGGGGGAGCCGCCGTGGGGGCCGGAGCGCATGAGCCGGGACGCCCTGCGGGCCCTGGGCTGGACGTGAGAGGACGGCCATGGCACCATGAGGTCGTGGGGGGCGCGGCTTCGCGGACCGCGCGGAACGGGGGTGAGGGCATGGGCATTGCCGCCGTCAAAGACCGGACACGACGCTCCGTGCGTCGCTTGAGCATGGCCTACTACGGGACGAGCCTGGCCTATCTGGCCGTGGGCGCGCTCTTCCTCGCGGTGATGGACTACCCGGCGCTGCCGGGCGGGCTGGTGCTCAAGCTGAAGGGCGCCGCCGGAACGGTCTTCAACCTGTGGCACCTGTACGGCTTCGTGGGTTCGATGATCATGGGGGTCTCGTACACCATGCTGCCCGCCATGGCGTCGCAGCCGCTGATCCGCTTGCCCCGCCTCGCCTGGGTCCAGTTCTGGCTCTACCAGGCCGGCCTGCTCCTCTCCATGGGGGCCCGGGCGGGGCGGTTCTTCGTGGCCGACCCGAGCCTGGGCTGGGCCGCGTGGAGCGGAACGCTCGCGCTGGCGGGCTCGATCGTGCTCTACGCGTACAACCTGGGAACCACCCTGCTGGGCGTCCCCGGCGAGGTTCGGAGCGTCGTTCCCGAGGACGTGCGGGAACGCATCGCGGAGCGCCGCGCCGGCGGAAAGGAGGCGACCGTTCATGAGCGCTCCTGAGGCGACCCGGGCGGCACGCCCGGGTGCGGCCGCACGAACGCGCCGCCGCCCCATCCCGGGCGAGCACGGCGCGTGGGGCGCCTTCCTCACCGGCATTGCCCTGGGCGCGGCGCTGGCGGTGCAAGCCGGGGGGCCGCTCTGGCCCGCCTTGAGCGCGGGCGCGGCCGCGGTGGTCCTGTTCATGCTGCGTGAAGCCCTCTTCCAGGCATACCGCCCCCAGCGGGCACGCGACCCCGCCCGTCAGGCGGCGGAGCGACAGGAGGCGGCGCGTGCCCGGCGCTGGGTCCTGGGCGAACTGCTCGCCCTGCTGGTCATCGGGGGCCTCCTGGTGGGGGCGACCCGCCAGGTGTGGCTCGTGGCGGCAGGCGCGGCGGGCCTGGGCTTCCTGGCCTTCTTCGTACTCCTGCGCCGGAGCCGGCAGGAACGGTCCGCCTGGGCGGAGGTGGTGGGCTTCGTGGGGATGTCGGCCGCAGGACCCATGGGCTACCTTCTCTCGGTGTCCACCGCCGTCCAGGAGGGCCTCGCCGGATCGGAGGGACCTGTCCTCCTTCACCTGGCGGAGGGCGGCCTCCAGTGGGGCACGGTGGAGCGCGCGCTCCTCGTGTGGCTTCTCCTTGCGCTCTACTTCGTGGGGCCCGTCTTCTACGTGAAGATGAAGGTGGCCCAGCAGCGGGAGCGCCCCTCGACCCCCATGGACCGGGTCCGCCTGGGCTGGGGCACCCTCCTCTACTCCGCGGCCCTGGCCGCGGTGCTGGCCCTGGCGGGGTCGGCGGCGGGGGTCGGTACCTGGCCCTTCGTAGGGTACGTGCCCTCGCTGGTGAAGAACGTGGTGGGCGTCTTCCGGGTGAAGCTCCCCCTGAACCTGCGCCGGATCGGTTTCACCGAGGTGGGCCTCTCGCTCCTCTTCGCGCTCGGCATCTTCCTGGGCCTGGGCTGAAGCCCGGATCTGGGTTAGAGTGAAGGAGACGAACGACGCGGGAGGCCGTCACCCCATGTCCCTTGCCCCACTGCCAGGCCCGGAGCGCCCAGGGCATCGCCCCCGAGCCAGCGACCCGGAGGAGGTCCGGCGCCTCCTCCGGTCGCATGCTTTCTTCGCCCCGCTGGGCGAGGAGGAGCGCGAGGGCGTCCTCGAGCTCTCCCACGTCCTGAGGCTCCGGCGCAACGGCGTCCTCTACACCGAGGGCGAGCCCGCCCGCAGCCTCTACCTGCTGCTGTCGGGGCGGGTGAAGGTGGTCAAGCACTCCCCCGACGGCCGGGAGCAGACCCTGCAGGTGGTGGATCCCGGGGAGACCTTCAACGAGGCGGGCGCCGTGGGTGGGACCCACGTGGCCACCGCGGTGGCGCTCCACTCCTCCCGGGTGCTCCAGATCCCCTCGGAGCTCCTGCGGAGCCTGGTCCGCTCCGGGGGTCCGGTGGCCGACGCGGTGGTGGCCGGGCTCGCGGGTACGGTGGGGCGCCTCGCGGGCCTCGCCGCCGACCTCTCCCTCCTGAGCGTGACGGCCCGGGTGGCCCGCCTCCTGTTGACCCGGGAGGACTGCCTGGTGGGCGCAAGCGGCGGCCTGAGCCAGCAGGAGATGGCCTCCCTCGCAGGCACCGCCCGGCAGGTGGTGGGGCGCATCCTCCGCCGCATGGAGGAGCAGGGCGTCATCGACCTGGACCGGGGGCGCATCCGGGTGCTGGACCCGGGGCGGCTGGAGCAGTTCGCCCAGGTGAGGTGACGCGGCCGCCCGCGGCCGAAGGGACCGCGGGCGGCGGCACTTGGCCGTCAGTCCGTCGACGGAGGCCGGGAGGCGACCCCGGGCATCAGCGCGTCCGGGGCGGGGGAGGCCGCGGGAGCGTCCTTCCGCACCTCGAGGATGCCGAGGGCACCAGCCGTCGCGTCGTTGAAGGCGTGGGTCACCACCGGGTAGCGTCCCTCTTCCGGAATTCGCAGCTCGAAGACCGAGCCGCCCCCGGGAGGCACCGTGTACGTCTGGATGCCGTACAGCGTGTTGCGGGGGTTGCCGTTGACCTCGACCCGATCGAAGATGGTGCCCACCACGTGGAAGGCGGACGAGCGGTTGGGCCCGGCGTCGACCACGTAAAGGCGGATCAGCTCCCCGGGACGCGCCTGGAGGGGCGAGGCCGCGTAGCGGTTGCGCTCGCCGTTGAAGGCCACGTACTTGGGCGTGTCGGCCAGCATTCCGGTGAGGTCGTTCGGCCCCCCGTAGATCTCGTGCTGAACGAGCACGAACTCGCGGGCCGGCAGGCGTCCCTCCTTCGGATCGACGATCACGACGCCGAACATACCGTTGCCGATGTGGAGGATGACCGGCTGGGTGCCACAGTGGTACATCCAGACGCCCGGGTACTCGGCCTTCCAGTAGAACTGGAGCGACTTGCCGGGCGGGACGTCGCGGAAATCCCGGTCCCAAGGCGTCCTGGCCGCGTGGAGGTCGGCCGAGTGGGGCAGGCGCGGATCGCGGTTGACCAGGGTGAAGCGGACCACGTCGCCCTGGCGCACGCGGACGACGGGGCCGGGAACCTGGCCGTTGAAGGTCCACATGACCTGGGTCTGGCCGTCGGCCACAGGCCACTCCACTGGGTAGCTCTCAAGGGTCACGTCCACCACCCGCCCCCCGCGGTCGGGCTGGATGGGGTCGTTGGTCCGGGCGATGTCGATCCCCGTCGGGCCTCCCGCCGCCCGCATCACCGCCGGCGTGACGAGAAGCGCCACCAAGGCCATCGACACCACGGCCGGCGGCACCCATCGCCTCCAGGCGGGCGGGCGCCCGCCCGCGCGGGGATCGTCCGACCTCCGTGCCTGTCCGGTTCGCATGCGGAACATGTCGTTTCCCCCTTCCCCGAGACGGCCCGCAACCGTGCACGGGAAGCCCTCTCCCTTCGGCGGTGGCCATCCCCGGCATGACGGTCGTAACAGGTGAAAGAAGACTGCTATATCTTCAATAACCCAGGATCATCTTACCTGGCTCGATCCCTCCCGGGTACGGTGCGAACGTCCCAACTTGGGCAGTGCGAATGTCCCCGACACCGGACGGTCTCTCTGGAGCGACAGGTTCTCGTGACGCGGTCGATACAGGAAGAGCCGCAGGCCGTTCCCGATCACGGCCAGGACGCTGAGCTGGTGGACCAGCATCGCGGCCCCCAGATGCGCCTCACCGGCCAGCACGGCCGCGAGCAGCAGCCCGGCCGTGAGCACCCCCAGCGCCACGTTCTGCCGGACGTCCCGCACCACGGACCGGGCCAGCTCGATCGCCAGCGGTACCTGGGTGAGATGATCCCAGGCCACCACCACGTCGGCCAGGCCCCGGGCCAGGTCCGTCCCGCCGAGCCCCATGGCGAAGGCCACGTCCGCCCGGGAAAGGGCCGGGCCGTCGTTGATACCGTCGCCCACCATGCCCATCCGGTGCCCGGCTCTGGCCAGACGGGCCACCTCCGCATGCTTCTCCTGGGGGAGGAGGCCGCCCCGGGCCTCGTCGACGCCCAGGGCCCGGCCGAGGGCGGTCACGGGCGCCGGACGGTCCCCCGAGAGGATGACCAGGGAGCGAATCCCGAGCTTCCGCAGCCACGCGATGGCACCGGCCGCTTCAGGGCGAGGGGGGTCTTCCAGGGCCAGGAGGCCCACCACCCGGCGATCTTCGGCCACCAGGACGACGGTGCGACCGGCGGCCTCCTCAGCCTCCAGGACGGGGCGCGCTTCATCCGGAAGGCGGATCTCACCCTCCTGGACCAACCGCACGCTGCCCACATGGATGACGCGCGGTGGGAGAAGGGCCGAACCCCCGGTGGACTCTCGCTGGACCCGTGCGACCAGGCCTCTGCCCGGCAGGACCTCCAGCTCGTCAACGGGCCATGGCGTGTCCTCGGCGGCCGCAGGCCGGTCGCCGGAGACGGAAGGACGGGACGACCGCTCGCCGGAGGTCACGCCCAGCTCCCGGGCAGCGGCCAGCACCGCTCCCGCCAGCGGGTGCTCGGACCGTGCCTCCAGCGCGACCGCGTCCCCCAGGACCCCCTTCTCGCTCCATCCGTGGAAGGTGTGGGTGGCGACGACCGCGGGCGCACCCTGGGTGAGGGTGCCCGTCTTGTCGAAGACCACCGTGTCGAGCCGGGCCAGGGCCTCCAGGACCGAGGCCCGGCGCACAAGCACGCCGTGGCGGGCGGCCATGGCCAGCCCGCTCATGAGCGATACCGGGGCGGCCATGACCAGCGCTCCGGGGCAGGCCACCACCAGGAGGGTGAGGGCGAGCCTCACGTCACGGGTGACGACGAGGCTGCCGGCGGCCAGGAGAAGCACCATCGGGGTGTAGAGCCGCCCGAACCGCTCCAGGAAGGCCTGGACGCGGGGCTTGGACTCCTGGGCCTCCAGGACCAGGGCCACCACCTTCTGGAAGGTGCTCTCGGCTCCCACGCGGGTAGCGACCACCTCCAGGTAGCCTGCCTGCACGATGCTGCCGGCGATGACCCGATCGCCGGGCTCGCGGAGCTCGGGCATGGACTCGCCCGTCACCCGGGAGGTGTCCACGGTGGCCCGACCGGCCACGACCTCACCGTCCACGGGCAGCTTCTCCCCCGAGCGGAGAGCCAGGCGCTCGCCCTGCCGGATCTCCTCCACGGGCACGTCCACCCAGCCACCCCGGTCCACCCGGGCGGTCTCGGGCATCCAGCTCACCAGGTCCTCCAGAGCCCGCCGCGCCCGGGCCAGGCTCGCCCCCTCCAGCACCTCGCCCAGGCTGAAGAGGAAGGTGACCGCGGCGGCCTCCCACGCCTCGCCGATGGCGATGGCTCCCGCAGCCGCAAGGGTGACCAGGGCGTCGATGCCAAGCGACCCCATCCGGAGGCCGGCCCAGGCCTTGCGCCCAATGGGCAGCCCGCTCACGAGGGCCGCCGCCACCATCCCTGCCTCAGCGACGGCGGCGAAGCCGGCCCGCCCCGCCACCCACCCAGCGCCCATGAGGAGCGCGGCCACCCCGGGCCAGAGCCAGGGGGGCCGCTCCTTTCCCAACCGAAGCCAGGGCCGATTCACCGCGAGTCCACCCCCGCCTCGCGAACTGGGGTCCTGAGGTCGCAGCCATGCGCAGGAAGAGGTGGGCCGCCCGCTCCTCGACGCTCTGGGTGGAGAGGCTGCCGGCCATGCGGGTGGTCTCCTCCAGCAGGCGGGCCAGCTCCCGCAGGAGGTCCCACCCCAGGGCCGGCTCGCTCTCCACCGCCCGCCGCAGCGCGTTGCCGTCGAGGACGCAGGCCTCCACGGGTTCCACGGCCTGCACCTCACCCGCGAGGGGCCGCCCGGTGAAGAGCGCCATCTCGCCGAAGAACTCGCCGGGGCCCAGGAAGCGGAGGATCTGCTCGCGCCCGTCGGCCGAGCTGACCGCGTGGCGCGCCAGGCCGGCGGCGAGAATCGTCAGGTGGGTCTGAGCCTCCCCCGCGGCCAGCAGCTCACCCGGTGCGAAGCGACGGTGGTGGAGCTCCCGGGCCAGGTGGGCCCGCGCCTCGGGCGAGAGGCGGGTGAAGACGGGAACCCGGTCGATGCAGGTGCGGCGGTTGAGAGGGTGGCGCGACCGCTCGGGCGTTCTCACGCAGGCATCCCTCCCGGTGAGGCTCAGGTCTCGACCACGTGCGGCTCATGATCCGGGCAGTCCACCCGCAGATCCTCCGCGGCCAGGGGCTTCTCCAGCAGCCGGCAGCGGTGGACGCCGGAGCCGCTCGGGGCGGCCGGCTCGAAGAAGCGGCAGGTGAGACAGGTGCGGGCCACGGTGATCACGCCGGCGCGGTTCAGGGCGGCGATAAGTTCGAGGAGACCCTGGAGGAGCCCTTCCCTCTGCCGCCGCGGGAGGGTGCTCACGGCGGCTTGCACCGGCTGGGCCCAGATCGCGGCCCGCTGCGCCTGCGCACGACTCCGGGGCGTCAATTCCAGGAGGCGGCCTCGCCGGTCCGTGGCGCGGCGAGGAGGCGGGCCGTTTCTGGCGAAAACGTCCGTGATCTGAGGGCCCGTGCCGCGGCCCGGGAAGGCGGGGACTGCAGCAACCGATGATCGTCGTCCATGCGGGCGCCATCCAGGGCCGTCTGGCCCTTTGGGCGGAGCGGTCCCTCGACGGATCGCCCCCTCCTAAGCCCCGGAGGGGCAGGCCCCCTCGGGACCCGCACCCTCTCCCGTACCCTTACGATGCAGGGCGTGAAGGGCTCCAGGCCGCGGTGTCGGCGGCCGCAGCAAGCATCCGTGTGGGAAGCCGGCGCCTCGACGGACTGATCCTGCGCTCCCCGTCCGCGGGCGGCCTGCCCATCCCCTCGAGCTCCCTCATCGGCGAGCCGCCCGCCTCCAGGGCCCCGACCCGCATCCTGCCCTGGCGGGTCACGGCCGTTCTCCTGTCGCCTGGCGAGGCGGTCCGCCTCCTCTTGGCCTGCTCAGGCCAGCGCACCCTTGCCCCGGGCATCGCGGTGGGTGAGGACCTGGCCTTCTGGGCAGCGCTCCTGCGGGTGGCCGGTGACCTGGTGGCGCGGGGCCGGTTCCTGCCGGACCTGGTGGGGGAAGAGGAGACCTTCGCGGCCCGGTGGCAGCCGGTTCTGCAGGGATCCGACCAGGAGCGCCTCCACGCCCTCGCCCGCGCCATGCCGGCGGTGGCCCGGGCCCTCTCCAACTCGCCGGCCGAGGACGCGGTCGGGGAGGTCCTCGCAGGGTTCGTGGACCACCTGGTGCGCTCCGGCCTGCAGGAGCGGGCCGCGGACAGCGCACAGGAAAGGGCCGCGGATGGCGCGGCAGCCAAACGTCGTGCGTCCCGGGCCGAGACGCCCCACGAGCTCTGGCTCCGAGCGCTCCTGGCACCCGACGGCCGGCTGGCGGGCAGCCGGGACGCGCTCGAACCTCTGGCCGCGGAGGTGCGGGAGTGGCGGCGCCCGGTGGAAGAGCTGGCCGGCGCGCCCTTTCGGCTCTGCTTCCGCCTGGAGGAGCCGCCTGCCCCCGAGGAGACCGGCGACGGCGAACCGCCTGCCGCAGCGGAGCCCGAGCAGCCCTGGCGCCTGCGCTACCTCCTCCAGCCCGTGCCCGACCCAAGCCTCCTGGTGCCCATGGAGCAGGTCTGGCCGGCCCGGTCCCGGCAAGCGAGGCTCTTGGCGGCCCATGGTTCGGACCCGCGCCGCTATGCCCTCACGGCCCTGGGGCAGGCGGCCCGGCTCGTGCCGGACGTGGAAGCAGGCCTCAGGCAGCCGCGGCCGGCGGGCTGCGCCCTGGATGCGACCGGCGCTTACCGCTTCCTGACGGAGCATGCCCTCGCGCTGGAGGAGGCTGGGTTCCGGGTGATGCTGCCCGCCTGGTGGACCAGGGGCAGGGCCCGGGCACGGCTGAACCTGCGGGGGAGGGTGTCGGGCGCCGGCTCCGGACGGTCCGCCCGCAACGGGTTCACCCTGGAAAGCCTGGTCCGCTTCGACTGGCAGGCAGCTTTGGGAGACGAGCCCCTCACCCGCGAGGAGTTGGAGCAGCTGGCCCGCCTCAAGGTCCCGCTGGTTCGGCTGCGGGGGCGGTGGGTCCAGGTGGACGGGGCCCAGATCCGCCAGGTGCTCCGGTTCGTCCAGGAGCACTCGGGCGAGCGGCGCCCCGCGCGGGAGGTGCTCCGGGCCGGCCTGGGGGGTGCTGCCGGTCCCGGCGGGGTGCCCGTGGACGGGGTGCAGGCCACCGGATGGATCGGGCGGCTCCTGCACCAGGTCCAGGAGAGGACCGCCCTGGAGGAGCTCGACCCGCCCCGGGGCTTCCAGGGCACCCTCCGCCCTTACCAGATGCGGGGATACGCCTGGCTCCACTTCCTCCGGCGCTGGGGGCTGGGAGCCTGCCTGGCGGACGACATGGGGCTGGGCAAGACGATCCAGACCCTGGCCCTCGTGCAACACGAGCGGGAGGCCGGGGAGACGCGGCCCGTGCTCCTGGTCTGCCCCACCACGGTGCTGGGCAACTGGCAGCGCGAGGCGTCCCGTTTCACGCCCGGCCTGCCGGTGATGGTCCACCACGGACCCGAGCGGCAGCGGGGGGAGGCCTTCGGGGAGGCCGCGGCGGGCAGCGGGCTCGTCCTCACCAGCTACGCGCTGCTGCAGAAGGACCAGGCCCTGCTGAAGACGGTGGAGTGGGCCGGTGTGGTGCTGGACGAAGCTCAGAACGTGAAGAACCCCGAAACCAAGCAGGCCCGGGCGGCTCGCTCCCTCCCGGCCGAGTACCGGGTGGCGCTCACCGGTACGCCCGTGGAGAACCACGTGGGCGACCTCTGGTCCCTCATGGAGTTCCTCAATCCCGGCCTCCTGGGCAGCCAGGCCGACTTCCAGCGCCGGTTCTTCCTCCCCATCCAGACCCGGCAGGATCCTGAGGCGGCCGCACGGCTGAAGCAGCTCACGGGGCCCTTCATCCTTCGGCGGGTGAAGACGGATCGCAGCATCATCGCCGACCTCCCCGAGAAGCTGGAGATGAAGGTCTTCGCCCCGCTCACCCGGGAGCAGGCGACCCTGTACCAGGCGGTGGTGCAGGAGGCCGAGGAGGCCCTGGAGGCTTCGGAGGGCATGAGCCGGCGGGGGCTGGTGCTGGCCACGCTGTCGAAGCTGAAGCAGGTGTGCAACCACCCGGCCCAGTTCCTCCAGGACGGCTCTGCCATCGAGGGCCGGTCGGGCAAGCTGACCCGCCTCGCGGAGATGCTCGAGGAGATCCTGGAAACCGGTGAGCGGTCCCTGATCTTCACCCAGTTCGCCGAGATGGGCCAGATCCTCCGTCGCCACCTCCAGGAGCGGTTCGGCCGGGAGGTGCTCTTCCTCCACGGGGCCGTGCCCAAGCCCCAGCGGGACCGGATGGTGCGGCGGTTCCAGGAGGAGGACGACGGCCCGCCCGTCTTCGTCCTTTCCCTGAAGGCCGGTGGCACCGGGATCAACCTGACCCGGGCGAACCACGTCTTCCACTTCGACCGCTGGTGGAACCCTGCCGTGGAGAGCCAGGCGACGGACCGGGCTTTCCGCATCGGCCAGGAGCGGCGGGTGGAGGTTCACGCCTTCGTCTGCGCCGGCACCCTGGAGGAGAGGATCGATCGGATGATCGAGCAGAAGCGGTGGGTGGCCGGCCAGGTGGTGGGTACGAGCGAGGCATGGCTGACCGAGCTCTCCAACCATGAGCTGAGGGAGCTCTTCGCCCTCCGGGTGGAGGAGGCGGTGCGCGAGACATGAGCGGTAGGCGGTACGACGAGTACGATGGGCCCTGGTACGAGCCCTCGGTTCCCATCCGGGCGGAAGGGGGCATCCGGGCCGGAACCAGGCGGGGAGCCTTCGGCAAGAGCTGGTGGGCCAAGCGCTGGATTGCGGTGCTGGAGCGCTTCCACGAGACCGCCCGGCTCCGCCGGGGCCGCACCTACGCCCGCCAGGGCCAGGTGCTCTCCCTGGAGGTCGCGGCAGGGAGGGTGACCGCCCAGGTGCAGGGCTCGCGCCCCAGGCCCTACGCCGTGGAGATCCGCGTGAAGACCCTCTCCGGGGAAGAGTGGGAGAGGGTGACCCGAGCCCTGGCCCGGCAGGCGCTTTACGCAGCAAAGCTCCTGGCCGGCGAGATGCCGCCTCAGGTGGAGGACGTCTTCGAGAGGGCGAGACTCACCCTCTTCCCTTCCACCCGGCGCGACCTCGCCACCGAGTGCTCGTGCCCCGACGACGCCAACCCGTGCAAGCACATCGCGGCGGTCTACTACCTGCTGGGGGAAGCCTTCGACAGGGATCCTTTCCTCATCTTCACCCTCCGGGGGATGCCCCGGGAGGCGATGCTCGAGGCTCTGGGCCACCGGACCGAACGCGGGACGAGGGCGCCAGGCGCGCGGGCGAAGGGTAGGGCCCCGAAACCAGACGACGATGGCTCTCCGAAGCCGGAGGCATCGCCGGAGTCCCTGCCGGCGGAACCCGTCGCCTTCTGGAAGGGTAGCCCGCTTCCCGACGGCCTTTCGGGCGAGGCAGCCGGCCTTCGGACTCCGTCCGCCCTCCTGGAGCAGGTGGGCCCCTTCCCCTTCTGGAGGGGTCGGGAGGATTTCCTGGAAGCCCTCCGGCCCGCCTATGCTGCGGCCGCTGCGGCCGGGCTCCGGGTGCTTGCGGGTGGGATCGGTGCGCGGGTCCCGCACGACTCGGGAGACAGGCCGGACGGGGACGGTTGATGGCCGACTTCCGAAGACACTCTCCAGGAAAGCAGGCGACACGATGACCCGGAACGAGCTCCTGAGCGAGGGACTGCTGGCCAAGTTCCTCCGATACGTGCAGGTGGAGACCACCTCGGCAGAGGACCCTCAGGACATCCCCAGCACCCCGGGGCAGTGGGAGCTGGCCCGGATCCTGGCCACAGAGCTGGAAACCATGGGCCTGGAGGACGTCCGGGTGGACGAGCACGGGATCGTCACCGCCACCCTTCCGGCCCGGGGGGCGCCAGAGGCGCCGGCGGTAGGCTTCCTGGCTCACATGGACACGAGCCCGGCCGCACCGGGCCGGGGGATCCAACCCATCGTTCACCGGAGCTACCGGGGGGGTGACCTCGTCCTGCCCGCCGGGCCGGTACTGAGCGAAGCCGACCACCCGCTGCTGCGGGAAGTGGTGGGCCATGACCTCGTCACCTCCAGCGGCGACACCCTCCTGGGAGCCGATGACAAGGCAGGCGTCGCGGCCCTCATGGAGGCCCTGTGCCGCTTGCTGAAAGACGAGCGGCACGTGCACGGCCCCATCCGCGTCGCCTTCACCCCCGACGAGGAGAACGGCAAGGGCATCGAGCACTTCGACGTGGCCGGCTTCGGGGCCGTGGCGGCCTACACCCTGGACGGCGGCCGCCTGGGCGAGCTCGAATGGGAGAACTTCAACGCCCTCAACCTCCGGGTGACCCTTCAGGGCCGGTCGGCCCACACGGGGACCGCCCGGGGGGCCATGGTGAACGCCGTGCACCTGGCAGCCCGGCTCATCGAAGGCATTCCCGCCGAGATGCGACCCGAGACGACCCAGGGGCGCGAGGGCTTCCTCCACGTGGACCGCGTCCAGGGTTCGGTGGAGCAGGTGGAGATGGCCTGGCTGCTCCGGGACTTCACCGCGGAGGGCCTGCAGGCCAAGCGGGCCCTTCTGGAGCGGGAGCTGGAGGCGCTCCGGCTGGCCCACCCGGGGGCCGAGGCGACCGTGGCGGAGACGGGGGGCTACCGAAACATGCGGGAGGCCCTGGAGCGCTTCCCCCAGGTGGTGGAGCGGGCCCGGGAGGCCTACCGGGACGCGGGCGTGGAGCCCATCGAGACACCCATCCGCGGCGGCACCGACGGCGCCCGCCTGTCCCAGATGGGCCTGCCGACCCCCAACCTCTTCGCGGGCGGCGTCAACTTCCACTCCCGCACCGAGTGGGTCTCGGTCCAGTGGATGGAGAAGGCCGTGGAAGTGGTCCTGGCCCTGGCGGGGCGATGGGCGAGGCGATAAGCCTGGGCCATGAGCGGTACAGACGCGTCCGCGAATGATTCGAACCCGGGCAGGAGAGAAAGAAGGTGTGCAACCACGGTCGCAGAACCTGGCACCGGGAAGTCGTAGCCTGGTAGGTGGAAGGGGGGTTGGCCATGGCCTTCGTGATCGCGGAGCCATGCATCGACGTCAAGGATGCAGCTTGCGTGGAGGTTTGCCCTGTCGACTGCATTCATGAGGGGGAGGATCAGTACTACATCGACCCCGAGGAGTGCATCGACTGCGGCGCCTGTGAGCCCGAGTGCCCGGTGGAAGCCATCTTCCCCGAGGACGAGGTGCCCGAGGAGTGGCAGTCCTTCGTCGAGAAGAACGCCAACTTCTTCAAGTGAGGGACGACCAAAGGGGACGGGTGGGCCGCTGACCTCCACCCCCCACCTGGCCGGGCGTCTTCCCCCGCCGCACGCGGCGGAACCGGAAGACGCCCATTCTATCGGATCAGGGATCCAGGAGCCCAGGCCCGGCGGCCAGCGCTTCCTGGGCCTCCTCGGCCCGCTCCTGGGGCTTCAGGGCCCGGGCCACCGCCTCGAGGGCCTCCATGGGCACCAGGGGGTGCTCGTGCACCAGCGCGGCCAGGGCGGCCAGCCCCACCTGGCGGCGGGCGCGGCCCCGCATGCGGCCCACCTGCAGCGGGCGCCGGTGCCCCGTAACCTCCGGCGGCACCCGATCGAGCAGCCCCGGCTCGCCATAGACCCACAGGTCACCGGCCCCCTCCATCCAGGCCCAGGGACGCTGGCGGAGCGCCTCCGGCGCCAGGAGCAGCAGGTAGACCGCGGACCGGGACGAAACGGGAGGGCCTTCCACGGGCGGTCCTGCCGCGAGGGGCTCTCCGTCTGTCGCCTGGGCGGGCGCGGGGTCGGGCCGCAGCTCCACCGCCGAGATGGAGTGCCCCGACTGGACCGTCACGGGGTAGTCATCCTCCTGGCGCGCCCACAGGCCGCTGGCCGTGGCCGCTTCGGCCAGGAGCGCGGCGCTGGACCGGATCCTCTGCCCGGCCGCCCCCGCAACCACCACCACCGCAGGGCCCGCCTCCACCGAACGGAAAGACGGTTCGGCCGCGCGTCCCGTCAGGCCCAGGTGGCGGACATCGCTGCGGGGTCCGTCGCCCCGGCGGGTCGCGACGGCGGTCGCTGCTGCAGGCGGAGGGCCCTGCGCGGTCGCACCTCCGGGTCCGGCCGGCCTGGGCTCAGGAACGGACGGACCCATCCGGCCCGAGGCCATCCCCAGGGCTTCCATGCGGGCGCCCAGAGCGCGGGCGTCTACCCGGTTCGTCCGGGCGAAGTAGGCCGTGCAAAGCTCCCACACGTCCACCAGGGCGAACCCGGGGTGCCGGAGCGCATCGGCCAGGATCGGCACCAGCTCCGGATCGTACGCGGTCGTGCGCGCGGCGAAGCGGGCGCCGTTGGCGAGCACGGTGGCGCAGAGGTCCATGGGGTGCTCGCGGGAGCCGGCGGGGGTGGTGGCGGTGAGGCTGCCGGGCGGCGTGGTCGGCGAGTGTTGGCCGCCCGTCATGCCGAAGTTGAAGTTGTCGAAGACGAGCAGGGTCAGGTCCACGTCGCGGCGGGCGGCATGGAGGATGTGGTTCCCCCCGATGCCGGCGCCGCCGTCGCCCATGAGCACCACCACCAGGAGCCCAGGGTCCGCGAGCTTGAGCCCGGTCGCGTAGGTGAGCGCCCGCCCGTGGAGCCCGTGGAAGGTGTGAGTGGCCAGGTAGGGGTCGGCGAGCCCCACGCAGCCGATGTCGGTCACCACCGCGACCCGGGTGGGGTCGGGGCCGAGGGCCTTCAGGGCGCCGTCCAGGGCTTCCAGGATCCGGCCATGGCCGCAGCCGGGGCAGAAGGGGAAGGGGAGGCGGCTGCGCTCCAGGTAGGTCTCGGGCGCGACGGGGGCGCCTGCCTGCAGGCTCATGCGTTCACCCCCGCGGCTTGCAGGATCTGCTCGGGCATGAGGGGCCGCCCGTCCACGCGGTTGAGCCCTTCCACCGCCACCCCTGCCGGCGCGAGAGGCTCCAGCTCCCGCCGCATCAGCCCCAGGTTGAGCTCGGCCACCACCACCCGCCGGACCTGGGCCATGGCCCGAGAAAGCGGCCCGACCGCCAGGGGCCACAAGGTGAGGAGGGTCGCCCAGGCCAGCGGCCGCCCGGATCGGCGGGCGCGCCGGGCGGCCTCCTCCACCGCCCGGCCCGTGGAGCCGTAGCCCACCACGAGGGTGTCGGCGCCCTGCGGAACCTCCAGGCGAAGACGGGCCAGAGCCCTCTCCCGGGCGGCCACCTTGGCGTGGAGGTGTCGGTTCAGGGCGTCGACCGCGGCCGGCAGCTTGGTGAGGATGCCCGCCGGGTCGTGGGTGGAGGTGTTGACACGCACCTGCCAGGGTCCGCCCACCGGGGCGAAGGCGGGCACCTCCTCGGGCCGGTCGAAGCGGTAGGGCTGGTAGGGCTCGGCGCCGGAAGCGGCGAGGCGGCGCGAGCGGGGTTCGACCGCCACGTAGGCCGAGGCGTCCACCGTCTCCCGGCCCAGCACCACGTCCTTGTCCACCAGGAGGAAGACGGGCATCCGCAGGTCCTCGGCCAGGTTGAAGGCCTCCTGGGTGAGCTCGTAGCAGTCGGGGACCGAGGCCGGGACGAGGACCGCCACCGGCACCCCGCCCGAAGTTCCCCAGCGGAGGAACTGCACGTCGCCCTGGGCGGGCGTGGTGGCCCCGCCGGTGGCCGGGCCGAGCCGCTCGCAGTCCACGATGACCAGCGGCACCTCGGCCATGATGGCGAGCCCGATCTGCTCGCTCATGAGGCTGATGCCCGGGCCGCTGGTGGCGGTCATCGCCTTGCGGCCGGCCATGGATGCCCCGATGCAGAAGCCCAGGGAGGCGATCTCGTCCTCTCCCTCCACGGCCACCCCGCCGCGGGCGGCGAGCTCCCGGACCATCCCCACGAAGACCGGCGTGGCCGGCGTGATGGGGTAGCCGGCGAAAAAGGAGCACCCCGCGTCGACGGCGCCCCGCACGATGGCCGTCGCGCCGTCCACCAGCTCCCTCGGCACGACCTCACCTCCCGGGGCGCCCGGTCCCGCGCCTGCCGCGGGTGCGGCCGGCAGCACAGCGTCGGCGGGCCTGTCGCCCCAAGGAGCCTTCGACCTGGACCCGCCCGGGACCTTGCCCTTTCCGTCTTCAGGATGCAGCGCGGCCGTTCCGGCCCAGGAGGCGACGGATCAAGGTCACGAGCAGGACGGTCCCTGCGATCCCCATCACGGAGTAGAGGTTCCGCACCAGGGTGGAGAAGCCCAGCTGCGCCACCGCCCAGGCGATCAGGGCTGTCCCCAGGGTAGCGAGGGTCCACCCTCGGCCGGACGCTTTAGGGGGGCGGGGTTCGGCCCTGTGCCCGCGCTCGCGGGTACGGCCGGGCGAGCGCAGGCGGGCGACCACCCCGAACAGGTTGCCCACCGCCGTGGTGTAGACCTCCGCCAGCAGCACCAGCGCGTAGACCGTGCCAAGGGCTGGGGCCAAGCGCCGGGCGGCCGCCAGCATGGGGACCTCCGTCTCCTCCAGGAGCCCGGGCCCCAGGGTGAAGAGGGTGAGGTGGATGGCCGCGGCCGCGACCCCCAGCACCAGAGCGCCCATCGCCGCCCCCGGCAGGAGGGACCGGCTCGGGCTCACCCGGCCCAGGGGGCCCAGGATGGAGAGGGAGAGCACCAGGTTGTACGACGCATACGCCAGCGCGGCCAGGGGCCAGACAGGGAAGAAAGCCCGCCCGGGCGCCGCCCACGAGAGGAGGAGCGGGCGGGAGCCCAGGCTGCCCAGACAGACCAGGAGCACGGCGCCCACCAGGAACGGGACCACCGCCGAGATGGCCCGCACCACCCCCTCGATGCCGAAGAGGACCGTCCCGGCCGCGCCCGCCACCAGCAGGGTGGATCCCAGGGCGGCCGGCAGCCCCAGCTGCTCGCGTGCCACGGCCCCCGCCCCTGCTGCCATGGCTGCCAGACCGCCGAAGAGGAAGAGGGTGATGAGCCCATCCAGCGCGGTCGCGAGCCCAGGCGACCCCAAGGCGTCGAGGACGTCCCGGTGCGACCGGGCCCGAGCCTCGTTCCCCACCTGCAGGATCAGGTAGCCGAAGAGGCCCAGCAGGGCCCCTGCCAGGAGGATGCCCCAGACCGCTCCCATGCCGTACAGGGCGAAGAACTGGAGGACTTCCTGACCCGAGGCGAAGCCGGCCCCCACCACCGTACCCACGTAGGTGGCCGCCACCCGAGCGGCGGCTCGGAGCTGCTGCGCCGTGTCCGTCGTGACGATGGCCATGCTACAAGGATACGCTACGGGGCTTCTTGACTTTCGGCGCCCTCTGCCGCATCATGGGAGCCGACGCCCCGGCCCAGGGGCAGCGTGGGAGCAGGCGTCCGTCTGGTGACGGCCACGGTCTTCAAAACCGTCGGCGGGTGCGATCCACCCGCGGTGGGTTCGATTCCCATCTGCTCCCGCCATGCGCGAACCTCCCGCTAGAACCCGCCGAAGACCAATCCCAGCCGGAAGCCCGGCCTCTGGATCGCGCCCAGGTCGCCCAGTGGGGTGTCCTCGGACCCCAGCGGGATGGGGAAGGAGTAGGTCGCCCCCAGCTGCAGCGTTCCCAGGCTTCCCAGGGAGATCTCCGCGGTCGCCTCGGGGCGGAAGAGGATGAAGGGCAGCCTCTGCGCCTCTGACCCGGCCGGCTGGAGGGTGGCGGCCCCCAGGCCGAAGAGGGCGCCGAAGCTGGTGCGGGGCGAGGGCAGGGGAAGGGCGCCGTAGGCGCCGGGCAGGTACGCGAAGCTGAGGCCGCCGTAGCTGAGGCCGAAGGTTGCTCCGTCGGAGGCGCCTACCTGCCCTGCGGCGCCGCTCCCGCCCACGCGCCAGGCCTGGTAGCGACCAAAGCCGCCGCCGCCCTGGAGCAGGAGCATCTCCGGCAGGCCGGGAGCCCCAGAAAGCTCCTCCGGGTCCAGGAGGAGCACGTCCAGCGTGGGGCCGCCCCCACCGGCCAGAAGAGGGCCGCCGTCCTGGGCCCGGACGGGAATCGCAGTGACCACGAGGGTGGCGGCCAGCCAAAGAGAGAGCGCGAGCAGTTCGTGGGCCAAGTGCGGGCGCCTCGCGGCCCTTTGGGCGGATGCAGGAGAAAAGGTCATGGCACGGATGCCTCCTTGCTCAAGACGGGAAAAGGCGTGGACTCCGGCACGGTCCGGGGAAGGGAGCCCCGCCGCCGGCGCGCCCGCCCGGGTGCTCATGTCTTAGGTATCGGACGCTGGCTTCCTTCCGGTGAGGGGTCCCTTACGCCGGAAGGTGTGGAGCGCTGTGCCGGGGAGTGGGCCCGGCGCGCCGTGGGCCGCCCGGGGGCGTTTGGCTCATCGCTGGGCCTGGTCCTCCCCGTCAAGCCAGCGAAAGCCGTGGTAGCGCAAGGTGAGGGAGAGCCCCCAGGGGGAGACGCGCACCTGCTGGTTCTGCACCACCTGGTGGCCGAGCTCGAGGCCGTACTCGAGGGTGGAGTCGACGGTGCCCCACCAGTAGCTCAGGGTGAGCCGCCTCAACTCTCCCGTCTCGAGGGAGATCCAAACGGAGCCCTTGCGGGCCCCCGAGGCCCCCTTCCGGAGCGTCCCCTGGAAGACCGCCTGGGGCTCCTCCTCCAGCAGCTCCACGCCTGCGAAGGAGAAGTCGAAGTCGGCCAGGAAGGTGCGGGCGTCGCTCAACACCGCCTCGATCTCCCGGGGAACGAAGGGGGGAGCCTCTTCCACGTTCACCACGGCTTTGGCCCCCCGCTGCTCCACTTCGGCCAGGAAAGGGGCGTCAAGGCCGGCCATGGCCACGGTCCCCTCCACCCGGAAGCGCACCCGCCCCTGATCCAAGGGCCTGCGCGCGATGAGGGTGTCGAGCAGATCCAGGGCCTGGTCCTGGCTGAGAACGACCTTTCCGGGCTCTTCGGTCCCGGCTGCGGACGCGGCCCAGGGCCCGGCGGCCAGGAGGAGCACGGCCGCCGCGAGGAAAAGCCGTCTCCAGGGCTTGCCCCGATAGGGAGACGCCCGGTACCGACAACCCCGGTCCACGCTGTCACCCCCGTACCCGGCGTCCCGCAAGGACGGCGCGACGAACCGCCTGCGAGGACCCCACGTCCATTCTATAGCATGGCATCGAAAAGATACGGTTACGGCCGGGTAAACTCCGTTCTGATCCGCACTGTCGGGACAGGCATTCCGGCCGGTGATCTCCGGCCCGTCATCCGCACGAGCGCTGGAGCCGGGCCTGCCGGGCCGAGGGCTCCAGGAAGCCGTCGGGGAACGCGACGCCCTCCCCTGCCCGGAGCGCGGCGCCGACCTGAGCCGCCACGGGCTCTTCGATCATCTGGAGGTAGGCCTCCAGGGATACCGGAATGCCAAGCGCCTCCAGGATCCGAAAACCCCGGATGAAGGCCGAGCGCTCGATCTCCTCCGGAACCTGGGACCAGTGGAGGGTCCGGATGACCTCCCGGTAGTGCGGCTTCTCGTCGAAGTCGAGCACGTGGCCCAGCTCGTGGGCGAGGATGACCACCAGGAAGGAAAGAGACTCGTTCTCCAGGTCCGGCTCCCAGACGTACAGGGTGCGTTCGTCCGGGCGGTAGAGCCACTGCCCGGCGACGTCGCTGGCCTCCAGGTTCACCTCGAGCCGGCAGGCGGCCTGAAGGAGGCCCTGGAGGTGGGCGTTCTGCGGAAAACGCGCCGCCGGGGATCCCGGCGGCTGCGAGGGACGGGTCACGGGGTTGCTCCTCCTCTGGAATTGCAGAGAGAGGTTCGGGCCGGCGGCTGCGTGCTCCTGCCCGTGGGCTCTGTCAATGCCTGCGCCGGGGCCCATTTCCTGAGAGTCGCTCCCGAGAAGGGCCCGACCCGGTGTGTGATGAAGACCCACCCTGCACGGGAAACCGATCGATCCATCGGATGCCGGAGCGGGGAGGGGGGTAGCCCGTGGCCACGGCCAGGCCGGGGCATCGCGACGAGCCCTGGGAAGACGACGGCGTGACCTGGGTGGAGCTGGTGGCCGAGGCGCGCATCCAGGAGGCCATGGAGCGCGGCGAGTTCGACGACCTGCCCCCGAAAGGCCGCCCCCTGGAGATGGAGGAGTTCCCCTTCGTCCCTCCCCACCTGCGCATGCCCTACAAGCTACTGCACGACGCCGGGTTCGCCCCCGACTGGATCGAGCTGGACAAGGAGATCCGCGAGCTCAAGGAACGCTTCGCTCAGCTCACGACCACGCACGGAAAGTGGCTGGAACGGGAGTGGGAGGCCTGGAGCCGGATGCAGGCGTCAGCTAGCCCGGAGGCCGGCCGGGCGGCGCGCGCCCGGCGAGGGGTGGTCCGCGAGGCCCATGCGGAAGCCCTGGCCGAGGCCCATCGCCTGCTGGAGCAGCTCAACGCCACCGTGGACCGCTTCAATCGCGTCGTCCCCCACATCCTGTGGCAGAAGGGGCGCTGGCCCGCCCGCGAGCGCCTGGACGCCTTCGTGCAGGCGTGCGAGAGGGCCTTCCCGGGCCTCGGTGGCCTCAAGGAGCCAGGGCCGCGGCCGGACCCGGACCGGCCCGCCCGCCCTCCCGGAAGCGCTCGGTGGCGCTCTAGTAGGGTTGCCAGAGGCTGAAGGGGACGGCAGAGATCAGGTCCCCCAGGCCCACCGTCCAGACGGGCCGCTCCACCCAGCGGGTGGGGATCGCCACGGCGGTCAGCGATCCCCAGCGGAGCCCTTCGGGTCCGGAAGGATCGCCAAGCGCCCCGGGCAGGGAGCGGAGGCCCTCCACCGCCTCCACACCCGCGGGGGCCAGGGGGGTGGCCAGGTGCGACGGCAGGTCGCCGGGCGTGGCCCGGCCCCTGGCCGAGCGGGCGGCGGCCGCGAGGGCTGTGTAGGCCAGGGCGAGCCGCTCCTGGGCCGTGTGCACGGCGGAGCGGCTGGTGGTAAGGTACAGGCCGGGAACGTGAAGCTGAATGCGCCTGAGGCCGGTCTCTTCGTGGAGGAGCCGGAGCGTCTCCAGCACCTGGCGGGGTCCCATGGAGGCCGCCCACTCGGGGTGCCCCAGGTCTCGGGCCATCACCGCCATCTCTGCCTCGTTCAGACCCAGGCTGTCCACCTTCGGGAGCAGGTGGCGCAGGAGGTAGGTGCGGATCTCGGGTGAGGCGATGGACGCCCACTCGTAGTGGACCCGGATCCGAGGGGCGGCCCGGCGCACCCGGCCCAGAGCGTCCACCAGCGGCTGGGCCCAGGTCTCGAACCGGGTACCGTCGGGGTAGCGTTCCGAGAGCAGTTGAAAGCCCGAGAGCACCAGGTGACTAAACTCCCCGGCCACCGGCGCCAGGGCCTCGAGCCACGCCGTGCCCTCCGCCAGCCTGTGGTTGCCGGGGTTCCAGGCGGCGATGAACCGGTTGGCGCGGGCGGCGGAGAGGGTGCCGGAAGGAAGGTGCACCTCCAGGCCCGACGGATACTCGAAGATCCAGTGGAGTGCGCCGTCCTCCGCGGGAACAGGGGCCCGGGTGACGGGCACGGAACCCTGCCCGTCCACCAGCACCTGGATGCGTGGAGCCTGGGCCAAGAGCCTGACCAGGAGGGGGTGGAGCGGCGGTGCGAAGACCAGCACCCGGGGCAGGCCCAGGTCGGCCAGGGCCAGGGCCATGTTCCCCGAGTTGCCGCCCACGGTGGGACGGTCGACGGGCAACGTCGCCGACAGCCAGCGGAAGGTGGCAGGGTCCGTGATCACCCTTTCCAGGGCGGTGCTGTGCGCCAGGGACCAGGAGAGCGCGGCCACCACGTCTGAAGGGGAGCGCAGCTCGTCGGGCGGGCTCAGCGTACCCGATGAAGCGGCTTCCGCGAGATCAGGGTTTCCGGCCAGCAGGGGGTCGAGCTCCCCCGGTCGGGCCTGGTGGAGACCGTCCACCACCGTGTGGAAACCCACGGCCACCCCCCGACCCCGGGCCAACATGTCGGGTACCGATTCCAGAGCCTCTTGGTAGAGGCGGTCCCACGACTCGAGCGTCCCCATTGCACCGGTCTCCCCGTTCCAGCGCGTGGCGTGAGGGCGCGGCAGCCGGCCGCCACCCGGGGCCAGGGGTTCGCTCCATCCTCTCCCGGTTCCTGCCGGCGGGCCGCACGGACGCCTGGATACCCTATCCATGGGCTCTGACGGGGAAGGAGACGCTCGAACCCGAGACGAAGGCGTAGGAGGAAGAGCTGCGCCGCGCACCGGCGCGTTCTGAGGCAGACGCAGCTCACCACGAGGGAGGTCGAGCAGGTGGGCAAGGCCATCCGGCAGGTCACGGAGATCCCGGGCCCGCGCTCGCGCGCTCTGCTCGCGCGCAAGGACCGGGCCGTTGCGGCGGCGTTCCAGATCCTCACCGGCATCGCCATCGACCGGGCAGAGGGCAGCCGCGTGGTGGACGTGGACGGCAACACGTACCTGGACCTCACAGGGGGCCTGGGGGTGTTGAACGCGGGGCACCGGCATCCCCGGGTGATGGAGCGGGTCCAGCGCCAGTTGGAGCGTTTTGTACACACCGACTTCAGCGTGGTCATGTACGAATCGTGGATCGAGCTGGCCGAGCGCCTGGCCCCCCGGGTTCCGGGGCCAGGGCCGAAGAAGGCGGCGTTCTTCAACTCGGGGGCGGAGGCGGTGGAGAACGTCGTCAAGATCGCGAAGGCGTACACGGGCCGCAGGGCGGTCATCGCCTTCGAAGGGGCCTTCCACGGGCGGACCCTCATGGCCATGAGTCTCACCAGCAAGACCCATCCCTACAAGGCAGGTTTCGGGCCCTTCGCCCCCGAGGTCTATCGGGTGCCCTACGCGTACTGCTACCGCTGCCCCCTGGGGAAGAGCTACCCCGAGTGCGGCGTGGCGTGCGCCGGTGAGCTTGAGAAGGCGTTCGTGACCCAGGTGGCCGCGGAAGAGGTCGCCTGCGTGGTGGTGGAGGCGGTGCAGGGCGAAGGGGGCTTCGTGGTCCCGCCGGCTGAGTTCCTCCAGAGGATCCAGGCCATCTGCCGGGACCATGGCATCCTCCTGGTGGTGGACGAGGTTCAGACGGGCTTCGGACGAACGGGCACCTTCTTCGCCTCGGAGCGCTTCGGCCTCGAGCCCGATCTGATCACCGTGGCCAAGTCCATCGCGGACGGCTGGCCCCTGAGCGGGGTGATCGGGAGGGCGGAGGTGATGGACGCCCCGGGTGACGGCCGCATCGGCGGGACCTACGTGGGGAACCCGGTGGCCTGCGAGGCGGCCCTGGGCGTGCTGGACGTCTTCGATCACGAGGACCTGCTGGGCAAGGCCCGGACCCTTGGCGACCACCTGCTCCGGCGCCTGGAGGGCATGCAGGAGCGGCACCCGCTGGTCGGCGACGTGCGGGGCGCAGGGCCCATGGCAGCCATGGAGCTGGTGCGCGACCGGATGTCCAAGGAGCCCGCCGCCCAGGAGACCAACCGGCTGCTGCAGGAGGCGCTGCAACGGGGGGTGCTCCTGGTGAAGGCGGGCGTGCACGGGAACGTGGTCCGGTTCCTGAACAGCCTCGCCATGAGCGTGGAGGAGCTGGACGAGGCGCTCGACGCCGTCGACGGAGCGCTGGCGGCCGTCGAGGCCCACCAGCGCTAAGGCAGGTGCGGGGCGGGGCTCCCCCCGCCCCGCACCCCTATTCCCTCTCGGTGAATGCACCTCGCGCACACCGTTTTGGCAGGAACGGCTCGCGAGGGGCGGGAACTCTTCCCAGCAGGAGGCGCGGACGCGGTGCAGGAGACGCTCATCGTCAACGCCAGGGTGCATACCATGAGTCCCCGGGGGACGCTCCGGGGGGCCGCCGTCGCGTTGCGGGACGGCCGGGTACTGGGTGTGGGGGACGAGCTCTCGGTCCGGAGCCTCCTGGGGCGCTCGGTGCTTCGGGTGGACGCGCAGGGCGGCTCGGTCATCCCCGGCTTCACCGACTGTCACATCCACTTCACCGCCTTTGCCCAGCGGACGGAGCAGGTGACCCTGGAAGGTGCCGGGGGTCTTGCGGAGGTGCTGGAGCGGGTCCGGGCCAAGGCGGCCGATCTGGCTCCGGGCGAGTGGGTGGTGGGCGGCGGGTACGACCGGAACCTCTGGCCGGCGTCCGATCGCCCCACCGCGCAGGCCCTGGACCAGGCGGTGCCCGATCGGCCCGTGGCCCTGGCCAGCAAGGACGGTCACCAGGTGTGGGTCAATACCCTGGCCCTGGAGCGGGCAGGATTCCTTTCCGGCCTCCCCGATCCTGCCGGTGGGGTGGTGGAGCGAGACGAAGCGGGCCGCCCCACGGGCGTGCTGAAGGAACGGGCAGCGGACCGGATCTGGCAGGTCGTTCAGGATCCGGACCTTCCCACCCTCAGGCGGATGGCGGCAAGGGCCCAGCAGCGCCTGCACGCGCTGGGCGTCACCGGCATCCACGTGCCCGAAGGGCCCACCGCCTTCCGCCTCTTCCAGGAGATGGCGACCTCGGGCGACCTCGCCCTGCGGGTCTGCATGATGCTCCCCGCAGATCGCCTGCAGGCTGCCGCCGATCTGGGGATCGAGGGCGGCTTCGGAAGCAGCCTGCTGCGGGTGGGCCCCGTCAAAATCTTCGCCGATGGCTCTCTGGGCTCGCAGACCGCTGCCTTGCTGGATCCGTACCAGGGACGCGAGGCCGACGGTTACCGAGGTGTGGTGGTCACCGAGGCGGACGAGCTGGAGGACCTGGTGGCCCGCGCCACCCAGGCGGGGCTTGCCGCGGCCATCCACGCCATCGGCGACCGGGCGAACCGGATGGCCCTGGACGCGCTGGAGCCCTGGCTCTTCCACAGCCGCCGGCGCGGGCTCCGTCACCGCATCGAGCACGCGCAGCTGGTGGACCCGCGGGATCGACCCCGGTTCGGCCAGCTCGGCGTGATCGCCTCCATGCAACCCGTCCACGGCCCCCAGGACCGCACGCTGGTGACGCGCCACTGGGGCGCGGAAAGGGCCGGCCATGCGTATGCCTGGCGCTCGCTGCGGGAGGCGGGCGCCCGCCTCGCCTTCGGCTCCGATGCGCCCGTGGAGAGCCCCGACCCGCTTCTGGGCCTGCACGCCGCGATGACGCGCCGCCTGCCCGGGGAAGCCTGGGAGCCGGAAGAAGACGAGAGGAGCCGGGAGCGGCTCACCCTGCAGGAGGCGCTGGAGGCCTACACGCTCGGGGCTGCCTTCGCGTCGGGAGAGGAAGCGGCCAAGGGCAGCATCGAGCCCGGGAAGCTGGCGGACGTGGTGATCCTCAGCCACGACCTGGCGCAGCTGCCGCTGGAGGCGTGGGAGGAGCTGCACGTGCGGGGGACCTTCTGGGACGGGCGGGTGGTCTACCGGTCTCAGGACCTCCCTGTAGAGATGGACGTACGGGTCGGCTCCTGACGGGCCCATCCTGCGGGGGCTCGTTTGAACGATCAACCCGGGGCGGCCGCCCCGGGCGCCCAAGAGGTGGCGTTGCATGGGACGAGGCTCACGTTGGTGGCGAAGGGACTTCTTCCTTGATCTGGGCACGACGACGACGCTCTTCGCCGCTGCCGGCGCGACCGCCTTCCGTTCGGAGGCCAGCCTCCTCATCCTGCGGCGCGGCCTGAAGGAACCCTATGCCGCCGGGGATCAGGTCCGGCAGCTCGTCGGCCGGCTTCCGCCCAGCTACCGGCTGGCTCGTCCCTACCGCGAAGGGCGGCTGGAGAACCCCGAGCTGCTGGAGCAGCTCCTGGCCGCCATCACCCGGGAGACCCTGCAGGTGGGGTGGCGCCGCCGGCACGTCTGGGTGAGCGTCCCCATGGCCAGCACTTCCAGCGAGCGCCAGGTGGCGGTCCGGGTCCTGCGGGGCCTTGGGGCGGCCCGGGTCCACCTGACCGCCGAACCTTACGTCCTCGCGCTGGGGTCCGGTGCCCTGGACCAGGACGGCCGGGTGGCGGCGGTGGTCAACGTGGGGGGAGAGGCCACCGAGCTGGCCATCCTTTCCCGTGAGGCGGTGGTGGCGGCGCAGGTGATCCCGGTGGGGGGCCGGGCTCTGGACGAAGCGGTACGCGAGTGGGCCCTGACCCGGGCAGGGGTCGAGGTGAGCCCGCTCATGGCCGAGGAGGCCAAGCTCAGGCTAGGCAGCCTTCGGCCTGAGGCGGCTGGCGAGGAGGACCCCATCCCTGTGGCGGGCAAGAACCTGAAGACGGGCCTTCCCTCCAGGATCCAGGTGGAGCCCGCGCTCCTGCGCTCCCAGATGGCGGATCAGGTGCGGCTCATTGCGGCGGCGATGCAGCGCCTGCTGGAAGGGTGCAGCGCAGAGGTCTCGGGCGACCTCCTGGAACGAGGGATCGTCCTGACGGGTGGGGGCTCCCGGATGGAGGGCTTCGAGAAGGTGCTGGAGGAGGAGCTGAAGCTCGCCGTCCACAAGGAGCCCGAGCCCGAGGCTTACCTCCTGGAGGGGTTCCACCGCTGGCTCTCCAACCCAGGGCTGATTCCCGCGGAAGGCGTGCATCGTCCCGCCCGGGAGAAGGAGAAGGCAGTCTTCCCGGGCATCCCCCAGCGCGAGGGGCCGTGGTACGCAGGTTCAACGCCCGACCTGGACGCGCCGCTGCCCGAGAGGCTCACCGAAGACCTGGGAGAAGTGGCGGTCGCGCGCGCTCCCGAGGCAAAGGCGGTGGCGCCCCCCAGGCTGCCGCGCGGCACGGGGGGAACCTCCCACACGGGCTGACCTGCCGCCGGCCCCGGAAGCAGGCCGGCGGGCCGAAGCCCGCCGGCACCGAACCAGGGTCGAGCACCGGGCCTGGCTCAGGCACCCTGGGGCACCAGGGCCGCCGCGGCCTCCATACCTTTCCGGATCGCCTCCAGATCCAGCGGGATCTTGTCGGCGTGACGCTTGCTGATCACCACGGGGAGCGCCGCCTCCAGGCTCTCGAAAGAGACCGCCCCGGCAGAGGCGACCATCGCGCCCAGCATCACCATGTTCGCCGCCTCGGGGGCACCCATCTCGAGGGCCATGCGGGTGGCGGGAAGCTCCACCCGCCGGACATCGGTGCGGGTCGCGGGCGGTACCAGCGAGCTGTTGGCGATGAGGTAGCCGCCCGCCCGCAGGGCCGGTTCGAAGCGCTCCAGGGAGGGCTTGTTGAAGAGAAGCAGGATGTCGGGGTGGGTCACCAGCGGCGACGCGACCGGCTCATCCGAGAGCACCACGTGGCAGTGGGCCGTCCCACCCCGCATCTCCGGGCCGTAGGAAGGCAGCCAACTCACCTCGCGACCCTCCTGCAGCCCGGCCTGGGCCAGAATCAGGCCCGCGGTGAGGATGCCCTGGCCCCCGAAGCCGGCCACGAGAATCTCCGAGTGGCGCGTCCCCGCACGGTCCATGTCAGGCATGGTCGGAGCCTCCCTTCCCGTGCCGCCCGTCGCTGGCACCTCGCGAGGGCGGTGCCGGTACCAGCTCACCCACGGGGTAGACGGGTACGACCGCCTGCTCGATGTGCTCCAGCGCCTGCCGGGGTGTCATGTTCCACCCCACGGGGCAGCTGGAGAGGAGCTCCACCATCGCAAAGCCCGCGTCGTTCAGCTGGGCCTCGAAGGCCCGCTGGACCATCCGCCGGGCCCGGCCGATCTCGCGGCTCGAGTGGAGCGAGCCCCGGGCCAGGTACGCCACCCCAGGCTGCTGGGCCAGCATCTCGGTGATGCGGATCGGGTTGCCCTGCAGTTGGGGATCGCGGCCCCTCGGCGAGGTGGTGGTCACCTGGCCCGCCAGCGAGGTGGGGGCCATCTGCCCGCCGGTCATCCCATAGATGCCGTTGTTGATGAAGATCACCGTGATCCGCTCGCCGCGGGCGGCCGCGTGGATGATCTCCGCGGTGCCGATGGAGGCGAGGTCGCCGTCGCCCTGGTAGGTGAAGACCACCCGGTCCGGCAGGACCCGCTTGATCCCCGTGGCCACCGCCGGCGCCCGGCCGTGGGCGGCCTGCTGGAAGTCGCATCGGAGGTAGTTGTAGGCGAAGACCGAGCAGCCCACCGAGGCCACCCCGATGGTCCGGTCGACGATGCCCAGCTCGTCCATCACCTCCGCCACCAGCCGGTGGGCGATGCCGTGGGTACAGCCCGGGCAGTAGTGGGTGTGGGCGTCGGAGAGCGCCCGGGGGCGGTGGTAGATCACCCGCACACCGTCAGCGGCCTGCGTGCTCGAACGTGGCGACACGGTGGACACCTCCGTCTTCGACCTTCCCGGCGAGCTCTTCCAGCCGGGCCACGATCTCCTCCGGCTCGGGAACGACGCCCCCGAGCCGTCCGTGGAACGCAACCGGTGCCCGGCCGTCGACCGCCAGCCGCACGTCCTCCACCATCTGGCCGCTGCTCATCTCCACGGTGAGGAAGGCCCGGGCATGCGGGAGCACCTGCTCGAAGGCCCGGCGCGGGAACGGCCACAGGGTGATGGGGCGGAGCAGTCCCACCGAGAGACCCCGGCCGCGGGCAAGCTTCATGGCGCTCCGGGCGATGCGGGCCACGGTTCCGTAGGCCACCAGGAAGAAGTCCGACTCGGGCTCCAGGAGCTCCCAGCGGGCCTCTCGGGCCTCGATCTCGGCGTACTTGGCCTGGAGGCGGCGGTTGTGCTCCTCCAGCACCTCGGGTTCAAGGTAGATGGACGTGATCACCCGAGGCTCGCCGCCACCGGTTCCGCGGGTGGCCCACGGGCGCTCGGGCGGTGCCGGAGCCACTTCCGGCGGGAGCTCCACAGGCTCCATCATCTGCCCCAGCATCCCGTCGCCCAGGACCATCGCCGGGTTGCGGTAGCGCTCCGACAGCTCGAAGGCCAGGCGCATGAGATCGGCGGCCTCCTGAACCGTGGAGGGCGCCAGCACGATCAGACGGTAGTCACCGTGGCCTCCGCCCTTCACCGCCTGGAAGTAATCGGACTGGGAGGGCATGATGTTGCCCAGACCCGGACCGCCCCGCATGATGTTGATGATCACGCACGGGAGCTCGGACCCGCAGAGGTACGAGATGCCCTCCTGCTTCAGGCTCACCCCGGGACCTGAGGACGAGGTCATGACCCGGCCGCCCGCACCGGCGGCTCCGTAGACCATGTTGATGGCCGCCACCTCGCTCTCGGCCTGAATGAACACGCCTCCCCGGGCGGGCAGCTCCCGCGCCATGTACTCCGAGAGCTCCGTCTGGGGGGTGATGGGGTATCCGAAGTAGTACCGGCACCCCGCTCGCAGCGCTGCCTCGGCCAGGGCGTGGCTCCCTTTCATGAGCTTGCGTTCAGCCATGCGTGCGCCTCCTTCTGCCCTTCCCCCGGCGGCGGCCTCTCTTCCCGAACGTGCGTCCGGCCCGCTCCGGAAAGCCGGCCGCGCCGCGTCAGCTCGCCAGCTTGTAGACGGCGATGGCCGCCTCGGGGCACACCCGCGCGCACTGGGCGCAGCTGGTGCAGCGGTCGGGGTCGGTCAATTGGCTGTAGCGGTAGCCCCGGCTGTTGAAAGCCTCGGACAGCTCCAGCACGCCAGGGCCGCACGCGGCCAGGCAGAGCTCACACCCCTTGCACCGTTCCTGGTCGATGATCACCGGTTCCACGGATCTCGTCCCTCCCTTCGCTGGGTTCCGTGGCCAGGTAGGTGCGCGCCTCCTCCTGGCCGCGCAGCACCCTCAGGACGCCGCTGGCCAGGGCGAGCATCTCGTCCTCGCCCGGAGAGACCACCACCCGGCAGGCCCAGTCGATGCGGTCGCGGATCCGGCCCACCAGAAATTCCGAGTGGGCCAGACCACCGGTGAGGATGCAGGCGTCGATCCGCCCCTTCAGGACGGCGAAGCCGGCGGCGATGGCCTTGGCCACCTGGTAGGCCATGGCCTCGTAGACCGGGCGGGCCTCCTCGTCGCCCCGGCGGATCCGCTCCTCGATCTCCCGGGCGTCTGACGTGCCCAGGTGGGCGACCAGGCCCCCCTGACCTACCAGCATCCGGCAAACCTGGTCCCGGGTGTAGCGACCCGAGAAGCAAAGATCGACGAGCTGACCCGCCGGAAGGGTGCCGGCCCGGTTGGGGCTCATAGGTCCTTCGCCATCCAGGCCGTTGTTCACGTCGATGACCCGTCCCCCGGCGTGCACGCCCACGGTGATGCCCCCGCCCATGTGGGCCACCACCATGTGGGCCTCTTCATAGCGCATGCCCAGGCTCGCGGCCACCCGGCGCGCCACGGCCTTCTGGTTCAGCGCGTGGAAGACGGAGCGCCGGGGCAGGCTGGGGAGCCCGCTGATGCGGGCCACGTCCTCCAACTCGTCGACCACCACCGGGTCCACCACGAACTGGGGCACCTCCCGTTGCTCTCCCAGCCGGCGGGCGATGAGCGCCGCCAGATTGGAGGGGTGCCACCCGTAGCGGGAGGTGCGCAGATCCTCGCACATCGCGTCGTTGACCCGATAGGTCCCGCCGGGAAGCGGGTGGAGCATGCCGCCGCGGGCGGCGATCGCGTCCACGGGCTGGTCGACCTCGCTCAACCAGGCCTCGATGGATCCGATCCGGCGCTCCAGGTCTTCGTCGGGCGGCAGGAAGGTAGGGTGCTCCAGGGTCACCTGCTGCCGGCAGACCAGGTCCTCGAAGAGCGCGAGGCGCGTCGTGCACGAGCCCGGGTTGATGACGAGAATTCGGAAGGCCACGGCTTCGGCTCCTCTCTAGACGACCCGGCAGCCCAGGGCCAGGGAGTAGAGGCGGGTATCCCGCCGGTCAGCCCGGGAGGCGACCACCACGGGCACCCGCCCGCCCACCACCAGCCCGCCCCAGCGGGCGCCGGCGAAGTACTGGAGCCCCTTGATCAGCACGTTGGCGGTCTCGATGCAGGGGGCCACGAGCACCTGCGCCTCGCCTGCAACGGGCCCGCGGACATGCTTCACCTCGGCCGCCTCGCGCGAAAGGGCCACGTCCGCGGCCAGCGGCCCGTCTACCAGGGCGGGCCCGAACCGGCCGCGCTCGCCCATCTTGGCCAGTGCCGCCGCATCCAGGGTGGCCGGCATCTCGGGGTTCACCTGCTCCAGGGCCGCCAGCACCGCGACCCGGGGCTCCTCCGCCCCCAGCCTCTGAACCAGGTCCACGGCGTTCTGCAGGATCTCCACCTTCTGAGAGAGGTCGGGGGCGATGTGCACAGCGCCGTCGGTCACCGCCAGCCACCGGTCTTGCCCGGGCGACTCGATCACCGCCACGTGGCTCAAGCGGCGCCCGGTGCGGAAGGCGGCCTCGGGCTGAAGGAGGCCGGCCATGAGCGCACCCGTAGAGATGCGGCCCTTCATGATCAGGTGGGCTTCGCCCCGGGCCACCGCCTGGCCCGCGAGGAGGGTGGCCCGCCGGGGATCCTCTTCGTCGATCACGCTGAAGGCCGGGGGGGGCAGACCGACCGCCTCGGCCATAGAACGGATCTGAGAGCCATTACCGATAAGAAGGCCCTCGGCCAGCCCGTGTTCGTGGGCGAGGCGGAGGGCCTCGAGGGTATTCGGCTCGCCGGCCATCACCACGGCCACCTTGAGGTGGCGGGCGACGGCCGACGCGAGCAGGTCATCGAGCCGTCGTAACGGGGGCAGGGCCATGCCGGACACCGCCTTCGTCGAGATTGCCACCCCGCGGAACCCCTTCCATTCTACCACTTCGGGGGGCGTCTGCCGAAGCGGAACGGGGGCCCGAGGCCGCCTGGAGGGTCACTCCTCGCTCCCGGCCAAGGCCGCCGCCAGGCGTTCCACCGCAGGGCGAATGCGGCCGGGCACGGGAATCATCCGGCAGTAGAGCGCCCCCTCCTCGGCGTTGATGGAGAGGTGGCGCACGACCGGGGCCTCCGGGCGGCTCGTCGCAGCCGGGCCGGCTCCGGCCGGCCCGAAGGCATGCTCCGCCACCCGGCGAAGGAAGGCGGCCGCGGCGTCCGAGCCGTACAGGAGACGGAACCGATGGCGGCCCAACCGCAGCTCTTCCACGCGGAGGTCCTCGGGACGGTCCACACGGGGTGCCGAGCCGTGGTCCAGGAGGATCAGGTGCCCCCGGCCCCGCAGGGGGACGTTGGGCCGAAAGAGGAGGTAGAGCGCGTCGCTGCGCCGGATGATCCAGGAGAAGGGCAGGTAGAGCAGGCTGTGCCGCGGCAGCATGGTGAGGGTGGCCTCCACCCGGTTCAGCTCCCCCCGGCGGACCCGGTAGTCGACCCGGTATCCGATGAGGCCGCCGATCCACGTGTAGCTCTGGTCCTCGGGCCGCAGCGCCTCCTCCAGCTCCCGGGCGGAGCGTTCGGCGATCTCGGTGTTCCGCCGGCGCCCCCACCGGTAGAAGAGGAAGGTGACGCCGGCCAGGAGGATGACGAAGGTGAGGAAAGGGGTGCTCATCGCTCGGTGCCTCCTCTGCTCTGCGATCCGGCTGGGTCGAGCATGAGGGTGGAGAGCGCGCGCAGGGCCTCGGCTCCCGAGGGCTCGGGCTGCAGGAGGGGCAACCGGCCGTGGGGGTAGAGGTCCGGCAGCGGCAGCGCGTCCGCGCTGGTGCCGGCGGGTTCCCGGGGATCCGTGCGGTTCACGACCACCTGGGCGAGGGGGACGCCGAAGCGGCCCAGGGTCCCCAGCGCCCGCTGGCTTTCCAACCCCGAAAGCCGGTCAGGGTTGCGGACCAGGAGGACGCCGGTCCGATCCACGTCCTGAAAGCGCTGCCGGAGCCGTCGGGTCTGCTCCACGTACGCCGCCAGGATGCGGCTGATGGGGTCCCCTTCCTCCTCGGAGGGCAGGGTCACCTGCTCCCCACCCACCACGGCGGTCTCATGGCCCAGGATGCGGCTGACGGCCTGGCGCCGGTCGAGGATCGCCCTGCGTACCCGGTGCAGCTCCTGGGCCCAGCGCAGGGAGATACCGGGTAGGGCCAGCACCCGCAGCGTCTGCCCCGTGGGTGGGGTGTCGAGCACCAGGACGTCGAAGCGGTCGGCCTCGGCCTGCTGCAGCAACTCGCCCACCGCCTCCAGGGTAGCCTGCTCTTCCACGCCGGGGGCGTAGCGGAGACCCTCGAGGAACCGGTCCAGGTTGAGCGTCTCCAGGTACCGGTAGGCGTCGGTCACCTCCCGACTCGCGCGCTCGAGGTAGCGCTCCAGCGCCCGATCGGTATCCACCTCCAGGGCCCAGAGACCCGGCGCGCCCGGCACGGCCGAGGGTTCCGAGCCCAGGGGCCGCTCCAGTACGTCGCCCAGGTTGTGCGCAGGGTCGATGGAGGCCACCAGCACCCGGAAGCCGTCCGAAGCCAGCCGAACGGCCAGGCTGGCGGCCACGGTGGTCTTGCCCGTGCCCCCCTTGCCCATGCTGATCAGCAGCGTCACGTCGCCTGCATCCCGGGTGGAGCCCCGATCGAGGAGGCGGTCCAGGGCCCGGGAGAGGGGCGGCAGCGGATCGCGGGCCGCGCCGGCGCGGGTTCGCTCAGAGGTCGAAGAGCGCAGCGGCTTCCCCATAGAGGTCGTCCATCTCCTCTGCCCGCCGGCGCAGCACGGCCAACTCCCTCCCCAGGTGGGGAAGGAGCCGCAGGCTCAGCGGAGTGGGGGGCGACGGGAGCCCCACGAACGCCCCCAGCACCATGAGGGCGAAGACGTTCTCCAGCTCCCGTCGCTCCACCTGGATGTATCCCACCGCCCGCTCGCGCAACCACTCGGAGACGAAGGAGCGGGCGGGGCGATCCTTCGTCACCGGCCGCTCCCCGCAACGCCCACGGGCGCCTGGACCCGGCGCCGGTAGCCGTCGAAGAAGTCGACCAAGAGCAGCAGCGACAACACGGCCATGAGGACGAAGATGGCCTTGATGACCAGCGTTGCCGGCACCGCGTAGACGTACCAGATGAGGCCGGCGAAGACGGTGACCCAGAGGAAGGCCCCCGGGATCACCGTGGCCCACTGGTAGCCGGACGAGGCCTTCTGGATCTTGATGGCCCAGAGGGCGGCGGTGAGCATGGCGACCGCGGCCACCATCTGGTTCGCGCCCGCGAAGGCCGGCCACACCACGGTGTAGGCGCCGCCCCACGAGAGCCACCCGGCCAGGATGACGACGATGGCGCCGGCCACCCAGCGGTCGGTGATCACCCGGTGCACGCCGGGGCTCGACTCCTTCAGGTAGCCGAAGAACTCCTGCCAGGTGAACCGGGCCAGACGGGTGGCCGTGTCCAGGGTGGTGAGCACGAAGGCCGTCACCCAGAGCCCCGCGAAGAGGGTGCCGAACTGGGCGGTCACTCCGAAGACGTCGGAGAGGGCAAGGCCGTAGCTGCGGGTGAAGAGCCCGAGCGCGCCGCCCACGGGGTTGGCTGCCTTCAGGAAGGTGGATCCGTAGTAGGCCGCGTCCGTCTCCAGCCGAGCCAGGGAAATGCCGGCATCGGCCAGCTGCCCGCTGACGGTGCCCAGCACCTGGAAGCCGTAGGCGCCCATGGCGAGCACCACCACCGTGGCCAGGACGCCCTCGGTGAGCATGCCGCCGTAACCGATGGGGAGCCCATGGCTCTCCTTGTCCAGCTGCTTCGACGTGGTGCCCGAGCCCACCAGCGAGTGGAAGCCCGAGAGCGACCCGCAGGCGATCACCAGCGGAATGGCCGGCCAGAAGGGCGAGGAAACGCCGCCCACGGCGCTTGCGCTCCACACGCTGTAGGCCGGCAGCGCCATGCCCTTGAAGGCCGCCAGGAGCGCGATGATGCCCGCCCCCAGGCCAACGAAGAGGATGTAGCTGTTCAGGTAGTCACGAGGCTGCAGCAGGAGCCAGACGGGCAGGCTGCTCGCAAGGACCGCGTAGATGGCCAGGACCACGACCCACGTCTGGAAGGAGGCGTGCCAGCCCCAGACGAAGCCGAGCCAGATGGCGCCGGCCAGCAGCACGAGCCCGATGACGGTGGCCAGGGTGAAGTTCACCTTCATCCGGTAGGAGAGGACCCCGAAGACCAGGGCCGCGACCAGGAAGAGCATGCTGGCCGAGGCGACGCCGGGGGTGGCGACGAAGTTGAGGCCGGCCACGGTGACGAAGGCGGCCACCACCAGGACCAGGGTTGCGTAGATGAAGACCATCATGATGCGGGAGGTCCTGGGCTTCATGGTCTTGCCGGCGATCCACTGGATCGACTTGCCCTCCGAGCGGACCGAGGCCATGACCGCCAGGTAGTCGTGCACGGCGCCGATGACGATGTTCCCCAGCCAGATCCAGATGAGGCTGGGCAGCCAGCCCCAGATCATCGCGATGGCCGGCCCCGTGATGGGTCCCGCCCCGGCGATGGAGGCGAAGTGGTGCCCGTAGATGGCCAGCGGGTTCCCCGGTACGTAGTCGACGCCGTCGTACAGGGTGTGTGCCGGGGTCTGGCGGCTGTCGTCGGTGTGGACCACCGAACGAGACAGCCCCCGCCCGTAGGTCAGGTACGCGACGACATAAAGGACGAGGCCGAGCAGCAACAACCACGTGGTCAATCCCCTCAACCCCTTTCGAGCGCGTCCCTGCGGACGCGCGGGATGCTCCGTTGAGGCCCGCATGGGAGTGGGCCGGCCAGTACGGTGTGGGCCCGCTGCATCACCTCCGCCGAAGCTGGGGATCCCTCATGGGAAGGGACGTGTCCCGGGGGAGCCCCTGGGAAAGGGAGCGCGTGATAAGAAGAACCATTGACGACCACCGTGTGATCCGAAGATGCTTCACGCTGGGAGCGTGGAAGGCCAGAGGGAGGAGAGCGCCTGAGGGTGATGGCACGCGAACGGTGCATCCGATCACTCTCCTATCTCCAGCCTACTTCTGGGAGGCCCGCGTGTCAACGGCGTTTCCATGAATGGCGAACGGCTGGTCGTTCGGGACGCGATCCTCTCGCCGGGCCCGAGAGGAAGCGGACGGCGTGCGGCGAATGGCTCGCCGAGGGCGGTGGGACGGCGCGATCGCGCGACGGCAGGCGACCGGGCGGCCCCGAAGGTGAGCCCCGCGAGGAGGATCCAGGTGAAGCAGGTGACGGTTCCCACCCTGAGGGTGGAGGCGTATGCTCCGCTGGCCGGTGAGGCCGTGGTGGAACGCATCCGGGCGCTGGCCCGGCCGCTGGTGGGTCTGCGGGTGGCTCACGTGAACGCCACCGCGTACGGGGGAGGGGTCGTGGAGCTTCTCTTCCCGCTGGTGGGCCTGCTGAATGGCGTCGGCATTCCCACCGACTGGTGGGTGATGGAGGGCACCGATGCCTTCTTCCGGGTGACCAAGACGGCCCACAACGGGCTTCAAGGGGCCGACGTGGTCATCGACGGGCCCATGCAGGAGACCTACCGCGAGGTGAACGTGGCCAACAGCCGGTTCGACTGGGACGCCTACGACGTCGTGGTGATCCACGACCCGCAGCCGGCGGCCCTGGCCAGCCTGGTGGAGCATCGGAGAGGCCGGTGGATCTGGCGCTGCCACATCGACCTCTCGCGCCCCAACCCCGGGGTCTGGTCCTGGATCCGGCCCTACCTCACCGCCTACGACGGAGCCATCTTCAGCCTCGCCCCCTACGTCCAGCCGGACCTGAGCCTTCCCCTGGTAGCCATCATCCCGCCCTCCATCGATCCGCTGAGCGAGAAGAACCGGGACCTGGATCCCGCGGAGGTGGAGGCGATCGTCCGGCGGTTTGGGATGGATCCCCGGCGGCCGTTGGTCGCCCAGGTTTCCCGCTTCGACCCATGGAAGGATCCCCTGGGGGTGGTCGACGCCTACCGGCTGGTGAAGCGGGAGATGCCTGAGGTCCAGCTGCTCCTGGTGGGCTCCATGGCCACCGACGACCCCGAAGGCTGGACCTTCTACGATCGAACGCTCCGCCACGCCGGGGAGGACCCGGACCTCTTCATCCTGGCCAACCTCCACGGCATCAACCACCGGGAGGTGAACGCCTTCCAGCGGGCCGCGGACGTGATCATCCAGAAGTCGCTGCGGGAGGGGTTCGGGCTCACCGTCACCGAAGGCCTGTGGAAGGGCCGGCCCGTGGTGGGGGGCAACGCCGGCGGCATCCCCATCCAGGTGCTGGACGGACAGAACGGCTTCCTGGTGGAGTCGGTGGAGCAGTGCGCCGACCGGACCCAGTGGCTCCTGCAGAACCCGGCGGAACGGGCGCGCATGGGCGGGGAGGGGCGCGAGCACGTGCGGCGTCACTTCCTGGTGACGCGCGACCTGGAGGACCACCTCCAGCTCCTGGCCCGCCTCATGGCGGCGCCAGCCGCCGTGGAGGCTCGCACCGGGCTCTTCGTAGCCAACTAGGAGCCGCAGCCGTCCGTGTCCGGTTCGAGGCGGTCGCGGCCGAATCCGCCGAGGGCGGGGGCCAGGGAAGGCCGGTCGCTTGGGATCGGGGCCGCCTGGCCGCGCAGGTAGGCCAGGATGCCGGTTGCGACCGCCTCGGCGATGCGCTCCTGGCCGTCGGGCGAGGTGAGCGTCGCCCGATCCCGGGCGGTGGTGAGGAAACCCGCCTCCACCAGGACGGTGGGGTGGGGCACCGACCGCAGGAGGTAGAAGTCCGCGGACAGAATCCCATTTTGGTTGCCGGGGACCACGTTCCGCAGCTCTTCCAGGATCAGGGCGGCCAGGCGGCGGCTCTCGGGGCTCTGGGCCTGGTAGAAGACCATCGCTCCCGAGAGGCGCTCGCCGGTGCCGGCGTTCACGTGGAGGCTGACCATGGCCACGGGCCGGACCTGGCGGGCGAGCTCCGCCCGGGCCTGAAGGTCCCGCTGGTGGCGGCCGCGGATCGAGGGTTCCAGAGGGTCCAGGTCGCGGTCCGAGGAACGGGTGAGGAAGGCGGGCACCCCCGCCTCCTCCAACCGGTTCTTGACGAGGACCGCCATGCGCAGGGTGAGGTCCTTCTCGAAGAGCTGATCCCAGTGGCAGCCTGAGTCGATCCCGCCGTGTCCCGGATCCACCAGCACCCGATCGCCCGGGCGGGGGGCGGGCCGGCCGGGGAGGGTGCCGGCGTAGATCAAGGCCACGCCTGCGGCCAGCAGGAGCCCCAAGAGGGCGAGGAGGGTCCAACCCGAGATCACCCAGATGGGGCGGCGGGACACAGGCCTTCGCCTCCCGGCACGGAGTGGCATCGTCCGTACCTCATACGGTGCGGTGGGGGTCTTGAGAACCCAGGGGCGGCGGCTGGCCGCTCAGGGTGGGGTGGGTATGGAGGGCTGGGTGGAAGAGGTTCGAAATCTGCTGCCTGTCACCCGCCGGAGCATCTACATGAACACGGGCACGTCCGGGCCGGTGCCGGAACCGGCCCTGCGCGCCGAGGCGGAGTCGGAGCGCTACCTGAGCGAGGCGGGCCCGGGGAGTGCGGAGGCCCTGCGGGAGAGCGGGCGCCGGCTGGAGCAGGTGCGGAACGATCTGGCGCGCTTCCTCGGCTCCACGCCCGACCAGCTCGCCTTCACACAGAACACCAGCCACGGCATGGCCGCGGTGGTGGGCGGGATGGTGTGGCGTCCCGGCGACGAGGTCGTCACATCCGAGTTGGAGCACGCCTCGGGCCTCCTCCCCTTCGGCTACCTGCGGGACCGCTTGGGTGTCCGGGTGCGGGTGCTCCGCCCGCGCGACGGGGTGCGGCTCACCCCGGACGAGCTACGGGAGGGCCTTTCGACCCGCACGCGGCTCATCTGCATGAGTCACGTCTCCTACGCCACGGGGGCGCGCCTGCCCGTGGAAGCAGCGGCGGAATTGGCCCGAGCGCACGGTTGCCGGCTGCTGGTGGACGGAGCCCAGGCCGCCGGTTGCCTCCCGGAGCCCTTGGACGGGCTGGGCGCGGACTTCTACGCAGGCCCCGGACAGAAGTGGCTGATGGGGCCTGAGGGAACCGGGTTCCTCCACTTCGCGCCGGGGGCGTGGGCGGTCGCGGCCCCGGCCTCGATCGCCTGGGCGTCGGTGGAGCACGAGGAGAGCCCCGCCGGTCCACTGACCTACCGGCTGAAGGCCTCGGCCCGGCGGTTCGAGCTGGCCACCATCAGCCTTGCGCTCTTCGAAGGCTTGCGAACGGCCACCCAGATCCTGGAGGGCATGGGGCGGCGTACGATCTGGGAGCGGGTCGCCGCCCTGACCGGACGACTCAAGGAAGGGCTCGCCGCCTTAAGGGACGTGGAGGTGATCACCCCCATGGAAGCCGAGCGTTCCGCGGGGCTGGTCGCCTTCCGACTGCGGGGGCTTTCGGCTCCCGAAGCGACGCGACTCCTGGCGGAGCGGTACCAGGTGATCGGCCGCTGGGTACCCCGTCCCGAGGCCGTCCGTCTTTCGGTCCACTTCTTCAACACCGAATCCGAAGTGGAGACGGTGCTGGGCGCGGTGGGCGAGTTGACGGCGGGCGCGGGCGGGTCATGAAGGAGGAGGAGCGCATGGCGTTGCCCGACGTGCCGGACGCGGGTGCCGGGGCGCCGGAGGCACCGGACGACGGCCTCGACGTAAGGGGCCTCTGGGAGGGCCTGGAAGGCTTCCTGGTCCGGGCACGCCGGCGGCTGCTGACGGTGGTCGCGACCTTCCTCGCCACGACCCTGGCGGCCTTCTTCGTGGGTGGCCGCTTCTTCGAGGACCTGCTGGCCGTGCAGCCGCGCCTCACCTCGCTGGTCTTCCTGACGCCCACCGAGGCGCTGGTGGCCCAGTTCAAGCTCGCCCTGGGCCTGGGCGTGGTGGCAACCTACCCCGTGGCGCTCTGGCAGGCCTGGCAGCTCGTGCGCGAGCGGGCGCGCGGCGGCTCGCGCATGATCTACTGGGTGGTGCCCCTGGCCAGCCTGCTCTTTGCTGCCGGCGGCGCCTTTGCCTTCCTGGTGGTCCTCCCCAGCGCGCTCGCGTTCTTCCTGAGCTTCTCCAGCCCCGAGCTGGAAGCGATGATCTCCATGAGCAGCTTCGTCAACTTCGTCCTCTACCTCACCCTCCCGTTCGGGATGCTCTTCCAGTTCCCGGTGCTCGTCTACTTCGTGGCGCGGGTGGGGCTCCTGAGCCCCGGCTTCCTCTCCCACAACCGGCGGTACGCCATCCTCCTGGTCTTCATCATCGCCGCGCTGCTCACCCCCGGGACCGACCCGTTCTCGCAGGTCCTCCTGGCACTCCCCATGCTGGTCCTCTACGAGGTGGGGTACCTGGTGGCCAGGATCGCCTGGCGTCGCCGCCGCCCGCCCCTCGAAACCGAATCCTGACCCGTTGGTCGCGAGAATCGAGTCTGTTATAATTAGAAGGTGTGTGCGGGCGCTGCCCGTGCGGGCCGGCAGCCCGCTGGGCTGGAGCCACTCGGTTTCGGGCGGGGTGACGGCGGGTGGAACGCGTGATCGACGACGGCTTGCTTGCGGGCAACGGCCGGGCGGCGGACGAAACCGTCTACGACATCACCATCATCGGCGGCGGGCCGACCGGGCTCTTCGCCGCCTACTACGCGGGCGAGCGCGACGCTTCGTGCAAGGTCATCGACAGCCTCGACCAGCTCGGGGGCCAGCTGGCAGCGCTCTATCCTGAGAAGACCATCTACGACGTGGGCGGGTTTCCGGAGGTCCTGGCCAAGGAGCTGGCCCACCGCCTGGTCCAGCAGGCCCTGCAGCGGAACCCCACCGTCTGCCTGGGCGAGCAGGTGCTGCAGGTCGACCGGGGATCCGACGGCGTCTTTCGTCTCACGACCACCCGGGGCACCCACTTCTCTCGGGCGCTGGTCGTCGCGGCCGGCGTGGGGGCCATGACCCCCCGCCGGCTCCACGTACCCGGGGCGGCGGAGCTGGAGGGACGGGGGCTCGCCTATCACGTGCCGTCGCTGGAGCCCTACCGGGGGAGCCGGGTGCTGGTGGTGGGCGGGGGCGACTCGGCTGTCGACTGGGCGCTGATGCTGGAGCCCGTGGCCGATGGGGTCGTGCTGATCCACCGGCGACCGGGTTTCCGTGCGCACGAGACGAGCGTGAGGAAGCTGAAGGAGTCCCGGGTGCGGGTGCTCACCCCCTACGAGCTGCGGGCGCTGCACGGGGTGGACCAGGTCGAAGGAGCTACCGTCTTCCAGAATCAGACCGGGGAGGAGGGGCGGCTGGACGTGAACAGGGTCGTGGTGAGCATCGGCTTCGACATGGACCTGGGGCCGATCCGGGACTGGGGGCTGGCCATGGACGAGAACGGGATCGTGGTGGATACCCGCATGGCCACCTCGGTTCCGGGCATCTACGCCGCCGGCGACCTGGCCTCCTACCCAGGCAAGCTCAAGCTCATCGCCACCGGCTTCGGCGAGGCCGCCACCGCGGTGAACCACGCCAAGACCTTCATCGACCCCAAGGCGCGCCTCTTCGCGGGGCACTCCACCAGCCGCAAGCACTGAGGGAGGGGCTTCGCGCCTCCAGCCCGGGCGACCGCCCGGGCTTTTTGCTCCGGGGGGTCTTGATCCGGGGGACCGTGTGCTATAATAGGCAAGGAAGGTCAGGAAAGGTCAGTTCGGGGGTCGGAGATGGCAACGCTGGCTGAACAGATCGAGGCACACCTGAAGCGGATGCTCGCGGCCGCGTCAGGCGGCGTCATCGAGATCCAGCGGCGGGAAGTGGCCCGCCTCTTCGCCTGCGTGCCCTCCCAGATCAACTACGTGCTCGAGACCCGGTTCACGCCGGACCATGGCTACCGGGTCGAGAGCCGGCGGGGTGGGGGCGGGTACATTCGCATCACGTGGCTGGCGCCGTGGGAGGCTACCCCGCGTGCCGCCTCCGGGTGCCCCTCGAGCGGTGAACCCTGGGCGAGCATCGGATCCGAGCTGGACCGTACCACGGCGGAAACGCTGCTCCGAGCGCTGGAAGCACGGGGATGGATCGGCCGCCGGGAAGGCGGGCTGGTCCGGGCCGCGCTCGAAGCAGCCACCGAGGGACTCGGCCCAGGTCTGGCCGACCGGGTGCGCGCCCAGGTGCTGCGCTCGCTGCTGATGGTGGTGTTGAACTAGCGCCCCAGGAGGCGGGCACCCGGGATGAAGGGAGAGGGATCCGGTGCTGTGCGAGGATTGCCACGAGCGCGAGGCGACGGTGCACATCACCCACGTCGTCAACGGGGAAAAGAGCGAGGCCCACCTCTGCGAGAGCTGCGCCCAGAAGCGCAGCCAGGCGCAGGGGATGGGGCCCTTCGGGTTGCAGTCCTTCCTGAAGGGGCTCTTCGACCCCGAGACCCTCTTTGGCGCCGGGGTGCCGGGCGGCCTTCCGGGTGCGGTCGAGCGGGGGGTGCGGTGCGAGAGCTGCGGGCTGAGCCTGGATGACTTCCGGCGCCTGGGGCAACTGGGGTGCGGTCACTGCTACCAGCAGTTCGAGCGCCAGCTCCAGCCCGTCCTGCGCCGGATCCACGGCGCCACGACCCACACCGGAAAGGTTCCCAGCCGGGGGAACCAGACGGTGGTGCTGCGCCGGGAGCTCGAAAAGCTGCGGGAGCAGCTGGCGGCCGCCGTCGGGCGGGAAGCGTACGAGGAAGCGGCCGCCCTCCGGGACCGGATTCATGCCCTCGAAGCTCGCCTGGGGCGCTCCTGATGGCCCGCGGATCGGGAGGAAGGGGGTGGGGGTCGTGTCGCTGGACGAGGTGCTGAACCACCCCGTCGCACAGTGGATGGCCGGTGAGGCTCCAGCGAACGACATCGTGGTGGGGACCCGGGTGCGCCTGGCGCGCAACCTGGAAGGGATCCCATTCCCTGGCGTCGCCACCCAGGAGCAGATGCTGGGTGTGGTCGCCCAGGTGCGCCGCGCGGTGGAGCCCCTCTCCAGCCAGGCGGGTGCCCCGGACCGCGGGGCGGGCTCGTTGGGATTCTACTCCATGGACGAGCTGAGCCCCCTGGTCAAGGAGCTGCTGGTGGAACGGCACCTGATCAGCCCGCAGCACGGCAAGAGCGGGGCGGGCCATGCCCTGGCCTTGAGGGACGACGAGCGGGTGAGCATCATGGTGAACGAGGAGGATCACCTTCGCATCCAGGTGCTCCTGCCGGGCATGCAGCCGGAGGAGGCCTGGCGCCTGGCGGACCGGGTCGACGACGCCCTGGACGGTCGCTTGCAGTTCGCGTTCTCGGACCGGATGGGGTACCTCACCGCCTGGCCCACCAACGTGGGAACAGGGCTGAGGGCGTCGCTCATGCTCCACCTGCCCGCCCTGTCGGCCACCGAGCAGGTCCGGCAGCTGGTGGGTGCCGTGGCCCAGCTGGGGCTCACGGTACGGGGGCTCTACGGCGAAGGGAGCGAAGCGTCGGGCAACCTCTTTCAGCTCTCGAACCAGGTGAGCCTGGGCCGATCAGAGGAGGAGATCACCACCCACCTGGCCAACGTGGGTCGCCAGGTCATCCAGCAGGAGCGCCAGGCCCGCGAGCACCTGTTGAGCCACCGTAGGGTGGAGCTGGAGGACGGTATCTACCGATCGCTGGGGATCGTGACCCATGCCCGATCCCTCTCGACGAAGGAGGCGCTTCGGCTCCTGTCGGACGTGCGGCTGGGGATCGACCTGGGCTTGATCAGCGGCATCCCCGCGACCATCCTGCAGGAGCTGGTGGTGCGGATCCGCCCGGCTCACCTGCAACGCCTGGTGGGCCGGGAGCTGGCGCCCCCGGAGCGCGACGTGCAGCGGGCGACATTGATCCGCGAACGGTTCAGGGTTCAGCGTTAGAATAGAGGTAGAGCGTACGAAGGAAGGTGCTGCCAAATGTTTGGACGCTTCACCGAGCGGGCGCAGAAGGTCGTGGTGCTCTCGCAGGAGGAGGCCCGCCGGCTGGGCCACAACGTGGTCGGGACCGAGCACATCCTCCTGGGGTTGGTGGCCGAGGGCGAGGGCGTGGCGGCCCGGGCGTTGCAACAGATGGGCATCAGCCTGAACGGGGTCCGGGCCGAGGTCGAGAAGGTGATCGGCCGCGGCGAGAACCCGCCCACGGGGCAGATCGGGTTCACCCCAAGGGCGAAGCGGGTGCTGGAGCTGGCCTTCGACGAGGCCCGCCAGTTGGGCCACACGTACATCGGAACCGAGCACATCCTCCTGGGGCTCATCCGGGAGGGTGAGGGCGTCGCCGCCCAGGTGCTGCGGAACATGGGGGCGGACCTGGACGGGGTTCGGAAGCAGGTGGTGGAGCTGCTCGGGGGCAGCGGTGGCGGCCAGGCCAAGTCGGCCCGTTCCCGCAAGACGCCCACCCTCGACCAGTACGGCCGGGACCTGACGGAGCTCGCGCGCGAGGGGAAGCTCGACCCCGTGATCGGGCGCGAGAAGGAGATCCAGCGGGTCATCCAGGTGCTCTCCCGCCGGACCAAGAACAACCCCGTCCTCATCGGCGAGCCCGGGGTGGGCAAGACGGCCATCGCCGAGGGTCTGGCCCAGATGATCGTGAACGGGGACGTGCCCGAGACCCTCCTGAACAAGCGGGTGGTCACCCTGGACCTGGGGGCCCTGGTGGCCGGCTCCAAGTTCCGCGGCGAGTTCGAGGAGCGCCTGAAGAAGGTGATGGACGAGATCCGCACCTCGGGCGACGTGGTCCTCTTCATCGACGAGATGCACACCATCATCGGGGCCGGCGCGGCCGAGGGCGCCATCGACGCGTCCAACATCCTCAAGCCCGCGCTGGCCCGGGGCGAGCTCCAGGCCATCGGCGCCACCACCCTGGACGAGTACCGGAAGCACGTGGAGAAGGACCCGGCCCTGGAGCGGCGCTTCCAGCCCGTGATGGTCGACGAGCCCAGCGTCGACGAGACCATCGCCATCCTGGAGGGCTTGCGCGACCGGTACGAGGCCCACCACCGGGTGAAGATCACCGATGGCGCCCTCCGGTCGGCCGCCCGTCTCTCGGACCGCTACGTCACCGACCGCTTTCTGCCCGACAAGGCCATCGACCTGGTGGACGAGGCGGCCTCCAAGGTGCGACTCCAGGGGCTGGTCCAGCCTCCTGAGCTGAAGCAGCTCGAGGAGGAGATCGAGGAGACCCGGGTGGAGAAGGAGGCGGCCATCAAGAACGAAGAGTTCGAGAAGGCCGCATCCCTGCGGGACAAGGAGCAGAAGATGCGGGAGGAGCTGGAGCGGAGACGCAGCCAGTGGAAGAACGACCGCTCCCGCACCGAGGGGACCGTGGACGAGGAGGACATCGCCCAGGTGGTCTCCAGCTGGACGGGCGTGCCGGTGAGCAAGCTCCAGCAGGCCGAGACCGAGCGCCTCCTCCAGCTGGAGGAGATCCTCCACCATCGGCTGGTGGGGCAGGACGAGGCCATCGGGGCCGTCGCGCGGGCGATCCGCCGGGCTCGGGCCGGGCTCAAGGACCCGAAGCGTCCCATCGGCTCCTTCATCTTCCTGGGCCCCACCGGCGTGGGCAAGACCGAGCTCGCCCGGGCCCTGGCCGAGGCGCTCTTCGGCGACGAGGACGCCATGATCCGCATCGACATGTCGGAGTACATGGAGCGGCACACCGTCTCCCGGCTGGTGGGTGCACCGCCCGGCTACGTGGGATACGAGGAGGGCGGCCAGCTCACCGAACGGGTGCGCCGGCGTCCCTACTCGGTCATCCTCCTGGACGAGATCGAAAAGGCGCACCCCGAGGTCTTCAACATCCTGCTGCAGGTGCTGGAGGACGGGCGCCTGACCGACGCCAAGGGCCGGACCGTCGACTTCCGCAACACCGTGGTGATCATGACCTCCAACGTGGGCGCCCACGAGATCCAGCGGAGTACGGGCATCGGGTTCACGGTGCAGAAGGATGAGCGCCAGAGCTACGAGGAGATGCGCAAGAAGGTCATGGATGAGCTGCGGCGCACCTTCCGGCCCGAGTTCCTGAACCGGATCGACGAGGTGATCGTCTTCCATGCGCTGACCGAGGAGCAGCTCCACAGCATCGTGGACATCATGCTGCGGGAGGTGTCGAAGGAGCTTCAGGAGCGGGGCGTCCAGGTGGAGTACACCCAGGCGGCCAAGGACCTCCTGAGCCGGGAAGGGTACGACCCCGACTTCGGCGCCCGGCCGCTGCGGCGGGCCATTCAGCGGCTGGTGGAGAACCCGCTGTCGGACGAGATGCTGCGAGGTGCCTTCGAGGAAGGCGACACGGTGGTGGTGGACGCGGAGGAGGGCAAGACGGTCTTCCGCAAGAAGAAGGTTCCAGCCACCGTGAAGAAGTGACCCACGGGTCGACCGCGACGGGCCCGGCGCTCGGAAGGGCGCCGGGTCCGTCGCGAGCGGGCGGGGGCCGGGAGGGCCGTTGCGGGAGCCAGCCGCCGTCCTCCGGCTTCACCCGCGGCGGCACCCGCCTTGAGGATGAGCGAAAGTCTGGCCGGTGCTCCCGGGGGATGGTATAATCCGAAACAGGTGTGAACGGGGGGAGTCGCTTGGCCGCCGACGGAAAGGCCCGCGGGGAGGATCCGCTTCTTCAGGTCCTGCGCATGGTCGCTCCGGGCACCGAGCTCCACGAGGCCCTGGAGCACATCCTGCGGGCCCGCACGGGGGCCCTGCTGGTCGTGGGCGACAGCCAGGAGGTTCTCTCGCTGGTGAACGGCGGCTTTCGCATCGACGCGGTCATGCACCCCTCGGCCCTCTACGAGCTGGCCAAGATGGACGGAGCGATCGTGCTCTCGAGCGACGCCCAGCGGATCCTCTACGCAAACACCCAGCTGGTTCCGGATCCCATGATCCCCTCCCTGGAGACCGGGACCCGCCACCGGACGGCGGAGCGGGTGGCACGCCAGACGGGGACGCTGGTGATCGCCATCTCCCAGCGCCGGAACGTGATCACCCTCTACCGGGGCGACCTCAAGTACGTGGTCCAGGACATCGGTGTGCTGCTGGCCAAGGCCAACCAGGCGCTCTCCACCCTGGACAAGTACCGGGCGGTGCTCGACCAGGCCCTCAACAACCTGAGCGCCGTGGAGTTCGAGGACCTGGCTACCCTCTTCGACGTCACCACCTGCATCCAGAGGGCGCAGATGGTGGCCCGCATCGGCGGTGAGATCGAGCGGCACGTGGCCGAGCTGGGCGACGAGGGCCGGCTGGTGCGGATGCAGCTCGAGGAGCTGATGGTGGACGCGAAGGACGAAGGGCCCATGATCGTCCGGGACTACCTGGTGAAGACAGGCGACCCCGAAGACGCCGGGAAGGTGTGGGAGGCCTTGATGAACCTGGATGCCGACGAGCTCCTGGATCACGGCCTCATGGCCCGCCTCCTGGGGTACGGTGGGACGGGCACGGCCTCCCTGGACCTCTCGGTGACGCCGCGGGGGTACCGGGTGGTCCGGAAGATCCCCCGGGTGCCCATGCCGGTCATCGAAAACCTGGTCAGCGTCTTCCACCACCTGCCCGCGATCCTCAACGCCTCCATCGAGGAGCTGGACGACGTGGAGGGCATCGGCGAGGTGCGGGCGCGAGCCATCAAGCAGGGCCTGAATCGCCTGCGGGAGCAGGTCCTCCTCGACCGGCATCTGTAGACCACGGAGAGGCGATGAGAAAAGCAGACGCCCGCGGGACGGGCGGGGCTCCCCGGCTGCCCTAACGGAGGCCGTAGGGACCCAGGAGATCCATGCGGCGCTGCTCCTGCTGGAAGACCGCCTCCAACTCCAAGCCCAGCACCTGGGCCAGACCCGCGAGGTAGAAGGCGTGCTGGCCCATCTCCGTCTCCACCGTCTCCCGGCAGTGCTCGCAGAGCGTGCCCGTCACATGGGTCTCCACCAAACGGGCGGCGTCCTGGAGTGTTCCGTCGGACGGGAAAGCCTGTTTGTGGGCGTTCACCTCGATACACCCGCACTGGGTGGCGGCCTTGGCCACCGCCCTCTGGAGCCTGGCCTGCGACTCCTGCAGCTTGGTGAAGAGATCCAGCACGCTCCGGTGGCGGATGAGCTGCTGGTCGACCGAGCGCTGGAAGAGCGCCAGGTCCACGGAACGTGACGGGGCTTCGCCGGGGGCCCGGCCGGTGGGGGAAGTGGCCACGGAATCACGCTCCTCGGGGCTTGGAGGTACGGCCTCATTATAGGAACCTGCCGGGGAGCGTGTCAAGCAAGGCTTGATGCCGCTCGAGCCCGCGCGGCGCCGTGCGCGCCGGCGCAAAAGCCCATCGTGACGGGAAGCGACGGGCGGTCAAATTGACACCCCGCGCCAGCGGGGGTAGAATGACCGGTGCGGGGTTTTTCGCGTGCGAGGAGATGGAGGCGCGTTGGCGCAGCTTTTTGGGATCGGCGACAAGGTGGTCTACCCCATGCACGGAGCCGGGGTCATCGAGGCCATCGAAGAGCGGGAGGTCCTGGGGGACCGGAAGCAGTACTACGTCATGCGCATGCCGATCGGCGAGATGAAGGTCATGATCCCCATCTCCAGCGCGGAGGACGTGGGCCTTCGCGAGGTCATCGATGAGGCGGGCATCCGCAAGGTCTTCGACATCCTCCAGGGCGAGGAGACGCGCATGTCCACCAACTGGAACCGGCGTTTTCGGGCCAACATGGAGAAGATCAAGTCGGGCGACATCTTTGAAGTGGCCGAGGTGGTCCGCAACCTGGCCATCCGGGATCGCGAGAAGGGCCTCTCCACGGGCGAGCGCAAGATGCTGGAGACCGCCCGGCAGATCCTTGTCAGCGAGCTGGTCTTGGCCCAGGAGGTCAGTCCCGACCAGGTGGAGCATCGCCTGGCCGAGCTCTTCGCCTGAAAGGCCGCCTGAATGTCCGCACGCGGTTTCTGGCCCGCTGGGGCCTCATCAGCATCGGATCCGGGGACGGGCTGGATAGAATTCCAAGGAGTGCACACCCTACGATCGGTCGCGCACTCGAAGAAGGGGGTGGGAGGCTGTGTCGGCTGAAAGGGTCGTCCGGATCCTCCTGGCCGTGGCAGGGCTTGTCGCAGGCTACCAGCTCGGCCAGGGGCTCATCGATCACGGGATCCTGGTGGGCGGCTTTCTGAGGGCATGGCAGGTTCTCCTGGTCGGAGCGCTCCTCCTGGGAGCGGTGGGGTTCTGGATCGGTCCACTGATCGTGGTGGGGGTGCGCGCGGGGACGCGGTGGCTCTCCAGCTCGGTCCAGCGGATCCCGACGGCGGATCTCCTGGCGGGCGCGGTGGGGTTGATGTCCGGACTCATCCTTGCTGTTCTCATTACCCTGCCGCTTCCCCGGGAGATTCCGGTGGTTGGCCCCTATCTGCCGCTGGCGATCACGGTGGTGGCAGGGTACACGGGGCTGATGGTGGGCGTCAAGAAGCGGGAGGAGCTGCCTCACCTGCTTCGCATGCCCCAGGGGGCGGAGCGGGTGCGGCCCGGGCGCGACCGGGGCGGGCGGAAGAAGCTCCTGGACACCAGCGTCATCATCGACGGCCGCATCGCCGACGTGTGCAGCACGGGGTTCCTGGAAGGCCCGCTCCTGGTGCCCCGCTTCGTGCTGGAGGAGCTCCAGCACATCGCGGACAGCTCGGACGTGCTCAAGCGCAACCGGGGCCGGCGGGGTCTCGAGGTGTTGAAGCGGCTGCAGGAGCAGGCTCCCACCATGATCGAGGTCATCGAGCGCGACTTCGACGACCTGGGCGAGGTGGACTCCAAGCTCGTTCGGCTGGCCAAGCTCCTCCAGGCCAAGATCGTGACCAACGACTTCAACCTCAACAAGGTTGCGGAGCTGCAGGGCGTGGGGGTTCTGAACGTCAACGACCTGGCCAACGCCCTCAAGCCCGTGGTGCTCCCCGGCGAGGAGATGCTGGTCCACCTGATCCGCGACGGGAAGGAGCAGGGCCAGGGCGTGGGCTACCTGGACGACGGCACCATGATCGTCGTCGACGGGGGCCGGAAGCACATCGGCCAGTCCATCGAGGTGCTGGTCACCAGCGTCCTCCAGACCTCTGCGGGACGGATGATCTTCGCCCGCCCCAAGCCGCTCGAAAGGGCGCTCTGAGCGGGGTATCGGCATGAAGGTGGCGGCGCTGGTCCCGGCGGCGGGACAGGGGGAGCGCATGGCCAGGGCCCTGCGCTTGCTGGAGGGAGAACGCGACAGGCCCCCCCTGGCCGGAAAGCTCTTCCTGGAGCTGGATGGCCGGCCGATCCTGCGGTGGACCCTCGAGGGACTCCTGGCCTCCCATGCGGTGGAGGGCGCCTGGGTGGCGGCCGCTCCCGCTTGGGAGGCCCAGGTGCGCGCCGAGGTGGAACGCTGGGGCCTGAGGAACGTGCGGGTGCTGGCGGGCGGTGCCACCCGCCAGGCATCGGTGTGGCGGCTGATGGAGGCCCTGCCCGGCGAGGTCGAGTGGGTGGTGGTGCACGACGGCGCCCGGCCGCTGGTGGACCCGACGCTGGTGGATCGGGTCCTGGCCGCCGCCCTGCGCGACGGGGCGGCCGTGTGCGCGTTGCCCGTGCACGAGACGGTGAAGCGGGTGGGAGCCAGCGGGCTGGTGGAGGGTACCGTGGAACGGGAGGGCCTGTGGACCATCCAGACCCCCCAGGCCTTCCGCCGGACCCTCCTGGCCGAGGCGCACCAGGCGGCGGAGCGCGCGGGGGTCGTGGCCACCGACGATGCTGCCCTGGTGGAACGGCTCGGTCACCCGGTGCGGGCGGTGCCGGGCAGCCCGAGGAACGTCAAGATCACCACGCCTGAGGATCTGGATGCTGCGGGGCGATGGCTGCGGCCCGGAGGTACCCTCGTGCCCGAGAGCGGCATCGTGCCCGCCGCCGGGATTCGGACCGGCCTGGGCCTTGACCTCCACCGGTTCGGCCCCGGGCGTCGCCTGGTGCTGGGCGGGGTGACCATCCCCTGGGAGATGGGGCTGGTCGGGCACTCCGACGGCGACGCCCTGGCCCACGCGGTGGCCGACGCGCTCCTGGGCGCGGCGGGAATGGGCGACCTGGGCGGCCGGTTCCCCGACGACGATCCCGCCTACGAGAACGCCGACAGCCTCCTGCTCCTGCGGCGGGTGGCGGAGGAGGTGGCCGCGGCCGGGTTCCGGGCGCTGTCGGTGGACGCCACCCTGCTGGCCGAGGCGCCCAAGCTGGCACCGCACCTCGCGCAGATGGGCCGGAACCTCCGGGAGGCGATGGGCGGGGAAGGCGCGGCCGTGAACGTGAAGGCCACCCGGCCCGAGGGCCTCGGCGCGCTGGGGAGGGCCGAGGGGATCGCCGCCTTCTGCGTGGTTACCTGCGTCCGGGCCTGACCGAAGCGGCACCGGCCGGTTCGTGCCAGCCCCGTCCCTAGGCACCCGGTCCCTTCAGCCGGCGGAGGAGGGTGGCCATTTCCACCGCAGCCTGGGCTGCCTCCGCGCCTTTGTTCCCTGCCTTACCCCCGGCCCGGTCCAGGGCCTGCTCGAGGCTCTCGGTGGTGAGGATGCCCAGGGTGCACGGAACGCCCGTGCTCAGGGCCACATCCTGGACCCCCCGCACCGCCTCGCGGGCCACGTGCTCGAAGTGGGCGGTCTCACCCCGGACCACCGCCCCCAGGCAGGCGATCGCGTCCACCCGGCCCGAGAGCGCCAGAGCCCGGGCTGCCGCCGGGATCTCGAAGGAACCGGGCACCCGGGCGACCCACTGGGCTTCATCGGGCACACCCATGCGCCGCAGCGCGCCCAGGGCACCCTCCAGCAGGCGATCGGTGACCAGGCTGTTGAAGCGGGCGACCACCACCCCGACCCGTACCCCGCGCCCCTCCAGCGAGCCCTCCACGTCCAAGACGCTCACGGCAACGTCACCCTTCCGTTGACCTCTTCGCTCAGCAGGTGGCCGAGCTTGGTGCGCTTGGTCTCCAGGTACCGGTGGTTCAGGGGGTTGGGGGGGATCTCGAGGGGCACCCGCTCCACGACCCGCAGCCCGTACCCCTCGAGCCCGACGATCTTGCGCGGGTTGTTGGTGAGAAGCCGGATGGACGAAAGCCCCAGGTCTGCCAGGATCTGGGCCCCGATGCCGTAATCCCGAAGATCGGCGGGAAACCCCAGGGAGAGGTTGGCCTCCACCGTGTCGAGGCCATCCTCCTCCTGCAGGGCGTAGGCCCGGATCTTGTTCAGGAGGCCGATGCCCCGGCCCTCTTGACGCATGTAGACCAGCACGCCGCGCCCCTCGGCCTCGATGCGCCGCAGCGCGGCCTCGAGTTGGGGCCCACAGTCGCACCGGTAGCTGCCGAAGACGTCGCCCGTGAGGCATTCGGAGTGGACCCGCACCAGCACGTCCTCCTGGCCGGCCACCTCGCCCTGAACCAGGGCCACGTGGGGCTCGCGATCGACCATCGAGTCGTATCCGATCATGCGGAAGGTGCCGAAGCGCGTGGGCAGGGTCGTCTCGGCCACGGCCCGCACCAGCTTCTCGCGGCTCAGGCGGTAGCGGATCAGCTCCTGGACGGTGAGCAGCACGAGTCCGTGCTCGCGGGCGAAGGCTTCGAGCTGCGGCATGCGGGCCATGGTGCCGTCGGGGTTCATGATCTCGCAGATGAGTCCGGCAGGCTGCAGGCCTGCGAGGCGGGCCAGGTCCACCGCGGCTTCCGTGTGGCCTGCCCGTCTGAGGACGCCGCCCTCCTTGGCCCTCAGCGGGAAGATGTGGCCGGGCCGGGTTAGATCCTCGGGGCGGCTGCCGGGGTCTACCAGGGCCCGAACGGTGCGCGCCCGCTCTTCGGCCGAAATCCCCGTGCGGACGCCGCGGGCGTCCACCGAGACGGTGAACGCCGTGCGCATGGATTCGGGGTCAGTCTCCACCATGAGGGGCAGGCGAAGCTCGTCGGCCCGGGCGGACGTGAGCGGCACACAGACCAGCCCCCGCCCGTAGCGGGTCATGAAGTTGATGGCCTCCGGGGTCACCTTCTCGGCGGCCATGAGCAGGTCGCCCTCGTTCTCCCGGTCCTCGTCGTCGACCACGATCACCATCTTCCCGGCGCGGATGGCCTCAAGGGCCTGCTCCATCCGGGCAAAGGCGGCGTCGGAGCTCATGGTGCCGGTGCCTCCTCCGGTCGGCCGTAAGGAAGGCCGCTCTCCAGCAAGCTCTCCAGGTACCGTGCCAGGGGGTCGATCTCCACGTTCACCCGATCGCCGGGACGGAGCCGCCCCAGTGTGGTCACCTGGTGGGTGTGGGGGATAACCATGACCGCGACCTGAACCTGATCGCCCACCCGGCGGCGTTCGGCCACCGTCATGCTCACCCCGTCCAGCGCGACCGAGCCCTTGTAGGGTAGGTAACGGGCCAACTCGGGATCGGGCAGGAGCCAGATCCGGTGGGTCTCGCCCTCGGGGTGCACCTCCACGACCCGGGCGGTGCCGTCCACGTGGCCCAGCACCATGTGCCCGTCCAGGCGGTCGCCCATGCGCAAGGCCCGCTCCAGGTTGACGGGATCCCCGGGTTTCAGCGCGCCCAGGTTGGTCCGGGCCAGGGTCTCGGGGGCGCACTCCACGGTGAACGAGCCCGCGCCCAGAGCCACCACCGTCAGGCACGTACCGTTGACGCTGATGCTCGAACCCTCTTCCAGATCCTCCCGGGTCCGCCGGGCGGCCACCTCCAGGCGGGTGAGCCCTTCCCGGCGCTCCAGGCCCGTGACCCGCCCCATCTCCTCCACGATTCCGGTGAACACGACCGTCCTTCCCCCTCCCTCACGATCCGGCGGGCGCTCCGTCCGTTGCGGAACGTCGCACCGGAACGCCCTCGAACACCACATCGGGTCCCACCCGGCGCACGCGGACCGGCCGCAGCCGCCACGCGTCCGCCAGCCGCTCGACGCCGCGGCCCGCCAGGGCAGGGACTGCCCGGGCGTCGCCGGTGAAGGTGGGCGCCACGTACCAGCTCACCCGGTCCACCCGGCCGCCCTCCAGCCAGGAGGCGGCCAAGGTTCCCCCACCCTCCACCAGGAGCGAGGCGACCCCGGCCCCGGCCAGGCGCCGGAGCAGCTCGGCCAGGTCCAGACCGCCTGCGAGGATGCCGTCGCTCCCCAGGGGGAGGCGCCACACCTCGACGCCCCGCTCCCGGAGCCGCATTTCGGCATCGATGGGCGCCGCCGGCCCCGTGACGGCGACGGTCCGGCCGGCAAGCTCGGGTGAGAAGATCCGGGCCTCCTGAGGAAGCTCCAGGTGCCGGCTCACCACCACGCGCAGGGGCTGGTGAGCACCCCCGGGCGGCCGGATGGCCCGGACGGTGAGGGTGGGGTTGTCCGCCCGCACCGTGCCGGCGCCGACCACGACCGCTCCCGAACGGTGCCGCAAATGGTGCACCTCGCGCCGGGCCGCCTCGGACGTGATCCACCGGGCGTCGCCCGTGCGGGTGGCCAGCCGTCCGTCCAGAGTGGTGGCGAGCTTCAGGTGGACCCACGGCCTCCCCTGGCGGACGAAGGTGGGGTACCAGGGGTTGAGCGCCTCGCTCTCCCGGCCCAGAAGGCCCACCTCCACCTCGACCCCGGCCGCCCGCAGCCGTTCGAAACCTGAGCCGGCCACCTTCGGGTTGGGGTCTCCGGTGGCGGCCACCACCCGCCGCACCCCAGCCGCGAGGATCGCCTCGGTGCAAGGAGGGGTCCGGCCGTAGTGGTTGCACGGCTCGAGGGTCACGTAGAGGGTCGCTCCCCGAGCCGCGTCCCCGGCCCCGCGCAGGGCCAGGACCTCGGCGTGAGGTTCCCCCGCACGATGGTGGTAGCCTTCGCCCACCACCCGCCCCTCGCGCACCACCACGCTCCCCACCGCCGGGTTGGGTTGGGTGTGTCCGACGCCTCGCTGAGCCAGGGCCAGGGCGCGGCGCATCCACCGCTGATCCTCCGCACTCCACCGGGATGCAGGGCTCCCTGCCGCTCCCATGACCGTGCCTCCCACCCGGCGGCCTCCCCGCGAAAAAACCCCGGGGCAGGCATACCCTCGGGGCATAAAGACACTCGCGCGCGTGCGCATGCGGGTGTCTGGGACCTTCTCCCATCCGGACTCTACCGTCGGCCCCGGAATCGCACCGGGTCTGCCCCCGCGATGGGGAGCTCGTGGGCTGAGCGGCCGCCGCCGCGTCACCACCGGTCGGGAATTGCGCCGTGAGGCGCTCACCCTGCCCCGAAGGTCCAGCAGTCAAGTTCATCTCCAGGATACCACCGGCGACGTGCCGAAGCAACGCCCTCGCGCGCTGCGGTGCGGGGCCGGAGGGTTCTCGGAGGGGAAATCACCTCACGTGGCAAAGACGGCGCGCCGGGCGGCGGGTTGAGGTACGGCGTGGGGGTGGGCGGCGGGTGCGTCGGGACTGGACGGTGGCGGTCTTTGTGGTCCACGCGGGGCGGGTGCTGCTGCTCTGGCACCGGAAGCACCGCATGTGGCTCCCGCCCGGCGGCCACATAGAAGCCGGAGAGTTGCCCGACGACGCGGCTCGGCGGGAGGTCCTGGAGGAGACGGGGCTGGAGGTGGAGCTGGTGGGTCCCAGGGGCCTGCCGGAGGTTCAGGTGCCCCGCCAGCTCGTGGTGCCGGCGGGGATCCAGGTCGAGCCCATCGGCCCCGGGCACGAGCACGTCGACCTGGTCTACCTGGCCCGCCCCCTGCGCCCGGGGCCGTTGGAAGCCAACCACGAGTCGGAGCGCCTGGGCTGGTACGCCCCCGAGGACTTGGCGAGCCTGCCCCTGACCGAGGAGATCCGGCTCTGGTGCCGCAGGGCACTGGAGCGCCTCGGCGCCCGGAAGGGCCGCGAGGACGCTTGACGCCTGGCAGCGGCCTTCCTATAATGTAGCCACCCTGGAAGGTTGAGCGGCCCTCCGGGCCTTGGGCCCGGGAGGCCCGAGCCTTCCGCAGGAGCAAGGAAAGGCGATGAAGGGAGAAAGGCCCGACGCGCGGTCCTCAGAGAGGGGCGTCCCGGCTGTGAGCGCCCCGGCCCGCCCGGTGCCGCGTGCCTCCCGGAGCCGCTGCCCGAACGCCCGCACGGGCCAGTAGGTCATGCCGGGACCGCCCGTTACCGCGGAGGGCGCTGGACGCGCCCGCCACGAGAGGGTCCGCGCGCGCGGACCAAGCAGAGTGGAACCGCGGGAACGGCCCGTCTCTGCAGCACCGGCTGCAAGGCGGGTTTCTTCGTTTGGAGGGTAACCGGCCCTCGGAGGGGGAACGCGATGTTCGAGCGGATCAAGCGGGACATCCAGGTCGTCTTTGAACGGGATCCCGCCGCGCGGAGCGTCTGGGAGGTCCTCCTGGCCTACCCGGGGTTCCACGCGCTCCAGGTCCACCGGGTGGCCCACTGGCTCTACCGGCACCGGCGCTACGTGGTCGCCCGTCTCGTCTCCCACCTGGGGCGCTGGTTGACGGGGATCGAGATCCACCCAGGAGCCCGGCTGGGCGAGGGGCTCTTCATCGACCACGGCATGGGCGTGGTCATCGGGGAGACGGCCGAGGTGGGCGACAACGTGACCCTCTACCAGGGCGTGGTGCTGGGGGGGACGGGGAAAGAGCGCGGCAAGCGCCACCCGACCATCGGGGACAACGTGGTCATCGCCGCGGGGGCCAAGGTGCTCGGCTCCTTCCGGGTGGGCGACGGCGCCAAGATCGGTGCCGGTGCCGTGGTCCTGCGGGAGGTGCCGCCCCACTCCACGGTGGTGGGGGTGCCCGGCCGCGTGGTGATGGAGCGGGGCAAGCGGGTGGACTCCATCGACCTGGATCACGCGAGCCTGCCGGACCCGGTGGAGAAGGGGTTCAGGGTGTTGCAGCACCGTATCGAGGAGTTGGAGGCCCGGATTCGTGAGCTGGAGAAGGGCCTCTGGGACGGAGAGATCGCCGCGACCCGAGGAGGTCAGGCCGGTGCCCATACGGATCCACAATACGCTCACCGGGAAGAAGGAACCGCTTGAGACCGTCGAGCCCGGGCGGGTGAAGATGTACTCGTGCGGGCCGACCGTCTACGACTACTTTCACGTGGGCAACGCCCGGGCCTTCGTGGTGCCCGACGTGATCAAGCGCTACCTCCGGGACCGGGGGTACCAGGTGCTGCACGTGCAGAACGTCACCGACGTGGACGACAAGATCATCCAGCGGGCCCAGGAGGCGGGCCTGGACGTGGACGAGGTCGTGGATCGCTACACCCGCGCCTACCTGGAAGACCTGCTGCGGCTTGGGTGCGAGATCCCCACGGTCTTGCCCCGGGCCCGGGACCACGTGTCCCAGATGATCGAGCTGATCCGCACCCTACAATCCAAGGAGCTGGCGTACGAGGGCGGGGGGGACGTCTTCTACCCGGTGGAACGGTTCCGGGGCTACGGGAAGCTCTCCCACCAGAGTGTCGCGCAGCTCGAGGCGGGCGCCCGGGTGGAGGCCAACCCCCACAAGCGGAACCCGGCCGACTTCGTCCTCTGGAAAGCGGCCAAGCCGGGGGAGCCGCGCTGGGATTCTCCCTGGGGCCCCGGCCGCCCCGGCTGGCATCTGGAGTGCTCGGTCATGTCCATGGCCTACCTGGGTGAGCGCTTCGACATCCACACGGGCGGAGCCGACCTGATCTTTCCCCACCACGAGAACGAGATCGCCCAGAGCGAGGGAGCGGTGGGCCACCCGGTGGTCACGACCTGGGTGCACAACGGGTACATCAACGTCGACGGGGAGAAGATGTCCAAGTCCCTGGGCAACTTCTGGCTTTTCAGGGATGCGGCCGACCGCTGGGGAGCCCCGGTGGTGCGGGCGATGCTGCTCGCCAAGCACTACCGCACGCCCATCGATTTCACCGAGGAGGCGCTGGACGCCCAGGCCCGGGGGATGGAGCGGCTCTACCGGACGGCGGCGGAGCTTCGGCGCCTGGTGGGACCCGAGTCGAGCGCGGTGTCCGAGGGGGCGCCGGGGCGGGATGGGTCCGGCGGCCCGGCCGAGCGGGAGCTGGAACGGGTCCTGGAGGAGAAGGAGGCGGCCTTCCACGAGGCCATGGAGGACGACTTCAACACCGCCCTGGCCATGGGACGCCTCTTCGAGCTCGCTCGGGAGGCCAACCGCTACGTGAGCGAGCTCGGGGCGGCGGAGGTGCGCGGCGCCCGCCTCCAGCTCGTGCGCAGGACCTACTCCCTCCTCCTTCGCCTGGCGGGCGTGCTGGGGTTCCGGCTCGATGAGCCCTTGCGGGAAGAAAGGGGAGGCGCCGGCCGGGTGGAGCTGCTGGTGGAGCTCCTCCTGGAGCTGCGCCAGCAGGCGCGTTCCGAGGGGCGGTACGCCAATGCCGACCAGATCCGCGAGCGTCTGAACGCGATGGGGATTCAGGTCGAGGACACCCGGGAGGGCGCGCGATGGAGCCTGGTAGAAGAAAGAAAGTGAAGCGGCCGCCCGCGCGCGAACCCGTTGAGAAGGGGCGCAGCCAGGTGGAAGGGCGCCAGGCCGTGCTGGAGCTCCTGCGGTCGGGCCGTCCGGTCGAACGGCTGCTGGTGGCCCGAGACCGCCGGGGCACGGCGGTGGGGTCGCTCCTGAAGGCAGCCGAAGAGCGCCACCTGCGGGTGGAGGAGGTGGACGTGACCGAGCTGGCGCGCCTCAGCCAGACGGGCCGACACCAAGGAGTGATCGCTTTCGGCCAGCCCCAGCCCAAGCAGGAGCTGGAGGCATGGGTCGCCGCCCAGGCCGGGCGCAAGGAGGTCCTCCTCCTGGCCTGCGACCAGGTGCAGGATCCCCACAACCTGGGCGCGCTGGCCCGCAGCGCCGAGGCGGCGGGGGCGGCGGGCATGGTGGTGCCGGCACGCCGGAGCGCCGGCCTGACGGCCACCGTGGAACGGGCCGCCGCCGGGGCCACCAGCTACCTGCCGTGGGTGGAGGTCGTCAACCTGGCCCGGGCTCTGGAGCGGCTGCAGCAGGCAGGTTTCTGGGTGCTGGGGCTTGACGCGCAGGGTGAGCGGAGCCTGTGGGAGGTGGACCTGCCGCGCCGTCTGGTGGCGGTGGTGGGCGCTGAGGGAAGCGGGCTGCGCCCGCTGGTGCGCTCCCGCTGCGACGAGCTGGTGCGGATCCCCATGCGGGGGCACGTGGGGTCCCTGAACGTGTCGGTCGCCGGGGCCCTTTTCCTCTTCGAGGTTCTCCGGCGTCGAACGACGCAGTCCTGGGATGAAGACTCCAGTCGACGGCGGGGGGGCGGCGCATAGACTAGGGAGGAAAGGCGGGGAACGAGCGATGACGGTGCGGCGCCGGCAGATGGTGGGGTTGGGTACGATCCTCTGGGTGGCGGCCCTCATCCTCGTCACGTATGCTCCCGGGCTCTTGAAGGCGGCCCCCGGCGAAGAGGGCACGGCGTGGTCCGAGGCGCGCCTCGACCTCCTGCAGCGGGACCTGTCGCGGCGCGAGGTAGTGCTGGAGGCGCCGGGCACCGGCCGGGTGTGGCGCCTCGCCGGTGCAGAGGTGGGGTTGACGGTGGACCGGGTGGCCACCGTGACCCTGGCGGGCTCGGCTCACCCCCCGGCAGGGTCGCCCTCCCTGCCGGTGCTCCGGTTGGAGACCTGGCGGATCAAGAGCCTCCTCCGGGAACGGGTGGCGGGTACCGTGCGGGTGGACTCGGTACCGGCCCGCCTGGACGAGCAAGGCGGCATCGTCCCCGATCGCCCCGGGCGGCAGCTGGACCTGTCCGAGGCCGTGCGTCGGGTGAGCGACGCGTTTCTCCACCAGCAAGCCTCCGGCGCGCCGGTTCGGGTGGCGATCCCGCTGGAGACGGTGCGGGCGGACGTGACCGCGTCACGCCTGGAGGCGCTGGCCCCTTGGGAGCTCCTGGCCTCGTACACGACGCGCTTCGACCCCGCCGCGGCCAACCGTGCCTCCAACATTCGGCTGGGGGTCTCGCTGCTTGACGGAACCCTGCTGGAACCGGGGGACACCTTCTCCTTCAACCGAGTGGTGGGCCCGCGCACCGAGGCACGGGGATTCAAACCGGCTCCGGTGATCATCAGCCGGCAGCTGGTGAGCGGGCTGGGCGGCGGTGTCTGCCAGCTCTCCTCCACGACGTACAACGCGGCGTTGCTCAGCGGCCTCGAGGTCCTGGACCGCCAGCACCACTCCATGCCCGTGGGGTACCTGCCCATCGGGCGGGACGCGACGGTCTACGACGACCTGATCGACCTGAGGTTCCGCAATAGCCTGGCGCATCCCGTCATGGTCCAAGGGCACGTCGAGGGCGAGCGGCTCACAGTCGCGATCTGGGGCCACCCGGGCGACCGTCGCCGGATCGACATCCGCGTGCGGACGGTGGAGAGCTTGCCCCCGCCGCTGGAGTGGGAGGAAGAGTCCGGCGGAGCGCCTCCCCTGACGGCGATGCCCGGCGGGCGTGCGACCGAGGGCCTGGAAGTGGTCGACCCGGGCCGCACGGGTTACCTGGTGGAGGTACAGCGGGTCTTCTACGGAGCCGACGGCGAGGTGGATCGGGTGGAGCTCCTGTCCCGGGACCTCTACCCGCCCGAACCCAGGCGGGTGCGAGTTGCCAGGGAGACAGGATCGTGACGCATCGCGCAAATACCCATCCCATCCCGGTTTCTTGACGCTTCTCGCGTGCCTAGTGTATAATCCGCGTGAACGACTTGTCCTGGTGGAACGCCTCTAGTCGTAGTCATTGCCGATACCCGCGATGCGGTCGCCGGGATGTCTGCTCACTTGCGCCAAAGGTCGCGGCTGTTTCGACTTCGGGTCGCAGGGGTTCCCGCTTCACCCCTTTGCCGCGGGCCTTCGCTCGAACGATTCTTGTCTCTGGGGGCGATTGCACTTTGAGCCTTCCCGCCCGTAAGGATGGTTCTCGCAGGGAACTCTACAACCTGTTCGAGCGGTTGGACGACGAGGAGGTCGTCGAGTTCGCGCGGGAGGGTGACGAGGCCGCCCTTGAGTTCCTGATCGACAAGTACCGCAACTTCGTGCGGGCCAAGGCCCGCTCCTACTTCCTCATCGGCGCCGACCGGGAGGACATCATCCAGGAGGGCATGATCGGGCTCTACAAGGCCATCCGGGACTTTCGAGCCGAGAAGCTGGCCTCCTTCAGGGCCTTCGCCGAGCTGTGCATCACCCGCCAGATGATCACGGCGATCAAGACGGCCACCCGGCAGAAGCACATCCCCCTGAACTCCTACGTTTCGCTCAACAAGCCCATGTACGACGAGGAATCGGACCGTACCCTCATGGATGTCCTCTCGGGCACCCGGGTGAGCGATCCCGAGGAGCTGGTCATCAGCCAGGAGGAGTTCAACGACATCGAGAGCAAGATGAACGGGTTCTTGAGCCCCCTGGAGTGGAAGGTCCTCATGTTCTACCTGGAAGGCAAGTCGTATCAGGAGATCGCCGATGATCTCTCCCGCCACGTGAAGTCCATCGACAACGCCCTCCAACGGGTCAAGCGCAAGCTGGAACGCTACCTGGAGCGCCGGGAGATGGAAAGCCGCCCGTGAGCGGAAGGCGGGCGGGCCCTCAGGACGGGGGCGTCCTGCCGGACCGTGCGGCTTCCTCGGCTGCCTCCGTTGACCGGGGGCATGCTTCCAGGTAGAATCAAGGTCTGGGGCATGCCGGCGTAGCTCAACAGGTAGAGCGGCTCCCTTGTAAGGAGACGGCCCGAGAGGGAATTGCGGGTTCGAGTCCCGCCGCCGGCTCCATGGCCGGGCCACCACAGCCCGGCCATCCTCGTGCCGCGAGCCTTGACGAAGCCAGCGCACCCTGCTATAATCGGGCCTGCGGTTCGGGCGGCTGCCTGCGTGGAGGGATACCCGAGCTGGCCAAAGGGGGCAGACTGTAAATCTGCTGGCGATGCCTTCGGAGGTTCGAATCCTCCTCCCTCCACCAGAGAGCAGGGGTAGCCGCCTGAGACCGCGCCCGCCGCGGGGTGGAGCAGTCTGGTAGCTCGTCGGGCTCATAACCCGAAGGTTGCCGGTTCGAATCCGGCCCCCGCAACCAGCGGACCCGGCCCTCATGCCGGGCGCCCGCCCGCATAGCTCAGCCGGTAGAGCGCCTCCATGGTAAGGAGGAGGTCCCCAGTTCGAGTCTGGGTGCGGGCTCCAGAGGAAGGCCCACCGGACTGCCCCGGTGGGCCTTGACGTTGGTTCCCCGTCCCGGCAGGTGCATGATCACCGGCCGCCATGCGAACATTGGGGATGGACGCGAGCCAGGCTCCTGGGACCCGCCCCAGGAGGAGAGGCCGGGAGCGGGGCGGATGAGAAGGCTCGACGCCCATGGCCAGCCCAGGGGTGGCGGGGACGCCGCCGCTGCAAGGAGGTCGCAGGGGATGGCGAAGCAGAAGTTCGAGCGGACGAAGCCGCACGTGAACGTGGGGACGATCGGGCACGTGGACCACGGGAAGACGACGCTGACGTCGGCGATCACGCTGTACCTGGCGCAGCAGGGGAAGGCGCAGGCGAAGAGGTTCGAGGAGATCGACAACGCTCCTGAGGAGAGGGAGCGGGGGATCACGATCAACACGGCGCACGTGGAGTACGAGACGGACGCGAGGCACTATGCGCACGTGGACTGCCCGGGGCATGCGGACTACGTGAAGAACATGATCACGGGAGCGGCGCAGATGGACGGAGCGATCCTGGTGGTGAGCGCCGCGGACGGTCCGATGCCGCAGACGCGGGAGCACATCCTGCTGGCGAGGCAGGTAGGGGTGCCGGCGATCGTGGTCTTCCTGAACAAGGCGGACATGGTGGACGACCCGGAGCTGATGGAGCTGGTGGAGGTCGAGGTGCGGGACCTGCTGAACGAGTACGAGTTTCCGGGGGATGAGATCCCGGTGGTGGCGGGTTCGGCGCTGAAGGCGCTGGAGGAGCTGCAGGCGGGGCAGCCGGGGGAATGGTGCCAGAAGCTGCAGCAGTTGCTGGATGCGGTGGACAGCTACGTTCCGACGCCGGAGCGGGATGTGAACAAGCCGTTCCTGATGCCCGTGGAGGATGTGTTCACGATCACGGGGCGGGGGACGGTGGCGACGGGCCGGGTGGACCGAGGGACGATCAAGGTGGGGGACGAGGTCGAGATCGTCGGGTTGGAGGAGAAGGCGCGCAAGACGGTGGCGACGGGCGTGGAGATGTTCCGGAAGCTGCTGGACCGAGCGGAGGCGGGGGACAACATCGGGGTGCTGCTGCGAGGGGTCGACCGGGACGAGGTGGAGCGGGGGCAGGTGCTGGCGAAGCCGGGGTCGATCACGCCGCACACGAAGTTCGAAGCCGAGGTGTACGTGCTGTCGAAGGAGGAAGGCGGGAGGCACACGCCGTTCTTCCAGGGGTACCGGCCGCAGTTCTACTTCCGGACGACGGACGTGACGGGGGTGATCGAGCTGCCGGAGGGGACGGAGATGGTGATGCCCGGGGACAACGTGAGGCTGAAGGCGGAGCTGATCACGCCCATCGCCATGGAGGAAGGGCTGCGCTTCGCCATCCGCGAGGGCGGCCGCACCGTCGGCGCCGGTGTCGTCACCAAGATTGCGGGATGAGTTCCAGGCGGGGGGCGCCGTTCGGAGACGGAGAGAGGGGCGTGCCGCCGCAGAGGCCGCCGGCGTTCTCGCGCGGGCGTGGCACGCCGGTTGACACCTCGCGGGCCCTGTGCTAGAGTCAATAGGTGCCTGCGCGGCCAGGCAGGGAGGTGGCTTGGTTGAGGGTGGGCATCACGATGGAGTGCACCGAGTGCGGCGGCCGCAACTACCGGACCACCAAGAACAAGAACAACGATCCTGATCGCCTGGAGCTCAAGAAGTACTGCCCCGTCTGCCGGCGACACACGCCGCATCGGGAGACTCGCTGATTCGGCCGGGCGCGAACGGATGGGATGTGAGCACCTTGGCGGCTACAGACAGGGCCGGGAAGGTGGCCACCCGGCAGGGGCTGGGGCGTAGAGCGGCCCAGTTCTTGCGCGAGGTGCGCAGTGAGGCGCGCAAGATCGCGTGGCCGAACCGGCGGGAGTTGACGGTTTACACCGCGGTCGTGCTGGTGGTGGTGGCCGCCACCACCCTTTTCGTCGCGGTGGCCGACCTGGGGATCTCGCAGTTGATCCACCTGGTGGGCATCCTCTAGGGGAAGGGGTGGGTCTTGATGCCGGAACCGCAGTACGACGCGCCGGAGGTGAACGGGACCGGCGGTGAGACCCAGCCCGAGCAACCCGATGATGGCCGGGCGTGGTACGTGGTCCACACCTACTCCGGGTACGAAAACAAGGTGAGGGCGAACCTCGAGCACCGGGTCGAATCGATGGGGATGCAGGACAAGATCTTCCGGATCCTGGTCCCCACCGAGGAAGAGATCGACTTCCGCGACGGCAAGAAGAAGATCATCACGCGGAAGGTCTTTCCCGGGTACGTGCTGGTCGAGATGATCATGAGCGACGACTCCTGGTACGTGGTACGAAACACGCCGGGGGTGACGGGGTTCGTCGGGAGCGGCAATCGACCCATCCCCCTCCAGGAGACGGAGGTGCGCGCCATCCTCCACGGCATGGAGGAGGAGGAAGCTCGGCCGCGGGTCGCCTTCGAAGTGGGCGATCCGGTACGGGTGGTGGCGGGCCCCTTCGTGAACTTCACCGGAACCATCGACGAAGTCAACCTGGAGCGGGGCAAGCTGCGGGTCGTGGTTTCCATGTTCGGGCGGGAGACGCCGGTGGAGCTGGAGTTCAACCAGGTGGAAAAGATTCTCTGAGCGCAAGGGTGAGGGCTCGGTGGCCAAGAAGATCATCGCGATGACCAAGATCCAGATCCCGGCGGGGAAGGCGACCCCCGCGCCTCCGGTGGGGACGGCCTTGGGACCCCACGGGATCAACATCATGGAGTTCTGCAAGGCGTTCAACGCCCGGACGGCGGCCCAAGCGGGGACCATCATCCCGGTGGAGATCACCATCTATGCGGACCGGTCCTTCAGCTTCGTCACCAAGACGCCGCCCGCCGCCATTCTCCTCAAGCAGGCCGCGGGCCTCGAGAAGGGCTCAGGGGTTCCCAACCGGGAGAAGGTGGGCACCGTGACCCAGGCGCAGATCCGCCAGATCGCCGAGCAGAAGATGCCGGACCTGAACGCCAACGACATCGATGCGGCCATGCGCATCATCGCAGGTACCGCCCGCAGCATGGGCCTCGTGGTGGAGGGGTAGTCCAATGGCACGTCACGGGAAGCGCTATCTGCAACTGGTGGAGCAGTACGATCCCCTCAAGACCTACGCGCCGGAAGAGGCCATCGGGCTCGTGAAGCGCTTCGGGTCCGCCCGCTTCGACGAGACGGTGGAGGTCGCGCTGAAGCTGGGCGTCGACCCCCGGCACGCGGACCAGCAGGTGCGAGGCACCGTCGTGCTTCCCCACGGCACGGGCCGCACCGTTCGCGTGGCGGTCTTCGCCCGGGGCGCGAAAGCCGATGAGGCCCGTGCCGCGGGCGCGGACGTGGTGGGTCTCGAGGACCTGGCCGAAAGGATTCAGGGCGGGCAGATCGATTTCGACGTGGCCGTGGCCACCCCCGACGTGATGGGCGTCGTCGGGCGCCTCGGCCGGATTCTGGGCCCGCGCGGCCTCATGCCCAACCCCAAGTCCGGGACGGTCAGCAACGACGTGGACCGGGCGGTGCGGGAGATCAAGGCCGGCAAGGTGGAGTTCCGGGTGAACAAAGAGGGTGGCATGCACGTGCCCATCGGGAAGGCCTCCTTCTCGGAAGAGCAGCTCCAGGAGAACTTCCGGGCGCTCATCGATGCCGTGGTGCGGGCGAAGCCCCAGGCGGCCAAGGGCCAGTACCTCCGCAAGGTGGCCCTTTCCACCACCATGAGCCCGGGCATCCGGCTCCAACCTCAGGACGTGCTCGGTTTCACCCAGGCTCGGGCGGCTTCCTGAGGCGCTGCCCGAACGGACAACCCAAACCGATGTGCCGCAGACAGCCGGTGCCCTCGTGGGCTCAAAGGGTTCCCCGACGACCCACCGGCCGAGGCAGGGGTGAGGTAGGTTTTCAACGCGCCTGGCGCGTCCCCCGCGCCGCCGGCTGCCTGGGCCGGCGGTTTTCGCGTCAAGGAGGGATGTGAAGGTGCCAAGACCCGAGAAGGTGGCCCAGGTGGTCGACCTCACCGATCGGATGCGCCGGTCGCAGGCCGTCTTGGCCGCGGACTACCGGGGCCTGAGCGTGAAGGCGATGGGCCAGCTGCGAAGCCAGATGCGCCAGGCAGGGGTGGACGTGAAGGTGGTCAAGAACACCCTTGCCCGGCGAGCTTCGGACGAGGCCCAGGTGCCGGAACTCAAGGCGTTTCTGGACGGTCCCACCGTCCTGGCCTTCGCCTACGCGGACCCGGTGGCGCCCGCGAAGGTGCTGGACTCGTTCGCGCGCCAGCACCAGGAGCTGCAGGTCAAGGGCGGAGTCTTGAACGGCGCGCGCGTCGATGCCGCGGGTGTCACGCGCCTCGCGACGCTGCCGGGCCGGGAGGAGCTGCTTGCGCAGGTGCTGCGCGCGCTCCAGGGACCCATGAGCGGTCTGGTGTACGTGCTCAGTGGGGTGCCTCGCAAGCTGGTTTACGCGCTGGATGCCCTCCGCCGCGAGCGGGAGGCAGGGTGAGACCTGCCCGCCGCGGCGAGGCAGTGGCAGAGGACAGGTACGAGGTAGACGTGAGAGGAGGCCGCAAGCATGGCGGTTACTAAGGAAGAGATCCTCGAGGCCATTGGCGGCATGTCGGTCTTGGAGCTCGCCGAGCTGGTCAAGGCGCTGGAGGAGAAGTTCGGTGTGAGCGCGGCGGCGCCCGTGGCGGTGGCCGCCGGTCCGGCCGCGGCTGCAGGCGCCGCGGAAGCGGCGGAAGAGGAGAAGACCGAGTTCGACGTGGTCCTCACCGGCGCCGGCGAGAAGAAGATCCAGGTGATCAAGGTGGTCCGCGAGATCACGGGCCTGGGGCTGAAGGAAGCCAAGGACCTGGTGGATTCGGCCCCCAAGCCCGTCAAGGAGGCCATCTCCAAGGACCAGGCCGAGGAGATCAAGAAGAAGCTGGAAGAGGTTGGAGCCAGCGTCGAGGTGAAGTAACGGTGCACGGCAGGGGGCGGGTGCCGGGCGTGAGGAAGAGCATCCGCCTGGGATCCGCTCCCTGACGGCGCCCCTCCTGGCTCACGAGGGCGAAGGAAGCTTGACAAGCCGCCTCACCGTGTGGTAGAGTGCATAGGTGTCGGTACGTGCGGGCACGGGCCACCCGGTGACGGTTTTCTCACTCCATGCATATTCCCACACACGGGGTCGGACCCTACTCCATGGCCCAGAGTCCCGTATCTCCTCTTGTCCGGTAAGGGGGCAGGTCGCCGTGCCACGTGATGACCTTCGACCCTTGCCGCCGTTATCCTTCTCGCACCGAGTTGTTCTTCCTTCCTTGCTGCGCCCAGACTTGAAAACGAGGTGAGCGCGATTGGCGGTGGAGATCAAGGCACCCAGGCGGGAGCGGGTGAGCTTCGGCAAGATCCACGAGGTCCTGGACATGCCGAACCTCATCGAGGTTCAGCGCAAGTCCTACGAGTGGTTCCTCAAGGAGGGGCTTCTGGAGACCTTCCGGGACATCTCGCCGATCCAGGACTTCACCGGCAACCTGGTCCTCGAATTCGTCGACTACAATCTGGGAGAGCCCAAGTACACGGTCGAGGAGTGCAAGCACCGGGACGCCACCTACAACGCGCCACTGAAGGTGAAGGTGCGCCTGATCAACAAGGAGACCGGCGAGGTCAAGGAGCAGGAGGTCTTCATGGGCGACTTCCCGCTCATGACCGAGAACGGCACCTTCATCATCAACGGGGCCGAGCGGGTGATCGTGAGCCAGCTGGTCCGCTCGCCCGGCGTCTACTTCAACCGGGACACCGACAACAACGGCCGTCCCATCTTCACCAGCAGCGTGATCCCCAACCGGGGCGCCTGGCTCGAGTTCGAGACGGATGCGGTCCAGGCCATCTACGTCAAAGTCGACCGCACCCGCAAGATCCCCGCGACCGTGCTGCTGCGCGCCATGGGCCTGGAGACCGACGCCCAGATCCTCGAGACCTTCCGGGAGGCGGAGCCGATCCGGGCCACCCTGGACCGGGACAACACCGGCTCCCAGATCGAGGCGCTGGTGGAGATCTACAAGAGGCTGCGCCCAGGCGAGCCCCCCACCGAGGAGAACGCGCGCACACTCTTCCAGACCCTCTTCAGCGATCCGAAGCGCTACGACCTGGCGGGTGTGGGCCGGTACAAGGTGAACAAGAAGCTGCGCCTGCTTCCGCGCATTCTGAACCGGACCCTGGCCACGGCCGTGGTGGACCCCGGGACGGGCGAGGTGCTGGCCGAGGCAGGCGTCAAGATCATCCGGAAGCTTGCGGAGCAGGTGGAGGAGCGGGCCGTTCCCTATGTAGAGATCGAGGACGAGGACGGCAACGTCATCCGGGTCCTGGGCAACGGCCACCCCGACGCCGATGAGAAGGTCCTCACCCAGGGAGATCTGGTGGCTGCCGTGGGCTACCTGGTCAACCTGATGCAGGGCGTGGGCCAGACCGACGACATCGACCACCTGGGCAACCGGCGGCTCAAGTCGGTGGGCGAGCTCCTGCAGAACCAGTTCCGGATCGGCCTTTCCCGCATGGAGCGGGTGGTGCGGGAGCGCATGACCATCCAGGACGTGGACATCATCACGCCCCAGGCGCTCATCAACATCCGGCCGGTGGTGGCGGCCATCAAGGAGTTCTTCGGCTCCTCCCAGCTCTCCCAGTTCATGGACCAGACCAACCCCCTGGCCGAGCTGACCCACAAGCGGCGGCTCTCGGCCCTGGGGCCGGGCGGTCTCTCCCGAGAGCGGGCGGGATTCGAGGTGCGGGACGTGCACCACTCCCACTACGGCCGCATGTGCCCCATCGAGACGCCTGAAGGGCCGAACATAGGCCTCATCGGGTCGCTCTCCAGCTACGCCCGCATCAACGACTTCGGGTTCATCGAGACGCCGTACCGCCGGGTGGAGGAGGGTCGGGTCACCGAGGAGATCGTCTACCTGACGGCCGACGAGGAGGACAACTTCATCGTCGCCCAGGCCAACGAGCCCGTGGGCGAAGACAGCACCCTGGTCAACCAGCGGGTGTCGGCCCGCTGGAAGGACCAGATCCTCATCGTGCCGCGCGAGCAGGTGGACTTCATGGACGTCTCGCCCAAGCAGATGGTGAGCGTGGCCGCGGCGCTGATCCCCTTCCTGGAGAACGACGACGCCTCCCGGGCGCTCATGGGCGCCAACATGCAGCGCCAGGCGGTTCCCCTTCTCAAAGCCGAGGCGCCGCTGGTGGGCACGGGCATGGAGTACAAGGCCGCCGTCGACTCGGGCGTGGTGGTGACCGCGTTCCGACCGGGGACCGTCGTCCGGGTGAGCGCGAACGAGGTCGTCGTCCGCTCCGACCACGGCGACGAGGACCACTACCGGCTCCGGAAGTTCGAGCGGTCCAACCAGGGGACGTGCTTCAACCAGAAGCCGCTGGTGCACCGGGGCGAGCGGGTGGAGGCGGGCGACGTGGTCGCCGACGGCTCCTCCACCGACCAGGGCGAGCTGGCCCTGGGCCGGAACGTGCTGGTGGCCTACATGCCGTGGGAGGGCTACAACTACGAAGACGCCATCCTGGTCAGCGAGAAGCTGGTGAAGGACGACGTCTTCACCTCCATCCACATCGAGGAGTACGAGTGCCAGGCCCGCGACACCAAGCTGGGCGCCGAGGAGATCACCCGCGACATCCCCAACGTGGGCGACGAGGTCCTGAAGAACCTGGACGAGCGGGGGATCATCCGCATCGGCGCCGAGGTCCGCCCGGGCGACATCATGGTGGGCAAGGTGACGCCCAAGGGCGAGACCGAGCTGACCGCCGAGGAGAGGCTGCTGAGGGCGATCTTCGGCGAGAAGGCGCGGGAGGTGCGCGACACCTCGCTGCGGGTTCCCCACGGTGAGGGCGGCGTGGTGGTGGACGTGAAGGTCTTCGACCGGGAGGCCAACGACGAGCTCTCGCCCGGGGTCAACCGGATGGTGCGGGTCTACGTCGCGCAGAAGCGGAAGGTCTCCGAGGGCGACAAGATGGCCGGCCGCCACGGGAACAAGGGGGTCATCGCCCGGATCCTGCCCGAGGAGGACATGCCCTTCCTGCCCGACGGGACGTCCATCGAGGTCGTGCTGAACCCGCTGGGCGTGCCCTCGCGGATGAACATCGGCCAGGTCCTGGAGAACCACCTGGGGTGGGCGGCCCGAGCCATGGGCATCTACGTGGCGACCCCCGTCTTCGACGGGGCCACGGAGATCGAAGTGCTCGAGCAGCTGGAGAAGGCCGGCGTCGACCCTGACGGGAAGGTGTGGCTCCGGGACGGTCGCTCGGGCGAGACCTTCGACCACCCGGTGAGCATCGGCTACACCTACATGTTGAAGCTCGCCCACCTGGTGGACGACAAGATCCACGCCCGGTCGGTGGGTCCCTACTCCCTGGTCACCCAGCAGCCGCTGGGGGGCAAGGCCCAGTTCGGCGGGCAGCGCTTCGGCGAGATGGAGGTCTGGGCCCTGGAGGCCTACGGGGCCGCCTACACCCTGCAGGAGCTCCTCACGGTCAAGTCCGACGACGTGGTGGGGCGGGTCAAGACCTACGAAGCCATCGTCAAGGGCGAGAACGTGCCCGAACCCGGCGCTCCCGAGGCGTTCAAGGTGCTCATCAAGGAGCTCCAGAGCCTGGGCCTGGACGTGAAGGTGCTCACCGAGGACGCCCAGGAGATCGAGATCCGCGAGGAAGAAGAAGACATCTCCGAAATGGCCCGGGAGCTCGGCATCGACATCCAGGGCCGGGAGGACGATCGCGACGAGCCGCGGCGGCCTGCCGCCAGGGCCGTGGAGGTGGCCGAACCCGGAGAGGACGAGGAAGCCGTGGAGGCCGGCGAGGAAGAGGCCGAAGGGGAGCCCGAGGAGGAGGCACTGGACGACGAGGGCGCCTTTCTGGCCGAGGAGGAGCTGGACGACGCGCGGCCGCTGGTCTCGCCCGAGGAGATGGTCGAGCTCTACGGCCCGCGTCGGACGGGGCTGGGCGACGAGGACGAGGAAGAGGACGAGGGCGCCGCGAGCCGGAGGCCCGGCGCATGACCCGGTGTCCTGTCCAGGAAGCCGCAGGGGACGTTCGGAGGGGGAATCCGAGTGCTTGACGTCAACAACTTCGACCGTATCCAGATCGGCCTGGCATCCCCGGAGCAGATGCGGGCTTGGTCGTCGGGCGAGGTGAAGAAGCCGGAGACCATCAACTACCGAACCCTGAAGCCTGAGCGGGAGGGCCTCTTCTGCGAGAAGATCTTCGGGCCCACCAAGGACTGGGAGTGCCACTGCGGCAAGTACAAGAAGGTGCGCTACAAGGGCATCGTCTGCGACCGCTGCGGGGTGGAGGTAACCCGGGCCAAGGTGCGGCGCGAGCGGATGGGCCACATCGAGCTGGCGGCCCCGGTCTCGCACATCTGGTTCTTCAAGGGGATCCCATCCCGGATGGGGTTGATCCTGGACCTCTCCCCCCGCACCCTGGAGAAGGTGCTCTACTTCGCGGCCTACATCGTCGTCCACCCCGGCGACACGCCGCTCACCAAGAAGCAGCTCCTCTCCGAGAACGAGTACCGGGAGTACCGGGAGAAGTACGGAAACGCCTTCGAGGCGGGCATGGGCGCCGAGGCCATCAAGAAGCTCCTGGACGAGATCGACCTCGAGCAGATGACCGAGGAGCTGCGCCGGGAGATCGCCACGACCAGCGGCCAGCGGCGGGTGCGGGCCATCCGCCGGCTGGAGGTGGTGGAGGCGTTCCGCCAGTCGGGCAACCGGCCCGAGTGGATGATCCTGGACGTGGTGCCGGTGATCCCGCCCGAGCTGCGGCCCATGGTGCAGCTCGACGGCGGCCGCTTCGCGACCTCGGACCTGAACGACCTCTACCGGCGGGTGATCAACCGGAACAACCGGCTCAAGAGACTCCTGGAGCTGGGGGCGCCGGACATCATCGTGCGGAACGAGAAGCGGATGCTCCAGGAGGCCGTCGACGCCCTCATCGACAACGGTCGCCGGGGCCGGCCCGTGACGGGACCGGGCAACCGGCCGCTCAAGTCCCTCTCCGACATGCTCAAGGGGAAGCAGGGGCGCTTCCGCCAGAACCTGCTGGGCAAGCGGGTGGACTACTCGGGCCGGTCGGTGATCGTGGTGGGACCGGAGCTGAAGCTCCACCAGTGCGGCCTGCCCAAGGAGATGGCCCTGGAGCTCTTCAAGCCCTTCGTCATGAAGCGGCTGGTGGACATGGGCCTCGCCCACAACATCAAGAGCGCCAAGCGTGCCGTGGAACGGGTGCGCCCCGAGGTGTGGGACGTGCTGGAAGAGGTGATCCGGGAGCACCCGGTGCTCCTGAACCGGGCGCCCACGCTCCATCGCCTGGGGATCCAGGCCTTCGAGCCCGTGTTGGTAGAGGGCCGGGCGATCAAGATCCACCCGCTGGTCTGCTCAGCCTACAACGCCGACTTCGACGGAGACCAGATGGCAGTGCACGTGCCGCTCTCGGCCGAGGCCCAGGCCGAGGCGCGCCTCCTGATGCTCTCGTCGCACAACCTGCTCCTGCCGGCCAGCGGCCGCCCCGTGACCACGCCCACCCAGGACATGGTGATCGGTTGCTACTACCTCACCCTGGATCGGAAGAGCAGCCCCGAGAACCCCCTGAAGGGGGAGGGGAAGGTCTTCGCCCATCCCAACGAGGTGCACCTGGCCTACGATCAGGGCGAGGTGGACCTGCACGCCCACGTCACGGTGCGGATGCCGCAGGCCGACGGCACCTGGGTGCGGCGCGAGACGACGCCGGGCCGTCTCTTCTTCAACGAGGTCCTGCCGCCGGAGATGGGCTTCTACAACCAGGTGATTGACCGGAAGGAGCTCGGCCGCCTGGTGGACCGGCTCTACAGGCGCTTCGGGAACACCCGGACTGCCGAGACCCTGGACCGGATCAAGGCCTTGGGCTTCCACTTCGCCACCCGCTCGGGCACGACGGTGGGCATCAAGGACATCTCGGTGCCGCCCCAGAAGCAGGAGCTCCTCCAGAAGGCGGAGGAACAGGTGGAGAAGATCGAGCAGCAGCACCGCCGGGGCCTCCTCACCAGCGAGGAGCGCTACCAGCAGGTTGTGCGGGTCTGGACCGAGACCAAGGAAGCGGTCACCAAGGCCATGCTCGACAACCTGGACCGCCTCAACCCCGTCTACATGATGGCCACCTCTGGAGCCCGAGGGAACGAGTCCCAGCTCTCCCAGCTCGCGGGCATGCGGGGCCTGGTGGCCGATCCCCGGGGCCGCACCATCGAGATCCCCATCAAGGCCAACTTCCGCGAGGGGCTCACGGTGCTGGAGTACTTCATCTCCACCCACGGCACCCGGAAGGGCCTGGCCGACACGGCGCTCCGCACCGCCGACTCGGGCTACCTCACCCGGAGGCTGGTGGACGTCTCCCAGGACGTCATCGTCCGGGAGGAGGACTGCGGCACCACCCAGGGCATCGAGGTCTGGCGGCCCCAGGAGGGTGAGGAGGCCGAGCCCCTGCCCGAGCGCATCACTGGGCGGGTGACGGCGGAGGCCGTCTTCCACCCGGAGACGGGCGAGCGGATCGCCGACGAGAACCAGCTCATCGACGAGGAGCTGGCCGCCCACATCGAGGAGGCGGGTGTGGAGAAGGTGGTGATCCGGTCGGTCCTCACCTGCCGGTCGCGCCACGGGGTCTGCGTCCGCTGCTACGGGCGGAACCTGGCCACCGGCGAGATGGTGGAGGTGGGCGAGGCCGTGGGGACCATCGCGGCCCAGTCCATCGGCGAGCCGGGCACCCAGCTCACCATGCGCACCTTCCACACCGGCGGCGTGGCCGGCGAGGACATCACCTCGGGCCTCCCGAGGGTGGAGGAGCTCTTCGAGGCCCGCAAGCCCCGAGGCGAGGCGAAGATCACCGAGATCTCCGGGACCGCCCACATCGACGAGTCCCGGGGTGTGCGGAAGGTGATCGTCACCTCGAGCGAGGGGAGCCAGAAGAGCTACACGGTGCCCTTCGGGGCACGCCTCAAGGTACGGGAGGGCCAGCCCGTGGAGGCGGGGGATCCCCTCACCGAGGGCTCGATCAACCCTCACGACATCCTGGCCATCAAGGGCGTGCGGGCGGTCCAACAGTACCTGGTGCGGGAGGTCCAGAACGTCTACCGCTCCCAGGGTGTGGACATCAACGACAAGCACATCGAGATCATCGTGCATCAAATGATGCGGAAGGTGAAGGTGGACGATCCGGGCGACAGCCACCTCCTCCCCGGCGGGCTCTACGACAGCTTCGAGTTCGAGGAAGAGAACCGGCGGGTGGAGGCCGAGGGCGGCCGCCCGGCGGAAGCGAAGCCGACGCTCCTGGGCATCACCAAGGCATCCCTGGCCACCGACAGCTTCCTCTCGGCCGCGTCCTTCCAGGAGACGACCCGGGTGCTCACCGAGGCGGCCATCAAGGGCAAGGTGGACCCGCTGGTGGGCCTCAAGGAGAACGTGCTCATCGGAAAGCTGATCCCGGCGGGAACGGGGCTGCCCGTCTACCGGAAGCTTGCGGTGCGGCCCGCGGACGACGCGGAGCCGGTGGCGCGCGGCGAGAAGGACGAGCGGCTCGGGGACGGAGCGGGCATCGCCGTTCAGGTCCGGTCGGGCGAGGACGACACCGGCCTGATGGCGACCGTCGAAGACGAAGCCGACCTGTCCGGGGACGACCAGGCCGGTGCTGGAGAGGCAGCCCTCGTCGAGGAAGAGGGCGATGGGACGGACGCGGAGGAGGCGGAGCGGGAGGACGGCCCGCAGGAACCCGCCCGGATCGGTGCAGCCTCTCCGGACTTCATGCAAGACGAGACGCTGCACGAGCGTACCGGTTCCACCGACTGAACACCCGGGTGCCGCGGAGCGGGTCCCCTGGATGAAAGGCAAGGCTCTCCGGCGGGGCGGGGCAGAGGTCCCCGCCCCTTCCGGGCGCGTCGGACCGAGCCCGACAAGGAGGGGTGCTGTTGACAGGGGGTAGGGACGGTGCTACAATACCGGAGTGCGCGCAAAGCCAGGATCCACCGGATCTAGCGGCCATTGAACGGTGCTTTCGAGCTGCCCGGCGGAAAACCGTCGGAACGAAGCAGACGCTTAAGGCCATCAAGAACGAGAGCCCCCGGTTGGTGCTGGTCGCGGAGGACGCGGACCCGCAGGTGGTGCGGCCCATCCTCGAGCTCTGCCGGGAACGGCGCCTGGCGGTGGTACGGGTTGCGTCCATGCTGGAGCTGGGGCGCTGTTGCGGTATCGAGGTAGGCGCCGCGACGGCCTCGGTGATCGGCTAGGGGTTTGTGCGCGTGTGGAGCACCGATGCGGGGAGGTGTGAAGCGATGCCGACCATTCACCAGCTTATTCGAAAGGGGCGCCGGAGCGGGGCCGCGAAGGTGGCCGCGCCTGCGCTGCGGTACGTACACAACAGCCGGACGGGCGCCACGGTGGATACCGAGGGCTCGCCCCAGAAGCGCGGCGTTTGCACCCGGGTCTACACGGTGACGCCCAAGAAGCCCAACTCCGCCCTGCGGAAGGTGGCCCGCGTGCGGCTGAGCAACCTGATCGAGGTGACCTCCTACATTCCCGGCGAGGGTCACAACCTTCAGGAGCACTCGGTGGTGCTGGTCCGGGGGGGGCGCGTCAAGGACCTCCCGGGGGTGCGCTACCATATCATCCGAGGCACCCTGGACGCCGCCGGGGTCACCGACCGGCGCCAGGGACGGTCCAAGTACGGGGCCAAGCGGCCGAAGTGAAGGCCGGCCAAGCCTGGGTGAGGAGGGAGTAGCATGCCGCGGCGCGGAGCGGTGCCGCAGCGGGAGATCGCACCCGACCTGGTGCATGGAAGCCCGCTGGTGGCCCGCCTGATCAACAAGATCATGCAGTCGGGGAAGAAGGCGGTGGCCGAGCGGATCGTCTACCGGGCCCTGGAGATCGTGAGGGAGCAGACCGGGCGCGAGCCGCTGGAGGTCCTGGAAGAGGCTCTCAAGAACGTGCAGCCCGTGCTGGAGGTTCGCCCGCGGCGTGTCGGGGGCGCGACCTACCAGGTGCCCCTCGAGGTACGGCCGAGCCGCCGTTTGAGCCTGGGCATGCGGTGGCTGGTCCAGTACGCCCGGCAGCGTGGCGATGCTCGGACCATGGATCAGAAGCTGGCGCGCGAGATCATGGACGCGGCCAGCGGCCAGGGCGGCGCCGTCCGGCGGAGGGAAGAGACGCACCGCATGGCGGAGGCGAACCGGGCGTTCGCGCACTACCGCTGGTAGGCTAGGGCAACGAGGAGGAGCTTTCCTTGGCTCGACCTGCTCCTATTGAGCAGATCCGGAACATAGGGATCATGGCCCACATCGACGCGGGCAAGACCACCACCACCGAGCGGATCCTCTTTTACGCGGGCCGGATCCACAGGATGGGTGAGGTTCACGAGGGTGCCGCCACCATGGACTGGATGGTCCAGGAGCGGGAGCGGGGGATCACCATCACCGCGGCCGCGACCACCTGCCAGTGGCGGGGGTGCACCATCAACATCATTGATACGCCCGGGCACGTGGACTTCACGGTGGAAGTGGAGCGTTCGTTGCGGGTGCTCGATGGAGCCGTCGCCATCTTCGACGCGGTTGCCGGCGTGGAACCCCAGTCCGAGAACGTCTGGCGCCAGGCCGACAAGTACGAGGTGCCCCGCATCGCGTACGTCAACAAGATGGACCGGGTCGGCGCGGACTTCGCTGCCGCCGTGGGGTCCATGCGGGAGCGGCTCGGCGCCAACGCCGTGCCCGTCCAGCTTCCCATCGGCGCCGAGGAGAGGTTCCAGGGTATCGTGGACTTGATCGAGAACAAGGCGATCCACTACCTGGACGACCTGGGCACCCGGAGCGAGGCCACGGAGGTCCCGCCGGAGATGGCCGCAGACGTCGAGCGCGCTCGGCAGGAGATGATCGAGGCCATCGTCGAGAACGACGACGACCTGACCGCCCGCTACTTGGAAGGCGAGGAGATCCCTCCCGCCGACCTCCGGCGGGCCCTGAGGGCGGCCTGCCTGAGCGGGCGGGTGGTCCCCGTACTCTGCGGATCTTCCTTCAAGAACAAGGGCGTTCAGCTCCTGCTGGACGCGATCACCTACTTCCTGCCCTCGCCGGCCGACCTGCCGCCCGTGAAGGGTCATCGCCCGAACACCGACGAGCTGGAGGAGCGGCCCCTCAGCGACGAGGCGCCCCTGACCGCCCTGGCCTTCAAGATCGCCGCCGACCCCTACGTCGGGAAGCTGGCCTACGTGCGTGTCTACGGGGGGGTCCTGAAGGCCGGCAGCTACGTGTACAACAGCACCAAGGACCGGAAGGAGCGGATCGGCCGGGTCCTGCGCATGCACGCCAACCACCGCGAGGAGCTCGCGGAGGCCTACGCGGGGGATATCGTGGGCTGCGTCGGCCTCAAGGACGTGAGCACCGGCGACACCTTGTGCGACCCGGACCGTCCCATCGTCCTGGAACGGCTCGTCTTCCCGGAGCCGGTGATCGACCAGGCCATCGAACCCAAGACCAGGGCAGACCAGGACAAGCTGGGGATCGCTCTGCAGCGCCTGGCCGAAGAGGACCCGACCTTCCACGTCCAGACCGACGAGGAGACCGGGCAGACCCTCATTCGCGGCATGGGCGAGCTGCACCTGGAGATCATCGTCGACCGGCTCCTGCGGGAGTTCAACGTGAACGCCAACATCGGCCGGCCCCAGGTGGCCTATCGTGAGACGATCCGGAAGGCGGTCAAGCAGGAAGGGAAGTTCGTCCGCCAGACCGGCGGGCACGGCCAGTACGGCCACGTGGTGCTGGAGATCGAACCCACCGCTCCGGGCGAGGGGTTCGCGTTCGAGAGCAAGATCGTGGGAGGCGTGGTCCCCAGGGAGTATGTCCCGGCGGTGGAGGCCGGCGTGCGGGAGGCCATGACCTCCGGCGTGCTCGCCGGGTATCCGGTGGTGGACGTGCGTGTCGCGCTGGTGGACGGATCCTACCACGAGGTCGACTCCTCCGAGCAGGCGTTCAGGATAGCCGCTTCCATGGGCTTCCGCGAAGGGCTCAAGAAGGCGTCGCCCATGCTCCTCGAACCTCTGATGCGGGTCGAGGTGGTGACACCCGAGGAGTTCCTCGGCGACGTCATGGGAGACCTCAACGCTCGCCGAGGTCGCATCGAGGGGATGGCGCCCAGAGGGAACGCGCAGGTGGTCCGGGCGGTGGTTCCGCTGGCGGAGATGTTCGGCTACGCCACCGACCTCCGTTCGATGACCCAGGGGCGGGCCACGTACAGCATGCAGTTCGACCACTACGCCCAGGTGCCTGAGAGCCTGGAGCGGACCATCGTGGAGCAGAAGGCCTGACGGCAAGTACCATCAGGGTGAGTCCGCCGGCCTGGAGGCCGGGGTGCAAGGAGGTCGCAGGGGATGGCGAAGCAGAAGTTCGAGCGGACGAAGCCGCACGTGAACGTGGGGACGATCGGGCACGTGGACCACGGGAAGACGACGCTGACGTCGGCGATCACGCTGTACCTGGCGCAGCAGGGGAAGGCGCAGGCGAAGAGGTTCGAGGAGATCGACAACGCTCCTGAGGAGAGGGAGCGGGGGATCACGATCAACACGGCGCACGTGGAGTACGAGACGGACGCGAGGCACTATGCGCACGTGGACTGCCCGGGGCATGCGGACTACGTGAAGAACATGATCACGGGAGCGGCGCAGATGGACGGGGCGATCCTGGTGGTGAGCGCCGCGGACGGTCCGATGCCGCAGACGCGGGAGCACATCCTGCTGGCGAGGCAGGTAGGGGTGCCGGCGATCGTGGTCTTCCTGAACAAGGCGGACATGGTGGACGACCCGGAGCTGATGGAGCTGGTGGAGGTCGAGGTGCGGGACCTGCTGAACGAGTACGAGTTTCCGGGGGATGAGATCCCGGTGGTGGCGGGTTCGGCGCTGAAGGCGCTGGAGGAGCTGCAGGCGGGGCAGCCGGGGGAATGGTGCCAGAAGCTGCAGCAGTTGCTGGATGCGGTGGACAGCTACGTTCCGACGCCGGAGCGGGATGTGAACAAGCCGTTCCTGATGCCCGTGGAGGATGTGTTCACGATCACGGGGCGGGGGACGGTGGCGACGGGCCGGGTGGACCGAGGGACGATCAAGGTGGGGGACGAGGTCGAGATCGTCGGGTTGGAGGAGAAGGCGCGCAAGACGGTGGCGACGGGCGTGGAGATGTTCCGGAAGCTGCTGGACCGAGCGGAGGCGGGGGACAACATCGGGGTGCTGCTGCGAGGGGTCGACCGGGACGAGGTGGAGCGGGGGCAGGTGCTGGCGAAGCCGGGGTCGATCACGCCGCACACGAAGTTCGAAGCCGAGGTGTACGTGCTGTCGAAGGAGGAAGGCGGGAGGCACACGCCGTTCTTCCAGGGGTACCGGCCGCAGTTCTACTTCCGGACGACGGACGTGACGGGGGTGATCGAGCTGCCGGAGGGGACGGAGATGGTGATGCCCGGGGACAACGTGAGGCTGAAGGCGGAGCTGATCACGCCCATCGCCATGGAGGAAGGGCTGCGCTTCGCCATCCGCGAGGGCGGCCGCACCGTCGGCGCCGGTGTCGTCACCAAGATCCTGGGCTGAGGCCGTGGCCCCGCCCGCTGAGGCGGGGCCGGGCGCGCCGGGGTCGAGCCCCGGGGAGGTGGAACCATGGCCAAGCAACGCATCCGTATCCGCCTGAAGGCCTTCGACCACAAGCTGCTCGACGGTTCGGCCGAGCAGATCGTGGAGACGGCTCGGCGGACGGGCGCCCTGGTGTCGGGCCCGATCCCGATGCCCACCGAGCGTACGGTCTTCACGGTGTTGCGCTCGCCGCACGTGCACAAGGATTCGCGGGAGCAGTTCGAGATGCGCACGCACAAGCGCCTGATCGACATCCTGGAGCCCACGTCCAAGACCGTCGACGCGCTCATGCGGCTCGACCTTCCCGCAGGGGTCGACATCGAGATCAAGGTCTGACACCCGGGCGGTCGAGCTTCAGAGGAAGGAGGGCGCGAGATGTCGCGGGGCATTTTGGGCCGGAAGCTGGGCATGACGCAGATCTTCGACGAGTCGGGCCGGGCCGTGGCAGTGACCGTGATCGAGGCGGGCCCCTGCCGGGTGGTCGCCAAGCGCACCCCGGAGCAGAACCGGTATCGCGCCGTACAGCTTGGCTTCGAGGAGGCGCGCCCCAACCGGGTGACCCGGGCGGAAGCCGGGCACGCGAAGAAGGCCGGCGTTCCCACGCCACGGGTGCTGCGGGAGATCCGCACCGTGGAGGGCCGGGGGATCGACGGCCTCCAGGTGGGCGAGACCGTGCGCGCGGACGTCTTCCAGGTGGGCGACCGGGTGGACGTGACCGGCATCAGCAAAGGCAAGGGGTTCGCGGGCACGGTGAAGCGCTGGAACTTCAACCGGGGCCCCATGAGCCACGGTTCCATGTACCACCGGAGGGTCGGCTCCCTGAACGCCACGGACCCGCAGCGAGTCTTCAAGGGCCGGAAGATGCCAGGCCGGATGGGCGGCAAGCGGCGTACGGTGCAGTCGCTTCAGGTGGTGCAGGTCGATCCCGAACGGAACCTGCTGCTGGTGCAGGGGGCGGTTCCGGGGCCCCGCCGGGGCCTGCTGATCATCCGGGAATCGGTGCGCACGCGCTGAGCGTGCAGCGGGGCCCAGGCACCTAGGGGGATGGACGATGCCGAAGGTCGACGTTTACGACGTGAACGGCCAGGTGGTGGGTGAGGAGGAGCTGACGGAGGAGATCTTCGGCGCGCCCGTGAACCACGCCCTCCTCCACCAGGCGATTCGGGTCTACCTGGCCAATCGCCGGGCCGGTACCGCGTCCACCCGCACCCGCGGCGAGGTGCGGGGTGGTGGCCGCAAGCCGTGGCGTCAGAAGGGCACGGGGCGCGCGCGGCACGGAAGCATTCGCTCGCCCATCTGGCGGGGGGGCGGCGTGGTCTTCGGGCCCAAGCCCCGGAGCCACCGGCTGTTGATGCCGAAGAAGGCGCGCCGCCAGGCGCTGCGCAGCGCGCTCTCCGCGAAGCTGCGGGATGGCGAGCTGACCGTCCTCGACCGGCTGGAGCTGCCTGAGCTGAAGACGAAGGCGGTGGCGCAGGTGCTCGAGCGCCTCGCCGGCGGGCGCAAGCCGCTCCTGGTGATTCCCGAGCCCGATGCCGGCGTCCGCCGCGCGGCCCGGAACCTGCCGGGTGTGCGGACGGTGGTGGCCTCGTGCCTCAACACCTACGAGGTGCTGGACAGCTCGCGGGTCCTCCTCACCCGGGACGCGGTGAGGAAGGTGGAGGAGGTGCTCAGACCCCATGCATCCGTACGACGTGATCAGGCGGCCGGTGGTGACTGAACGGACCACGGCCGGCATGGAGGGTAACAAGTACACGTTCGAGGTCGACCTCCGGGCCACCAAGACCCAGGTGAAGTTGGCGGTGGAGCAGATCTTCAAGGTGCGGGTGGTGAAGGTGAACACCACCCGCGTGCCGGGAAAGGTTCGCCGGCGGGGCCGCACGGAGGGCCGCACTCCGGACTGGAAGAAGGCGGTCGTCACCCTTGCGGAGGGCGACCGGATCTCGATCGTCGAGGGCCTGTAGGCCCCAGGGCCGGGCGGTCTGGCCCGTGTGAGGAGGGGTGCCGGGATGCCGGTCAAGAAGTTCAAGCCGACCACCCCCGGACGGCGGCAGATGATGGGGTCGACCTTCAGCGAGGTAACGCGCACCCGCCCGGAGCGCTCGCTGGTGCAGGGGAAGCCGGCCACGGGCGGGAGGAACGCTGCAGGCCGCGTCACGCTCCGGTTCCGGGGCGGGGGGCACAAGCGGCGCTACCGGGTGATCGACTTCAAGCGCGACAAGGATGGGGTTCCCGCCAAGGTCGCGAGCATCGAGTACGACCCGTTCCGCTCGGCGCGGATTGCGCTCTTGCACTACGCGGATGGGGAGAAGCGGTACATCCTGGCGCCCGTGGGGCTCGAGGTGGGTCAGAAGGTGGAGTCGGGCCCTGACGCGGACATCCGGGTGGGGAACGCGCTGCCGCTGCGGCGGATCCCCATGGGCACCGTGGTGCACAACGTGGAGCTCCACATCGGCAAGGGCGGCCAGATGGCGCGGGCGGCGGGCACCAGCGCCCAGCTGGTGGCGAAGGAGGAGCCCTACGCCACCCTTCGCCTGCCGTCAGGCGAGATGCGGATGGTCCACCTCGACTGCAGGGCCACCATCGGCCAGGTGGGCAACGTGGAGCACGAGAACGAGGTACTGGGCAAGGCCGGGCGCAAGCGCTGGCTGGGCAAGCGCCCGCACCAGCGGGGTGTGGTGATGAATCCGGTGGACCACCCCCACGGCGGCGGCGAGGGCAAGGCGCCTGTGGGCATGCCCGGGCCGGTGACGCCCTGGGGGAAGCCCACCCTGGGTGCCAAGACCCGGAAGCGGCACAAGCCGTCGAACCGGCTGATCGTGCGGCGCCGGAAGCGCTAGGAGCATGAGAGGGGGGGGAGCCTGAATGAGCCGGTCGCTGAAGAAGGGACCGTACGCTCACCCGAGCCTCCTGAGGAAAGTGGAGCGGATGAACGAGACGGGGAAGAAGCAGGTCATCAAGACCTGGTCGCGGGCCTCGACCATCTTCCCCGAGATGGTGGGCCACACCTTTGCCGTTCACGACGGGCGACGGCACGTGCCGGTGTACGTCACCGAAGAGATGGTGGGCCACAAGCTGGGCGAGTTTGCGCCGACCCGGACCTTTCGGGGGCACGGAGCTCACACCGAGCGTTCGACGGCGCTGAAGTAAGGGCGTCCCGCGACGAGGAGGGATCAAGCGTGGAAGCACGTGCCGTGGCGCGGTATCAGCGCATTTCGCCCCGCAAGGCGCGCCTGGCCGCCGACCTCATTCGGGGACGTTCGGTGCGGGAGGCGGAGGCGATCCTGCGCTTCACGCCCAAGAAGGCGGCCGAGCTCTTCTCGGCGGTGTTGCGCTCCGCGGTCTCGAACGCTGAGAACAACCTGAGCCTGGACCGCGGGGAGCTCGTGGTTAGTCAGGCCTACGTCGACGAGGGCCCCACCCTGAAGCGGATCATGCCGAGGGCGCGGGGCATGGCCAACCGGATTCGGAAGCGGACGAGCCACATCACGGTGGTGGTCTCGGACAAGCGGTGAGGGGGTTTTGCCGTGGGTCAGAAGGTGCACCCGTACGGCCTGCGCCTGGGGATCATCAAGGAATGGGAGAGCAAGTGGTACGCGGGCAAGCGGGCCTACGCGGCCACACTCCATGAGGATCTGGCCGTCCGCAGGGAGATCAAGGAACGCTTCTTCCGGGCGGGGGTCTCGCGGGTCGACATCGAGCGGGCGGCCAACCGGGTGAAGATCACCATCCGCACGGCCCGACCGGGCATGGTGATCGGCAAGGGCGGTACCGAGGTCGACCGGCTCCGGAAGGATCTGGAGGAGCGGACGGGCAAGCAGATCCAGATCAACATCATCGAGATCAAGATCCCGGAGCTGGACGCGCAGCTTGTGGCCGAGAACGTCGCCTTCCAGCTGGAGCGGCGGATCGCCTTTCGCCGGGCCATCCGGCAGGCCCAGCAGCGCACGCTGCGCATGGGGGCGCTGGGGATCAAGGTGATGGTTTCCGGCCGTCTGGGTGGCGCCGAGATCGCCCGGACCGAGTGGAACGCGCAGGGCTCCATCCCGCTCCACACCCTCCGGGCCGACGTCGACTACGGCTTTTCGGAGGCACGGACGACCTACGGCCGCATCGGCGTCAAGGTGTGGATCTACAAGGGCGAGGTCCTGCCCGAGCGGGCAGCCCGCCAGGAGGCCCAGGCGGTCGAAGGGGGCGAGTAGCGATGTTGATGCCCAAGCGGGTGAAGCACCGGAAGGTGCAGCGGGGCCGCATGAAGGGTGTGGCGAGGCGCGGCAACGCCGTGACCATGGGCGATTTCGGCCTCCAGGCGTTGGAGCCTGCCTGGATCACCAACACCCAAATCGAGGCCGCCCGTATCGCGATCACCCGCCACATGCGGCGGGGCGGAAAGGTCTGGATCAAGATCTTTCCCGACAAGCCGGTGACCAAGAAGCCGGCCGAGGTCCGCATGGGCAGCGGCAAGGGGAACCCGGAGTTCTGGGTGGCCGTGGTGCGACCCGGGCGGGTGCTCTTTGAGGTGGCGGGGGTGGCGGAGGACGTGGCCCGGGAGGCCCTCCGCCTGGCATCGCACAAGCTCCCCATCAGGACCCAGGTGGTCACCCGGGCGGGGCTGGGTGGTGAGGCGCTGTGAAGGCTGAGGAGCTTCGGGACCTGACGGGCGAGGAGCTCTCGCGCAAGGTGGCGGACCTGAAGGAGGAGCTGTTCAATCTCCGCTTTCAGATGGCCACCGGACAGCTCGACAACCCCATGCGGCTACGGGCCGTGCGGCGGGACATCGCACGCGTCCGCACGGTGATGCGGGAGCGGGAGCTGGCCGAGGAGAAGAGCGCGCAGGCGAAGCGGTCGTGAAGGGCGAGGAGGGGGTGACCCCGGTGGCAGACGAGGCGAGGGCGCGACGCAAGGTCCAGGAGGGCCTGGTCGTCTCCAGCAAGATGGACAAGACGGTTGTGGTGGCCGTGGAACGACTGGAACGGCACCCGCTCTACCAGAAGCGGATGCGGATCACCAGCCGGTTCAAGGCCCACGACGAGAACAACGCCTGCCGTGAGGGCGATCGCGTGCGGATCATGGAGACCCGTCCCCTGAGCAAGGAGAAGCGCTGGCGGGTGGTCGAGATCCTCGAGCGGGCGCGATAGGGCCGCAGCTTGGGGCCCGCGCGGGCCCGGGAGGTTGGGAAGGCATGGTGCAGCAGGAGACGGTGCTGAACGTGGCGGACAACTCGGGCGCCAAGAAGCTCCTTTGCATTCGCGTCCTGGGGGGTTCCGGCCGGCGGTACGCGGGCGTCGGAGACGTGATCGTGGCCTCCATCAAAGAGGCGGTCCCGGGCGGCCTGGTCAAGAAAGGGGACGTGGTGAAGGCAGTGGTGGTGCGCACCCGCGATCCCATCCATCGCCCCGACGGCTCGTACGTCCGGTTCGACGAGAACGCCGCGGTGATCATCGACAACCAGCGGATGCCCCGGGGCACGCGCATCTTCGGGCCCGTGGCGCGCGAGCTGCGGGACCGGGAATTCATGCGGATCGTCTCCCTGGCACCCGAGGTGCTCTGAGGGCGGATCGCGGCGGGGACCAGGGAGGTGGAGCGCATGGCCGGCAAGGCGGAGGTTCGGAAGGTGCACGTTCGCAAAGGTGACCTGGTCGAGGTGCGCAAGGGAGAGGACCGGGGGAAGCGGGGCAAGGTGCTGGAGGTCCTTCCCCGGAAGGGCCGGGTGGTGGTGGAAGGCGTCCGCGTCGTCAAGCGGCATAGCCGCCCCAGCCGGACGAACCCCCAGGGCGGGGTCGTGGAGAGCCCGGCCCCGCTGACGGCGGCCAACGTCATGCTGGTCTGCCCGAGTTGCAACCAGCCCACCCGCTTCGGCACGGACCGGTCGGGCGAAGATGTGGTGCGGGTTTGCAAGAACTGCGGGAAGACCATCGACTAGCGCGGCGAGCGGGGAGGTCTTGGGGCATGTCCCGGTTGCGGGAGCTGTACAAGGAGCAGGTGGCGCCGGCGCTCATGGAGCGCTTCGGATACAAGAGCGTGATGCAGGTGCCGCGCCTCGACAAGGTCGTGCTGAACATGGGGGTGGGCGAGGCCGTCCAGGACTCGAAGGCCCTCGAGGGAGCCGTGCGCGACCTGACCGTGATCTCGGGGCAGAAGCCGGCCGTGACCCGGGCGAAGCGGTCGATCTCCAACTTCAAGATCCGGGCGGGGATGCCCATCGGATGCAAGGTGACCCTGCGTGGTGAGCGCATGTACGACTTCGTCGACAAGCTGATCCACGCGGCCCTGCCCCGCATCCGTGACTTCAACGGGCTCTCCCCGGACGGGTTCGACGGGCGGGGCAATTACTCGCTGGGCCTGAGCGAGCAGTTGATCTTCCCCGAGATCCGCTACGACGACATCGACCGGGTGCGCGGTCTCGACATCACCGTGGTGACCACGGCCCAATCGGACGAGGAGGCCCTGGAGCTGCTGCGGCAGCTGGGCTTCCCGATGCGAAGCCGGGCGGCCTAGCGGCGGCGGGTCGGCGAGGGCGAAGGAGGTTGGAAGGTGGCCAGAAAGGCGCTCATTCTGAGAGCCAAGAAGGAAGCGAAGCACGCCACCCGGCAGGTGCACCGGTGCCGGCGGTGTGGGCGGCCCCGCGGGTACATGCGGCGCTTTGACCTGTGCCGTATCTGCTTCCGGGAGCTGGCGCACAAGGGTCAGATTCCGGGCGTGGTCAAGGCGAGCTGGTAGCCCCGAAGGGTGGTGGAGAGATGGTCATGACCGATCCGATCGCGGACATGTTGACCCGGATTCGAAACGCGAGCCACGCGCGCCACGACTCGGTGGATATCCCCGCGTCGCGGCTGAAGAAGGAGCTGGCCCGCGTGCTCAAGGAGGAAGGCTTCGTCCGGGACGTGCGGGTCCTCAAGGAGGGGTCCTTCGAGGTGATCCGCGTCTACCTGAAGTACGGAGCCCAGAAGCGCGAGACCATTGGAGGCATTCGGCGGATCAGCAAGCCGGGACGCCGCATCTACGCCACCAAGGATCAGATTCCCAAGGTCCTGGGCGGCTTCGGCATCGCGGTGCTCTCGACCTCGAGGGGTGTGATGACCGACCGCCAGGCCCGCAAGGAGCGGGTGGGCGGCGAGGTCATCTGCTATGTGTGGTAGGGCGCGCGGCCGGGGCAGTGCAGACGCCGGAGCCGCGGGGAGGTGAGCGGACGTGTCGCGTATTGGTAGGAAGCCGATTCCCGTTCCCGCCGGGGTGAAGGTGGAGGCCGAGGACCATCGGGTGAAGGTGGTTGGGCCCAAGGGCGAGCTGGTGCGGCAGATCCACCCCCGCATGCAGGTGGTGGTGGCGGAGGGCGAAGTGCGGGTCGAGCGGCCCAGCGACCAGCGGCTGGACCGGTCGCTCCACGGCCTGACCCGTACCCTGATCGCCAACATGGTCCAGGGTGTGACGCAGGGGTTCCAGAAGGACCTGCTCCTCTCGGGGGTCGGATACCGGGCTGCCAAGCAGGGAAGCAAGCTGGTGCTCAGCCTTGGCTTCAGTCATCCGGTCGAGGTGGATCCGCCGCAGGGCATCGAGATCGACGTGCCCCAGCCGACCCGTATCAGCGTACGGGGCATCGACAAGGAGCTGGTGGGCCAGACGGCGGCGGAGATCCGGATCCTCCGGAAGGCGGAGCCGTACCTGGGCAAGGGGATCCGGTACGAGAACGAGCGCGTGCGGCGCAAGGCCGGGAAAGCGGGCAAGGTGAGCAAGGGTTGAGGGGTGAGCGGCATGTCTGAGAGGACGCGTCGTACGGGGCGCGAGCGACGCCACCGGCGCATCAGGTTTCGGGTGAACGGTACGGAGGCGCGGCCGAGACTCGCCGTCTTCCGCAGCCTGCGCCACATCTACGCGCAGGTGATCGACGACGACGCCGGCCGGACCCTGGCTCAGGCATCCACCCTGGACCCCGAGTTGCGCGACCAGCTTGAGTCCACCAAGGCGAGGGAAGCGGCCCGCCGTGTGGGCGAGCTGGTGGCCGATCGCGCCAAGGCGGCGGGGGTGGAGCGGGTCGTCTTCGATCGGGGAGGGAACCGGTACCACGGCCGGGTGGCTGCCCTGGCCGACGGAGCCCGTTCCCGGGGGCTGGACTTTTGAGGGCGCTCCGGTTACACTGGAGGGCGCTCTGCGCATGGCAGAGGGGGCGAGACCGTGGCTGAAAGACGGCGAGAGGGCGGCAGGCGGCGCGAGTCGGATCGGCGCCGCGACCACCCCGAGAGCGATATCGAAGAGCGCGTCGTCAACATCAATCCCGTCTCCAAGACGGTGAAGGGCGGGCGCAGTCGTTCCTTCAACGCGCTGGTGGTGGTGGGCGACCGCAAGGGCCGCGTGGGGACGGGCCTGGGGAAGGCCAAAGAGGTCTCCGAGGCCATCCGCAAGGCCGTGGAAGAAGGCAAGAAGAACATGGTCGCGGTGCCCCTGGTGGGGACGACGCTCCCTCACGAGATCACGGTGCGGTACAGCGGCGCCCGGGTGATGCTCAAGCCCGCGTCGCGAGGCACGGGCGTCATCGCCGGCGGCCCCGTGCGGGCCGTGCTGGAGCTGGCCGGGGTACAGGACGTGCTGAGCAAGTCCCTGGGCTCTTCCAATCCCATCAACGTGGTGCGGGCGACCATGAAGGCGCTCTCCGAGCTCCGGACCGCCGCCCAGGTGGCCGAGAACCGGGGCAAGGCCGTTGAGGAGATCGTGGGCTGACGCGCCCACCGGGCGGGGGGACGAGACCATGAGCAAGCGTTTGCGGATCACGTACCGGCGAAGCGCGATCGGCCACACGGAGGACCAGAAGAAGACCATCCGGTCGCTGGGCCTGGGGAAGCTGAACAGCACCGTCGAGCAGGCGGACACGCCCACCATACGGGGGATGATCGCCAAGGTCCGCCACCTGGTGCAGGTCGAAGAGGTCGACGCCTGACGGGCGCGCCGGCAAGGGGGTAACCGGGGTGAGGATTCACGACGTGAAACCGCCGGAAGGAAGCCGTCGCCGTCCCAAGCGGGTGGGGCGGGGAATCGGCTCCGGCCACGGCAAGACGTCCGGGCGGGGCCAGAAGGGCCAGGGGGCCCGCAGCGGGGGCACCAAGGGGCCTGCCTTCGAGGGCGGCCAGATGCCTCTGGTGCGTCGCGTCCCCAAGCGAGGATTCAAGAACCTCTTCCGCAAGGAGTTCGAGGAGGTCAAGCTCGAGGCGCTCAACCGCTTCGAGCCGGGCACGCGCGTCACCCCCGACGTCTTGCGCCAGGCGGGTCTCGTCAAGAAGCAACGGGAAGGCATCAAGATCCTGGGCAACGGCGACCTGCAGGTGGCCCTGGAGGTGAGCGCGCACCGCTTCACCCAGTCGGCTCGGGAGAAGATCGAGGCGGCGGGCGGAAAGGTCGAGGTGATCGGCTGACATGCTCGAGGCGCTCATCAACGCGTTCCGCATCTCGGACCTGCGCCAGAAGATCCTCTACACCCTGGCGCTCCTCTTCGTCTTCCGCATCGGCTCCTACATCCCCGTGCCGGGCGTGGATGCGGCCGCACTGCGCGACCTCTTGAACATGAGCGGCGGGAACGTCTTCGCCCTCCTGGACCTCTTCGCCGGCGGCGCGCTGGGGAACTTCGCCCTCTTCGCCATGGGCGTCAACCCATACATCACCTCGTCCATCATCCTGCAGCTGCTGACGGTGGTGATCCCGCAGCTCGAGGAGCTCTCCAAGGAGGGCGTCGAGGGCCGCAAGCAGATCGCCCAGTACACCCGCTACGGCACCGTCGTGCTGGGAATCGTGCAGGCGGTGGGCCTCACGGTGCTGGCGCGCAACTACCAGGTGATCGCCAACCCCACGTTCTTCACCCTCACGGTGATCGTGGCCAGCCTGACGGCGGGCACCCTCTTCCTCACCTGGATCGGCGAGAAGATCAGCGAAAAGGGCATCGGAAACGGCGTCTCCCTCATCATCTTCACCGGGATCGTCGCCCGATTCCCATCCCAGATCAGCTTCGCTTTCCGGGCCGTGGGCGAGGGCGGCGTGAGTCCGTTCAGCCTGCTCCTCTTCGGGGTCTTGGGCCTGGCGGTGGTGGCCGGCGTGGTGATGGTCCAGGAGGGGCAGCGCCGGATCCCGGTCCAGTACGCGCGGAGGGTGGTGGGCCGGCGGGTGCTGGGCGGCCAGAGCACCCACATCCCATTGCGGGTGAACCAGGCGGGGGTCATCCCCGTCATCTTCGCGAGCTCGCTGCTCACCTTCCCGCTCACCGTGGGGCAGTTCATTCCCCAGGTCGCCCGCTTTACCGATTGGTTGCAGCTTGGCGGGGCGGGGTATAATATCGTGTACGCGCTCCTGGTGGTCTTCTTCACGTACTTCTACACGGCCGTCACCTTCAACCCGCGCGAGGTCTCGGACAACATGCGGAAGTACGGCGGGTTCATTCCAGGGCTCCGGCCGGGTCGGCCCACGGCGGAGTACATGGACCGGGTGCTGACGCGCATCACGCTCTTGGGTGCCCTCTTCCTGGCGTTCATCGCGGTCCTGCCCTTCGTGATGGCGGGGGTCACCCGGATGCCGACGCAGATTATCTCGTTCGGTGGCACGAGCCTGCTCATCATGGTGGGTGTGGCCCTCGACACCATGAAGCAGGTGGAGGCCCAGCTTCTCATGCGCCACTATCAAGGCTTCATCCGGTGAGGGGGCGGCATCGCCAGGGTGATCATCCTGAAGTCGCCGGAGGAAGTCCGCCTTCTCCGGAGGGCAGGGAGGCTGGTGGCGGAGGCGCACGCGCGGGTGGCCGAGATGGTGCGGCCGGGGGTCACCACCGAGGAGTTGGACCGGGCCGTGGACGAGCTGATCCGGAGGGCCGGGGGCGTTCCGACCTTCAAGGGGTACCATGGGTATCCGGCCAGCATCTGTACTTCGGTGGATCACGAGGTGATCCACGGGATCCCCGGGCCGCGGCGCCTCCATGAGGGGCAGATCGTGTCGGTGGACGTCGGGGCCACGTTGGATGGGTACGTGGGCGACGGCGCGTGGACCTACCCGGTGGGCCGGATCCCGCCTGAGGTGGAGCGATTGCTGGAGGTGACCCAGGCGGCGCTTTACAAGGGGATCGAAGCGGCCCGGGTGGGAAACCGTGTATCGGACATCGGCCATGCCGTGCAGCGTTTCGTCGAGGCCCACGGCTATTCGGTGGTACGAGAGTTCGTGGGCCATGGGGTCGGCAGGAGCATGCACGAGGATCCGCAGGTGCCCAACTACGGGAAGCCCGGCAGGGGTCCCCGGATCAAGGAAGGCCTGTGCGTGGCCATCGAACCGATGGTGAACATGGGCGGGCATCAGGTGCGGATCCTGAGCGACCAGTGGACGGCGGTGACGGTGGACGGGCTTCCCTCGGCTCATTTCGAACACACCGTCATCGTGACGCGGGACGGACCCGAGATCCTGACGCGCCTCGACTGAGCGGCGCGGGGCGGTGAGGTGGGAGATGGCCAGGAAGCCGGAGCTCGGGGGACGGGTGACCTCGCGGGCCGGTCGAGACGAGGGACGGTGCTACATGGTCGTCGGCCTGGCGGACGAGCGCACGGTGCTCGTGAGCGACGGAGAGCGGCACCCCGTCTCCCGCCCCAAGCGGAAGAACCTCCGGCACCTGTGGCTCCATCCGCAGGTGGATCGGGAGCTGGGTCGACGGCTGGAGGCCGGCGAGCCCGTGAACGACCGAGAGGTACGGGCGCGGATCGCAGCGTGGATGGCGGCGGACGCCCCCGCGGAGACGGGCTCCGAGACGGCCGGAGGCGCCGAATAGGAGGTGATGCGGCGCATGGGCAAGGACGACGTGATCGAGATGGAGGGCACGGTGATCGAACCGCTGCCCAACGCCATGTTTCGCGTCGAACTCGAGAACGGTCACCGGGTCCTGGCGCACATCTCCGGGAAGATGCGCATGCACTACATCCGTATCATTCCGGGTGACAAGGTCACGGTGGAGCTCTCACCCTACGACCTCAGCCGCGGTCGCATCGTCTATCGGAAGCGGTAGGGCGGCCGAGATCGAGGAGAGCGGGGAGGTTGGGTTGGCATGAAGGTTCGAGCATCGGTCAAGCCGATGTGCGAGAAGTGCAAGGTGATCCGGAGGAACGGCCGGGTCATGGTCATTTGCGAAAACCCCAAGCACAAGCAGGTGCAGGGCTAGTCAGGAGGGTGTGACGATGGCCCGAATCGCCGGCGTCGACATCCCGCGAGAGAAGCGTGTGGAGGCGGCGCTCACCTACATTTATGGCATCGGTTTCTCCACGTCCCGCAGGATCCTCGAGCAGACGGGCGTCAGCCCCGACACGCGGGTGCGGGACCTGACCGAGGATGAGGTGACCCGCCTGCGGGACGTGATCGAGAAGCAGCACGTGGTGGAGGGCGACCTTCGCCGCGAGGTGCAGGGCAACATCAAGCGTCTCATCGACATCGGTTCCTACCGGGGTCTCCGGCACCGCCGGGGGTTGCCCGTACGGGGCCAAAGGACGCGCACCAATGCCCGGACCCGCAAGGGGCCGAAGCGAACGGTGGGCATCCGCCGGAAGAAGAAGTGATCTGAAGCTGAGCGCGGCGCCTCCAAGGGCGTCGCACGCGGGGCAGGATGAGGGGTGAGAGCGAGTGTCCGCGCAGAAGCGCACCACCCGGGTCAAGCGCCGGGAGAAGAAGAACATCGCGGTCGGGGTGGCCCACATCACGTCCACCTTCAACAACACGGTGGTCACCATCACGGACCGCCAGGGGAACGTCATCTCCTGGGCTAGCGCCGGCACGGTGGGGTTCAAGGGTTCCCGCAAGGGCACGCCCTTCGCCGCCGGTCTCGCAGCGGAGAAGGCGGCCCGGCAGGCGATGGAGCATGGCATGCGGGAGATCGACGTCCACGTGAAGGGGCCGGGGTCGGGCCGTGAGGCGGCCATCCGATCCCTCCAGTCGGCGGGGCTGGAAGTAAGCGCCATCAAGGACGTCACCCCCGTCCCCCACAACGGGTGCCGCCCACCCAAGCGGCGGCGGGTCTAGTCCAGGAGGTGAACGGCGCAGAGATGGCACGCTACACAGGCCCCGTCTGCAGGCTCTGCCGGCGGGCGGGCGAGAAGCTGTACCTGAAGGGCGACAAGTGCTATACCGACAAGTGCCCGGTGGATCGGCGGTCGTACCCCCCGGGCCAGCACGGGCAGGGGAGGCGGAAGCTCTCGGAGCACGCCCTCCACCTGCAGGAGAAGCAGAACCTCCGCCGGATCTATGGGGTGCTCGAGCGGCAGTTCGAGCGCTACTACGAGATGGCGGCCAAGAAGAAGGGCGTCACCGGCGAGATCCTGATCCAGCTCCTGGAACGGCGGCTGGACAACGTCGTCTTCCGGCTTGGCTTCGGCTCTTCCCGGGCGCAGGCCCGCCAGCTCGTCATGCACGGACACGTGGCCGTCAACGGGCGGAAGGTGGACGTTCCGTCCTACCTGGTGAGGGCCGGGGACGTGGTCTCGATCCGGGAGAAGAGCCGCGAGCTCGATCTGGTCCAGGCCAACGTGCAGGCCGCGCAGCAGCGGGGCGTTCCCGGGTGGCTGAGCCTCAGTCCTGAGACCATGTCGGGCGAGGTGCTGCAGCTGCCCAGGCGCGATCAGATCGACCTGGACGTCCAGGAGCACCTGGTGGTGGAGTACTACTCCCGGTGAGGGTCCCAGCCCGGGCCCAGGCCCGGAGCTGAAGGGGGGCAGCGGTGCGCATGATCGAGATGGAAAGGCCGCGGATCGCGACCGAGGCGCTGGAGGGCAACTACGGGCGCTTCGTGGTGGAGCCGTTGGAGCGGGGGTACGGGACCACCCTGGGCAACAGCCTGCGGCGGATCCTGCTCTCGTCGCTGCCGGGGGCGGCGCCCACTGCCGTACGGATCGATGGGGTGCTCCACGAGTTCTCCACGATCCCGGGGGTGATGGAGGACACCACCGACGTCGTCCTCAACCTGAAGCAGCTCCTGGTGAAGCTCCACACCGACGAGGCGGTGCAGGTTCGCGTCGAAGCTCAGGGGCCTGGAGAGGTGACGGCGGGCGACATCATCGCCGGTCCTGAGGTCGAGATCCTCAACCCGGACCTCCACATCGCCACCCTGGACGAGGGCGCCCGGCTCTACATGGAGATTACCCTCGAGAAGGGCCGGGGATACGTCTCCGCCGAGCGGAACAAGAAGGACGAGATGCCCATCGGGCTCATCCCCATGGACTCCATCTTCACCCCCGTGCCCCGGGTCAACTACCAGGTGGAGAACACCCGGGTGGGCCAGGTGACCGACTACGACCGGCTCATCCTGGAGGTCTGGACCGACGGCAGCCTGAAGCCCGACGAAGCCGTCAGCCTGGCCGCCCGCATCATGGCGGAGCACCTGCGGCTCTTCATGTCGTTGACCGACTCCTCCTCGGACATGGAGATCATGGTGGAGAAGCAGGAGGAGGAGAAGGACAGGCTGCTGGAGCTGCCCATCGAGGAGCTCGACCTCTCGGTGCGGTCGTACAACTGCCTGAAGCGCGCCGGCATCAACACGGTGGAGGACCTCACCCGCAAGACCGAAGAGGACATGATGAAGGTCCGCAACCTGGGCAAGAAGTCGCTCCAGGAAGTGAAGGAGAAGCTGGCGGATCTGGGCCTCTCCCTGCGGGCCTCGGACGAGTAGGGACCACGGCGAGGTGAATGGAGTTGAAGCAGCACAAGCTGGGGCGTAACGCGGGCAGCCGGCGGGCCCTGCTCCGCAACCAGGTGAGCGCCCTCATCGTGCACGGGCGGATCGAGACGACGGAGGCCAAGGCCAAGGCCATCCGGCCCCTGGCGGAGCACATGATCCATCTGGGCAAGCAGGGCACGCTCCACGCCCGGCGCCAGGCCGCCGCCTACCTGTTGGGGAAGGAGCCGGTCCAGAAGCTCTTTGACGAGGTGGCCCCCCGCTATCAGGAGCGAACCGGTGGCTACGTGCGGATCGTGAAGGCCGGGGTCCGGCGCGGTGACGCCGCACCCATGTCCATCATCGAGCTGGTGTGACCCGATGCGCCCCCAACGGCGCGTGGCTCTGGTGGTGGAGTACGATGGGACGTGCTTTTCGGGTTTTCAGGCGCAAAGGGGCCGTCCGGGCGGCCGGGGGACGGTGCAGGGAGCCCTGGCGGCGGCCATCGAGCGGGCGACGGGGACGGCGGCCAGACTCGTCGCCGCGGGCCGGACGGACTCAGGGGTGCATGCGCTGGGCCAGGTGGTCTGTTTTGACACCTCGAGCCGCATCCCGCCCGAACGGTTCGCCCCGGCACTGAACCGGCACCTTCCCGAGGGCGTGGTGGTGCGCCGGTCGCACGAGGTGGAGGGCTCCTTCCACCCGCGCTTCGGAGCGGTGTCGAAGGAGTACCGGTACGTGATCCTCAACCGTCCGGAACCTTCCGCCCTGGCGCGCCGCCGGGCGTGGTGGGTGCCGGAACGGCTGGATCGGGAAGCCATGGCGGAGGCCGCCTCGAAGCTGACAGGGGTTCACGATTTCGCGGCCTTCGCGAGCACGGGCTCCTCGGCCCGGACCACCGTACGAACCCTTCATCGCCTGGATCTGGCGGGGACGCCTCCCTGGCTGGTGGTGGTGGCCGAGGCGGACGGCTTCCTCTACCGGATGGTGCGGCGGCTGGCCGGAGGGTTGGTGGAGGTGGGCCTGGGCCGTATGAGGCCCGAGGGCCTGGAGCTGCGGCTGAGTCGGCCCGATCTGCGGCCGCCGGTGCCGACGGCGCCTCCCTGGGGGCTCTACCTGACCTGCGTCAGGTATCCGCCGGAGCGGCCCGGGGGGCGGGAGCCCCGAGATGGGTCGGAGTCGGGGGTGTTGATTGACCCGGTTGCGGGGATGTGATAGCATCATACCGCCCGTTTCCGGCAGGGGAAGGGCGGGCGCCGTAGGTGAGGAGGAGCTTGACCATGCAGGGCCTGAGCCACCGGACCAGGGTTCCGAAGGCGGACGAGATCGAGCAGAAGTGGTACGTGGTCGATGCACGCGGGCAGGTGGTGGGACGCCTGGCCAGCCGCATTGCCACCATCCTGCGGGGGAAGCACAAGCCCAGCTACACCCCCCACCTGGACACGGGAGATTACGTCATCGTGGTGAACGCCGCCGAGGTGGCGCTCACCGGCAAGAAGTGGGAGAAGAAGGTCTACTCCTGGCACTCGGGGTACCCGGGAGGCCTGAAACAGGCCACAGCTGCGGAGCTGCGGCGGAGGCACCCGGAGGCGCCCATCGAGCGGGCGGTGTGGGGCATGCTTCCCCATAACCGGCTGGGCCGGCAGCTGATCAAGAAGCTGAAGGTGTACGCCGGCCCGGACCACCCGCATCAGGCTCAGAACCCGGAGCCGCTGCAGTTCTCGTAGAGGGAGTGGGATAGACCATGGCTGTGGACGTGGGCGAGCGTACGTACGCCACGGGCCGGCGGAAGACGGCCGTCGCCAAGGTGTGGCTGATGCCCGGCACCGGCGAGGTGCGGGTGAACGACAAGCCGGTGGGGCAATACTTCGGCCGCCCCACGCTGGAGCACGAGATTGAGCGCCCCTTTGTGATCACGGGGACCACGGGCAAGTACGACTGCATCGCCCGGCTTTTCGGGGGTGGGGTGGCGGCGCAGGCCATCGCCTTGCGCCATGGCATCGCCCGGGCCCTGACGGAGGTCGACCCCGAGTTCCGCACCCCCTTGAAGCGGGCGGGGCTCCTGACCCGTGATCCCCGCATGAAGGAGCGCCGCAAGTACGGCCTGAAGAAGGCCCGCAAGGCGCCTCAGTTCAGCAAGCGCTGAGGACCGGGAAGCCGAACCGGCCGGATCACGTGACGGTGATGGGCACGGGCGCCTCAGCCACGATCCTTCCGATCACCCGGGCCTCCTCCACGCCCCGCTCCCGCAGGGCCGTCAGGAGGCCCTGGGTGCGTTCCGGGCGCACCGCCAGCAAGAGGCCGCCCGAGGTCATGGCGTCGACCAGGACCAGGCGAAGGAACCCATCCACCCGGGGACCGAAAGCCAGCTTGTCCCGCAGGTACTGCTGGTTCGCCCGGGTGCCGCCCGCGATGAAGCCGCGGCGGGCCAGGTCCTCCACGTGGGGCAGCAGGGGAACGGCCTCAGCGGACACCTCCGCGGCCACGCCGCTCGCGGTCACCATCTCGTAAAGGTGGCCCAGCAGGCCGAAACCCGTCACGTCTGTGCACGCATCGACTCCCACCGCCAGCGCCGCCTCGGAGGCGGCCCGGTTCAGGGCGGTCATGACCCTCACCGCCGCTTCCTCTGCGTCCGGAGGGCAGCCATCCCGCTTGAGGGCCGTGGAGATGAGCCCCGTTCCGATGGGCTTGGTGAGCACCAGCACGTCCCCGGGGCGCGCCCCGGCGTTGCTGAGAAAGCGGTCCGGCGCCACCATCCCGGTGACGGCCAGGCCGAACTTGGGCTCGGGGTCGTCAATGGTATGCCCACCCACCAGGGCGCACCCCGCCTCTCGAAGGACGTCGGCCCCCCCGGCCATGATGGAGCGGAGCACGTCCAGAGGCAGCTTGGAGACGGGGAAACCAACCAGCGCCAGGGCCGTCAGAGGCCGCCCGCCCATGGCGTAGACGTCGCTCAGCGCGTTGGCTGCGGCGATCCGCCCGAAGAGGTACGGATCATCCACGATGGGCGTGAAGAAGTCGACGGTCTGGACCAGGGCGCGCTCGTCGTCCAGACGGTAGACGGCCGCGTCGTCCAGCGTCTCGTTCCCCACCAGCAGGTTGGGATCGGCCAGCCTCGGCAGGCCTCGCAGGACCTGGACCAGGTCCTCAGGGCTCAGCTTGGAGGCTCAGCCGGCCTTGGAACTCATCTGGGTGAGGCGCACGCGATCGCCCACGGGTTTCACCCCCTCCCTGGAGCTGGCTGGAAGAACGCGCAGGTGCGGGCACCGGCACCATTATACACCGTCGGGCTCACGGGCAGGGAGGGGGAAGAGGCGCCTGAGGAACCCGTCTTCCGGCGCAAGATCGAAGGGCGCAGGGGAGGGACGGCGTTCCTCGTCCAGCGGCAGAGGACTGGGAAGGAGCAGCGGGAAGCGCCACCCCGAGTCGGGGGGGCCGGGTTCCGAGGCCACGGTGACCTCCCCCGCCTCGAAGGCGGCCCGCGAGGCGGGCAGGCCGGTACCCTGCGCCGCGCCCCAGCTGCAGGGCGCATACCGCCGCGGCACCCACCCCTGCAGGAGGCTGTGGGCCTCCCTGCGGCTGCAGAGATCGCCGGCCCGCAAGCCTGTGAAGATGTCCAGGGGCACGTCGGCCACGACGCCGTCGGGAACGGTGAACGGCACCGGCGGCCGGTTCGCAAGGGCCCGGCTGACGAACCGGCCCCAGATCGGGGCTGCCAGGGTACCCCCGCCCCCACCCACGGGGGTGCGATCGTCGTTCCCCACATAGACCACCGCCAGCAGGTCCGGAGTGTACCCGGCGAACCAGGCGTTGATCAGGTGGTCTGTCGTCCCCGTCTTTCCGGCCGCCGGGCGGCCTGGCTGGGCAGCGGTCCCGGTTCCTTCACGCACCACCCCCTCCATCATGTCGGTCATCAGCGATGCAACCTGCGGGCTGAGGACCCGCCGGGGGTCCGGCTCCGTTTCGATCCAGACGCGGCCCCGGGCGTCCTCCGCCCGGAGGATTCCGAAGGGTTCCACGCGGTACCCGCCGTTGGCGAACGGTGCATAGGCGGCAGCCAGCTCCAGGGGCGAGACGCCCTGCGCCAGGGCGCCCAGCACCAGCCCCAGGTGGCGGTCTGCGGGCTCCAGGTGGGTGATCCCCAGCCGGCGGGCCATCTCCATCCCCGCATCGACGCCCAGCTGGTCCAGCAACCAAACCGATCCGTTGTTCAGCGACTCCACCAGAGCGTGCTTGAGGGTGACGGCGCCCCAGTACTCGTCCTTGTAGTTCGCAGGCCGGTACCCGCCAAAGACGTGCGGGCGGTCGTCCACCAGCCAGTTGGGCTGCCACCCCTGCTCGAGGGCGGCGGCATAGACGAAGGGCTTGAAGGCCGACCCGGGCTGGCGGAGAGCCAGCACCGCCCGGTTCCACTGGCTCTCCCGGTAGCTCCGTCCGCCCACCATTCCCAGCACGGCGCCCGTCCGGGGATCGAGGGCCACCACCGCGCCCTGAGAGCTGCCCAAGACCCCTTCCATGGCCTGCTGAACCTGGGGGTCCACGGTGGTGCGTACGGTGAGGCCGCCCTGCTGCACCAGGTTGGTGCCCAGGCGCCGCACCAACTCGGCACGGACCCAGTCGACGAAGTAGCGTTCGCCCCCGGTCGGAAGGCTCGCGAGCTTGAGGGGCGCTTCTCGCGCAGCCGACGCCTCGGGCGCGGACAGGTACCCGTCCTCGACCATCCGCTCCAACACGTAGTCCTGCCGCTCCCGGGCCGCCTCGGGGTGGCGGAAAGGCGAGTAGAGGGCCGGCCCCCTGACCACGCCGGCCAGGAGGGCGCTCTGACCGACGGTCAGCTCGGACGGCGCGACCCCGAAGTAGGTGCGGGCGGCCGCGTCCACCCCCGCGGCCCCCTCGCCGAAGTCCACGCGGTTGAGGTAGAGCTCCAGGATGGTCTCCTTGGAGAAGCGCTGCTCCAGCATGAGGGCCAGGACGACCTCCTGAGCCTTGCGCCACACGGTGCGCTGGGGGGTGAGAAAGAGCCTCTTGGCAAGCTGCTGGGTGAGAGTACTGGCACCCTGAACGACCCGGCCGGCCCGCAGGTCGATCCAGAGGGCCCGCAGGATGGCCAGGGGATCGATGCCCGGGTGCTGGTAGAAACGCTTGTCCTCCGCAGCCACCAGGCCGTTTCGCAGGGTGGCGGGGATCTCCGCCAGAGAAGCGTACCGGGTCGCGCCCCGTCCAGCGTAGGCGTAGAAGCGCCCCTCGCGGTCCAGGAGGACGGCGGTCGGCGGGGGCGCGCCCGGCTTGAGCTCTGCCACCAGGCGGTAGCTGCGAACCACCAGCAGCACCCCGACCAGCGCGAGGAGGAGCAGTGCACCGATAGCCATGCGGCGGAGCCAAGCGATCATGGTGGCGGCGGCCCTGGCGGCGAGCTATGCCTTACCATGCGACACAGGAAGGCACCCTATGCGCGGTGCCCGCCCCGTGCCGGGGGCGCGCCCGCCGGGGCACGCCGCCAGACACCCCTTCAGACGCCGGCCTTGTCGTAGAACGGGTTGGAGTCCACCCGGGCGAAGGAGTCCGCCGCCGCGAAACCGAGCTCCACCACGGCCCTGATGCCCTCCGGGCTCATGCCGACGAGGCCCAGGCTACGGGCGCTGCGTCCTTCCGCGGTGTAGTTCACGTGATGGAGCGCCTCGCCCAGACGCACGAGGGAGTCCATGATGGGCATCTCCATGCCCAGGCTCTGCCCCAGGGAGACCATGGGCACCAGCCCCGTGGGGATGTCCTCGGTCAGGTACCGGTGCTGGTGCGTGCGGGGGGCCTTCAGGCCGCGGTACGAGCGGTTGGCCTGGATCGCCTCGTAGAGGTCCCGCCCGGTGGCCCCGTATGCCTGCTCCAGCCAGGCACGCGCCGAGAGTACCTCCACCCCCAGGCGCGCGGCCAGGGCCGTCCGCTCCTGGTCGGCCCGCTCCATCACGGCGGCCACCCCGGGGGTGATCCCCTCGTGGTAATGGTCGAACGGGATCCCCGCCTGGACGCGCCCCAGGTTGAGGAGGATGGGGGCCGGGTGGAAGATCGCGCCGATGTTCTGCAGGCTGGTCTCCAGCACGTTCCGGGCCGGCGCGAAGGCGGGGTGGATCCGCTGCAGGAGCCGAACCGTCCCACCCGTGCGGTGGGCGGGCAACGCCGCGACCCGGACCCGGCGCTTGACCTGGTGGATGCGGGCCTCACCGGGCCCCTCCACCCGGCTGGCGAAAAGGAAGGTCTCGGCCTCTGCGACCACGTTGGGCAGGCCGGCGGCGGCCAGGATGCGGGCCACCTCCAGCGCGCCGCCCGTGCGACCGGGGTGCAGGAGGACGACCTGGCCCGGCCGCAGGTAGGGGAGCATCCGATACGCGAGGGGGCGGTGGGCGGTGGCAGGCGTGACCATCATCACCAGCTCAGCCCCCTCCAGGGCCTCGTCAAGGTGGGTCGTGACGGCGTCCAGACGAACGCGGCCCGTGGCAGCACCGCGCAGGGTCAGGCCGGACCGCAGCGGGAGGAGCGGCTCGGCCGATCGATTGAAGAGGCGCACCCGGTGCCCGGCAAGGGCCATCCACCCTGCCAGCGCCTGGCCGCCATGGCCCGCGCCCAGCACCGCCACGCGCAACGACTCCCGGTGAGGCATGGAAAGACCTCCTCACGTGGTGGGTTGGCCCCGGTAGACCATCCGCAAGGGCATTCCGTAGGTTCCGCCTAGAAAGGACGCCGCCGGTTCCGGCGGCGCATGCTCCAAGCTCGAGCGGCGCGACCTGAACTCCCTTGCAACGCTTACGGGGTTAGCTGACGGGTTGGGACGGCAAGAGTCGCCCCTCTCCGGGCTCGCCCGGAGATTCACCCCAAGAGGTGGGTCCCCCGCTCGCGCCCCGGCGGGGCGCGACTCAGCGATTCAGTTGGTCTCGAGGCAGGTTGTGCATCCCCATTATACGCAAACCTGGATCCAGGATGCAACCCGTGGCTCGTGCAGGCGGTCGGCGGTACCGCGGGGAACATGATCACGGTGCACAACGTGGTGGCCGCGGCGGCGGTGGTGGGCCTCATCGGCAAGGGTTCTCGTGCACCGCTCCAGCGAGGGGGAGTGGAGGTTGAAGGATACGCAGCTCGTCGAGGCTCTCAGGGACGCGGTGGGATCCCAGTGGGTGCTGGACGCGGAGGTGGACCGGACGGTCTACGCCTACGACGCCTCGCCCCGCCACCGGGCCCTGCCCGACGTGGTGGTGCTACCGGCCAGCACCGGGGAGGTCCAGGCCGTGGTGCGCCTGGCCGCGGAGAGGGGGGTTCCTGTCGTACCCAGGGGGCAGGCGACCAACCTCTCCGGCGGAACGGTTCCCGCAGAGGGAGGGATCGTCCTCTCCCTCAACCGCATGAATCGCTTCCTCGAACTGGATCGCGAGAACCTCACGGCCACCGTGGAGCCAGGGGTGATCACTGCCGAGCTCCACCGCCGGGTGGAAGCGGAGGGACTCTTCTACCCCCCTGATCCCGGCAGCGTCGCCGTCTCCACCCTGGGGGGCAACGTGGCCGAGAACGCGGGTGGCCTCAGGGGCCTGAAGTACGGCGTGACGGGCGACTACGTGATCGGCCTGGAAGCCGTCCTGCCCGATGGGGACCGGATCGTCACGGGGGGCAAGAACGTCAAGGACGTGGCCGGCTACGACCTCACCCAGCTCCTGGTCGGTTCGGAGGGGACCCTGGGGATCGTCACCCGCATCACCGTCCGGCTCCTGCCGCTCCCGGCGCACCGCCAGGTGGCCCTGGCCGTCTACCACGACCTGGAGCAGGCGGCCCGCAGCGTGGAGCGGATCATCGCAGGGAGGATCATCCCGGCCACCCTGGAGTTCCTCGACCGGGGGACCATCGAAGCCGTGGAAGCCTTCGCCCACGTGGGCCTTCCCACTGATGCCGAGGCGCTCCTCCTCCTGGCCCAGGACGGGCCCGAGGAGCAGGTCGCTCGGGACGTCGCGGCTGCGGCGGCCATCTGCCGGGAGGAGGGCGCAGTCCGGGTCGAGGTGGGTCGCACGCCCGAAGAGGGCGACCGTCTCATGGCCGCCCGCCGCGCCGCGCTCTCGGCCCTGGCCCGCATGCGCCCCACCACCATCCTGGAGGACGCCACCGTTCCCCGGTCCCGCCTGGTGGAGATGCTCCGGGCCATCCAGGGGGCCGCGGCCCGCCACAGGCTCACCATCTGTACCTTCGGTCATGCCGGCGACGGGAACCTCCACCCCACCTGTCTCACCGACGAGCGCGACGAGGAGGAGGCGGAGCGGGTGGAGGCCGCCTTCGAGGAGATCTTCCGAGCTGCCATCGAGCTGGGGGGCACCATCACCGGCGAGCACGGCGTGGGTCTTTCCAAGCGGGAGTACCTGGAGTGGAAGCTGGGGCCGGCGGGGGTGGCGGTCATGACGGCCATCAAGGACGCCCTGGATCCCCGGCACCTCCTCAACCCGGGGAAGATCTTCCCCCGGTCGACCCCCCGGCGTCTGGTGGTGAGGCAGGGATGAGCACGGGCCTCCTCGACCTGTCCGTCGACGGTCCGGTGCGGCTCCCGCTGGACGAAACGATCCAGTGCATGCGCTGTGGCTTCTGCCTGGCGGCCTGCCCCACGTACCGCCTCACGTCGCTGGAGACGCAGAGCCCCCGGGGACGCATCCACCTGGTGCGCTCCGCGGCCGAGGGTGGACTGGACGTGGGAGCGATCCTTCCCCCGCTGGACCTCTGCATCGGCTGCCGGGCCTGCGAGGCCGCCTGCCCGGCGGGCGTCCGCTACGGGTGGATCCTGGAAGAAACCCGGGCGGAGCTGGAACCCCGGCGGCGGCGCGGCCTGCTTGAGCGCGCCATCCGGGCCGTCGCCCTCGGGCGCATCCTGGGTACCCCCGGCGGGATTCGCCTGGGAGCCTGGCTCCTGAGGCTCTACCGGTCCCTTGGGCTCGACCGCTTGGTGCGGTCCACCGGCTTGCTGCGCCGCCTTGCTCCTGCCGCGGCGGAGATGGAGGCCGTCCTGCCCCGGACGCGGGAGCGGAGAGCCGTGAACCGGACCCGTACCGCCGCCCATCCAGCGACGCGGGTCGCCTTCTTCCAGGGGTGCGTTCAGGAGATGGCCTTCCGCCACGTCAACGAGGCCGCCGTGCGGGTCCTGGAGGCCGCAGGCTGCCAGGTGACCTTCCCCCGGGGCCAGGGGTGCTGCGGGGCGGTCCACGTCCATGCAGGCGAGCGGGAGCTGGCCCTCCAGCAGGCCCGGCGGACCATCGCCGCCTTCGAGGCCGTGGACGGGGAGGTGATCGTCAGCGTTGCAGGTGGCTGCGGGGCGGCCCTGAAGGAGTACCCATCCTGGTTCGAGGGCGACCCGGTGTGGGAGCCGCGGGCCCGCGCCTTCGCAGCCCGCTGCCGGGACTTCACCGAGCTCCTGGACGGGTTGCCCTTGCCTCCCATGAAGCCCGTGGAGGCCGTGGTGACCTACCAGGACTCGTGCCACCTGCGGAACGTCCAGAAGGTGGTGGCCCCCCCGAGGCGTCTGCTCCAGTCGGTGCCGGGGCTACGGTACGTGGAACTTCCCGACGCGGGGCGCTGCTGCGGCGCCGGGGGCACGTACGCGTTGACCCAGCCCGCGATGAGCCGCCGGGTGCTGGACGCGAAGATGGCCGACGTGGCCGAGACAGGCGCCACCATCCTGGCGGTGGCCAACACCCCTTGCCACCTCCAGCTTCTGCTGGGCGCGCGTCGCCTCGCCGAGGGACGCGTCTCCGGGGTGGAGGGGCAACCTGGGATCGAGGTGCTCCACGTGGCCGAGATCCTGGATCGGGCCCTCGAGGGAGCTCCGGCGGGGCGCGGCGCGCCCTGAGGGTGGCGAGGCGGGAAGGGGAAGGACGCGCCTGGGCTACACCTCACCGCCCTCCCGCTCGGCGATGACCCTGGCGCGCTCCACCCGTTCCTGGCCGGTGACGATGGTGAGCAGATACCCCTTCTCCCGGACCCCCACGTTCTCGGCCAGGCCGCTCGCGGCGGGGTCCGCGGCCATCAGGACGCCTTCGTCCTCGCCCGCGTCCTGGCTCCCCAGAGTGAGGTTGGCCAGGCTCGTGAAGTTGCCGGTGAGGGGATTGGTGAGGATGGACGCGCTCTCGGTGCCGTAGCGGCTCACCCGGTCGATCTGAAGCTCCTGGAAGCCCTCGCCCTCCAGGGCCCGCTTGGCACGCTCGGCCTGGGCCCGCGACGGGAAGTAGGCAAGGAGCGTGTGACGGTCTGGATCCTGGCGCACGGACGACCCCTCCCGGGGTAGTATGGCCAGGATCAGCGGACGGTGCTCTCCTGCCCGTCGAACGAGTGAAGGCGGTCCTTGCCGTTCTCGCGGGTGGCCAGGTGGACAGGCTTGCCCCAGAGCCGGTACACGTGCTCCAGGGTCTTCTGCGCGTAGCGGGCGTCCAGGTCGAGGCCCTCGTGCCGGTGCTGGAGGAGGAGCTCGCCGCGGCCCTGGTAGTCGCCGTCCTCCACCACGATGTAGGGGACCCCGCAGTGGGTGAGCTGGGCCACCAGGTGATCCCGAACCTTCTCCCAGTCCTTTTCGACCACCTGCCACCGCCCGTCCACCTGGGCGTAGAGGTAGAGATCCAACTCCTCCACCAGCTCCCGGGTGAGGTAGTTTCGGAGGAAGGAGACATCCGTCTCGGTCTCCCGGACCTCGAAGATCTTGGAGCGGCCCTCGCCCCCGCGGCGGCCGAAGCGCTCGCGCTCCTCAAGGGTCGGCTCGTTCCAGCGACGCTCGATGGATTCGAAGAGCTTCAGCCCCATCAGGTACGGGTTGATGCTGTAGGGCGAAGGCTGCACCACCCCCGCGTGCATCCGCGCGAACTCCACGGCGTCGGCTTCGCTCAGATCCAGCGAACGCATGAGCCGCACGTGGAAGAAGGAGGCCCATCCTTCGTTCATGATCTTGGTCTCCATCTGGGGCCAGAAGTAGAGCATCTCCTGCCGGACCATGAAGAGCACGTCCCTCTGCCAGGGCTCCAGGACCCGTGATTCCTCGGCCACGAAGCGCACCAGGTCCTTCACCGGCCGTTCGGGGAAGGTCCGGTGCGGGGGCCCCCCCGGCGCAGCCCGCCCCGCCTCCTTCCCGGCCGCCGTCCCTCCAGCCCCGGTCCGGTTCCCCTCGGGGCGCGGGTCGCCTCCGGGGAGGTACCGGTCCAACGCCCAGAGGTCCGAGTAGGGATCGCCGCCCTGCCGGCTCCCCGCCCCGCCGTCGTGCTCGCCTGGAGCCTTCCGGACTTTGGGCTTCGGATCGCGCCACTCGGGGCCCCGCCATGGGTTCCCATAGGGATCCACCTGGTCCTGGATGGCCAGGGCGGCATCCAGGATCGCCTCCACCGCCTCACGCCCGTAGGTGAACTCGTACGCCCGCATGCGCTCCGCGTCCACGGCCATGCTCTCCACCATGGTGCGCGAGGTATGCTGGAAGCGGCGGTTGTTCTTGAAGAAGTCCACGTGCGCGAGGACGTGGGCCGCGACCACCAGGTTCTGGAGCAGGGAGTTGCCCTCGAGCAGGAAGGCGTACGCAGGATCGGAGTTGATGACCAGCTCGTAGATGCGGCTGAGGTTGTAGTCGTACTGGGTCTTCATCCGCTGGTACGCCTTGCCGAAGCTCCAATGGGTGAACCGGTGGGGCATGCCGTACGCGCCGAAGGTGTACATCACCTCGGCCGGGACCAGCTCGAAGCGAACCGGAAAGAAGTCCAGCCCCATGGCCCGGGCCTGGCGTTCGATCCGCTCCAGCTGCTGCTCGAAGGTCCCGATCTCGGCGGGCGTCATCCTGCCAACCCCCCGGGGTGCGGGACCTCTTCCGAGCGGCGGAAGAAGCGCTTGAGGGCCGGATAGACCTCATCCTTGGAGCGGATCTGCACGCAGGTGAAGCGGGGATCCTCCAGCCGCTCGAAGGCGGACATGAGCGTGCTCTCACGGTAGTAGCGGCCGCTGGTGATCTCGCCGTAGCCCACGGCGCTCGAGCGCTCGATGAGCTCGCTCATCAGCTTCACGCAGCGGACGTTGTCGGATGGGAAGTTGTCTCCGTCGGAGAAGTGGAAGGGATAGATGTTGTAGTCCTCGGGCGGGAAGCGCTCCTCGACGATCTCCAGCGCCTTCTCGTAGGCGGAGGAGCACTTGGTGCCGCCCGACTCGCCCTTGGAGAAGAACTCCTCCTCGGAGACCTCCCGGGCACGGGTGTCGTGGGCGATGAAGACGATCTGCACCTGGTGGTAGCGGGTACGGAGGAAGCGCACCATCCAGAAGTAGAAGCTGCGGGCGATGTACTTCTCGAAGGTGCCCATGGAGCCCGAGGTGTCCATCATGGCCATCACCACCGCGGAGGTGGTGGTGCGCACCCGCTCCTCCCAGGTCTTGAAGCGCAGGTCCTCCCGCCGGATGCCCTGGAGCCCGCGGTGACCCTCCCGGGCCGCCCGCCGCAACGCCTCCAGGAGCGTGCGACGCTTGTCGACGTTGGCCTGGAGACCCTGCTTGCGCACGTCGGTGAACTCGGGGTAGGTGGACTCGATGTCAGCCCGGCGCTTCTGTTTCAGGTTGGGGAGCCCCAGGTCCTGGAAGATGAGCTCCGCCAGCTCGTCGACCGTCACCTCGGCCTCGTAGTAGTCGAAGCCGGGCTGGTCTCCCGCCCCGGGGCCCTGGCCCGGCGCCTGCGCGCCCTTGGCCGGGCGGGCGGGGCCGAGCACCTTGCCCACCTCGGTGCCTCCCTGGCCCGAACCAGCGTGCTCGCCCTGGTGGGGATCGAAGCGGAACTTGTACTCCTCCAGCGAGCGGATGGGTACCTTGACCACCTTCCGCCCGTCGGACATGATGATGCTCTCCTCGCTCACCAAATCGGCCAGGTTCTCGCGGATGGCCTCGCGTACCTTCTCCTGGTGCCGCTTCTGGTCCATCTCGCCCTGGCGATGGAGCGACCAGTCGTCTCTTGAGACCAGGAAGGAGCGGGGATGCACGGAGATCCCTCCTCGACGCGACGCCCTAGCTCGGACGACGGCGTCTCCAAGCCCCGGCACGACGCCGCGTGGGCGCCGGCGCGGGTGTCCGGTCCCGCTAGCGGTTCAGCAGGCTTCCTGCGTAGCGCAGGAGCTCGTTGGCGCAGACGTCGCAGTAGCCGTGCTCGTCCATGAGCCGTGCCATGACCTCGTTGATCTTCTTGAGCTGCTCGGGGTCGGGAGTCTTGGTGGACGTGGTGATCTTGATGACGTCCTTCAGGTCGGCGAAGAGCTTCCGCTCGATCGCCTCGCGCAGCCGCTCGTGGGAGGTGTAGTCGAAGCGCTTGCTCCGGCGGGCGTAGCTGGACATGCGGATCAGGATCTCTTCCCGGAAGCTCTTCTTGGCGTTCTCCGAGACCCCGATCTGCTCCTCGATGGAGTGCATGAGCTTCTCGTCCGGCTCCATCTCCTCGCCGGTGATGGGGTCCTTCACCTTTTGCCAGTTGCAGTACGCCTCGACGTTGTCCAGGTAGTTCTCGAAGAGGGTGCGGGCGGACTCCTCGAAGGAATAGACGAAGGCCTTCTGGACCTCCTTCTTGGCCAGCTCGTCATACTCCTGGCGGGCGACGGCCACGAAGCCGAGGAGCCGGTCCTTCTGGTCGTCGGTGATGGAGGGGTGCTGGTCCAGGCCTTCCTTCAGGGCGCGGAGCACGTCGAGGGGGCCGATGCACCGGCGGTCGCGCACCACGAAGGCGCTGGAGATGCGGTTGATCACATAACGGGGGTCGACGCCGTCCATGCCCTCGTTGGGGAACTCGTTCCGGAGCTCCTCCACGTCCTTGGGCTTGAACCCTTCGACCTCCTCGCCGTCGTAGAGCTTCATCTTCTTGACCAGGTCCATCCCCTGTTTCTTCGACGGCTTGAGACGGGAGAGCACCGAGAAGATGGCCGCCACCCTCAGCGCGTGGGGTGCCATGTGCACGTCTCGCAGGTCCGACTGGCGGACGAGCTTCTCGTAGATCCGCACCTCGTCGGAGACCCGCAGGTTGTAGGGGATGGGCATGACGATGATCCGGGAGTGGAGCGCCTCGTTCTTCTTGTTGGCGATGAAGGCCCGGTACTCTTCCTCGTTGGTGTGGGCGATGATGCACTCGTCGGCCGAGATGAGGGCGAAGCGGCCAGCCTTGAAGTTCCCCTCCTGGGAGAGGGAGAGCAGGTTCCAGAGGAACTTCTCGTCAGCCTTGAGCATCTCCTGGAACTCCATGATCCCCCGGTTCGCGATGTTCAGCTCGCCGTCGAAGCGGTAGGCGCGCGGGTCGGACTCGGACCCGTACTCGGTGATGGTGGCGAAGTCGATGCTGCCCGTCAGGTCGGCGATGTCCTGGCTCTTGGGGTCCGAGGGCTGGAAGGTTCCGATGCCCACCCGGCTCTCCTCGGAGAAGACGATCCGGTGGACAGGGACCTCCTCGATCTGGTCGTTGTACCGCTCCTTGACCATCAGCTGGCACGAGGGGCAGAGGGAGCCCTCGATCTTGATGGCGAAGTCCCGCTCCACCTCGGGGCGCAGGTCGGGCGGGATCAGGTGGAGCGGATCCTCGTGCATGGGGCAGCCCTTGATCGCGTACACCGCTCCGTCCCCATCGCGGGTGTACTGGGTCAGGCCGCGCTTGAGTAGATTGACGATGGTGGACTTGCCGCCGGAGACAGGCCCCATCAGCAACAGGATGCGCTTGCGCACATCCAGCCGCCGGGCGGCGGCGTGGAAGTACTCCTCCACCAGGCGCTCCAGGGGCCGCTCGAGCCCGTAGAGCTCCTGCTCGAAGAAACGGTACCGCCGGTGCTCGCCCACCTCTTCCACACCGTGGGAGACGATCATATCGTAGATGCGGGCATGCGCGTGGCGCGCCAGCTTCGGGTCTCGGGTGACCCTCTCGAAGTACTCGGCGAAGGTGCCTTCCCAGGAGAGGTGGTGTTCCTGCTGGCGGTACTCCTCCAAACGCTTCGCAAGATCCAAGGAGTTTCACCCTCCCTCATGTAGGGTCCCGGTCTCGAGGAGCTCGGTTGTGCCGATCTGGGAGAGTAACGCCCGGTCAACTGCTCATGGACGCTGCAGGACGCCGAAACGACCGGTGGGTGCACGAGGCCGCGGCCCCGAGGGGACCCCGGCCGGTTGCGTGACGTTCAGGGCAGGATGTGTGCTGCGATCTTGGCTGGAAGGAATTGGACCCTGTGGCAGCTCGACAGATTCCGAATCTTACTCGTGAAATCCTATGGGTCCTTTTTCGGTTGATTCGCCGCCACCGGCAGCAATCCTCCTGCCTGAGGCGTCCAAATTGTGCCAGTCTGCCGGGCTGACCGGCACCGTCGCCGCCGCTCCGTTGGTAGGATGATCCCTGGTCTGGTAGATATACGCATCGGAGGTGCCCGCTGGAACTTTACCTGCGGCTGGCTGGACGGCCTGTCTGGAGCATTGTACGGGCGTGGGCTTCCAGGCGCTCCTCCACCCGGGCATTTACAGAACCTTCGGGGAACCGCCCGGTCCCGTCCCGCTCACCGGCAGGCACCCCTGTGAGCAGCTCGAGCCCCTGATCCACGTGGTCGATGGCGTACAGGTGGAAGCGCCCCGCCTGAACCGCGCCGGCCACGTCGGGCCGGAGCGTGAGGTGCTGCACGTTTCGCAGGGGCAGGATCACCCCCTGCTCGCCGGTGAGGCCGGCCGCGAGGCAGAGGTCGTAGAAGCCCTCCACCTTTTCGGTGACGCCCCCGACAGGCTGGATCCGCCCGTGCTGGTCGACGGAGCCGGTGACGGCCAGGTCCTGCCGGAGAGGAAGCCCCGACAAGGCCGAAAGCAGGGCGTAGGTTTCGGCGCTGGAGGCGCTGTCGCCGTCCACCTCCTCGTAGCTCTGCTCGAAAGCGAGCCTGGCCGAGAGGGCGAAGGGGAACCGCCGGGCGTAGCGTCCTCCCACGAAGCCCGAGAGGATGAGAACGCCCTTGCTGTGGCTCCGCCCCGAGAGCTTCGCCTCGCGCTCGATGTCCAGCACGCCCTCCTCACCCATCCAGACCCGGCAGCTGATACGGGTCGGACGGCCGAACCGGTGCTCGCCCAGGTCGTGGACGGCGATGCCGTTCACCTGGCCGATCACCCGGCCCGCCAGCTCGATGCGTAGCGTGCCTTCCAGGATCACGTCGCGCAGGCGCTCCTCCACCCGGTTGGACCGGTAGACCTTCTCGGCCACGGCCCGCTCCACATGCCGGGCCCGAACCAGGGGATCGCCGTCCGCGGCGGCCCAGGCGTCGGCCTCGGTGAGGATCTCGGTAACCTCGTTGAAGCGGGTGGAGAGCCGGGTCTGGTCGCCCACCAGCCGGCAGCTTTGCTCCACCACCCGGCAGACGGCTTCCCGCTCCAGGTGCCGGAGCCCCTGGGCCCGGCAGTAGGAGCTGACGAAGGCCGCGTACTTCTGCAGGTTCCCGTCGGTCAAGGGCATGGAGACGTCGAAGTCGGCCCGGATCTTGAAGAGCTTGCGGAACTCCTGGTCCTGCTGGGCCAGCAGGTGGTAGGTGAGGGGCAGCCCGATGAGGATCACCTTCACCCGCAGGGGGACCGGCTCCGGCTGGAGGCTGCGGGTGGCGACCATCCGGAAGGGCTCGCCCGGCTCCTCCACCCGCACCTCGCCCGTGCGGAGGGCGCGTTTCAGCGCCTCCCACGCGTGGGGCGCCCGCAGGAGGTCCTCGGCCTGGGCGATGAGGTACCCGCCGTTGGCCCGGTGGAGCGCCCCGGCCTTGATCATGCGGAAGTCGGTGGCGAAGGAGCCCATGCGGCCCTCGTACTCCAGCTTCCCGGTGAGGTTGGGCTGGGTGGGGTTCGATTCCACCACCACGGGGGCGCCCCGCTCCTCCGGATGGGTCACCAGCAGGTTCACCTCGTAGCGGTTCAGGGAGGGCGAGGCCTGACGGGCCTGCCCGTCGCCCGTCGAGCCGGAGGTTCCGTCTCCGTCCACGAACAGGTCCAGGTGGGCGATGAGGTCCTCCTGCACCGCGTCCAGGTAGCGAAGCATCTTGGGAAGGCCGGCGTAGGCCTCCTTCAGCTCCTCCACCAGGGGTTGCACAATGAGAAGCCCCACCTGGCGATCGAGCAGCGCGACCCGCTCGCGGGCCTCCCGCTCGAGGCGGCGGACCTCTCGGATCACCTGCTGCATCTGCGCCTGGACCAGCTTGTTCCGCTGCTCGTAGCCGCGCTTCGCCTCGGCGGGCAGTCGCTCGTACGCCTCCTGGTCCAGGGGCTCTCCCGAGGCGTCCAGCGGGAGGGTGACGTAACCCGCGGGCGTGCGGCGGATGGCGAAGCCCTGGGCCCGGGCCTCCGCCTCCAGCCGGCGGACCCGCTCCTGGGTGGCATCCTGGACCTCCTCCAGGATGGCGTCCTTCTGCCGGTCGTAGGCGACCCCGCTGAAGGTGCGGGGGACCTCGGCCTGAACCTCGCGCACCAGCCGCTGCATCCGGTCCCGGAAGAGGGGGCCCTGGCCGGGAGGCAGCTCCAGGGCCCAGGGCTCGTCGGGCTGGTGGAAGTTGTGGACGTAGCACCAGTCGGAAGGGGTGGGCTCCTGGGACGCGCGGCCCCGGGCCAGCTTCTGGGCGTAGGTGCTCCGCCCGGAGCCCACGACGCCGGTGATGAAGATGTTGTACCCGGCCTTGCGCAGTCCCAGGCCGAACTCCATGGCCCTCACGGCCCGTTCCTGCCCGATGAACTGGTCGAGGGGCTCGACCTCCTCGGTGGTGGCGAACGAGAAGACCTCCGGCGGGCAGGTACGGCGCACCTGGCCCGCCTCCAGCCGATAGCGCCCTGGGTCCACGGCGGCGCCCTCCCCCGGGGTGGAATGATGCAACCTTCTCTCAGGGTGGGGCGAGTCCTTCCGGGCAGGGCCCTGCGCCCAGCGCGGAGACCCCCCGCAGGCCGAAAGGCCCGCCCCGCCTCCGTCCAAGGTCGGAAGGAACGGGACCCCCGGGGTGGAATCCTCGCGCACCGATGGGGACGACGGGGAGGATGCCGATGGGCGAGGCGTGGGGGCTCCGCGAGCTCCACACGTTGAAGGCGCTGGCGGAGGCGTTGAACGAGCAGGCGACCCTGGGGGAGGCCCTGGAGGCCGCGCTGGCCCGCCTCCTGGAGATGACGGGGCTGCAGACGGCCTGGGTCTTCCTGGACGAGAAGGGCGACGGCCGGCTCCTACGGGCTACCGCTGGCCGCAACCTCCCGCCCGCGCTGGAGGCGGACGACCGGCGCGCCCTCCGGGCCGGATGGTGCGACTGCCAGGAGCTCTACGCCGAGGGGCGCCTGGAGCGGGCCACCAACATCCTCACCTGCAGCCGCCTGCACAAGGCGCGGGCCGACACCGCCGGCCTGGTCTACCATGCAAGCGCCCTCATCCGGTGCAAGGGGAAGCCCGTGGGCATCCTCAACGTGGCCGGGCCCGGCCGGGAGACCTTCACCGAAGAGCGGCTGGAGCTCCTGGCGGCGGTGGCCTCCCTGGTGGGGGCGGCGGTGGAGCGGGCCCGGCTCCTGGTCTCGGCGGAGCTGCGGGCGGGGCAGTTCCAGCGCCTGGCGCAGCTCGCCAGGGCCATGGGCAAGGTCACCCGCCGGCCGGAGCTGGCCGAGGGGCTTCCCCAGTGGGTGGTGGATGGTTTCGGCTTCGACGCCGCCGCGCTCTGGCTGGCCGGCGAGGGTGGGTTCAGGCTGGCCGCCGCGAGCCCCTGGCTTCGGGTGAAGCTCGCGGGCCGCGCGCGCGAGGCACCTCCCCCCGAAGCGACCGCTCGCCGGCTGGCGGAGGCGGCTGCCCGTCCCGAGGCCCTGGTGCTCCAGGACCTGCGCCGCATTCCCGTGAAGGAACGGGGGAACGTGTGGCGGGGAAGCCGGTCCTTGGCCCTTTTCCCGGTGGTGGCCGGCGGCTCCCCGGTGGGGGTCCTTCAGGTGGAAGGACGGCGCACGGGCGCGTTCGGATCCAGTGAGGTGGACCTGCTCTCGGCCTTCGTGGCCCAGGCGGGGGCGGTCTGGGAGAGCCTCCTCTGGCAGCGCCGCCGCCGGGAGCTGGCCCGCGCCGAGGAACGACGGCGCGTCGCCCGGGAGCTCCACGACTCGGTGAGCCAGCGCCTCTTCTCCCTGAAGCTCTCGGCCCGGGCCGCCCGGCGCCTGATGCGTTCCGAACCCGACCGCGCCCAGGGGATCCTGGCCCAGGTGGAGGAGCTGGGGGGCAGCGCGCTGGCCGAGATGCGGCGACTCGTGGAACAGCTCCGCCTCGAACCCGCGGCGGAAGGACTGGCCGGCGAGCTGCGCCGCTGGGTGGATTCGCTCTTCGTTCCCGAACGCCAGCGGGTGGAGGTGGAGGAGGAAGGGCCTTCCCTGGGGGACCCGTCGCCTCCCGTGCGTCAGGCCGCGCTGCGCATCGCGCAGGAGGCGGTTGGAAACGCCCTGCGGCACGCGGGGGAGGTGCCCGTCCGTGTGCGCCTGCGCTGGAGTCCGGACCACCTGACGCTCACCGTGACCGATCGGGGTCTTGGGTTCGACCCCCGCGCGCGGTCCCGTCAGGGAGGCCTGGCGAACATGAGGACCCGGGCCCGGGAGGTGGGGGGACGCCTCCGGATCGTCAGTCGTCCAGGGCGAGGCACCCGGGTGGAGGCCCAGCTGCCCCTGCGGCCCCGGCCTTCGCCAGAAGGGGGGAACGGACGTGGGTCCTGATCACGGTGAGCCCATCCGGATCCTGGTGGTCGACGACCACGCGGTGGTCCGCCAGGGCCTGCGGACCTTTCTGGAGATCCAGCCCGACCTGCTCCTTGCGGGCGAGGCCTCATCGGGCGAGGAGGCGCTGCCGCTGGCCCGCCTCACCCTGCCCGACGTGGTCTTGATGGACCTGATCCTGCCCGGGATGGACGGGGTGGAGGCGACCCGGCGGTTGCTCGCCCAGCAGCCTGGCTGCCGGGTGGTGGTGCTCACCTCCTTTGGGGAGGAGGGCCGGGTGCTCTCAGCCCTGGAGGCGGGTGCGGCCGGCTACCTGCTGAAGACCGTGGACCCGGACCGCCTGGTGGCGGCGGTGCGCGAGGCAGCGGCGGGCGGCTCACCTCTGAGCCCCGAGGTCTCCCGCCGGATCCTGGCCCACATGCAGCGGCCCACGGGGCTTCAGCCGGGAGCGGCCCTGACGTCCCGGGAGCGCCAGGTGCTGGATGGGGTGACCGCGGGGCTTTCCAACAAGGAGATCGCGGCGCGCCTGGGAATCGGGGAGAAGACGGTGAAGAGCCACCTCACCCACGTTTTCGCCAAGATGGGCGTCGAAGGCCGTACCCAGGCGGCTTTGGAAGCTGTGCGCCGGGGCCTGGCCGGGGGCGGCGCTCCCCGCTAGCCCTGGCCGTGGTGGGCCGGGGGGAGTTCCCGGATCAGGCCGGCCAGCCGCTCGGGCGTGTTGAGGGAGGGGTCGTCGAGCACCCGATCCAGCAGCCAGGAGAGGGCGCGCCCCACCTCGGGCCCTGGGCCGATGCCCAGGAGCTCCATCACCCGGTGGCCGTCCACGGCCAGGTCGTGGACGGTGAAGGCCGAGGCTTCCGCCGCCACCTCGGCCAGCATCTGCTCGAGCCGGTCGGCGAAGGGGTTCTCGGGGCCGTGGCCGCTCGCCAGGTGGTCGGCGCGGCGCAGGGCGATGAGCCGGCGCACCCACGCCTCGCCCGTCTCCTCATCCTCGAGCCGAGGGGCCTGAGCCATCCACCGGCGGACCGCCTTCTTTCCGAGGTCGGAGCCCGACACCATGTGCCAGCGCACCAGGCTCACCACCGCCTCCCGGCGCCGCCGGTCCAGCTTCAGGCGCTGGCAGACGTCTCCGGCCATCACGGCCCCCTCCACGTCATGGCCGTAGAAGGTCAGCCGCTCGCGCCCGGAGGGCGCCCACTGCCTCTGGGCCGTCTGGGGCTTGGCCACGTCGTGGAGGAGCGCGGCCAGGCGCACCACCGGATCGGGCGGGCAGGCGGAGACGGTCTGGATCACGTGCTCCAGCAAGGTTCGGGCGTTGGGCTTCCCCTGTGGGAACGCCCTGGCGGGGGCGAGCTCGGGGATGGCCGCACTGAGAAGGCCGAGCCAGCTCGCCTCGCGGAGCGCCCTGCCCGCGTGGGGTCCCACCAGCAGCCGCAGCAGCTCGTCCCGGATCCGCTCGCCGCTCAGGAGGGGCAGGCGACCGGCCAAGGCCCGGGCGGCCTGCCGGGTCCGCGGGTCGATGCGGAAGCCCAGCTCGGCCACCAGCCGGACGGCCCGGAGGCTCCGGAGCGGATCCTCGTGCAGGCGGGCGAAGGGGTCGCCCACGGCTCGGATCACGCCCCGCCGGAGGTCGTCGAGCCCGCGCGCGAGGTCCACCAGCTCGCCCCGCAAGGGCTCGTACGCCAGGGCGTTGATGGTGAAGTCCCGTCGGGCCAGGTCCGGCTCGAGCCGGTCGGCGAAGGCGACACGGCCGGGCCTGTGGGCATCCCGGTACTCCAGGTCGATCCGGAAGGTGGTCACCTCCACCCCGTCGCCCGGGTCGAGACCCTGCAGGGGCACCGTCACCGTGCCGAAGGCGATGCCGGTGGGGCGCGCTTCGGGGAAGAGGTCGAGCACCTGAGGGGGGCGTGCGTCCGTGGCGACGTCCCAATCGCGTGGGGGACGTCCCAGGAGGCTGTCGCGCACGCACCCCCCCACCAGGTAGACCTGGAAGCCTGCCCCCGCCAGGTGCCGGCAGACCGCCTCCACGGCCGCTGGTACGTGGATGGTTTGGACCGGCTGGGTCACGCTCTGCCCCCCTCTCCGCCCCGGGATCCGCCTCTTCAGCATAACCGCCCGGACGCAGGGCCGCAACGCAGGTCCGAACGCCCTGAAGGGCCCGGGGCGCGAGCGGGCCGGGAGGCTCCGGGGGATCCGGGTCGAATGATACCTCTCGGGGCCGGGGCGGGCGCTGGGATCTCAGCCCGAGGACCCCTGGCCCCGGGGGAGAGGGCGGCGTGATCTATCCGACGATGGTTGCTTTGATCTCTTTGGTCTTCTCCGTTGCGTTGGCCCGCCAGTACGCGGCGCGCCGGAAGCCCCACCAGCTCTTCTGGACCCTGGCTCTGGTCTCGGGGTTCCTGGGGGCTGTGGGATACCTGGCCGCAGCCCGGGGAAGCGCCGCGGGTTTCCGGCTCTACTACCTCGCGGGTGCACTCTGGATGGCTCCCGTCATGGGCCTGGGCAGCGTCTACCTCCACTTCGCGCGGACGTGGCGGCGGGCCGTCGCCGCGGCGGTGGCGGTGCTCGGGCTGGTGGCCAGCGCGGGCGTGGCGGTGGCACCCCTGGACGTGCAGGCGCTGGCGGCGTTGGAGGGTGGTCCGGGCCAGCACGTTCTGGACCTGGGAGGGCCGGCCCTGGCTTCGCTCATCGTCTTGAACACCTTTGGGCTGGTGGCCGTGGCCGGCCTGGCGATCCTCTCGGCCCTCCGCATGCGGAGGCACGCCGGCGGCGGCGGCTTCGTTCTGGGGAACGTGCTCCTGGCCGCCGGCGTCATCCTCCTGGGCATGGCCGGGAGTCTGGCCAGGGTGGGGGTTCCGGGCGGCTTCTGGCTCTTGATGGCGCTGGGGTTCCTCATCCTCTACGTGGGATTCGTGCGCATCACCGCCGCCACGGCCCGCCAGGAGGTCGATCGGGCGGAGCGGCCCGCGACCGGGAGCTGACTGGTTCGGGAGGGGACCAGGCGCCGATCACGGCGGGCTCACCCGGAGCACCCCCGCGCCCTGGATCCGGGCCGCCTTCAGATCGTCCAGGGCCGCCGGGGCCGCCTCGAAAGGATAGACCCGAACGTGCGGGCGGATCGGGATGCGGGCGGCCAGCTCGAGGAACTCGAAGGCGTCGCGGCGGGTGGCGTTGGCCACGCTGCGGAGGGTTCGTTCGCCGTACAGGAGGCTGTAGGGGAAGGCAGGGATGCGGTCCAGGTGGACCGCGTTGACGGCCAGGGTGCCCCCCGGACGCAGGTGCGCGAGGGCCTGAGGGATCAGGTCGCCCACGGGGGCGAAGAGCACCGAGCGGTCCAGGACCGCGGGCGGTCGCTCCGAGGCCGGCCCCGCCCAGACCGCGCCCAGCTCCCGGGCCAGGGCCCGGTGTTCCTCGCTCCGGCTGAAGACGTAGACCGGGCACTCCCAGTGGCGGGCCACCTGGAGGGCCAGGTGGGCCGACGCGCCGAAGCCGTAGAGGCCCAACCGCTCCCCCGGCACCAGCCCCGCCACCCGGAGCGAGCGGTAGCCGATGATCCCGGCGCAGAGCAGGGGAGCCGCCTCCTCGGGGGTGAAGCCATCGGGGATCGGTACCACGAAGTCCGCCGGCGCCACCAGGTACTCGGCGCAGCCCCCATCGACATGGAGCCCGGTGAACCGGGCGGAGGGGCAGAGATTCTCCTCGCCGCGCCGGCACGCGTCGCAGCGACCGCACGCCTCGTAGAGCCATGGAACCCCCACCCGGGTGCCCCGGGCCAGGGAGCCGCCGGTGGGGACCCCAGGCCCGACCGCGTCCACCCGGCCGACCACCTGGTGGCCCGGCGTCACCGGGAGCCTGGGGAGCTCCAGTTCCCCCTCCACCGTGTGGAGGTCGGTGTGGCAAAGGCCGCAGACCTCCACCCGCACCCGCACCTCGCCCGGGCCAGGCTCAGGCATCGGCCGCTCCGCTGATCGCAAGGGTTGACCGGCGAGAGGGCCTGGCTCGACCAGCACCCACGCGCGCACTCAGGGTCACCTCCGGAGTCTCGTCTCTCTCCATTCTACCGGAGGGGATCGGCGAGGGCGACCACCTCTGGGAACAGCCGCCGCCAGGACCCTGCGGCTCGCGCTGCCCCCGCGTGGCCGTGCGGGCGCGATAAAGGGAGCAGGCGCTTCCCAGGCCGAGGAGTGGGGCGCTGGTCCGGTGAAGGTTGGGGGAGGGTTGGCAGGGGCTCCTGGACACCCGGCCCCCACTCTGGTAAGAATTTGAAGAGCGGAAGCGAAGCAAGCCCGGCCGCCGCGCCAGGGGAGACGCGGCCTGTCGGGTGCGCCCGACTCGGCCCGGTCACGCGCCCAACGCGTCGCCGGGCCGTTCGGCATGGGACGGATAAGGCCGGACCCGGCCGGCGACCCGGAAGGAGGAAGGGGAATGGCCGCGGTGGGCTGGCAGGAGGCCGTGGGCGTCATCGGGCTGGGACAGATGGGGGGAGGCATGGCCCGCTTCCTGTCCGGGCAGGTGGCAACCTTCGGTTACGACGTGAGGCCCGAAGCCCGCGAGGCGCTGAGCAGAGCGGGGGGCCGGAGCTGCTCGAGCCTCGAGGAGCTCGCGGCCGCGAGCCGGGTCTGGGTGAGCAGCCTGCCCGATGGGGCGGCCGTTCGCACCGCCTGCCTGGGGCCTAGGGGCCTCGAGTCCCTGGGGAGGCCGGGGGACATCCTGGTGGAGTTGAGCACCATCAGCCCCGACGAGATCCGCGAGGTGGCCGCCCGCCTGGAAGCGCGCGGCATGGCGGTGGTCGATGGTTCGGTCACCGGGGGGCCGGAGGAGGCGGCCACCGGGCGCATGACCGTGCTGGCGGCGGGGGAGCCCGGACTGCTGGGGCGGGTGAGACCCCTCCTGGAGCTTCTGGGCGAACACGTTCACCTGCTGGGTGCGGTGGGTGAGGCGAAGGCCGTTAAGCTGGTGAACAACGTCATGTCCCTGGGCAACGTGCTGGTGGCGGCCGAGGCGTTCACCCTCGGTCTCAAGGCCGGCGTGCCGGCCGAGCGCCTCTATGCGATCCTTTCCACGGCCGGCGGACGCTCGGATCACTTCGTGCGGCGCTTTCCCCGGGCGATCCGGGGGGACCTGGCGCCCGGTTTCGCGCTGGCCCTGGGCGTGAAGGACCTGCGACTGGCCCTGGACTTCGCCCGGCAGGCGGGGAGCCCCCTGCCCGCGACCGCCGTCATGGAGGAGCTCTACGCCATGGCCTGCCGTGCGGGCCGGGGCGAGCAGGATTTCGTGGCCATCCTGGCGCAATACCGGGAGTGGGCGGGCATGGCGCCGCAGGCGGACCGCGAGGCCTGAGAGACCACGAGTGGGGGCGCGCGATGCATCCGGGTAGCACCAACAGTCTCACCGACGTGCGCGGCCTGAAGGTTGGGCACGCCACGGACCTGGACCGCCTCACGGGGACCACGGTGATCCTCTGCGAGGCGGGGGCCGTGGCAGGGGTGGACGTGCGGGGATCGGCGCCCGGGACGCGGGAGGTCGCCCTCCTGGACCCCGTCCACCTGGTGGAACGGGTGCACGCGGTGGTCCTGAGCGGCGGCAGCGCCTTCGGGCTGGACGCGGCGGGGGGTGTCCTGCGCGTCCTGGCCGACCGGGGGGTTGGCCTGCCGGTGGGGTCCGGCCGGGTGGTTCCCATCGTGCCCGCGGCCATCCTCTTCGACCTGGGCCGCGGCCGGGTGGACCGGCCGCCAGGTCCGGACGACGGCGAGGCGGCGGTGCGGGCGGCCCTGGCACCCTCGGGAGCGGGCCCCGTGCCCCAGGGGAACGTGGGCGCCGGCACAGGGGCGGTGGTGGGAGGGTTGAAGGGCGGGGTGGGGAGCGCCAGCGTGGTGCTGGCTGACGGAGCCACGGTAGCGGCCCTGGTCGCGGTGAACGCCCTGGGTCTGCCCTGCGACCCGCGGACGGGGGAGATCTACGCTCGTTTCCTGGAGCTGAACGGCGAATTCGGAGGTCTCCGGCCGCCCCGGCCGGACGAGCCGGCGCTGCCCCTCCCGGACCCCATGGCCGGTCCGTTCCTGGCCGGCAGCCAGACCACCCTCGGCGTCGTGGCCACCGACGCCGCGCTCTCCAAGCCGCAGGCCGCCAAGCTGGCCCAGATGGCTCACGACGGGCTGGCCCGGGCGATCCGGCCGTCCCACACCATGTTCGACGGAGACACGTTCTTCGCCCTGGCCACGGGGCAAGGGGCGGCGGTGGACCCGGCCGCCCTGAGCCGCCTGGGCGCCGCGGCGGCAGACGCGGTGAGCCGGGCGGTGATCCATGCCGTGTTGCGGGCCGAAAGCGTCGGCTCCCTGCGGCGCTACCTGGACCGGTTTCCCACGGCCCGGGGGTAACCCCGGCCCTGGCAGGGAGCCTTGAGCCCGTGCAAAGCTACCTCATTCGTCGAGCTTTCACCTTTGCCCTCACCCTCCTCCTGGCGGCCACCCTGAGCTACCTGGTGTTGCTGGTGCTGCCGGGTGATCCGGCCCGTCTGATGCTGGGGCTCGACGCCTCGCCCGATGCGTTGGGCGCGCTCCGCCGCCAGCTCGGCCTCGACCGGCCGGTGCCCGTCCGGTACCTGGCTTGGCTGGGCGACCTGGTTCGGGGGGATCTGGGAACCTCCCTCCTCTACCGGGTTCCCGTGCGAGAGCTGCTGGCCTCGGGGCTGGCGGTCACCGGACCCCTGGCCCTGGGGGCCATGCTCCTGGCAGCGCTGGTGGCGGTCCCCCTGGGCACCGTGGCCGCGGTGCGCAGGGGCGGCCCTCTGGACGTGGCGGTGAGCGGCGCAAGCCAGGTGGGCCAGGCCCTTCCCTCCTTCTGGCTCGGGCTTTTCCTGATCCTCATCTTCTCGGTGCGGCTCGGGTGGCTGCCCGCCGGCGGCTTCCCACCCTGGTCCCAGGGGTTCTGGGGGGCAGCGGGAGCGCTGGTGTTGCCGGCGTTGGCCCTGGCCGCCGGCCGGGCGGCCTCCATGTCCCGCATGGTGCGGGCGAGCCTGGCCGATGCGCTGGAAGAGGAGTACGTGCGAACGGCAAAGGCCAAGGGGCTGCCGGGGCGCCGCGTGGTGCTCCGCCACGGCCTTCGCAATGGCGTCATCCCGGTCCTCACCCTGACGGGCACCGAGCTCACCCAGCTCCTGGCGGGCAGCGTGGTGGTGGAGAACCTCTTTTCGCTGCCCGGCCTGGGAAACCTGGCCCTGCAGGGCATCGGGGCCCGGGACCTTCCCTTGGTTCAAGGAGTGGTGCTCCTCGCGGCCGCCGCCGTGCTCCTCACCAGCCTGGTGCTGGACGTCCTCTACGCCGTCCTGGACCCGAGGATCCGATACCGATGAGGATCGGTCGGCGGCGGCCGTGGAACCTGGTCGTAGGGGCGGCGCTGGTCGCGACGGTGGTAACCGCCGCCTGCGTCAGCCTCGTCTACGTGCCGCACGATCCTAACCGGATGGCCATCGACCAGCGGCTGGCCCCGCCCAGCCTGGCCCATCCGCTGGGAACGGACCCCTTCGGCCGGGACCTCTTGAGCCGGATCCTGGTGGGAGCCCAGACCACCCTCTGGGTGGGCGTGCTCGCGGTGAGCATCGGCATGGCGGCCGGGCTGGCTCTGGGCGCGGCGGCTGGCCTGGGAGGGCGGTGGGCCGATGAAGCTCTGATGCGCCTGACCGACGCGCTGGCCGCCTTTCCGCCCCTGTTGCTGGCCCTGATGCTGGTTGCGGTGATGGGCGCCGGAGTGACCAGCGCGATGGTGGCCATCGGCGTGGCCACGGTGCCGGCCTTCGCCCGCCTCACCCGGGCCGGACTCCTGACCCTGCGGGAAAGCGGGATGGCGGAGGCTGCCCGGGCTGCCGGGGCCGGCGGGTGGCGCCTCTTCACCCGCCACCTGCTGCCCAACCTGCTTCCGGTGCTCCTGGTGGAGGCCAGCCTCAGCTTCGCCAACGCGGTGCTGGCCGAGGCGGCCCTGAGCTATCTGGGGCTTGGGACCCAGCCCCCGTGGCCGAGCTGGGGGCGCATGCTCCGGGAAGGCCAGAGCTTCATCGCCCTGTCGCCCTACCCGGCGCTCATGCCCGGCCTGGCCGTGGCCCTCACGGTGCTGGGGCTCAACCTGCTGGGCGACGGCCTCCGCGACCGCATGAACCCCCGGCGGGGGTGAGGCGAAGCCGGTCCGTTGCGGCCCGGTGGGGAGCGCCCCTGGGCCAGCGGTGGGGGTGCCCCTTCAGCGCGAAACGAAGGGGTTCCCCCGGATCCAAAAGCGCCAGGGCTTCTGGCTCCAGGCCCCGGCGTACTCCACGCCGACGCGGGGGCCCGTGGCGACCTCCCAGCGTGCGGGTGCCGGGGGCGGCCCCAGGCGCAGCGGGGAGGCACGCAGCGACCAGCCGTACTGATCCATGGAGACCCCCAAGGCCCGGGCAAGGCGAGCCGGGCCTGAGGTGAGGGCCTGGACGGCCCGGGGCGGGCGGGGCTCCTGGCCGGTCCATACCGTTGCGAGGGCAGGCGCGAACCGACCTTCCCACGCGGCGACCTCCTGCACCGCCTCAGGGGGCTGGCCCCGGCGCCGGGCCATGAGGGCGAGACCCCGCAGTGGCTGGAGCGCCCGCAGGAGCACGGCGTGGGGGGTACCCTCGGGGCCGGCCACCACGTTCATGCAGTGGTGCATCCCGTAGACGGAGAAGACGTAAGCGTGACCCGCCGGACCGTACATGGCCCTCACCCTCTGGGTGCGACGGCCGTTGCGCGAGTGGGCGGCCTGATCCTCGGGGCCTTGGTAGGCCTCCACCTCCACGACGAGCCCGGCTGTCTCGCCTTCAGGCGTCCGGTGGGCGAGCTCGCAACCGAGAAGCGCCCTGGCCATCTCCAACACAGGTAGGGAGAGGATCTCATCCAGCCAAAGATCGGCATCCCGTACGGGCACAACGGCTCGCCTCCACGGAAGGGTTCCCGCACGGCCCCTTCGGTCCCTCCGAGCGCAAGGAGGAGAAAGGGCCGAAGAGTGCGTACTTTGCAGGCAGGAGGCCTTCTCAGTATGGACATCCGAGCGCGGGCCGACCGGCTGCGCCAGGGCGGCCCCGAGAAGTACCACCAGCAGCTGCGGGAACAGAAGAAGCTCTTCGTCAGGGAACGTCTGGACCTCCTCCTCGACCCGGGAAGCTGGGTGGAGGACGGCCTCTTCGCCAACACCCTGGCCGACGGCCTGCCGGCGGACGGGGTCGTGACGGGCCTGGGGCGCATCGACGGGCGGGCCGTGGCGGTGATGGGCAACGACGCCACCGTGAAGGCGGGCTCGTGGGGCGCCCGTACCGTGGAGAAGATCCTCCGCATCCAGGAGACGGCCCGGCGGCACCGGCTTCCCCTCTTCTACCTGGTCGACTCGGCCGGCGCCCGCATCACCGACCAGGTGGAGATGTTCCCCGGCCGCCGGGGGGCGGGCCGCATCTTCTACAACCAGGTGCAGCTCTCGGGGATGGTTCCCCAGATCTGCCTGCTCTTCGGGCCGTCCGCGGCGGGCGGCGCCTACATCCCCGCCTTCTGCGACGTGGTGATCATGGTGGAGGGCAACGCCTCCATGTACCTGGGTTCCCCGCGGATGGCGGAGATGGTCATCGGCGAGCGGGTGAGCCTGGAGGAGATGGGCGGAGCCCGCATGCACTGCACCGTCTCCGGGTGCGGTGACCTGCTGGCCTCCAGCGAGGAGGAGGCCATCGCCCTGGCCCGGGCCTACTTCGCCTACATGCCCTCGCACTTCGAGGAGACCCCACCTGCGGCCGCGCCTCAGCCGCCCCGCCGGGATCCTGGGGAGATCGAGGCGCTGGTGCCGGCGGACCAGAACCGTCCCTTCGACATGCGGGAGCTGATCGACGCCGTGGTGGACGGGGGGTCCTTCTTCGAGATCAAGCCCCTCTTCGCCCCCGAGGTCCTCACGGGCTTCGCCCGCATGGAGGGGCGGGCCGTGGGCGTGGTGGCCAACCAGCCCAAGGTGAAGGGCGGCGTGCTCTTCGTGGACTCGGCCGACAAGGCCGCCCGCTTCATCTGGCTCTGCGACGCGTTCAACCTGCCGCTTCTCTACCTGGCCGACGTCCCGGGGTTCATGATCGGGTCGCAGGTGGAACGCCAGGGCATCATCCGCCACGGCGCCAAGCTCATCGCCGCCGTCTCCGAGACCGAGGTACCGGCCATCTCCGTGATCGTTCGCAAGGCGTACGGGGCTGGGCTCTACGCCATGGCGGGCCCGGGTTTCGGGCCCGACGCCACCCTTGCGCTCCCCACCGCGTCCATCGCGGTGATGGGCCCCGAGGCGGCCGTCAACGCGGTCTACTACCGTCACATTCAGGAGCTGCCGGCCGAGGAGCGGCCTGCCTTCATCCGGGAAAAGCGGGAAGCGTACGGCCGGGACATCGACATCCTGCGCCTGGCTTCAGAGCTGGTGGTGGACGAGGTGGTTCCCCCCGAGCGGCTCCGGGAGGAGCTCGCCCGGCGCTTCGCCCTCTACGCCGGTCGCGCCCGCGAGCGGGTTCCCAAGCATCACGGTGTGCACCCCGTCTGAGTGGGCGGGGCGGGTGCAGGGACCGGCCGGGGTACGGAGATCCAAGGAAGGGGTGACGGGTCGGTGGACGAGCCGGTTCGGCTGGCGGTGGCCGGGGGCATCGCGCGGATCACCCTCGACCGCCCGGAGCAACGGAATGCGCTCAACCGAGCCACGTGCCGGGCGCTGGTGAGGGCCTTCGAGCGGGCGGGCGCCGACCCCGGCGTGCGGGTGGTGCTCCTGCGAGGAGCAGGAGAGCAGGCCTTCTGCGCCGGTGCGGACCTGAAGGAGCTGGCCGAGATCCAGGCGGACGCCGACGCCGTGCTGGCGCGGCGGGCGTATTTCGGCGGGGTGGCCGACTGCATCCGGGCCATGGAGGAGAGCCCCGTGCCGGTGGTGGGCATGGTCTTCGGCCACGCGCTGGGTGGCGGCCTGGGGCTCGCGGCCGCCTGCGACATCCTCTACGTGGCCGACGACGCCCATCTGGGCCTGCCCGAGCTGGGCATCGGTCTCTTCCCCATGGTGGTGATGGCCCCGATCCTCCGGTCCGTGGGGCGGAAGAAGGCCATGGAGCTCATCTTCGGCGCGGGGCTGGTGAACGGGGCGGAGGCGGAGCAGATGGGCCTGGCGACCCGGGCCTTTCCCAGGGAGCGCCTGGAGGAGGAGACCGAGCGCCTCCTCGCGCGGGTCGCCTCCTTCAGCCCGGCGGTCCTGCGCGTCGGCCGGGAGGCCGCCGCCCGCATCGACGGCCTATCCGTACCTCAGGCCCTGGGGCTTCTGCGCGAGGCGATCACCGTGGCCTCGTCTACCGAGGATGCCCGGCGGGGCGTCACCTCGTACCTGGAACGGCGGAACCGGCCCTGACGCGCTCCGATGGAAGGGTGCCAAGGGAGGCTGACAGCGTGAAACGGGTCCGGATTGGAGCAGGCATGGGCTTCTACGGTGACAGCGTGCTTCCGGCCGTGGAGACAGCCCGGAAGGGCCGGGTCCAGTACATCGCCATGGACGACCTGGCCGAGCTCACCCTTGCCATCCTGCAGAAGGACCGGCGGAAGGACCCGAACCTGGGCTACACCCAGGACATCACCCAAACCATGCAGCTTCTCCTGCCCGAGGCTGTGCCCCGGGGCATCCGGCTGATCACCAACGCCGGAGGCATCAACCCGCCCGGGGCGGCCCGGGAGGTGCTCCGGGTGGCGAAGGAGCTCGGGCTGGACCGGCTCCGGGCGGCGGTGGTGACGGGCGATGCCATCGGCGGGCGGCTGGAGGAGCTGGAGGCGGCGGGGGTCTGCTTTGAGGACCCCGACACGGGGCGCACCCTGGACCAGGTCCGCGACCGGATCCTCTTCGCCTCGGTCTACCTAGGGTCAGACCCCATCGTTCGGGCCCTGGCCATGGGGGCCGACGTGGTGGTCACGGGTCGCACCACCGACACCGCCCAGTTCGCCGCACCGGTGATCCACGAGCTCGGCTGGGCTGCGGAGGAGTGGGACCGGATCGCCGCGGCCATCCTGCTGGGCCACCTGATGGAGTGCTCGGGGCAGGCCACGGGCGGCAACTTCAGCGGCCGCTGGTGGGAGGTGGAGGGGCTCGAGGCCATCGGGTACCCGGTGGCGGAGGTGGACGAGGAGGGCGGGATCCTCTTCACCAAGACCGAGGGGACGGGAGGCCTGGTGACGGTGGACACGGTGAAGGAGCAGCTCCTCTACGAGATCCACGATCCCTCCCGTTACCTGACGCCCGACGTGACCGCCGACTTCAGCCAGGTACGGCTGGAACAGGTCGGCCCCGACCAGGTGCGGGTGAGCGGGGTCCGGGGGCGGCCGGCGCCGCCCACCCTCAAGGCGCTGGTGGGGTACGAGGCCGGGTGGGCGGGCGAGGGCATGATGGGCTTCTCCTGGCCCGACGCGCTGGCCAAGGCCCGCAGGGCCGAAGAGATCGTCCGGCGGCAGATGGAGCGCCAGGGGATCGAAGCCGAGGAGGTCCACGCCTCCTTCGTGGGTTTCAACGCCCTGCACGGGCCCATGGCGCCTGAGCCGGACCCGGACAGCCTGAACGAGGTCTTCCTGCGCATGGCCATCCGCACCGGGCGCCAGGAGGACGCGGCCCGCTTCGCCCGGCTCTTCCCGCCTCTGGCCCTGAACGGGCCGCCCTTCATCGGGGGGCTGGGTGGGGTCGCCCGTCCCCGGCAGCTCCAGGGGTACCTGACGGGCTACGTCCCCCGGGAGCTGATCGAGCCGCACGTGCAGGTGGAGCTCCTGGAGGTGGGGTCATGAAGATCCGGCTGGCAGAGATCGCGCAGGCCCGCTCGGGCGACAAAGGCGATGCCTCGGACATCAGCCTCTTCGCCCCCACCCCGGAGCTCTACGACCTCTTCCGCCGGGAGGTGACGCCGGAGCGGGTGAAGGCCCACTTCGGCTCCTGGTGCCGGGGACCGGTGCACCGCTGGGAGGTGCCCGGCATGCGGGCGCTCAAGTTCGTCCTCGAGCAGGCCCTGGGCGGCGGGGCGCCCTCGTCGCTCCGGCTCGACAACCTGGGCAAGTCCATGGCCTCGGCCCTGCTGCGGATGGAGCTGGACGTGCCCCAGGAGCTGCTGGAGGGCGTGCCCCGCCTGCGGCCGCCGCGCTCCTGAAGGAGGCGCCCGTGTGTTTGCTCGGGTCTTGATCGCGAACCGCGGCGAGATCGCCTGCCGCATCATCGACACCTGCCGCCGCATGGGCATCGAGACGGTTGCCGTCCACTCCGACGCGGACGCCGGCAGCCGGCACGTGCGGATGGCCGACCGGGCGTATCCCATCGGGCCTGCGCCCGTGACCCAGAGCTACCTGAACGTGGAGCGGCTGCTGGAGGCTGCCCGGGCGTCGGGGGCCGAGGCCGTCCATCCCGGCTACGGGCTCCTCTCGGAGCAGGCGCGCTTCGCCCGATCCGTGCTGGGGGCGGGCCTGACGTGGATCGGGCCGCAGCCGGAGGTCATGGAAGAGATGGCGGACAAGCTGGCGGCCCGGCGGCGTATGGAGGCCGCGGGGCTTCCGGTGGTGCCGGCGAGCGGCCCTCTGGCCAGCGCCGGCGAGGCCATGGAGGCCGCCGCTTCCCTGGGCTACCCCGTGATGCTCAAGGCGGTGGCCGGGGGCGGCGGCATCGGTATGGAGCGGGTGGGAGAACCCGCTGCGCTCGCCCCCGCCTTCGAGCGGGCTCGAAGCCGGGCGCAGGCCTACTTCGGCGATGGGACCGTCTACCTCGAGCGACTGCTGGAGCGGCCGCGGCACGTGGAGATCCAGGTTCTGGGGGACCATCACGGGCACGTGATCCACCTGGGGGGGCGCGACTGCAGCCTGCAGCGGCGCCACCAGAAGGTGATCGAGGAGGCGCCGCCGCCCGAGCTCGCTCCCGATCTGGCACGGGCGTTGGAGGAGGCGGCGTTGCGGGCGGTGCGCGAGCTCGGGTACCGCAACTCGGGCACGCTGGAGTTCCTGGTGGAAGGGGGGCGTTTCGCCTTTCTGGAGATGAACACCCGCCTGCAGGTGGAGCACCCGGTGACGGAAGCGATCACGGGGGTCGACCTGGTGGAGCAGCAGCTCCGGGTGGCGGCCGGAGAGCCCCTGGCGCTGACCCAGGACCAGGTGGCCCCGCGGGGCCATGCCGTGGAGGCCCGGCTCTACGCCGAAGACCCGGAGCGCTTTCTGCCCCGGCCCGGAACGGTGACCGGCCTGAGCTGGCCCCGGGGCGAGGGCGTGCGGGTGGACCATGGGCTCGTGGAGGGCTACGGGGTGACCCCCTACTACGATCCCCTGCTGGCCAAGATCGTTGCGTGGGGCAAGAGCAGGGCGGAAGCCATCGAACGGCTGGTGGGCGCGCTGCAGGAGACCCGGGTGGACGGGCTCGTCACCAACCGGGAGGCACTCCTCCGGGTCCTCACCCACACCCGCTTCCGCGCGGGCGCGGTGGACACGGCTCTTTTCGAATCGGTGGGAGGTCGAGGCGAGCGATGAAGCAGGTCCTGAGCGACATGGCCGGCATCCTGCTGGAGGTGAAGGTGGGCCCTGGCGACGAGGTCCGGCCCGGTCAGGAGGTGGCGGTGCTCGAGTCCATGAAGATGCAGATCCCCGTGCAGAGCGCGGAGGCCGGGGTGGTGCGCAGCATCCACGTCCAACCGGGCCACTTCGTGAACCAAGGTGACCCGCTGCTGGACCTGGAGTGAGCGCGGGCGAGCGGTGCGAAGTGGCTCTGCCTCCGGCACGTTCCCTTCATCGCTGGGGCCGTCGCCGGCGCGAGGCAGGCGTGCGGGGTCACCGGTCGGAAGAGGGGGCACCCTGCATGGGCTCTAGAAAGTCTCCGTGCATCCACCCGGCGGGTCCACCTGAGACGATGCGGTACCACCCTCCCCAGCTGTCCCGCACTGCGACCCGGTCGCCCCGGACGACCTGGCCGATGACCGCGGCCCCCAGGTCCGGCGCCTCGCGCACGTTGACCCGGGCACCGGTGACGACCATGGTGGTGGCCCCGGGCACCGGCAGGGGGCCCTCGAGGATGAGCGACGGGTCTCCATACTGGAGGAAGACCAACCAGCCCACGAAGAGGATGACCGCAGCCCAACCCAGCACGTCCACCCAGTGGACCGAGCGATGGGCGCGCCGCTGGCGCCGCCGGAGCAACCGCTCCCGGGCGATGGCGGCGGCGGGCGGAAGGGAGCTCGGGTTGGAGGGGGTTGAGCGCGCCGGGACCATCATGCAGAAAGCGCCCTCCTTCGTGTACCGGGGACTTCTCATGTTTCCCGGGAAATTCCTCCAGGCTCCGGCGAAGTTCAAGGGGAAAAACGGTGGGCGTCCTGGAGGAAGGGGTTGGCGCGCCGTTCTTCGCCGATGGTGCTCTCGGGACCGTGGCCCGGAAGGATCACCGTCTCGTCCGGCAGGCTCAGGAGTGAGCGGGTGATCCCATCGATGAGCAGGACAGGATCGCCACCGGGTAGGTCCGTGCGGCCGATGCTGCCACGGAAGAGGGCGTCTCCCGTGAAGACCCACGCCTGGCGCGGCAGCCAGAATGAGAGGCCTCCCGGTGTGTGCCCGGGGGTGGCCAGGACGCGGACCGACTGCCCCGCCACCTTGACCTGCTCCCCGCCATGAAGGAGGCGATCGGGGGGCGGCCCCTGCACGGGTTCGGGCAGCAAGCCCGTGAGGTTGGCCGAGAGGTTGAGGGTGGGATCGCCGATCCAGCCGGCTTCGGCGGCGTGGACCAGCACCGGCGCGCCCGTCGCTGCCTGCACCTGGGCCAGGGCGCCTATGTGGTCGAAGTGGGTGTGGGTGAGCAGGATGTAGGTGATCCTCAGGGCCCGGCGCGCGATGGCGTCCAGGATCCGGCCCGCGTCGCCCCCGGGATCGATGACCGCCGCCTCACCCTCGGGGCGGTGGAAAAGAAGGTAACAGTTCGACTCGATCGGGCCCACCACCAGCCGCTCCCAGCGCACCGCACCCACCTCCGTACCCGGGGTCGTTTCTTCGACACCGGCGGGCGACGAGCCTCCCAGGACTTTGCTCCGCGACGGGGAATCGAAAGGGCGAACAGATGCCGGGCGAGAGGGTGACGCGGCTCGCACCGCACCCCGGACCCGGCCGAACCGGGGAGGTGGAGGATCCGTGCGGTCTTGGGGCAGGGAAGGGAGGGCGGCACCGGTGGTGGTGCTGGCGGCCCTGCTGGTGGCGTGGTTGGCCGCGGGGGGCACGGGAGCCGAAGAAGCGCCAAGCGACCTCTTCGCGCTCGCGGAGGAGGTCTACGCCCGTCGAACCGGTGCCGAGGACGCGCGGCAGGCCATTGCCCTCTATCAGCAGGCCCTGGAGGCTGAGCCGGGGCGGTACCAGGTCCCCCTGCGTCTGGCGGAGGCGCACTGGTGGCTGGCCGAGCAGGTACCCAAGGAGGAGCGGCGGGCGCTGGTGGAGCAGGGTCTGGTCTACGCCCGGCGGGCGGTGGAGCTGGCCCCCGGCGAAGCGGAGACCCATTACTGGCACGGCGTCCTGCAGGCCCGGGTGGGTGAGGAACGGGGCATCCTGCAGAGCCTGTTCATGGTGGACGACGTGGTTAACGAGATGACCCGCACGTTGGAGCTCGATCCGAACCACGAAGGCGCCCACTACGTGCTGAGCCAGGTGTACCGCAAGGTGCCCGGATGGCCCCTGAGCGTGGGCGACAAACGGAAGGCCCTGGAGCACGCCCGCGTCGCGGCGGAGCTCAGCCCGGACGATACCTCCCGACAGCTGAACCTGGCCGAGTCCCTGCTGGCCCTGGGCGAGAACGACGAGGCGGCTCGGGTTTTGCAGAGGGTCTTGGATATGCCCTTGACACCCGGCGATGAGGTGAACAGCCGCAAGGACAAGGACCGGGCTGCTGAGCTCCTCGGTGAGCTGGGAGGATGAACGGCGGATGGGAAGGAGGCCTGCCCTGAGGGTGGGCGTGGCCGGCCTGGCCCGGCCCGGCGTCTGGCGCCGCCTGCGGGAGTGGCTCTCGCTGGAGGAGGTCGACGTCGTGGCGGCCGCCGACCCGGACCCGGAGCGGCGGGAACGCTGCGCCCGGCTGGGCGTGCCACGGGTGTACGGGGAGCCTCGAGAGCTCCTGGCCCGGGAGCCGCTGGACATCCTTCACGCGGCCGGGAATCCGGTGGAGCAAGGGGACCTGGTGGCCTCCGCCCTCATGCGCGGCCTGGACATCCTCGTGGAGCCGCCCCTGGCGACGGGGGCCCGGTCGGCCCTGAAGCTCCTCGCGGCCGCGCGGAGCTTCGGCGGCTTCCTGGTGCCAGCCTGGCCGGCCGCCTTCGACCCTGCCTGGCGGGGTCTGGTCGCGAACGCCCTCGAGGTGGGACGGCCCGTGCACCTGGACGCCGCCCTGACGCTGGCGCCGGAGCCCTGGTGGGGTGAGCTCGACGAGGAGCTCTTCGACGATCCGGACGTTTCCCTGCCAGGGGCGCTCGCCCTCGGGGCCGATCGGCTGGTGCACCTGGCGCTGGAGGTCTTCGGGACCCCTGCGACGGTGGCGGCCTGCACCGAGACGGAGCGGCTGTTCGGCCGCCCATGGGACCGGCGGGCCACCCTGTTCCTCCTCTACCCGTGGGGGACGGCGCGTTTCCGCATCAGGTTGAGCTTCGTGGAGGACGGTGCCGAGGTACGTCGCCCGGCGGGAGCGGGTCCCGTCCTCTTCGGGGAGAAAGGCGTGCTGGAGGTACGACGTCGCCGTCTCGCGCTCCAGCGCCTCTCCGACGGACGCCGGGCCAGCGTGCTCCCCGTAGCCGCCGGGGCGGCAGCCCAGCCGCCGGGCTGGTTGGTGCATGCCCTGAAACGTTCGGTGGCTCCTTCGGGCAGCCTGGGGCTCGATCGCCTGGCGGCCGTCTACCGGGTGGTGGCGGCCCTGGAGCGGTCGGCTGCGGCCGCCGGGAGCCTCCGAGCGGTGGAGTAGGTGCAGCCCCGGGGACCCCGGGGCTGCATGCCCTGGAAGGGTTCAGCCTCCGCAGCCGCAGCCGCCGCCAGCGGCGGCGCGAACCAGGAAGCCTGAGTTCATGGGGTCGGACCGGTAGTCGATGGTGGCCTCGTCCAGGTGAGGCGCACTGGCGGGATCCACGACCACCCGCAGGTCGCCGTGCTCAAGCACGATGTCGTCGGGTCGCGGGCTCTGTTCCCACGCCATGCCGAAGTGGATGCTGCCACAGTGGCACTGCCCCGTCACCGCGATGCGCAGTGCCGGCGCGGGGTCTCCCTGCTGGCGGACCATGGTGTCCAACTGGCGGGTCGCCTCTTCGGTGAAGAGCACGTTCATGGAAGGACTCACCCCCTGCCGACAGTCTAGCACAGAACGGCTAGTTCGTGCAGGCAGGGGGTGAAGATCACCGCCACCCGAAGACGTGCTGTCCGATCTGGCCGGTCACGTGAACCTGCCAGATCCAGCTCCCTCCGCCCACCTTGGCGGGGTTCCAGAAGTAGATGGCCCCGCCCGTGGGGTCCCACCCGTCCAGCGCAGCCTTGGTCGCCTGCCGCGAGAGCCGGTCGGGCTCCTCCCAGATGCGCCCGTTGGCCACGGGCTCGAAGGCGCCCGGCTGGAAGACGACGCCCGCGATGGTTCCAGGGAAGCGGCTGTGTCGCACCCGGTTGAGCACCACGGCCGCCACGGCCACGCGCCCGACGAAGGGCTCCCCTTCGGACTCCGCGTGTACCAGCCGCGCCAGGGTGTCCAGATCCCGGTCGGTGTACCAGGGCCGGGGCTCCGGGCGGGCCGGGCCGGGGGAGGAAGGAGCCGGGATGGGCGCGCGCGGCGCGGCCGCGTCCTCGGGAGGGACCGGAACCGCCGGGCGGGAGGCCGCTGGAGGCCGATCCTGGGGCTCCTCGGAAGAGGCCGTCGCCCGTGCCCCCGGGCGAGAAGACGCCGGACCAAGGCTGGCTCGAGTCGCGTGCGGGCTCGTCGGCGCCTGGATCTCGTTCCAGGCCGCCTCCGATCGACCGAGCGCCGTTCCCGCCAAGGGTGCCCCCATCATGATCACGGCCAGCGCGCACGCGAGCAACCGGGTGCCCGTGTGGACACGGCCGTTTCCCTGCCGCACCATCTGCATGATCTCCACCCCCCTTTCGTCCGCGGGCCAAAGGGCCCAACTCAGCATAGGCGGGTCCCATTATAGGATCCTGGGGAGCGGCCTGCAAAGCCAAAAGGTGCCAGGCTAGGGAGCCCGCATGCCTGCCAAACTGGGGCTGGCAGCTTCCTGAGGAAAACCACTCCTACCGAGGAGGGACGACGTTGGCCCAGGCCAACCTGACCACGATCGAGCTCCACCAGCTCCACGAGCGGATGATGGAGCACATCGTGGGCATCGAGAACTGCAGCTTGTGGTTGCGGCAGGCCCAAGATCCCGATCTGCGCCAGACGCTCCAGTCCCACCTGAACCAGTTCCAGCAGCACTTCCAGAAGCTCTTCGGGCAGCTGGGGGCCGAGCCTACCGGGCTCACGGGGGGCCAGCCCGGTGGCCAGGGGCTTGCCCCGGGATTTCCGCCCGTGGGCCAGCCGGGCGGGAACGGAGGGGGATGGGCATGGCAGCCCCAGGGCGGGAACTACCAGGCCCACGCCTTCCAGGCGGACCCCAGCGACACCCGCATCACCGACCCGGTCCTGGCAGCGAGCTGCCTCGTCTACTGCAAGTTCGAGAGCCTCGCGTGCAGCCAGGCCGCACTGGAAGCGGGCCACGGCTCGCTGCGCCAATGCTTCCTCGACGTGAGCCGGGACCATTCCCAGATGGCTCTGGAGCTCTATCAACTCATGGAGCGGAAGGGATGGTACCCGGTGCGCTTCGGCCCCGACAGCAACGTGATGAACCAGGTCCGCTCAGCGTACCAGGGAGCCCTGCGCCGGGCCCCGGCATACGCCGGCTGACGCAGGACGCCCGGTGGGAGGCCAGGGGGCTCCTGGGATCGCCTGAAAAGAGCACGATGAGAGCTCCATGGAGGCCGGGCGCGGTCGTACCGCGTGCCCGGCCCCCATGCTATAATGGAACCGTGAGCGACCCACCCGAGCGGCAGAGGGATCAGGATGACGCCCGGTGGATGGGCGAGGCCCTGGCCGAGGCCGAGGCAGCATGGCGGGCGGGCGAGGTGCCCATCGGGGCGGTGGTGGTGCAAGGGGATCAGGTGCTGGCCCGAGCGCACAACCGCCGGGAGGACTGGTCCGACCCCACCGCGCACGCGGAGTTGATCGCGGTCCGGCTGGCGGCCCGTGCCCGGGGCGGCTGGCGATTGACGGGTGCCACCGTCTATGCTACAATCGAGCCTTGCCCGATGTGCGCCGGCGCTCTCCTCCTGGCACGGGTGGACCGGCTCGTCTACGGTGCGCCCGACCCCAAGGCGGGTGCCGTGGATTCGCTGGCGAGGCTTTTGGACGATCCCCGGTTCAACCATCGGGTGGAGATCACCCGGGGGGTGCGGGCCGAAGAGGCGGCAGACCTCCTGCGCCGCTTCTTCCGGGAGCTGCGGGAGGGGACGGGCGGAGCCGTTGCACGGAGAGGTTGCTGAGCGGCCGAAAGCGGCGGTCTCGAAAACCGTTAGGCGCCTTCCGGTGCCTCGTGGGTTCGAATCCCACCCTCTCCGCCAGGGAAAGGCCTCAGCCCGGAGGGATGCGAGAGCGGACGAATCGGCATGCCTGGAGAGCATGTGAGGGGCTTGTCCCCTCCGTGGGTTCGAATCCCACTCCCTCCGCCAGGCCCACCTGCCCCGCCCGGGCGGGTGGGCCTCTTCCATGCCCGGGCCGCGAGCGCCGGCGCCGGGAGGGCGGCGCCCGCCGCCCGGCGATCCGGGCGCCGGGGTTCCGCACGACGGCCTCCCGGCGTTTGACACACCCGCGGCCGGACTATAGAATGAGCCTGACCCCGGCGCCGGCGCGAGGCCGGAGCGTTCTTTGCCGTGCTAGACGGGGAGGTAGCGGTGCCCTGTACCCGCAATCCGCTATAGCGGGGTCGAATTCCCGTCCGAGGCTGGGCCTTGTGGGGACCGGGCCCGGCCAGTGGTGCTGACGGCCGGGTCTTGCGCAACAGGATCCCACGAACCCCGTCAGGTCCGGAAGGAAGCAGCGGTAAGTGGGCCCGCCTGTGTGCCGCAAGGGCGCCTGGCCCGAGCCGACTACCGGGATTCCGCCTGGAAGGCCCCGGTCGACGACGGGTGCACGGCAAACGTTGGGCGGCCGCCGGTGCGGCCGCCCTCTTGCGATATCAGAGGCGGGAGATGCTGGAGGGAAGACCGTGGCTCACCTCTCCCTGTACCGTAAGTGGCGGCCTCAACGGTTCCAGGACGTGGTGGGGCAGGAGGCGGTCGTCCAGACCCTGCGCAACGCGCTTCGGCTCGGCCGCTTCGCCCACGCCTACCTGTTTTCGGGCCCCCGCGGGACCGGGAAGACCACCCTGGCCCGCTTGCTGAGCAAAGGGCTCAACTGCCGGCAAGGCCCTACCGGCGATCCGTGCGGTACCTGCCCGTCCTGCCAGCGCATCTCGGAGGGCCGGTCGTTGGACGTGATCGAGATCGACGGCGCGTCCAACCGCGGCATCGACGAAGTGCGCGAGCTCCGGGAGAGCGCCCGCTTCGCCCCCGCCGAATCCCGCTTCAAGGTGTACATCATCGACGAAGTCCACATGCTGACCCACGAGGCGTTCAACGCGCTCCTCAAGCTCCTCGAGGAGCCCCCGGCGCACGTGGTCTTCCTCTTCGCCACCACGGAGCCGCACCGGTTGCCGGCCACCATCATCTCCCGCTGCCAGCGCTTCGACCTGCACCGGCTGTCGGAAACGCAACTGCGGGGGAGGTTGGCCGAGGTGGCCGCCGCGGAAGGGATCGCTCTCGAGGAAGAGGCGCTCCGACTGGTGACGCGTATGAGCCAGGGCGCCTTGCGGGATGGGCTGAGCCTCCTGGACCAGGTGTCGTCCTTGGGCGACGGTCCCATCAGGGGCGACCAGGTGCGAGAACTCCTGGGTCTGGTGCCCGAAGATCGAGTGGACGGGCTCTTGGAGGCCCTGGCAGCCGCCAGCCCGGGCGCGTCCCTGGAGTGGCTGGCACGGCTGGAGGCAGACGGGGTCGACTTCAGGCAGCTCGCCCGGGCCGTGGTGGAGCGCGTGCGGGACCTGCTGGTGGTCCTGACGGTAGGCGATCCGGCCGAGCTTCTGGGCCTGGACCCTGGAACCGACGGCCCCCGGCTCTCGCGGAGCCGGGAGTTGGCCGAGCGCCTGGGGTGGGAGCGCCTCGAGCAGGTGGCGCAGCTCTTTACCCGTGCTGAAGGCGAGTTGCGGCGAGGTGAACCGCCCCGTCTCACCCTGGAGCTGGCCTCTCTGGAGGTCTTGAGGAGTGCGAGCCTCGAGGAACGGATCCGCCGGGTGGAGGCGCGCCTGGACGCACGGGGTTCCCAGGGCGCCGGCACTGAGCGGGCACCGTTCGGGCGTCCCGCGGCAGCCCCGGAGGCGGTGCCCTCCGGGCAGGCGCGGGAGGCGGAGCCGGTTGAACCGGCCAGGCCCCCTGAGCACGTGCAGAGAACCGAGGCCATCGGGAGCAGAACAGAGCCCGCCCCGGACCCGGCGCCTCCCGTGCGCACAGGTCCCGAGCAGGCGCATCAGGACCTGGCGGCCCTCTGGGAGGCGGTTTTGGCGGAGCTCAGCCGCTCGGCCGCGGGCCGCGCCACCCACGCCTTCGCACGGGAAGCCAGGCTGGCACATGTGAGCGGCGACCAAGCGGTGCTGGTCTTTCCCGCCGGGTATGCCTTCCACCGCTCCAACCTGGAGCAGAAGGCCCATCGCGAGCGGGTCCAGCGCCTCCTGGGCAGGCAGCTTGGAAGGCTCGTCCAGGTGCGGGTGGCTTCCGAAGACGAGGTTCAAGAGCCCGCTCAGGAACCCCCTGCCCCGGCACCGGTCCTCGCCGGCAGCGATCCGCTGCGCCCGGACGCAGGAGGTCGGGATGCAGAGCCCGAGCCCGGTGAGCCGGTGATCGAGGGACCGGTAGAGATCGAGGCCGTGCAGGATCCGGTGGTTCGTAAGGCCGTGGAGTTCTTCGGCGGGCACGTGGTCCGCATCGAGCGGAAGGGATGATGGCGGGGAGGCCGGAAGGGATGCCCAACATCCAGAAGATGATGAAGCAGGTTCAGCGGGTGCAGGCAGAGATGGCTCGGATCCAGGAGGAGCTGGGTGGCAGGAGGGTGGAGGGAACCGCGGGCGGCGGCGCGGTGCGCGTCGTCGCGAACGGTCACCAGGAGCTGGTAGAGGTGCTCCTGGACCCCGAGGCCGTCGACCCGGAGGACGTGGAGATGCTGCAGGATCTCATCCTCACCGCCGCGAACGACGCCCTCAAGCGCTCCCAGGAGCTGGCCGCCCAGGAGATGGCCAAGGTCACCGGAGGCCTCAACGTACCCGGGCTGCCGGGGTTGCCGTGATGGCCCTCCCCCGCCCGCTGGCCCGGCTGGTGGAGGAGCTGACCCGCCTCCCAGGCATCGGGCCCAAGACCGCGCAACGCCTTGCCTTCCACATCGTCGACCAGCCCGAGGAGCGCGTCTCTGCGCTGGCTGCGGCGCTGGTGGAGGCCAGGGAGCAGATAAGGACCTGTTCGGTGTGCTGCAACCTCACCGACGTGGATCCCTGCCGCCTGTGCACCGACCCCCAACGGGACGGGAGCCTGGTCTGCGTCGTGGAAGGACCCCGGGACGTGGTGGCGCTGGAGCGGACGCGCGAGTACCGCGGCCGGTACCACGTGCTCCACGGAGCCATCTCACCCCTGGATGGCATCGGGCCCGGCGATCTGCGTCTCAAGGAGCTCCTGGACCGGATTCGCTCGGGTGAGGTCCAGGAGGTCATTCTCGCCACCGATCCCGATCCGGAGGGGGAGGCGACGGCCATGTACCTCGGCAGGCTCCTGAAGCCACTGGCCGTTCGCGTCACCCGCGTGGCTCGGGGCATGCCCGTGGGGGGAAGCCTGGAGTACATGGATGAAGTGACGCTGGCCAAGGCCATGGAAGGGCGGCGGGAGGTCTCCTGAGAACCGGCCGCCCCGTGCGTCTGCCTGGGCGCCGTCATACCCGCCTACCGCCGGACATACCCTCAAGCGACACGAGCGCGTGGGGGGCGGCAGCGGTGGGCATGGCTCCCGGAAAAGGCGAGCGCGGAAAGAACGAGCTTCGGGCCGCCGGCCTGGTGGAGCAGCTGGAGGCGGCCCGGCAGGAGTGGCGGCAGGCGCGGGCCTACTTCGATGCGGTGAGCGACCCCGACCTGGTGGTGGAGGCCGTCCATCGCCTGGAGGCCAGCCAGCGCAAGTACATGTACCTGTGGAAGCTGGCCCGAGCCGAGGGTGTGCGGGTGGACCGGCAACGCATGGCTCGCTTCCTCTTCGGAACGGAGTCAGGATTTTCCTCTTGAAGGTACCCGCGGTCTCTGCTATGATTCGTGATTGCGGCCCCCACGGAGCGGAGCGATCCGCCCGCCGTGGTCCGAGCCGGCCAGACGTCCAAGAACCAGTTGCTTTCGAGCAGGACGTGTGGTATCATGTGAAATTGCCGCCGGGCGATACACCCTGCGGAGCGGACCTTGAAAACGGAACAGCGGACGAGAGCGGGCCAGAGGAAAGGTGTGTAGCCTCACGGGACCTGAGGTCGAAGCCGGCGTCGCACGGAAGTGCGGGGCGGCGGAGGCCGGTGAGGGGACTGTGAGGGACTCGCCAAGAGTCATCCGGAGAGTTTGATCCTGGCTCAGGACGAACGCTGGCGGCGTGCCTCATACATGCAAGTCGAGCGGACCCTTGGTGCGGAAGCCTTCGGGCGGAAGGGCCAGGGGTTAGCGGCGGACGGGTGAGTAACGCGTGGGCAACCTGCCCTCCAGAGGGGGATAACTCGCCGAAAGGCGGGCTAATACCGCATGAGTTCCTTCCGGGGCATCTCGGGGGGAGCAAAGGCCTTCGGGCCGCTGGAGGAGGGGCCTGCGTCCCATTAGCTCGTTGGCGGGGTAACGGCCCACCAAGGCGACGATGGGTAGCCGGCCTGAGAGGGTGGACGGCCACACTGGGACTGAGATACGGCCCAGACTCCTACGGGAGGCAGCAGTAGGGAATCTTGCGCAATGGGCGAAAGCCTGACGCAGCGACGCCGCGTGGGGGAAGAAGGCCTTCGGGTCGTAAACCCCTGTCCCAGGGGACGAGAAGGGACGGTACCCTGGGAGGAAGCCCCGGCTAACTACGTGCCAGCAGCCGCGGTAATACGTAGGGGGCGAGCGTTGTCCGGAATGACTGGGCGTAAAGGGTGCGTAGGCGGCCCGAGAGGTCCTGGGTGAAAGGCCCCGGCTCAACCGGGGAGGGCCCCAGGAAACCGGCGGGCTAGAGGGCTGGAGAGGGCCGCGGAATTCCCGGTGTAGCGGTGAAATGCGTAGATATCGGGAAGAACACCAGTGGCGAAGGCGGCGGCCTGGACAGAACCTGACGCTGAGGCACGAAAGCTGGGGGAGCGAACAGGATTAGATACCCTGGTAGTCCCAGCTGTAAACGATGAGTGCTAGGTGTGGTGGGGGAGATCCCTGCCGTGCCGCAGGTAACCCAATAAGCACTCCGCCTGGGGAGTACGGCCGCAAGGCTGAAACTCAAAGGAATTGACGGGGGCCCGCACAAGCGGTGGAGCATGTGGTTTAATTCGAAGCAACGCGAAGAACCTTACCAGGGCTTGACATCCCGCGAACCCCCGGGAAACCGGGGGGTGCCCTTCGGGGAGCGCGGAGACAGGTGGTGCATGGTTGTCGTCAGCTCGTGTCGTGAGATGTTGGGTTAAGTCCCGCAACGAGCGCAACCCCTATCCGATGTTGCCAGCCCACGGGGGGGCACTCATCGGAGACTGCCGGCGACAAGCCGGAGGAAGGCGGGGATGAGGTCAAATCATCATGCCCCTTATGCCCTGGGCGACACACGTGCTACAATGGCCGGAACAGCGGGAAGCGAAAGGGCGACCTGGAGCGAATCCCTGTAAATCCGGTCCCAGTTCGGATCGCAGGCTGCAACCCGCCTGCGTGAAGGCGGAATCGCTAGTAATCGCGGGTCAGCATACCGCGGTGAATACGTTCCCGGGCCTTGTACACACCGCCCGTCACACCACGAAAGTCGGGAAGACCCGAAGCCGGTGGCCCAACCTGCAAAGGGGGGAGCCGTCGAAGGTCGGCCCGATGATTGGGGTGAAGTCGTAACAAGGTAGCCGTATCGGAAGGTGCGGCTGGATCACCTCCTTTCTAAGGAGACTCTGTCCTCTCTCGTCCCTCGCTGTTCCGTTTTCAGGGTCCTCGGACCCTGGAGCAGGCTTGGCCTGCTCGGGAAGAGCACCTTGACAACTGCACAGGGCAGAAGCATCTTTACGGCCAAGCAAGAGAAGGCCGACGGTGGATGCCTAGGCGCTTTCGGGCCGATGAAGGACGGGGCCAGCACCGATATGCCCCGGGGAGCCGCTAGCAGGCTTTGATCCGGGGATCTCCGAATGGGGCAACCCGCCAGGGCGAGGAGTCCTGGCAGCAAGGCGCAAGCCTTGCGGGGCACCGGGGGAAGTGAAACATCTCAGTACCCCGAGGAAGAGAAAGCAACCGCGATTCCCCAAGTAGCGGCGAGCGAACGGGGAAGAGCCCAAACCGTCCGGGCTGAGAAGCCCACCGGCGTTGCCCGGGCGGGATTGTGGGACGGTCCGTCGGGCGACGGTGGTCGCCCGGGGGGAACGGAGAGCCGAGCTGAAGGGCCTGGAAAGGTCCGCCAGAGAGCGTGAAAGCCGCGTAAGCGGAGGCTCGAAGGGAACCCGTGACCGATCCCGAGTACCACGGGACACGAGGAATCCCGTGGGAATCCGGGGGGACCACCCTCCAAGGCTAAATACCCGAAGCGACCGATAGCGAACCAGTACCGTGAGGGAAAGGTGAAAAGCACCCCGGAAGGGGAGTGAAAGAGAACCTGAAACCGTCGGCCGACAAGCAGTCGGAGGGGCGATAGGCCCTGACGGCGTACTTTTTGTAGAACGGACCGGCGAGTGGTCCTGAGGAGCGAGGCGAACCGGGGGAAGCCGGGAAGCCGGAGCGCAAGCGAGTCTGAACAGGGCGACGAGTTCCTCGGGGCCGACCCGAAGCTGGGTGAGCTACCCATGGCCAGGGTGAAACCTCGCTAAACCGAGGTGGAGGCCCGAACCACGTGGTCGTTGAAACGGCCTGGGATGAGCTGTGGGTAGGGGTGAAATGCCAATCGAACCCAGTGATAGCTGGTTCTCCCCGAAATCGCTTGAGGGCGAGCCTGGTCGAACGAGTTGCGGGGTAGCGCGCTGATGGGGGAAGGGGCCGGAGAGGTTACCAACTCCCGTTAAACGACGAATCCGCAACCCGAACCGGCCGGAGTCAGACTGCGGGGGATAAGCTCCGTGGTCAAAAGGGAAACAGCCCAGATCGCCAGCTAAGGTCCCCAAGCACGGGCTCAGTGGTAAAGGTGGTAGGGTCGCGCAGACAGCCAGGAGGTTGGCTTGGAAGCAGCCATTCCTTGAAAGAGTGCGTAATAGCTCACTGGTCGAGTGACCCTGCGCCGAAAATGTAACGGGGCTCAAGCCCGTCACCGAAGCTGCGGGCCTCCTCCTTGGAGGAGGCGGTAGGGGAGCGTTCCGCACGCCGCTGAAGCCGAACCCGGAAGGGACGGTGGAGGGTGCGGAAGTGAGAATGCCGGTATAAGTAGCGCAAAGGCTGGTGAGAATCCAGCCCGCCGAAAGCCTAAGGGTTCCTGAGGAAGGTTCGTCCTCTCAGGGTCAGTCGGGACCTAAGCCGAGGCCGAAAGGCGTAGGCGATGGACAACGGGTCGACATTCCCGTACCACCGTCTTCCCGTCTGAGCGATGGGGTGACGCAGGGGGGCACGGTCAGCCCACGGATGGAAGCGTGGGTCCAAGCGGGTAGCCGGGCGGGGGAGGCAAATCCCTCCCGCCATCCAACGGTGAGCCGTGATGGGGAGCGAAACTCAAGTAGCGAAGGACCGGAGCCCGGACTGCCAAGAAAAGCCTCTAGCGAGGGAAGCGGTGCCCGTACCGCAAACCGACACAGGTAGGCGAGGCGAGGATCCTAAGGCGCGCGAGAGAACCCCTGTTAAGGAACTCGGCAAAATGCCGCCGTAACTTCGGAAGAAGGCGGGCCCTGCCGGGTGTAGCCCCCAGCGGGCGAAGCTTGGCGGGGCGGCAGAAGAGAGGCCCAAGCGACTGTTTACCAAAAACACAGGTCTCTGCGAAGGCGCAAGCCGATGTATAGGGGCTGACGCCTGCCCAATGCCGGAAGGTTACGGGGAGGGGTCAGGGCGCAAGCCCGAAGCTCCGAACCTAAGCCCCGGTCAATGGCGGCCGTAACTATAACGGTCCTAAGGTAGCGAAATTCCTTGTCGGGTAAGTTCCGACCTGCACGAATGGCGTAACGACTTGGGCGCTGTCTCGACAGGGGGCTCGGCGAAATTGTAGTACCCGTGAAGATGCGGGTTACCTGCGACTAGACGGAAAGACCCCGTGGAGCTTGACTGTATCCTGGGAGTGGACGTCGGCTGAGGGTGTATAGGATAGGTGGGAGGCTGGGAAGCCGGGACGTCAGTTTCGGTGGAGCCACCGGTGGAATACCACTCTCCTTCAGTGGGCGTTCTAACCGAGCCGTGTGAATCCACGGCCGGGACCCTCCCAGGGGGGCAGTTTGACTGGGGCGGTCGCCTCCTAAAGTGTAACGGAGGCGTCCAAAGGTTCCCTCAGCGCGGTCGGAAATCGCGCGGCGAGTGCAAAGGCACAAGGGAGCTTGACGGCAAGACCGACAGGTCGAGCCGGGGCGAAAGCCGGGCTTAGTGATCCGGTGGTACCGTGTGGAAGGGCCATCGCTCATCGGATAAAAGCTACCCCGGGGATAACAGGCTGATCTCCCCCAAGAGTCCACATCGACGGGGAGGTTTGGCACCTCGATGTCGGCTCGTCGCATCCTGGGGCTGGAGTCGGTCCCAAGGGTTGGGCTGTTCGCCCATTAAAGCGGTACGCGAGCTGGGTTCAGAACGTCGTGAGACAGTTCGGTCCCTATCTGTCGCAGGCGCAGGAGATCTGAGGGGATCCGTCCCCAGTACGAGAGGACCGGGACGGACGCACCGCTCGTCTACCAGTTGTCCCGCCAGGGGCACGGCTGGTCCGCGATGTGCGGACGGGAGAAGCGCTGAAAGCATCTAAGTGCGAAGCCCACCCCAAGATGAGATCTCCCACCCAAGGGGCGCAAGCCCTGAGGGGTAAGACCCCTGGAAGATGACCAGGTTGATAGGCCGGCGGTGCAAGGCGGGCAACCGTCTCAGCTGTCCGGTACTAATCGGTCGAGGGCTTGGCCGTCCTTGCTTCGCCCTGTGCAGTTCTCAAGGTGCTCGCGCCGCTGGCGGGTTCCGGGGCATCCCCCGGCTCGCTAAGCGCCGGAGGCTAACCCGCTCGCCGGGGGATGCCCCGGAACCCGCAGCCGTCTCGGTGGAGGGGCGGCGCGGGGCTGGATGGGCGGAAGGCCCGAGCGAGCGGCGAGCACTGGCTGTTCCACCTGGAGGACACCGGTCCTCCGGGGTACCTGACAACCTGTAGCGGAAACTTTTGCTGAGGGTCCTTTTCGGGCGGCGGGATCACCCGCCGAACGTATTCGCCGAAGGCGCACAAGTGAGGCGGGTGATCCCACCGCCCGAACCAGAGACCTGCAGCGCAACGTTTCCCGGTGGCCATGGCGGAGGGGCCCCACCTGTTCCCATTCCGAACACAGTCGTTAAGCCCTCCTGCGGCGATGGTACTGCGGGGGTAGCCCCGTGGGAGAGTAGCACGCTGCCGGGAAGCCTTTGAGGGCGGGTAACCGCCCGCGTCGCGGGGTGGAGCAATGGTAGCTCGTCGGGCTCATAACCCGGAGGTTGTCGGTTCGAATCCGGCCCCCGCAACCACCTGAAGCCCTGGGAGGCATCGCCTCCCAGGGCTTCTCGCGTGTGCGCCCGGCGGGGCGCACACACCTGGGGGAACGGTTAGCCGAACGGCGAGGGTGCCCATCGCGTGGGATGCGAAGGAAGCCGAAGGCAAAGCGCTGGCCCGACGAACAGGAATGGCATACGAGGCGGGCACGCTGGGTGAGGAGGCACGAATGAGAGGGGGTTACCCTCCTGCCTGGGACACGGCGCGCGGTTCGGTTGCTCCGGGCGGGCGGGTCGGCTATGATGGGCTGGGCACGAAAGCCAGGGCCGGACGTGCGGGGCGGCCCACGGGTGGGGGATGGCGATGGCCGATCCGGGCAGGGCGCTGCAGGGGAGAAAGGTGGTCCTGGGGGTTACCGGGAGCATCGCCGCCTACAAGGCGGTGGAGCTTGCCCGGCGGATGACGCAGCTGGGCGCCGAAGTCCAGGTCATCATGACCCAGGCGGCGACGCGGTTCGTCGCGCCGCTCACCTTCCGGGAGCTGACCTACCGGGAGGTGCTGGTGGACCTTTTCGATCCTCCGGCGGGTCAGCTCATGCGCCACGTGCACCTGGCGGAGGAGGCGGAGGTCCTGGTCATCGCTCCGGCCACGGCCAACATCCTGGCCAAGATGGCTGCGGGCATCGCCGACGACCTCCTCACGTGCACCTTTCTCGCCACCCAGGCGCCGGTTCTGGTGGCCCCTGCCATGAACCGGATCATGTACCTCCACCCGGCGACCCAGGAGAACCTGGCCCGCCTGGCCCGCTGGGGCGTGGCGACCGTGGGGCCCGAGTGGGGCCCGCTCGCCACGGGGATCGAGGGGCCTGGCCGGATGGCGTCGGTGGACGCGATCATCAAGCAGGCCTCCGAGATGGCGGCCGGCGGGCGGGGTCTGGTGCCCTGGCCGGGCAAGAGCGACCTTGCCGGCGTACGGGTGCTGGTCTCCGCCGGCCCGACCCGCGAAGCGGTGGACCCCGTTCGGTTCCTGACCAACCGCTCCTCGGGCAAGATGGGCTTCGCCGTGGCCCGGGCCGCCCGGGATCGCGGGGCTCAGGTGGTCCTGGTCACGGGACCTGTCTCCCTGGCCGATCCTCCCGGCGTAGAGGTGGTACGGGTGGAGACCGCGGAGGAGATGCGGACGGCCCTGCGCGACCGGTTTGCGGCCTGCGACGTTCTGGTGATGGCCGCGGCCGTGGCCGACTTCCGCCCGGTTGGCTACTCGCCGGCGAAGCTCAAGAAAGGAGAGCACGCCGGCGGCCTGCGCCTGGAGCTGGAGCCGACCCGAGACATCCTGTCGGAGCTGGCCACCCTCCGCTCCCAACAGGTGCTGGTGGGCTTTGCCGCCGAGACGGAGGCGAGCCTCGACCGCGCCCGTGAGAAGCTCCGGGCCAAGGGGGTGGACCTCCTGGTGTTGAACGACGTCACCCAGCCCGACGCGGGCTTCGAGGTTGACACCAACCGTGCGATCCTTCTAGGCCGTTCGGGGGAGGTTGAGCCCCTGCCCCTCCTGCGCAAGGAGGAGGTCGCCCATCGCCTGCTGGATCGGGTGGTGGCCCTGCACGGGCCTACCACTCCCCGAGGGCCCGCAGGCGACGGTGGATCGCAGCCAGCCCGTCGAGGATGAGGTACGGCTCCACCCGGTCCACCTCATCCAGCTCCGGGCCGATCAAAGGCGCAAGCCCGCCCGTGGCCACCACCCGGGCCTCTCCTCCCAGCTCCTGTCGGATCCGGCGGGTGACCTCCTTGACCTGCCCGACGGTTCCGAAGTAGATCCCCGCCTGGATCGCCTCGGTGGTGCTCTGACCGATGGCCCGGGTGGGCCGCGCCCAGCCGATCTTGGGAAGCTGCGCCGTCCGCTCCACCAGGGCCTCCAGAGAGATCTGCATGCCGGGGAGGATGGCGCCTCCCAGGTACTCGCGCTCCGGGGAGATGGCATCGAAGGTGGTCGCGGTGCCGAAGTCCACCACGATGGCCGGCAACCCCACCAGCTCTGCAGCGGCGAAGGCGTTGACGAGCCGGTCGGCTCCCACCTCATAGGGGCGATGGTACCGGATGGTAAGGCCCAGGTCCACCTCGTGGGTCACGACCCATACGGGACGGTTCAGGTAGCGATCGATCGCGCCCTTCCAGAGGTCCAGCACGGGGGGGACCACGGACGCGACGGCCACCCCCTCCACCGCTTCGGGGTCGATCCCCCGGTGGCGCAGGAGCTGGATCAGGAGAAGCCCCAGCTCGTCCTCGGTCCGGTCGGAGTTGGTGGTCAACCGCCACTGGGCGACCTGCCGCTCTGTGTCATAGGCCCCCACGGCCACCTTGGTGTTGCCCACGTCCATGGTGAGGAGCACCCGTCTCACCTCCTGGGGATGAACCAGCTTGGTGGCCATTCCTTTCGGGGGGGCCCATTCCCTTCTCTCCTCTGCGGCAGGAGGCCGCAGGATCCGGGTGGAAACCATGCCCCTACGGGGGTCCCACGGGCCCCGAGCCGGGGAGGCCGGTCACGTGTCGGACGAGGACCTCTTCCTTCAGGTGCAGCACGGAGAGCTGGGCGCCCTGGAGGCGCTGGTGCGGCGGCACCACCGGCGCGTCTATGCCTTGGCGTACCGGCTGGTGCACGACCGGCAGGCGGCCGAGGACCTGACCCAGGAGACCTTCTTCCGGGTCATCCGGGCCCGCCATCGCTACCGCCACCCCGAGCCGTTCCGACCGTGGCTCTACGCGATCGCCACCAACCTGTGTCGGGACTACCACAAGCGGGCCTATCATCAAAGGGAGATCCCGAGGGATCTGGATCCCGCCGAAGTGGCGGAGACCGGAGCTGGCCCAGGCGAGGTCGCGGAGCAGCGGGCCGAGCGCCGGCACATGCTGCAGGCGCTCCGGCGGCTTTCGCCGAAGCACCGTGAGGTGCTGGCCCTCCACTTCTACGAGGAGCTGACCCTGCAGGAGATCGCCCGCATCTGCGGCATTCCGCTGGGGACGGTGAAGTCACGGCTCTCCTGGGCCCTGCGGCGGCTGCGGGAGATCCTGGTCATCCCCGTACCGGACGTGCCGGATGGAGAGGAGAGGCACCGTGCCCATCCCTGACCGCCCGAAGCGCTCGCGCAGGGAGCATGAACTGTGGCTGATCGACCTTCCCGTGCCGGAACCGTCGCCCGGTTTCCTGGACAGGCTCCTGGTTTCGGTTCGCCGTGAGTGGGTGGAGGGCCATCAGGCCGGTCGGGGTGAGCGCCGGAGCCTGCGCACCCTGGTGGCGTTGGCCCGAAGCCAGGTCGAACTGCCGCACCTGGAGTTCTGGGCGGCCTCCATCTTCCTGGTGTCCCTGGGATGCCTGGCTTCCTTCCGCCTGAACCTGCCCCAGGGGCTCAGCCCGCTGGCTGCGGTCGCACCGTTGGTTTCGCTCCTGGGCGTGCGCTACACCCTCCGTCCTGCCCGCCAGGCCGGCATCCTCCTCGCACCGTCCTTCACGCCGGGTCAGGTGGCCCTGGCGCGCTTCATGGTGGTGGTGGCGTACGACTTCCTCCTGCTCCTGGCAGCCTCGGTCGCCTTGTGGGTGGCGGCGGGCCCCCACAGCGCCGGCTCCTCCCTGCTGGCCTTCCTACTGCCGATGACCCTGGCCTGGTTCGCCCCTCTGGTCCTCTTCGGGGCCATCAGCCTGAGCATCTCCCTGCTGGTGGGGGTCCCTGTGGGGATCGGCCTCGGCACCCTCGGGTGGCTGGCCCTCCTTCCCACCCGCACGGCCGCTCCCCTGGCGTCGTTGCTCCTGGCGGGACCGGGGCCGGACAGCTGGTTCGAGGTGAAGGTGGCAGCACTCCTGGTGGCAGGCGTCCTCCTCTACCTCTCGCCGCGGTGGGGGCCGGCCGCGTCCACAGCGTCCTAAAGGCGCGGGTCTCGACAGGATAGGAAGGAAAGGGTCAGGAGCCCACAGCAGCCTGCGCTCCGGCTGCAACGGACCGCTGCACCACCGATCGTCACCTTTCAGCAAGGACCGATGGTTCCGCAGCCCGCTACAACCTTTGCCCGACCGGATCGGACCCCTGGGGGATCCACGCCGATCTTCCGACCGAAGCGGATCCCGGAGTCGCAGCAACCGCAGTCGGAACGACCACGGAGCCCGACCCGATCTTGGCTCGACCCGTCAAGATCCCCCGCCCAGCCCGCAAGCCCTCGCTGCCGAACGCTTCAAGCCAGGCGGGAAACCTCCACGAGTCTTCGCTCCGGCTGCACCAGATCCGCGGCCGAACCTGGTGCAACCTTTGCTCGACCGTTGCAGACCCGCTTCCGGAGCCTGCAACGATCTTAGCCCGGCCACTGTGGACCCCTGACAGGCACCTAGTCTGTCCGGCGGGCTGGAGGCTATCCACCCGCGGGTGTGGCGCTTCTTGGAAGCAGCCGGAGGCCGGCGGGCCCGGCCGGTGCGCCGGGCGGCCGATCGGCCGCCCGGGATCAGCCGAAGCGGCCGGTGATGTAGGCTTCGGTCCGGCGGTCGCGGGGGCGCTCGAAGAGACGATCGGTCCGGTCGAACTCCACCAGGTGACCGTTGAGGAAGAACGCGGTCTCGTCGGCGATGCGGCCCGCCTGCTGCATGTTGTGGGTCACGATCACCACCGTGAGCCGTTCCTTCAGCTGCTGGATGAGATCCTCGATCTTGGCGGTCGAGATAGGGTCCAGGGCCGAGGCGGGCTCGTCCATGAGAAGGACGTCGGGCTCCACGGCCAGGGCCCGGGCGATGCAGAGCCGTTGCTGCTGCCCTCCGGAGAGCTCCAGGGCGGACGTGCCCAGCCGGTCCTTCACCTCGTCCCAGAGGGCCGCCTGGGTCAGGGCCCACTCGACCACGTCCGCCAGGGTGCGACGGTCTCGAACCCCGTAGAGCCGGGGCCCGTAGGCCACGTTGTCGAAGATGGGGCGCGGGAAGGGATTGGGTCGCTGGAAGACCATACCCACCCGGCGTCGCAGCGTCACCACGTCGACGCCCGGACCGTAGACGTCCTCACCGTCGAGATCCACCCGGCCGCTCGTCCGGCAGCCGTCGATGAGCTCGTTCATTCGGTTGAGGCTGCGGAGAAAGGTGGACTTACCGCAGCCGGAAGGCCCGATGAGCGCCGTGACGGAGTGGGCCCGGATCTCCAGGCTCACGTCGAAGAGGGCCTGGGATCGCCCGTAGACGACCGAGAGATCCTGGACCCGGATCTTGGTCGCGGGGGTCTGGCCGTTCTTCCGTCCATCCAGCTCCATGGCGCGTCCTCCCTGCCGCCTGAAAGGCGGTCACACCTCGCGCATGCGGTATCCCACGCCACGCACGGTTTCGATGTACCTCGGATGTGCCGGGTCATCCTCCACCTTCTGCCGGAGGCGCACCACGTGCACGTCGACGGTGCGGGTGTCGCCGGCGTAGTCGTACCCCCACACCTTCTCCAGGAGCAGGTCCCGGTTGAGCACCGCGCCCCGGTTGGCCATCAGCATCCGTAGCAGCTCGAACTCCCTGGGGGCCAGCTGGATCTCCCGCTCGCCCACCGTCACCCGGTGGCGCACCGCGTCCAGGGTGATCTCGCCCACCCGCAGGACCTGGTTCTCCGCAAGATCTCGGGGCTCCGTGCGCCGAAGCACCGCCTTCACCCGCGCAACGAGCTCCCTGGGGCTGAAAGGCTTGGTCATGTAGTCGTCGGCCCCGAGTTCCAGGCCCAGCACCTTGTCGGTCTCGCTTCCCCGGGCGGTCAGCATGATGATGGGAACCTGGCTCTGCTGCCTCAACTCCCGGCAGACCTCGAGGCCGTCCTTCCCCGGCAGCATCAGGTCCAAGACCACCAGGTCGGAGGGCCGGCTGCTGAAGCTCTTCAGGGCCGTCTCGCCGTCGGAGGCCACGGCCACGTCGAACCCCTCGCGCTCCAGGGCGAACCGAACCAGCTCCAGGATGGAGGCTTCGTCGTCGACGACCAGGATCCGTTCCTTCACGCCACCACCTCCCCGGAACCCTACCACGGGAATGTTACGGGCGCGTTACCTCGGAGGTTGGCCCGGCGTGCAGGCGGACCCGGAAGGTGCTGCCCTCGCCGAGCTGACTCTCGACCCATACCCGCCCACCCTGGCGTTCCACCGCGTGCCGGACGATGGAAAGCCCCAGGCCCGTGCCGCCCATGGCCCGGGATCGGGCCTTGTCCACCCGGTAGAAACGCTCGAAGATCCGGTCCAGGGCCTTTCGGGGGATGCCGGGACCCGTATCCGACACGGAGAACTCGGCCCAACCCTCTTCGCGGCTACCCGAGATCCAGATCCTGCCTCCTTCAGGGGTGTACTTGACCGCGTTGTCGATCAGGTTCACCAGCACCTGGCGGAGAAGAGACTCGTCGGCCTCCACCCAGAAGGGCGACGGGAGCTCCGATGCCAGCTCGACGCCCCGGGTACCGGCCCGGTGCCGGAAGAGCTCAAGGCTTTGATCCACCAGGTCGCTGAGGTTGAGGGTTTCAAGGCGCACCTCGAGACGGGGCGACTCGAGCCGGGAGAGGTCCAGCAGGTCGCTGATGAGGCTCACCAGGCGATCCGTCTCCCGCCGCATGATCTCCAGAAAGCGGCGGGCCGTGGCACGGTCGTCCACCGCACCGTCCAGCAGGGTCTCGATGAAGCCCTTGAGGGCCGTCAGGGGCGTGCGCAGCTCGTGGGAGACGTTGGCCACGAACTCGGTGCGGACCTGTTCCAGGCGGCGCATCTCGGTGACGTCCCTCAGCACCGCCACGGCGCCGTGCAGCTCGCCGCTGCGGGACCGGAGGGGCGCCGTGCGCACCTGGAGCTCCCGCTCTCCCAGGCGTGCCAGCCCGATGGTGCGGGTGACGCCGGCCCCCTCGCGCATGGCCGTCTCCAGGGCGTCGGCCACGTCGTACTCCCGGATGGCCTCCAGCAGAGGCCGGCCGATGACCTCGCCGCGCCGGCAGCCGAAGAGCGCCTCCGCGGCCTCGTTGAAGAGCAGGACCCGTCCCCGGGCGTCTTGCGCCACCACGCCGTCCACCATGCTTCCCAGGATGGTTTCGAGCAAGTCGCTCCTGGCCTGGGCCTGCCCCAGGACCTCGCGCCAGCGCCGATCGCCCGCGTCCACCGCGGAAGCGATGCGCCGGGCGTCACCCCGCAGGTCGGCCGCGAGGGAACCACGGCCGTTCCGCTCTTCCGGCCCGGATACACGCCCTGCCAACCGCTGGACCAAAGCGTCCACGAAACGTTGCTGGCGCTGGTGCTGCCAAGCCCAAGCGAGCCCCCAGCCGGCCAGCGCCGCGGCCGCGCCCACCAGGGCGCGGCGGCCGTCCACCTGGTAGAGGGCCCAGAGGCTCCAGGCGATCACGGCCACCGCGAGAAGGGCAGGGAGCCGGAGCAGGAACCCGCCGCGGCCGGGCTGGCTCAGGAGCTCGGGAGGTCCAGCAGCCAGAGGTCGTGGCTCTCGCCGGTCCAAGCTGCCGCCCCTCCCTTCGTCCGGAACCACTCGAGCGCCCCCGCAAGGAGGCTGGCGGCCTGATCGTCCTGACCGGAACCCCGGTAGAGGCCGGCCAGCTCCTGGCGGAAAGGACCCAGCGGCGCGTTGTCGCTGCCGGCAGCCTCCAGCAGGTCCAGCGCCTGGTGCAGGTGCGCCCGCCCCTGCTCCACCCGGCCGGATCGGAGGAAGAGCCGTGCCAGCTCCCGGTGGGCGTGGGCCCGTTCGATGGGGTCGGGCTCCTGGTGGAGCGCCTCGGTCCACAGGCTCTCCGCGGCATCCTCGCGCCCGCCCAGGGCTTCCAGCCAGGCACGCCCGCGGAGCACCTCGGACCGGAGGTGCGCGCCGGTCGCCCCGTCGCCGGCGACGCGGGCCGCCTCCTCCATGACCCGACCGGCGTCGTGCAGCTGGGCCGAGCGGCCCAGCTGCCACGCCAGGTGGAGGTAGCCCTCGACCAGGCGCGATCGGTCACCCAGCGCCTGGAAGAAGTGGAGCCCTCGTTCGATCATGAGCCGGGCGGCGTCGTGATCGCCGGCCCGTTCCAAGAGCCTGCCAAGGGTAACGGCCACCTCGCCGTACCGGGCGAAGTCGGTCAGGTCGTCCAGGGTGTGCAGGGCGGCCCGAAGGTGTTCCACCGCCGGACCGTCGGAGCCCAGACGCGCGTAGGCGAGGCCCAGCTCCGCCAGCAGCATGGGCAGCAACCACTCGTCCTGGGGTGCGTCGCGCAGGCGATCCACCGCCTGCTCCAGGAGCCGGACGACCCGACCCGGCGCGGTACCCCGGTCGCGCTCGAAGCGAGCCCACGCCAGCAGGAGGGCGGCCTGCTCCCGCACGTCCCCCACCGCCCGCCACTCCTCGCTCGCGCTCGCGTAGCTCTCGGCCGCCTCTTCCAGGCGGCCCGTCCCGGCGAAAAGCTCGGCCTGCACGCTCAGAAGGCGGGCCCGATACGCCCTGGCGTGGGGCGGAGCCTCTTCCAGGGCCCGGCTCACGGTGGCCAGCGCCTCTCGGGGCGCGCCGCGGGCCGCCAGCTCGCGCACCTGCCGGATGAGGTGGAAGCCCGACACATCCTCAGCGGCCGCCTGCGGCTCCGGTTCGTCGAGGAAGTAGCTCACCGGGCGGTTGAGGCGCTTGGCGATGACCTGAAGGCTGCGCAGGGAAGGGCGGGTCAGGTTGGCCTCGACCTGGCTGATGAAGCTCTTGGTCATCTCGCTGCCGGCCAGCTCCGACTGGGTCATGTGAAGCCGCTGGCGTTCCGTGCGGATCCGCTCGCCGAGGGTGGGCCAGAGCGGGGCCGTTCGCCCTTCCCGGCTGCCGGACAGGGACATGGCGGTCCTTCACCCCTCAGGCACGGGCTCGCGTTCGTTCCCGGATGCCCTGAGACTCATTCGCCTTGCCCGCGAGAGAACCTCCTGGCACATCATTGAAGGGAAGGGTGGAGGGAGGGACCGGGCGCGCGCCGAATGATCCAGTACGAACCCTGGGAGGGGTGGTCGTTGGGCACGCCCCAGGCCCCGCACGGAACGCCGCTCTTGGACCTCCTGCTCGATTACGTTCGAAGGGGCATCGTGCCCTACCACACTCCGGCGCACAAGCAAGGGCGCGCGGCTCCACCGCGCCTGGTGGACGCGCTGGGCACCCGACCCTTTCTGATCGATCTCGACGGCGAGCTGGGTGAACCCGAGGACGGCCGGCTGCCGCCGGCCGCCGCAGGCGGGGGGCCAGGCCGCGTGCGCCCGGCGCGTGGGAGGCCCTGCGAGAGGCGGAGCGCTTGGCCGCCCTGGCTCACGGGGCTGCCTATGCCCGGTTCCTGGTGAACGGCACCACCGCGGGGCTGCATGCGCTGTTTATGGCGGAAACCGGCCCGGGCCGTTCGGTGATCCTCCCGCGCAACGTCCACCGGAGCGTCATCGGTGGCCTGGTCCTCTCGGGCGCCCGCCCGCGTTTCGTGGCCCCGGAGTTCCTGGAGGAGGCGGGCGTCTCCACGGTCCCCACGCCGGCGGCGCTGCGGGAAGCGCTGGAGCAGGAACCCGGCGCCGTGGCCGTCCTTCTGACCGCGCCCACCTACTACGGGTGGCTTCCAGACGTCCTCGAAGCAGCCGAGGTCGCCCGGAGGGCCGGGGTACCCCTCTGGGTGGATGAGGCCCACGGGTCCCTCCTGGGTTTCCACCCCCGCCTGCCCCCTGGGGCCCTGGCGTCGGGTGCGGATGCGGCCGTCCGCAGCCTCCACAAGGGGGGCGGCTCGCTCGTCCAGGCGTCCTTGCTCCTGACGGGGCCTGGAGGGCCCGAGGCCGATCGGGTCGATGCGGCCTTGGAGCTGCTCCAGTCCAGCAGCCCATCGCCGCTGCTTCTGGCTTCTCTGGACGCGGCCCGGGCCTGGCTGGCGTCGGGTGCCCGCCCCCGCCTGGAGCGGCTGGTGGAAGAGGCCGAGCGCCTCCGGCAAGACCTCAACCGCATTCCCGGGGTGCAGTGCTGGGGTGCGGAGGTGGTGGGGCAGGCGGGCATCGCCGCCTACGACCCCACCCGCATCGTCTTCTCGGTGGCCGGGCTGGGGCTCACCGGGCTCCAGGCGGCCGCCTGGCTGCGGAAGGAGCACCGGCTGCAGGTGGAGATGGCCGACTTGGTCCAGGTGGTGGTGGTCCTGTCGGCCGCCGACGGCCGCACCTCCGTGGGCAGGATCCTGGACGCGGTGCGTCGCCTGGCCGGCGAGGCGCGGCAGCCGTCGGAGCCCATGCGGCTTCCGCCGCCCCCGCTGCCGCCCGCGGTCCTGACCCCCAGGGAGGCCTTCCTGGCACCCGCGCGGAGCGTCTCCGCTGCGGAGGCCGAGGGTGAGGTAGCTGCCGAGATGGTGGCACCCTATCCCCCGGGGATCCCGGTGCTGGTGCCCGGTGAGAGGATCACCCGCGAGAGCCTCGAGCACCTCCGTCGTCTGAGGCGGGCCGGCGCTCGGATCCAGGGGACCGCCGACCCCACCGGGGCCACCGTGCGCGTCGTGGACGGCTCCGCCGGCTCGCCCGGCCGCCGGAGGCGCCGTGAAGGAGGCTGATCGCATGACCCGGCGTGAAGTGGTCGACAACCTGACGCAGCTCCTCGAGTGCCTCCCACCCCACATCCGGGACGCGCTGCAGGGCCTGCCGGACCTCCACCGGCTCATCGAGATCGTCCTCGACCTGGGCCGCCAGCCCGAGGCACGCTTTCCGGAGCGTTTCGTCCACCTGAGCGACGACTACGTCACCCGCGAGGACCTCCAGTTCGTGGTGCAGCACGTGGGGCAGTTCGGGTCCGACAACCGGGCCGGCATTGAGCGGACGCTGCACCGGATCTCGGCCATCCGCAACCGCCGGAACGAGATCATCGGCCTCACGTGCCGCATCGGCCGGGCGGTCTTCGGAACCATCGACATCATCCGGGACGTGGTGGAGACGGGCGAGAGCCTCCTGCTCCTGGGCCGGCCCGGTATCGGCAAGACGACCATGCTGCGAGAGATGGCCCGGGTGCTGGCTGACGAGTTCAACAAGCGGGTGGTGATCGTCGACACCTCCAACGAGATTGCGGGCGACGGCGACATCCCCCATCCGGCCATCGGGCGGGCGCGCCGCATGCAGGTGAGCCGGCCGGACCGGCAGGCCGAGGTGATGATCGAGGCCGTCGAGAACCACATGCCCGAGGTGATCGTCATCGACGAGATCGGCACCGAGGCTGAGGCCATGGCGGCCCGCACCATCGCCGAACGGGGCGTTCAGCTCATCGGTACCGCGCACGGGAACACCCTCGACAACCTGGTGCTCAACCCCACCCTCTCGGACCTGGTGGGCGGCATCCAGGCGGTCACCCTGGGCGACGAGGAGGCCAAGAAGCGGGGGACGCAGAAGACGGTCCTGGAGCGGAAAGCCCCGCCGACCTTCGACATCGTGGTAGAGATCCAGGAGATGGACCGGCTGGCCATCCACCACTCGGTGGCCTCCACCATCGACCAGATGCTGCGGGGCCTCGAGCCGCAGCCGGAGGTACGCGAGCGGACCCTTGGGGGCTCCTACCGGGTGCTGCAGGAAGCGTCGGCCGTTCCGGTGGAGCTCGAACGGCCGGGCGTCCAGGGGCCGCGGCTGGTCGGAGGGGGCCGGGAAGGGGCGGGGGAAGGACGGGTGATCCGGATCTTCCCCTACGCGGTCAGCCGCACCCGCCTGGAGCGGGCGGTCCGTGAGCACCGGGTCCCGGCGGAGCTCACCCAGCGCTTGGAGGAGGCCGACCTGGTCCTCACCCTCAAGGGGCAGTACCGGAAGATGCCCAAGCGGTTGAAGCAGGCCGAAGCCAAGGGATTGCCCGTTCACACCATCCGGAGCAACACGCTCACCCAGGTGGAGCAGTTCGTGGGTGCCCTGGAAAGCGGCCAGGCGGGCGGATCCGGAACGCCCGGGCTACCGGCCGCCGGGGGTGGACGGGTGGGGACCGCAGGGCGGGGGCCGTGGCGGCGGGTGGAAGCCTGGAACGCCGCGCCCGGCGAGGGCACGGAAGGAACGGCCCCGCCCGGGAGCGCCTGGACCCGGCGCCTGCTCGAGCGGTACGGCTCAGACGATGAGTGACGGAGGCCGAGAAGGGGGCCGGGGCGTGGGCTCAGGGCGACGGGGTACATTCATCACCTTCGAGGGTCCCGACGGGTCGGGCAAGACCACCCATGCCCACGCCCTGGCTCGAACCCTGCGAGGGCGAGGGCTCCAGGTGGTGGAGACCTACGAACCCGGAGGGACCCCGCTGGGCGCGCACCTGAGGGAGATCCTCCTGGGCCGAGGGCAGGCCGGCGCCGGAGACCTGGCCCCGGTGCCCATGGCGGAGATGCTGCTCCTGGCCGCGGACCGCGCTCAGCACGTGGAGCGTGTGATCCGACCTGCCCTGGAGGAAGGGGCGTGGGTGATCTGCGACCGGTACGTCGACTCCAGCCTGGTGTACCAGGGATACGCCGCCGACCTGGACCTGGAGCACGTTCGGTGGGTCAACCGGTGGGCCACCCGCGGCCTGGTGCCCGACCTCACCTTCCTCCTGGACCCGGGGCCCAGCGGCGCCCTGGCCGGGCGCGCGCCACGGCACGGGGCGGGCCCGCAGCACACCCGTCCGGGCACCCCACCGCCCGACCGGTTCGAGGACCGCGGCGACGCGTTCTGGCAGCGGGTGCGGGAAGGGTATCTGGCCGTGTGGCGGGATGAGCCCGACCGGGTCCACCGTATCGAGACCGCGGGCAGGGATCCCCAGGCGGTGGCCCGGGAAATCCTGGACCTGATCGTCTCCCGAGGGCTCCTGCCGGGGGAGGGACGCGCATGAGCCCCCCGGCGGCGAGCATCCTCGAAAGCCTCGTGGGCCAGGACCTGGCCCGCGACCGCCTGGTGCGAGCGATCCTGGGTGGGCGGCTCCACCACGCCTACCTCCTCGTGGGCCCTGACGGTGTGGGCAAGCGGACGCTCGCCCGGGGTGTGGCCCAGCTCCTCTTCTGCGCCCAACGGGAGGGCGACCGGCCTTGCGGCCGGTGTGCAGCCTGCGGGCAGGTGGCCCGGGGCAGCCACCCCGACCTCCACTGGGTGGAACCCGAAGCGGCCCCAGGGGGCCGGGCAAGCCTGGGCATCGACCGGGTGCGCCGGCTGATCCAGGAGGCCTCGTGGCGACCGTACCAGGCCGCATGGAAAGTCCTGGTCGCAGCCGAAGCGGACCGGCTCACCGACGAGGCACAGAACAGCCTCCTGAAGCTGCTGGAAGAACCGCCCGGGACCGCGGTCGTCCTGCTCACCACCTCCCGCCCGGATCGACTGCTGCCCACGGTCCGTTCCCGGTGCCACTCCGTGACTCTTCGCCCTCTTTCGGAGACGCAGGTGCGCTCCGTCCTGGAACGAAGGGGCCTGCCCCAGGAAAGAGCCGCGTTGCTGGCCGCGGCGGCCCAGGGGCGTCCCGGCCGTGCCCTCGGCCTCGATCCCCAGACCGTACAGGATCAGCAGGCGGCCGCGTCCGCGTGGGTGAAGCGGATGCTGGCCCCCCCAGGCTGGCGCACGGTTCACATGGCGGCCGAGCTGGCCGACCGCGAGGACCTGCCGGAGGTCCTGGAATGGGCCATCCTCTGGGTGCGCGATCTGGTGCTCGTACGGTCCGGGGCGGGCGTGCCCCTGAGCCACGGCGGCTCCAGGGCCGAGCTGGCGGCTGCAGCCTCGGGCCAGGACTTGGCGCGCCTGACGTCCCTCTGGCGCAGCCTGGTCGAGGCGCGCCAGCAGGTGGCCGGTCCTGCCCAGCGCCGGCTGGTGCTGGAACGCCTGGCCATGGCCGTACCGGCGGGGGGTGACGCGCGTGCCGGATGATTCGGGCACCCTTTATCTGGTGGGCACCCCCATCGGCAACCTGGAGGATGTCACCCTACGGGCGCTGCGCATCCTCAGGGAAGTGGACCTGATCGCGGCCGAGGACACCCGGGTGACCCGGAAACTCCTCTCCCACTACGAGATCCACACGCCCACGGTGAGCCTGCACCGGCACAACGAACGCCAGCGCACGCCCGAGCTCCTGGGACACCTGGCAGCCGGGCGCAGCCTCGCCCTGGTCAGCGACGCGGGGATGCCTGCCGTCTCTGATCCCGGTGGACGCCTCGCGGCCCAGGCGGTGCAGGCGGGCTGCCCGTTGCAGGTCGTGCCCGGCCCCAGCGCGGTGCTGGCCGCGCTGACCGTGGCGGGTCTCGAGACGGACCGGTTCGCCTTCGAGGGTTTCCTTCCCCGCAAGGGGGTCCAGCGACGGGAGCGGCTGGAGCAGCTGGCGGCGCTTCCCCACGCGCTCGTGCTGTTCGAGGCGCCCGGCCGGCTCGTGCAGACCCTGCGGGACCTGCAGGAGGTCCTGGGCAAGCGACGGGCCGCGGTGGTGCGGGAGCTCACCAAGCGCTTCGAGGAGGTGGTGCGGGGAGACTGGGACGCGCTCCTCGACCACTTCACTGCCCGCCCTCCCAGGGGAGAGCTGGTCGTGGTGGTGGAGGGCGTCTCTCGCCCGGACCGGGCGGTGTGGAACGACCGTCACGTCAGCGGGGAGCTGGAACGGATGCTGGAGCAGGGTATCGACCGCAGGGAGGCGATCCGCCTGGTAGCCAGCCTGTCGGGACGGCCGCGGCGCGAGGTCTACAGCCTGGCGCTCCAGGTGCGCGCGCCGTCCGGTCCGGGCCGGGAGAGGCTCTGATCCGTCCCGCTCACGAGACGTGCTTCATCTCTTCGAGGCAGGAGCTGCAGATCATCTTCTCCTTGTAGTTCCGCACGTTGACGGCGCTCCCGCAGAAGATGCACGCGGGCTGGTACTTCTTCAGGATGATCTTCTCGCCGTCGACATAGATCTCCAGGGCGTCGCGCTCCTCGATCTGCAGGGTCCGGCGGAGCTCGATGGGGATCACCACCCGCCCCAGCTCGTCGACCCTTCGAACGATCCCGGTCGACTTCATGCTTCCAGGCCCTCCCTTCTTTCGACAACATTCGACACAGTTCCAGGGGCATTGTACGTGTCCTTCCAGGTAAAGTCAATGAAGCATCGCCTGGAGGGGGTCCCGGCGCTGCTCCCGGCTCCTGGGTCCCTCGCCCCGCGAGCCCCGGGGAGCGCCGCCGCTCGCGGGGCGTCCTCCCGCGGGGATCTGGATCACTGGCGCAGCAGGCGCAGCAGCACCGCCGCCAGCCCCGAGGCGACCAGCGGTCCCGCCGGGATGCCGTCCAGCAGCAGCACCCCGAAGACCGAGCCGATCACCATGCCCAGCATCGTCTCCGGACGATCCTGCAGGAGGTTGATGCCCTGGGCGGCCAGCCAGGCCGAACCGGCCCCCACGGCAAGGGCCACGATTCCTGGGACCGAGGCCAACCGGACCCCTGCCTGGCTCAAGCCGATCTGGCCGCGCGCGAAGGGGAGCAGCAGGCTGATGAGCAGCAGCAACACGCCCAGGCTCAGGGTGTACTCCTCCAGGAAGTCCAGCACCGCCGGCGGCCCCAGGGTGGAGAAGATCAGGAGCGCGGCCGCCGCGGTCGCCACCAGGTCGTTGCCCCCCAGTACCCCTGCCGCCATGAGCACCAGGAGCACCAGCTTCCCCTCCACCGGGCGCCCCTCCCGTCGCTTCCAATCTATGTGAGCGGGAGCCAACTCTTGACTTCCCGCGGCGGGCTCGGGTATAGTTAGGGCCGTAACCCACGAGGGAAAGCGATGATGGGGCGGAGTACCCAGGGGAACGGCCACGAGCGAGCCGGGAGGGTGGGAGCCGGCGGTGCGGCCTCTGGGGAAGATGGCCCCGGAGCGCCTCTCCGAATGGAACCGTAGGGGAGGCCGGTGGGCGCCCGTTATGCGCCGGGGTGCTACGAGCACCCACCGAGGCCGTCGCCGCGAGGCGGCGGCGAAGCAGGGTGGTACCGCGGGATGCCCGCCCCTGGAGGGGGCGGTTTTTTTGTGCCCTGTACGGCCCACCCTGGAGAAGGAGGGGGTTCTCACGGGCGCGCCTCGCTACTACATCACGACGCCGATCTACTATCCCAGCGATCGCCTCCACATCGGTCACGCGTACACCACCACCATCGCCGACAGCCTCGCCCGCTGGCACCGGCTCAAGGGGGAGGAGGTCTTCTTCCTCACGGGCTCCGATGAGCACGGCCAGAAGATCGAGCGCCGGGCCAGGGAGGAGGGCACCACGCCCCAGGCGTACGTGGACGGCATCGTGGCCACCTTCAAGGATCTGTGGAGGCGGCTGGACATCTCGTACGACGACTTCATCCGCACCACCGAGCCGCGGCACGAGGCCGTGGTCCAGGAGGTCTTCCGGCGGCTGGAGTCCCATGGGGACATTTACGTCTCCCAGTACGAGGGCTGGTACTGCGTACCCTGCGAGACGTTCTGGACCGAGTCCCGGCTGGTGGAGGGCAAGTGCCCCGACTGCGGCCGCGACGTGGAGCTTCTCCAGGAGGAGAGCTACTTCTTTCGCATCTCCCGGTACATGCCCCGGCTCCTGGAGCACATCGAGCGCCACCCGGAGTTCATCCAGCCCGAGGGTCGCCGCAACGAGATGGTCCAGTTCATCAAGGGCGGGGTGGAGGACCTCTGCGTCAGCCGCACCACCTTCGACTGGGGCATCCCCGTGCCCGGTCACCCGGGACACGTGATCTACGTCTGGATCGACGCGCTCACCAACTACATCACCGCGGCCGGCTTCCTGGACGACCCGGAGCGGTTCCGCCGTCTTTGGCCTGCCGACCTGCACCTGGTGGGGAAGGACATCCTCCGCTTCCACACCATCATCTGGCCGGCGATCCTCCTGGCGCTGGGCCTGCCGCTGCCCCGCCAGGTGGGGGGCCACGGGTGGATCCTCACCGAGAGCGGCAAGATGTCCAAGTCCAAGGGCAACGTGACCGACCCCATCCAGCTCATCGACGAGTTCGGGGCCGACCGTATCCGCTACTTCCTCCTGCGGGAGGTGCCCTTCGGGCAGGACGGCGTTTTCAGCCGGGAGGCACTCATCGAGCGGACCAACGCCGACCTGGCCAACGACCTGGGGAACCTGCTCCACCGGAGTCTCAGCATGCTCCACCGCTACCAGGGCGGGGAGATCCGAGAGCCCGGGTCCGAGGAGCCCCTGGACCGTGAGCTGGCCAACCTGGCCGCAGGCGCTTTCGGGCGCATCGACCGGAGGCTGGAGGCCCTGGCGCTCAACGAGGCCCTGGAGGAGCTCTGGCGGGTGGTGCGGCGGGGGAACAAGTACCTGGACCAGACCGAACCCTGGTCGCTCGCCCGGGATCCCGCCGGGGCGCCCCGCCTCGCCCGCGTCCTCTACACGGTGGCCGAGGCCCTACGCCTGGTCGGCCTCCTGGTGGCGCCCTTCCTGCCCGAGACGGGCCGGCGCATCTGGGGGCAGCTGGGCCTCGGGCGCTCGCCTCACGAGGCTGGGCCCGACCAGCTCGCCTGGGGTCTCCTGCCTGCGGGCACCCGGGTCCTGCCCCCCGAGCCCATCTTCCCGCGGTTCGAGCGCGAGCAGGAGGGAGACGGCGAGACGCCGGCGCGCGCGGCGGCCGAGCCTTCGAAGGTGCCGCAGCCTGAGGCCGCCCAGGCGCCCGCGCCCTCGGCAGCGCCCGGCGGTGATGGGGAAGGGCCGTCCCGGTCCGCGCCAGGCGACCGGGACGGTACGACCACCGAGGCGACCCTGGACGATTTCGCCCGCCTCGACCTGCGTCTGGCCACGGTCCTGAAGGCAGGCCCCGTGAAGGGGGCCGATCGCCTGCTGAAGCTCCAGCTGGACCTGGGCGGCGAGATCCGCCAGGTGGTGGCGGGCATTGCGCGGGCGTACCGGCCTGAGGAGCTCGTGGGCCGCAGGGTCGTGGTGGTGGCCAACCTGAAGCCCGTTCGCCTGCGGGGGGAGCTCTCCCAGGGGATGATCCTGGCCGCCTCCACGCCCGACGGCGCCCTGGGGCTGGTCACCGTCGACGAGGAGCTGCCGCCCGGGAGCCGGGTGAAGTGAACTCCGGGGCGGGTGCCTTGTGGGTCGACGTTCACCTCCACCTGACCGACGAGACCTTCCGGGGAGAGGAGGAAGCCGTCCTTCGGCGGGCGGAGGAAAGCGGAATCGCCTGGGTCGTCACCTCGGGGGTGGACCTGGAGAGCTCGGAGCGGGCGGTGGAGCTGGCCCGGAGGCACCCGGGCCGGGTGTGGGCGACGGTCGGCGTCCACCCCCACGAGGCTCGCCTCTGGGATGAAGGCAGCGAGGCGGCCCTGGAGCGGCTCGCGGCAGATCCTCACGTGGTGGCCGTGGGCGAGATCGGGCTCGACTTCCACTACGACCACTCGCCCCGCGACGTGCAGGCCCGGGTCTTCCGCCGGCAGATCCGCCTGGCCCGGAAGCTGGGCCTTCCCGTGGTGATTCACTCCCGCGAGGCACCCGGGGAGACCCTTGCGGCGCTGCGGGAGGAAGGCAGGGCCGAGGGGCTGCTCCACTGCTTCCACGGGGACCAGGCCTTCGCCCGCGAGGTGCTGGACCTGGGTCTTTTCGTCTCTGTGGGCGGGATGCTGACCTTCCGCTCCATGGACGGGCTCCGGCAGGTGGTGACGGGCCTGCCGCGAGAGCGCGTCTGCCTGGAGACGGACGCCCCCTACCTGGCGCCCGTTCCCCACCGGGGGCGGAGGAACGAGCCCGCCTGGGTCATCGAAAGCGGCAGGGTCCTGGCGACCCTGTGGCATATGGAACCCCTGGAAGCGGCGCGCCTCACGGCCGCCAACGCCAGGAGGCTCTTCCGGCGAGCCGACGAGGCCGCCCGGACGAAGGAGGCCTGAAGGATGCCGGCCGTGGCCATCATCGGAGCCCAGTGGGGCGACGAAGGCAAGGGGAAGGTGACCGATCACCTCACGGCGCAGGCCGACGTGGTCGTGCGCTATCAGGGGGGCGCGAACGCCGGGCACACGGTCTGGATCGGTACGGAACGCTTCGCGCTCCACATGGTGCCCACGGGGCTCCTTCGCCCGGGTTGCCTGGCCATCGTGGGGAACGGCACCGTACTGGAGCCCGAACGCCTGGTTCGGGAGCTGGACGAGCTGGAGGCCCGGGGGGTGGACCTCTCCCTTCTCCGGATCAGCGACCGGGCCCATGTGGTCCTGCCTGCCCACCGACTCCAGGATCGTCTGGAGGAGGAGGCGCGGCTCGAGGCGCGCATCGGCACCACCGGCCTGGGAATAGGCCCCGCCTACGTGGACAAGGCGGCCCGTACCGGGCTCCGCATGGGTGATCTGCTGGCCGCCGACCTGGAGGCGCGCCTGACCCCCATCCTCGAGCGGAAGCGCCGGCAGCTCGAGGCTGCTTACGGCTTCCAGGCCACCGACGCCCCCGAGCTGGACCCGGCCGCCGTGGCGGCCCGGTTCTCTGCAGCGGCGCAGCGGTTGGCGCCCTTCGTCACCGACACGGCCGCGATCCTTCACCAGGCCGCCGCCGAGGGCCGCCGCATCCTCCTGGAGGGCGCTCAGGGAACCCTCCTGGACCTGGACCACGGCACCTATCCCTTCGTGACCTCCTCCAGCTCCAGCGCGGGCGGCAGCCTGACGGGGTCCGGGCTGGGGCCGCGGGCCATCACCCGCCTCATCGGTGTGGCGAAGGCGTACACCACCCGGGTAGGGGAGGGTCCCTTCCCCACGGAGCTGCGCGACGCCACGGGGGACTGGCTGCGGGAACGGGGTCAGGAGTTCGGCACCACCACCGGCCGGCCGCGGCGCTGCGGCTGGCTGGACCTGGTGGCGGTCCGGTACTCGGTCCAGGTCAACGGGTTGACGGACCTGGCCCTCACCAAGCTCGACGCCCTGAGCGGTTTGGAGCGGCTCCGCGTCTGCACGGCCTACCGGGTGGATAGCGGGCTGCTGGACCGCCCGCCGGCGCGGTCCGATCTGATGGAGCGGGCGGAGCCCGTGTACGAAGAGCACCCAGGGTGGACCGAGGACCTCTCGAAGTGCCGTTCCTTCGACCAGCTTCCCCCTGCGGCCCAGGCCTACGTGCAGCGCATCGAGGCGGTGGCGGGGTGCCCGGTCAGCCTCCTCTCGCTGGGCCCTGAGCGCTCCCAGACGGTGGTGCGAAGCACCGACCTGTGGCAGGGGTGAGCGGATCCGGCGAGCCCGAGGCTACCCCTCGGACTCGCCCTTCCGCTGGACGCGGACGTTGCCCTGGGTATCCACGTGCGCGTAGAGGAGGGTGCTGACATCCTCAACGCCTTGCTCCCGCAGCTTCTCTTCCACCCACGCGAAGTCGACGCCTGACTGGCGCATCTCCTTGTAGTTGAAGGAGCCGTCCACCACCACCGTTATGGGCAGGGACTCGTAGGGGGTGGGCACCTGAAGGTCCGAGGGGGCGACCGGCCGCTTCTGCGATCGGGGCACCACGCTGAGCTGGCCGTTGTTCTCCAGGACGGCCACCTCCACGTCGGAGATGTCGGGAACGCCCTTCTGGCGCAGCTGGGCCATCAGGTCGTGGATGTTGTATCGGAGCTTGCGCATCTCGTGCTCCTGCAGGCGTCCGGTCCTGACCACCACCGACGGCTCGCCGCAGATGAGCCGCCTGGCCCGGTCGTCCACCAGGCAGAGCCACGAGCTCAGGAGCTGGAGCGCCAACAGGGTGCCGATGGCCACCAGGCCGGTCCACACAGGGTGCGTGACCTCCTCGATGGGAATCGCCGCCAGCTCGGCCAGGAGGATGGCCACCACGAAGTCGAAGGGGTCCAGGGCGCCGATCTCCCGCTTGCCCATCACCCGTACGGTGACCAGCAGCACCGCGTAGAAGAGCACCGTCCGCCAGAAGATGGTCACGAGCACCCTCAGGCCCCTCCTCGCCGGATGTGGTCCCCGGGGAACCTTCGCCGTTCCCGGCGCGCCTAGTCTGCACCGGGCGCGAGGTCCGGGCGCCGGCGAAGTGCAGGCAGCAAAGGAGGGCTTCGGCGCCCATGGGGCGCGGTTGACAAGGGAGGGCTTCCATCCTATAATCAAGGGTGCTCTCGGGCAGATAGCTCAGCCGGTTAGAGCGCTACGCTCACATCGTAGAGGTCGGGGGTTCGAGTCCCTCTCTGCCCACCAGGGGAAAGGCCCACCGGAAGCGGTTCTCCGGCGGGCCTTCCTTTCGTCTGCCCAAGGCCACGGAAAGAGCCACGACCCCGTGGGCCGTGGCTCTGAAGCGGACGCTGGAGCTGGCGGTCGGACTCGAACCGACGACCTGCGCATTACGAGTGCGCCGCTCTACCGGCTGAGCTACGCCAGCGCATGAAGATGGAGCGGATGACGGGATTCGAACCCGCGACCCTCGGCTTGGGAAGCCGATGCTCTACCCCTGAGCTACATCCGCCCGATGATGGTGCGGCTAGCAGGATTCGAACCTGCGCACCCGGCTCCGGAGGCCGGCGCTCTGTCCCCTGAGCTATAGCCGCATGGGTCCTCCACGTTGCACGGCCTATTCTAGCAGACCTGCAGGCTCCTTTCAAGCCCACGGTGGTGGTGGGGGATGAGCGGGAGCCCCGGCTGAACCGGGCCCTGGCCTGGCGGTACAGCCTCCTTCTTGGGGAAAGCACCCACGGGCCGCCCGCAAGATCGTGCGGCGGCCCAGCGGCCGTCTTTGACACCTGTGCGGCATTCCAGGTATAATCGATCGGGGTTCAGGGACAACCTTCCAGCCGGCCCCCCGGCCGGCTTTTCGCGTGAGGAGGCGGGGAAGGTGGCAGCGCAGATCCTGGACGGCAAGGCGCTTGCTCGCGAGATCCGGGAGGGCGTGCGGGAGGACGTGGCCCGCTTCCAGGCTGAGACGGAGGTCCAGCCGGGCCTGGCCGTGGTGCTGGTGGGCGACGACCCCGCGTCCCGCATCTACGTCAGCAACAAGGAAAGGGCCTGCCAGGCGGCGGGCATCTACTCGGAAGAGCACAAGCTTCCGGCCTCTACCACCCAGTCGGACCTTCTGGACCTCATCGGCCGGCTCAACCGCGACCCGCGCATCCATGGCATCCTGGTGCAGCTGCCCCTCCCCGACGCCATCGACGAGGGGGCCGTCCTGGACGCGATCGACCCGGCCAAGGACGTGGACGGCTTCCATCCTGTCAACGTGGCCCGGCTGGTCCTCAACCAGGAGGGCCTGCGGCCCTGCACGCCTGCGGGCATCCTGGAGCTGATCGAACGGGCCGGCACGCCGCTGAGGGGCGCCGAGGCGGTGGTGGTGGGCCGCAGCAACATCGTGGGCAAGCCCGTGGCCATGATGCTCCTCCATCGCCACGCCACCGTCACCCTCTGCCACTCCCGCACCCGGGACCTGGCCGAAGTCTGCCGCAGGGCGGACGTGCTCGTGGCCGCCGTGGGTCGCTCGGAGATGATCCGGGGTGACTGGATCAAGCCCGGTGCCACCGTCATCGACGTGGGCATCAACCGGCAAGCCGACGGCTCCCTGCGGGGGGACGTGGCCTTCGACGAGGCGGTTCAGGTGGCGGGCGCCATCACGCCCGTGCCCGGAGGTGTGGGGCCCATGACCATCGCCATGCTCTTGGTCAACACCCTCACGGCCGCACACCGGCAGGTGGGTGCGCCGGCGGCCCCGGCGGGCGGCTGAGGCGCAGGTCCACCCAGGCAGGCCGATGGTCCGACGCGTCGCTCTCCTCCACCCCCGACCGTACCAGGCGCGCTGCGAAGCCGGGGGAGAGGAGCACGTGGTCGATGCGCACCGCCGGTTTCCAGGCAGGGAAGGTTCCCGGGGCGCCGGCCAGCGCGTCGACCCACATGGGACCCTCAGAGGCGAGAGCCTCCATCTCGGGTGCATCGGGCGGGGCGTTGAAGTCACCCAGCAGCAGCCGACGGTCTCCCACAGAGGCGGCCCGCGCCCGGACTGTTTCCAGCTGGAGGCGCCGCTCCTCCCGGTCCAGCCCCAGGTGGACCCCGAAGACGAACCAGACCTCGCCCTCCACGTCGATCTGGGCCTCGATCATCACCCGTGCCTCCGCCCCCTCGGCCTGGGGGAGCGGAACCGCCGTCGCCCGCAGGATGGGGAATCGGCTGAGGAGCAGGTTGCCGTACTGGCGGGAAGGCCCGGGGAGGTCGACGGCCGCTGCGAAGAAGGCGTGGGGCATCCCGGTCAGGCGCTGGAGCGCGGCCGGCTGGTCCATCAGGCCTGAGCGGAGCCAGTAGCGGTCGACCTCGCTCAGGAAGACGATCTCGGCCGGCTCGATGATGCGGGCCACCCGCTCCAACGACACCTTACCGTCCAACCCCAGCGCGTGCCGGATGTTGAAGGTCATGATGCGCACCGTGGGGGGCTCCATACGGTACGGCTCCTTCCCGGAAGGAGGATGGGCGGCGGGCACAGGCTCCCCTGGGTCTTCCTTCATCTTATCCCCAGCCGACCGGGCAGGCTCGGCTCCCTCGGCAGGTGGCGCCAGCGCTGGTGCGTCGCCAGAGGGGGGGCGCGCCCCGGCAGGGGCGACGCCGTCCGGCCGTCCCGCCTCGGGCGAAGAGGACGGCCGGGGGACGGCTGGAGGATCCGGAGCTTCACGCGATGGCGGTCTGGAAAGGGAGCCCGGCGCCTGCGGGCGGGATGGAGGCGCCTGGGGAGCGGGTTTCGGCGCCCCGGCGGGAGTGGACGCAGCGACCCGGGTGGGCGAGGGCTCGGCTCGGGCCGGCAGAATCCGGTCGAGGAGGGACCCTGGCAGGGCGCTGGCATAGGCAAGGCCCACCAGGAGCAAGCTGGCAAGCACCCATGGAACGCGCTTCTGCACCTGGTCCCGCCCCCCCGCGCCGCGACCGGCCCTCTTGGAACTCGGATCCCAGCTCTGGAAGGCTTCGGTACCGGCTTGCGCCGGCCCTGGTGGGAAGCCCTGGCAGCCGCCCGCCGGCACCGGAAGAAAGAGCCAGCGGATGCATAGACTAGGGGACGTGGACTTCCAGTCCGAGAGGGGGGTGTTGCGCGCGATGCTCCAGTGGGTCGCCGTGGCGGTCCTGGCGGTGCTTCTCCTGTCCAACGCCTGGCTCCTCAGGGAGCTGGAACACCTGAAGGACCAGGTGCGGCGCTACCAGCGGGAGGTCACCTCCCTGGACGATCGCGTCTGCGAGCTCATGTACGAGGTGGAGGAGCGTACGGTTCCCGGCGCTCCCCGGTAGGCGGGCATCGCCGCGCTTTGAGGGTGAGCCGCACGTTCCGGCCGCGCGCCCGCGTCTCCAGGCAGAAGCGATCCGGCAACCGGGCAGACTAGGCCCCGAAAGGGGGCCGGTGGCTTGGAACGCAGAAATGGCCGAATCGGTATCTTGGTGCTCGCAGTAGGGATCCTGGCCCTCGGCGTCGCCTTCGCCTCGGGGGGGCCGCAGCCGGGTCCCGGACCGGGGGCGGGGCTGCCGCGCGGGCTGGCGACCGGCGCCGGGAACGACGGCGCCTCGGTCGTGACCGCGATCCGCCGGGTGGGACCATCGGTGGTGAAGGTCTCCACGGAGGTCGCCGGCGGGCCCGCGGGGCTTTTCACCCAGGCGCCTGGCTTCCGGCTGCAGGGGCAGGGGTCTGGCATCGTCATCGACGACCGGGGGCACATCCTTACCAACCAGCACGTGGTGGAAGGGGCCCGGTCGATCACCGTCCAACTGCCCGACGGGCGGTCGTATCGCGCGCACCTCTTGGGGCAGGATCCTTGGGCCGACCTTGCCGTGCTCCAGGCGGAAGGGAAAGACCTGCCAAGGGCTCCCATCGGCAACTCGGACCGGCTCACGGTGGGGGAGGGTGTCATCGCCATCGGCAACCCCGTGGGGTTCGACTACTCGGTGACCGCGGGGATCATCAGCGCCTTGGGGCGCGACGTGGAGATCGATCCTGCCCGGCACCTGTTCCTGGAGAGCATGATCCAGACCGATGCCGCCATCAACCCGGGGAACTCCGGGGGGCCCCTGGTGGACCTGGACGGGAAGGTTGTGGGCATGACCACCGCCGTCGTTCGGCAGCTGGAAGGGGTGACGGCCGAGGGCCTCGGCTTCGCGGTGCCCATCAACCAGGCGCTCCACCTGGCGGGCCAGATCATCGAGCACGGCAAGACCCTGCGCCTGGGGGTGCTGGGGGGATCGCTGACACCCGAAGTCCGTAAGCTGATCGAGGAGGAGACGGGCCAGAAGCTCGCCGTCGACCGGGGCGCGTACGTCACCCAGGTGGCGCCGGGTTCACCCGCCGAACGGGCAGGCATGCAAGCAGGGGACGTGGTGGTGGCGGCGGACGGGCGCTCCGTGAAGCGGATGGAGGACCTCCGCCAGGCGGTGGTGGGAGCTGGCTTCGGCGGCCGCCTGCGGGTCGAGTTGCTGCGAGGGACCGAACGCTTGCAGGTGGAGGTGCATCTCGAGTAGAAAGCTTAACGACCAAAGGATGGGATGGCGCCGAATTGACGCCCCTGGACCGGCAACCCTATAATGGGCTTGTGCTTTTGAGCGCGATTTCGGACCCCGCTTTGCGGACGGGCCGTCAGGGGAGAGGATCGGGTGCGCTGGAACAAGATATCGGACGCCGTGGTCCGACGCCTTCCCCTATACCTCAGGGTCTTGGACGAGGCGAGCCGGGACGGCGAGAAGCGGCTCATGTCCTCGCAGGAACTGGGCGACCGTGCCGGGGTGAGCCCGGCCCTGGTCCGGAAGGACCTGGCGTGGTTCGGCGAGTTCGGCAAGCAGGGCGTGGGCTACGAGGTCGCCTACCTGCGGGACGAGCTCCTGCGCATCCTGAACCTCGACCGGGTGGTGGATCTGGGCATCATCGGCATGGGGGCGTTGGGGCACGCACTCGCGCGGTTCAACATGGACCGCTACCGCCGCGATCCCCACTTCCGGCTGCGGGTGGCTGCGCTCTTCGACGCGGACCCCGAGAAGTACGGGGAGCAGGTGGGTGACCTGGTGATCCAGCCCGCGGACCAGCTGGAGGAAGTCCTGGAACGCCACGGCATCCGGATGGCCGTGGTGGCCGTGCCCGCTGCCGCCGCCCAGGAGACCGTGGACCGGTGCGTACGGGCGGGTGTACGGGCCATCCTGAACTTCGCGCCGGTCCACGTGAACGTGCCGGAGCACGTCTACCTCGCGCACACAGACCTGAGCCTGGAGTTGGAGCGTCTTGCCTACTACCTCGAAGGTTAGCGGCACCGGAGCCGGCGGCACGGGCCGGAAGGCAGCGGAATCGGCCCTCTACCGCGAGATTGCGGGCTTGGTGTACGAACCCATGGAGAAAGCGGAGGCGCGGCTCCTCGCGGCCTTCGACGACGCACCGCCCGAGGCGCGCGCGATCGCGCTGCACCTGGTGCAGGGTGGTGGCAAGCGGGTGCGACCGCTCCTGGTCCTGCTCTCGGCCCGCCTTTTCGGCGAGGACCTGGAGCCAGCCATCCCCGTGGCCGCCGCCTCCGAGATGATCCACATGGCCACCCTCGTGCACGACGACGTCATCGACGAAGCCGACACGCGCCGCGGTCGCCCCACCGCCGGCCGGCTGTGGGGCAACGTGAACGCGGTCCTCTCCGGCGACGCGCTGTTGGCCCGCGCGCTGGTGATGCTCACGCGCGAGAGCCGGCCGGAGATCGTGCAGATCATGTCCGAGATGGTCTACCGCATGTGCGAGGGGGAGATCATCCAGAACGCACGGGCGGCCGACCCGGAGCAGGAGGAACGAGACTACTTCGACCGCATCGAGCGCAAGACAGCTCTCTTCTTCGCCGCCTGCTGCCAGGCTGGCGCGCTCGCGGGGGGCGCCTCGCCGGACCAGGCCAAGCGGCTGTGGCACTTCGGCCGTTCGGTGGGCATGGCCTTCCAGGTCATCGACGACCTGTTGGACGTGGTGGCCGACGGCGAAACCATCGGCAAGCCCGCGGGGCGGGATCTGGCCGAGGGCGTCATCACCCTTCCCATCCTGTACCTTCTCAAGCACCCTCACCACCGCCGGGCGGTGCGGCCCCTCCTGGACGGGGGTATCCCCGGGACAGGCGAGATCCAGACGATCCTGCGTCTGGTGCGGGAGAACGGCGCCACCGAGTACACGTACCAGACGGCCCTGCGTTTCGCCGGCGAGGCGAAGGATTGGCTGGACGAGCTTCCCGCGACGCCCCTGCGCCAGGTGCTCGCCTCGGTGGCCGACTTCAGCGTGGAGCGGCGGGTGTAGCGCGATGCAGGTCGCGGTCCTCACCGTCAGCGATTCCAAGGCCCGGGCCGGCGGGACCGGCGACACCAGCGGCGAGGCGTTGCAGCAGTTCGTCGAAGCCCGGGGTGGTACGGTGGTGTGGCGAGGGGTCGTACCCGACGAGCCCTCGGAGGTGAGCGAACGGCTCCGCTGGCTGGCCGACGTGGCCGGCGTGCCGTTGATCCTCACCACCGGCGGCACGGGTCTCACGCCCCGAGACCGGACCCCGGAGGCGACCCGGGCCGTCCTCGATCGTGAGGCCCCCGGGCTCTCGGAGGCCATGCGGGTGCGGAACCTGGAGCGTTCGCCCGCGAGCATGCTGAGCCGGGGGGTCTGCGGGGTGCGGGGGCGCAGCCTCATCCTCAACCTGCCGGGTAGCCCGCGCGGCGCCGTGGAGTCGCTGGACGTGGTGTGGCCGCAGCTCGGGCATGCCGTGGGGTTGGTGCGGGAGACGCGCGAGGGGCTGCACGGCGACGCCGGCTCGGAGGTCCGGGGCGGAGCCAAGGCCTAGGAGAGGGTGGTGGGCATGTTCAACCTGGGTCCCATGGAGCTGGTGGTGATCCTGATCCTGGCGCTGATCGTCTTCGGGCCGGGGAAGCTGCCCGAGGTGGGGAAGGCGCTGGGCAAGGGCCTGAACGAGTTCCGGCGAGCCTCGAGCCAGCTGGGTTCGGTGAGCGATGAGCCCCCACGCCGCCCGTCCGACCGCTCACCGGCAGCTGCCGCCGAGGAGGCGAAGGGGGATCGGCCCGCGGCGGTGCCGCCCGATGCCCCGGAGACCCCCCCGAGCGGTGGGAACGGCGGGCAGGAAAAGGACCGCACCGCCTGAGCCGTGTCGAGGCCTGAAGGGCCCGGCCGGTGGACGCGAAGGGTCGTGGAGTGCCGGTGAGCCTCTCGGAGAGCAGCCTACCCACCATGCCCCTCTCGGGGCACCTGGCCGAGTTGCGCCGGCGTCTCCTGGTGAGCGGGATCGTCTGGATCGCGGCCAGCGCGATGGCATGGTTCCTGACGCCGGCGGTGGTCTCCTACCTGGGGGAGAGAGTGGGCCGCCTGGTCTTCGTCACCCCCGCCGAGGCGTTCGTCAGCCTGGTGAAGATCGCCATGACCCTGGGCCTGGTCGCTGCGGCGCCCGTCATTCTGGTGGAGGCGTGGCTCTTCGTGCTCCCCGGCCTCTTCCCCACCGAGCGGCGGCTCGTCTACCGCCTGGCGCCGGTGGTGGTGGTGCTCTTCGTGGCCGGGATCGTCTTCAGCTGGTTCGTCATGCTGCCGCTCATGCTCAGCTTCTTCCTGGGGTTCCAGACGGAGCGGATCCACGCGACCATCACCATCGCCCGCTTCCTCTCCTTCCTCATGGGGGTCACCCTGCCCTTCGGGCTGGTCTTCCAGCTTCCCCTGGTGACCTACACGCTCACCCGGATCGGGGTGGTTCCCGCACGCTTCTGGGCGCGCCAGCGGCGGTACGTGGTGCTCATGGCCTTCATCGTCGGCGCGCTGCTCACGCCGCCGGATCCGGTCTCCCAGGCCTTGCTGGCCATACCGCTCCTGTTCCTGTACGAGATCGGCGCCTGGGTGGCCCGGCGGGCCGAGCGGTTACGCGTCGGACGGGGCGAGGAAGGGGTCTGGCCGTGATGGGGCGGGACGCGGGAGGACGGCTGCGGGGGCAGACGGTGCTGGTCACCCGGAGCCACGACCAGGCGGCGGAGCTGGTCGCGCTCCTGGAAACAGAAGGTGCCACCGTGCGGCTCTTCCCCACCATCGAGGTGCTGCCCGCGCAGGACCCCCGCCCCCTCGAGGACGCGCTGCGCCGCCTGGACACGTTCCGCTGGCTCGTCCTCACCAGCCCCAACGGGGTGGGAGCGGTGCAGCAGCGCCTGGCGGACCTGGGAAAAGGGGCCCTGGACCTGGCGCGCCTGCGCGTGGCGGCGGTCGGTCCGGGAACGGCCCGCGCGCTGCGCGCGTGGGGCGTCGAGCCCGACCTGGTCCCCGAACGGTTCGAGACGGCCTACCTGGCCGAGGCGCTGGCGGGCCAGGGGATTGAGGGGGAGGCGATCCTGGTGGCCCGGTCGCCCCTGGGGTCGCCGGAGCTGGTGACCCGGCTGCGCGCCGCGGGGGCCCGGGTCACCGAGGTGGAAGCCTACCGGGTGGCCACGCCCCGGGAGGAGGGCGGCGAGCCCCCGGAGAAGGTGCGGGAGGCCCTGGATCGGGGCGAGCTCGGGTGGGTGACGCTCACCAGCCCGTCCACGGCCACGGGGCTCGTGGAACGCCTGGGCGGGTGGCGGAAGGAGTGGTCCGGCCGGGCGCGGGTGGCCTGCATCGGTCCCGTGACCGCCCGCCGCTGCCGCGAGCTGGGGCTGCCGGTAGACGTCGAGGCGCCGGTCTCCAGCGTGCGGGGCCTGGTGGATGCCATGGCCCGGGCGGCCTCGATGGGAAAGGGTGGAGAGAACGGATGATGAGGGGTCCTGGCGTGGGTTTCCCCCAGCGGCGGATGCGGCGGCTGAGGCGGTCCGGCACCGTGCGGCGGATGGTGCGGGAGACGTGGGTACGGCCGGACGATCTGATCCTGCCGCTCTTCGTGCGCCCGGGCAGGGGCGTGCGGGAACCGGTGGCCTCCATGCCGGGCGTGGACCGCTGGTCGGTGGACCGGGTGGTGGAGCCCGCCCGGGAGGCCTTTGAGCTGGGCGTGCCTGCGGTGATCCTCTTCGGCCTACCCGAGGGCAAGGACGAGGAGGGCAGCGAGGCCTGGGCGGAGGAGGGCGTGGTGCAGCAGGCCGTGCGGCGGCTGAAGGCGGAGCTGCCCGAGTTGGTGGTGGTCACCGACGTCTGCCTCTGCGAGTACACGAGCCACGGGCACTGCGGCCTGCTGCAGGGCGAGCGGGTGGCCAACGACCCCACCCTCGACCGGTTGGCCCGTACGGCCCTCTCCCACGCCCGGGCCGGGGTCGACTGGGTGGCCCCCAGCGACATGATGGACGGCCGGGTGGCGGCCATCCGTCGAGCCCTGGACGAGGCCGGCTTCGACGACGTGAGCATCCTGGCGTACTCGGCCAAGTACGCCTCGGCCTTCTACGGCCCCTTCCGGGAGGCGGCGGAGTCGGCGCCTGCTTTCGGCGACCGGCGGGGGTACCAGATGGATCCGGCCAACGCCCGGGAGGCCCTGCTCGAGGTGGACCTGGATGTGGCCGAGGGTGCAGACCTGGTGATGGTGAAGCCCGCGCTCCCCTACCTGGACGTGATCCGGCAGGTCCGCGAGCGGGTGGGGCTGCCGGTGGCCGCCTATCAGGTGAGCGGCGAGTACGCGATGCTCAGGGCGGCCGGCATGCAGGGCTGGATCGATGAGCGCCAGGCCTTCCTGGAAAGCCTCACCGCCATCCGCCGGGCCGGGGCGGACCTGATCCTCACCTACTACGCCACCGAGTTCGCGCGGCTCTGGCGGGAAGGGTTGGGGGGGTGAGGGCGTGAGCCGATCGGAAGAGCTCTTCGCCCGGGCCCGCCGCTGGATCCCCGGCGGCGTCAACAGCCCCGTCCGGGCGTTCCGGGCCGTGGGGGGCACGCCGCCCTTCGTCGCCCGGGGGGAAGGCGCGCGGCTCTTCGACGTGGACGGGCGGTCGTACATCGACTACGTCGGCTCGTATGGCCCGCTGATCCTGGGGCACGCGCACCCCCGGGTGGTGGAGGCCGTCTGCCAGGCGGCCCGGCTGGGCGCCACCTTCGGGGCGCCCACCGAGGGCGAGGTGGCCCTGGCACGGGTGCTGGTGGAGGCGGTGCCCTCGCTGGAAGAGGTGCGTCTGGTCAGCTCGGGGACCGAGGCGACCATGAGCGCCATCCGGCTGAGCCGGGCCGCCACGGGCCGAAGCGGGGTGGTCAAGTTCAGGGGCGGCTACCACGGGCACGTGGACGCGCTCCTGGTGGAGAGCGGTTCCGGCGCGTCCACACTGGGGGTTCCCTCCAGCCCGGGGGTGCCCGCGGCCGTGGTGGAGCAGACGCACCTCCTGCCCTACAACGACCTGGCCGCGGCCCAAGCGCTCTTCGACCGGAGCGGGGCGGAGATCGCCTGCGTCATCGTGGAGCCCGTGGCGGGGAACATGGGGGTCGTCCCCCCGGAGCCGGGCTTCCTGGAAGGGCTCCGGCGGCTAACCCGGGAGCACGGAGCGGTGTTGATCTTCGACGAGGTCATCACCGGTTTCCGGGTCGCCTACGGCGGGGCTCAGGCGCGCCTGGGGGTCACGCCGGACCTGACCTGCCTGGGCAAGGTGATCGGCGGGGGCATGCCCATCGGCGCGTACGGCGGCCTCCGGGAGCTGATGGAGCAGGTGGCGCCCGCGGGGCCCGTCTACCAGGCGGGGACCCTGGCGGGGAACCCGGTCGCGGTGGCGGCCGGGCTGCGGACCCTGGAGATCCTGCGGGAGGAGGATCCCTACCCGGCGCTGGAGGAAGTCTCCGCGCGCTTGGCCGACGGGCTGGCCGAGGCGGCCCGTGACGCCGGGATTTGCGTGCAGGTGCAGAGGGTCGGCTCCCTGCTGGGGCTCTTCTTCACCGAGGCGCCCGTGCGGGACGCCGCCGGGGTGGCGGCCGCAGACGGGGCCGCCTTCCGGCGGTTCTTCCACGCCATGCTGGACGCGGGGGTCTACCTGGCCCCGTCGCCCTGGGAGGCCTGGTTCGTCTCCACGGCCCACCGGGCGGCCGAGATCGACGCGACGGTCGAGGCGGCCCGAAGGGCCTTCCGGATCGCTGCCGAACGTGCATAGGGCGGGGTGCGCGGCCCGCCATCACGGGTAGGGGGTGGAGTCGTGCAGCACATCGCCAGGAGGAAGTCCCTGGGGAGGCACGTAGACGAGCTGCAGGTGGGGGAGAAGGCGACCTTCACCCAGAAGGTGGAGGAGCGGGACGTCTACCTTTACATGGGGCTCACCAACGACTTGAACCCCGTTTACGTGGATCGGGAGTACGCCCACCGGACCGAGCTGGGCGAGCCTGTCGTCCCCGGCATCCTGGTGGCGGCGCAGGTGGTCGCGGCCATCACCGGCCGGCTTCCGGGCCCGGGGACCATCACTGCCCACCAGACCCTGAGGTTCGCCTCGCCCGCCCACTGTGGCGACGTGCTCACCACCGAGCTCGAGGTGGTCTCCCTGGACCCCGCGGCCAACCGCGCCACCCTCAAGAGCGTGACCCACAACCAGGAGGGCAAGCCGGTGCTCCTGGCCGAGTCGGAGGTGATCCCGCCGCCCCGGCTGCGGTCGGTGCTCACCCACGCCTTCGAGGACTACGACTGAGGACAGGGCCCGGGGCTGCGCAGGCGTGACCTGCGGGGCCCCGGCCATGGACGCCCGGCACGCCGGGCCGTCCCCACGACACGGAGGTGGACGCACGTGGAGCAGACCTTCATCATCATCAAGCCCGAGGCGGTGCGACGGGGCCTGGTGGGTGAGATCCTCCGCCGGTTCGAGGCCAAGGGGTTGACCATCGCCCGCCTGGAGCTAAGGCAGATCACCGAGGCGACGGCGCGGGAGCACTACGCCCACCACGCCGACAAGCCCTTCTTCCCCGGGCTGCTCCGGGCCATCACCGCCGGTCCCTCGGTGCTGGGGGTGCTCGAGGGTCCGGACTGCATCCGCCACGTGCGCAACCTGGCAGGCGCCACCAACCCCCTGGAGGCGCAGCCCGGCACGATCCGGGGCGACTTCGCCAACGAGCTGCCCTACACCATCGTCCACGCGTCCGACTCGCCCGAGACCGCCCAAGCCGAGATCCAGCGCTTCTTCGGGTAGACCCTCCGGGCCCAGGTTTCGGGGCGCTCGCCGTCAGGAGGCTGGCTGGCGGCGGCGGATGCGGGCGAGCCGCAGGGACAGGTCCGCCAGGAAGAGGGCAAGGCCGGCCAGGACCAGGGGCAGGCGCAGGGATCGCCTGGTCTGGGCGCCGGCAAGGGCCTCCCAAACCTGATCCAGGTCGTCGTCCAGGTTCAGCACCCGCCCGCCCGTCTCCCGGGCCAGCTCGTAAAGCTGGGGTGCCGGACGGGTGTGGAGCTCCAGCTCCGGCGCCGCCGCGACCCATGCAGAGGCGGTCGTGACCGGCGCCGCCGGCCCCTGGTCGGTCCGTCGCACCGTGACCAGGTAGGCGCCGGGCTGGGAGGCGGGGAAGGCGGCCCGGTAGCGACCGGGCGCCACCTGCTCCAACTCCAGAGGGCGGGTGGAACCATCGGGGGCCTGGAGGGTGCCTTCCAGGGGAGCGAAGTTGACGTAGCCCCCCTCCATGTCCAGCAGGTCCACGGTGAGGGTGCCGGCACCTGACGCAACCTCCAAGGTGGACGACGCGTGCAGGCCCGTAGGCGACGGCAGCAGCCAGCGGGCCACCTGGGCCCAGAGTGCCGGCAGGTGCGCCCACTCACCCGCCCAGCCGGGGGCCGGGTACGAGAGGAAAGCGGCCACCCTCCCCAGGCCGTAGGACCACGAAGCCAGCACGGGCCGCCCGGCCTCGGTGGCCAGCTGGAGGGTCGCCTCCGGCCGGGGGCTGGCCGCGTTCAGCCGCTCGATGGGTTCGAAGCGGGACGGCGCGCCGGAGAGGAAGGGCTCACGCTCCCGTACGGCCACAGGGTGAGGCCCCACCAGCACCTGGGGCGCGGTCACGGCCCGCACCTCCCGCAGGAAGATCTCCGGCAGCCGCTCCACGTCGTCGGTGTAGTAGTGCCGCCCGCCGCCTTCCTGGGCCAGGGAGGCCAGCAGCTCCCGGTCGGCGTCGCGACCGATGGCCACCGTCGATAGGCTGATGCTGGCGGCGGCCGCCTCGCGGGCCCGGCGGAGGAAGGGCCCGGGGGTGGACTTGCCGTCGCTCAGGATGAGGACGTGCTTCACCACCGCCGAAACCGGCTCCAGGGCGGTGATGGCCTCGTCCAGCGCGGGCCCCAGGTTGGTGCCGCCGCTGGGACTGATGCGGGCCAGGCGCTGGAGAACGCCTCCTCCGGAGCCCACCCGGTTCAGCGGCACCACCCACGTGGCCTGGGTGTCGAACGCGAGGATGCCCAGGAGGTCGTCGGTGGAGAGGTTGTCGAAGAGGCTCAGGCTGGCCTGCTTGGCCAGATCCAGCTTGGTCCGTTGCCCCTGGTGCTCGCCCATGGAGCCGGAGCGGTCGATCACCAGCACCATGGCCACCCGGGGGACCAGGAGGTCCTGGGGCAGCTGCAGCGAAACGGGGAGCAGCCGCTCCAGCTCCGTACCCTGGTAACCTCCCGACGTGAACGCCTGGGGCCCCCCCACCACCAGCAGCCCACCGCCCAGGTCCCGCACCAGGTGCTCTACGGAGCGCCGCTGCACCTGGGTGAGGGCGGTCGCGGGCACGTCCTCCAGCACCAGCGCCCCCAGGGCCTCCCAGAAAGAAGGGTCGCTCGGGAGCGCCTCCGGACGCATCACCGCCGGCTCCAGCCCCTGGGCGCGCAGCAGCGGGGCCGTGACCGGGTCGCCCCCGCTCACCACCACGACGCGGGGGGGCTCCCCCACTCGGACGGCGGCTTCCGCCCGGTTGTTCTCCGGGCGATCATCCACCGGGGCCTCCACCGTCACCTCGAGGGGCAGCACGCCGGGGAGATCGGGTGCCCGGGCCGTCAGGTCGAAGGCCGACGACCCCGCCGGTACCCGGACCTGGCGCTCGGCCACGGGCACGCCCGCCGCACGCAGGACCAGCCGGGCGGGGGTGGGCTGCCCGGCGCGGAGGGAGACCCGCACGAGGTACGGCGCGCCGGGGTCGGTCTGGGGCCGCACCCGAAGCTGGTCGATGGCCACCTCAGCGGGGGCCTCGCGGGCCAGGGGCACCACGTCCACGGGCGTGCCCAGTTCCCGCAGGCGTTCCAGCAGCAGCCCCGCGTCGCCGCGGGTGGCGTGGCCGTCGGTGGCCACCACCAGGCGCGCCGGTGGGTGCAGGCGAGCGGCTGCGAGGCGCAGGGCGGCCTCCAGATCCGTTCCGCTCGCGTCCACGGAGGCCCGGGGCGTGGGGGGGAGGCGGGCCGGGTCGTCGGGGGGGTGTTCCAGGGCTGGCTGCACGCCGAAGAGCACCACGCCCAGCCGCCGCTCGCCCGCCTCGGCCTTGAGGCGGCCGGCCCAGCGCCAGGCCTCCTCGCGCAACGAGCGGTCGACGCTGTCGGAACGGTCCAGGAGCACCCACAGCTCGTTCAGATCCGAGGGTACCGTGTGGGCCGCGCCCGCAGCCGCCCCGGCCACCAGGACCAGCGCGAGCGCGCGGCTCACGAGGGCGGGCCAATGCCGTCGCAGCCATCCGCCGAGCGAGAAGCCGCCCGTGGCCTCCCGCTGGAGCCAGAGGATGAGCTCGGCCAGCAGCAGGAGCCCGAAGACGACGGTGAGTCCTCCGGCCAGGGTCTGCTGGCGCAAGGAGCCGGACCCGGGGGTCGCCGGGGGCTCAGGGTCGACCCAGGTCGAGGGGGCCACGTCCGTCAGGTCCGCCTCCCCCCGGGGAAGGGGCGCGGTGGCCCGCGCCCACGAAGCCTGCTCGCTGGGCGCTTCCGTCCCTCCGGGGACCAAGCGGTAGACGCCTGGATGGGTTACTTGCCAGGGTCCCGCGGTCACCTGGGCCCCGCCCGGGGTCACCAGACGACCGGAGGCCGGGAGGGGGAGGATCTCCCCCAGCCCCAGGGCGGGGGCGACCCGGTCCCAGGCCTGCGGGTTGGCCCACCGCACCAGGTTGGCCACCCAGACGGGAAAGGTGGGAAGCGAGGCCAGGCGGCCCTGGCCCGGGTCGAAACCCAGCAGGAGCGAGGGCGGGTCCTGGAGGCCGAGCATGAGCGGGCCCTCGGGCGAGTCCATGAGCACCGTGGTCCCCGCTCGGGCCTGGAGGGGGTGGACGCCGTGCAGCGTCACCTCGGACCAGTCCACAAACTGGAAGAGCGGATCGTCCTCCTGCCACCAGGAGGCGCTTGTGGGGCGCGGGATCGGCTCGCCGTAGAAGAGGGTCGCGGGTCCCATGCCCTCCAGGGTCCCCGAGGGGGCGGCTCCTCCGCCGGCGGCGCGTGGGGCCCCTGCGCCTTCGGCAGCCTTCGCCCCGGCCGGAGGGACCAGCACCGAGGCCGAGGAGGGGAGGCGCTCAGGCAGAAGCCCGTCGTAGATCACCAGGTCGTACCCCTCGGGGGGCTGCGAAGGGAGGACCTGCCGCCAGGTGACCGCCACCTCGGGAAGGGCCCGAAGGGCTCGTTGCCAGGGTTCACCCCGTGCCGACACCAGGTAGACCAGGGTCGGGCGCGGCGGCAGCACCACCAGCGCGGCGGCATCGTCCAGGGGGAAGGGATCCTGCGGGTCGATGCGGGCCTCGGCCACCCACAGCCCGTCGGGTGGAAGGGAGATCTCCTCCTGCAGGCGGCGGGAGGCGCGCGCGTCGACCTCCAGCTCCCGGCTGAGCACGGGACGCGGTTCAGCCGGCGGGCCGGGGGCCAGGGAGGTGAGGGCGAGGGAGAGTTGTACCCGCGTCGCCTGGTCCGACGCATTGGAGACCTCGACCAGGACCGCGTAGCGGTCCAGCGAGGCGCCCGTGGGGCGGGCCGAGAGGGCGGTGACGGCCAAGTTCGGCAACGGCTCGCCGGCGGAGAGGAGCGAGACCCCCACATCGCGGCCGGACGGCTCCAAGGCCGAGCGCACGATCTCGATCGCCCCTCCCTGGCCGTCGCCCGCCAACCAGACCGGCGCTGGCGGGCCGGGGAGCGACGCGAGCAGGCTCCCCGCTTGCTCCCAAGCCGCGGGCGCGAAGGACGGCGAGAGCCGGCGGGCCTCGCGGAGGAGCGCCGCCCGGTCCAGGTCGCGCGCCACCACCCGGGGGTGAGGGCCGCCCGCCAGCAGCAGGGTGTACGCGGCCTCGGGGAACCGGGCCGACCGGGCCGCCAGCTCCTCAAGAGCCGCCTGGAAACGGTCGCCTCCGCCAGGGACGGGCGCCATCATGCTGGCCGACCCGTCCAGGACCACGTGGATCGGCTGCCGCTCGCCTCCCGGGCGCAGGAGTACCGGCTGCGCAAGGGCCAGCGCGGCCGCGCTCAGGGCGGCCAGCTGGAGGACCAGCAAGAGGGAAGCGAAGAGGCGCTGGTGGCGCGGAGGCCGCTCCACCAGGACCCTCCGCCAGATGAACAGGTTCCCCACCAGGTGCGGGCGCGGCGCGGCGCGCCGGCGGTGGAGGAGGATGATGGGGACCGCGAGGAGCTGCAGTGCCAGCCAACCGGGTGCCAGCAGGCCCATCACCCCACCACCCCCGCAGGGAGCAGCGTATGGAAGAGCACCTCGTCCAGGGTGCGGTCGCTTGAAACCACGTGGTGGCGGATGCCACGGCGGAGGCTGGCCCGGCGCAGCTCCACCAGCCACGCAGCCATGGCGTCCCGGTACCCGTCGAGGAGCCTCCGGTCGGACCAGACCTCCAGGCGATCCTGGCCCTCCACGTCCTCGAGGCGAAGCGCGCCCGAGGTCTCGGGGTTCACCTCATCGGGTGCCAGCACCTGCAGCAAGACCACCGCGTGACCGCCTCGCAAGAAGCGGCCGGCCACCTCCTCGGGAGGGGCGTCGGCGAAGAGGTCGCTCAGGACCACCACCAGGGCACGGCGCGGCAGGGAAGGGAGGAGCACGTCCAGGCCCTCGAGGAGGGGGAGCCCGGACGGGGGGGCGACGCGGAGGCGCCCGGTCGCCGCGAGCAGGGACGGGATCGCCGCCCTCCCTGAGAGCACCGGCAGGAGACCGGGGCGCACGCCACCCAGGGTTCCCAGGTAGAGGCGGTCGCCCTCGAAGAGGGCCAGGTACCCCAGGAGGGTGGCGAGGTCACGGGCCAGGGCGAGCTTGGCCGGCCGGCCCAGGGCCATGGAGGGGCTCGTGTCCACCAGCAGGACGATGCGCAGGCTTTCCTCGGCGGCGAAGAGCTTCACGTACATCCGGTCCAGGCGGGCCGCCAGGTTCCAGTCCACGTAACGAAGCTCGTCGCCCTCGCCGTAGGGCCGGTAGTCGACGAACTCCAGGCCGTGGCCCCGGTGGCGGGACGGTCGCTCGCCCGGGTGGCGCGCGCCCAGGGCGCGCGAGGGAAGGAAGCGAAGACGCTCTACCTGCCGGATGAGCTGCTCGGTGACGGCCATCCTGCCCCTCCTTCCTGGTCCGGTTCGCCCGGCTACGCTCGCGGGCTGGCGGCACCCAGCCGCTCCACGAGCTGGGTGACCAGGACGTCGGGGTCCACCCCTTCGGCCTGGGCTTCAAAGGTGAGGATCAGGCGGTGACGAAGGGCCGGAAGGACCAGGCGGCGCACCAGGTCCCGTCCCGCGTGGGCCGAACCGGAGAGGAACGCCAGGGCCTTGGCCCCCACCACCAGCGCCTGGGCGGCGCGGGGGGAGGCGCCGTAGCGCACGTAACGACGGACTTCCTCCGGGCTGCCTGCAGCCGAAGGGTGGGTGAGGTGGACCAGGCGCACCGCCAGATCCTCCACGAAAGGCGCCACCACCACGTGGCGGCAGCGCTCCTGGAGCCACGACAGGTCGTCACCCTGCAGGACGGGCCGGGCTTCGGCCACCGAGGGCCCCGTGGTCCTCCGTACGATCTCCAGCAGCGCATCGGGGTCGGGCGGATCGATGCGCACCTTGAAGAAGAACCGGTCCACCTGAGCCTCGGGCAGGGGATAGGTCCCCTCCATCTCCACCGGGTTCTGGGTGGCCAGGACGAAGAAGGGGTGCGGCAAGGGGTGGACCTGGCCGCCCACAGTCACTTGCCGTTCCTGCATGGCCTCCAGCAGGGCCGACTGGGTCTTGGGTGTAGCCCGGTTGATCTCGTCGGCCAGCACGAGATGGGCGAAGAGCGGTCCGGGCCGGAAGCGGAAGGTGCGCTCCTCGTGCTCCTGGACCAGGATCTGGGTGCCGGTGATGTCGGCGGGCATCAGGTCCGGGGTGAACTGGATGCGGGAGTGGCTCAACCCCAGGAGCCGGGAGAGGGTCCGCACCAGCAGGGTCTTTCCGAGGCCGGGCGCTCCCTCCAGCAGGACGTGGCCGCCGGCCACCAGGGCCACCAGGACCTCTTCGACGGCCGCCTGGTGCCCGACGATGACCCGGCCCAGCTCCTGGCGCAGGCCCTCGGCCATCCGGGCCGCGCGGACCAGGTCCTCCTCGCCGAGTGGGGCGTCGCTCGCGTGAACGCCTGCCGCCGGAGCGTCGCCGGCAGGTCCAACGGAATCGGACGCGTGCACCGATGAAACCTCCCTCGTTTCCCAGCCCGCATGGCGCCAGAGATGGTCAGGGCGAGGCCGGGGCGAAGTAGCGCTGAAGCCATTCCCGGTAGAGGGCGGGGAGGAGCGGCTGCGCCACGGGCTCCTCGCCGGGATCGGCGCCGGGCGCCGGCCCCCTGGGTCGTTCGGGAAGACCCGCCGACTCCAGAGGGGCGGCGGGGGGCACGAGGACCCCCTCGCCCAGCCCGTAGGGCCCCGGTTCGGGTGTGGACGGAAGGACGTCCTGCTCCCCCGACGAGGCCGCCGGTGGCGGGAGGTTGCCGGGACCCTGGAAGGGGTCGCCCGGCTCCGTGCCGGGACGCGGGCCCGAGCCGGGTTGCTCGCCGTCAGGGCCCTCGCGGTCGCCAGGGGGCTCCTGCCCGCCCATCTCCCCGGGAAGGGGCCGGTGGGACTGCCCGTCGCCCGTCCCTCCGGGCACCTCGCTTTCACTGGACGGGCCTTCCTGACCGGGTCCGGTCCCGGGCGAGCCCGGCTCCTGGCCGGGATCGAAGCTTGGGTCGCCCGGACCGGTCTGGGGCTGGGTGCGGTCGCCGGGCGTGCCCCCGTCGGGCTCGCCCGAACCGTCGCGCCCGTCCGAGGGCTCGCCGGGGACGCCGGACGCGGGGTCGCCCGAGCGCCCGATGACCCGCTCGAGGAGCGACTCGAGCTCGGACTGCTCCGTGGGCGAGAGCGGCGAGCGGGGCGCGGACCCCGGGTCGGCCGCCTCGAGCCCTCGCAGGAGCCGGTCCAGCGTCTCCCGAGCCGCCTGCGGCGTGGCCTCGCCCTCGGCCAGTTGCTCCTCCAGTTCCTTCAGGGATTCCCGCAAGGCGGGCTGCGGATCCGGCTCGGCCAGGGGCTCATCCTCGATGGCGCGGGGGTGCGAGACGGGCAGCCGGACCTCCTGCGGGGGCCGCACGCCGCCCGGCCAGAGGGTGGGCAGAGCGGCCAGGCTCGCCCACACCCCGAGGAGGGCGAAACCCGTGAGGACGGCGAGTCGCCGGACCAGCACGGGGGCGGCCGGCGCGCCCACGGCGCGAGCGGGGTCGAGGCTCGAGGCCGCGGCGGCAGCTCGTTGGAGGACGAGGGGGCCCGCGGCCGGCAGGGGTCGCTGCCCCTGCAGCCAGAGCGCGGTGGCCAGGAGGTCGCGGCTGTTCAGGAAGCGGTCGGACGTCTCGGCGGCACGCCCAAGGCCAAGCTGATGCCTCAGTCGCAGCGGAAGGAGGAGGACGGCCGCGAGGAGGCTGGCACCCAGGCCCCAGGGCCACGGCCAGGGGAGTCCGACGCCTCCCACGGTTCGGGCGAGCAAGGTCCCTGCGGCCCACAGGGCCGTGGTGACCAGGGCCAGGCGGGGCCCTTCTTCGGCCGCACCGCGCTGCAGGAGCCGCACGCGTACGGCGCGCAGGCGCGCTTCCCAGGTGGTCACGGCACGAGCCCCCTCCCGCGGCGTGCCAGCAGCCGTCCCCCCGCTCGCACCGCGAGGCCGGCGGCGGCCCAACCAGCGGCGGTGACCGCGGCCAGAGGAAGCTGCCAGGGGCCGATGGAGATGGGCGGCTGGTCGAAGAGGAGCGGGAAAGGCACCGGTCCCAGGGCGGGCAGGGGAGCCCGGCCGGGAATGATCTCGAAGGCGCGGGCTCCTGGAAGCCAGACGCCCGCCCCGACGAGGAGGAAGAGACCCCAGGCGGCCATGCCGGTGGACGGCTCCCCCAGCTGCCATCGGCGCAACGTCCGGCCCAGGCTGGCGAAGAAGAAGAGGTCCGCCCCGAGCGCCGCCGCCAGGATCGCCGGCGGGGGCGAGGGCAAGGGGTTCACCCGGTACGCCGCCACCCCCGCGGGGACGACGCTGGCCACCAGGAGAAGGAGCCACGCCCAGCTTTCGCTCGACGGGGCGCCCTCCGCGACGGGCCGTCGTTCGGGCTCGCTCCGCCAGCGACCGGCTCCGAACTGAAGGGCTGCGAGGCTCAGAAAGGCCGCCTCGGCTCCCCACCACGTGCCGAAGGGGTCGGTCAGCACCGGCTCGCCCAGCCGCCAACCCGGCGGCCAGGCGGCCAGCAAGGCCATGAGCGAACCCGCCAGGTGCAGGCCGAACAGGGCCCGACCGGTGGTGTCGGGCTCGCCGTCGCGGGGCCCCGTCCCCGGCGGCGTCCACGTCAGACGGAGTTCCCTCATGGCCCGTCACCCCTTGGCCCGGCCGAGGGGCGGAGGATCACCAGGCTCACCACCGGCGCCGGCCCCATGGGGGGAGCGCCGTCGGGCAGGGGCGAGGGCTCGACCAGGGCCATCACCACAGGTAGGGGCTCCGGCTGGCGCCCGAGCCGCTCCCACCCCTCCTCGAGAGCCCGGGTGACCAGGGGCGTGCGCGGTGCCGTGAGTTCCCCGGGATCCAGCCTCGAAACCGCCCAGCGCCGCAGCTCCGCGAGCCCGCTCTGCCGGATGCCGATGCGGGCCAGCCGCAGGAGAGGATCGTGGGGGTCCACCGCGAGGCTGCCTCCGGGAGGAAGGTCGTTCAGGGGGAGCAGGTTCTCGCCATCGTAGAAGAGCACCATCTCGAGCCGCGCCCGCGAGCGATTCTCCACCCACCAGGTGCCGCCGCCTGCGGCCGTCAGGTGGAGATCGAGCGGCAGCGGCCAGCGCACCGTGGCTGGAAGGTATCCTGGTCCCTGCCACTGGTAGCCGCGCAGGTCTGCCTCGAGGGTGAGGAGGGTCCGTGTCTCCCGGCGTTCCTCGTCCAGCGGCCCCACCTGCCACGAAGCGGGGTTCACGGCGAGGCGGGTGGGAGCCGGGTCGGCGCGCCCCAGCAGCCAGGCGCCCCAGCCGCGTCCCCAGCCACCCGACGCCTCCAGGACCTGGACCGCCGCGAAGGCGCTCGCCTTGGGATCGGAGGGTGCGGAGCCCGCCACGACCACCGAAGCAAGCGCGGCCAAGAGCGCCACACCCAGTAGGGCCTGCCGCCGCCGGGCGAGCCGGACGGTGAGGTAGGCCAGGAGCGCGTAGCCGCCCAGGAGTGCCGCAAGGGGCAGAGGGGAAGGAGGGAGCACCGGCACCGAGCGGAGGGATCGCCAGGTCAGGGGCGAGCCGCTGCCCGGGTCGGGGGGCGGCGTCCGCACCGGGCCGTCAAGCGCCGCCTCGAGCAGCGCCACCCGCAAGGGGGCATCCAGGAGCGGGTCGGAAAGGTCGAAACCGATCCACCCAGTGGTTCCAAGCCCCATTCGCACGCGAGCGACCAGGGGAACCCCTGCCAGGGCGTGGAGTTCCTCCGATCCGGGCTGCGGCAGGCTCAAGTAAAGGGTGGCCCCGGAGGGCACCCTGCCCAGCTCCGTCGTCGTACCCTCAAGCGAGAGCGAGCTACCCAGGGGCGTGACGGGCAAGAGGTCGGCCCAGCCCGCGGGCAGGGACGAGGCGGCTCGCGGGAGCACCAGGAGGCGCCCCCCGGCCAGCACCCAGAGACGGAGGGCCTCCGCCTGCGGCGCCGCCAGCGACCCCAGGGGGATGTCGTCCACCACCACCCACTGGGCCGGCAACCACCCGTCCCACTGATGGGGAAGGACCTCCGGACGCCGAAGCTCCACCACCCGCGCGTCCCGCAGGATCGCCGGCTGCTCTGCGGGCGGCAGGTGCAGCCCTCGTCTGCTGACGAGGGCCACGATGGGTTCCCGTGTTGCGAGCGGCCGCAGCGGCACCTCCAGCCGGAGGGGCTCGGCGCCCTGACCCGTCTTGGGCCAGACCTCCACCTGCACGGGGTGGACCACGTCTTCCGAGGAGAGCGTGAGGTTCCACGTGAAGCGGCCGCCCGAAGGCAGCCGGATGGGGAGGCGGAGCTCGTCCACCTGGACCCACGGGTGGTCGAGCCGCACGCGGCGGGTGAGGACGCGCAGGTCCGCGTCCACATCGGCCCCACGGTTCTCCACGTGGAGCTGCAACGGAAAGGGAAGGCCAGGGCGGATCACGCCGCCCAGGCCCACGTCGGCCTCCAGCTCGAGCGGGCCCTGGGTCACCGTCGCCCCGGCATCTGCGTGCCCCGGGGGGCCGCAGGCCGTGAACCAGAGAAGGACGACCAGTGCGAGCCCGGCGCGGGCGCCCCGTCTTGCCAGGGTCGCCATGGGCCTCAACCCCTGCCGCGGGTCTCGATGCCATTATACCGCAGGGCTGCCGGAAGTTCCCGCTTTCTGCATCCGCGCGGCGCAGGGAAGGGGTGTAGGGAATCTGTTGGTTTTTCCAGGGCGCCCTGCTATACTAGCATCTGCACGTTCGTCAGCGGGCGCAGCCGTGGCGGGCGGTGGGCTGCCTTTGGACCGCGGCCGCAGCCTCACAGGAGGAGTTCAGGTGCTTCCCACGCCCAAGAGGTTCACCCTGGTGGCCGCCGGGGCCGAGGGACCGACCAGCCTCAACGCGTTCGATCATGCCCTGCTCGCGGCCGGAGTGGGCAACCTCAATCTGATCAGGGTCTCGAGCATCCTCCCGCCGGGAGCGGAGGAGGTGGAACGCCTGGAAGTGCCCCCGGGCTCGCTCCTGCCCATCGCGTATGGATCGTTCACCTCGGAGGAGCCGGGGACGCAGGTCGCCGCGGCCGTGGCCGTGGGGCTGAGCCGTGACTCGTTCGGGGTCATCATGGAGTTCGGCGGCCGGTGCAGTCGGGATGAGGCCGAGGCGGAGGTCCGGCGCCGGGTGGAAGAGGCGTTCCGCCACCGGGGGATCCCGCTGGTCGCCGTCCGCGCCATTGCCGCCGAGCACCGGGTCGAGCGCGTCGGGTGCGCGTTCGCCGGCTGCGCCCTCTGGTACTGACCGGCCCGGGATGTGACGGGGAGCACGGGCGCAGCGGGAGCATGGGCCCCGGCGCCCATCGACGGCGCCGGAGGCAGGTGAGGAGGTGGGCCGGCAGCGGCCGGCGACCGATGGAGCTTTGGTTCACGGAAAACCAGACCGCGTCCTTACGGATCTCGGTGAAGGCCAGCAAGGTGCTGGAGCATCGCCAGACGGGCTATCAGGAGCTGTCGGTGCTGGAAACCGAGCCCTGGGGCACGATGCTGGCCCTGGACGGCATGATCCAGACCACCGAGAGGGACGAGGCGGCCTACCACGAGATGATGGTTCACGTGCCGCTGAGCACGCATCCCCGCCCGCGGCGGGTCGCGGTGATTGGGGGCGGTGACGGGGGAGCCATCCGGGAGGTGCTGAAGCACCCCTCGGTGGAGCAGGCGGTGCTGGTCGAGATCGATCCCGCGGTGGTCGAAGCGTCGCGCCGCTGGCTCCCCAGCCTCTCGTCGGGGCTGGATGATCCCAGGGTTCAGGTCGTGGCCGCCGACGGGCGGGCGTACGTCCAGCAGGCGGGCCAGGGCGACGTGCCTCCCTTCGACGTGATCGTGGTGGACTCCACGGATCCGGTGCGGGCGGCGGTGGGCCTCTTCAGCGAGGAGTTCTACCGTGACGTGCGGGGGGCGCTCGCCCCCGGCGGGATCCTTACGGCCCAGACCGAGTCGCCCTACCTCAACCGGGAGCTGCTACGGCAGGCCTTCCGGGCCGCGGCTCAAGTCTTCCCGCTGGCGCGGCTCTACCTCACGTGCGTTCCCACGTATCCGAGCGGCCTGTGGTCCTTTACCCTGGGAAGCCTGGGCCCGGATCCTCTGGATCCCGCCGGGCGGGGACCTGAGGGCTCGTGCCGCTACTACACGCCGGAGCTCCACCGGGCGGCCTTCGCCCTTCCGGCGTTCGTGACCGAGCTGATCCGCCCATGAGCGTGCAGCGCTGGAGCCAGGTGGAGCGGGTGCCCGACTCGCCTTTCCTGAGGGCCCGGGCCTCCTACGACGAGGCCGGCCCCGTGTTGCTGGGCGTTCCCATGGATGTCACCATCAGCTTCCGGCCTGGGGCGCGCTTCGGTCCGGCGCGGATCCGGGCGGTCAGCGAGGGTCTCGAGACCTACAGCCCATCACTGGAGCGCGACCTGGAGGACCTGGCCTTCCACGACGCGGGGAGCCTCCTCCTCCCCTTCGGACGGGTGGAGGAAGCGCTGGCCCTCATCGAGGACGCGGTGGGGGCGCTGCTCGACGACGGCCACTGGCCGTTCCTCCTGGGGGGCGAGCACCTGCTCACCCTGGGGGCGGTGCAGGCCGCGGCGCAGCGCTATCCGGAGATGGCGGTCCTTCAGTTCGACGCCCACGCTGACCAGCGCGACACCTACCTGGGCCAGAAGCTCTCCCACGCGACGGTGATGCGTCGGGCGGGCGAGGTGCTCGGGCCGGAGCGCATCCACCAGGTCGGCATCCGATCCGGCGAGCGGGAGGAGATGGCGTGGGCACGCTCCCGTAGCCGCTTGCTCCCGTCGGACCCCGCCGCAGCCCTCCCCGCCCTGCGGGCGCTCAAGGCCGAGCTTGGGACCCGGCCCGTCTACGTCACCGTCGACCTGGACGTGGTCGACCCGGGGTTCGCCCCCGGCCTCGGGACGCCGGAACCGGGCGGGTGGTCGGGCGCGGATCTCCTGGCGGCGGTACGTTCCCTGGCCGGGCTGAACGTGGTGGGGTGCGACCTGGTGGAGCTCTCGCCGCCCTACGACGGCCCCGGGGAGGCAAGCGCCTTCCTGGCGGCGAAGGTGGTGCGGGAAGCCCTCCTGGCGTTGCCACCGGGGTAGTAGGTGGGGAACCGCGCGGGGCCGGCCGGGTCCAATGGGTCACGCCAGCGCCCGTGAAGAAGAAGGGGAGTCGAGATTGGATCTTCTGGCGCGATGGGAAGCGGAGCTGAACCGAGCGGTGCGGGACGCCCTCGAACGGGCGGTCGCCGCCGGCCGGGTGCACCTCTCCGGCGAGGCGACGTTCGACGTGGAGGTGCCCCGGGAGAAGGCCCACGGGGACTTCTCCACCAACGCCGCGCTGGTGCTGGCCCGGAGTGCCCGTATGAGGCCCCGCGACCTGGCGGAGATCCTGGTGGCGTACCTGGATGCCGAAGCCGCGGGTGTGGAGCGGGTGGAGGTGGCGGGGCCTGGATTCATCAATTTCCGGCTCCACCCCGGCTGGCTCCACGAGGTGGTGCCCGGGGTGCTGGAGGCGCCCGACCGCTACGGCGAGAGCCGGGCCGAGGCTTCCCAGAGGATCCTGGTGGAGTTCGTGAGCGCCAACCCCACCGGACCCATGAACGTGGTCAACGCCCGGGCCGCGGCCGTGGGCGACGTGCTGGCCCGCTGCCTGGCCGCAGCCGGCCACCCGGTGGCCACCGAGTACTATGTCAACGATGCCGGTCACCAGGTGGACCTCTTCGCCCGCACCATCGAGGCCCGCTGCCGCGAGCTCCAGGGTGAGCCTCTCGAGCTGCCCGAGGGTGCGTACCAGGGAGAGTACGTGCGGGAGGTCGCCGGGGCGATTCTGCGGGAGCACCCGGATCTGCTGGAGTGGGAGCCCGAGCGACGGCACGCCTTCCTCCGCCGTGAAGGACCCGATCGCATGGTGGCCCAGCAGCGGGAGGACCTGGAGCGCTACGGGGTTCGCTTCGACCGCTGGTTCCGGGAACGGGACCTGCACGCCGCCGGGAAGGTGGACGAGGTGGCCCGCCTCTACCGGGAGCGCGGCATGAGCTACGAAGAGGATGGAGCCGTCTGGCTCGCCACCAGCCGTTTCGGGGACGAGAAGGACCGGGTGGTGGTGAAACGGGACGGCCAGCCGACCTACCTCCTGGGCGACATCGCCTACCACCGGGAGAAGCTGGAGCGAGGTTTCGAGCGGCTCATCGACCTCTGGGGCCCCGACCACCACGGGCACATCGTCCGCACCAAGGCGGCCCTGGAAGCGCTGGGGTACCCGCCCGACCGGCTCGAGGTGCTCCTGCTGCAGCTCGTCACCCTCACCCGGGGCGGCCAGCCGGTGCGGATGTCCAAGCGCGCCGGGGAGTTCATCACCCTGCGCGACCTGGTGGATGAGGTGGGCGTGGACGCCGCCCGGTTCACCTTCCTCACCCGAAGCCTCGACGCCCCCCTGGACTTCGACCTGGAGCTCGCCGTCCGCCAGTCCGACGAGAACCCGGTCTACTACGTACAGTACGCCCATGCCCGCATCGCGAGCGTCTTCCGCCAGGCCTTCGGCGAGGGCGCGGACCCGGCCGCGCACCTGCCCGACCCCCGAAGCACGGACCTATCGGCGCTCACCAGCGACGAGGAGGACGACCTCCTTCGCCACGTGGCCGCCTTCCCCTCCGAGGTGCGCCTCGCCGCCGACCGCCGGGAGCCGCATCGCCTCTCCTTCTACGCGCAGGAGCTGGCCCGGCGCTTCCACGTCTTCTACGCCCACCACCGGATCCTGGGCGAATCCCCCAAGCTAGAAGCCGCCCGCCTGCTCCTGGCCCGGGCCACCCAGCTTACCCTCCGGCGGGCGCTGGACCTCATGGGCGTCAGCGCGCCCGACCGGATGTAGGGCGGGGAGCGCGTGGGTCCCTGGCGGCGTACGCCCGCTTCGGCCCTCCAGGCCCGGTGCCCCGCGCAACTGTGTCTTGGCGCGCCCGGACGCTCTGCTATAATAGGCGAAGGGCACCCCCTGGGGGTGGCGGATCCCGCCGGCCGGTGCGCCCCGCAGATCGTGGGAGGAGGGCGCCGATGTCGTCCAAGTTCATCTTCATCACCGGCGGGGTGGTGTCGAGCCTGGGCAAGGGGATCACCGCCGCGTCCTTGGGCAGGCTGCTGAAGAGCCGGGGCCTCTCGGTGGCCGTCCAGAAGCTGGATCCGTACATCAACGTCGATCCAGGCACCATGAGCCCATTCCAGCACGGCGAGGTCTTCGTCACCGCCGACGGGGCCGAGACCGACCTGGATCTGGGTCACTACGAACGCTTCATCGACGAGGACCTGACCAAGCTCTCCAACCTCACCGCCGGCAAGATCTACTGGTCCATCATCACCAAGGAGCGGCGCGGGGACTTCCTGGGCCGGACGGTGCAGGTCATCCCCCACGTGACCAACGAGATCAAGGACCGCATCCTGCGGGTGGCCAAGGAGCGCAACGTCGACGTGGTCATCGTGGAAGTGGGCGGCACCGTGGGCGACATCGAGAGCCTGCCCTTCCTGGAGGCGATCCGGCAGCTGAAGAGCGACCTGGGCCGGGAGAGCTGCCTCTACGTCCACGTCACGCTGGTTCCTTACATCAAGGCCTCCCGGGAGCTGAAGACCAAGCCCACCCAGCACAGCGTGAAGGAGCTGCGCAGCATCGGCATCCAGCCGGACGTCATCGTCTGTCGTTCCGAGCGCCCGCTGCCCGACGAGGTACGGAACAAGATCGCCCTCTTCTGCGACATCGAGCCCGAAGCAGTCATCCCCAACCTGGATGCGGAGACCATCTACCAGGTCCCGCTCCTCCTGGAGGAGGCCGGGCTGGACGACATCGTCATCGAGAAGCTCGGCCTGCAGGCCGGCGAGCGCGACCTGGCGGCCTGGCGGGAGATGGTGGAGCGGGTTCGGCACCCGAGCCGCGAGGTGGAGATCGCCATCGTCGGCAAGTACGTGGCCCTTCCCGACGCCTACCTGAGCGTGGTGGAGGCTCTCACCCATGGCGGCATCGTCCACGACACCCGGGTGAACGTCCGGTGGGTCCACTCGGAAGACCTGGAGTCCCAGCCCGTCGAGTCCTTGCTGGGCGGCGTGGACGGGATCCTGGTCCCAGGGGGCTTCGGCGGCCGGGGCGTGGAGGGCATGATGATGGCAGCCCGGTACGCCCGGGAGCACCGGATCCCATACTTCGGGGTCTGCCTCGGGATGCAGGTGGCCGTCATCGAGTTCGCCCGGAACGCCTGCGGGCTCGAACGCGCCAACTCTTCCGAGTTCGACCCGGCGACCCCCCATCCCGTGGTGGACCTCATGCCCGAGCAGGCAGACGTCGAAGACATGGGTGGAACCATGAGATTGGGCGTCTACCCCTGCGTGCTGGAGGAGGGAAGCATCAGCCGGGAACTCTATGAGGAGTCCGTGATCTACGAGCGGCACCGGCACCGCTTCGAGCTGAACAACGGGTACCGAACCGCCCTCACCGCCGCCGGGCTCCGCCTTACAGGGCTCTCGCCCGACCGGCGCCTGGTGGAGATCGTGGAACTGGCAGACCATCCGTGGTTCGTCGGTTGCCAGTTTCACCCAGAGTGGCGCTCGCGGCCGAACCGGCCGCACCCGCTCTACCGAGGCTTCGTGGGCGGGGCGGTGGCGTACCGGGCCGGACGAGAGGTGGAAGCGGCCGGCAGTCGGCTCTCCGGTGAGCTGGGGCTCCGCTAGAAGTCACGCGGGGGATGTGCTAGAATAGCGGTAGACGGCAGATCCGGGGGTGAGCCCGATGGTCAAGATGAAAGTGAAGGTGGTCGGGATCGACCAGAACAGCATGATGCCTGTTGTGGTCATCACGGACGCTGAAGAGAAAGGGTTCATTCCCATCCTCATCGGTCCTGCCGAGGCCCAAGCGATCAGCATCCAGATGGAGGGCATGAAGCCGCCGCGTCCGATCACCCATGACCTCCTGAAGACCATGCTGGACACGTTGAACACCAAGGTCGACCGCGTCGTCATCAGCGATCTCAAGGACGAGACCTACTTCGCCAAGATCTACGTCAAGAGCCGCGACGGCGAGATGGAGGTCGACGCCCGTCCGAGCGATGCCATCGCTCTGGCGCTTAGGTCGGACAGCCCGATCTACATCTCCGAGGAAGTGGCGGCCAAGGCGCTCATCGCGAACAAGCCCATCGACGACGACGAGATGGAGGCGTTCAGGAAGTTTCTGGAAGGGCTCACGCCCGACGACTTCGAGCGGAACCTCAAGGGTTGAATGCGCCGGCGCCTCGGGGGCGGACACCCCCGGGGCGTGCCGCGGTATGCACCCCCTCCCCTTCGGCCCAAATGAAGGAATCATCACCCCGACCAAGAAGGAATTGCGGCATTGTGTGTGAAACTACTGAGCCGGCTCGGGGTAGGGGTGGAAGCAGATGTGGTGATTGACACGCAGCGCCTGGTTCTCCTGTGGTGCCCCGGTTGCGGTCGCCCGTACAGGCGCAGCTTCTCCCTCTTCGACGCCGACCCGCCGGTTCCCGAGAGCTTTTCGTGCACGTGCGGTTGTACCATCGGGCGCTTGAGCCGAGGGCGTCCCGGATGGATTCTGGACGCGCAGTGCAAGACGTGCGGAGTGATGCACCGCCTGACCTTCGAGAGCCGAAGCCTGGCGCGCGCCCAGCTTGTCAGCCTCACCTGCCCGGGTTCCCAGACGGAGCTGGGCCTGGTGGGCGACGAGGCGCTGGTGACCAGCCTCGAGTCGGCGATCCAGGAAGCTGCGGCAGGCGGGTCACGGTCTGGCGCCTGCCGGAACGGATGAGGGCAGGGGGCGCTTCCGGCCCCACGGGGCTGGACCCCCACAGGCCAGGCGGTACCAGGTCTGCACCGATCCCGAATAAGGAGCCCAACGCGGTTCATACCGCACGCAAGACCTGCGGAACCTATGGATGGACACCGGTCTCCCTTCACGCACGCCTCCCTCGTGCCGCTAGCTTGGTCGATCGTCATCATCGGGCCTTCTCGCGCGCACAGCCCTGCGGAGCCGGAAGCAAGGAGGAGTATGGAGTGAACATCTCGGAGCTTCAGACCAAGACGGCCGCGGAGCTGCACGAAGTGGCCAAGGAACTGGGCATGAACGGCGCGGCCAAGCTGCGCAAGAACGAGCTGGTCCTCGCCATCCTCAAGAAGCAAGCCGAAAAGGAAGGGCTCATCTTCACCCATGGTATCCTGGAGGTCTTGCCCGACGGGTACGGCTTCCTGCGGGTGAACGGCTACGAGCCGGGCGCCGAGGACGTGTACGTGTCGCCTTCGCAGATCCGCCGCTTCGGGCTGCGCACGGGCGACCTGGTGACCGGCCAGGTGCGCAAGCCCAAGGAAGGCGAGCGGTACCACGCCCTTCTCCGGGTGGTGGCGGCCAACATGGACGATCCCGAGAAGGCGGGGCGCAGGCCCGAGTTCGACAAGCTCACCCCTGTCTACCCCGACGAGCGGCTCCGGTTGGAGGTCGAGGGCTCAGGCGACGTGGCCACGCGCCTGATGGACGTCATCGCCCCTCTGGGCAAGGGGCAGCGGGGCATGATCGTCTCGCCCCCCAAAGCCGGCAAGACCACGGTCCTCAAGAAGATCGCCAACAGCATCGCCGTCAACCACCCGGAGGTCCACCTGATGGTGCTTCTCATCGACGAGCGCCCCGAAGAGGTGACCGACATGCAGCGCTCGGTGGACGGCGAAGTGGTCAGCTCCACCTTCGACGAGCCGCCGGAGAACCACGTGCGGGTCGCCGACCTGGTACTGGAGCGGGCCAGGCGCCTGGTGGAGCAGAAGGTGGACGTGGTGATCCTGCTGGACAGCATCACCCGCTTCGCCCGGGCGCACAACCTGGTGGTACCGCCCAGTGGCCGCACCCTGTCGGGCGGCGTGGACCCCGCCGCCCTGCACCGGCCCAAGCGCTTCTTCGGCGCCGCCCGGAACATCGAGGAGGGCGGCAGCCTCACCATCATCGCCACGGCGCTCATCGAGACGGGCTCCCGGATGGATGAGGTCATCTACGAGGAGTTCAAGGGAACCGGCAACATGGAGCTCCATCTGGATCGGAAGCTGGCCGAGCGCCGCATTTTCCCGGCCATCGACATCTACCGCTCGGGCACCCGGAAGGAAGAGCTGCTCCTCTCCCCCGAGGAGCTGGAGATGACCTGGATCCTCCGCCGCGTCCTCAGCTCCCTCGGGACCGCGGAGACGACGGACCTGATCATCGATCGGCTCACGCACACCAAGAACAACCGGGAGTTCACCGACATGATCATCCACTCCCAGTTCGCTGAGAATGTCCGGACGTGAACTCGGGCGCGCTTGAGCGGTCCCCGTCCCCGGAAGCGCCGATCCTTGCCGAAGGGAATCGTGTCCCGGCAAGGGAGGAAATGCTGCGGGCACCCCGAAAGAATCAGGGCCGGACGGCGATCTGTACGGCGCGACCCCGGGGCAGCCTGGGGTGGGGGGCGCCGGGGGGAGGAACCAGATGGAGGCCAAGACGCCGCACAGCGTCGTCGCCCTGCTCGTCGCGGTCGCGCTCCTGGTCGCGGTCAGCGTGGGCGGTGGGCGGCGCGATGTGCCGGCCGAGGGCGGGCCTGTCCCCGCGGACGAGTGGCGCCTCGCCCAGGAGGTCTACGAGGGCGGGGAGCCGCTTCCGAACGACAGCACCCCCGGCGGGTCCTCCATCGAGGAGGAGGTGGCGCCCGCCTCGGCGCGGGCGTCGCTGCCAGGTGCGACCGTCCTTCCCGCGTCCGAGCCCGGCTCCTCGCGCCTTCCCAGCGAGGAGATCCAGCCACCCCGAACCGAGGGCGGTACCGAGCCGGCGCCGGAGGTCACGGCCGCCCGTCCCACCACCTTCCAGCTCAACCGGCACACGGTCCAGGCCGGCGAGAGCCTGTGGACCATCGCGCGGCAGTACGGCATCGACGTGGATACCCTCTCCGCGGCCAACGAAGGCATCGATCCCACCCGCCTCCGCCCCGGCCAGACCGTCGCGGTTCCGAACCTGCGGGGAGCCTTGCACACCGTGGGGGCCGGCGACACCCTTTGGGACATCGCCCGCCTCTACAACACCGACCTGCAGGCCATCGTCGAGGCGAACGGATTGCAGGATCCGTCGCGGCTGAAGCTGGGCTCGGTCCTGCTCGTACCCGGGGCTCAGGCCCTGGTGGCCCAGCGGCTCCTCCTGGTGGACGCCAACGGGCGCCTCCGCCGCGCCTTCGATTGGCCCGTACGGGGGAGGATCTCCTCCCGCTTCGGCCAGCGGTGGGGGCGGATGCACGAGGGCGTGGACCTGGCGGTGGACGTGGGTACCCCGGTCCGGGCGGCCGCCGACGGGGTCGTCCGGTACGCGGGGTGGAACGGCGGCTACGGCTACCTGGTCGTCATCGATCACGGCCGGGGGGTCGAAACCCGGTACGCCCACAACTCGCGGTTGCAGGTGAAGCGGGGGCAGAGGGTCACACGGGGAACGGTGATCGCCCGCAGCGGGTCCACGGGCAACTCCACCGGCCCGCACGTCCACTTCGAGATCCGTACGGCGGGCAAGCCGGTGGATCCCCTGCGCTACTTGCGCTGAAGCCACAGCCCACAGGTTGCGGAGCGCAGGTCACCGTGGTAGAATCGGGCCGGCGTCTTCGGAAGGGAGTGAGGGCTCGTGAAGCAGGGCATCCACCCTGAATACCACCGCGTCACGGTGACGTGCGCGTGCGGGAACTCGTTCGAGACGGGTTCCACCTCGGCGGTGCCGCTGAGGGTCGAGATCTGTTCCCAGTGCCACCCCTACTACACCGGAACCCGCCAGCGGGCCGCAAGGGGCGGCCGCGTCGAGCGCTTCCAGCGTCGCTACGGACGGAACGAGAGCGGACAGGAAGGCTAGCGGGACACGGGGCGGCCCGCTTCCGTTGACGGGGACTACGCCCGTGGGTATAATCGCCCCAGGAATCTGGCTGTGTACAGCCGGCGGGTCCCCGTTGCGCCGGGCCACCCCGAGTCCCAGGGGTGGCTTGCCTTTGTCTCGGGCGCGGTCCACCGGCAGCCCGCGGCGCGCACCGGGTGCGAAAGATTTCTCCGGCGAAAGGAAGGCCGTTGTGCATGAGCGACGAGCAGGAAGTCCTCCTGACCAAAGAGGGTCTGGCGAAGCTCGAGAGTGAGCTGGAGATGCTGAAGACCCAGAAGCGTCGGGAGGTGGCCGAACGCATCAAGGCAGCCCGTGAGCTGGGGGATATCTCCGAGAACAGCGAGTACGACGACGCCAAGAACGAACAAGCCTTCATCGAGGGCCGCATCGCGGCGCTGGAAAAGACGCTGCGGCGCGCCCGGGTGGTCAGCGCGGAGAAGACGCGGGACGGAGCCGTCGCCCTGGGCAGTCGCGTTCGGGTGAAAGATGTGGACCTGGGTGAGGAAGTGGAGTACCGGGTGGTCGGCTCTGCCGAGGCCGACCCCTCGGAGAACCTGATTTCCAACGAATCCCCTGTGGGCCGGGCCCTGCTGGGCCACCACCGGGGCGAGGTCGTGGCGGTGAAGGTCCCGGACGGGATCATCCAGCTCGAGATCATCGACGTGGTGCACGACTGAGGCTCCCACCGAGGCCGGGCCCGACCGGGTCCGGCCCGGCGGTGTTTCCGGGAGGTGCCGGGTACGGCTGATGAAGCGACCCTGAACCGTGGGAAGCCGTCCGCCCTCGGGGTGGACGAGCAGCGGGCGGCCAAGCTCGAGAGCCTTCGGGCGCGGGGGGTGGAGGTCTACGCCGGAGCCTACCCGCGCAGCCACGCGGTATCGGAGCTCCTGCAGCGCTTCGACGAGCTGCAGGGATCGCGCTGCCGCCTGGCCGGACGGCTCATGGCGAGGCGCACCCACGGTAAGGTGAGCTTCGCCGACCTCCGGGACGAGAGCGGTACCATCCAGCTTTACCTTCGCGCGGAGCGGATGGGCGAGGCCGCGTACGGGCTCTGGGCCGACCTGGACGTGGGGGACATCGTGGGCGCGGAAGGCGATCTGGTGCGGACCCGCCGGGGAGAGGTGAGCCTCGAGGTGGACCGGCTCGTCCTCCTCACCAAGTCCCTGGCCCCGCTCCCTGACAAGTGGCATGGCCTCCGGGACGTGGAAGTACGCTACCGCCAGCGCTACGTCGACCTCGTCGTGAGCCCAGAGGTGAAGGAGGTCTTCCGGAAACGGAGCCTGATCCTCACCGGCATGCGCCGGTTCCTGGTGGAGCGGGGGTACCTGGAGGTGGAAACACCGATCCTCCACCCCATCCCCGGGGGGGCCAACGCCCGACCCTTCGTCACCTTTCACAACGCCTTGCAGGCCGAGCTCTACCTTCGGGTGGCGCCTGAGCTCTACCTGAAGCGGTTGCTGGTGGGCGGCTTCGAGAAGGTCTTCGAGATCGGCAAGAACTTCCGGAACGAGGGTGTCTCCACCACCCACAACCCCGAGTACACCAGCATGGAGTGCTATCTGGCCTACGGGGACGCCGAGGCCATGATGCAGCTCACGGAGCAGATGGTCGCCGTCCTTGCAGAGGAGGTCTGTGGCTCCCGGCAGGTCGCCTTTGGGGGCCGCACCTACGACCTCACCCCCCCGTGGCCAAGGCTCCCCATGATCGAGGCGGTTCGGCAGAGCACCGGCGTCGACCTGCGGCACGCGACCCCCGAGGAGGCGCGCCGCCGGGCGGCGGAGGTCGGGGTGGAGGTTCCCCCCGGCGCCAGCGTGGGCCACGTGGTCTCCGAGCTCTTTGAGCGCCGGGTGGCGGACACCCTGCAGGGGCCCGTCTTCATCGTGGATTTCCCGGTGGAGGTCTCGCCCCTGGCGCGGCGGAAGGACGGGACGCCCGAGTGGGTGGACCGCTTCGAGCCGTACGTGGCCGGCTGGGAGATCGGGAACGGGTTCTCCGAGCTCACCGACGCGCTGGATCAGGCGGCCCGCTTCCGGCGCCAGGCGGAGGCCAGGGCCCGGGGGGACGAGGAGGCCCAGTTCTTCGACGAGGACTTCGTCCACGCGCTGGAGGTCGGCATGCCCCCGGCGGGCGGGCTGGGGATCGGCGTGGATCGCCTCGTCATGTTCCTGACGGGGCAGACCTCCATCCGGGACGTGCTCCTCTTCCCGCACCTGCGCCCGCTAGGGCGTCTTGACAGGCCGGCGGAGCCAAGCTAGACTAGGGAGCGCGGTCCTCGGTAGCTCAATGGTAGAGCGTCCGGCTGTTAACCGGGTGGTTGCAGGTTCGAGTCCTGCCCGAGGAGCCAATGGGCCGTTCCCCGACCGGGGAACGGCCCTCGTCGCGCCCGGGCCCGGGGGAATGACGCAGGCGGGCCCGGAGCAGACTGTCGGGGTGAGCACCATGCACCCCACCGAGGCCTCCCCCCCACGGGAAGCCCAGGAAGGGCAAGGGCCTTCGGCACGCCAAGCGCGGAGCCTCAACCCCTGGGCCCTGGCCGCCCTCTGCAGCGTTCCCTTCGTCATGGTTCTCGGCAACTCCATGCTGATCCCGGTCTTCCCGCTCATCGAGAGGACCTTGGGGATCACCTCCTTCCAGGTAGGACTCTTGGTCACGGCCTTCTCGGTTCCGGCAGGGCTCCTGATCCCCGTGGCCGGCGCCCTTTCGGACCGCTACGGGCGCAAGGTGGTGATGGTGCCGGCACTGGTCCTGTACGGTACCGGGGGGCTCCTGGCCGGCCTCTCCGCGGTGCTGGCGGACGAGCCCTTCGCGCTCATCCTGGGCGCCCGGGTGCTGCAGGGGGTGGGGGCCGGAGGAACCTACCAGCTCGCCATGACCCTCGCCGGCGACCTGCTTCCCGGCGGCCGGAGGGCGAAGGCACTGGGATTGCTCGAAACCTCCAACGGCGCCGGCAAGGTCGTGAGCCCCCTCCTGGGGTCGCTACTCGCGGTGGTGGCCTGGTTCGCCCCCTTCTTCTTCTATGGCGCCCTGACCCTTCCCGCGGCCTTGGCGGTCTGGTGGCTGGTTCCCGAAGGACCACCCCGCGGCCAGCCGGTGCGCCGCTACTTCCAGGGGCTCAAGCAGGTCTACCGCGAGAAGGGCGCCTCCCTGGCCGGGGCCTACGCTACGGGCGCCGTGAGCCTCTTCCTCCTCTTCGGCGCCCTGGCCGCCTTCTCGGATCAGCTCGAGGCGGTTTACCGGGTGAAGGACCTGTGGAAGGGCCTTGCCCTGGCCGTGCCGGTGACGGCCATGGCGCTCCTCTCCTACGTGACCGGTCGTCTCCTGCAGGGCCGGCCGGGACGCGTCCAGCCCGCCATCGTTCTCGGCCTGGGCACCACCGCCCTCGCCCTGGCCGCGCTGCCCCTCCTCCAGAGCCTCACCTGGCGCCTGGTGGATTTGATGGTCCTGGGGGTGGGGGTGGGCTCGTCGCTGACGCCGGTCAACACCGCCGTGACGGGGGCCGTGGACGCCGCCCGGCGGGGGGCCGTCACCTGCCTCTACGGATCCATGCGCTTCTTCGGCGTGGCCGCGGGCCCGCCGGCCTTCGGCCTGGCCGCTGGCGCCGGGTGGGGGCCCTGGGCCCTCTACCTCACGGCGGCAGGTCTTGCGGCCGCCACGGCCGCGGCCGTCGCCCTCGGCTTTCGGCCCGGACGCCTGGTGCTCGGTCCTGGGAAGGGACCGGCCGAGTCCTGACGAACCCTTCCCAACGCGAGGCACCGAGCGCGTTTCGGCGGAGGGAAGATGGCATGAGGATCTACACCCGCACGGGGGATTCCGGCGAGACTTCCCTCTTCGGCGGCAGGCGCGTCCCCAAGAGCGCGGCCCGGGTGGAGGCGTACGGCAGCGTCGACGAGCTGAACGCGCACCTGGGCCTCCTCCGGGCCGGCATCGGGCAGGCGCGCGCCCTTCCCGAGGCCGAGCGCGCGCTCTGGACGTCGCTGCTCGGGCGCGTGCAAGGGTGGTTGCTGGAGGTGGGAGCGCTCCTGGCCACCCCTCCCTCGAGCCGGGCGCCGGTGCCCGATCTGGCCCCCGGGGCGGACGCCGAGCTCGAGCGCGCCATCGACGCCCTGGAGAAGGGGCTGCCTCCCCTGAGGAACTTCATCCTGCCCGGGGGCAGCGTGCTAGGCGCGCAGGCGCACGTGGCCCGTACCGTGGCGCGCCGGGCCGAGCGGCGGGTGGTGGCTCTCCACCAGAAGGAACCCCTTCCTGAAGCGGTGCTCGCACTCCTGAACCGCCTCTCCGATTACCTCTTCGTCCTGGCGCGCGCCGTGAACCACGGCCTGGGCTCCGCTGACGAGCCGTGGCATCCCCGGCGGCAGGAGCCCACGGCACCCACGGGCTCCCAGGCCTGACGCAAGTTCCTAAGAGGTCCGCACTCGGCGGGAGGCGAAGCTCACTCCTCAGCGGGACATGCCGGGGCCCGCAGCCGGGCCCCGGCCGGTCCACGCACGGGCGACAGGGTGTCGCTCCGGCGGAGGTGCTGCCGAGCTGGCCCGACGGTGGATGTGGATTGAACGTCTCCTCTTCGCGGGGAGCCTCCTGATCCTGCTGACGGCGGTGGCGATCCTGGGCGTCAACAGCTCGGGCCTGCCGGCGCGCTGGGCGGAGGAGGCCCTGGTCGGGGCCTTTCCGGGCGTGGGCGCGGAGCTGGGAAGCGTGCGCTTCACGGGTCCCGGAAGCCTCGAGGCGTCGGCCCTCCGCCTGGACCTGGACGGTGACGGGAACCCCGACGTTCGCTCCGAGGCCGTCTCCATCCGCTTCAACCTCCTCCGCTGGATTCGGGACCGCGATCCTGTGGCCGCGACGCACGCCGTGGTCGTGCGCGGCGTTCACGCACGGCTCCTGCTGCCCGAGGGGGAACCCCCGGCACCGAAGACGGCAGGTGCCCGTCAAGCCCCGGATCCGGCTGGCGAGACCCCGTCCGAGCAGGCCCGCGTCCTCTTGGCCCGCCTCCCCCAGGGGGTGCACCTCCGGGTGGAGGAGGCCGAGGTGACCCTGGCCGATGCCGCCGGTGAGATCGCCAGGCTCTCGGGGAGGGCGGAGGCGGTGCGGGCAGCCACGCCCGGCCGGAATGCGCTGGAGCTGCGGCTCGCCGTGGAGGAGGAGGCCGGCGCCCGCCTGGGCGTCGAGGCCCAGGTCCCCCTGGATCGTGCCGGCCTGTGGGCGGGCGAGGTGCATGCCACCGGCGACCTCTCGGCCCCTTGGATCACGCGGCTCCTGCAGCGGGTGGACGGCTGGCCCCAGGCGATCCAGCTGGCGGGTCCGGTGGGGCTGGACGGGACCCTCGCCGGGCATGGGGAGTGGCCCCGTCTCCGCATGGAGGTCCGGGGGGCGCCGGTGACCGTGGACGCGCGAGCGGCCGGCTGGCCCCGCTACCGGTTCGACACCCTCTCTGGATGGATGACCTGGGAGGAGGGTGGGCTGCGCCTGGAGCCGTTGCGGCTCGACGACGGTCGAGCGGTCCTGACGGCCTCGGGCCGGATCTCGGCCGAAGGACCCGCGGTGGACCTCCAGGGGGAGCGCCTGCCCTTGGAACGGTACCTGCCCTTCGTCGCCGGCTTCCTGAAGGGCGAGGCCGCGCTCGAAGGCAGGATGTCCGGCTCCTGGGCGGACCTGACCCTGGCAGGGAGCGTGACCGCCCCACACCCGACCCTCCTCGGGGGCGAGGTGGATCGCCTGCGGGCCGAACTCGCCTGGACCCAGGGGCGGCTCCAGGTGAGCCAGGGCGTGGTCGAGCTGGGCGAGGGGCGCCTGGAGGGAGCCGGCTGGTGGCGCCCGGGCGATGCGCCGGGCGGCACGCTCCAGGCCGACCTCCGCAGCAAAGGCTTCCCCCTGCAGGCGCTTCAGGCCGCCCGGGTGCTGGGCCTGGGTGGCCAGGCAGACGGGGAGGTCCACCTGGAGGGCGCCCCACGGGATCCGAGCATCTCGGGCCGCGCATCGTCCGCACGCTTGGTGATGGGCCCGGCGCGGTTCGATCAGGTGGAGGGGGCCTTCAGCGGATCCTGGAACCGCCTGCACCTCGAGCAGCTCACGGCCCGCCGGGTGGAGGGAGGTCGCTACCGGGTGACGGGCTGGATGGGCCCCGGCGTGGACGGGGCGGTGGCCGGGGAAGGGCCGGGGCTGGATCTGGAGGTGGAGGTCACGGACGAGTCGCTTCCAGCCGTGGCGGCGCTCCTGGGGTACAAGCTCCCCTCGTACCTCCTGACGGGCCGGTTCGACGGCCGGGCGGAGGTGGGCGGCAACCAGTCGAATCCCACGGGATCCGCCCGCCTGGAGCTCAAGGAAGGGCCGATCATGGGGCAGGAACTGGTCACCCAGCTGGACCTCCGCTTCGGCAACGGAGCCGTGCGGGTGGAACGCTTGCGGCGCCATCCCCTGCGCACGGGCCTGGACACCTGGGTTCCGTCCTAGCCGGGCGCGGGCGGCGCGTCATCCTTTCGACACGCCTTTGAGGTAGAATGGGCGCGAGCCGGTGACTAACGGCCCGCCGGCGCTGGATCGGGGCGGGGGCCGGCGCGGCGCGGGGGGTGGGTGCATGGAACGGGTCCTGGTGGTGGACGACGAGCCGAACGTCTGCGAGCTCGTCAGCCTCTACCTGCGCAAGGAAGGGTTCCAGGTGGAGTGCCGCCACGACGGCCGCTCCGGCCTAGAGGAGGCCCTCAGCGGTCGCTACCAGATGCTTGTGCTGGACCTGATGCTCCCCGAGATCGACGGGTGGGAGGTCTGTCGCCGGGTGCGGGCCCGGAGCTCCCTGCCCATCCTCATGCTTACCGCTCGGGACGACGACGTGGAGAAGATCCTGGGGCTCGAGATGGGAGCCGACGACTACGTCACCAAGCCCTTCAACCCCAGGGAGGTGGCCGCCCGGGTGAAAGCGATCCTCCGCCGCGCCCGGGACGAAGAACCCGAAACCGAGAACCTGGCCTTCCCGGGTCTCCTCATCGACCGCGATCAGCACCGGGTCCTGCTCGACGACGAGCCTGTCGCGCTCACCCCCCGCGAGTTCGATCTGCTTTGGGAGCTGGCCCGGGGCGCAGGGCGGACCCTCACCCGCGACCAGCTCCTGGAGCGGGTGTGGGGCTACGACTTCTACGGCGATGAACGGACCGTCGACGTGCACATCAAGCGGCTGCGGCGCAAGATCGAGCCTGCCGGGGTGCGGAGGCACTACATCCACACCGTGTGGGGCGTGGGCTACCGGTTCGAGCCCGTGGAGGCCGGCGACGCGGAGGGGTCGGAGGATCCATGCGCACCGTCTTCGGCAAGCTCCTGATCCACGATGTCCTCCTCATCGTGGTCACCATGTCGATCCTGGCCTCCGCGGTGGGGTACCTGGCCGTCGACTACTCCTTCTCGGACCGCCGGCGGGAGCTGGTGAGCCAGGCGGAGGCCCTCTCCGCGCTCATCTCCAACGGGTACCTGGTGCGGAGCGACCCCGAGACCGCCCACTTCCTGCTGGAGACCGTGGACCGCATGGCCGACGCCCGGGTCTGGGTGGTGAACGACCAGGGGCTGGTCCTCCTCACCTCCCTCAGCCACACCCGCTGGGAGGGCTTCCGGCTCAGCGCCGACGAGCTGCAGAAGGTCAGGGCCGGTCTGGTGGTGAGCCGGGTGGACCTGATCCCCCAGCTGGGTGAGCCCACCTTCTCGGTGGCGGCCCCGGTGATGGCCGGCGGCCGCGTGGCGGGGGCGGTGCTGCTCCACGCGCCCATCAGCGGGGTGATGGCCACAGTGCAGCGCATCCGCACCCTGGTGCTCTACGCCTCGCTGCTGGCCCTCAGCCTGGCGCTCCTCCTCGCGTTCTTCGTCTCCAGGCGGATCACCCGGCCCGTGCGCGAGATGACGGCCTTCGCCCAGGCCATGCGCCAGGGCCGCTTCGACCACCGCATCGAGGTCGAGGAGGAGGACGAGATCGGCCAGCTGGCCAAGACCTTCAACCACCTGAGCCGCGAGCTGGGGCTCACCATCGATGCCCTCACCCGGGAGAAGCGCCAGCGGGAGTCCATCGTCCAGAGCATGAGCGAGGGCGTCCTGGCCGTGGACGTGCGGGGGCACATCCTGCTGGTGAACCCCCAGGCCCGGCAGCTCCTGGAGCTGGCGGGCGGGGAGGCCGAAGGCCGCCCGGCCGAGGAGGTGCTGCCGGCCGAATGGTTCCAGCCCTTCCAGCGTTGCCTGCAGGAGGGCATGCCGGTGGAAGGCATCCGACCCACGGGTGGGCGGACCCTGCGCCTGCGGGTGGCACCCATCGACGGCGGCGGTCGGGTGGAGGGCGCCGTGGGCCTGGTGGAGGACATCACCGAGCAGCGCCGGGTCGAGCAGATGCGGCGCGACTTCGTGGCCAACGTCTCCCATGAGCTCCGCACCCCGCTCACCTCCCTGCGCGGCTTCCTCCAGGCCATCCGGGAAGGGGTGGTGACCGATCCCCGGGAGATCGGGCGCTACCTGGGGGTCATGCACGGTGAGACCATGCGGCTTATCCGGCTGGTCAACAGCCTGCTGGACCTCTCCCGCATCGAAGGGGGTCAGGTGCAGCTTCATCGCCAGGCGCTGGCCCTGGCCCCGGTGGTGGAGGACGTGCTGGTCAGCATGCACCCCCGCATGGAGGAGAACGCCCTGCGGGTGGAGACCGACATCCCCCAAGACCTGCCCGCGGTCTGGGCGGACCGTGACCGCCTGGACCAGATCCTGATCAACCTCCTGGAGAACGCCGTCCGCTACGCCGGGCGCGAGGGGCAGGTCCGGGTGGCGGCTCGCTCCCTGGGTGACGCCGTGGTGGTGGCCGTGGAGGATACGGGACCCGGGATCCCGGCCGAGGAGCTGCCCTACGTCTGGGACCGCTTCTACAAGGTGGACAAGGCCCGAACCGCCGACGGCTCGGGGACCGGGCTCGGCCTGGTGATCGTCCGGCAGCTCGTGGAGCTGCACGGGGGACGGGCATGGGCCGAGAGCCAGCCGGGGCAGGGGAGCCGTTTCTTCTTCAGCCTCCCGCAGGCCCAGGGCCAGGAGGAAACGGGCCCCGTTTCCGCGTGATGGCATTCAACGGTCACACAAGTTTCACCGGTTCGCCCCAGATTGGACACAGGTTCCTGGTATCCTGAGCGTGTCCGATCCCAACACGTGGGAGGCCGACGCGCATGGCACGGAGCTCGAAGGTGGAAGAACGCGATCCCAGGACCGGCCGGACCAAGGCACCCCGCCGGGAGCGCCCCTGGACGCCGGCGGGCGACATGGTCCTCATGCAGCTCCACGAGGAAGGGTACACCACGGGGCAGATCGGGCGCATCCTCAACCGAACGAGCCAATCGGTGGGGCGCCGGCTCAGCGTCCTGAGGCAGAGGGGCTTCCGCCTGGAGCGGCCTCGAAGCCGGGCGGCCGACTTCGCCTGGCCGTCGCAGATGGGCGTGGTGAGCGGCCACCTCTACTGATCAGCGTTGGCCCATCAGGGGTTGGGGGGCCTGAATGCCGGAGAACGGTGGGAGGTCTCGGCCTCCTCGACCGCTTGCCGGCGGGCTTCCTCCGCCTCGCCGGCCGGAGCGTTCGCCGGCCCCGCCGCCGAGCCCGGCGCGTCGGGCGGGGAGAAAGCCCCCTGGGCCTCCATCCCCGCGATCTCCTCCCGGGCCGTGAGGCGCGTCAGCCAGGCCGCCTTGCCGGCGATGGCCAGCACCGGTCCCAGCAGGATCCCCACCGGTCCGAAGAAGATGATGCCCCCGTAGATGGAGATCAGGGTCACCACCGGGTGGATGCCGATGGAGGTGCCCAGCAACCGGGGCGTCGCGAGCTGGCGGGTGAAGAAGATGCCGAAGTAGAGCAGGAGCAGCCAGAGAGCCTGCCCTGGCCGATCGAAGAGGATGGCCCCCAGTGCCCACGGGAAGAGGACCACGCTGGGGCCCACCACCGGGATGAAGTCCAGGATCCCCAGGATGAGCCCCAGGAGCGTCCAGTAGGGGACGCCCATGAGGAAGAGGACCAGCATCGAGAGCGACGTGGTCATGAGCGCAATGAGGAACTGGCCCTGCAGAAAGCCCATCAGGTCCTGAAAGACCCGCTCTTGCACCCGCTGGACGACCTCCTGCCGCTCGGGCGGGAAGAGGCGTGTCAGGCTTTCGCCCAGCTTCTCCTTGTCCCGCGACAGGAAGTAGGAGGCCATCACCGCCATCACCGCCACCACCAGGAGGTTGGGAAGGCCCGTGAGGCCGGCCAGCAGGCGCTGAACCAGGTTCTGGACGAAGCCCAGGGCCTGGCGGCTGAAATCCTCCACCCCGGTGGTGACGTACGCGCCCACCTCCGGGGGCAAGGCCTCCACCAGACGATTCACCTCGGTGATGGCGTCCCCCGTGAGTTGGATCAGTTCCTTGCGGTAGTCGGGCAGGAGCCCGGCCAGGTTGATGAGGTCGCCCACCACCCGGACGAAGATGATCGACAGGAGCCCGAGGGTGAGCACGATCACCAGGAGCAGGACCGCGAGCACCACCACGGTCCGCCGGATCCCGGTGCGTCGCTGGACCCAGCTCACCGCCGGGTCCATGAGCATGGCCAGGAGGAAGGCCATGAAGAAGGGGAGGAGGGTGGTCCCCAGCGGCACCCGGTAGATCAGGACCAGCGCCAGCGCTGCCAGGAAGAGCCACGTCTTGGGCTGCAGGAGCCGCTCCAGCGTCGCCGCCACATCCCTTCGCGGGGATTATACCACAGGCCGCGTTCGAGCCGCAGGGTGCTTCCCGGCGCGCGCTCGCTCCGGCCCTCCAGGCCTCCACTCGCTCCGCGCGGGCCCGGCTCCGCCCTCCTGGCTCCGCCGGGGCCGTGCGGCTGCCGGGAAGGACCCTGCGGCTCGAACGCGGGTGGCCTCTCGCGGGCTGGAGGGGCAAGGGGACCGGTACCGGGGAGCGGAGACGGTACCGTCCACCCGGGGTAGGGGCGGACGGCAGCCCGGAGTCAGGCGGGGGCTCAGGGGTCATAGGCCCCACTGGTAGTAGTTGAAGAGGCCTGCCAGGCGGAAGAACGCGTTGGTGTAGAGCAGCACGCCCACCAGGGCCACCAGGGCGCCGCTGGTCAGGGAGATCCACCGTCCCTGGCGGGCCAGCCGGGGGAGCCACTTCTGGAAGCGGCCGATGAAGAGGGCCATGGCCAGGAAGGGCAACGCCATGCCCAGCGAGTAGACCAGGAGGAGCCCCACACCCTGCCAGAGGGTCTGCTGGGTTCCCGCCAGGAAGAGGATCGACGCCAGCGCGGGGCCGACGCACGGCGTCCACCCGGCAGCGAAGGCCATGCCCACCGGGAAGGCGCCGGCCAGCCCCCGGGGCATGCGACCCAGGTCGAGCCGGCGCTCCTGCTCGAGGAAGGGGATGCGCACGAGCCCGGTGAGGTAGATGCCGAAGAGAACGACGAGGACTCCGGCCAGGCGTCGCAGGAGGTCCTGGTAGAGGAGCAGCGATCGCCCCAGGGCCGTAGCCGTGGCCCCGAAGGCGACGAAGACCACGGTGAAGCCCAGCACGAAGAGGAGCGCCCCGGCCATCACCCGGCGGCGAGGCGCGCCGCCCTCCCCCGGGTGCGCCGAGAGTTCCGAGAGGCTCAGGCCCGAGAGATAGCTCACGTACGCCGGGATGAGGGCGATGACGCAAGGAGAGACGATGGAAGCCGCCCCCGCCAGGAAGGCGATGGCCACACCCACCTCGGTTCCGGGCACACTCATACCCCCTCTCGTATCTCGCGCCTCCATTATGGGCAGGAGCGGACGCCCTTTCAACCGCGACGAGCCCCGGGGCGACGGGCGGCCACCGGCTCGCGGTCGGCCGTCACCACGGCCACCGTGTCGCGGGCGATGACGACCTCCTCGTCGGTGGGCACCACGTAGAGGCGCACCCGGCTGTGGGGGGTCGAGATGAGCGCTTCGCCCCGGGCGGCCCGGTTGGCTTCGGGGTCCAGCTCGGCGCCCAGGTAGCCCAGCGACGCGCCGACGTCCTCGCGCACCCGCCACGAGTGTTCGCCGATACCGGCGGTGAAGGCAATCGCGTCGACCCCATTCAGGGCCGCCGCGTACGCGCCGATGTACTTGCGGATCCGGTAGGCGTACATCTCCAGGGCGAGCCGGGCCGTCTCGTTGCCGGCGTCGGCCGCCTCCTCGATCTCCCGCATGTCCGACGCGAGTCCCGAGATCCCCAGGACGCCGCTGTGCTTGTTCAGCATGGCATCGGCCTCGGCCAGGGAGAGGTTCTCCCGGGCCATGACGTAGAGGAGCGCCCCGGCGTCCACGTCGCCCGAGCGGGTGCCCATCATGAGGCCCTCGAGAGGCGTGAAGCCCATGGAGGTGTCGATGGAGTGGTCTCCCTGCACGGCCGCGATGCTGGCGCCGTTGCCCAGGTGGCAGGTGATGATGCGGGCCGTGCCTCCATCTCCCAGCAGGGTGCGGACCCGCTCGGCGACGTACCGGTGGGACGAGCCGTGGAATCCGTAGCGACGAACCGCGTAGCGGCGGTAGAGAACGTGGGGAAGCGCGTAGAGGAAGGCATGCCGGGGCATGCGGGCGTGGAAGGCGGTGTCGAAGACGGCCACCTGGGGAACGCCTGGGAGCAGCTCCTCGGCCGCCTCGATGCCTGCCAAGTTGTGGGGGTTGTGCAGCGGCGCGAGCTCGGAGAGCTCCCGGATCGACCGCTTCACCGCGGGCGTCACCCGGACGGATCCGTGAAACGCCTCGCCGCCGTGGACCACCCGGTGCCCCACGGCATCGATCTCGTCGATGCGTTGCAGGACCGCGGCCCCATCGTGGGCCTCGGTGAGGAGGCCCAACACCCGCTGGATCGCGGTCGTGTGGTCCAGGATCTCTTCCTGGACCCGGTAAGGTTCCCGCCCGGGGACGCGGTGGGTGACCGCCGCGTCGTCCATACCGATGCGCTCCACCTGCCCCGAGGCCAGCACGGCCTCATCGGGCATCTCGTACAGCTTGTACTTGACCGACGAGCTGCCCGAGTTGAGCACGAAGACCTTCACGCGCCCACCCCCTTGCCTGCGCCGCCCGGCTCGTGCACCGGGCGTCCCCCGGGCGCGTCAAGCCGACGCCCTTCTTCGTCGTAGTGGAAGAAGCCCCTGCCCGTCTTCACGCCCAGGTTCCCCGCGCGCACGTACTTCTTGAGGAGCGGGCAGGGCCGGAACTTGAGCTCGCCGTACTCCCGGAAGAGCCGCTCCATGGCGATCAGAAGCGAGTCGAGGCCCATGCGGTCCGCCATCTCCAGGGGTCCGTGGCGGAAGCGGTACCCCAGGCGCATGGCCGTGTCGATGTCCTCCGGCGAAGCGACGCCCTCCATGACGCAGTACATGGCCTCGTTCAGCAGGGGCATGATCAGGCGGGTGGTGACGTACCCGGGCGACTCGTAGACCTCCACCGCCACCTTGTCGATGCGCTCCACGAACGCCCGGGCCTTGGCCACGCTCTCCTCGGAGGTGTGGAGGCCCCGGATGATCTCCACCACGGGCATCTCGGTGACGGGGTTGACGAAGTGCACCCCCAGCACCCGGTCCGGGTGAGCGGTCGCGGCCGCCACCTCGGTGATGCTCAGGGTGGAGGTGTTGCTGGCCAGGAGCCGGTCAGGGGGCGCCAGGGCGTCCAGCTGGCGGAAGATCCCTTTCTTCAGCTCGAGATCCTCGGTGACCGCCTCGATCACCAGGTCCGCCGGGGCCGCGTCCTCAAGCGAGAGGGAGGGGGTGATGCGCTTCAGAATCACCCGCTTCTCCGCCTCGGTGATGGCCCATTTCTCCAGGCGCTGGTCCAGGGAGGCGGCCACAGCCTCCAGGGCGCGGTGCAGGATCGCCTCGGACACGTCCACCAGCACCACTTCGAAGCCCTCCTGGGCCAGGTGCTGCGCGAGGCTCGTCCCCATCGTTCCTGCTCCCACCACTCCCACGCGCGGCGCTGCCACCCCGCTCCCTCCCGGCAACAGATGGTGTTAGCGATGCAGAGGGCCTTCCCTCACGCTCTTATTCTTTGGGGCCATGCGGTCTCCCCTCCTGGCCGGTGAAGGAGAAGAGGATTCGGGGCACGAACTTGGAGGGAAACGCTGGAGCGGGCGCTTCCGGCCCGCCCGGGGGGCCCGCCCGCTCCCCCGGCATGAGCGTCGAGCCGCGAGGAGGCGTGCTTCTTGCCCGAGATCCGGCCCTTCCGGGCGGTGCGCTACGACCCCGGTCGGGCGGGCCGCCTGGAGGACGTGCTGGCGCCGCCGTACGACGTGATCGACCCCACCTTGCAGGACCAACTCTACGAGCGGAGCCCCCGGAACATCGTTCGCCTGGTGCTGGGGCGCACCTTCCCCGGAGACGGCGGCGCGTCCAACCGGTACACCCGGGCCGCGGCCCTCTACCGGCGCTGGCGGGAGACCGGCATCCTGGTCGCGGACCCTGAGCCCGCGCTCTACCTCTACGCCCAGCGTTATGCCTGGCGTGGGGGCGAGCACCTCACCTGGGGATGGGTGGGGGCCGTCCGGCTGGAAGAGCCCGGGAAGACGTTCCTTCCCCACGAGGCGACCCTGCCGGGCCCCAAGGCGGACCGCCTGGCCCTGTGGCAGGCGGCGCGGGCCGAGTTCAGCCAGGTGTTCGGCCTCTACCACCGGCCCGATCCGAGCGAGCGGGAGCTGGCCCAGGCGGTGATGGGCGACGCTCCCCTGGAGCAGTTCACCGACGACCGGGGCGTGGAGCACCGGGTGTGGCGGGTGGCCGGCGGGCTGGAGCCCGAGCGCCTGGCCGCCGACCTGCGACCCCTGCAGGTGGTGCTGGCCGACGGCCACCACCGCTTCGAGACGGCGGTGGCCCTGGCCCGGGGCCCGCTGGGGACTCTTCCAGGGGCGGCCTGGGCGGCCCTCTGGCTGGTCAACACCGCCCTGAGCCCGGTGACCGTCCTCCCGACCCACCGGGTGCTGGAAAACGGCCCCGGCGTCCCAGGCTGGGACGATCTGCTGGCGCGGGCCCGCGAGCGCTTCCGGGTGGAGCCGCTGGCCCCGGCGGGGGCTGCGGAAGGGGCAGCGACCGGCGCGGCGCACCCGCGCATCTCGGAGCCCGAGGAGCCCGGCGTGGTCCACCTGGTGGGGCCAGACGGGTCCGCCTGGCGGCTGGCGACCCCGCCGGACCGGTCGCCGGAGCTGGCCGTGACCATGCTCCACCGGGAGCTGCTGGATCCCATCCTGAAGGGGTTGGCGGGGAGCCAGGCCGAAGGGTTCGAGCGGTTCCTGCGCTTCACCCACGACGGGGAGGAAGCCCGGCGCTGGGTGGCGACCGGAGAGGGCCGGGCGGCCTTCCTGCTGCCGGCCCTGGACGGCGAGGCCGTCCGGCGGGCGGCCGAGACCGTGGGGCGCCTGCCCCAAAAGAGTACCTACTTCTACCCGAAGGCGCCCAGCGGCCTCCTGATCTACGATCTGGAGGAGAGTCTGGGGAAGCTGTAAGGCGGGCGGCCGGGCGGCGGGACCGGCGTCAGGCGGCGGTGAGGCTGACGAGGCTGAGGAGGGCGTGCATCGATGGCAGACACGCGCGAAGAGATCTGGAACGAGCGCTTCGGCCGGGAAGGGCTCACCTTCGACGACCTCCTGCTGGAACCGGCCTACTCGGAGGTGCTGCCCACCGACGTCTCCACCGAGACCCGCTTCTCCCGGAACATCCGGCTGAACATCCCCATCGTGAGTGCCGCCATGGATACGGTGACCGAAGCGCCCATGGCCATCGCCGTCGCCCGGGAGGGCGGCATCGGCGTGATCCACCGGAACCTCCCGCCCGAGGCCCAGGCCGGCGAGGTGGACAAGGTGAAACGGTCCGAGAGCGGCATCATCGTGGACCCCATCTTCCTCTCGGCCCAGCACCGGGTTCAGGACGCGCTGGACCTGATGGCCCGCTACCGTATCTCGGGAGTACCCATCACCGACGAGGAAGGCCACCTGGTGGGGATCCTCACCAACCGCGACCTGGTCTTCGAGGAGGACTTCGAGCAGCCCATCGGCCGGGTCATGACCCCGGGCGACCGGCTGGTCACCGCCCCGGTGGGCACCTCCCTGGAAGAGGCGAAGGCGATCCTCCACCGTCACCGCATCGAGAAGCTGCCGCTGGTGGACGGCCAGAAGCGCTTGAAGGGACTCATCACCATCAAGGACATCGAGAAGGCCCGCAAGTACCCCCTGGCCGCCAAGGACGAGAAGGGGCGCCTGCGGGTGGCGGGGGCCATCGGCACCGACGCGGGCGCCCGGGAGCGGGCCGAGCTCCTGGTGGAGGCGGGTGTGGACGCCATCATCCTCGACACGGCCCACGGCCACTCCCGGCGGGTAATCGAGACGGTCCGCTGGCTGAAGGAGCGCTTCGGCGACCGGGTGGACGTGGTGGCGGGCAACGTGGCCACCGCCCAGGGCGCGGAGGACCTGGCCCGGGCCGGCGCCGACGCCATCAAAGCGGGTGTCGGCCCGGGGAGCATCTGCCTGGGGCCCGAAACCGAGATCCTCATGGCCGACGGCGCGGTCAAGCCCATCTGCGACGTCGTGCCAGGGGACCAGGTCATCACCCATCGCGGCCGTGCCAGGAGGGTGACCAAGGTGTACCGGCGCCCATACACAGGTCCCCTGGTGCATCTCACCATCAACGGTTCGCCCAGGGTGCTTCGGATGACCCCGAACCACCCGTGTCTCGCGATCCACTTCAACGCGCCCGTGGGGGCGCGGCACAAGTACGGCGGCAAGTACTTCTTCGACAAGCCCAAGTACCACCGAGGGCTGGATTGGGTGCCTGCAGGGGACCTGGAGCCCCAGGACATCCTCGCGATTCCCATCCGACAGGTGCAGGCCAAGCAGGTCACCTTCGACCTCCTGGATGCGGTGCCGCAGTATCGGAACGATGGGGAATGGATCCATGCGACCAAGCCCAGCCGGAATCAGAACACCCTCAGCTACCAGGAGATCGCCGACCGCTCCGGGACCACAGCCAGAGTGGTTGGCTCCATGGTCCTGGGCCTGCGTACCGTTTCAGATCCTCTTCAGGAAGCAGGGGAAGGGTTCCTGAGGGAAGTCGCCCACGAGCGACCAGCCCCCGCGCACCGCGTGCGACGCCACGTGGTTCTCGACGGACGTCTCATGCGGCTCTTCGGGTACTATGCGGCCGAAGGCCACCCGGCGGGTCTCCCGAACGACCGCCAGCTGCGCTTCGCGTTCCATCGCGACGAGACGGCGTATCAAGAGGACGTCATGCGCCTCATCAAGGAGGTTTTCGGGTACGACGGCGCGACGGTGCTCCACGCACCCCACCGCCAGGCCACGACCGTCCTCGTGACCAACCACGCCCTCGCGCGCTTCTTCGAGACCGTCATCCCAGGAAACGCCCGAACCAGGCGCCTGCCCCCGGAGCTTCTCGCACAACCCGAACCCCTGCTTCGGGAGTTCTTGATCGGGGCATTCCGGGCGGCGGGTACGTGGGACGGCGCCGGTGGGAGAATCGGCTACAAGACGGCTTCCCCAGCATTGGCCAGCCAGGTCGCGGACATCCTCCTGCGCTTGGGCTACTTCCCCTCGGTTCAGCGGTACGAGCCGCAGCATGAGCGGTGGAGCGGCATGTATGCGGTTCGCCTGCCAGGCGCGCCATGCCGGCGGTTCAGGGACGGCTTCGCCGAGCTGGGGTTGAGAGAGCCGGCGGTCGAACACCGCTCCGTCAAGCAAGGCATGTGGTCCGACGGGCGGTACGTGTACGTCACCATCAAGGACGTGCGGGTGGTCCAGGACGATCTCCACGTCTACAATCTGGAGGTGGACGAGGACGAATCGTACGTCGCGGACCGCGTCGCCGTCCACAATTGCACCACCCGTATCGTCTCGGGGTCGGGCATGCCCCAGATGACGGCCATCTGGGAGACGACCCGGGCCGCCGCCCGCTTCGGGCTGCCGGTGATCGCGGACGGCGGCATCCGCTACTCGGGCGACATCACCAAGGCGCTGGCGGCCGGCGCCGAGTCGGTGATGCTGGGAGGCCTCCTGGCGGGTACCGACGAGAGTCCGGGCGAGATGGAGATCCACCAGGGGCGGCGTTACAAGGTCTACCGGGGCATGGGCTCCATCGGGGCCATGCGGGCCGGGAGCCGCGACCGGTACTTCCAGGAGCGGGAGCGGAAGCTGGTGCCCGAAGGGATCGAGGGCCGGGTCCCCTACAAGGGGCCCGTCTCCGAGGTGGTCTACCAGCTCGTGGGCGGGCTCCGCTCGGGGATGGGCTACTGCGGCGCGCCGGACCTGGAGACCCTCCGGCGGACGGCCCGCTTCGTGCGGGTGACGGCGGCAAGCGTGCAGGAGAGCCACCCGCACGACGTGGACATCGTCAAAGAGGCTCCCAACTACCAGAGGGAGCGATGAGTCGATCAGGAGGGCGCGGCGTGCCATCCTTCCGCCTGGCCCGGGTGCAAGGGATCCCCATCGAGATCCACGTCTCATGGCTCGTCGTCTTCGCCCTGGTCAGCATCACCTTGAGCCTGGGCTACTTCCCCCTGAACTACCCCGGCCTGACCGGACTCTTCTACGGGCTCCTGGGCCTGGTCACCACCCTCCTCTTCTTCACCTGCGTGCTGCTCCACGAACTGAGCCACTCGCTGGTGGCCCGGGAGCACAACCTGCGCATCATGCGGATCACCCTCTTCATCTTCGGCGGGGTGGCCCATATGCAGGGCGAGCCGCCCAGCCCCCGGGCCGAGTTTCGCATCGCGGTCGCCGGACCCATGGCGAGCCTTCTCATCGCCCTCACCTTCCGGCTGGTCCAGGAGGTGGGTCGGATGGCCGGGCTGGGCGTGGCGCTCGAGGCGTTGAGCGACTACCTGTACTGGGTGAACCTGCTTCTGGCCCTGGTCAACCTGATTCCTGCCTTTCCCCTGGACGGCGGGCGGATCCTGAGGGCCTTCCTCTGGGCCAGGACCGGGAGCCTCCTGCGGGCCACCCGCTGGGCCGGTCTCCTGGGACGGGGCTTTGCCCAGGTGATGATGGTCGGAGGGCTCGCACTCGGCCTGTTCGGGCCGCGGCTGAACGGCCTCTGGCTCCTTTCCCTGGGGTGGTTCCTCTTCCAGGCGGCCAGGGGCAGCGAGGGACAGGTGGAGGTGGCCGAGAGCCTGCGGGGCCTTTCGGTGGCGGACGTGATGGAGGTCCGCTTTCTCAGCGTCCGGCGCGAGCTTCCCCTGGACCGGTTCGTGGAGGAGTACCTCCTCCGCCACGGGCAGGAGACCTTCCCGGTGGTCCAGGACGGCTCGCCCATGGGCGTGGTGGGGCTCGAGGAGGTCCGCAGGGTGCGGCGGGAAGAGTGGTCCACCACCACCGTCCAGGTCGCCCGCCGCCCGCTGGAGCCACATCAGGTGGTCGCTCCCGGATTGCCCGCCCTGGAGGCGGCCCGGCGTCTGGGCGAGGGTGGCGGGCTGCTCCTGGTGGTCTCGGAGGGACAGCTCCTGGGCGTGGTCACAGGGTCCGGATTGCAGCGCCTGGTGGAGGTGCGGAGGCAGATCCTGTCCCAGCGCTGAGGGGGGAGACGATGGCGACGCAGCGAGAGGTCGGAGAGGCCGGCGGGGAGGCACCCGCCCTGGGGGCGGCGGAGACCGGCGCGCCCGGGCCGAGAGTGGATCGCCTGCGCCTGGGCGAGCACGTCCTGCCCCTGGGACGGCGCACGTACGTGATGGGCGTCCTCAACGTGACGCCCGACTCCTTCTCCGACGGCGGCCAGTACCTGGACGCCGGGGCCGCGGTGGCCAGGGGGCTGGAGATGGCGGCGGAGGGGGCGGACCTCATCGACGTGGGCGGCGAGTCGACCCGGCCTGGGGCGGCGCCGGTCTCGGAAGCCGAGGAGCTCCGCCGGGTCGTCCCCGTCATCCGGCGGCTCGCCCGCGAGGCGCGGGTGCCCATCTCCATCGACACCTACAAGGCCCGGGTGGCCGAGGCCGCCGTCGACGCGGGGGCCCGGTTCTTGAACGATATCTCCGCCGCCCTCTTCGACCCGGGCATGGCGCCGCTGGCGGCCCGCTCGGGGCTCCCGGTGGTGGTGATGCACATGCTGGGCGAGCCCCGCACCATGCAGCAGGATCCGTGGTACGAAGACGTGGTGCGGGAGGTGGGGGCCTTCTTCGAAGAACGGATCCAGGCGCTGGAGCGGGCGGGCGTCCGTCGTGAGCAGATGATTCTCGACCCCGGCCTGGGGTTCGGCAAGCGCTTCGAGGACAACCTGCGGCTGCTGGGGGAGCTGGGGCGGTTCGGCTCCTTCGGGCTCCCCCTGTTGGTCGGTCCCTCGCGCAAGTCCTTTCTGGGGCGGATCCTGGGAACACCGCCCCTGGACCGGGTGGAAGGGACCCTGGCCGCGGTGGTGGTGGCCGTCCTCCAAGGGGCGGACATGGTCCGGGTCCACGACGTGCGCGCCGTCGACCGGGCCCGGCGGGTGGTGGACGCCCTGGTGCGGCCCGGCGATCCGTGGACCTCGGGCGAGGAGGCGACCCCGTGAGCCGCCCCGGCTGGCCGCCCTCCAAGCGGGAGGCGGGCGAAGGCAGCGTGACCGCCTTCCTTGGCCTGGGCTCCAACCTGGGAGACCGGAAGCGGTGGCTGGAAGAGGCGCTGCGGAAGCTGGCGGGCCTTCCTTCCACCCAGGCGGTGCGCACCAGCAGCGTCTACGAGACGGAACCCTGGGGAGGGGTGCCCCAGCCCCAGTACCTGAACGTCGTCGTCGAGGTGCGCACGGGCCTGAGCCCCGAGGAGCTGCTGGACGGGGCGCTGGCCGTCGAGCGGGCGCTCGGCAGGGTGCGAGCGGTGCGCTGGGGGCCGCGCACCATCGACGTGGACCTGCTCTGGATGGACGGCCAGGAGCGGTCGACGGACCGGCTCATCCTGCCCCACCCTCGTCTGGTGGAACGAGCCTTCGTGCTCGTGCCTCTGGCGGAGCTGGAGCCCGATCTGATCGTGCACGGCCGGAGCGTCGGCGCGTGGCTCAGCCGGCTGCCCGAGGATGCCCGCGACGGCGAGGTGCGGCGGGTGGGTGGCCCGATGCTTCCTGAAAGGGCGGGACCGTCAGGTCTTGATGAACCGATCCACGTGGAGCACGAAGACGGTGGCCCCGCCTGACTCGATCTCGATGGGCATGCTGACCGAGTTGGGCAGCTCCGGCGAAGGCTGGGGCAGGAGCCGCTTCTGACGGGCGCAGATGCGTTGGATGGTGGTGAGCACGGGTTCCACCCGGTCGTCGTCCACGCCGATGAGGAGCGTGGTGTTTCCGCGCAAGAGGAAGCCACCCGTCGAGGCGAGCTTGGTGGTCTGGAACCCCTGTTCCACCAGCGAGTCCATCAAGGGGCTGGCGTTCTCGTCCTCCACCACGGCCAGGATGAGCTTCATGGGTCATCCCCCTTTCGGTGAGGCGTGCGCTACACCTATTGGCCGAAAAGAGCCCGCCTCCTGCCCCGACCCGCGGGGCGGGGTCGTGCGGGGTCAGGGAGGGTCTCATGGATGATACTCAACGACCTGGAGATCGAGCGGCTCGCGCGGGACGAGCGGATGATCGAGCCCTTCGTGCCCGAGCAGGTGCGCCTGGATCCCGAGACCGGCAAGCCCGTGCTCTCGTACGGCCTTTCCAGCTATGGCTACGACCTCCGGGTGGCGGACGAGTTCAAGATCTTCACCAACGTCAACGCGACGGTGGTGGATCCCAAGGACTTCGACACCCGCGCGTTCGTGGACGTGCGCGGCCCCGCTTGCGTCATTCCGCCCAACTCCTTCGCGCTGGCCCGTTCGGTGGAGTACCTGCGCATTCCCCGGAACGTCATCGGGATCTGTACAGGCAAGTCCACCTACGCCCGGTGCGGGATCATCCTCAACGTCACCCCGGCCGAACCGGGGTGGCACGGGTACCTGACCCTGGAGATCAGCAACACCACGCCGCTGCCGGCGCGCATCTACGCGGGCGAGGGCATCGCCCAGATGATCTTCCTCCAGGGGGAGCCGTGCCGCACCACCTATGCGGACCGGAGCGGCAAGTACCAGGGCCAGCAGGGCGTGGTACCCCCGCGGGTCTGATCGGCCGGAGGCCGCGGGCCGGCGGCGCGGCCCGAAAGCCCCGCGTCGAGGGAGGATTCAGGACGGTGTCGCGGAATAGGCTTCTTAACACGTGTGCAAGGGTCTGCAAGGAAGGGGTTGAAAGCTCGTGGATCGGGCGTTGGGCGGGGTCGCCGTCGGCCTCGCGGCTGTCTTCGTCCTCCTGGCGTGGGGTGTCCTGGTGGCGCCGGCCGGCCTCCTGGTAAAACTCCTGATGTTCCTCATGCTCACCGCCGCCACCTTCGCCGTCACGCTGGTGATGACCACCGAGAGCCCCCTGGCCGACGCGGTGCTGAAGCCGCCCGAAGACGTGGTAGGGGCCTGGGCCGGAGAGGCCGAGCCTGCGGCCGGCGAGGCGGCGTCCGAGGAGGCCGCGGAAGCACCCGACCGGCCTCGGGCCAGGGCTGCCGCCCGGGTCCCCTCGGGGCGAGGCCGCCGGGAGGCCCGCAGCCAGGGCCCCGACGCATCCGAACCCGCGCGCGGAGTCGACGTCTGACACCGTCGGCAGGGAGGGGTGGCCGGTTCCGGGGTTGCCGCCGGCGCGCGTTCAGGTGTATGCTGTAGTGGATCCTACAGGATCCCTGAGCCTTTCCTCCGGTTGGAACCGGAGGGGTCGTCCAGCGGGCGCACGCCCGCTTTGGCTTGGCCAAGATTGTGCTGTCGTTCACATAGTGCGGGGGGCGAGGAGCGGTGGAGTCGTATCTTCCTGTCCTCATCTACCTGGGCGTCGCCCTGGCGGTGCCCATCCTCATCACGGGCCTCATCGAGTTTCTGGCGCGAGCCCGGCGTGCCCGTCACAACGACCCCGCGAAGTACCTCACCTATGAGAGTGGTTATCCCACGCCCCCGCTCACGGGTCGGATCCCGGTCCAGTTCTACCTGGTCGCCATGCTCTTCGTGATCTTCGACGTGGAGGCGGCGGCCTTCTACCCCTGGGCGGTCACGCTCCGGAGGCTGGGTGCCTTCGGCCTCTGGGAGGTGGTGGCCTTCGTGCTGGTGCTGGCCATCGGGTACGCCTACGTGTGGAAGAAGGGGGGATTCCAGTGGAGATGACCAACGACCCGTTCCTGGTCACCCGGGTGGACCAGTTCGCGCGCTGGGCCCAGAAGTCCTCGGTCTGGCCGCTGACCTTCGGTCTCGCCTGCTGCGCCATCGAGATGATGAACCTGGTCGCTCCCCGGTACGACGCGTCCCGGTTCGGGGCCGAGGTTTTCCGGGCGTCGCCCCGGCAGGCGGACCTGCTGATCGTGTCGGGCCGCCTGTCCAACAAGATGGTGCCGGTCATCAAGCAGATCCACGCGCAGATGCCCGAGCCCAAGTGGGTGGTGGCCATGGGCGCCTGCGCCTCCTCTGGGGGCATTTTCGACAACTACGCCATCGTCCAGGGGGTCGACCAGGTCCTCCCGGTGGACGTCTACGTGCCCGGCTGCCCGCCCACGCCCGACGCGGTCCTCCACGCGGTGCTGAGGCTGCAGCAGGAGATCGCGGGCGGGGATCCGCAGGCAGGGGTGATCACCAAGCATGCCTGACCCGATGGAAGGCACCGTCGTCCAGGCCGCCCGCCCGGAGGGGACGGGGGACTTGGCAGAGCCGGCTCCCTGGCTTGCGGGGCTGCTGGAGGGGGCTCCCGGGGGCGTGGAGCGGCTGGAGCCGTGCCACGGCATCGAGAGCCTGCGCGTGATGCCGGCGAGCCTGATCCCCCTCTGCCAGCGGGCGAGGGCGGCCGGATTCACCATGTGCCTGGACGTGGCCGGCGTCGACTACCTGCCCCGGGAACCCCGGTTCGAGGTGGTCTACCATCTCCTTGCGCTGAAGGGCGACGGCACGCCCGAGCAGCCGCGCCGGCTGCAGCTCCGGGTGCCGGTGGCGGGCGAGCGGCCGGAGGTACCCACCGTCTCGGGGATATGGCCCTCGGCCAACTGGCCCGAGCGGGAGGTCTACGACCTGATGGGCATCCGCTTCAAGGGGCACCCGGACCTGCGGCGGATCCTGATGCCCGACGACTGGGAGGGTCACCCCCTCCGGAAGGATTACCCTCTGCGGGGCCCCAGGGCCCTGGAGGAGGAGGAGCTGCCGCTGGGCCATCGGTTCGACTTTCTGCAGGCTAGGGTGCGGCCGCACGAGAGGTAGGCTGGGGCCCGGAGCCGGGCCGGTGAGCGCGTTGGGGGAATCGAGGTGTCGACCATGAGCGTGCGAGAGCCAAAAGAGCGCGAGCGGAACGGCGCGGTGCCGGTTCCTTCCGAGGCCGCCCGGTCCCGTCCCGGCGACGTGGGGCGGCGCGAGGTGGACCTCCCGGACGAAGACGCCGCGGCGGACCGCATGACCCTCAGCATCGGCCCGCATCACCCGAGCACCCACGGCGTTCTGCGCGTGGTGGTGGAGCTGGAGGGGGAGACGGTCGTCCGGGCCACCCCCGAGGTGGGTTTCCTTCACACGGGGATCGAGAAGAACGCAGAGAACCTCCTCTGGCAGCAGGCCATCACCGTCATCGACCGGATGGACTACCTCTCCCCGCTCTCCAACAACCTGGGCTACGTCCTGGCGGTGGAGAAGCTCCTGGGTTTGGAGGCCCCGGAACGGGCGAGGGTGCTCCGGGTGATCATGGTGGAGCTGCAGCGCATCGCGAGCCACCTGGTCTGGCTTGGCACCAACGCCTTGGACCTGGGGGCCCAGAGCGTCTACTTCTACAGCTTCGACATGCGGGAGGGCATCCTCGACCTCTTCGAGGAGGCCAGCGGCGCCCGCATGAACCCCAGCTACATCCGCATCGGCGGGGTGATGCGCGACGTCCCGCCCACGTGGGAGGAGATGCTCCGGGCGTACCTGAAGGGCTTCCCGCCCCGCATGCGGCAGCTGCGGGACCTGTTGGACCGGAACCCCATCTGGCTCGACCGCACCCGCGGGATCGGCGTGCTGACGGCGCAGCAGGCCATCGCGCTCGGTCTCACGGGCCCCATGCTGCGGGCCTCGGGCGTGAACTACGACGTCCGCCGAGCTTTCCCCTACTGCGGCTACGAGCGCTATGCCTTCCAGGTGCCTCTGGGCAGCCGGGGCGACGCCTACGACCGCTACCAAGTCCGGATGCAGGAGATGGAAGAGAGCCTCGGCATCGTCCAGCAGGCACTGGACGAGCTGGAGCCCGGCCCCGTCATGGTGGAAGACCGGAAGATCGCGCTTCCGCCCAAGGAAGAGGTGCGGGTGAGCATGGAGGCGCTCATCCACCACTTCAAGCTGGTGGCCCACGGCTTCGACGTGCCCCCGGGCGCCGTCTACCAGGCGCTGGAGTCGCCCCGGGGCGAGATAGGCTTCTACGTGGTCTCCGACGGGGGCAACCGGCCCTGGCGGGTGCGGGTGCGCCCCCCCTCCTTCTACAACGTGCAGGCGATCCCGGCCATGGCGGAAGGCCACCTGGTGGCGGACCTGGTCTCCATCCTGGCCACCACGGACCCCGTCTTCGGTGAGGTGGACCGATGATGGACGAACAGCCGGCAGGCGCCCTCTGGGTCGCCGAGCGAAAGAGCGAGGTCGACGCCATCCTCTCCCGGTATCCCCAGAAGCGGTCGGCGGTGCTGCCGCTGCTGCACCTGGCCCAGGAGGCCCGCGGGTACCTGGCGCCCGAGGACATGCGGGTGGTGGGGGAGCTGCTCGAGATGACCCCCTCCGAGGTGAGCGGCATCGCCTCGTTCTATGCCCTGCTCCACCATCGGCCCAAGGGCCGGTACACCATCACCCTGTGCCAGAACCTCTCGTGCGTCCTGGCCGGGGCCGAGGGGCTCTCCCAGCACCTGCAGCAACGCCTGGGGATCAAGCCGGGCGAGACCACGCCCGACGGCCTCTTCACCCTGGAGGAGACCCACGAGTGCCTGGCGTCGTGCGACGGGGCACCGGCACTTCAGGTAAACCTGGCGTACTACGGCCGCATGACCGCCGAAAAGGTCGACCGGCTCCTGGACGAGCTGAAGGCGGCGGCAACGAACGGCCACTCGGAGGAAGGGGGCGACCAGCGTGGCCTTTGACCCGGTCCTCACCCGGGGCGTCGGGGAGCTGGACCTGCGCGAGATCGACGTCTACCGCCGGCAGGGCGGGTACCAGGCCCTGGAGAGGGCCATGCGCGACCTCGATCCCGCGGGCGTGGCGAAGGCGGTAACCGACTCGGGGCTCAGAGGGCGGGGCGGCGCCGGCTTCCCCGCCGGGAAGAAGTGGAGCTTCCTCCCTGACGACGGCCGGCCCCGGTACCTGGTCTGCAACGCCGACGAGAGCGAGCCGGGCACCTTCAAGGACCGGATGCTCGTCGAGAAGCACCCGCACCAGCTCATCGAGGGCATCGTGCTCTCGTCCTACGCCGTGGGGGCCGCGCGGGCCTTCATCTACATCCGGGGCGAGTTCCTGGAGGGCTACCAGGTGCTCCTGCGGGCCCTGGCCCAGGCGCGCCAGGCCGGCTATGTGGGGCCGAACATCCTGGGGAGCGGCTTCAACCTGGAGATCGTGGTCCACCGCGGGGCGGGCGCCTACATCTGCGGCGAGGAGACCGGGCTTCTCTCCTCGTTGCAGGGCGGGCGCGGCGAGCCTCGCCTGAAACCGCCCTTCCCGGCGGTGGCCGGCCTCTACGGGATGCCGACGGTGGTCAACAACGTCGAGACCCTCTCGTGCGTGCCCCACATCGTCCGCCGGGGTCCCGAGTGGTTCCGCAGCATGGGCACCGAGGGAAGCCCCGGACCCAAGATCTTCTCCGTCAGCGGCCAGGTGGTCCGCCCCGGCAACTACGAGCTCCCGCTGGGCGTCACCCTGGAGGAGCTGGTCTTCGAGCACGCCGGCGGTCTCCGGCCCGGGCGGCGCCTGAAGGCGGTCCTGCCCGGGGGAGGGTCCTCGCCCGCGCTGACCGCCGAGCACCTGAAGGTTCCCATGGACTTCGACTCGGTGGCCCAGGCCGGCTCCATGCTCGGGTCCGCGGCGGTGATCGTGCTGGACGACTCCACCTGCATCGTCAAGGCCGCGTACGTGCTGGCCCGTTTCTACGCCGGCGAGTCGTGCGGCCAGTGCACGCCCTGCCGGGAGGGCACGAGCTGGCTCGCCCGGGTGCTGGGGCGGATCGAGTCCGGCGGCGGCAGGCCGTCCGACATCGATCTCCTCAAGAGCGTACCGCCCCACATGGAGGGCCGGACCATCTGCCCCTTCTCCGACGCCTCGGTAGGCTTCGTGAAGTCCACGCTCAAGTACTTCGAGGACGAGTACCTGGCCCACATCGAGAGCGGCTCCTGCCAGGTGAAGGAGGTGCGTTCCGCGTGAGCGCCGAGCTGGTCACGCTCACCATCGACGGCCGCACGGCCCGGGTCCCCAAGGGGACCCTCCTGGTGGACGCCGCCAAGTCGGTGGGCATCAACATCCCCGTCTTCTGCTCGCACGAGAAGCTGGACCCGGCCGGGGTCTGCCGCATGTGCCTGGTGGAGGTGGAAGGCGCCCGGAAGCTCACCACCGCCTGTACCGAGCCCGCGCGGGAAGGGATGGTGGTCCACACCGACACCCCCCAGGTGAGCGAGGCGCGCAAGAGCGTGCTCGAGTTCCTGCTGATCAACCATCCGCTCGACTGCCCCGTCTGCGACAAGGGCGGCGAGTGCGACCTGCAGGACCTGACCTTCGCGTACGGGCCCTCCACCAGCCGGCTGGTGGACGGCAAGCTCCACAAGCCCAAGGCCGCCGATCTGGGGCCCTTCATCGTCCTGGACGAGGAGCGATGCATCCTTTGCCGGCGCTGCACCCGCTTCGACGCGCAGGTGGCCCAGGAGCGGACCCTGGTGGTGGGCGAGCGGGCCCATGACGCCCTGATCACCACCGCCGAAGGCGTTTCCTACGACTCGGTCTTCTCGGGCAACACCATCGAGCTCTGCCCCGTGGGAGCCCTTACCTCCCGGATCTACCGCTTCCGGGCCCGGCCCTGGGACCTGACCCGCGTGGACGCCGTATGCCATGGCTGTCCGGTGGGCTGTCACGTACAGCTCCACTTCCGTTCCAACGTGCGCGGCGTCCGCCTCGACCGGGTGGCGAGCCGGCCCTTCGAGCCCCTGGACGACGGCTGGCTCTGCGACCGCGGGCGCTTCAACTACGGCTTCGTGCAATCGCCCGACCGTCTGAGGCAGCCCATGGTCCGCCCCCAGGGGGCGCCCCGGGGGAAGCTGGTGCCGGCCACCTGGGAGGAGGCCCTTCAGAGGGTCGCCCTCCAGCTCAAGGCGACGCTGGAGAGCCAGGGCCCGCGGGCCGTGGGCGCCGTGGGCGGCGGCCGGCTCACCAACGAGGAGGCGTTCCTCCTCCAGAAGCTCATGCGCCAGGTGCTGGGCAGCGGCAACGTGGACCACCGGGTGGCGGGTGAGGCTGCCGCCTCCCTGGATGCGGCGCCCGGCCGTGTCACCGACCTGGACGAGGCCGCGGTCATCCTGGTGGTCGACGCCCATCCGGGCCAGAGCGCCCCGGTAGTCGACCTGCGCATCCGCCGGGCGGCGGCCCGCCGGAACGCGCAGCTGACGACCCTGGGGCCGGTAGAGCCCGAACTCCCGGTGCCGCACCGGGCGCTGCGGGTCCGCCCGGGAGAGACGGCCCCGGCCCTGGAGCGGCTGGCGCGGCTTCTTGCGGCCGCGGGCGCCGCCGGGGGAGACGTTGGCGAGGAAGCCGCGGTGGCCGCCGAGATGCGGGCCCGGGACGGCATGCTGGCGGTCGTGTGGGACGGGAGGGACGCCGCCGCCGGCCGCGCGCTGGCCGCCGTCCTCGCCGCCTGGCGCGGGCTGGGGCGGGAAGCCCGCCTGCTGGTGATCGGCGACCAAGTCAACAGCCGGGGCGCGGAGGCCATGGGCCTTCGTCCCGACCTGCTTCCAGGCTACCGGAGCGTGGACGACCCCGCCGCCCGCCACGCCCTGGCGAGCCGGTGGGCGCGCGAGGTGCCTGAGGGCGGGCTGCCCACGGGACGGATGCTGGAGCAGGCAGCCTCGGGGCAGATGGGCGTGCTCTACCTGGTGGGCGCCAACCTGGCCGAGACCTACCCGGATCGTAGCCTGGTGGATCGGGCCCTGGCCAGCGACACCTTCGTGGTGGCGCAGGACCTCTTCCTCACCGAAACGGCCCGCCTGGCCGACGTGGTGCTGCCCGCGGCGCCCTTCACCGCCCGGGAGGGGCACCTCACCAACCTGGAAGGGCGGGTGCAACCCGTGGGACGACGGAGCACCGACGCCCCGGCGGGAACCGGGGCCGACGCCCTCACCGACGGCGAGATCTTCCAGCGCCTGAGCCGCCGCGTGCAGGCCGAGCCCCTCTTCCGCACCGGCCAGGAGCTGGCCTGGGAGATCCAGGAGCTGGCCCCGGCCCGCGACGGCTTCGTTGGTGCCTTGCCCGAGCGCCTGCTGGCCGCGGTGGCCCGCCCGGCGGAGAGCCGGCCCGGGGCGGAGCTCCAGGACGGTCGGCTCCGGGTCGTGGTCCTGCCGGCCCTCCACGGGGGCGGCGGAACCGCCCGCTTCGATCGGGCGTACGCCGAGCGGCGGCCCCTGCGGGTGGAGATCCTCCTTCACCCGGAGGACGCCCGCCGCCTGGCGGTGGTCGACGGCGACGCCGTCGAGGTGGAGACCTCCGACGGCCCCGTGCGCCTGCGGGCCCGCATGAGCCGCCGGGTGGCCCCTGGGACGGCAGCGGTGGGGCGGGGGATCCCCGGTCTGCCCTGGAACCGCCTGACGGCGGCCTCGGGCATGCGGATCCACCGGCGGCTCCTGGAGGAGGTGGGCTGACATGGAGGCCTGGTGGCTGGTCCTGATCAAGTCGGTGGTGCTGGTGGCGCTCCTCTTCCTGGTCTTCGCCTACCTGATGCTCTTCGAGCGGAAGTTCCTGGGGTTCTTCCAGCTCAGGGTGGGCCCCAACCGCACCGGGCCCTGGGGGCTCTTCCAGCCCTTCGCGGACGCGGTGAAGCTGGTCCTCAAGGAGGACATCATCCCCGCCTCGGCGGACCCGCTGGTCTACCGCCTCGCGCCCATGATCAGCCTCTTCGTGGCGCTCGCGGCCTACGTGGTGATCCCGGTGGCTCCTTCGTCCGGGCCGGTCCGCTGGGGCATCGCCGACCCCAACGCGGGGATCCTGCTGCTGCTGGCCATCACGTCGCTGGGGGTCTACGGCATCACCCTGGGAGGCTGGGCGTCCCAAGGGAAGTACACCCTCCTGGGGTCGCTGCGCTCCACGGCTCAGGCCATCAGCTACGAGCTGGCCATGGGCATGAGCCTGGTGGGGGTGCTCCTGCTGGCCGGCTCGGTGCGGCTCGACGACATCGTGGCGGCGCAGGCGCGGATCCCCTTCGCGGTGCTGCAGCCCTTGGGCTTCCTGATCTTCCTGATCTGCATCGTGGCCGAGACCAACCGGTCTCCCTTCGACCTACCCGAGGGCGAGACGGAGCTGGTGGGTGGGTACCACACCGAGTACACGGGGCTGCGCTTCGCGATGTACTACATGGCCGAGTACATCAACATGATCGTCATGGCCAGCCTGCTCACCCACCTCTACCTGGGCGGCTGGCAGGGGCCCCTGCTGCCGCCGGTGGTCTGGTTCGCGCTGAAGGTGGCCGTCATCCTCTTCGTCTTCATCTGGCTGCGGGCCACCCTTCCGCGCATCCGCTACGATCGCCTGATGAACTTCGGATGGAAGGTGCTGCTGCCGCTGGCGGCCCTGAACCTGCTGGGCACCGCTGCGGTGGTGGCCCTGGCTTAGGGGGGATCGGCATGCTGAGGGAGCTGGCCGTCGGATTCGAGACCACGCTCAAGAACTTCTTCGCGCCGAAGGTGACCATCCCGTACCCGGAGCAGAAGAAGCCGCGCGCGCAGGGCTTCCGCGGGCTCCACGAGCTGCGCCGGTACGCGAACGGGCTCGAGATGTGCGTGGGCTGTGAGCTCTGCCAGGTGGCCTGCCCCGCCAACGCGATCACCGTGCAGGCGGCGGAGAACGACCCGGCCAACCCCCACTCGCCGGGCGAGCGGTACGCGTACGAGTACCGCATCGACCTGCTCCGCTGCATCTTCTGCGGTCTCTGCGAGGAGGCGTGCCCCACCGGGGCGCTTCACCTCACCCAGGAGTTCGAACTGTCCGAGACGTCACGCAAGAGCCTGGTCTACGGGCGGGACCGCCTGGTGCGCGCCGCCCGAAGCGGCGGCTCGGTGCCCGTCAACGTCTATCCCGACTTCCGCGGCCACCGGCCCCTGGCCGACATCCAGGCCTCGGAACAGGAGGTGGCCGGCGCGTGACCATTCTCTTCTTCGCGGTGGGGACCCTCATGGCCCTGGCCGGGGCCGTGGGCGTGGTGATGGCGCGCAAGCCCGTGCACGGTGTGATCGCCATGATCCTGGACTTCGCGGGGCTCGCGGTCCTCTACCTCACCCTCCAGGCCGAGTTCCTGGCGGTGGTGCAGCTCATCGTCTACGCCGGGGCCGTGATGGTCCTCTTCCTGTTCGTCGTGGCCCTCCTCACCGCGGAGGCGAAACCGCCCGAGCTCAGGCCTGCCCGGCTGCGGGGACAGAGGTGGCTCGGGGGGACGGCCGCCGGGCTGCTCCTGGCGGTGCTGGCGGGGGTGGGGTTGGCCGCTGCCGGCCGGGTGACCGGGTGGACCGGTGACTTCGGCCAGGTGGCCCGCTTCGGCCAAGAGCTGCTGACCACGCACCTGCTCGCCTTCGAGCTCCTCTCGATGGTGTTGATGATCGCCGTGGTCGGGGTCGTGATCCTGGTGGGCCGGCGGCGGCCGGCGCGCGGGCCCGCCGGGCATGAGCCGGAAGCCGGGGGGAGGCCCTGAGATGCCTTTGCAGGCGTACCTCTTCGTGAGCCTGGTGATCTTCGCCCTGGGGGCGGTGGGCCTCATGCTTCGCCGGAACCCCCTGGTGATGCTCATGTGCGTGGAGCTCATGTGGAACGCGGCCAACCTGGCCTTCATCGCGTTCGCACGCCAGACACAGGCCATGTCGGGCCAGGTCTTCGCCTTCGTGGTCATCACCGTGGCCGCGGCCGAAGTGGCCATCGGGCTTGCGATCCTGGTGCTCCTCTTCCGCGCGAAGGGAAGCCAGGACGTGGACGAGGCAGACCTCTTGAGGGACTGATGGTGCTGGGGAGGCCGTGGTAATGGTATCGTCGCCGTTTCTTCCGTGGATCGTGGGCTTGCCCCTGCTGGGGGCGGTGGTGAACGCTCTGGGGCGGAACCGCCTGAGCCGCCGCGCCGTGGCCTGGATCGGCTGCGCCAGCGTGGCCCTGGCCTTTGCGGCCGCTGGGGCCGCCCTCCTGCAGCTCCGGAGCCTGGGCGGGGAGGAGGCGCTCGGCTTCCGCCTGTGGCGGTGGGCCAGCCTGGGGCAGGCATCGGTGGAGTTGGGCCTCCTCGGCGACCCTCTCTCCCTCTGGTTCGCCCTGGTGGTGACGGGGGTCGGGCTCCTCATCCACGTCTACTCGGTGGGGTACATGGCCGATGACGACTCCTTCGGGCGCTACTTCGCCGAGCTGAACTACTTCGTCTTCGCCATGAGCCTGCTGGTGCTCAGCAGCGGTCTCGTCAGCCTCCTGATCGGCTGGGCCAACGTGGGGCTCTCCTCCTACCTCCTGATCGGCTTCTGGCACCGGCGGGAGGCGGCGGCCCGGGCGGCCACCAAGGCCTTCCTGATCAACCAGGCGGGGGAGGTGGCCATGCTCCTGGCGCTCTACTGGACGGTGGCCGCCGTGGGGCAGCTCCAGTACCAGGAGCTCTTCGCCCACCTGGGGGGCGTTCCCCAGGCCACCCTCACGGGGATCAGCCTCTTGCTCTTCGTGGCCGCGGCGGCCAAGTCGGCGCAGCTTCCGCTGCACACCTGGCTGCCCGACGCGATGCAGGGGCCCACGCCGGTGAGCGCCCTCATCCACGCGGCCACCATGGTGACCGCCGGTGTCTTCCTGGTGGCGCGCATGTGGCCGCTCTTCCTGGGCTCGGGCACGGCCCTGCAGGTGGTGGCCTGGGTGGGCGCCCTCACCGCCCTCTTCGGTGCGGGGGTGGCGGTGGGCCAGTGGGACATCAAGAAGGTGCTCGCCTACTCCACCATGAGCCAGCTCGGGTACATGATGCTGGCGGCGGGCGTGGGCGCCTTCACCGCCAGCCTCTTCCACTTCTTCACCCATGCCTTCTTCAAGGCCCTGCTCTTCCTCGCGGCCGGCGTGGTGATCCACCACCTGGACGGCGAGCAGGACCTGCGCAGGATGGGCGGGCTCGGGCGCTCGATGCCCCTCACCTACTGGAGCTTCCTCTTCGGCGTGGCGGCCCTGTCGGGGCTTCCGCCCTTCGCCGGCTTCTTCAGCAAGGACGAGATCCTGGCCGCCACCCTCCAGGCGGGCGAGCCGGTGCTCTGGGGCATGGGGTTGGCCGCGGCGGCCCTGACCGCCTACTACAGCTTCCGGCTCTTCGCGCTGGTCTTTGCGGGACCCGGAACGCCCCGGACGGCCCGCGGGGCGCACGGAACGGCCGGCGCGCACGGGGGCTCCCACGGCGAGGGGCCGCGGGCCATGTTGATCCCGGTGGCGATCCTGGCGGTGGCGGCGCTGGTGGTGGGCTGGCTTGGCATCCCCACCCTCACCGCGGTGCCGGCCCACTTCCTGGAGCCGGTCTTCCACGGGCGTGCCCTGGAACCCGAGGCGGATTGGCTGACCATGGGCCTCAGCCTCGTGCTGGCCCTGGCCGGCATGCTCCTGGCGGTTCGGCGGTACGGGCGGGCCCGCGCGGCGTTCCCTGCCGCGACGGCGGGAAGGGCCCGCCTGCTCGAGAACGGCTTCGAGCTGGACCGGCTCTTTCGCGTTCTGGTGGTGGAGCCCGGGATCGCGCTCGCCCAGGCCGTGGGCCTGGCGGACGCCCGGGGCGTGGACGGGGCGGTGAACGGTCTGGCCTGGGCCACAGGCCGAGCGGGGGAGCGGGTGCGCCTGTTGCACGGCGGGCAGGTGCGCCGGTACGCCCTCACGCTGGTGAGCGGGGCGGCCCTGCTCCTGGTCTACTACCTGTGGATCCTGTAGCGGCTTGAGAGGCTCGTTGGGAGGGCTTGCGATGCCTGTGGACATCGATCTGAAGCTGGCCGCGCCCATGGTCTCCCTGGCGGCGGGGGCGCTCGCGGTCCTGCTGCTGGACCTGATCCTGCCCGCGCGGAGGGCCCGCCCGTGGGCCTTCCTGGCGACCCTGGGCAGCATCGGGCTCGCCGGGTGGTACGGCGTGGGGCTCTACGGTGGGGCGGCGGCCCGAAGCGACCTGATCGGACCGGTGAGCGCCTTTCTGGGCGCCATGTGGGGGGACCGGATGGGCCTGGCCCTGAACCTGGTGGTGCTGGCCGCCGCGCTCCTCGCGGCGTGCCTCAGCTTCGGCCGTCGCGAGGAGGACGTCTCGGGCTACCTGGCCCTCCTCCTCTGGGCGACCATGGGCATGATGGTCCTGGGCGCCGCCGGTGACCTGATGGTCTTCTTCGTCGCTCTGGAGCTCCTCTCCCTGAGCCTCTACGTGCTGGTGGGCTTCGCCTCCGACCGCCGCGCCCGGGAGGCGGCCTTCAAGTACTTCATCCTGGGCTCGGCCGCCTCGGCCCTCTTCCTCCTGGGTGCCGCCTTCCTCTTCGGGGCGGTGGGGAGCCTGGCCTTCGCGGGCATCGCCGCGGGCGCCCGCACCGGCCTTACCTCCCCGCTCTTCCTGGCCGGTGGAGCCCTGGTGATCGCGGGCATCGCCTTCAAGCTGGCCCTGGCCCCCTTCCACGTCTGGACGCCCGACGTCTACCAGGGAGCCTCGACCGCGGTGACGGCCTTCATGTCCGTGGGCACCAAGGCAGCCGCCTTCGCCGGGCTGGTGCGGCTCCTGGGAAGCCTGGCACCCGAATCCGGCGCCGCGCCGGCAAGCCTCCTGGCCCCCCTCTGGGTGATGGCCCTTCTCAGCATGGTGGTGGGAAGCCTCGCGGCCCTGGGCCAGAAGAACCTGAAGCGGATGCTGGCCTACTCAGGTGTCGCCCACGCGGGCTACCTGCTGGTGGCCTTTCCCAACCTCACCTCTCAGGGCGTGGGGGCCGCGTTCTTCTACCTGGGCGCCTACACCGCCACCAACCTGGGCGCCTTCGCGGTCATCGCGTGGCTGGAGGCCGAAGGACGAGCCGGCGATGAGCTGGAGGGCTACACGGGGCTCTTCTACCAGAAGCCCTGGCTTTCGGGCCTGATGACCCTCTACATGGTCTCCCTGGCGGGGGTGGCGCCGACGGCGGGCTTCATGGGGAAGCTGCTGGTGATCCAGGCGGGCATGCAGGCAGGGGCCGGCGGGTGGGCGTGGGCCCTCATCACCGGCATGGTGGCCACCACCGTCGTGTCCGCCTTCGTTTACCTGAAGGTCGTGCGGCAGATGGTCGCTCAGCCCGCGGTCGCGGGCCAGGCGGAGGTGGCCCAGGTCGCCGCCGCCAGCGACAGCCCCGGGCCGGGCGCGAGCCGCTGGGTCCTGGCGGGCATTGCCGCGGTCCTGGTGCTCACCGCCTGGGGAACGCTGCAGCTGGGCCTCTGGCCGCAAAGCCTCCTGCCGGTGACCGTGGGCCTGCTGCCGGCCCCGTAGAGCGCGCGCCGCTCCGGGACGCCAAAAAAGGGGGACGGTTCCCCGAACCGTCCCCCTGCCTGGTGCCGAAGGCGGGACTCGAACCCGCACGGGCGCTGGGCCCACTGCGCCCTGAACGCAGCGCGTCTGCCAATTCCACCACTTCGGCCCGACTGGCAGAGCCCAGTATACCAAAGCCCGCGCGGGGTGTCAACGCATGGGCGGCTGGCAGAGGCCGCCAGCAAACGCCTTCGGCGCCGCCCCACGACGCCCCGGGCGACAGCGATCGGTTGCGGGCCATCGATGTCTCAATGAGCGGGCTGTTTGCTGCATTTTCGGTTCTCCATCTTGAAACCTCCGCTCCAGCCGAGTAAAATTCAGAAGGCATGGATGTACCGGGTCCGGCGGGGCCTGGCGGGACGCAAACGATCCCGATAGCTTTGAGGCCGGTAAGTAGGCGTTCGTAACGCTCTTTCACCCATCCGGTACCCGGGCTTGAGAAAAACATCACGAGAACGAGTTGACGGAGCCTGACGTCGACGCTATAATTGATGAAGACGATGAGTTTTGCCTAAGTTGTTGTCGATTGCGGGAAGCGTCCCGCGACGGCGACAGCCGCAAGAGGGGAGAGATGTCAGCGTGCTCAAGGAAATGCAGAAGATCAGCCAGGTGCTCCAGGCTTCGGGGAACAACGTCAGCCTCACCGACCTGGCAGCCGCGTTGCGGGATTCGTACCGGGCCGAAACGTCGGTCTACGTCATCAGCCCCAGCGGCAAGGTGCTGGGCCACGCCCTCATGGGCGAGCTGCCGGAGACCGCTTTCGACGCGGAGTGGATCGAGGCTCGCCGCGTGCCCGAAGACCTGGGCACCTCGCTGCTGAAGGTGGGCGCCCTCTCGACCGGGGCCGAGGTTGCGCACGTGATCGGAGCCGATCTGCCCGCCGTGGTCCTGCCCATCATCGGGTCGGGTCGGCGGGTGGGCACGCTCCTGCTGGTCCGCCTCCAGGGTGCCTTCTCCGACCAGGAACTGGCGCTGGCCGACTACGCCGCCACCGCCGCCGGCATGGTCATCGGCCGGGCCCTGGACGAGGAGGAGGAGGACCTGGCCGAGGAGAAGCGCATGGCCCGCTCGGCCATCCGGAGCCTCTCCTACTCGGAGATCCTCGCCATGCAGCACATCTTCGACGAGCTCCAGGGTGACGAGGGCCTGCTGGTGGCCAGCCGCATCGCCGACGAGGCGGGCATCACCCGGTCGGTCATCGTCAACGCCCTGCGCAAGCTGGCCTCGGCCAACGTCATCGAATCCCGCTCGCTGGGCATGAAGGGGACCTACCTGCGGATCCTCAACCGGGAGATCCGGAACGAGCTGGAGCGCCAGCGGTACCCGTACCTGAGCGGCTCCGCCCTCATGAAGAAGCAGGCCTGAGGGGACGAGCCGTCACGCGTCCGCTTCGGGACCCGCGCCGCGGGTCCCTTGGCGTTTGTGCGGGTCCTGCGGGCTCCGAGCCAGGAGCAGGCGCGCCCGCCGGATCACGGGGCGCCCCGCCTTCAGGTTGAGGCTGTCCTGGAGACGGTCCAGGACGCCCTTCTTCCCTTGATCGAAGAGGGAGAGCTGGGGGGTTGCCGTCAGCTCCGAGAGCGCCAGGCCCACGAGCCGCACCGGTCCCCTGAGGCCGCCGCGCCGGAGGAGGGCCTGCGCGTGGTGGAAGATGTCCAGATCGCTCTGGAAGGGCCGGGGCGTGGTGAGGCTGCGGGAGCGGGTGTCGAAGGGCTCGTAGCGGAGCTTCAGGGTGATCCGGGAGGCCCAGAGCCCGCGCCTCCGGAGCCGCCGGCCCAACTCTTCGGCAAGCTCGGCCAGGGTCGCCTCGGCGGCCTCGGGGCGGGTGAGGCTCTCCTCGAAGGTCACCTCGTGGCTGAGGGACTTCTCGGCGGCGGGCTCGGGGTTCACGGGGCGATCGTCCTCGCCCCAGGCCAGCCGCCACAGCTCCCGGCCCCGCTCGCCCAGGAGGCGTACCATGTGACCCTCGGGGGCCGCCTGCACGTCTCCTACGGTGCGAAATCCCAGCCGCTCCAGCTGGGCCCCGGTCTTGGGACCGACACCCCAGAGGCGGCTGACCGGCATGGGGGCCAGGGCGCGCGCCGCCTCCTCCTGGGTCCATACCACCAGGCCGTCGGGCTTGCCCGTGTCGCAGGCGATCTTGGCCAGGCTCTTGTTGGGCGCGAGGCCCACGGAGGCGGTGAGCCCCGTGGCGGCGCGGATCGCCTCTTTCACGGCCCGCCCCATGGCTGCCGGCCCGGCGAAGCGCGAGGAGACGGGCGTCATGTCCAGGAAGGCTTCGTCGATGGAGATGGGCTCCACCAGCGGCGTGAAGCTTTCAAGGACCTCCCGCACCTGCCGGGCGACCCGCTGGTAGCGGGGCATGTCCACGGGCAGGAAGACGGCCTGAGGGCAGAGGCGGGCGGCGGTCTGGATGGGCTGAGCCGAGTGGACACCGAAGCGGCGCGCCTCGTAGGAGCAGGTGGAGACGACCCCGCGCCGGGAGGTGGGCGAAGCGCCCACGATCACCGGCTTCCCTGCCAGCTCGGGCTGATCGCGCACCTCGATGGCGGCGAAGAAGGCGTCCATGTCCACGTGCAGCACCAGGCGCTCCATGGTCCCCCCTGGGGTTCGGGTCGATGCCTTTCCGGGCCCCCACGTCCTATGATAAGATAAGCGCCGGGGAGGCGGTACGAAAAGGTGCAGCTGCGCGAGACGGTGATTCTGGCCGGGCTGAAAGAGGCCGACAACCCCATGGCCGGCAGCCTCTTTCGGGAGCTGGGGTCCTTGGTGGAGGCGGCCGGAGGCGAGGTCGCCGGCGAGGTGACCTCGTCGCGCCGGAGGCCGCACCCCGCGACCCTGATCGGCCCGGGGAAGGTCGAGGACCTCCAGGCGATGGTCGTCCGCACCGGGGCCGACCTGGTGGTCTTCAACGACGAGCTGAGCCCCGCGCAGGCCCGAAACCTCTCGGCCGCCCTCAAGTGCCGCGTCATCGACCGGACCCAGCTGATCCTGGACATCTTCGCCCAGCGGGCCCGGAGCCGGGAAGGGAAGCTCCAGGTCGAGCGGGCCCAGCTCGAGTACCTGCTGCCCCGGCTGGGGGGGACGGTGGAGGAGCTCTCCCGGCTCGGAGGCGGCATCGGAACGCGCGGCCCCGGCGAGACCCAGCTCGAGCGAGACCGGCGCCGGGTTCGCCGCCGCCTGGCCCGCCTGCGGCGCGAGCTCGCCTCCTTCGAGGGGACCCGCCGGGTGCAGAGAGCTACCCGGCAGCAGCACGGCATCCCTCTGGTGGCCCTGGTGGGGTACACCAACGCCGGCAAGTCCACGCTCTTCAACCGGTTGACGGGGGCGGGGGTGACGGCCGGCGACCGGCTGTTCGAAACGCTGGATCCTACCCTCAGGCGGCTTCGTCTCGGGTCCCCGCCCGGCGACGAGGTGATCCTGGCCGATACCGTCGGCTTCCTGCGCCGCCTGCCCCACCGGCTGGTGGCCGCCTTCCACGCCACCCTGGAAGAGGTGGTGGAGGCCGACCTGCTGCTGCACGTGGTGGACGCCTCCGATCCCGAGCATCCTCAGCAGATGCAGGCCGTTCAGGCCGTCCTGCGGGAGCTGGGCACCGAGGACAAGCCCCACGTGGTGGCCTTCAACAAGGTCGACCGCCTGGGCGGCCGGCGGCCGCTCGCGATGCGGATGGAACCCCATGCCGTGGCCATCAGCGCCCTCGAGGGCCGCGGCCTGGACGCCCTCCAGGAGGAGATCCGCCGGTGCCTGCCCGAGCGGCTCGTGGTGCGGGAATACCGCTTCCCCTACGGCGCCGCGGGCCTGGTGGCCTGGTTCCACCGGGGGGGCCGGGTCCTCGAAGAGGAGTACGGGCCCGAGGAGATCCGCCTGCGCGTGGAGCTGCGGGAGTCCCTGGCCCGCGAGGCGGGCGCCGTGGTAGGGGCTCGCCGCAGCCAGCGCCGCGTCCCCCAGTAGGGGTTCGGCCGCGGGCAGGGAACGCCCGGGGAGGCACGCGCCCGGAGAGGAGATCGGTATGGAACGCCGTCCCGCGCCGGTGACGGCCCGGCTCGAGGTCATCGTCGGGTCGATGTTCAGCGGCAAGTCGGAGGAGCTGATCCGGCGGGTCAAGCGGGCCCGCATCGCCCGCCTGCAGGTGCAGGTCTTCAAGCCCAGCCTGGACGACCGGTACGGCTCCACGCGCGTCGCCTCCCACGATGGCGGGGCGGTGGAGGCGGAGCCGGTGGGGACCGCGGCCCAGCTTCTCGCCCGAGTGGCTCCCGGGACCCAGGTGGTCGCGATCGACGAGGTCCAGTTCTTCGGCTTCGAGGTCGTGCCTGCGTGCGAGGCCCTGGTGGAATCGGGACGCCGGGTGGTCTGCGCCGGGCTCGACATGGACTTCCGGGGGGAGCCCTTCGGCCCCGTGCCCGAGCTCATGGCCCGGGCGGAAGAGGTGACCAAGCTGGCCGCCATCTGCGTCCGCTGCGGGCAGCCGGCCAGCCGCACCCAGCGCCTCATCGGCGGCCGTCCCGCCCACTATGAGGATCCGGTGATCCTGGTGGGGGCCGAGGAGGTCTACGAGGCCCGCTGCCGGCACTGTCACCAGGTGCCGGGCCGACCGGCCCGCCGCCTGCCCGTGGCCTTCACGTCCGAGGCGGCCGCGGCGGCGGAGTCGCCGGAGAGGGGGATGGGTTATGCGTGAGCGGCTGAAGGAGCTGGAGGAACGGTACGAGGAGCTGACCCGCCAGCTCATGGACCCGTCCCTGGCCGCCGACGGGCGCCGCTACCAGCAGGTGGCCCGGGCCCAGGCGGAGCTGCGGCCTCTGGTGGAGCACGCGCGGGAGGGCGACCGCCTGGAACGCGAGGCGGCCGAGGCGCGCCAGGTGCTCGCGGAGGCGGAGGACCCCGAGCTGCGGGAGTTGGCCGAGGAAGAGGTCGCCCGCCTGGGGCGCGAGCGGGAGCGGTGGGAGGCCGAGATGCGACGCCTCCTGATCCCCAAGGACCCCAACGACGAGAAGAGCGTGCTGGTGGAGATCCGGGCGGGCACCGGGGGAGAGGAGGCCGCGCTCTTCGCGGCCGACCTCCTGCGCATGTACACCCGCTACGCCGAGCGGAAGGGATGGCGCGTGGAGCTGATGGGGGCCACGCCCACCGAGCTGGGCGGCTTCAAGGAAGTGGTGGTGCAGCTGTCGGGGCGGGGGGCGTACAGCCACCTGAAGTACGAGAGCGGCGTCCACCGGGTGCAACGGGTGCCGGTCACCGAGTCCGGAGGGCGGATCCACACCTCGACGGCGACGGTGGCGGTCCTCCCAGAGGCCGAGGAGGTCGACGTGGCCATCGACCCCGAAGACCTGCGCATCGACATCTACCGCTCCAGCGGCCACGGCGGCCAAAGCGTCAACACCACCGACTCCGCGGTCCGCATCACCCACCTGCCCACGGGTCTGGTGGTCACCTGCCAGGACGAGCGTTCCCAGCTCAAGAACAAGGAGAAGGCGCTCCGGGTGCTGAGGGCCCGCCTGCTCGATCGGGCCCGGCAGGAGCAGGCGCTGCAGGTGGCCGAGTCGCGCAAGAGCCAGGTGGGAACGGGCGAGCGGAGCGAGCGGATCCGCACCTACAACTTCCCCCAGGGGCGGGTGAGCGACCACCGGATCGGCCTCACCCTCTACCGGCTGGAGGCGGTCCTGGACGGCGACCTGGACGAGCTGGTCGAGGCGGTTCGGACCGACGACCAGGCCCGGCGCCTGCAGGAGGTCCGGATGTGAGCCTTCCGACCCTCCTGGAGCTCCTTCGCCTTGCGACCGGATACCTCCGGGAGAAGGGGGTGGAGCAGCCCCGGCTGGATGCGGAGGTGCTCCTGGCCCACGTGTTGAAGACCGAGCGGATCATGCTCTACGTGCACCACGACCGCCCTCTGGAACCCGAGGAGGTCACCGCGTACCGCGCCCTCGTGGCCCGGCGGGGCCGCCGGGAACCCGCACCCTACCTGACGGGCGAGAAGGAGTTCCACGGCCTCCCCTTCCGGGTGACCCCGGCGGTGCTGGTCCCGCGGCCGGAGACCGAGCACCTGGTGGCGGTGGCCCTGGCCTTCGCCGGCGATGGAGCCTGGCATGGGTTCGACGTGGGCACCGGCAGCGGGGTGCTGGCCGTCACCCTGGCGGTGCGCTGCCCTCAGGCCCGGCTGGTGGCCAGCGACCTGTCGCCCGAGGCCCTGGCCGTGGCGCGGGAGAACGCCCAGCGCCATGGCGTCGACGACCGAGTCGAGCTGGTGGAGGGTGACCTCTGGGCGGGTCGGGAGCCCCGAGGCGCGTGGGACCTGGTGATCTCGAACCCGCCGTACCTGACCGCCCAGGAGATGGCCGGCCTGCCCCCCGAGGTGCGCTGGGAGCCCCAGCTCGCCCTCGACGGGGGACCCGACGGGCTGGCCGTCATCCGGCGCCTGGCGGCCGAAGCCTGGGCCCACCTGCGGCCCGGCGGCCTCCTGGCCTTCGAGATCGGCGCCAGTCAGGCGGCGGCGTGCCTGGAGCTCCTGGAGAACACGGGGCACTACCGGGACGCCCGCGTCACCCACGACCACGCTGGGCTCCCCCGGGTGGTGAGCTGCCTCCGGGCAGCCTGACGGGAGGCTGGCCAGGGATGGACCGCATTGCGACTGTGCTGCGGCGGGTCGACCCCACCCGACCCGACGGGCCCACGATCCAGGAGGCTGCAGCCATCCTCCGCCGGGGCGGGCTGGTGGCCTTTCCCACCGAGACGGTCTACGGCCTCGGCGCCGTGGTGACGAACCGGGGCGCCTTGCGGCGCATCTTCGAAGCCAAGGGCCGTCCGGGCGACAACCCTTTGATCCTCCACGTGGCCCAGGCCGAAGAGGCCGCCCGTTGGGTGCGGCAGGTGCCTCCGGCCGGGAGGGTGCTCATGGAGCGGTTCTGGCCGGGGCCGCTCACTCTGGTGCTCGCCCGCGCCCCGGCGGTACCCGACGAGGCCACGGGGGGGCTCGACACGGTTGCCGTCCGGCTTCCGGCGCACGCGGTGGCACGAGCCCTGATCCGCGCCGCGGGGGCAGCGGTGGCGGCGCCGAGCGCCAACACCTCGGGTCGCCCCAGCCCGACCACGGCCCAGGCGGTGTGGGAGGACCTGAACGGCAGGGTGGAGCTGATCCTCGACGGCGGTCCCGCCGGCCTGGGAGTGGAGTCGACCGTGCTGGACCTTACCCATCCGGTCCCGGTGGTGCTCCGACCCGGCGGCGTCAGCGTGGAGCAGCTTGAGACGCTCCTGGGCCGGGTGGAGGTGGATCCTGCCGTGGAAGACGGGGTCCTGGAAGGGCCCGCCCGCTCCCCCGGCCTCCGGTATCGCCACTACGCGCCACAGGCCCCGGCCCTGCTGCTGGAAGGCCCAGCCGGCGCGGTGGCGCGCCGAGCCGCGGAGCTGGCCGAGGCCGCCCATCGCCGGGGCCGGCGGGTGGGGCTCCTGGTGATGGCCGAGGAGGCGGCAGCGCTCGCCCCCAACCTTCCGCCCGGCTCGGTGCTGCGCGTCCTGGGAGCGCGGGACGCACCCGAAGAGGCCGCCCGCCGTCTCTACCCCGCCCTGCGCGAGATGGATCGCCTCGGCCTGGACGAGGTCATTCTTGCCGCCCCAGCCCGACGGGGCCTGGGCCTGGCCGTGCTCGACCGCATGCGCCGGGCCGCAGGGTACCGGGTGGAACGGTTGTAGTCCGGGCGCGGCGCCCGCTCGCTTAGGGCCCTTCGCCGGTGCACAGGGGGCCCGGGGCCTCAGCGGGTCGTGCGCCGGTAGGGCACCCGGGAACGGTCCGCCCGGAGCGCCGCCTGGACGAAGAGGTTCTCGACCCCCGTGTACCCGCACCGCTGGCAGCGCACCTCCCGTTCGGGCCCCCGGGGTGGGTCCAGGAGCTCCATCTGGTTCGACTCGTACGTGATCTCTCCCGTCTCAGGGTCTTTCACCACCGCCCGTGCCAGCCGAAGGACCAGCTCGAACTGGGTCCGGTTGGAGCGGCAGATGGGGCATAGATACGGACGGCTGCTCATCGATCTCGCCTCCACCCTTAGGTGTGCGCGATGACGCCGCCTTTCCGCGTCCCCAACGGGTGGGGAGGAGAGTGGAGCGTGCAGGTGGAACCCGTGGTGAGATACCATGGGTAAGGGCCGGGGCACCCGCCTGGCCCGCCTCAAGAGCCAGGGAGGGGAAGTGGCGGGGTGGAGTCGGTGCTCTTCGTCTGCTCCGGGAACACGTGCCGGAGCGTGATGGCGGAGGCGCTCCTGCGCAAGAGGCTGCAGGAGGGGGGGCCGGCCGGCCCCGCGGCGGATCTGGCGGCCAGGGTGGCCTCGGCGGGCCTGCACGCGAGTGAGGGTGCGCCCGCCACGGAGCCCACCCGGCAGGTGTTGAGGGAGCGCGGGGTGGAGCTGGCCGACCAGCGGGCCCGGCGGCTCAGGCCTGAGATGGTGGCGCAGGCGGACTGGATCGTGGCCATGACCGCGGACCTGCGGGACGAGATCCGACGCCGGCACCCCGAGAAGGCGGATCGGATCGTGACGCTGCTGGAAGTGGCCGGTTCCGCAGGGCCCGGCGGTTCCCCCGACGTCCCGGACCCGTACGGGCTTCCTCTCGAACACTACCGCCAGACGGCGGACCTGCTGGAGGCGGCCTTGCCGGGGCTGATCAGCTTCCTGGAACGTGGGCGGAAGGAGAGGGTTCGCATGCAGGTGGCCGTGGGGTCCGATCATGCCGGCTACCCCCTGAAAGAGGCGGTGGTTGGGCTGCTGAAGGAGATGGGGCTCTCCTACCGGGACTTCGGGACCACCTCGGAGGCGTCGGTGGACTACCCCGACTTCGGGCGGGCCGTGGCCGAGGCGGTGGCCCGGGGCGAGTACGAGCGGGGCATCGTGATCTGCGGGACCGGAATCGGCATGTCCATCGTCGCCAACAAGGTCCCGGGGGTGCGGGCCGCCCTCTGCCACGAGCCCTACTCGGCCCGCATGAGCCGCCTCCACAACGACGCCAACGTCCTCGCCATGGGCGGCCGCATCGTCGGCCCCGCCCTCGCCCGGGAGGTGGCTCGGGCCTTCCTCGAGACCGACTTCGAGGGGGGGCGCCACCAGCGGCGACTGGAGAAGATCGCCGCCCTGGAGCGCGAACGCGAGGGAGGGAACCGGCCGTGAACGGCGTCCACGTCATCGACCACCCCTTGATCCAGCACAAGCTTACCATCATCCGCGACCGGAGCACGGGGCCCAAGGAGTTCCGGGAGCTCCTGGACGAGGTGGCGCTCCTGATGGCCTACGAGGTCACCCGGGACCTCCCCCTGGAGCAGGTGGAGATCGAGACCCCCATCGCCCGCACCACGGGCTGGACCATCAGCGGCAAGAAGGTGGGGGTGGTGCCCATCCTGCGGGCGGGCCTCGGGATGGTGGGCGGCATCCTCCGCCTCATCCCCACGGCCAAGGTGGGCCACATCGGCGTCTACCGGGATCCCGAGACCCTGGAGCCGGTGGAGTACTACTGCAAGCTCCCCACCGACGTGGCCGAGCGCGACCTCATCGTGGTGGACCCGATGCTGGCCACGGGCGGGTCGGCCGCGGCCGCCATCCGGTTCATCAAGGAACGAGGCGGCACCTCCATTCGCCTCATGGCCCTGATCGCCGCCCCCGAGGGGATCGAGCGGGTGCGGGGGCACCACCCGGACGTGCCCATCTTCGTGGCCGCCGTCGACGAGCGGCTGAACGAGCACGCCTACATCGTTCCGGGCCTGGGCGACGCGGGCGACCGTCTCTTCGGGACCCGCTGACGCCGGTGGCAGCATCCCCCTGACCTGCACGCATCCGGCGTTGAGCCGTGGCGGCTCCTCGACTAGAATGGAAGTGATCTGGTAGGAACGGGCCCTTGAGGCCACCTTGGGGGTGGGGCGGTGGATCCCGGCAGCCTTTCGGCGTGGTCCCTCGGGACCGGTGCGATCCTGGCGCTCAGTCTCAGCCTGGCCCTTTCTCCCCTGCTGGCCCCGCTGGCGCGTCGCCTGGGGTGGATGGACGAGCCGTCGCCTCGCCGGATCCACGGGCACGCGATGCCGAAGCTGGGCGGGCTGGCCATCTTCGGGGCCTTCTTCGCCGGCATGGGCCTGGTGGGCCTGCCCTGGCCGGGCGGGGCGTCCCTCCCTCTGGCCGCGCTCCTGCTGCTGGCGGCCGGACTGGTGGACGACCGGGTGCAGCTGCCTGCTTGGGCGAAGCTCCTGGCCCAGGTGGCCGCCTCGCTCTGGGTGGTCGCCGCCGGGGTGCGCATCGAGTTCCTCACCCACCCTCTGGGGGGGATGATCGCCCTCCACGGATGGTCGTGGCCCGTCACCGTCTTCTGGCTCGTGCTGCTGGCCAACATGATCAACCTCGTCGACGGTCTCGACGGCCTGGCGGCCGGCGTGGCCAGCATCGCGACCGTGCCCCTCCTGATCCTGGCCCTCCAGCGGGGCGAGGTTTGGTCGGCTGCGGCCGCCGCAGTGCTGCTGGCCAGCCTGCTGGGCTTCCTGCGCTACAACTTCCACCCCGCCGGCATCTTCATGGGCGATGCGGGCGCCCAGTTCGTCGGGTGGATGCTGGGCATCATCACGGTGGAAGGGGCCTTGAAGGGCGCGGCCACCCTGGCCATCTCGGTCCCCCTGATGGCCCTGGGGCTGCCCCTCTTCGACACCTGCTTCGCCATCCTGCGCCGGCTGCGGCGGGGTGTGCCCATCTACCAGGCGGACCTGGGGCACATTCACCACGGGCTCCTGGCCGCGGGGGTCGAGCCCCGCCGCGCGGTGGGGATCCTGTACGTGGTCAGCGGCCTGCTGGGCCTCTCGAGCCTCTGGCTGGCCACCCTCAAGCCCTGGGCGGGCCTGGTGGTGCTGGGAGGGGTGGGCCTCCTCCTGGCCTCCGTCGCCCGCCGCCTGGGGGTCCTCGGGGGCGGCCCGCCTCCCCTGCGGCTGGAGGGCCCGCACCACCGGGGACATGGCCCTGCGGCCTGAACCGGGTGCTTCGGCCCAGGCTTCATCCCAGGACTGAGAGCAACTCCCAAAAAGGGGATTGAAATGCTGAGAAGCATGGACTATAATGATCCCCGGCATTGGTGCCGCCAGGGGAAAGACCTTGAAATCCCGCCCGAGGGGCCGCGGCCGTGAACCGCGGTCTGGCGGACTGGACCCGTTACGGCGGGGTCGGCCTGTCGTGGGTCTTCCTGACGGGCGCCCTTCTGTATGCGGGATACCGAGGTGGGCGCTGGCTCGACGCGCGGTGGGGCACGGAGCCCGTCTTCCTCGTGGCGGGCCTGGTGGGGGCCATGGTGCTCAGCCTGGTCGCCCTCTTCCAGGAGGTCCGCGCGGTCACCACCGCCATGGGGCAGCGGGACCGTTCCCCCGACGGGAAAGAGGAGGAGCCCTCATCGCCCAGGCCAAGGAAACCTCCCCCGAGGAAGTAGGTTCGGGCCTCACGCGGCACCATCCCAGGAACCTGGCGTGGATGGTGCTGATGGGCGTGATCCTGGCGGCGACCGCCTGGATCACCGGCTACCGTGCGGCCGCCTGGGGGATCGTGGGGGGCACCCCCGTCGGGCTCGTCAACTATGCCCTGACGATGACCCTGGTCCGTCAGGGATCCCGGGGGCCGTCCGGCGCCTTCCAGCGCAGCCTGGCCTGGCGGCTTCCGCTTCGCTTCGTGCTTGCGGTCACAGGTCTTTTGCTCGGGTACTGGGTTGGCGTCGAGACCATGATCGGCGTCGTCGTCGGGGAGACCCTCGAGGTTCTCCTCTACATCCTCGGCGCCGCAGGCATCGCCGCACGCGCTCTGCTGGGGAGGTTGCGATCCGGGCATGTTTGAAGGGCTCCAAGAGGTCGTCACCCACGTCCTGCGGCACGAGGTTCTCCACGTTGGCCCGGTGGTCATCACCTCCACAGTCGTCACCACCTGGGTGGTCATGGCCATCCTCCTGGGGCTGGTCTTCCTGCTCACCCGGCGCATCGAGGAGCGGCCCCGGGGCGCCCAGGCCTTCCTGGAGATCGTGGTCGACTTCTTCTACGGGATGGCCGAGCAGTTCATGGGACGGGAAGGGCGCCGCTACGTCTGGCTCTACGGCGGCCTCTTCACCACCATTCTCTTCTTCAACTACGCGTGGATGATCCCAGGGGGCATCCCCCCCACAAGCGACCTGGTCACGCCCATTGCGCTGGCGGTGGTGGCCGTTCCCATGACCTGGACCATCGCCATCCGGAGGAAGGGGTTCGGGGCGTGGGTGAAGCACTTCTTCCAACCCACCGCCATACTGGCGCCCCTGAACGTGCTCGAGCAGTTCGTCCGGATCTTCTCTTTGAGCGTCCGTCTTTTCGGCAACATGTTTGGCGAGGAGATGGTGACCACCACGCTGGCCACCATGCTCCCGCTGTTCGGCCCCCTGCCCATCATGGCCCTCGGACTCATCTTCGGGGGCGTCCAGGCCTTCGTCTTCAGCGTCCTCACGGTGAGCTACCTCGCCGAGATGGTGCATGGGCACTGACATCCGTCGGTACCACGACGCAGCACGCGCCGCAACCTGAAGGGAGGGAATTCGGTGGAGCTTCTCTCGGTAGCCCTCGCCATCGCCTTGCCGGCGATGATGTCCGCATTCAGCCAGGGTTGGGCGACCACTCACGCCATGGACAGCATGGGACGCCAGCCGGAGGCAGCCGGAGACATCCGGTCGACGCTCCTGGTGGCTCTGGCGTTCATGGAGGCCCTGACCCTTTTCGCCATGATCGTAGCCATCCTCGTCTGGACCAAGATCTGAGGAAGGACGAGGCGTGGGTCGCCGGCGGCGTGGGCCGCCGGCGGCTCGCCGACGGCGCTTCCGGCAAGGGGAGGGGATGCACCGGTGTTCGACCCCACGTTTGTGGTCCACGCGGCCGAGGAGGGGGCGGTGAATCCGCTCAGCTTCGAGCCGTGGACTTTCGTGTTCCAATTGATCAACGTCCTGGTGGTTCTCCTGGCGCTTTACTACATGCTCTTCCGGCCTCTGGGCAACATGATCCGCTCGCGGGAAGAGAAGGTCGCACGCACCCTGGATGAGGCCAGCCAGGCCCGGGAGCGCGCCTCCGAGCTGGAGGCCACCTACGACCAGAAGCTGAGGGAAGCGCAGCGCGAGATCCAGCGCATGATGGAGGCCGCCCAGCAGGCCGCGGAGCGCCGCCGGCAGGAGCTGGTGGCCCGGGCCCAGGACGAGGCCGACCGGACGCTCCAGCGGGCGAAGGAAGAGATCGCCCGGGAGCGCGAGGAGGCGCTGGCGGCCATCCGGCAGGAGGTGGCGGGCCTCGCCCTTGCCGCCGCCAGCCAGGTGGTGGGCCGATCCCTGGACGGAGAGGACCAGCGACGGCTCGTGGAGGAGTTCGTTGAGAACGTCGGCCCGGTGAAGCGCTCATGAGGGCCGGGAAGCTCGCGCGCCGGTACGCACAGGCGCTCGCGGAGCTGGCCGCCGAGCGGGGGCTGCTGGACCCGGTGCAGGAGCAGGCGCAGCTCCTGGCCGGCGTCCTGGACGAGGAGCCCACGCTCCTGATGGAGCTGGACGACGACCGCATCCCGCGGGAGGAGCGGCTCGGCCGGTTGCGGGAGTTGTTCGGCGAGAGGTTCTCCCCGCTTTTCTACCATTTCCTGCGCCTGGTGCTGGAGAAGGGGCGGGCGACCCTCCTTCCCGAGATCTGCGCCGAGGTGCCCCGGGCGATCGACCGCCTCAAGGGCGTGGTGGAGGCGGACGTGGTCACCGCGGCTCCCCTGGCGGAGGAGCAGCGGGAGGCGGTCCGCACCCGGCTGGAGGCGATCACGGGCCGCGCGGTGCGCCTGGCGGTCCGCGAGGACCCTGGCCTGCTGGGCGGCGTGGTCGTCCGCCTGGGCGACCTGGTCATGGACGGGAGCGTCGCCACCCGCCTGAAGCGGCTGGAGGACCGACTGAAGCTGGGCCGCAGCGGCACCGGCGAGATGGGGTGAGGGCATGGCCATTCGACCGGATGAGATCACGTCAATCCTGAAGCAGCAGATCGAGCGGTTCGAACGGGAAGTCGACGTTCAGAACGTCGGCACCGTCATCAGCGTGGGCGACGGCGTGGCCCGCATCTGGGGGCTCGACGACGCGGTCGCGAGCGAGCTGTTGGAGTTCCCGGGCGGGGTCTTCGGCATGGCGCTCAACCTGGAAGAGGACAACATCGGCGTCGTCCTGCTGGGGCCCTACGCCCAGATCCGCGAGGGGGACACGGTCCGCCGTACGGGCCGGGTGGTGGAGGTTCCCGTGGGTGAGGCGCTCCTGGGGCGGGTCGTCAACCCCCTGGGCCAACCGCTGGACGGCAAGGGCGAGGTTCGCACCGACCGGCTCCGTCCCATCGAGAGCCGGGCCCCGGGGGTGGTGGAGCGCCAGAACGTGAAGCAGCCGCTCCAGACGGGCCTCAAGGCCATCGACTCCATGATCCCCATCGGCCGGGGGCAGCGGGAGCTTATCATCGGCGACCGGCAGACGGGGAAGACCGCCCTGGCCGTGGACACCATCATCAACCAGAAGGGCCAGGACGTCATCTGCATCTACGTGGCCATCGGCCAGAAGGCGTCGACCGTGGCGGGGGTGGTCCAGGCCCTGGAGAAGCGCGGGGCCATGGAGTACACCATCGTGGTCTCGGCCACCGCGAGCGAGCCTTCGCCCCTTCTCTACATCGCCCCCTACGCCGGGTGCGCCATGGGCGAGGCGTTCATGGACGAGGGGAAGGACGTGCTGGTGGTCTACGACGACCTCTCCAAGCATGCGGCCGCCTACCGCGAGCTCTCCCTGGTGCTCCGGCGGCCGCCGGGCCGGGAGGCCTTTCCCGGTGACGTCTTCTACCTGCACTCCCGCCTCCTGGAGCGGGCGGCCAAGCTGAGCGACGAGAGGGGCGCGGGCTCCCTCACGGCTTTGCCCATCGTGGAGACGCAGGCCAACGACATCTCGGCCTACATCCCCACCAACGTCATCTCCATCACCGACGGGCAGATCTACCTGGAGAGCGACCTCTTCTACGCTGGGATCCGCCCGGCCATCAACGTGGGTCGCTCGGTGAGCCGGGTGGGCGGTGACGCCCAGGTGAAGGCGATGCGGCAGGTGGCCGGGCGCCTCCGCCTCGACCTCTCCCAGTACCGCGAGCTGGCGGCCTTCGCCCAGTTCGGGTCGGACCTGGACCGGGCCACCCAGGCCCGGCTGGCCCGGGGCGAGCGGATGACCGAGATCCTCAAGCAGGGCCAGTACGAGCCCATGCCGGTGGAAGAGCAGGTGGCGATCATCTTCGTCGGGGTCAACGGCCTGGTGGACGACCTGGAGGTCGCCCGGGTGCGCGCCTTCGAGCGGGCGTTCCTGGAGCACCTGCGGGCCGAGCGGCCCGAGATCCTGGAGCGGATCCGCACCGAGAAGCAGCTGAGCGACGAGCTGCAGGAGCAGATGAGGGACGCGGTGCTCCAGTTCAAGGAGCGCTTCCGGAGCCAGGGGTAAGGGGAGAGCGGCATGGCACGGGGAGCACGAGAGATCCGGCGGCGCATCGCGAGCGTCCGCAGCACCCAGCAGATCACCAAGGCCATGGAGATGGTGGCGGCCGCCCGGCTCCGCCGGAGCCAGGGCGCAGCCCTTTCGGCCCGCCCGTTCTCGGACAAGCTGCACCAGGTTCTGGCCCGGGCCGTGGCCGCCGTGACCCGCGGCGAGGGTCGAAGCGCGTACCACCACCCCCTGGTGGCCGAGGCCGTCCGGGAGGGGCCCGCCCTCTACGTGGCGGTCACCTCCGACCGGGGCCTGGCGGGTCCGTACAATGCCAACGTCATCCGCCGGATGCTGAGCCTGCGCCGGGAACAGCCCGAGATGGGCGTGGTGGCCGTGGGCCGCAAGGGCCGGGACGCCTTCCGGCGCCAGGGGTGGTCCCTGGAGGGTGAGTTCGTCTACCTGGGTGACGAGGTCCAGTTCACCACGGCCCGGGAGCTGGCGCGGACCGTCACCCAGGCGTTCACCGACGGCCGGTTCGCCTCGGTCCACCTGGTCTACAACCTGTTCGTGAGCACCGTCTCCCACCGCACGGTAGACGTGACGCTGCTGCCCATCGAACCCCCAGGATCGTCGCCGGGGGAAGGTTCGGAAGGGGCCGAAGCCGGGCCAGGGGGCGCGCGGGACGAGGCGGGCGGTGCGGACGAGGTGCGGGAGTACCTGTACGAACCCTCGCCCCACGCGGTGCTGGACATCCTGCTGCCGCGGTACGTGGACGTGGTCATCTACGAGGCGCTGCTGGAGGCCAAGGCCAGCGAGTTCGCCAGCCGCATGACGGCCATGCACAGCGCCTCCGAGAACGCCCAGGAGATGATCCGCGCCCTCACCCTCTCCCTCAACCGGGCCAGGCAGGCGGGGATCACCACCGAGATCACCGAGATCGTGGGCGGCGCGAACGCTCTGGCCACGGGCCAGTAAGGCGCGCCCGCCGGGCGTGTAAGGCGCTGAGGAGGAAGGTTCATGAACCTGCAGACAGAGCACGTCGGCCGGGTCACCCAGATCCTCGGGGCCGTGGTCGACGTGGAGTTCGATCCGGGGCGCTTGCCCGAGCTCTACCACGCCCTGCACGTGCTGCCCGAGGCCGAGCCCGGCAACGGCGCGCCCGCGCGACCCGAGCTGGTGCTGGAGGCGCAGCAGCACCTGGGGAACAACACGGTGCGCTGCGTGGCCATGGCCTCCACCGACGGCCTCAAGCGCGGCCAGCCGGTGCTGGACACGGGCGCGCCCATCACGGTCCCCGTGGGGCGCGAGGTGCTCGGGCGGCTCTTCAACGTGCTGGGCGAGAACATCGACGGCAAGGAGCCGGTGCAGACCCAGGAGCGCTACCCCATCCACCGGCGCCCCCCGGCGGTCGACGAGGTGACCCCGGCCAACGAGATCCTGGAGACGGGGATCAAGGTCATCGACCTCCTGGCCCCCTACCCCCGGGGCGGCAAGGTGGGTCTCTTCGGCGGCGCCGGGGTGGGGAAGACGGTGCTCATCCAGGAGCTGATCCGCAACATCGCCTACGAGCACGGCGGCTACTCGGTCTTCGCGGGCGTGGGCGAGCGCACCCGGGAGGGCACCCAGCTCTACCAGGAGATGATCGAGTCCGGCGTCATCGACAAGACGGCCATGGTCTACGGCCAGATGAACGAGCCCCCGGGCGCCCGGCTGCGCGTGGGCCTCACGGGCCTCACCCTCGCCGAGTACTTCCGGGACGTGGAAGGCCAGGACGTGCTCCTCTTCATCGACAACATCTTCCGGTTCGTGCAGGCCGGCTCCGAGGTCTCGGCCCTGCTGGGGCGGATGCCCTCGGCCGTGGGCTACCAGCCCACCCTGGCCACCGAGATGGGCCAGCTCCAGGAGCGGATCGCCACCACCAAGCGGGGATCGATCACCTCCATCCAGGCGGTCTACGTTCCCGCCGACGACTACACCGACCCGGCGCCGGCCACCACCTTCGCCCACCTGGACGCCACCACCAACCTGGAGCGGAGCATCTCCGAGCGGGGCATCTACCCGGCGGTGGACCCCCTGGCCTCCACCTCGCGGCTCCTGGCGCCTGAGCTCGTCGGCGAGGAACACTACCGGGTGGCCCGGGGCGTGCAGCAGATCCTGCAGCGCTACAAGGAGCTGCAGGACATCATCGCGATCCTGGGCATGGACGAGCTCTCCGACGAGGACAAGCTGGTGGTCAGCCGGGCCCGCAAGATCGAGCGCTTCCTCTCGCAGCCCATGTTCGTCGCCGAGCAGTTCACGGGCACGTCCGGCGTCTACGTACCGGTGCAGGAGGCGGTGCGGGGCTTCAGGGAGATCCTCGACGGCAAGCACGACGACCTGCCCGAGGTCGCCTTCTACATGGTGGGCACCATCGACGACGCGGTCGCCAAGGCGAAGGAGCTGGAGAACGCCTGATGGACCGGCTGCTTCGCGTCGAGGTGGTCACCGCCGAACGCCGGGTGCTCCAGGAGCGCGCCGAGTCGGTGATCCTGCCGGCGGCCAACGGCTACCTGGGCGTCCTGCCGGGCCACGCCCCGCTCATCGCCGGGCTCTCGGTGGGCGTCCTCCAGTTCGGCGGCTACCACGCCGAGAAGCGCCGCGTCGCGGTCAGCGGCGGCTTCGCCGAGGTGGCCGACGACCGGGTGACCGTTCTCGCCGACACCGCCGAGCTCGCGGAAGAGATCGACGTGGAGCGGGCCCGACGGGCCGCGGAGCGAGCCGAGCGCCGCCTGCGGGAGCGTCAGGCCCACGTCGACCATCACCGGGCCGAGATGGCCCTCCGCCGGGCGATCAACCGGATCAAGGCCGCGGGAGGCCGCATGTGAGCCGGCGGCCTCGCCGCCCTCCCCATGGGTTTTCCCGCAAGACCAGCACGCAGGGGTGGGGCCGGGCCCGCGGGGCGCCGGCTCCGCTCGCGCGCGCCCGGCCCGCGCCGGCCTCCGCCTTTTCCCCCGCTTCCCGCATCTCCCCGCCCCCCTGTATAAAGCGGACCTCCCCCTGGCAAGAATAGGCGCGCACGGCAGGATTTGCAGACGGAGCGATGGCCATGCACCGGCAGGTTTCCACCGTTCCGGCCGCCACGGCGCCACAGCCCGACGCGCCGAGCGCGGGCGGGGCGGTCTGGCGACGGGCGCGGGGATACGCGATCCAGGCGGTTCTGGTGACGAGCCTGATCGGCCTCCTGGCGGGGGCCGGCGGCAGGCTCGCGATGCCGCCGGGCCTCTTCGATAGAGCGATCGACGCCTTCGAGGCGTCGGACGCGCGCCTCACCCGCTACCAGCTCGGGGCAGGGGCGGCCCTGACCGCGCCCGGGCCAGGATTCGTCGGTCTGGAGCGGGTGGTGGCGCGCGCCTGGGGGGCCGCCGGGCGGGATGGCCAGGCTCCGCGGGTCAGGGCCGGTCAGGAAGGCGATCTCCTTTCGCTCACCTGGGAAGGCGGCGACGCGGTCCAGGGGTGGCGGGTGACGGCCCTGCGTGAGAACGGCGCCCCGTCGACCTTCGTCTGGCTGGGCGTCGAGGGAGCCTCCGCTGCGGGGCTGAGGCGGCAGGCGGAGCGTCTGCTCCGGGCCGCCCGTACCCTCGCCCCCTCCTCGCAGGTTTCCCTCCACGTGCACCTGGAGGGGAGCTACGACGAGGCCATGGGTCGCGCCGCCCGGGAGGCGCTGGCTGCGAGCCTGGCACGGGTGGCGGGAGAGGGTTCCCCCCTGTCGATCCGCCTGGCGAGCTCTGCGGAAGGCGCTCGCCTGGTCATCGAGACCACAGGCCTACCCGCTGCGTACCTGCCGCTGCCAACCTACTCGCAAGTGAGGTGAGCGTTGATGCGCGAGCGGCTGAAGGATCTGTGGCAGCACGCTCGGGTTCCGGCCGCGTCCGGGGTCACCCGGGTTGGATCCCTGGCACGCCGCTTCGGGCGATGGGTGGCCCGGGAGGCGGTGGCCGCCGGGCGATCGGTGCGCCGGGGCCTGGCCGGGGCGTTCAGCTGGCACGGGGGGCTCCTGGCCCTGCGCTGGACCCTCCTGCTGGCGATCGTGGCGGGGATGGGCTTCCTTCTGGGAAGGGCCCGCCCCGACGTCCTCCCAGCCATGCCCTGGGAGGTCGACCGAACGGGAAGGGTGGCTCAGGGTCTCATGCCGGTTCCATCGTCGCCGCCGGAGCCCTCCTCTCAGAGGATGGAACCTTCGGTGACCGGCCTGCCGGCGGGCGGGGCGCCGGCCCCCGCGGGGCAGCCCGTGGCGGGGAGCGCGACCGGGTCGCAAGGAGCGAGCCGGGCGGAGTCGGGAACGACGTCACAGCCCGAGACGGCGGCGCCCCGACCGCCGTCCCCGGCCCCGCGGGTCGACCTGTCGGAGTTGGCGGTCCCCGTCCAGGGAGAGCTGGGGCGCGGCTTCACGTGGTGGCGGGAGGCCTCGACGCGGGCGTGGCGTCTCCACGACGGCGTCGACCTGGTGACCTCGCCCCGCCAGCCGGTCACGGCAGCCCTCTCGGGTCGCGTGGCCCGGGTCTTCCGGTCCGGGTCGGGCGGGGTGGCAGTCTGGCTGGATCATGGCGACGGCTGGAGCACCCGGTATGGGTCCCTGAGCGAGAGCTTCGTGGTGGAGGGGCAGCAGGTCGCCCAGGGACAGGCCGTGGGCCGGGTGGGCCGCCTGGAGGATGGCGACCAGGTGGGCGTGCACCTGGCGGTCTACCACGACGGTCGCCCCGAGGATCCGCTGCGTTTCCTTCCTGCCCTCACCCCGTGAGCGCGGGGGGCCCGGTCTTCCGGCCGGGCCCCCACCCGCGGGGTTCCGCCTGGCCGGCACCCGCCACGCGGGCCCTTGAGCCCCGCCAGAGAGGGCTGTATGAGACGAATAAAGATGCAATCCGCTCGCGCCGCCCCCGTTGCCTGCCATCGCCGACGGAAACAGGCCCCAGGAGCCCTTTTCCGTCGGCGTCGCCAGCATATTCGCACCCGCCGCACATAGACATGGACCAGGAGTCGGCGAGGGGGAGCGGCGATGCGGGAGTACATCAGGAAGCGGGTCATGGAGATCAGCACGTACATCGTCGACACCAACTCGACGGTGCGGCAGGCGGCCACGGTCTTTGGGGTCAGCAAGTCGACTGTGCATAAAGATGTAACCGAGCGTCTCCCACGGGTCAACGCCGACCTGGCCTACCAGGTAAAGGGCGTGCTCGACCGGAACAAGGCCGAGCGCCACATCCGGGGCGGTGAGGCGACCCGCCAGAAGTACCGGGGCGAGCGGAAGGTCTCCTAGCACAAGGGGCGCGCTTCCGGCACGGTTCGAGACCTTTCGAGAGAGGGGAAGGAATTCCCAACCTCCGGCTCGAACTCCTGGCCAGCCCGAGGGGGGTTGGGAGGACGATCGAACGATGGCGCTCTTCAGCCGCGGCATTGGCATCGACCTCGGCACCGCGAACATCGTCGTCTTCGTGGAAGGCAAGGGTATCGTCCTGCAGGAACCGTCGGTGATCGCCGTGGAGGGGGAGGAGCGCAGCCTGGTGGCGGTGGGCGAAGAGGCCTACCGCATGGTGGGCCGCACTCCGGGGCGGTATCAGACGGTCCACCCGCTGCGCGAGGGCGTCATCGCCGATTTCGGCCTGACTCAAAGGCTGCTGGCCCATACCCTCCAACGGGTGTGCGGGCGCCACCCCCTGGTCCGGCCCGACGTGGTCGTCTGCGTTCCCGCCGGGGTGACGAGCGTGGAACGCCGAGCCGTCCTCGATGCCGTCCTGCGGGCCGGCGCCCGGAGCTGCGAGCTGATCTCCGAGCCCATGGCGGCTGCGCTGGGGGCGGGGCTGGAGGTCTCCGAGCCCCGGGGGCGCATGGTGGTCGACATCGGGGGCGGCACCACCGACGTCGCCGTCATCTCCATGGGCGGCGAGGTTGCCTCCGCCTCCATCCGCGTGGGGGGGAACACCTTCGACGCCGCCGTCGCCCGCCACGTGGATCGCACCCACAATCTCACCATAGGGCCCCGCACCGCCGAGCTCCTGAAGATCAAGGTGGGCGCGGCCCGCGCCGGCGCCGAGTCCCGGGAGCTGGAGGTCACCGGCGCCCACCGCCCCTCCGGCTTGCCCAAGAGTGCCCACGTCACCAGCGAGGCGCTCTTCCCCGCGCTGGACGAGCCCATCCAGGCCATCCTGGCGGGGATCCGGTCGGTCCTGGAGCGGACACCCGCGGAAATGGCCGCCGACATCTACGAGGATGGGATCCTCCTCACGGGCGGCGGTTCGCTCCTGCGCGACTTCCCCCAGCGGGTGTCCGAGAGCCTGGAGGTCCCGACCCGGCTTGCAGACGATCCCCTGACGTGCGTGGCCAGGGGCACCGGGCACGTGCTCGAAAGCCTCGCCAGACGGGGTCGGGCGGGGGCCGCGGTGGCGACGCGGGGCTGAACCCGCCGCGACGGCGACCCAGCCCGGCAGCGAGGGCCCGGCTTCATCCCGCCTACCGATGCCGGTCCATCCAAGCTAAAGCATCGGCACCCCCGTGCCGATGCCACCTCTAGGAACTCCCCCGAAGGGCCGGCGCGCCCCAAGCGCGTCCCAGCGGCGGCAGGCGCCGCGACCAATGGAGAAGGGCACGTGGTCACGAAGGGAGGAAGCTCGCGTGCTGCGCGGGCTGTACACGGCCGCCTCCGGCATGCTGGCCCAGGCCGCCCGCCTCGACCTGGAGGCGAACAACCTGGCCAACGCCGGAACGTCGGGATACAAGGCGGACCAGGCGGAGCTCCTGAGCTTTCCCAGCATCCTCCTCCACCGGGTGGGCGGGGTGCAGGGCGATCCTGTCCCTGCCGCCCCTGGGGGGGCACCGATCCGGACCCGTCCTGAGGGGATGGACCGGCTGCCCTTCCGGCAGGCGCCCGTGGTAGGGCCGCTGGGCACCGGTGTCTACGTGGAAGGGGTCCATACCTCCTTCCGGCAGGGGCCCCTGCACGCGACGGGCAACCCCCTGGACCTGGCCCTGGAAGGCCCGGGCTTCTTCGCGGTGGAGACCCCGGCCGGGGTGCGCTACACCCGGGCGGGAGGCTTCCGGCTGGACGCCGAGGGCTACCTGGCCGATCCGGCGGGCAACCGGGTGCTGGGAGTGGACGGGCCCGTGGCCGTGGGCCGGGGCGGAGCGGTGACCGTCACCGACGAGGGAACCGTCTTCGTGGACGGCCAGCCGGCGGGCCAGCTCGTGCTGGTGGACTTCGCCGACCCCAACGCCGAGCTGCGCAAGCAGGGTGCGAACCTGTACGGCCCCCGGCCGGGCGCGGTTCCCCAGCCGGCACCGGGCGCACGGGTGGCCCAGGGCATGCTGGAGGGCTCCGCGGTCAACGTGGTGGAGGGAATGGTGCGGCTCATCGAGCTCCAGCGGGCGTACGACGCCAGCCAGCGGGTGGTGCGCTCCTACGACGAGACGCTGGGACAGGCGGTGAACGAGCTGGCGAGGATCTGACGGGAAGGCGCGCGGCTCCCGGGAGAACCGGGGACGGGGTGGAGGCCGGACCGCACGACGGAAGCCTCTCGCCGCCGACCGATCGAGGCGGCGAACGTCCCACCGGTGATGCCCGCCTGCCTCCCACCAGGGAGGGAGAACCATGCTTCGCTCGCTCTGGACGGCTGCCTCGGGCATGTCCGGCCAGCAGTTCAACATCGACACCATCTCCAACAACCTGGCCAACGTGAACACCTCGGGCTACAAGAAGAACCGGGTGGACTTCGAGGACCTGCTCTACCAGACGGTCCGTTTCGCGGGCACGCCCGTCACCGCGGGCGCCCAGATCCCGGTGGGCATCGAGGTCGGGCACGGGGTGCGCCCCGTGGCCACCCAGAAGATCTTCACTCCCGGATCCTTCAAGCAGACCGACAACCCCCTGGACCTGGCCATCGAGGGCGACGGCTTCTTCCAGATCCTGCTGCCCGACGGCACCATCGCGTACACCCGGGACGGCGCCTTCAAGCGCGACGGCCAGGGGCGGGTGGTGACCTCCGACGGCTTCGCACTCGAGCCCGAGATCATCATCCCCGAAGATGCGGTGGAGGTGACCGTGGGCTCGGACGGGACCGTCTCGGTCCTGCTCCCGGGCGACAACGCGACCCAGGCCGTGGGCCAGATCGACCTGGTGCGCTTCGTCAACCCCGCGGGCCTGAGCAGCATGGGGCGGAACCTCTTCCAAGAGACCCAGGCCTCCGGCTTCCCCATGGTGGGCACGCCCGGGCTGGACGGCTTCGGCGGCCTCGCCCAGGGCTGGCTGGAGATGTCCAACGTCCAGGTCGTCGAGGAGATGGTCAACCTCATCATCGCCCAGCGGGCGTACGAGACCAACTCCCGGGCGATCCAGGCCTCCGACGAGATGCTGCAGACCGCCAACAACCTGAGGCGGTAAGGGGGATCCCCCGTGATTCGCCGCGTCTCCAGGATGTCTGAGCCCCTCTTCCTCCTGCTGCTGGCCCTCCTCCTGGCGGGCGGGCCCGTGGCCTGCCTCGCGGCCGCGGAGGGAGCCGATCCACCTGCCCGAGACGGAGAGGCCGGCCGGGCGGTGGTGATCCTGCCGCCCTCGGCCCAGGTGGACGGGGGGACCGTCACCCTGGGAGACGTCGCCCGGTTGGAGGGTCCCGAGGAGCTCACCCGGCGCCTGCAGGCGGTGACCGTGGGCGCGGCCGCCCCCCCGGGACGGAGCCGGTGGGTGGAGACGGCCTACCTGGCGGTCCGCCTGCGCCAGGCAGGCATCGACCCGGCGACGGTGAAGCTCGAGGGTCCGGATCGGGTGGAGCTGGTCACCGCCGCGCCCCCGGCGGAACCTGACGCAGGCCGGGCCGCGGGGGAGGCGGGCCCCGCGGTGGCCCGGGGCGAGACGGTGGTGCTGGAAGCGGTGGCCGGGCGCGTCGTGGTGCGGGTGGCGGCCCGGGTCCTGCGGCCGGGACGTGCCGGCGAGCGGGTGCTGGTGGTGAACGAAGCCAGCGGGCGTGAGGTGGAGGCGGTCGTGGTGGGCCCGGGACAGGTCCGGGCCGAGGTGCCCCTCTGAGGGCTCGGGCGGCGCGGAAGGGCGAGGAGGTGCCGCGGTGAACGGATGGCTGGGCACGGGCGCATGGAGAGCGGTGGCCCGGGTGCTGGTGGCGGTCTCGGTGGTCCTGGTCTGGCCGGCGGGAGGGGCAGACCTCGCGGGGAGGGTGGAGGCCCAGTCCCTCTGGCCCCCGGAGGAGCCGCCCACGCTCTTCACCGACCGCCGGGCGAGCCGCACGGGCGACCTGGTGACCTTGGTGATCGAGGAGCGGACCCAGGGCGAGCAGTCGGCCCAAACCAGCACTCAGAACGAGCACGCGACCGACGTGTCGGCCGGCGGCCTTCTGGCCCAGTGGCTGCCGGGCCTGGGCCTCAAGGCGGAGCAGAGCGGGCGAGGGGACGGATCGACGCGGCGAGGCAGCTCCCTGGAAGCGCGGCTCACCGCGCGGGTGGTGGAGGTGACCCCCGATGGCAACCTCCGCATCGAGGGGACCCGCGAGATCGTCATCAACGGCGAGCGCCAGAAGCTCACCCTGAGCGGCCTGGTACGGCCCGCCGACATCCGCCCCGACAACACCGTCCTCTCCAGCTACCTGGCCGACGCCCGCATCGAGCTGGAAGGCGAGGGGCCCGTGGATGCCCTCCAGCACCCGGGTCTCCTGAACGACCTTTTCAACTGGCTCTTCTGAGCCGGGGGCACCACGACGGGCAGGTACCACCGCGCGGGCGGTGACCTGCTACGGGGGTGAGCAGGGTGAAGAAGGGCTACAGGAAGGGTGGCCGCGCGAGACCGGCTGGGCGCCCCAAAGGCCTTTGGCTCCTGGGGCTGGCGGCGGCCGCGGCGCTGGCCACCGCGCCGCCGGGGTGGGCCCAGGAGGCCGATGCCCCTCCGGCTCCCCCGGCCGACCCGGTGGTGCGCATCAAGGAGCTGGTGGAGGTGGAGGGCGCCAGGCCCAACCAGCTGGTGGGCCTCGGTCTCGTGGTGGGCCTGGGCGGCACCGGGGACTCCAACCGCAGCGAGGCCAACGTGCGGATGGTGGCCAACATGCTCGAGCGGTTCGGGCTCCAGGTGGACGAAAGCGACCTGGCCCTGCGGAACGTGGCCGCCGTCACCGTGACCGCCGAGCTGCCCCCCTTCGCCCGGCCCGGTAGCGCGTTGGACGTCACCGTCGCCTCCTTCGGCGACGCCAAGAGCCTGGCGGGCGGCGTGCTGCTCCAGACCCCCCTGCGGGGCGCGGACGGGCAGGTGTACGGGGTGGCCCAGGGGTCCCTCACCCTCGGCGGGCAGGCGAGCCGCTACGCCCGGCGCGAGGCGGTTCACCCGCTGGTCGCGGTCATCCCCGGCGGCGCCCGGGTGGAGCGGGCCGTCCCGGGCGCCGAGGTGCCGCAGGAGCTGCGGCTGCTGCTTCGCAGCCCCGACTTCGTCACGGCGAGCCGCATGGTCGAGGTCATCGACGCCGCGTTCGGCTCGGGAACCGCCGTCGCCGAGGATGGCGGCAGCCTCCTCCTGCAGCCGCCGCCCCCGATGGCGGGCCAGCCGGTCGACTTCCTCCGGCAGGTGCTGGAGCTGACCCTGGTGCCTGACACCGACGGCCGGGTGGTGGTCGACGAGCGGACGGGAACAGTGGTCATCGGGCACCGGGTGCGCATCTCCTCGGTGGCCGTGGCGCACCAGGGCATCCAGGTGCAGGTGGGACCGTCCCTCCTGGGTGGCGCGGGACGGGAGCCGACCGAACCGGTGACGCTCCTGCCCGCGGGCAGCACGGTGGAGGAGCTGGTGGCCGCCCTGAACGCCGCGGGAGCAGGCCCGGACGACCTGGTCGCGATCCTCCGGGCGGTGGCCCAGGCGGGCGCGCTCCACGGTCGGCTGGAGGTGCGCTGACGTGGATCCGCTCAGCCCGCTTCCAGCACCCCTGGAAGGATGGACGCCCGCCGTCCCGGGCGCGGGCCGAAACCTTCCCCGCAACCTGCAAGAGGCCGAGGCGGCGGCGCGCGAGATCGAGACTCTTTTCCTGCAGGAGCTCCTGAAGAGCCTCGAGAGCAGCCTTCCCAGTGGGAGCCTCCTGGGCGGGGGCGCCTCCCCCATCCGGGCGGGCATGGTGCGGGAGGAGCTGGCGCGCTTCCTGGCGCGCCAGGGCGGCATCGGGCTGGCGGAGAGTATCCTCGAGAGCCTCCGGTCCCGGGAGTCCCATCCCCAGGAGGAGACCGGCGACACCCCCGAGAATGAGTAAAAAAGCCTTTTGAAGCCAACGCGCCCTGACGGGCGCCGGGCAGGGAGCGTGGTTGGCACGTGGCGGTTCCGGAGGCCCGCGGGGCGCGGGGTACGGTGGGGCGCAGGCGGGTAACCGGCCTCGTCCTCCTGCTCCTCGGCGTCTGGGCGGTCGCTCATGCCTGGGCAAGCGGGCCCCCCCTCGACGCGGGGGACCCCGGCGGCCCCAGGATCGTGACCTCCCGGGAGATCTGGATCGCCCGGGGCGTCCGCTTCGGCCTGCTGACCCTCGACACGGGCGCCGGGCTCGCACGCGCCCAGGTCCTGCGGGTGGATACCCGCCTCGCGGGCGTGGAGGTCCGTCCCGCCCTGGCGGGCGCGACCCTGGGCGCGCGGGCCACGGTGGGCGACCAGGTGCGCCGGGCGGAGGCCCTGGCCGGGGTGAACGGCACCTACTACGGCTCCAGCGGGCGGCCCTTGGGCCTGCTGATCCTCGACGGCTCCATGGTGAGCGAGCCGGTCTGGCGTCGCACCTCGCTCTTCTTCGCCCGGGGTTCCGGCGGCGAGCCCCGCTGGTGGATCGGGCCCGGAACCTTTGCCGGCCAGGTGAGCGGGCAAGGCCAGGTCAGGCTTCTGGACGGGGTGAACCGCCGGCCGGGACCGTCGGAGCTCGTGGTCTACACCCCTGTCTACGGGCCCTCCACCGAGACCGCCGGGGAGGCGACGGCCTGGGCGGTGGTGGAGGGCAAGGTGGTGGCCGCCGTGGCGGGGGGCGACCTACCCATCCCTCCGGACGGGTACGTGGTCGCCGCCGGCCCCCGGGCCTGGCCGCCCTGGCCCGTCGAGACGGGCATCCCGCTGGAAGCCTCGTGGGGTCTGGCCGAGCCGCCCCCCATTGGGCCCGTGGAGTGGGCCGTTGGGGGAGGCCCCCGCCTCCTGAGGGAGGGCGCGGTGGAGGTGACGGCCGACCTCGAGCGGTTCCAGCCCGACGTCGCGCTGGGCCGGGCGCCGCGTACCGCCGCGGGGGTGGACGCGCAGGGCCGGCTGATCCTGCTGACGGTCAACGGCCGCCAGGCGTCCAGCGTCGGGCTGACCCTGACCGAGACGGCCCACGTCATGGCCAGCCTGGGGTCCGTGGACGCTCTGAACCTGGACGGCGGAGGCTCCAGCACCATGGTGCTCCGCGGGGATCTGTTCAATCTTCCGTCCGATGGGCGGGAGCGGACCGTGGGGAACGCGCTCCTGGTCTTCTCCAGCCGCTGAGCCCCGCCTCCCGGACCTGAGGGAGAGGCCTGGATGCAGCTTCTCAGCAGAGTCGCACGCCTTCGTCTCACGTGGGTGACCGCCGCGCTCGCGCTGCTCCTGGCGGCCCCGCCCGCCCTGGCCGCGCGCGCCTGGCCCGCGGGCCTGGAAGGCCGGGTCCTGCCGGTGGAGGAAGTCCGGCCCGGCATGCGGGGCACCGGCTACACGGTGGTCCAGGGCCAGCAGGTGGAGCCCTTCGACGTCACCTTCCTGGGCGTCCTGCCCGGCGTCGGCCCGGCAGGCGACCTGCTGCTGGTGGAGACCTCGGGCCCCCTGATCGACCTCACGGGCGGGATCGTGGCAGGGATGAGCGGCAGCCCGGTCTACGTGGACGGGCGGCTTGTGGGCGCCATCGGCTTCGGCTTCAGCTACGCGGACCACCGGGTGGGGATGGTGACCCCCATCGCCGACATGGTGGAGGTGCTCGATCGCATCGAGGAGCCCGAGGCGGCGGGTGCACCCGCCGAGACCCCCGACATGGATGGGCTCCGGCCGCAGGCGGAACCGCCCCGGCGGGTCGCCTTCGCAGCCGACGCTCGGCAGGCGGAGACCCTGGCCCGAAGGGTGCCCGAGGAGACCGCGGTGATGGTCCCGCTGGCCACGCCCCTGATGGCGGCTGGCTTCGGCCCCCGAACCCTGGGGCTCCTCTCCCGCTGGGTGGGCCGCCTGCCGGCGGGTCCTTTCCTCACCGTGCCCACCGGCTCGGCCCCAAAGGTGACCGGCGCGGCGGGCGGGGTGGAGCGGCTGCAGCCGGGCAGCGCGTTCGGGGTGCAGCTCCTGAGGGGGGACGTGGATCTCTCCGCCCTGGGCACGGTGACCTGGACCGACGGCCAGCGCTTCCTCGGCTTCGGTCACCCCTTCCTCAGCCGGGGTTCGGTGGCTTTCGCGGCCACGGGCGCGGATATCCTGCGCACCGTCACCAGCGTGGAGATGCCCTTCAAGCTCGGCGCGGCCACGGATGTGGTGGGCACCCTCTCCCAGGACCGGTCCGCCGCCGTGGGGGGGAGGCTGGGCCAGCCGCCCGCGATGGTGGACGTGGACGTGGACGTGGTCGACCTGGACCGGCCCCGCGAGGGCGAAGGCCGGCGGTTCCGTTTCGAGTCCGTGGAAGACCCCTGGTTGATGCCCGATCTGGTGGCCATCGGCGTGCTCCAGGCCTTCGACCGGGGTATCGACCGGATCGGCCCCGGAACCGCCCGGATCCGCTTCAGCCTGGAGGCGGACGGGCTCAACGAGCCCCTGGTGCGCGACAACATGTTCTTTTCCGAGTCCGACGTCTCGGCCCGGGCGCTGGCCGAGATGATGGAGGGCGTCCGCCTCCTGGCGTCCAACCCATTCCAGGAGACCCGCCTCCGCCGGGTGGAAGTGACCGCCCGGATCACCCCCGAGCCCCAGACGGCCCAGATCGTCTCGGTGAACCCCGAAACGAAGCGGGCTCGACCCGGGGAGTCGCTGATGATCGAAGTCGAGCTCCAGACCTATCGGGGCCCCAGGGAGAAGAAGATGGTCCGGCTCACGGTCCCGCCCTCCACCCCCGAAGGGAAGGTCCAGGTGACGGTGCGGGGCGGCTACTACACGGGCCCGTCGCAGGTGGTGCCGCCTGAGATCCTGTCCGGCCAGGAGGCCGCCCCGCCGGCGGAGGGCGAGGAGGCCGAGCCCCTGCCCGAAGGGGCGAGCCTGGAGGACATCCTGGAGACGTTCCGCACCCGCGAGCGGAACTACGAACTGGTGGCCGAGTTCTACCCGCCGTACGCGCCCCTCCCGGCAGACGAGCGGGTTCCGGCGGACCTTGGGCCCGCAGCGCCCGACGCGGGGACCGAGGCGCCCCCGGGCCATCCCAGCCCCAAGGAGCCCGCTCCCGCCGAAGGCGAGGCTCCTCCCGAGGAGACCAAGCCGGTCCAGGCGCGATTGGCCACCGACTACGTCATCCGCGGGTCCGGCCAGTTCGAGCTGGAGATCCTGGCCCCCGCGCCCCCCACCCCCGAGCCGGACGACTCCCAGAAAAGGGACGGCCCGGGGGGCACCGGGCTTCCATCCGGATCCTGACGGCGAGGACAGGAATTGCCGGCCCTTTTCCGGAAGGATGGGTCCGGTCCGCCACGAAAGTGTTGGCTTGGCAGACCGCCCGAGGGAGACGGCAGGCCTGACGGACCAGGTCGGTGGAAGACGCAGCTCCGGGCGCAGCAGCGACCGACGAGTGGGGGCGTTGACGTGCGAGGGGAACGATACGGCACGATTCGGTTCCTGGTGATCCTCACGTGGCTTCTGGGACTGGTGGCGACGACCGCTCTCCCGATGGCAGCGCAGGAGAAGGGAGCGGACCAGCCCACGGTCCAGTCCATCGCCGTGCGGGGGAACCGGCAGATCCCGGCGGAGCGCATCCTGGACGCGATCACTGCGACCCGCATCGGCCGCCCCATCAACCCCGACGACCTCCAGAAGGATGCTCAGTCCATCCTGGACCTGGGCACCTTCGACAGCGTCACCTTCCAGGTGCCCACGGTGCCCGGCGGGGTCCAGGTGGTCTTCGTGGTGAAGGAGCTCCCGGTGCTGAAGCAGGTGGTGCTGAAGGGCCTGGAGGGCCAGGACAGCCAGGCGCTCCTGGCCGAAGCGGGGCTCGAGACGGGGAAGGTCATCGACCTGAACCAGGTGCGGAGCGCCCTCTCCACCATCCAGTACCAGGTGCTCCAGAAGGACGGCCTCCTGGTCCGCCCCAACCAGACCCCCGCCTGGGACGAGGAGGGGACCCTCACCCTCTTCTTCGCCCCCGTCAAGCTCCACGCGATCCGCACCGAGGGGAACGAGAAGACCCGGGACTTCGTGATCCTGCGGGAGATGCGGATCGAGCCGGGTGAGCCCATCGACCTGAACAAGGTGGACCGGGGCCTGCGGGACGTGCTCCAGCTGGGCTTCTTCGACCAGGTGAGCCGGAGCTTCGAGGAGACCGGCGACCCCGAGACCCTGGACCTGGTGGTGCACGTGACGGAGCGGAAGACGGGCACGGCCAGCCTGGGCGTCACCTGGAGCAGCGCGGGCGGCCTGGGAGGCTACGTGGACGTCTCCGAGGCCAACTTCCTGGGCCGGGGCCAGGAGGCGGGGGTGAAGGTGCAGGTAGGCGCCAAGTCCACCGAGTACGAGCTCCGCTTCCGGGAGCCCTACCTCACGGCGAGTGGCCTCTCCCTGGGGGTCAGCCTCTTCAACCGGAACCAACTGGAGGAGAGCGACGGCTGGTACCACGACCTGGGCACCAGCGTCAGCCTGGGCCACCCGGTGGGGGGCTACAGCCGCCTCATCGGCACCTTCTCCCTGGACAACCGGACGTACGACCAGCCCGATGAGGCAACCGACCGGGTCGACAGCAGCAACCGCTCCTTCGAGCTGGCCCTGGCCACCAACACCACCGACCACCCCTTCTTCCCGACCCAGGGTTACCGGAACCGGGCGTCGGTCACCCTGGGCGGCGGGCTTCTGGGCGGCGACTGGGACTACCAGATCTACCAGGAGACCTACAGCCGCTACCTCAAGGTGGGCCGCTCCAACCAGACCCTGGCCTTCCGCATCGACGCGGGGGTCCTGGAGGGCAACGCCCGCAGCAGCGAGAAGTTCCAGGTCGGCGGCTCCGAGTCGCTCCGGGGGTACGACTACACCAAGTTCACCGACGGCACCCGGAAGCTGGTGGCCAACCTGGAGTACCGCTTCCCCATCGCGGACCAGGTGCAGGGCGTGGTCTTCGTCGACTCGGGACGGGCCTGGCGGGAGGACGAGACGGTGCGGTTGAGCGACATGGCCACGGGTTACGGGCTGGGCGTCCGCCTGAACACGCCCATCGGCATCCTGCGGCTGGACTACGGCATGAGCCGCACCGAGCCGGGCAAGCCGTACATCAGCTTCGGGCAGACCTTCTAGCCGGGGTGCCCGGCGTCCGGCACCAGAGGAGGGTGCGAGGTGGCAGGCAGAGGAGGGCGGGGCGGGAGGCACCGGGTGCACGCCGCCCGGCGCGCGGGGCTGGCGTCGATCCTGGCGGCGGTCCTTCTCCTCGTCCCGCAGGCCGCGGGGGCGCAGGAAGAGGCGCCTCGCGTGGGCTACGTGGACGTGCAGCTGATCCGCAGCCAGTACCTGGCGCCGAACCTCGAGGGCGCCATGGCGGAGCTGGACCGGACGCGCACCGCCCTTCAGGACGAGTTCGATCAGAAGAGCGCCTCCCTGGACGACCAGGAGAAGCAGGCCCTTTTCGACGAGTACCAGAAGCGCCTGGACGCGAGCGCCCAGGAGCTTCGCCGGCTTCAGGCGGAGTTCGAGGCCAGGGTGCTGGAGGCCATCGCCGCCGTGGCCGGGGAGCAGGGTGTGGAGATCGTCCTGCAGAAGGAGGTCGTCCTCCACGGCGGCGTGGATCTGACCGCTTCTGTCCTCAGGCGCCTGGGGGTGCAGACGAATCCCTCCGGGGGAAGCTAGAATAGGGGAGAGCCCCCAGTGAGACGTGCGACGCGCACGGGCGGCTCCAAAGGAGGCGACACCCGTGGTTGAAGAGGCGACGGTGCGCGAGGCACTCAAAGTCGTGATCGATCCCGAGCTTGGTTTGAACGTGGTCGACCTGGGCCTCATCTACGGGGTGGACGTGAACGACGAGGGCAAGGTGAGCGTGCGGATGACCCTGACCACCCCCGGATGCCCGCTCTACGCGACCTTGAACGAGCAGGTGGAGGCGGCCGTCAGGCCGCTGCCGGGGGTCCGGACCGTGGAAACCGAGCTGGTCTGGGATCCTCCGTGGAACCCTGACATGATGAGCGAGGAGGCCAAACGCCTCTTGAGGTGGGGCATCCGCTGAGCACGCGGGGCCGCGGCGTCGCGGCCGCCGCACCTGGGTGGGGGGAGAGGCTGTGGAACGCCGCGCCGAAGAGCTGGCCGCCCTGGTGGGCGGTGAGCTGGAAGGGCCCGCCGATCGGGGGGTGATCGGCCCGGCGCCCCTGGAGGAGGCAGGCCCCGACCAGGTCAGCTACCTGGACGCGGGCCAGCCCTGGGAGCGGGCCGAGCGCAGCCGGGCCGGGGTCCTCCTCGCGCCGGCCTCGGCCCGGACCGGTGCCGGTCCCTCCGCCCGGGCGATCATCTGGGTGGACGAGCCCCGGCTCGCCTTCGCCCGGGTGCTGGAGCTCTTCCAGGAGCCCCCGTGGCTGGCGCCCGGGGTCCACCCCTCGGCCTGCGTGGCACCCGACGCGGAGCTGGGCGAGGGCGTGCGGGTGGGCCCTCAGGCCTTTGTCGGTTCCGGGGCCCGCCTGGGGGACGGTACCCTGGTCTACCCCGGTGCCCGGGTGGGCCGGGGCGCCGTGGTGGGGCAGGCTTGCTGCCTTCGGGAGAACAGCGTGGTGTCCGACGGGGTGCGGCTGGGCGACCGGGTGATCCTCCAACCCGGCGCCGTGGTGGGCTCCGACGGGTTCGGCTACGCCCGGGCCCCAGGCGGCCGCCACCGGAAGATCCCCCACCTGGGGACGGTGGTGGTGGGCGACGACGTCGAGATAGGCGCCAACAGCACCATCGACCGGGCCACCCTGGGGGAGACGGTGATCGGACGGGGGACCAAGATCGACAACCTGGTGCACGTGGCCCACAATGTCCAGGTGGGGGAAGACTGCCTGCTGGTCGCGCAGGTGGGCGTGGCCGGCAGCGCCCGCCTGGGCCGCGGGGTGGTGCTGGCCGGACAGGCGGGGGTCGCCGACCACGTGCAGCTGGGCGACGGTACGGTGGTGGCGGCCCAGGCCGGGGTCCTGAAGGACGTGGAGGGCGGCTTGGTTTCCGGCCTTCCGGCACGCCCGCACGCGGAGACCATGCGCGCCCTGGCCGCGCAGCGGCGGGTTCCCGAGCTCGTGCGCGAGGTGGCCGCGCTGAGGGCCGAGGTGGGGATGCTGCGCGACGAGCTCACCTACCTGAGAGCAGAGCGAGAAGGACCTTAAGAGGTCATGAACCCCACGGTTGAAGCCGGGGGCTTGCAGAAGCCCCGATTCATGACCAGCTTCATGAGAGAAGGGAGGGACCGCCGCTTTCCGCCCCGGGCCTGAAGACCGGGATCGCGAGCGGCGGGACACTGATGGCGCGCACCAGCCGTTGGGCAAGAAGCCTGCTCGTCGCATGGGTCGTGGCGTTCGCCCTCTCCCCGCTTCCGGCCGCGGCCTCCGGGACCACGTCGGGGCTCACGGGCTTGGTGGAGGTCAAGACGGCCGACGTCCTGCCGCCGCAGGCGGTGCGGCTCTCCCTCTACTACGACTCCGCCGGGGCCGACTTCGAGCCCGCGGTGGCGTTCGGCATCCTGCCGGGCCTGGAAGTGGCCGTCAATGGTAGCACCGCAGAGGGCAAACTGGGCCTCGGGGCCAAGATCGGCCTGCTGGCCGAGACGGCCCGGCAACCGGGGCTCGCCCTGGGCTTCACCTGGGGAGGTGCGGACGACCCGAGCTTCTTCGGCACGATCAGCAAGCGGCTGAGCAGCCTCTGGCGCCTCCATGGTGGTGTGGCCACCAGTCGAACCGCCGTGCTTCCCTTCGTGGGCGTCAGCGGTCTCCTCAATCCCGTGCAGGCGGGCGACGGCGCTGGGCTACCGCCGATCACGCTCCTCATCGAAGCGGATCCCAGCCTCCAGGTGGGTACCCGCTTCAACCTGGCCCGGGGCCTCGACGCCACCCTGGCTATCCGGGACCTGAAGAGTCTCCAGGCGGGCCTGGGGTACCAGACCAGCTTCTAGCGGGCGTCCTGGCGCGAGCTGCCTCGAACGGCCCCCCCTGGCGGGAACGGTACCAACTGCAGGTTCGGGGCATTCCGGAGCTGTGTTATAATCCGCGCGGTGCATCAGGAAAGGGTCGGTGCCTCCGTGCGGGCTCTGTTCCAAGACGGTTTCGGAAAGGACCTCCTGATCCTGTGGCTGGTGGCCGTCCTGGCCGTCACGGGCCTCGCGCTCGGCGGCTCGCGGGCGGCGGACGCCTACCTTTCCCGCGCCGTGGAGGAAACCCTGGGCAGCTCGGGCACCTACGACGCCATCGTCCACCTGCGCTCCGACGCGGCCACCGGTGGGCTGGATCAGGTCGAGGAGATCCTGGAACGGGCGCACCCCGGCATCGGTCTCCGCCGGGGCGCGGAGGTGGCCGGGAACGCCAGCCTCTTCGTCACCCTTCCGGCGGAGGCGCGGAACCGCGCCGGTTTCGAAGGGCTTCCTGAGCTGGTTCGCAACGTTCCGGGCTTCAACGGCGTCACGTACCTGGTGGAACCGTCGGTGGAGGTGGCCAACATCGCACCCGGCCTCGAGCGCGAGCTGGCGGCGCGGGTGGAGCGGGAACCGGGCGTGGCCTTCGCCTTCCGCCACGGCGACACGGTCACAGCGGTGCTCACTGGGCCCGACCGGGTCCGATCCGTCTCCGAGCGCCTCCGCCGCCTCGCGGCTGACCGGCGCCTGGTGGAGCTGCGCCTGCCCCTGGCGGGTACCGTCGACCCGAGGGAAGCCGTGGAACGCCTCGCCGCCCGCAGCGGCCTGGCCCTGCGGCCCGTGGACCCTCCTGGCGCCGCCTCCCCCGGTTTGGCCGCGGCCCTGCGGCAGCTCGACACCCTCCTTCCCCTCTTGAGCGAGCAAGACGGCATGAAAGGCGCCTGGCAGCAGGCCGCGCAGCAGCTGCGCGATCTGGCGGGCGCCGTCGGCCAGGGGCGCGAGGCCGCCCGCTCGGCGGCGGCCTCGGGATCCGAGACGGCAGCCCAGCTCCAGGCGGCCCTCCACGAGGTGGAAAGCCTCAAGGCCCGGGTCGACCAGCTCACCCAGGAGCTGGCCAGCCCCTCGGGCCGCGGAGCCGCCCTGGACCTGCTGGCCCAGCTTCTCCTGGAGAACCTGGCAGGGGAGAGCGCGCAGGCCAACCCGGACGCCTCGGGCAAGCAACCCGGTGCGGACCGGGCCCCAGGGGGGGCTCGCGACCCTCTGGCGGCCGTGCAGGGACTGAAGCCCGAGGCGCTGGCCCAGCTTCAAGGGCACCTGGAGGCGCTGCGCACCAGCCTCGACGGAATGGACCCCGCCGCCCTGGAACAGGCGGCGGTGGAGCTGGAGGCGACGGCCGCCCGTCTGCCCTCGCTGACCGGCGCCCAGGTCGAGGAGCTCCGCTCGCTGGTGGACACCTGGACGAGCCGGGCCGCGGGGACGGAGGGCCGCATCTACTTCACGGCCCCTGGTGGTGCCGACCAAGGCTCCCTGGCCCGGGTCGCCCGGGAGGAGCTGGGCGATGCCGAGGCCACGGCCTCCCTCCTGCCCGCGGCCACCGTGCGACCGAACGCCCGGGCCAGCCTGCTGCAGCTCCTGCACCAGGCCCGGGGGCTGGTGGCGGGTATCCTGGTGGTGGTGCTGGCGGCGGTGCACCTGCTCCTGGACCTCTCTGCGGTCCGCTCGGGCGCCGCCGCGCTGGGCCGCCTGAGACCCGGGCGCGGCCGAGCGTCCGCCGACGGCCGCCCCGCGGAACCCTGGACCCGGTTCGGCCGGTGGATACGCCGGCGCGAAAGGCTGCCCGACGCCACCTGGCTCTTCGCCGCCGTCTGGGGGGCTGTGGTGCTGGCCGCGAGCTACGGGCTCGCAGGTGCGGAGCTGCCCTACGTGACCTGGCAGGGCGCGGCCCTGGCCGGCGCGCTGCTGGCGCTGGCGGCCTGGGCCCTGGCGGGAAGGATCAACCCGGTGCGCGCCGAGGAAGTGGAGCTGGCCGTGGCCGCGGGGCTCACGCCGGCCCAAGTGATGCGGGCGGTGGTCCTCCCCGAGGCCCGTCCCTCGCTCCTGGGGTTCCTGGCCCGCCGGGGCCGGCTCCTGGAGGGACCGGGCGGGAGCGCGGCGCCGCGCCTGCTGAGAGCGCTCGGAAACCGGTGGCGCCGGGGAGGTGCAGCCCGTGGGCCGAGGACGTGAGACGCCGGCCGAAAAGCAGCCTGTGCTGCGGGTTCGAGGACTGAGCAAGCGCTTCGGGCCGGTCCGGGCCCTGACGGGGGTGGACCTGGAGGTCCAGCCGGGCGAGGTGGTGGCCCTCCTGGGCCCCAGCGGATGCGGCAAGTCGACGCTCCTGCGCTGTGTGGACGGCCTGGAGGCGCCCGACGAGGGCGAGGTGGAGATCGCGGGCGTGGTGCTCCGCGAGGCGAGGTCGGACGAGCTGCCGCTGCTCCGGCGCCGGGTGGGCTTCGTCTTCCAGGGCTCCCACCTGCTGCGACGGCTTACCGCGGAACAGAACGTGGCCATAGGCCTGGTGGCCGCCGGCCAGCCGACCCATCAGGCGCTGGCGGTGGCTCGGGCCGCCCTGGAGCGGGTCGGTATGGGCTGGGCCGCAGGCCGCCGGCCCGAGGAGCTCTCGGGGGGCGAGCGGCAGCGGGTCGCCATCGCTCGGGCCCTGGTGGGCGAGCCGCTGCTGATGCTCTGGGACGAGCCCACGGCCTCCCTGGACCCGGTGGTGGTCCACGAGATCCTGAAGCTCATGGAGGGCCTGGTGGCCGAGTCGGATCGGGCCATGCTCCTGGTGACCCACCAGGTGGGCTTCGCCCGCCAGGTGGCGCACCGCCTGGTCTTCATGGAGGCCGGGCGCGTGGTGGAGTCCGGCCCGCCCGAGGAGGTGCTGGCCGCGCCCCGATCCCAGGTGGCCCGGCGGTACCAGATGCTCCTGGGGGCATGAGGAGGGCGGGACCGAGGAGCCTCCGGCGACCGGGGCAGGAGCAGGCTCTGCGACGAGAACCAGCCCGTGGGTTCCGGTCTCCCCGGCGGCGCGGAAGGGAGGGCCCCGGGGGTGCCGAATGGGTGGGGGAGCGGAAGAATGGGAAGGGGGCCGTCGCCGTGCGGCAGGTGACGATCGCCCGGCCCGTCGAGTTCGAGGGGAAGGGGATCCACTCCGGGCAATGGAGCCGGGTCCGGCTGGAGCCGGCCCGGTCGGGCGGGGGGATCCGCTTCGTGCGCGCCGACCTGCCCGGGCGACCGGTGATCCCCACCGAGCCGGGCCGTGTGGTGGGGACACGCCGTTCCACCACCCTCGGGATCGGTGAGGCACGGGTCCAGACGGTGGAACACCTGCTGGCCTCCCTCGCGGGCATGGGCGTTTGGCACGCGGACGTCCTCGTCTGGGGGGAGGAGCTCCCAGCCGGGGATGGAAGCCTGACGACCTTCACGCAGATGCTGGAAGAGGCGGGCCGGCAGGAAATCGAGCCGGACGGCAGGGCGGTGCCGGTGCGATCCGTGCCGGTTCCCGTGCTGGTGGAAGAGGGCGAGGCGACCCTGGTGGCGCTGCCACCGGTTCACGGAGACGAGGGGCTCACGCTCCGATACGTCTTCCTCAGCCAGCACCGGGGGCTCGCGAGCCAGCAGTTCCGGTTCGCGGTGCAGCCGGGGGCGGAGGACGCGGCCACCTTCGCCCGCGAGGTGGCGCCGGCCCGGACCGTCGCCTTTCTGAGCGAGGTGGAGGCGCTCCGGCGGGAGGGGCTGGCCATGGGCGAGCCGGGCATGGCGGTGCTGGTGGGGGAGGAGAAGGTCCTCACCGCGCTCCGCTTTCCCAACGAGGTGGCCCGCCACAAGTTGGCAGACCTTCTGGGCGACCTGGCCGTGCTGGGACCTCTGGCCGGGACGGTGATCGGCGTCGCCTCCGGCCACGCCCTGAACCAGAGGCTGACGCAGGCGCTGTCTTCGGTGTTCCAAGGAGGAGAGGCCGAATGAAGGCGATCGTTCCCGTGGCGGGCGTGGGCACGCGGCTGCGCCCCCAGACGCACACGGTCCCCAAGGTCCTGGTGCCCGTGGCCGGCAAGCCCATCCTGGCCCACATCCTGGACCGCCTTCAACCCCTGGGGGTCGACCAGGTGGTCCTGGTGGTGGGTTACCTGGGCGAAAAGGTGGTCGACTACGTGCGGGGCCGCTACCGGATGCGGGTGCACGTGGTGGAGCAGCAGGAGCGGAAGGGTTTGGGGCACGCCATCCATCTCACCCAGGACGCGGTGGAGGCGGAGGAACCGGTGCTGATCGTCCTGGGCGACACCATCGTGGAGGCGGACCTGGAGCCCGTAGTCCGCGGTTCCCGGAGCGCCATCGGCGTCCGGCGGGTGGAGGACCCCCGGCGTTTCGGCATCGTGGAGATGGAGGGCGACCGGGTGGTCCGCCTGGTGGAGAAGCCCGACCACCCCACCTCGGACCTGGCGGTGGTGGGGATCTATTTCCTCAAGAACCCCGGCCTCCTCTTCCGCGCCCTGGACCAGGTGATCCGCGAGGGCCGCACGGTGAAAGGGGAGTTCCAGCTTACCGACGGGCTCCAGCTCATGGTGGAGGCCGGGGAGGAACTGACCACCTTCGAGGTGGAGGCGTGGCATGATTGCGGCAGCCCCGACACCCTCCTCGAGACGAACCGGGTCCTGCTGGAGCAGTCGCCCCAGCCCGACGGGCGGTTCTCGGGATCGATCATCCGGCCCCCCGTGGCCATCTCGCCCGGGGCGCAGGTGCGGGCGTCCATCATCGGGCCCTACGTCTCCATCAGCGCCGGCGCCCGGATCGAGCACTCCCTCATCAGCGACAGCATCATCAGCGAGGGGGCCCAGGTGGAGGGCGTACTCCTCCAGCACTCGCTGGTGGGCGAGCACGCGACGGTGCGGGGCAGCGAGACCCGCCTCAACATCGGCGACCACTCGGAGATCGAGATCGGCCACGGCAGCCCGCATGGCGCGGGGAAGGGGTGGTGACCCCATGGGCATCCACGTGGACGCGACCGCCCGCATCGACCGCCGGGCGGAGCTGGAGGACGGCGTGCGGGTGGGTCCCTACGCTGTCATCGAAGGGGCCGTGCACGTCGGGGAGGGGACGGTGGTCGGACCCCACGCCGTCCTCTACGGGCCCACCCGCCTCGGCCGGGCCAACCGGATCGGGGCCGGTGCCGCGCTGGGCACCGCTCCCCAGGACGTCGGGTACCGGGGGGAGCCCACGGAGCTGGTGGTGGGCGACGAGAACGAGATCCGGGAGTACGTGACCATCAGCCGGGGGACCGTCAAGGGGGGCGGCCTCACCCGGGTGGGAAACCGTTGCTTCTTCATGCATTACAGCCACGTGGGCCACGACGTGCAGGTGGGCGACGGCGTGGTGCTCACCAACGCCGCCGCCCTGGCCGGGCACACCCACGTCGGCGACGGTGCGGTGATCGGCGGCATGGCGGGTATCCACCAGTTCGTCGCGGTGGGGCGGTTGGCCATGGTGGGAGCCCTGGCCATGGTGCGGCAGGACGTACCCCCCTTCATGTTGGTGGCGGGGAACCCCGCCCGGGTGCACGGCCTCAACGCCGTGGGCCTCCGCCGGGCCGGGATCGGGCCGGGGGTGAGGGACCTGCTGAAGCAGGCTTACCGGCTGCTCTACCGCTCCTCCCTGGGTCTGGAGGAGGCCCTGGCCCGAATCGAGGCCCTGGGCGACGCGGCGGAGCTCGCAGAGCTGGCGGCCTTCGCCCGCTCGTCCCGGCGAGGCATCGTGCGCGAGGAGCCCGGGCGATCCGATGACCTCTGACCCGTCGGACGTCGCGATCCTGGCGGGGGCGGGGCGGCTTCCCGTCGAGGCCGCGACCCGGCTCCGCCGGTCGGGGAAGCCGGCCCTGGTGGTGGCGGTGGCCCCTGAGCCCGACCCGGAGCTGGCACGGCAGGCGGGCGCCTGCCACCGGGTGGATGTGGGCCAGTGGGACGAGGTGAAGCGGCGTCTCCGGGAGGGGGGAGCCCGGAAGGTCGTCCTCTTGGGTAAGGTGCCCAAGACCTCCCTCTACCATGCGCCGCTGGATGCGGGCATCCGCCGGCTCCTGGACGGGCTCCGGGCGCGCAACGACGATGCGATCCTGGGGGCCCTGGTGAACGACCTGGCCGCCCTGGGGCTGGAGGTGCTCCCCCAGGCGTGGGCGGTGCCCCACCTGGTCATGCCGGAAGGGCAACTGACCCGCTCGGGGGCCAGCCCTGAGGAGCAGCAGGACGTGGCCCTCGGGTTCACTGTGGCCCGGGCCATCGCCGGGCTGGACCTGGGGCAGACGGTGGTGCTGCGGGGCCGGGCCGTGACGGCCGTGGAGGCCATCGAGGGGACCGACGCCTGCATCCTACGGGGGGGTGCCCTGGCCGGGGACGGAGCCGTGGTGGTGAAGGTGCGCAAGCCGGCCCAGGATCCCCGGTTCGACCTGCCGACCATGGGGCTTGACACCCTGGCGGTCGCCCAGAGGGCCGGGGTGCGGGTGCTGGCCCTGGAGGCCGGCGAGGCGCTCCTGGTGGACCGGGAGGCCGTGATCCAGGCGGCGGACGAGGCAGGGATCTGCCTGCTGGGGATCAGGGAGGAGCAGGCGAGGGCTTGGGGGAGTGGCAGCGCATGAGCCAGGCGGAGCGCAGGCGGGTGATGGTGGTGGCGGGCGAGGCCTCGGGGGACCTCCACGGGGCGGCGCTGGCCCGCGCGCTCCGGGCCCAGGACCCCTCGGTGCGCCTGTACGGGCTGGGCGGCTCGGCCATGCGGCGCGAGGGCGTCCGCCTCCTTTTCGACCCGACCCGCCTGGGAACCGTGGGCTGGAGCGAGTCGCTCCGCCAGTACCCTGTCCTCCATCGGCTCTTCCTCCGGGTCTGCGGGGTCCTGGAGCGGACCTCCCCCGACTGCCTGGTGCTCATCGATTACCCGGGCTTCAACCTGCGCCTGGCCGAGGTCGCCCACCGTCTCGGGATCCCGTCCGTCTACTATTTCTCACCCACCGCCTGGGCCTACGGCAAGGGCCGAGCCGAGCGGGTGGCCCGGCACGTGCGGAAGGTCTGCGCGGTCTTTCCCTTCGAGGCTGACGTCTACCGGGAGGCGGGCGCCGACGTGACGTACGTGGGGCACCCGCTCCTGGACCTGGTGGCCGAGGGGCGGCGGAACCCCGAAGAGCTGGCCGAGGCACGGGCCGCCCTGGGGCTGGGCGTGCGGCCGGGCCCCGGAACCGCCGGTGGCGCAGGGCCCGACGGCCCGGTGGTGGCACTCCTCCCGGGCAGCCGCGAGCAGGAGGTGCGCGCCCTGCTCCCCGTGATGCTGGAGGCCGCCCGGCGCTTCGGCGAGCAGGCTCCCGGCGCGGCCTACCTCCTGCCCCTGGCGGAAAGCCTGGTTGGGACCCAGGCCGGAGCCTTCGTGGAGGATCGAGCCGCCACCGCCCAGGTCCCCGTGCGCCTCCTGCCGGGCCAGAGCCTCCTCGCGCTTCAGCTCAGCGACCAGGCGTGGGTCGCGTCGGGGACAGCCACCCTGGAGGCGGCCTTGCTGGGGGTACCCCAGGTTCTGCTCTACCGGGTTTCGACGTCCACCTACTGGATCGCCCGCATGCTGATCCGGATCCCCTACATCGGCCTGCCCAACATCGTGGCCCAGAGGCGGATCGTGCCGGAGCTCCTGCAGGGCGAGGCGACGCCTGGTCGCTTGGTGAACGAAGCGCTGCGGCTGCACCGGGACCGGGCGGCGCGCGAGGTCCAGCTTCAGGGCTACGACGAGGTGCGGGCCCGATTGGGAGAGCCCGGAGCCCTGGCTCGGGCGGCGCAGGTGGTTCTCCAGGTGGCCGGCGACGAGGCGCAGCCGGGCGGCGTTCCGGCCCAGGCGGAAGGCGCTGAGGCTCCCCGAGCGGGCGGGGAGGACGCCAGAGGCGTGGTGCGACCATGAGGGAGGTCCTGGTGACGGTCAACAGTCCGGGTGAGGTGGCGACGTGGCTGGAGCCCGTGGCGCGCGAGCTGCTGCACCGTCTGGGCGACGCGCGCCTGACGGTGATGATCCCCCCCTGCACCTTCGCGAGCGGGGCGGAGGCGGGGGTCGTGCGCGACCTCCTGGGCGGCCCGGCGGGCGTTCGCGTCTACGAACCCGGCCAGGTGGTGGCCTTTCTCCTGAGCCGCCGGCGGCCCCCCGGCTACCGCCCCGCCCGGCAGGGCGTGGTCCTCTTCCTGGGGGGCGACATGGTCTACGCGGCGTGGCTGGCCCGTCGCCTGGGGTACCGGGCCCTGGCCTACACCGAGGGCCGGGTCCGCTGGACGGGGGTCTTCGAGCGGTTTCTCCTGCCCGATGGTCGCGCCCTGGACCGGGCGCGCCGGCGGCTGGGGAGCAAGATCGACCGCCTCTCCGAGCGCCTCGAGGTGGTGGGGGACCTGATGACCGATGCGGCCAGGAGTCGCCTCGCGCCTGGCGAGGTGCGGGCGCGCCTCCGGTTGGAGCCCGGGGAGCAGGTGCTCCTGCTGCTGCCGGGCAGCCGGTCGGCCGAGCTCCGGTTCCTGATGCCCCTCTACCTGGAGGCGCTCCGGCGGCTTGCGATCACGCCGCCTCCTGCGGGGATGGAGGCCGCCCCGGTACGAGCCGTTTTCACCCTTTCACCCTTTGTGGATGCGACGGCCGCCGCAGCCCTGGCCCGTGCGGCGTGGGCAGGCGGGGCGCGGGGGGCCCGCGCCCGGGAGACGGGCGACTGGGAGCCGCTGGACCTTCCCGGCGCCCGGCGCCTCGCCCTCGGGCGCCTGGGCCCGGAGGGCACCCGCACCCAGGCGGCCCGCCCGGTTCGGGTGGAGCTGGTGCAGGGCGCGAGCCGGGAGCTCATGGCGGCGGCCGACATGGCCCTGACCCTCCCCGGCAGCAACACCGCGGAGATGGCGGCCTTCGGCCTTCCCATGCTGGTGGTGCTGCCGCTGCAGCGGCCTGAGGAGATCCCCCTGGAGGGGCTGGCGGGTCTGGTGGGGGGCCTTCCGGCCGTCGGTCCGGCATTGAAGCGCCGGGCCGTGTACCGGGTGGAGCGGGCCACCCCCTTCGTGGCGCTGCCCAACCGGCGGGCGGGCCGCCGGTTGGTGCCGGAGCTGCGGGGCGAGGTAGGCCCCGAGGCCCTGGCCGGAGAGCTGGCCGCGTGGCTGGACGACGGCCCGCGCCGCGCCGGGGTCCGCCACGCTCTGGAGGCGCTGCGGGGCGAGCCGGGCGCGGCCCGGCGCGTGGCGGACCGGGTCCTTTCCATGCTCGGCGGTGCTCCCGACGGCGCACTGGACGCGGCCGGCGAGCGCGAAGGCTCCACGGAGGTGGCACCATGAGCCCAGCAGCTTCGGCTCCGGTACCCGAGGTCGCCACGCGCCCCAGCGATGCCGGCCGGCGGAGCGTGGCGCTGCGCCTCCTGCAGTACGCCCGTCCGCACCTGCGCGCCGCCCTGGGAGGCCTCCTTTGCATGCTGGTCGTCTCCGGGACCGAGCTCGTGCTCCCGCTGATCTTCGGCCAGGGCATCGTGCGCGAGGTGCTCAGCGTCCACAGCTCCATGACGCGCATCACCCAGCTCGTCCTCCTGATCGTGGGCCTGATGCTGGTGCGGGGCCTCTTCCGCTACGGGCGCGGCTACCTCCTGGGTTATACGGCCCAGCGGCTGGTGGCCGACCTGCGGCGCGCCGTACACCAGAAGCTTCAGGAGCTCTCCCTGGACTTCCACCAGCGGCACCGGACGGGCGAGCTGGTCTCCCGGATCACCTTCGACGCCGCCCAGATCCAGGCCGGCGTGGGCCGTGCCATCGGCGACCTGGCCGGCCAGCTCCTGACCCTGGCGGGGGTGCTCTTCTTCCTGATCTACCTCAACGCCCGCATGGCCCTGGTGAGCCTGATCATCCTGGCCCTGGCAGGGTGGGCCATCGACCTGTACGGCCGCCGCATCCGCCGGGCCAGCCGCCGGGTGCAGGAGCGCATGGCGGGCATCGCCGCGGCCCTGCAGGAGATGCTGGGGGCGATCCGGGTCGTCAAGGCCTTTACCCTCCAGCGGAGCCTCCAGGGTCGCTTCGACCAGGAGAACGAGGCGGGCTTCGAGGCCCAGATGAAGTCGGTACAGCTCGAGGCGACGGTGACGCCCGTGGTGGAGCTGGTGACCGCCGTGGGCGTCGCGGCCATCCTCTGGGTGGGCGGATGGGAGATCCTCCACGGCCGCATGGACGCGGGAGGGTTCATGAGCTTCGTCGGCTACCTGGCCCTGGTCCTGGGGCCCGTGGGCGGCATCTCCCACACCTCGGCCCAGCTCCAGCAGGCGGCCGCGGCAGCCCAGCGGGTCTTCGAGCTGCTGGACGAGCCCGACCGGGTGGCCGAGCCGCCCGTCCCCCGGCGGCTGCCCCGCTGCAAAGGGCGGGTGAGCTTCGAGGACGTCTGGTTCGCGTACGAGCCGGGCCAGTGGGTGCTGCGGGGCATCGACCTGAAGGTGGAGCCGGGGCAGCGGGTGGCCCTGGTGGGGCCCAGCGGGGCCGGCAAGTCGACCCTGGTGAACCTGATCCCCCGCTTCTACGACGTTGCCCGGGGGACGGTGCGGGTGGACGGCATCGACGTGCGCGAGCTCTCGATCGAGGACCTGCGCCGGGCCATCGGGCTGGTTCCTCAGGAGACGGTGCTCTTTGGGGTGAGCGTCTTGGAGAACCTGGCCTACGGGCGCTCTGGGGCCACCCGCGAGGAGATCGAAGCCGCGGCCCGGGCCGCCAACGCGCACGATTTCATCATGGAGCTGCCCCAGGGCTACGAGACGAGGGTGGGGGAGCGGGGGGCCACCCTCTCGGGCGGCCAGCGGCAGCGGATCGCGATCGCCCGCGCACTCCTGCGGGACCCGCGCCTGCTCATTCTGGACGAGGCGACCTCCTCCCTGGACGCCCCCTCGGAGCGGTTGGTGCAGGAAGCGTTGGAGCGGCTCATGCGGGACCGGACGAGCTTCGTGGTGGCCCACCGGCTCTCCACCGTCGTGGCCGCAGACCGGATCCTGGTGGTGGACGGCGGGCGGGTGGTGGAAGAAGGAACCCACGCCGAGCTCATGAACCGGCGGGGTCTCTACCGGAGCCTCTTCGAGGCCCAGTCCCGGGAAGGGGTCCAGACCCTTGGCCGTTGAGAGACCCATGCGGCTTCTGGTCCTCTCCAACGGTCATGGGGAGGACCTGCTGGCCCGAACCCTCGTCTCCGCCCTCCAGGCGCGAGCCGCGGAGGTGGGGGTGGCCCTGGAGGTCTGGGCCTTCCCCCTGGTGGGCGAGGGCCTCGCCTGGACCGCATCGGAGCCGGGGCGCCGGGCGGTGCCGGAGCCCCTTGGGGCGGCCGCGGAGGAGCGGGGCGGCCGGCCGTGGAAGGTGGTGGGGGTGCAGGCCGCGATGCCGTCCGGCGGGTTCCTCCTGGAGGGCAGCGGCGGGCTCTGGAAGGACCTGCGGGCGGGCCTTCTGGGCCTGGCCGCCCGGCAGGCCCGAAGCGTGCGGGGGCTGGGCCGGCAGGCCGACTGGGTGCTCGCCGTGGGCGACGTGGTGCCGCTGGCCGCGGGGATCCTGCTGGCCCGGCGCCCGACGGTCTTCGTGAGCACGGCCAAGAGCGAGCGCATCCGGGGTTTCGGCCGTGCGGAGCGCCGGCTCATGCGGCGGGCGCGTCTGGTCTTCGCCCGCGACCCCGAGAGCGCCCGGGCGCTGGCCGATGCGGGCGTGCCCGCCCGGTACGCCGGCAACCTGATGATGGATGCCCTGGAAGCGGGGCCCCTGCCCGAGGCGGCGACCGACGGGCTGGTGGTGGCGCTCCTGCCCGGAAGCCACGCGGACGCGTACGACAACCTGGCCGTCATGGGTCGGGTGGCGATGGCGGTGGCCGCGTGCTGGCCCGGTCCGGCCCGCTTCCTGGTGCCTCTGGCCGCCGGGCTGGACCCGGTGCGGGCCCAGGACGCCCTCGCCTCCGGCGGCTGGCGGGCGGCGGGCGGCCCTCCCCAGGAGGGTCCGGGCGCGGCACCCGCGGCCGAGGCCGGGGGCCGGTGGTTCGAGACCGGATCGGCCGCCCGCGGTGGGCCGCTCCTTTGGATGGGCCAGGGCCTCTTCGGCAGCGTGCTGCACGGCTGCCACCTGGTGGTGGGGCTGGCGGGCACCGCCAACGAGCAGGCGGCGGGCCTGGGCAAGCCCGTGGTGACCTTTCCCGGTCCCGGCATCCAGGCAACCGAAGCATTCCTGGCGGACCAGCGGCGCCTTCTGGGCGAGGCGGTGGTGGTGGCGCCGCCCGATCCCGACGCCGTGGCCCGGGAGATCTGCCGCATCGCTTCCGACCCGGCGGCGTACCGGCGCATGAGCGAGGCCGGGCGGGCGGTCATGGGCCGCGCCGGCGCGGCGGGGCGGATGGCGGGTCAGATCGTGGCCGCCTTCGGCGGCGGCGAGGGGCCTTTCGGCCCTGCAGAGAAGATCCGGCCGTGACGAGCCGGGGGAGGGGGAGGGCGCGGGTGCCCGAGATCAGCCTGGTGATCCCGACCTACAACCGCCGGGAGGTCCTCACCGAAGCGCTCCGCCGCCTGGAGGCGGAGGGCCGGGAGGGTGTTCCCTTCGAGGTCGTGGTCGTGGACGACGGCTCCACCGACGGGACCGCCGAGAGCCTGGCGGACCTGCAGCCGCCCTTCCCCTTCCGCTGCCTGCGCCAGGAGCATCGGGGCCCGGCTGCAGCCCGGAACCGGGGCATCCGCGCCGCGGACGCCGAGCTCATCCTCTTCCTGGACAGCGACCTGGTGCCAGGCCAAGGCCTGGTGGCCGCCCACCTGGAAGCGCACCGGCAGGCCGCTCGGGATCCGGCCGGTGATCGGCTGATTGGGCACGGTCCTGTGATCCACGTGGCCAGCCTGGACGAGGTGGAACGGGCCCGGCCCGACGTGGGCGACCTCTCCATGGCCTTCTTCGCCACGGGGAACGTCTCCGTGGGCCGGCGCCACCTGCTGGCCGCGGGCCTCTTCGACGAGGCCTTCGCGGAGTACGGCTGGGAGGACCTGGAGCTCGGCCTGCGCCTGAAGCAGCTGGGACTGGTGGCTCAGCCGGTCCCTGCCGCGCGCGGCTACCACTTCAAGGAAACCTTTCGGGTGGACCACCTCCCCCGGGCATGCCAGCGGGAGAGGGAGCGAGGGCACACCGCGGTCCTCTTCTTCCGGAAGCACCCCACCTGGGGCGTGCGCACGACCACCCAGCTCTTCGGCCTCACCTTCTGGCTCGACCGGCTCCTGGCCCGCTGGGCCGAGGACCCCCGCACGTGGGAGCGGCTCCGCCAGGCGGAGGCGGCCGGGCGTGACCGCCGGGTGCGGGTGCTGGCCCGGCTGATCACCCAGCACGCGTACGTTCAGGGGCTGCGGGAAGGCCTGGCGGCCAAGGGCGCGAGCCGGGTACCCTCCGGCGACGCGGCCCCGGATCGCTCGAAAGCAGGGGAGGGCGAGGCGTGAGGACGCTGGTGACGGGTGGGGCAGGTTTCATCGGGTCGCACGTGGTGCGGCTGCTCCTGGAGGCAGGGCACCAGGTGGCGGTGCTGGACGACCTCTCCGCGGGCCGGCCCGAGCGGGTGCCCCAGGGCGTGTCCCTCCACCGGGTGCAGCTCGAGGAGGCCGGGGCCGTGGACGAGGTGGTGGCCCAGGTGCGGCCCCAGGCCGTCTTCCACCTGGCGGCCCAGGTGGACGTGCAGGCGGCGGTGCGGGAGCCCCTGCGCGACCTGACGGTGAACGTGGCGGGCAGCCTGGTGCTCCTGGAGGCATGCCGGCGGAACGGGGTGGAGCACCTGGTCTACTCGTCCTCCGCGGCGGTCTACGGCGAGCCCGAGCGCCTGCCCCTGCCGGAGGAGGCGGCCTGCAAGCCGCTCTCGCCCTACGGCGCCTCCAAGCTCGCCGCGGAGGGGTACTGCTGGGTGTACGGGGCGGGCGCGGGGCTGAGGACCACCGTGCTCCGGTACGCGAACGTCTACGGGCCGGGTCAGGAAGCCCGGGCGGAAGGGGGCGTCGTCGCTTCTTTCGCGACCCGCCTGGCTCAGGGCGAGCCGCCCCGGATCTTCGGCTCCGGGCGCCAGACCCGCGACTTCATCTACGTCACCGACGTGGCCCGGGCCAACCTGGCCGCGCTGGAGGGGCCGGGCGGCCTCTTCAACGTAGGGACGGGCCGGGAGCGGAGCGTGCTGGAGCTGGCCCAGGTCCTCCTGGAGCTGGCGGGGCGGCAGGACCTCCAGCCCCGGACCGAACCGGCGCGCCCGGGCGAGATCGAGCGGAGCGCCCTGGATCCGGGCCGCGCCGGGACCGTGCTGGGGTGGCACCCCCGGGTGGACCTCCGCGAGGGTCTGGCCCGCACCCTGGCCTGGACCCAGGCGGGTTCCCCCATGGAGGCAGGGGCGCTGGACGCGCTGGCGGGGGGGCGGGGGGCATGAGCCTCGAGGCGCACGGGCTGGTGAAGCACTATCGGGGCCGGGCGGTGGTCCAGTCGGTCAACCTGCGGGTGGACCCCGGCGAGGTGGTGGGCTTGCTGGGGCCCAACGGGGCCGGGAAGACCACCACTTTCTACATGATCCTGGGGCTGGTGCGGGCTGAGGCGGGTCAGGTCTTCCTGGACGGCGAGGAGATCTCCGGGCTCCCTGTCCACCGGCGGGCCCGCCTGGGCATCGGGTACCTGGCCCAGGAGCCTTCCATCTTCCGGCGGCTCACGGTGGAGCAGAACCTCGCGCTGATCCTGGAAAGGCTCCCCCTCTCGCGGCAAGCGCGCGAGGAGCGGGTGGAGGAGCTCCTGGAGGGCTTCGACCTGGTGGCCTTGCGGTCTCAGGAGGCCGGGGTGCTCTCCGGGGGCGAGCGGCGCCGGTGCGAGGTGGCCCGGGCCCTCGCGGGGGAGCCCCGCTACCTGCTCCTGGACGAGCCCTTCGCAGGCGTGGACCCCATCGCGGTGGCCGAGCTGCAGGAGCTGATCGGTCGGTTGCGGGAGCGAGGGATCGGGGTGCTCATCACCGACCACAACGTGCGCGAGACGCTCACCATCACCCAGCGGGCCTACATCATGCACCAGGGCCGGGTGCTGGTGGCGGGCGGGGCGGCCGAGCTCCTGGAGAGCCCTGAGGCCCGCCGATTCTACCTGGGGGAGCGGTTCCGGCTGTGAGAGCCCTGGACCGGTTCGTGCTCAAGGAGCTGGCAGGCCCCGTGATCTTCGGATTCGGCGCCTTCACCAGCCTCTTCCTGGCCAGCGAGATGGTGAACCTGGCCAACCTGGCCGCGGAGCTGAGGGCCCCCGTGGAGGCTTTGCTGCGGGTCTTCCTCCTGGGCATCCCCCAGATCCTGGTCTGGACGCTGCCCATGGGCATCATGGTGGGGAGCCTCCTGACCCTCTCGCGCCTTTCGGCCAACTCGGAGGTGGTCGCCCTCCAGGCGGGCGGGTACAGCCTCCGCCGGGTGACCCGCCCCGTCCTTCTCCTGGGCCTCAGCCTCGCCCTGCTGGCCGCCGGGATGAACGAGTGGGTCGCACCGTGGGCCAACATCCAGCGGGAGCGGGTGATGGTGGAGCAGGTGCGGGGGCGCACCCTGCCCGTCGACCGGCGGAACGTGACCCTCCAGCAGTTCCAGGGGGGCCGTTTGGCCTGGTTCCTTTACGCCGCCCGGTACTACCCCGCGGCCCAGACCATGAACGACGTGACCATGATCCGCCTCGACCAGGGCCGGCCGGTGGAGACCACCTATGCCCGCCAGGTGGTCTGGGCCGGAAACGAGTGGCAGATGGAGGACGGGGAGAGCTACCGCTTCGGCGCGGACGGCCAGGCCGTGCGGATCGCCTTCGAGGGCGGGCGCCGGCCGGCGGCCATCCCCTACCGGCCAGGGCAGGTGAGCGAGCTGAACAGGCCCCCTGCCCAGATGGGCCTGCGCGAGCTGGGCGCCCGGATCCTGGCCCTGCGGGGACAGGGGGTGGAGGCCCGGACCGAGCGGGTGGAGTGGAACCTGAAGCTGGCCCTGCCCTTCGCCAGCTTCGTCTTCGCGCTCCTGGGGGCGGGGCTTGGCATCCAGTCCCATCGCAGCGCCACCTCGGTGGGCTTCGGGCTTTCGGTGGGGATCATCTTCATCTATTATGTAGTCATGACCCTTGGAACCGCCCTGGGCAAGTCCGGCGGCTTGCCGCCGGAGCTGGGCGCCTGGGTCCAGAACCTGCTGGGGCTGGCCGTGGGCGGGTTCCTGTGGATCCGCCTGGACCGCTGAGGCCCAATGGGCGGCCAGCGGGCCGGGATTCCATGGCGGCGTGACGGCGCGCGTCGGGCTCCCCGGCAGCGGCCGAGGCGGAAGGGCTGGAAGGAGGTGAGCGGGCATGCACGGGTGGCGGCTCATCGTGACCTTGGTGATCATGGGAGGGGCGATCGCCTACCTGGGGGACCGGATCGGGCTCCGGGTGGGCAAGCGGCGCCTCACGCTCTTCGGGCTGCGCCCGCGCCACACCTCCATCATCATCACCATCCTCACGGGCGTGGTGATCACCGCCGCCTCCGTGGGCCTGCTCTCCTTGGCCTCGGCCGACGTGCGCACGGCCCTCTTCCGGATGAGCGAGATCCAGCAGGCGCTGACCACGACCCGCGATCGGCTCCAGATGGTGGAAGGGGAGCTTTCCGCCCAGCAGGAGAGGCTGGCCGCCACCCTGAGCGAGCGGAACCAGGCGGTGAAGGAGATGGACGCGGCCAAGGCGGAGCTGCAGTCGGCCGTGGACCAGCTCGCCAACGCCCGCACCCAGCTGGACGAGGCCCAGCGCTCGCTGGCCTTCCAGGAGGAGCGGGTGAAGAACCTGACCCGCATCGGGAAGGACCTGCAGGGCCACGTGGACGAGTTGCAGGCCACCCGGGACCGCCTGCAGGAGCAGGTGGCCACCCTCACCCAGGAGTACCTGCAGCTCGCCTATGCCATGCGCTCGGGGAAGCTCGCGTATCGGGCCGACGAGCTGGTGGGCGCCACGGTGTTGGATGCCTCCGTGCCCGTGGAACAGGTGCAAAAGCGGCTGCTCGCCTTCCTGGACGAGGAGGAGAAGCGGGTGCGCAGCCGCCTGGACCTGCCCGACGAGAAGCCGGCGCTGGTCTTCGAGTCCCAGGACGTCTTCTACTACACCGCTCAGGAGATGGCGTCCAAGGGCGGCCGGTGGGTGGCCCGCATCCGGGCGGTCAACAACACCTTCGCCGGCGAGCCGCTCCTGGTGGGGTTCGAGCTGATCCCTGAGGCCAGGGTCTACACCCGGAACCAGGTGATCGCCCGCCGGACCGTGGACGGCTCCGACCCCGAAGCGGTGGAGAGCGAACTCCTCCAGCTCCTCTGGGACGTGAACGAGCAGGCGATCCAGGACGGCATGATGACCGATGAGCAGGGGCTGGTGGGTCAGGTGGCCAAGGCCGACGAGTTCCTGGACGTGATCATTGCCGTCAAGCAGGCGGGCAAGCCCGTGGAAGTCATCGCCCGGGCCCGGGAGGACACCTGGAACACGCGGCCGCCGCTCACCGTCACGCTGGAGGTCGTCTCCTCCTGAAGCAACCTTGAGGCTGCCGCCGGCCTGGGCCCGGAGGGGTCCGCTGCCGGGGTCGCCAGGAGGTGGCAGGTGCCCCCGGAAGGATCCGGAACGCGTCCTCCCGAAGAGGTTGGGGAGCTCTGGCCGGGAGGACGTTGCAGCCGTGTCGCACCCACTCAAGCGGATCCTTCGCAGCAGCATCCCAGGTCTGGTCGCGCTCCTCCTCCTGGCCGGGCCCGCCGCCGCGTCCTCCGACCCCTTCGACCCCGTCCCCAGGGATCACTGGGCCTATCCCGCACTGGAGGCGCTCCAGAGCGCGGGCCTCCTGGAGCAGGAGCCCCTGGCGCCCGGCGGGGCGGGGCTAACCCGGTACGAGGTGGCGGGGCTGGTCTCCCAGGCGGAGCAGGAGCTGGGGACCGCCCAGCCCGGCGGCTCCGAGGCGTCCCAAGCCGAGGTGGCCCTGGCGTGGCTCTACCGCTCGGCCCAGCGCCTGGGCGGGGATTCCGGCGACGCCGGGGAGGCTGCAGGCGCGAGCCCCCTGGACCGGCTGCAGGCAGGCCGCCAGCTCTACTGGCTCGTCCCGGCGACGACCCGCCTGGAGCAGGAGTACCGCGCGGCTGCAGCCGCGGGCTCGTCGCCCGCGGCGCCGGCGGTGGTCCGCCAGGCGACGGCCCTGCAAGAACGGCTCCTGCAGCAGGTGCCGCCGTCGCTGGCTACGGCGGGCAGTCCTGAGGTGGACCAGCTGGAACTGGCCCTGGTCGATCGCTTCTCGAGCGAAGCCCGCTCCCCTTCGGAGGTGGCCGATCAGGTGGGCCGCACCAGCCAGGCGCTGCTGGAGCTCCGGTCGGGCTTCGGCCCCGAGCTTCGCACCCTGGGGCTCGACCGCCAGACGGCGCCCGAGCTCCCGCCGCCTTCCTCTCCCGACGTGGTGACCCTCGACGAGCTCCGGCAAGCGGCCCGGTCGGGTGGCCTCGAGCCGCCGGCCGGCGGCGCGGGGCTGGAGACACGGGTGCCCCTGGGTTCCGCAGGCACCCTTGAGGCCCGCGTCGGCCTGGACCGAGCGCCCGGCGAGTCTGCGGTTCGGCCCGGGGTGGACGTGGGCCTGGGGCTGGGCGAAGCGCAGCTCCACGCCGGCTGGCGGCTGCTCGACTTCTCCGAAGGCCGTCCGGGCCAGGCCGAGGGCCAGGCTGGGCTCGACCTGCGCTTCTGACTCCACTCATTTCCATGCCTGCACCGTCCTTCCAGCCAGGAGAGAAGACCCCACGCGGCGAATGGGGTCCCCGTGGGCCGGTCGCGACGGAAACGGGCGGGAAGCTCCTTTGTAACGCAACATTTCCCCAGGTGTGGAAGGAGTTTCTTCCAAGGGCTCGAATACGGGCATAGCTGCCTGTGTCCGTCCGTGAAGTTGCTCACGAGCCTGCCCCACCCGGAAAGGGGGCAGGCGCCGGGGGATCGCGTGAGCGCTGGGCTCATGAGCGCGAGAGATCGACCTGCCCCTCGCGGGGCGCACGGGCCTTGAAGTCGGCAGGATGAGGCAACGCCGGAAACTCCTCCTGCCCTTCGAGCCCACGGCGCGTCTCGGGAGAGGTGAGACGGGGCAACGAGCACCTGAGACGAGGAGGTTTGTCACACCATGCGCAAACGGGGTTTGGCCGTGCTCCTCGCCGGCCTTCTGGCCGTGGCGACGAGCGCGCCGGTCCTGGCACAGCAGAAGCCGTTCCCGGACGTTCCGCCCGATCACTGGGCGGCTGAGTCCGTCGAGTTGCTCAGGGCCGCCGGTCTGGTGATCGGCTACCCGGACGGCGAGTACAAGGGCAACCGGCAGCTGACCCGGTACGAGTGGGCGATGATCGTCTCCCGGCTGGTGGACCGGCTGGATGCGATGGTCGCCGACCAGGTCGACGCCTCCTTCAGCGAGGTTGAGGCCAACGCGGTCGCCCGGGTGAACCAGGCCATCGCCGACCTCCGGGCTCGGCTCGAAGCCGGGGAGGAAGCCCAGCGCGCCCTCTTCGGCGTGGCACCGGCCCAGGTGGCGGCATCGGTCCAGTCCACGGGCAAGATTCCGCTTTCGGACCCGGCGCGGGCAGCCTTCACCGAGCTGGCGACCCGGGCCATCGAAGAGTACCTGGCCTCCTACGAGGCGCCCGAGGACCTGAAGGGTAACGTCGAGGCCATGGTCCAGGACGCCCTGTCGGGCATCGACAGCCGCATCACCAACCTGGAGGCCCGGACGCTCGTGACCCAGCAGGACGTGCGGGAGACCCGGGCCCTGATCCAGGAGACCGCGGACACGCTGCAGCAGAGCGTGCAGGCGCTCCTGGACGAGTTCCGCTCGGACCTCGACGCCCTGGGCGTGCGGGTGGCCGACCTCGAGGCGTGGCGGGCGCAGACCGACGAGCGCATCGGCACCCTGGAGAGCCGGGTCGACGAGCTGGAGCGCCAGCAGACCAACCTGAAGAACCGCATCGACATGACCCAGCAGACGGCCGACGAGGCGACCAACCGCGTCATGGCCCTGGAGCGGAAGGTGGCCAAGGCCCCCGAGAAGCAGCTCAAGGGTGCCTACCAGCTCCAGTACGTGGGCAGTGACGGTGCCAGCGCGGCTCTCGGGCAGGCGGAGCTCCTCCTGGCCCAGGTGGCCGGCAGCGACGCCAGCGCCAGCTTCAAGCTCGGCATGCTGGCCGGTGCCTCCGTCGACACGTACCTGAGCCTGGGCGTGGGCGGGCCCCTGGGCGGGCTCGACACCGGCGCCGAGCTGGCCCTCTACACGGCTGGCGGCGCAGCGCCCGGCACCCACACCCGCTTCGACCTGGACGCCGGCCTCAACGCCGGGATCGTCCGGTTCACCACGGGCGCCCGGTTCGGCAGCACGCCCGCGCCGTTTGCCCCGGCCGTGACGGCCCCCGGCTGGACCGACCTGGACTTCGACGGTCTCGCCTACAAGGTGGGCCTCGCGCTGCCGCTGCCGCTGGGCGCCTTCAGCGTGACCCCCGTGGTCGACGGGGTGATCGCGAGTGGGCTGGACACGGGCGTGGGCGTGGGCGCGGAGATCGGCGCCTCGCTCCTGGGCGGCGAGCTCCTGGGCCGCCTGGTCTACCCCGCCAGCGGCGCTGACGCCCTGCGGGTGGCCGACAAGGCTGCCTCCTCGGTGAGCCTCACCGTGCCGGTGGGCAACCTGAGCGTGCTCGGCAGCTTCTCCACCGAGCTGGGCGTCACCCCGGCCACGACGGTCTACGCCTTCGGGCTCCGGGGCGAGTTCTAACAGGGAGATCGAAGGATCTGGAACCTGCAGGATCCCCGCCACCGGCGGGGATCCTGCCTTTATGGGGGTGCGGCCGTGCCGGGCGCGGCGGGCGGCTCGGGAGCCGGTCCAGGTGAGGGATGCATCCTGGCCATGGACCCGGGCCGCGTGAAGTGCGGGCTCGCGGTCGTTTCCATGGGTGGGGAGGTCCTGGCGCGTCGGGTGGTTCCCTCGGAGGACGCGCTCGAGCAGGTGCGGGCGTGGAGCCGGCACTACCAGCCCGCCCGCCTGATCCTGGGGAACGCGACGGGCGCCCGGGCGTGGCGGGCGGCGCTGGAGGCAGCGGAGGGCCTTCCCCCAGTGGTGCTGGTGGACGAGCGCCGCTCCAGCGAGGAAGGACGGCGCCGGTACGTGGAGGCGCACCGGCGTGGCTGGCGGCGCTGGCTTCCCTCAGGTCTCCAGACGCCGGCCGAGCCGTATGATGACCTGGTTGCGGTGATCCTCGCGGAGCGGTACCTGCAGTCTGCCGGCGGGCCAGGGGAGCGGTGAGGGGCGGCAGGGTTTCGGTGGCAGAGCGAGAACTCTCTGCCAGGAAGGAAGGGCAGGGATCGTATGCCGGTGCGGTGGGGTCGCCTCATGGCCCTCATGGCCCTCATGGTGCTGGTGGCCGCGTTGCTGGGCGGCCGGGCCCTGGGGGCGCCTGAGGCCAAGGTGAGCCAGCTCTTCGCAGAGCTTCCACCCGAGCACTGGTCCTACGGGGCGGTGCGCACGCTCTCCACGGCGGGCCTGGTGAAGGTGCCGCCTGCAGGGTTCGGGGTTGGTTTGACCGTGACCCGCCTCGAGATGGCCCTGGAGGTGGGCGAGGCCATGGATCGGCTCCAGGCGGCCGCGCCCGCGAGTCCCTCGGTCTCGTTGCCCGTGCTCGTGGCCCGCTACAACCGGAGTGCCCGGACCCCGTTAGGCTGGGACCAGGTCCGCTTGCTGGAGCGGCTCGCCCGCGAGTTTTCGCCTGAGCTGACGGCGCTCGGCTACCGGGCAGTCATCCCCTCCCCCCAGAGCTTCCGCCTCGAGGCGGCGCCGGTCGGGGTTCCTCTCCCCGAGCTCGATGCCGTCTGGCTGGGCCTGGGCGAGCTGCCCGCCCTCACCTGGTCCGCGTCCGCGCCGGGTCCTGAAGGGCTGGTCGGCCTCGATGGGCTCCGGGAGGGACGCGGGGCCGCGGACGAGCAAGCAGACCGGGGGCTCGCGCTGGGGGCCCGCTTCCGGCTGCTGCCCACGGTGCAGGTGGAGGGCCAGGTGGAGTCCGGGGGCGCGCGGCCCGGGTACCGCATCGGTGCCGGCGTGGACCTGGGGGACGTCTACATTTCGGGCGGCTACGACGTGCCGCCCGCCGCCGCGGCGAGCGAGCCCCCTACGGGTGGAGAGGCCGCGGAGTCAGGAGCCGACGGGGGGCGGACGCGCTGGGGCCTCCGCTGGACCACGGGCGGCACGGAGCTGACGGCGGCTTACGAGTACGTGGGCTTGGACGACCTGCGGGTCCTGGGCGGGACGGACCTGCCGTCCCGGCTGGAGGTGGGGGTGGGGGTGGCCCTGGAGGGAGGGGCCATCCGGGTTGGCTGGAGCCGGGAGGCTCAGCCCGTTGAGGGAACGGCACCAAAGGCGGTGGAGGCAGGCGAGCCGGAGCCGACGGAAGCCGATCCTCCGGAGCCCGGCGGCAACGCCGCCGGGTCAGCGCCCACAGCTCCCCGCCAGGTGCAAACCACCCTCAAGCTCACCTACGACGTTTCCAGCGTGGGATCGCTCACCCTGGGGTACCAGCTCATCGACTTCGGCGACGAGGATGGCGTGACCTCCACCAACGCCGCCACGGCCGAGTTCACGCTGCGTTTCTAGCCTCGGATCGGGCCTCGCCATCGAGGGGACTTCCACGGGCCCTTGCCCCATGCACCAGCGCGTCGGAGGGATCCAGGACAACAGACGGAACATGAAGGCGACGAGGAGGAAAAGGGTGATGGCCAGACTGCGGTATCGATCACTGGCAACCCTCCTGGCCCTCTGGCTGCTGGCAGGCATGGCGCCGGCAGGGGCGCAGCAGGGCACGCCCCTGGCGCGCCTGGAGGCCCTGGAGGTCGCGGCCTACGGCGAGGTCCATCAGGGGTCGCTGCTGGCCCGGGTGGAGAGAGTGGAGACGGACCTGTTGGGCAGTACTCAGAGCGGGCCCCTGCTGGATCGGTTGAGCCGCCTGAACGGGCTCTTCTACGCGCCCGGCCGGGACGGTACCTCCCTCATGATGCGCCTGAACGCAGCCGAATGGGTCCTCCTCGGTCGTCAGGCCGCGGGGGCGGTGGAGCCCCGGATCCGGGCGCTGGAAGAGGTGATCATGGGTGAGGCCCAGCAGGGTTCGATCCTCCAGCGGCTGGCGGGCATCGCTCAGGTGATCTGGCCCGACGGGAAGGTGGGCGTCGCGCAGCGGCGGATCCCCGCAGGGACCCGGGTCACCATCCGCCTCGATGCGGAGGTCAACTCGGGCAAGGCGAAGGTGGGGAACACCATCCCCTTCACGGTGGTGAAGGACGTCACCCTGGACGGGGACCTGGTCATCCTGTCGGGCGCCGGGGGGAAGGCGACGGTTTCGGAGGTGCAGGCGGCGGGCGCCCTGGGCCGCAGCGGTAAGGTGGCCCTGGACTTCGGCACCGTGCCCGCCTTCGACGGGACGCCGGTGGGGCTGGGCCTCACCGAACGGACCTCCCAGTCGGGCTCCGAGGAGCTGGCCGCGGCGGCCGGCCTCACGGGGGTGCTGCTGGTGGGAAGTGCCGCCACGGTGGTCCTGGCCCCATTGGGCCTGGCAGCGGGCGCCCTCATCCAAGGCCAGAACGTGGTGGTCCCCTCAGGCACCGAGATGGTGGTGGAGGTCACCGACGCCGTACCGGTCGCGGCCCTGCAGGGCCTGTGAGACGGGGCGCCGCCCGGGCGGCGCCCTTCTTCTGCCTGCCGGGTCATGCCGTCGGGCTGCCGCGGCGTTCGCGCGCGCCAGGTTCCGGTGAGGGTGCAGGGTGCTGCCCAGGACCGGGGCCGTCCGACTGGACTTTTGAAAGAGGAACCCGCGGGAGGACGTCGAAAGCCGTGAACGGCCCGCAGGAGTCGAAAGAGCCAGGATCGCGCCAGAAGGTGCGGGTTTCTGTCGGTGCGGCGTGCAGGCGGGTCCGGGAGGGAAAGCCGGTGCCAGAGCTTCGATCGGTTCCCATGGAGCTGATCGACCGTGATCCGGGCCAGCCCAGGACGCGTTTCGACGCGCGCAGCCTGGACTCGCTCGCCCGGAGCTTTCGGGAGGTGGGGCAGCTCCAGCCGGTCCTGGTCCGGCGTGCCGGGAACCGCTACCGGCTGGTGGCGGGCGAGCGGCGCTGGCGCGCCGCCCTTCAGGTGGGGCAGCGGGAGATCCAGGTCCTCGTCCTCGAGGAAGGCTCTGAGGCTGCCCGTGGGGCGGACAGGCTCCTCCAGCTGGTGGAGAACCTCCAGCGGGAGGACCTGGATCCCCTGGAACGGGCCACGGCCATCCAGGAGCTGATGAAGGCCGAAGGTCTGAGCCAGAGGGCGGTGGCGCAGCGTCTGGGCGTCCCCCGCACCACCCTGGTCGACTGGCTGGACCTCCTGAGGGTGGAGCCACGCTTCCAGCAAGCGGTTGCGGCCAACGCCCGCGGCGAAGACGTCTCCTTGAGCCTCTCCCACGTGAACGAGGCGCTGGCCCTGGCCAGCCGGCGCCAGGACCCCGTGGTCGCCAGCCAGGTCCTGGACCTGGCCCTGGCCTTCTCACTGAGCAAGGGGCAGATGCGGAAGCTCTGCGCCTTGATGCGGGAAGCGCCCGATCTGGAGCCGGAGGATGCCCTGCGGAAGGTGCTCGCCGCGGGCAAGCCGGGTCGCCCCGCGGATCTCCCCGGGACGACGCCCGAGGCCCACCTGCAGCGCCTGGTGGAGTCGCTCGAACGTTCCAGCCACTTCGTGGAGCGGCTGTCGCACGTCTCCTCCCGCTTCCTGGCCCCCGACGTGAGGGCGATGCTGGTGCAGCGGTTCGAGCAGCTCCACCGCGTGACGGGCGAGGCGCTGGAGCGCCTCTCGGCCACACCCGAGGAGGCCGCGGCCCGGGCGAAGGAGGAGCGCAAGCAGCGGCAGCGGGCGGAGCGACGCCGGCGCAAGGAGAAGGGCCGGCAGCTCGCCTAGGGAGCGGGGCGATCACGCCCCGGGGACCCTTCGGGCGGGCGTGATGGTACATGATAGGACCGAGTCGCCCCGGTGGCCGTGGGAAAGCGAATCGCGCCGGCTCCAGGGATGGGCGGCGCCTGCCGATGCTACTAGGTTGAGGGGACCTGCCGGGGATCAGGGACGCCCTGGCGGGAGCGAAGGGTTCGGGGCCTTTCAGGAGAAGGTTCGAATGGGGGACCTTGCACTTTCGCCCGATCGGCACGCCCGACGCGACAACAGACCGTCTGATGGACGACGCAGAAAGAGGTGGACAGCTTGGCGTTGCGCGTAGGGGTCGTTGGGGTGGGCAGCATGGGGAAGAATCACGCTCGAATCTACTCTCAGATGCCCGGTCGCGTCAAGCTGGTGGGTGTGGCCGACATCGAGGCCGCGCAGGCCCAGCAGGTGGCGCACCTGTACGGCTGCCGGCCCTACACGGACTATCACGACCTCCTGCGCGAGGTGGACGCCGTCAGCATCGCCGTTCCCACGTCGCTGCACTTCCAGGTGGCTTCGGACTTCCTGGAGCTGGGGGCGCACGTGCTGCTGGAGAAGCCCATGACCTCGACGGTGGAGGAGGGTGCACGCCTCCTCCAGATGGCGCGGGCCCAGGGTTGCACCCTCCAGGTGGGCCACGTGGAGCGGTTCAACCCGGTGGTGACCGAGCTGCAGCGGATCGTGCGCGAGGAGCCCATCACGGCCGTGAACGTCCAGCGGTTGAGCCCCTACGACGGGCGGGTGGTGGACGCCGACGTGATCCTCGACCTGATGATCCACGACCTGGACATCCTCACCATGCTCTTCGCCCCGCCCATCCAGCACGTGGGGGGCATCGGCCGTTCCCTCCACAACCCGGACCAGCTCGACTACGCGGTGGCCATGCTCCAGCTGGGGGACGAAACCCTGGCCACCGTCACCGCGAGCCGGGTGACCGCGAGCCGGGTCCGCCGCATGGAGCTCTCGAGCCCCGCGTCCTGGATCGTGGCCGACTACGTGGAGCGGCGGATCACCATCACGCGCAACCCCATCGGGCGGGCGTCCCGGAACGGCACCTACCGCCAGAAGGGCGTGCTGGAGCAGATCTATCTTCCGGCCCAGGAGCCGCTGGCCGAGGAGATCCGCCACTTCCTGGACTGCATCGAGACCCAGAAGAACCCGCTGGTCTCGGGCGAGACGGGGCTGGCCGCCCTCAAGCTGGTGCAGGTGATCAAGCGGGACATCTACGGGCGGGTCGCAGAGAGGGGAATGGCCGCTGCCCTCTGAGCTCAAGCCGTCCATCCCCATCGCGCGCCCCTTCCTGACCCAGCGCGAGCACGACCTGGTTCGAGAAGTCTTGGACTCGGGGCAGCTCGCGGAGGGGTCCTACGTCCGCCAGTTCGAGGAGGCCTTCGGGGCCGCCCAAGGCCTTCCGTACGTGGTGGCGACCAACAACGGCACGGCCGCACTCCACGCCGCCCTGCTGGCCGTGGGCGTCCGCCCCGGGGACAAGGTGCTCACCACGCCCTTCACCTTCGTCGCGACGGCCAACGCCGTCCTCTACTGCGGCGCCCGCCCGGTCTTCGCCGACGTCTCGCCCGCCACGGGCAACCTGGATCCGCAGGCGGTGGAGGAGGCGCTTCGGGCTGATCCGGCCATCCGCTACCTGCTGGTGGTGCACCTCTACGGCTTGGCCGCGCCCATGCCGGAGCTGATGGAGCTGGCCCGGCGGTACGAGCTGACGGTGGTGGAGGACTGCGCCCAGGCCCACCTGGCCTCCATCGACGGGCAGCCGGTGGGATCCTTCGGCCGGGCGGCGGCCTTCAGCTTCTACGCGACCAAGAACCTGACCACCGGCGAGGGCGGGTGCGTGGCGAGCACCGATCCCGAAGTGGCCGAACGGGCCCGGCTGGCGGCCCACCATGGGCAAACGGGCCACTACTTCCACGAGACCCTCGGCTTCAACTACCGCATGACCAACGTGGCGGCGGCCATCGGCCTCGGCCAGCTGGAGCGCCTGGAGGCCATGACCGAGGTCCGGAGGGCCAACGCCGCCTACTACGACGCGACCCTGGCCGGCCACTCCCTCCAGGTGCCCGTGGCGCCGCCGGGGTACCGCCACGTCTACCACCAGTACACGCTCCGGGTGCCTGGCCCCGACGACCAGCGGCGCGACCGGCTGGCCGCCTACCTGAAGGAGGAGGGCATCGGCGCCGCCGTCCACTACCCCCGGCCCCTCACCCGGCAGCCCTCGCTGGCCGGACGCTTCGACGTGGCCGGCGGCGGCGAGCTTCCTGCGGCCGAAGAGCTGGCCGCCCAGGTGCTCTCGATCCCCGTCCATCCGCTGGTGGGTCCCGAGGAGCGGGAGCGCGTCGCCGAAGCGATCCTTCGCTGGGAAGAGGAGGACCTCCGCTGACCCGAGGCCGCCGGCTCAGGCCGTCGCGCCCTGGGCGGCCTCTCTTTCGTCCCCCAGCTCGCCGGGGATGACGCTCCGGGTGCGGCCCACCGTGTGCAAGACCGCCTCCTGGGGGAAGTGCTCCCGGAAGATCCGGTAGTAGAGGAGCTCCTCCCGCGAGCGGGCGGGAGCCCGAGCCGATACCGGTGACCCGGCGCGCTCGGCCCGCCGCTGGGCCTGCCTCAGATCCTCCAGGGCGACCCGGCGCCGGGCGATCTTCCGCAGGAGCCCGCTGGTGCCCGTGCCGTGCGCGAACTTGGCCTTCCCGCGGTGGACCACCTCCGGGGGCAGGAGTCCCTCGGCCGCCTGGCGCAGCACCCACTTCTCCACCTGCTCCGCGCCCCGCAGCTTCACCGACGGATCGAGGCGGAAGGCCCAGCGGATCATCTCCAGGTCCAGGAACGGAACCCGCGCCTCGAGCGCGTGGGCCATGGACATGCGATCCACCCGCTGGAGGTTGGTGTTGTGCAGGGCGGCCGTGACCGTGCGGAGCTCCCGGTGGAGCCGCTGTCGATCCATGCGCCTCAGGTACTCGTAGCCCGCGAAGAGCTCGTCGGCGCCCTCGCCCGACAGGACCACCTTCACGTGGCGGCGCGCCAGGCGCGAGACGAAGTAGGTGGGGACGGCGCTCCGCACCAGGGCCGGGTCGTAGGACTCCAGGTGCCGGATCACCGTGGGCAGGGCCTCCTCGAGGTCCTCGGCGCCATAGGTGTACTCGTGGTGCTCGGTTCCCAGGGCGGCGGCCACCTGGGCCGCGTAGCGCAGGTCGTCGGAGCCGCGTTGGCCCACGGCGAACGAGTGCAGCGTGCCGGAGGTCAGGCGGCGGGCCCATGCGGCGATGAGGCTCGAGTCCAGCCCGCCCGAGAGGAAGACCCCCACGGGCACGTCGGCCAGCAGGCGCTTCCCCACCGCGCGGCGGAGCCGCTCGCGGACCCCCTCCAGCGCGGTCCGGGGATCGCTCACATCCGGCGGCCCCTCGGGGATCTGCCAGTAAGGTTCCAAGGCGTAAGTGTCGTCCGGGCCCGGGGCATCCTTCAGCCCGTCGAGCGGGGCGGACGGCTCCAGCACGAGGCGGGTGCCCTCGGGAAACTCCCAGACCCGATCGGTCGCCTCCAGGAGGGCGCCGATCTCGGAGGCGAAGTAGAAGGTCTCGCCGGCCACGCCCCCGTAGAGCGGCTTGATGCCCAGCGGATCCCGGGCCAGGAGCAGCCGGCCCGAGGCCCGGTCGTGGAGGACGAGCGCGAACATGCCGTCGAACTCCTCGACCATCGCCGGTCCCCGATCCTCGTAAAGGTGGACCAACACCTCGCTGTCGCTCTGGGTGCAGAAGCGGTGGCCCCCGGCCTGGAGGCGGGCCCGGAGCTCCCGGTAATTGTAGATCTCCCCGTTGACCACGGCCACCACCCGGCCGTCTTCGCTCGCGATGGGCTGGTGCCCCGTCTCCAGGTCGATGATGCTCAGGCGCGTGTGGCCGAGCACGATACCGGCTGAGGCCCAGGTTCCCTGGTCGTCGGGCCCGCGGTGGTGCAGGCGGGTGAGCATGCGCTCCACGGTTGGGGCGTTGGGGCGGCCGAAGCCGCCGGCGATGCCGCACATGGGTGCATGACCTCCTCGTGGAATGGTTCGGGGACGAAAGGCGGTGCCCGAACAGGGCGGGTGCCCGGAGGCTCGATCCTCAGCGCACCAGCGCGGCCCGCCGCAGCACCTTCTCGACCCGCTCGCGCTCGGAGAGGACCTGCCCCGTCTCCGGGTCGACGGGCACGACCTTGCCGTCCACGGGCTGGGTGACCACCTCGCCCCGGGCCTCGGGCGCCGGGTTCCCCAGGAAGTGCGGCGCGTCCACCAAGCCGATGCTGACGGCGCGGGTGAGGGTGCCGGGGTCGGTCAGGGGGTCCGCGACGCCCGCGGGCGCCAGGGAGGCGATTGCGTCCAGGAGCACCTGGGCCTCGGAGAGCAGCTCCTCCTTACGAGCCCGCACCCGGGGGTCGGCAGTGAGATCCGGGCTCCCGCCCAGCGCGTCGCGCACGACGCCGCGTGCGATGCGGCAGCTCTCGACGATCTCGGGCGCGGTGGCCGCGTGGTCCGCTTCGCTGAAGGCGACCACGTGGAGGATGTGGGGTCTCAGCGCCATCTGGAGGAAGGCGGAAGCGGCCAGGTGGCCCTTGGCCTCGTTCAGGTCGTGGGGGTGCGACCGGAGCCCGACGCGTGTCTCCCGGAAGACCTGAAAGCCCGGCCCCTGAAGGGACTCGATCAGCTCCACCTTCGCCAGCATCTTGGCCAGGTCCATCGCGAACGACGTCTCGGGCGGGGTGTTGAACATGTACTGGGCCACGTAGTGGCGCACCCCCGCGGCGCGAGCGTTGCGGGCGGCCAGGTACGCCATCACCACCGCCACGGTGTCGTGGGCGTCCCTGAGGCTCCAGTGATGCGACTCGTTCATCTCCACAGGGATGCCGCGGGCCGCGTGCCACCGCATGGCTTCCTGGGCCTCCACCAGCGTCTCGTGCAGGGAGCGGTCTGAACGCCCGTCCAGCACGCTGTACCAGGTGAGCGGGATGGCTCCCCAGGCCAGATGGATCGTCTCGTGCAACACCTCGGCCATGCGGATCAGGTCGCGGGTGCCCGAGTAGGAGCGCATGAGGGGGTAGTTCCCGGTGCGGGACGCCTCGTAGAGGGCCCGGAACTGCTCGGGCGTCCGTACCGGAACGCCGCCGGCGCCGTCCTGCTGCGGGTCCGCCTGGTCGGGGTGGAAGAAGTGCTCCTGGGTGTTCTGGTCCACCCCCAGGGAGATGACGTCGAGGCTCTCGGACTCGGCCAGCACGCGCACGCCGGCCAGGGTCTCCTCGTAGCTGGGCTGGCCGTAGTGGTGCCGGATGATCGGCTCGGGATGCCGGGCCGCGACCCGCTCGGGCAGGGATTGAGGCCAGGAAGGGGTGCGGTCCTCCAGGGGCACGCCGCGGAGGTACGCCTCCACGGCCTCGGGCCCTTCGCTCCCGTCGAAGGTCCGCTCGAAGAGACGGATGCGCTCCGCCAGGCGGCAGACGGGGGGCGTGCCCCCGAAGACGAAGCGGCGGCGGGCCAGGCCCGCCTCCCGCACCCGGCGCTCGAAGGCCCGCAAGACGTTGGCCGCCGCCTGGGGGGAGAGCCGGTAGCTGAGGGCCACCACGTCGGGATCGTGCTCCCGGATGGCGTCCACCACCCGCTCCGGAGCCACTGCGGGCCCCAGCATCACCGTGCGGTACCCCGCGGCCCGCGCGATGCGGAGCACGGCGTGCAGACCGGCCACGTGGACGCAGTCTCCGATGGCCGCCGCCAGCAAGGTGCGCGGCGAGCGACGCTCCTGGGTCATGCTCCTACCTCCTTTGACGGCGGATGGGCATTCCCATGCTAACACGCTCGGGGGGTGGGGTCAAACGAGGCCCGCCCGCCGGGCGGGACTCCCCGGCCCGCGCGGTCGCACGCGGCGCCAGACTTTTGCAAGCTGCGGGCAAGGGTGGTGCAAACCTCTCGTGGTAGCCTGAAGACGAGGTAACGAAGGACTCTGGTGCCTGAGACGGCGAGCGTTCCGGGAAAGGGTGAGATGGATGGCCATGGTGCAGCCGAAGGCGACCGAAGCGCAGGTGGAAGGGTTCGAGATGCGCCGCGGGGGCAGAGGGGCCTCCGTGCTGGCCTGGCTCGTCACCGGCCTCTTGACCACGAGCATGGCCGCCATGGCCGGTGCGGCCCTGGCCGCGCTGATCCTCTTCCTGGTGGGGATCCTGGGCTAGGCGGCCGGGATCCCGAGGCCCTCTCGCACGTCGAACAGCGAACCGCCAAGGCCGGCTCACCGGAGCCGGCCTCGTCGTTCGCATCCTTCCCTTTGGCTCATGTGGGGTCGCGACGCGTCAGGGAGTCAGACCTTCGCCTCGGAACCGAAAAGGCCGACGACGTATGAAAGAACCGCCGCGACGACGATGCTGCCGATGACGTTGGCGCCGCCCAGCATCCAGAGCCAGGAGCCGAGGTACGCTGCGCCGACCCAGGCGCCCACCAGCCCCACGATCAGGCTGAGCCACCAGCCGCCGGGGTACTTCTTGCTGACGGCGTACTGCTGGATCAGCCAGCCGACCACCAGGCCGACGACCACCACCGTCACCCAACCGGCCGTTTCCATGTGCGAGACCCTCCCTCCCTGGTCCAAGTGGGGCGGGCCCAAGAGACCCAAGAGATCCCGAACCCGCCACCCCGACCAACCACTACCATCATAGACCGTCGGCTCCCGGATGTCCACCGCGCGCTCGAAAACACGGTTCTAGCGGCCTGGCAAAGGGATCCGCCGGCTTTCGACAATTTGTTACCTCCCGTTCACACAGGAGCAACTGCATCGTAACTGGTTCCCGGTAGGCTGATAGCGGTCCGTGGACGAGTCGACCGCGCGCGGTACGGAAGCTACTTTCCGAGGAGGGTCCAACGCTTGAAGTCGCCTCGACGCATCTTGGGGGCCATGCTGGTAGGGGCCCTGGTTCTGACCCCGCTGGCAGCGTCGGCTCAGACGCTCCAGCTCAACGGCGCCGGCGCCACGTTTCCCTACCCGATCTACTCGCTCTGGTTCGATACCTACCGTTCGGTGAAATCGGGCGTCCAGATCAACTACCAGGCGATCGGCAGCGGCGGCGGCATTCGCCAGATCACCGCCCAGACTGTGGACTTCGGCGGTTCCGACGCCGCCCTGAGCGACGAGCAGCTGGCCGCCGCGCCGGGCGAGCTCTTGCACATCCCCACCGTGATCGGCTCGGTGGCCGTCGTCTACAACCTCCAGGGGGTCGACACCGGCCTCAAGCTGTCGCCTGAGGTGCTGGCCGACATTTACCTGGGCAAGGTCACCCGCTGGAACGACGAGAGCATCGCCCAGCTCAACCCCTCGGTCAAGCTGCCCGACCTGGCCATCGCGGTGGCCCGGCGCTCGGATGGCAGCGGCACCACCAACATCTTCACCAACTACCTGAGCGAGATCAGCGCCGAGTGGAAGGAGAAGGTCGGCGCTGGCACCTCGGTGGCCTGGCCCGTGGGCCTGGGCGGCCAGGGCAACGCCGGCGTGGCCGGGCTGGTGCGCCAGATCCCCGGGGCCATCGGCTATGTGGAGATCGCCTACGCCCTGCAGAACAAGATGTCCTACGCCGCCCTGCAGAACCAGTCGGGCCGGTTCGTCCTGCCCTCCCTGGAGGCCACGAGCCTGGCGGCCAACAAGCCGATGCCCGAGGACCTGCGGGCGATCATCGTCAACACGCCGGACCCGAACGGCTACCCCATCGCCGGCTTCACCTGGCTCCTGGTCTACAAGGAACAGGAGGACGCCAAGAAGGGGCAGGCGCTGGTCGACTTCCTGTGGTGGGCCGTGCACGACGGGCAGAAGCTCGCTCGCCAGCTGGAGTACGCGCCCCTGCCGGCCAACGTGGTGAAGATGGTGGAGGAGAAGATCGCCTCCATCACCTATGACGGGCAGCCGCTCTTGAAGCGGTGAGCGTCGTCGAGTCGAAGCTCGAGGCGAGGTCGGGGGCGAGGGACGCCGCGCCCCCGGCCCCACGGCGCGTTCGAAGAACAGGGTGCCGGGTCCGGCCCCGGCGCCCGACAGGAGGCGTCTGATGAGCCTACCCATCCATCAAGCGCGAACGGTCAACCGGGGCGACCGGCTCTTCCGAGGAGTGCTGGTGGTCTTCGGCCTGTTGGTCCTGGCGGTGGCTGCGGTGATCCTGGACGAGCTCGGGCAGGTGGCGCGGCCCAGCGTGGCCCGCTACGGCCTGGGCTTCCTCACCGGCACCCAGTGGGACCCGATCCAGCAGCGGTTCGGGGCGCTGCCCTTCGTCTTCGGCACGGTGGTCTCGTCCGCGATCGCGGTCCTTCTCGCCGTTCCCCTGGGGCTGGGCGTGGCCTTCTTCCTCTCCGAGCTCGCGCCCCGCTGGCTGCGCGACCCGGTCTCCTTCCTGGTGGAGCTCCTCGCGGCCATCCCCAGCGTGGTCTACGGGCTCTGGGGCATCTTCGTGCTGGTGCCCCTGATCCGGGCCCTCGAGATGAAGATCGTCGCCAGCGGCCTCGGCTTCCTTCCCATCTTCAGCGGGGCGCCGTACGGCATCGGCATGCTCAGTGCCGGGGTCATCCTGGCCATCATGATCGTCCCGACGGTGGCGGCCGTCTCGCGGGAGGTTTTCCGGGCCGTGCCGGGCAGCCAGCGGGAGGCGGCGCTGGCCCTGGGCGCGACCCGCTGGGAGGCCATGAAGGTGGTCTTCGACTACGGCCGGGCGGGCATCGTGGGTGCGGTGGTGCTGGGGTGGGGAAGGGCCCTGGGTGAGACCATGGCCGTCAACATGGTCATTGGCAACCAGCCGGTCATCTCCCTCTCCCTCTTCTCCCCCGCGCACACCATGGCCAGCGTCATCGCGAGCGAGTTCAACGAGGCCGTGGTGCCCATGCACGTCTCCGCCCTGGCGGAGATCGGGCTGGTGCTCTTCGGGGTCACTTTTCTGCTGAGCGCCGTGGCCAGGATTCTCGTGATCCGGGTGGAACGCAAGGCTCGGGGGCGCAGCGCGGCGACAGGGGTGATCGGGGCATGATGGAGCCGGGATGCGTGGCGGCCCGGAGCACGCAGCTGGGGCTCTCGGAGCGTCAGGTGGAGCGGAGCGTGCGCCGGCGCCGCTGGCAAGACCGGGTCATGCAGGCGCTCATGGTGCTGAGCGTCCTGGTGGTGGTCACGCCCCTCTTCAGCCTGCTGATCTACGTGGGGCAGTCGGGTATCCGTGGGCTCAGCCTGGACTTCTTCACCCACCTGCCCAAGCCCGTGGGGGTGCCGGGCGGGGGCATGGCCAACGCGATCGTGGGCTCCACCATCCTGGTGGCGCTGGCCAGTGTCGTGGGCGTCCCGGTGGGCGTCATGGGCGGGATCTTCCTGGCCCGGTCCCACGGCCGGCTGGCGGACGCGGTCCGATTCGTGGCGCAGGTCCTCAACGGGGTGCCGTCCATCGTGGTGGGCCTGGCCGTCTACGGCCTGCTGGTGCTCCCCATGAAGACCTACTCGGCGTGGGCAGGCGGCATCGCCCTGGGCATGCTCATGATCCCCCTGGTGACCCTCAACACCGAGGAGATGGTCCGACTGGTGCCGCGCGACCTGAACGAGGCCGCCTTGGCGCTGGGGATCCCCGCCTGGCTCGCCACCCTGCGGGTGGTGGTGCGCACGGCCCTGCCCGGGATCCTCACGGGCATCATGCTGGCTGTGGCCCGGGTGGCGGGTGAGACGGCGCCGCTCCTCTTCACCGCCCTGAACAACGCCTTCTGGCATCAGGGGCTCTCCAACCCCATCGCGTCCCTGCCCGTCACCATCTACACCTACGCGGTCTCACCCTACGAGGAGTGGCACCAGCAGGCCTGGACCGGCGCGCTGGTGCTGGTAGGCATGGTGCTGGGGACCAACATCCTCTCGCGGATCCTTGGAAGGTCCCGCTACGATCGGCGCTGAGCGCGCCTCTCGGTGAACCCCGGCCCCGGCGCCCGGCGGTGCGGGGAAGAACAGGAGGTTGGGCAACGTGGCGGTACCCGTTCGAGTCGAGCACCTGAACGCTGCCTTCGGCGCCTTCCAGGCGCTGCACGACGTGACCATCACCCTTCCGGCCCAGACGGTGACCGCCGTCATCGGTCCCTCGGGGTGCGGCAAGTCCACCTTCGTGCGGTGCATCAACCGGATGCACGAGGAGTCGCCGGGGGGGCGGGTCTCGGGGCAGGTCTTCCTGGGTGACGAGCCCGTCTACGGCCCGGACGTGGATCCCGTTCGCATCCGGCGGCGGGTGGGCATGGTCTTCCAGCGCCCCAACCCCTTCCCGACCCTGTCCATCCTGGGGAACGTGGTGGCGGGCCTCGCCCTCCTGCCGGGCCGCCACCGGAACCTGGAGGCCATCGCCGAGCGGAGCCTCCGCCAGGCCGGCCTCTGGGACGAGGTGAAAGATCGGCTCTACGATCCCGCCCTCAGCCTCTCGGGCGGCCAGCAGCAGCGGCTCTGCATCGCCCGGGCCCTGGCGGTGGAGCCGGAGGTGCTGCTGCTGGACGAGCCCTGCTCTTCCCTGGACCCCATCTCCTCGGGCAAGGTGGAGGAGACGATCCTCCAGGTCGCCGAGCGCTACACCGTCGTGCTGGTGACCCACAACGTCCAGCAGGCCACCCGGGTCTCGCAGATGACCGCCTTCTTCCTCCTGGGGCACCTCATCGAGTTCGCCCCCACCGAGCAGCTCTTCACCAATCCCTCCCACGAGCAGACGGAGGCCTACATCACCGGTCGCTTCGGTTGATCGGCAGCGCCGGCGGGCGCGGGCAGGGTCCGGATCGGCCAGGTCGAATGGAGTATCAGAAGCAGCAGGCGCACCACCGGGGTGTCCGTCCCGGTGTGCCGCCGTTCGGGGAGGAAGGGAGCCATGCCTGTTCCGGCTCTGCTCGCAACCTTGGGAGCCAGCCTCATCGTCTTGCTGGCCGGGGCGCTGGTGACCGCGGTGGTGGCCGTCGCCGCTCCGGATCTCCTGAAGAGGGTCGATCGCCGGGTGCCCACGGCCGTGGTGGGGGCGATGGGGCTGGCCGTGGTGCTGGCCATGCTCTGGGAGCTGCTGGGCCTGGGCGCCTGAGGACCCATCCTCCTGTCCCCGCCGCGGGGAGGGTGGAGGGTGAGCGCAGCGAAGAGTGTGAAAGTGAGGGGTTTCGCAGGCGGGCGATGAGAGGGCATCGCCCGCACCGGCAAGGGGGCGTCTCGACGTGGGACGGAAGGTCAACTGGCAGCAGGTGCCCGCGCACCAGCTTCCCGTGGAAGAGCGCGCCACGAGCTTCGCCGAGGTGAACCAGGGGTACGCCTACGAGGAGGCGGTGCTGGAGGCCCAACGGTGCCTCCAGTGCCCCACGCCGTCCTGCCAGGACGGCTGCCCCAACGGCAACCCGATCCGCGACTTCATCGACCACCTGGCGGAAGGGGAGCTGGCGGAGGCCGCGGAGCTGGACTGGACCCGGAACGCCCTGCCCGCGTGCACCGGCCGGGTCTGCGCCTGGGAGAACCAGTGCGAGGGCTTCTGCGTCATGGCCAAGCGGGGGGATCCCATCAAGATCGGCGCGCTCGAGCGCTTTTTCGCCGATTGGGCGCTGGAGCACCTGGACCAGGTGGAACTCCGGGCCCCCGGCGCCCGGCCGCGCCCCGAGCGGGTGGCCGTGGTCGGCGCCGGTCCTGCCGGGCTGGCGGTGAGCCACTTCCTGGGGCGGAAAGGGTACGGGGTGACCGTGTTCGAGAGCTGGGCGGTCCCTGGGGGTGTGATGACCTACGGCATCCCCGAGTACGTGTTGCCCCAGCCGGTCATCGACCGGGAGGTGGAGCGCATCCGGCAGCTTGGGGTGGAGATCCGGACCGGCGTGCGGGTGGGGGAGGACGTCTCCCTGGACCAACTCCTGGAGGAGTACGACGCGGTCTTCATCGGCACCGGGGCCAACGAGGCGTCCACCATGGGCGTGCCCGGAGAGGACCTGGAGGGCGTCTGGACCGCCAAGGACTTCCTCATGCGGGCGCAGGCGGCCCGTATGGCCGACCGCCTGGGCGGCCGCCTGCCTGCCGAGCAGCTGGCCCCGCCCGCAGTGGGCCGCCGGGTGGCCGTGGTCGGTGCGGGCAACACGGCCATGGACGCCGCCCGCACCGCGGTCCGCCTGGGGGCCCAGGAGGTGTCGGTGGTCTACCGGCGTGCTGAGGAGCAGAGCCCCTCGCGCCCCATCGAGGTGGAGCACGCCCGCCTGGAAGGCGTCCGCTTCCAGTACCTGGTCAACCCAACCCGGTTCATCGGCGACGACCAGGGCCGGCTCCAGGCCATGGAGCTGATCCGCATGCGCCTGGGAGAACCCGATCGCTCCGGGCGCCCGCGGCCCGTTCCCGTCGAGGGCAGCGAGCATGTGGTGCCGGTGGACACGGTGATCCTGGCCATCGGCTACGCGCCCGAACGGTTGCTGGTGGAAGGCGGGCGGCTCGAGGCCACCTCGTGGGGAGGCCTGGTGGTGGATGAGGAGACGGGTGCCACCAGCCGCCCCGGCGTCTTCGCGGGGGGCGACTGCGTGACGGGGGCCAACACCGTCATCCACGCGGTGGCCGCCGCCCGGAAGGCGTCGGCCGCCATCGAGCGGTACCTGGGGGCCCGGGCGGTCGGGGAAGCCCCGTGGCCCCCGGCGCCCGAAGCGGTCCCGGTCTCAGGCGGAGTCGGCCTGCGCACCCCCCGGCGCGCGGCTGCGCTCGAGCGCAAGGCGCGCTAGGAGGTAGGAGAGGGTCGACTCGGCCCCCTCGTTGGCGTTGACGCGGTCGGGCTGGAGCCCGTCGCGGCACCCGCCCGTCTCGGGGTGGTAGAGGGGCTGGCCGATGGCGTTCCGCCCCAGGAACCACTCGAAGGCCAGCACCGCGCGGCGGTACCACTCGGGGTCGCGGGTGAACTCGTGGGCTGCCAGGCAGGCCTCCACCATGGCCGCCGCATCCAGGGGTTGCTGATCGAAACGGGCCATGGCGCCGCCGCGGCGGTGCCATCCCCGATTGCCCACGAGCTCCAGGTGGTCGTCCTGCCAGAGGAGCTCCCAGAGGAAGGAAAGGCTCTCCAGGCCTTTCGCGCCCCATCCGTCGTCGCCCGCGATCCGTGCCGCCGTCAGGAGGCCCTGGGGCAGCCGGGCGTTGGCGTACGCGAGCCGGTCCTCGAACCAGCGCCACTCCCCGTCGTGGGTCGCGTCGTAGAGCGCCTCCAGGTGACCCGCCAGGGCCGGGAGGAGCTCTCGGGCGGGCCCGGCCAGGGGATCGCCCGTCTCTGCCACGGCCCCGAGGCCCAGCAGGGCGTACGCCTGGGCCCGCGGGGCGGAGAGACGGGACAGGTGAGGCCAGAGGCCCGCCAACAACCGGCGGGACGGCAGCTCAACGGGGCTTCCCCCGAAGACGGCCAGGAGCTCGCCCAGGCCCCAGGCGGCGCGCCCCTGAGTGTCCTCGGCGCCCACCGCGTCCTCGTAGGACCGGTCGTACGCCACGTCGTTGTGGAACCGGCCGTCGGGCAGGACGGCGTACAGCAGGAAGCTCAGGTACCGGATGGCGAGGCCGAGACCCTCTCCCTCACCCACGGCCTGCAAACGAGCCGCCAGCGCGAGGGCCCGCGCGTTGTCGTCCACCGTGTAGCCCTCGATCGGGTTGGGGACGGCTCCCCAGCTGTGTTCCAGCAGTCCGGTGCTGTCCGTCAGCCGCCGAAGGTGGTCGAGCTTAAGGGGCGGCCAGACCCGATGGTCGTCCGGCGCGACGGCCACCGGCCTCCCCCCTCTCGGTGCCCATGGTGGCCGGGGCCGCCGGCAACGGCACGGGGCGAGCGACCCTACCCGCCGGCACCGGCGCCCGCACCGGCCCCGCGCCCGGGGCCGGGACCGTCTCTCGCCCTTCGGGCTCGGCCGCCACCTCGCGGAACACGTCCAGGTACTGCATGGCCACCGCCGGCCACGAGAGCTGCTTTCCGAAGGCCCGCGCGCGGTGCTGCAGGGTTTGGAGGAGCCCAGGCTCCTCCAGGAGCCGCTGCAACCCACCGGCCAGGGCGTCGGCGTCGGAGAAGGGGACCAGGAGGCCCCGGCCGTCGCCCAGGACGTCCTGGGCGTAGAGATAGGGAGTGGAGACGATGGCACGCCCCGCGGCCAGGGCGTAGGTGAGCGTGCCGCTGGAAATCTGGTTCCGGCCCGGGTAGGGGGTGAGGTACGCGTCGGTCGCCGAAAGGTAGAGGGCGATCTCCCCGCGGCTCAGGAAACGGTCCACGAAGCGGACGTGATCTTCCAGGTGAAGGTCCCGCACCCGCTCCTCCAGGCGCCGGCGGTAGCCGGACCCCTCCCCCGTGAGGAGCCGGGGGTGCGTGCGCCCCAGCACCAGGTAGAGGACCTCCGGGTGCACGATCCGCAGCCGCCCCACCGCCTCGATCGCATACTCCAGGCCCTTGCCGGGCCCGATGAGACCGAAGGTGGAGACGACCATGCGCCCCTCCAGGCCCAGGCGCGCCTTGGCAGTGGGATCGAAGGGCAGGCTGGGTGCACCGTGCCGGATCAGGCGGATCTTCGAGACCGGCACCCGGTACCGCTGGGCGAGGATCGGGAGGGCCGCGCGGCTCATCACCACCACCCGCTCAGACCGGCGCGCCAGCTCCTGGAGGATCCGGAGCTCCTGGCGGTTCGGATCGGGAAGCACCGTGTGCAGGGTGGTGATCAGGGGCCGCTCCAGGGCGCGGATCAGGTGGAGGACGTGCGCCCCGTGCTCGCCGCCAAAGATCCCGTACTCGTGCTGGAGGGAGACGACGTCGCACGAGGCGTTGATGACCCTGGCCGCCTCCGGGTAGGCCGCCGGATCCGCCTCGGGGATCTCCCGGGCCACCTCGGACGGGTACGGGTAGCGGGCGCCGTCGCCCATGGCCAGGACCCGCGCCCGCACCGTCCCGGCGGGCGTAGCCCGTTGCAGGCCTTGGATCAGGTCACGGGTGAAGGTGGCGATGCCACATTGCCTGGGGGGATAGGTGCTGACGAAGCAGACCGCACGCGCCATTTCACAATCTCCTTTCGCGATGTGCCGCCGCGGCGGGACCAGACCCGCCCGGGAAGGCATGGCCTGCCCAGGCGACCCGACCCCGCGCCGCGCCGGCTGCCGCACCGATGCAGGCGGCCGACGTGGAGGTTGTTCATGGCAGCGAGTGGCCTCCCCACGACGGGAGGACGTCCGATGGAAGAAAGGGGAAACGCTGGGTCCGGTCGACCTGGCAAGCCTCATTGTACCAGAAAGAGCCAACATGGGACAAACCCTACTCGCCCGGGGCCGGCCCGAGCCGGCTGTGGCTCACAGGTACGACTCGTACCCTTCCTCGGCGATCCTTTCCACCAACCGGCGCAGCTCCTGCGCCCGCTCGCGCTCGCAGACGAGGATGGCCTCCTCGGTCTCCACCACGACCAGGTCCTTCACCCCGAGGGCGGCGATCAACTTGCCGTTGGCGTGGACGATGGAGCCGCGCACGTCCTCGAGTACCACCTTGCCGCGCGTTAGGTTGCCCGCGGCATCGGTGGGAAAGACCCTGGTCAGCGCAGGCCAGCTCCCCAGGTCGTCCCAGGCGAAGCTTCCGGGGAAGACGAGGATGCGCTCGGCCCGCTCCATGACGCCGTAGTCGATGGAGATGGCCGGAAGGCCCGGATAGACCCGCTGCACCACTTCCCAGAAACGGGGGGTGCCCACCGCGGGCCGCACGGCCTCCAGCGGTTCGTGGATCTCAGGCAGGTGGCGCTGGAGCTGGTCGAGGATGGTGGCCACCCGCCAGGCGAAGATACCGCTGTTCCAGAGGTAGCGGCCGTCGCTCAGGTAGCGCTGGGCCCGTTCACGGCTCGGTTTCTCCACGAACGCCTCCACCAGGTACGCCGGGGCCCCGTTCACCAGCAGCCGTTCGGAGCCGTGGCGGATGTACCCGTACCCCGTCTCGGGCCGGCTGGGCCGGATGCCCAGGGTCACCAGCCAGTCGTCCTGCGCGGCCGCCTGCATGGCCGCGGTAAGGACCTCCTGGAAGGCGTCCACGGGGCGAACCCAGTGGTCGGCGGGAAGCACGGCCATCACCGCGTCGCCGCCCAGACGTTCCGCCATCACCACCGCCGCCAACCCGATGCAGGCCGCCGTGTTCCGGCCCACGGGCTCCAGGATCAGGTTCTCCTCGGGAAGCTCGGGAAGCTGCTCCCTTGCCTGCTCAGCATAGGACTCGGTGGTCACCACATACGTCTGTTCCAGGGGGATCAGCGCTTCCAACCTCGCCACCGTCTCCTGGAGCGGGCTCTTGCCGTCCAGGAGGGGCAGGAACTGCTTCGGGTACTTCCGGCGGCTCGCCGGCCAGAACCGCTCGCCCTGCCCGCCGGCCATGATGCAGGCTCCGATCACAACAGCATCCCTCCCGCGGCTCTCCCTTGAGGACTATTGGTCAGGGAAGCCCGGACTTCCTACCGAACCCCCCTTCCGGAAAGGACGAGGCCCCTGGCCTATCTCTGGGAAGCCATCCCGCACGTGAACGTCGCCCTCTGGGCCGAGGAGGGTCCCTGGCGCGAGGCCCTGGCCGCGTGGGCGCACGCCCGCAACGGCCGCCTCGTCGCCATGGGGGGCGACGTCCTCGAACCGGCGGCGCGGGCGCCGGGGGCAGCACCCGTCCTCGATGTGGAGGGGCTGCTGCGGCAGGACGCGGTGGAGGCGGTCCACCTGATGGCGCCGCCCGCCCGGGTCCCGCCGCTGGTACGGGCCTGCCTCCAGGCGGGCCGGCACGTCCTCCTGGCGAGCCCTCCACCTCCCGATCCCACGGCCCTGGAGGATCTGGTGCGGCGCGGCGGGGAAGGCGAGGCCATGCTCCTGCCCGTGGGGTCGCTGGCGCCCTCCCCCCGCCTGAGGCGGGTGCTCCACGCGGCCGGGAAGGGGATGGTGGGACCCCCGCGTCTCCTGGAGGTCCGGGCCGAGCAGGATCCTGCGCGAGACCGGGGGCCCGGGGACCCCGGCGCCTCCACGGATCCCCGCGCCGCCGCGGGCGGGGTCCTGCTTCGGCTGGGCCCCCCGTCTTCGGGCAACTCCCCGGCCTCTTGGGGGAACCCCTGTCGGTGACGGCGGCGCTGGCCAGCCTCCTGCGCCCCCTGGGCGTCGAGGACGTGGCGTGGGTGCACGTGCGCTGCACCCAGGGATGGTGCACGGCCAGGCTGGCGTGGGGGGACCATCCCCGGCCGTCCGTGGAGCTCACCGGGGCCGCGGGGAGCCTCCGGCTGGACGAGACCGGCACCCTCTGGTTGCACACGCCGGACCTGCTGCCGGGCGAGGCGGCGGAGCTCAAGCTGCCGGCGCGGCCGCCGGACCCAGGGGCAGGCCTGGACGCCGCGCTGGCGGCCCTGCGGCGGGGCGACCGGCGGGCGCTGCGGGAGCTGGCCGCGGGGCTGCGGGTGACGGTAGCCGCCTACCGGTCCGCCGCTACGGGGGAAGCGGTGGACGTGGCCAGCATCGGCGCCTGATCGGTGCCGTCCGGGGCTGGACACACGGGGCCGCTGCTGGGGAGGAAGGCCTGCCAGGCGGGAGGAAGGTACCGGCCGGAAGGGGGCTGGGAGGATGGCACGTCTCGCGGACGCGGCGCTGGGAGGCCTTGCCGGGCGGAAGGAGCTGTTCCTTCAGGAGCTCCTCGCCTACTGCCGGCAACCCAGCGTGGCTGCGACGGGCGAAGGCATGGAGGCCATGGCGGGGCTGGTCTCGCGCACCCTGGAGCGGCTCGGGGCCGAGGTGGAGTGGTGGCACGGCCCGGGAGCCTTCCCCGTGATCTACGGGCGGCTGGAGCGTGGCGCCCCGGTGACCCTCCTCTTCTACAACCACTACGACGTCCAGCCCCCCGAACCGCTGGAGCGCTGGACAAGCCCTCCCTTCGAGCCGCGCCTGGCGGGAGACCGCCTCCACGCCCGGGGCGTCGCGGACGACAAGGGCGCGCTCCTCGCCCGGCTCCACGCGGTGGAGCTTCTGCAGCAGGTGGCGGGCGGGATCCCCGTGAACGTGATCTTCCTGGTGGAGGGCGGCGAAGAGGTGGGAAGCCCCGGCCTCGGCAGGCTCCTTTCGGCCCACCGGCGGCAGCTCCAGGCCGACGGGTGTCTCTGGGAAGGGGGCGAGATCGGTGCCCACGGCCGCCTGGAGGTGGAGGCCGGCTGCAAGGGGATGCTCTACGTGGAGCTGGTGGTTCGGGGTCCCAGGGAAGACCTCCATTCCAGCCTGGCCGGCCTGGCGCCCAATCCCGTGTGGCACCTGCTGGAGGCGCTGCGGACCCTTTACGACCCCGGCAGCGGCCGGATCCTGGTGGACGGCTTCTACGACCGGGTCCGGCCGCCGTCGCCGGAGGAGCTGAGTCTGGTCGACGCCTACCCCCTTGACGAGGGCGCCCTCGCCCAGGCGTGGGGGCTCGTCGAGCTCGAGAGCCGGCGCCAGGGCCGGACCGCGCCCCGGGCGCTCTTCGTGGAGCCCACGTGTAACGTGAGCGGCATCTTCGCCGGTTACGCCGGACCTGGCAGCAAGACCGTGCTCCCGTCGGAGGCGCGGGCCCGGGTGGACTTCCGCCTGGTTCCGAACCAGTCCGCATCGGACTGCCTGCGGAAGCTGGAGCATCACCTGGCGCGGCGGGGCTTTCGCGACGTGCGCGTCGTGGACGGCGGGTCCGAGGACCCGGGCCAGTCGCCCCTGGACCATCCCCTGGTGGAGCGGGTGGCGGCCGCGGCGCGGGAGACCTACGGCGTGGATCCCATCCTGAAACCCCGATCGGCCGGAACGGGCCCGGCCGCGCTCTTCGTGGACACGCTCGGGCTGCCGGTGGTGAACGGGCCCGGGGTTGCCTACCACGGGTCGGGACCGCATGCGCCCGATGAGCACATCCGGCTTGGAGACTACTGGCGGGGCATCGAGCACGTGGTGCGGTTGCTGGCGGGCTTCGACGCAGAGGATGGACTCCTGAAGGGGCGGCCTCAGTAACGCCACGCGACCCAGGCCAGGAGGGCAAGGCCGGGGACCACGACCACGAAGTCGGCCAGGCACCAGGGGCGCCGGCGGGGGTCGGGGTCGCGGGCGGCGCGGAAGCCCCGGGCGTCCAGGGCCGCGCCGAGCTCCTCGGACCGCCGCAAGGCCCGGGCCGCGACGGGCACCACCACGGCCAGGAGCGCCCGGGCCCGGCCCTTCCAGCCGCACCGGCGCACTCCGGACCCCCGAGCCCTCTGGGCCAGGATCACCCGGGAGACCTCCTCCCGCAGGAGGGGGAGAAACCCGAGGGCCAGAGCGGTGGTCCAGACCAGGTCGCGGACCGGCAGGCCCAGGCGGCGCGCGGGGCGCAAGAGCTGCTCCCAGGCCTCCAGGAGCCGGGGCGCCGGCGTGGTGAGGGAGGCCAACCCGCCCCCGGCCACGAGCAGCAAGAGGCGGCCCGGCGCGAGCACAGCCCGGGCCGGACCCGCGGCTGCCACACCGCCTGAACCGTCCAGGGCGCTGGCGGGGGCCAGGCCGGCTGCCAGCAGAGGATGGAGGGCCGCCAGCGCCGCGAAGGGAAGGACGGGGAGGAGGGTGCGCGCCAGCCGGCGCGGGGGCACCCGCCCGACCCACGCGGCCAGGGCGGCGATGCCGCCCAGCCAGAGCAGGCCCTGGATCCTTTCCACCTGGAAGGCCGCCGCCGCAAAGGCCAGGGAGAGCAGCAGTCGCGCCAGGGCGCCAGGGCGGTGGTTCACGGCTCCTTCCCCCGAAGCAGGCGGGCGATGGCCTCCAGCGTCGGCTCCACGTCCAGGAGGTGGGCCGGCAGCGGCAGGCCGCGCTCCCGCAGGCGGGCCGCGAGCCGCGCCGCCGTGGGCGGGTCCACCGCCAGGGCGGCCAGGCGGGCGGGGTCGGCCACGGCCTCCACGGGCGAAGCGTCCAGGGCGAGCCTACCCTGATGGAGCACCAGCAGCCGGTTGACCAGCCCCACCACCTCCTCCATGCGGTGGGTGACCACCACCAGCCCCGTTCCTTTCCGGTGAAGCCGGTCCAGCAGCCGCATCAGGGCCTCGGCCGCGGCAGGGTCCAGCCCGGCGGTGGGCTCGTCGAGCACCAGGACCTCGGGCTCCAGGGCCAACACGCCGGCCAGGGCCGCCCGGCGCTGCTCGCCCCCCGAGAGGGCGAAGGGCGACCGCCCGGCCACCGTGGCCGGGTCGAGCCCCACGGCCTCCAGGGCCCGGCCCACCCGGTCCTCCACCTCTCCCGGCGGCAGGCCCAGGTTGCGCGGGCCGAAGGCCACGTCGTCGAAGACCGTCGCCTCGAAGAGCTGGTGCTCCGGGTACTGGAAGAGGTAGGCCACGGGAAGGCGCGCCGGTTCCTTCGGATGGCTCCGGCGGCCGGGCTCGGGACGCCCCCGGAGGGCAGCGTAGGCCGGCATCCGGTCCCAGAGGGCCTCGCCGGAGGTGGGACGGATCAACCCCGCCATCACCTGGGCGAGGGTGGACTTGCCGGCCCCGGTGGCACCCATCAGGGCCACGGCCTCGGACCGGCCCATCCGGAGGCTCACCTCCCGCAGGGCCGGCCGGGACGCTTTCCCCTCGGAAGGATAGGTGTGACTTACCGCCCGGAGCTCGATCACGGGACCCGCCCCCGGAGACGGGAGCGCCACGCCCGCGCCACGGCGCCGGCCACGGCCTCCACGGTGCTCGCCTGCTCGGGTACCGCCACGCCCGCCTGGCGCAGGCCCTCGGCCAGCCGGATGAGGGCGGGCGCCCGCAGCCCCCAGCCCTCCAGAAGGTCGCCGTGGCTTGCCAGGAGCGCTGCGGGGGCCCCGTCCGCCACCACCCGGCCCCGGCTCAGCACCAGCAGGCGGTGGGCCAGGAGCGCTTCGTCCAGCAGGTGGGTGGTCCAGAGGACCGCAAGCCGCCGGCGCCGCACCAGCCCCAGGACGGCGGCCAGCACCTCGCGGCGGCCTCGGGGGTCCAGCATGGAGGTGGGCTCGTCCAGGACCAGTGCGTCGGGCTCCATGGCCAGGGCGCCCGCCACGGCCAGGCGTTGCCGCTGCCCGCCGGAGAGTTGCCGGGTGGGGCGGCGGCGGAGGCCGGCCAGGCCCACGGCCTCCACGGCCGCCGCCACCCGCCGCTCGATCTCCTCCGGCGGGAGGCCCAGGTTCTCCGGGCCGAAGGCGACGTCCTCCTCCACGGTGGAGCCCACCACCTGGCTCTCCGGGTCCTGAAAGACCAGACCCACCCGCGGCCGGAGCGGTGGGCGGCCGGGGGTGAGCGGCTCGCCGCCCACCCAGACCTGGCCGGCGTCCCACGCCGTGAGGCCTCCCAGAATCCGGGCCAGGGTGGACTTACCCGATCCGTTGGGACCCGCCACCGCCACCCACTCCCCCCGGGCGACGGTGAGGGTGACCCCCCGGAGGGAAGGGATGGGACCGCCCGGCCCGGGGTAGGCGTGGTGCACGCCCTCCGCCTTGAGGAAGGGCTCGCCGGTGGCAGGAAGCACGCCGGTCACGAGCCTTCCGGCGTGCGGAGGGGGCCGCCCGCCAGGTGCGGTACCGCGGCGGTGAGCCGCTCGGCGGCCAGTGCGGCCACCAGCGCCTTCAGCACGTCGCCCGGCAGGAAGGGAAGGGCCCCGGCCAGGAGCGCCGCCTTCCAGCCCATGCCGGTCACCAGGGCGAGCTGGAGCACGCCCAGGGCGTAGACCACGCCCACCCCGCCCGCAAGCGCGGCGGCCACGGCCCGGATGCGGCCCGCGCCGGGCAGCCGCTGGGCGACCCAGCCCACGACGAAGGCGCCCACCACGTGCCCCAGAAGGTAGCCGCCGGTGGGTCCGGCCAGCACGCCCAGGCCGGCGGCGCCACCAGCGAAGACCGGCAGCCCCGATGCCCCCATCAGGAGATAGGCCCCCTGCGCAAGAGCCCCCCACCGGGCTCCCAGCAGGAGGCCCGAGAGCATCAGGCCGAAGGTCTGCCCCGTCAGGGGGACGGGTGAGAAGGGAAGCGGCAGGCTTACGTGGGCCAGGGCCGCGGTGAGCGCCGCGAAGAGGGCGGCACGGGCCAAGGTCCTGGTCGGGGCGCCGGGCGCGGGGCTTGGTTGCCGCGAGCGCTCCGGGACAAGATCCGACGAAGGCACGAGCATCACCTCCCGATGGTCCTGCCGCCGCGGGCACGCGCGGCGTTCCCGCGGTCCGGGCGGTTCCGTCGTCCTGCCGGGCAGGCTCATGCCGGCCGGATGGAGACGTCCGCCGCGTAAACGGCGACCGGGGCACCTCCCGATGCCGGCCGCACCAGGAGCGCCCCGTCGGGCGCCAGGTCTTCGGCCAGGCCGGGCCAGGTTCGATCGGCCTCCTCCACGGTCACGGGCCGCCCCAGGGTGGCCGAGAAGGCCCGCACCTCCTCGAGCAACGGCTCGAAGCCCTCGACCAGCACCTGGCGGTAGCGGGCCCCCAGGTGGCGCAGGACCCATCGCAGGAGCTCCGCCCGGTGCACGGGGCGCCCTGCGGCCATTCGCAGCGAGGCGGCCTTCCCGGCCAGATGGGGCGGGAAGTCCGAGGCGGTCTGGTTCACGTTGAGGCCCACGCCCAGGATGCAGGCCCGGATCCGGTCCAGCTCGGCATCCAGCTCGGCCAGCACCCCACAGACCTTCCCTTGAGGGACCATCACGTCGTTGGGCCACTTCACCCGCGCGTCCACAGCGGCGACCTGCTCCGCGGCTGCACGGACCGCCGCGGCCGCCATCAAGGCCAGGAGGGGTGCGTCGCGGGCGGGAAGGGGTGGGCGGAGCAGCACGGAAAGCCAGAGACCCAGCCCGGGGGGCGATGCCCACTCCCGCCCCCGCCGCCCCCGGCCGGCCGTCTGCTGCTCGGCGACCACCACCGTTCCTTCGGGCGCCCCCTGCCGGCCCAGCCGCCGGAGATGGTCGTTCGTGGAGGGCAGTTCGGGGAAGTATTCCAGGTGGAACGTGGAGCCCGGCTCGAGGCCGACGAGCTCTGGAACGGGGTCCGGGAAGACCTCCTCGGGCAGGGGTTGGTCCGGAGCGGCCGCAAGCCGGTAGCCCCGGCGGGGGCTGGCCGCCACCGCGTAGCCCCGGCGGCGGAGCGCGTTCACCGCTTTCCAGACGGCGTTCCGGGAAAGCCCCAGGGAGGACGCCAACGCTTCTCCGGAGACCCAGCCGCCCCGCGCCGCCTTGAGGGACTGGAGGACCAGGACGACCGTCTCCACCGGGAACCTCCTCCACACCGAGCTGGGTCCAGAATCACGCTCCCAGGATAAGGCGGGCGGGTGGGTTTGTCAACCAGTCGTGGGACGCGCAGGTGACGTACCACCGGAACCTGCCGGAGCCGCCAAAGGATTCCTGTATACAGGATGAGAATAGTGCAGGGGGTCTTACCCTGCGGGAGCGCGATCCTGCAGGAGCTAGGGGGGAACGACGTGGCCAAAATCCTCCGCGAGGAGGCCCTGGAGTACCACTCCAAGGGACGTCCTGGCAAGATCGAGCTGCGGGTCACCAAGCCGTGCGCGACCCAGCGCGACCTGTCGCTCGCGTACACCCCGGGCGTGGCCGAGCCGGTGCGGGAGATCGAGAAGGATCCCGACAAGGCCTTCGACTACACCGCCCGGGGCAACCTGGTGGCCGTCGTGTCCAACGGCACGGCGGTGTTGGGCCTGGGCAACGTGGGGGCTCTGGCAGGCAAGCCCGTGATGGAGGGCAAGGGGGTCCTCTTCAAGCGGTTTGCGGACATCGACGTCTTCGACCTGGAGATCGACGCGCCGGATCCCGAGGACGTGATCCGGATCGTCAAGGCGCTCGAGCCCACCTTCGGGGGCATCAACCTGGAGGACATCAAGGCGCCCGAGTGCTTCGAGATCGAACGCCGGTTGAAGGCGGAGATGGAGATCCCCGTCTTCCACGACGACCAGCACGGGACGGCCATCATCTCGGGTGCCGCCCTGCTCAACGGCCTGGAGGTGGTGGGCAAGGCCATCGACCAGGTCCGCCTGGTGATCAACGGCGCCGGCGCATCGGCCATCGCGTGCGCGGACTTCTTCGTCAACCTGGGCCTGCGGCGTGAGAACATCCTCATGTGCGACTCCAAGGGGGTCATCTACAAGGGCCGCACCGAGGGGATGAACCCCTTCAAGGAGGCGTACGCTGCCGACACCAACCGGCGCACCCTGGCGGAGGCGCTGGAAGGGGCCGACGTCTTCCTCGGCCTGTCCATCGCCAACGTGGTCACCGCCGAGATGGCGAAGCGCATGGCCGAGCGGCCCATGATCATGCCGCTGGCCAACCCGGATCCGGAGATCCCCTACGAGGTGGCCCGCGAGGCCCGTCCCGACGCGCTGGTGGCCACGGGCCGCAGCGACTACCCCAACCAGGTGAACAACGTGCTGGGCTTCCCCTTCATCTTCCGGGGGGCGCTCGACGTGCGGGCCCGGGCCATCAACGACGCGATGAAGGTCGCCGCCGCCCGCGCCCTGGCCAACCTGGCCCGCGAGGAGGTGCCCGACGTGGTCCTCCGGGCCTACGGGGTGGAGCAGATGCGCTTCGGTCCGGACTACCTGATCCCCAAGGCGCTGGATCCCCGGGTTCTCACCTGGGAGGCGCCGGCGGTGGCCCAGGCCGCGATGGAGACGGGCGTGGCGCGGCTCCACGTCGACCTGGACGAGTACCGGGAGCGTCTGGAGACCCGCTTCGGCAAGGCGCGCCAGGTGAAGCACTTCATCATGCACCGGGCCCAGCAGAGTCCCAAGCGGGTCGTCTTCTCCGAGGGCGAGGAGCCCAAGATCATCCGGGCCGCCGCCATCCTCCGGGATGAAGGGCTCGCCCAGCCGATCCTCCTGGGGAACCCGGACGTGGTGACGGCAACCGCCCACGGGCTCGGGATCAACGGGCAACTCACCGTCATCTGTCCCGAGCGGCACCCGCGCTTCGAGGCCTACGTCGAGCGCTACTACCAGATGCGCCAACGGAAGGGCGTCACCCTGCGGGAGGCCCGGAAGCTGGCTCGGCAGGGGAACGTCTTCGGGCCGTTGATGGTGGAGGTGGGCGACGCGGACGCGTTCGTGGCCGGCCTCACCTACCACTATCCCGAGGTGCTGCGCCCTGCGCTGCAGATCATCAAGACGCGGCCGGGGGTCGGCCGGGTGGCCGGCCTTTACCTGATGGTGCTGGACGACAAGGCCTTCTTCTTCACCGATGCCACGGTGAACGTCGAGCCGACGGCGGAGGAGCTGGCCGACATCGCCATCCTCGCGGCCGAGCGGGCGAAGATGCTTGGCGTCAAACCCCGCATCGCCATGCTCTCCTTCTCCAACTTCGGCTCCACGCCGCACCCGCTGGCGGAGAAGGTGCGCTTGGCCACCGAGCTCGTGCGCGACCGGAGGCCGGATCTGGCCGTGGACGGTGAGATGCAGGCCGATACCGCGGTGGTGCCCGAGATCCTCGAGAGCGAGTATCCCTTCTCGGCTCTCAAGGGCGGCGCCAACGTCCTGGTCTTCCCGGATCTCAGCTCCGCCAACATCGCGTACAAGCTCCTCCAGCGCCTGGGCGGCGCCGAAGCCATCGGGCCCATCCTGATGGGCACCCGCAAGTCCGTCCACGTGCTGCAGCGGGGCGACGATGTGGAAGACATCGTCAACATCGCCTGCGTGGCCGTCATGGACGCGCAGGAGATGGAGCGGGCCGCCCGCCATCCCGAGATGCAGGAGGCGGCGGGGCGGCTGTAGAAGCATCGGGGACAGCCGTGATCGAAGCCCGGGGCCGCAGCGCTGCGGCCCCGGGGCGTACCTGGGGCCGAGCACGACCTCCGCGCCCGACCCTGCCGCGCCCGCCCTGCAGGCATGGGCCCGAGGGATGGAGGAGGCGACGAGTTCCATGTCAGAGGGTCCGGTGCACCAGGGGACGGCAACGCCGGTGGCCCCCGTCCTTCGCGCGTTGCCCAAGGCCGACCTGCACCTCCACCTGGATGGGGCGCTCCGCCCGCAGACGTACGTGGAGCTGGCCCGAGCCCTTCCCAGCGGCGACGGCCTCACCCTGGAAGAGGCGGAGCGGGCGATCACGGTGGGACCCGGCGTCCGCAGCCTGGCCGAATTCCTCACCCGCTTCCCCGTCATCAACCGGGTGACCCAGACGGAGGCGGCACTCCGCCGCATCACCCGTGAGGCTCTGGAGGACGCCCACCGCTCGGGCGTCCGCTACGCCGAGCTGCGGGCGGCCCCCTGGCTCCACACCGAGGGCGGCTTGACCTTGGAGCAGGTCGTGGAGGCCATCCTTCAGGGGATCCAGGAGGCCGGCCGGCAGTGGCCCATTCTGGCCCGCCTGATCCTGGTGGTGATGCGGGGACGGCCCGAGGAGGAGAACCGGCAGGTGGTGGAGCTGGCCGCGCGCTACCGGGATCACGGGGTGGCCGGGGTCGACCTGGCGGGTGACGAGACCGCCTATCCACCGGAGCTCTACGTCCCCATCTTCCGAAGGGCGCGGGATGCAGGGCTGGCCGTCACCATCCACGCCGGCGAGGCCGCGGGGCCGGAGGCCGTCTGGGTGGCGGTGCGGGAGCTGGGGGCGTGGCGCATCGGCCACGGCACCCGGGCCGTGGAGGATCCTGCGCTGCTCGACCACCTGCGGGAGCACCGGATCTGGATTGAGTCGTGCCTCACCAGCAACCTGCAGACAGGTGCGGTCCGCCGCCTTCAGGACCATCCCTTCGGCCGCTTCCTGGCCGAGGGCGTGCCCGTCACCCTCAACTCCGACGACCCCGGCGTCTCCCGCATCGAGCTCGCTGGCGAGTGGTCCCTGGCCGCGGGAGTCTTCGAGCTGGACTTCGACCGGCTCGCCCGCCTGGCCCTGAACGGGGTGGAAGCGGCCTTCGTTCCTGAGACCACCCGCGCCATGCTGCGGGCTGAGTTCGAGAACCGGATCGAGCAGCTCCACCCTCGGCAGGGCGCAAGCGGCTCCTGAAGGGCAGTACCGCTTGCGAGACCGCCGGGGCCCTGCACGCGAGGAGCATCCACGGGAGGTCGTGCCCATGATGCGCAGCATCTACGATGAGCTCACCGAGCTCGACGCAGGCTTCAGCGGAACGCTGGCCGTGGCAGCCCGGGGGTTGTCCGGACGCCCCGCCCGCCGCCCCGCGCTCTCCTTCCGGGCGGCCGAGACCTTCCCGGCGGCCAGCGTCATCAAGCTGCCCATCCTGGTGGAGGCCTTCCGGCAGGCCGAGGAAGGCCGGCTGGACCTCGCCCGGCGCGTCCCCCTTCGCACGGAGGACCAGGTGGGCGGCAGCGGGGTGCTGAAGGAGCTGGAGCCCGGCCTCGAGCCCACCCTGCGGGACCTGCTCACGCTCATGATCGTGGTGAGCGACAACACGGCCACCAACATGGTCATGGAGCGGGTGGGGATCGAGGCGGTCAACGCGTCGGCGCAGGCATGGGGGCTCCGGCAGACCTACCTGGCCGGGCCGCTCCTGGCGCCGCCCGAGCGCCAGACCCCGGCCCAGCGGGAGGGTCGCCGGTCCACCGTCTCGCCGGCGGACATGGTGGAGCTCCTCACCGCCCTCCACCGGCACCAGATCCTCTCCGAGGCCGGATGCGAGCAGGTGCTGGAGATCCTGGGCCGGCAGCACTTCTCTGTCCTGGGCCGCGAGCTGGGCTACGACCTGGACGCGGTCGAAGACGGAACCTCGGACCTCCGCATCCAGTCCAAGAGCGGCTCCATCGCGGGCGTGCGGAACGACGTGGGGATCATCAGCACCTCCCACGGCGCCTACGCGGTGGCGGTGATGACCAAGGACTCCCGGGACCGGGGCTTCGCCTACCAGAACGAGGGCGAGACCGTGGTGGCCCGGGCCTCCAGGCTCGTCTTCGACCACTGGCTGGGGCCCGGGGAGGAGGGATAGCCGTGGCCGGCTCGAGTGCCATGCGCTCGCTCCCCGTGCCCGCCCACGTCCCCGACGAGGCGGTGAGCCGCCTCCTGCGGTGGCTGGAGGAGAACCAGTGGTTCGCGTACGGTGTGGTTGCCTACGATGCCGATTCCCGCCGCTTCCAGGTGGAGGAGGGCCATGCGGACTTCTTCCTGGAGGCGGCGCGGGAGCAGGGGGTGGGGCTTCTCCCTTGACCTACCTGATGGCTCTCCGCACCCGACGCGAACGGGCGCAGCCGCCAAGCACCCATGCGCTGCCGACCTCGATCGGTCTCGCGCCGTCGCCGCTACCGGTGGGTCCGCTCTCATGCCGACAGGGAACCCTGACGGGCCCTACGACCCTAGCCCGAACCACCGCCGCCGGGGCCGCAAGGGCCGGCGGAGCAGCTCTTCCAGGGCGGGAAGGGCTGCCATGGCCGCCACCCGGCCGGCCGCCAGGTACTCGGGGATCACCGACGACTCGGTCATGGGCGCGTCGCGCAGGCGCGGGTGGATCACCACGTCCGCGTCGTGCTCGAGCTGCAGGCGGGTCATCACCGCGGTGCCGATGCTGAGGGAACGCCCCAGGATGCGGGTGAGGCCCTGGATCTCGCCGTGGTTCCCCTCGGTGGGCGCCACGTCGACCGCCGCCACTTTCCGGGCCCCCAGCAATCGGGCGGTGGGAGCGGGAACGGGCTCGGCCACGCCGCCGTCCACCAGGATCCTGCCGGCGATGCGCTTGGGCGCGTAGAACCACGGAATGGACGAGCTGGCCCGCACCGCGGCGGCGGTGTCGGCGACCTCCTCGCTGAGGAAGACGGTTCCCAACGGGGGCTCCCCTGGGAACAAGCGCCGGGCGCCAAGGATCACCCGCTCTCCTGAGCGTATGTCCACGGCCACGCACGCGAAAGGTAAGGAAAGTTGATCCAGCCCCGGCACGGGCAGGTTCTCCCGGATCCAGGCTTCCAGCCGGCGGCCGGCGGCGATGCCGCTGGGGGTGCGGGCCGAGCGCCCGATCATCTCCAGGGCCACCCGCTGGCTCAGGAGGAGGAGCGAGAGCGGGCCTAGGTCGGTGTCGACGAGGACGTCCGCGGTGAGCGAGCGGGTCAGCTCGGCCATGTGGTAGGGATCGATGCCGGCCGCATAGAAGGCGCCCACCAGGCTTCCGGCCGACGTGCCCGTGACCATGGATGGGTAGATCCCATGCTCGTGCAGGACCTGGAGGACTCCGATGTGCGCCACGCCGCGCAGCGCGCCGCCCCCCAGGGCCAGCGCCAGGTCGGTCCGCTCAGGGGAGGCAGCCAAACCCATCCCACCCAGGAAAACGAAGTGGCCTGACGAAATGAAGCCTCTGGTGTTATTCCGGCTGCCGGTGCGTGGATCCTGCCCTCCCGGGCGGATTCGGGGACGCGCCGCAAGGCCAGGCCTGGGCACCGGGGATGGCAGGCAGTGCGTGGGGGCGCACGGTTCGGGCGAGGAGGAGCGTGGGCGATGGAAGCGTTCTTCGTGGTCAACCCCGTGGCGGGTTCGGGGAGGGCCCGTCGTGCTTGGAACCGGCTCCAGGACCTGGTGGGCGCGCCGCTCCCCAGCAGTCTCACCCGCGCCCCGGGCCAGGCGGTGGAGCTGGCCCTGGGAGCAGCACACGAGGGCTACCCGCTGGTGGTGGCGGTTGGGGGCGACGGTACCGCCAACGAGGTGGTGAACGGTCTCATGCAGCTCCCTCCCGAGAGGCGGCCCGCCTTCGGCCAGGTGTCGTGCGGAACGGGCAACGACTTCGCCCGGAACACAGGGATTCCTCGTCGTCTGGAAACGTGGCTCCGTCTCCTGCGCGAGCCCCACCTCCGCCCCCTGGACCTGGGACGGGTGAACGGCCGCTACTTCCTGAACATCACCGGGGTCGGCTTCGACGCCGAGGTGGCCCACCTGGGCGGGCAGCTCCCCACCTTCATCCCGGGCACCTTCAACTACATGGTCGCCATCCTGGCCCAGCTTGCCACCTACCGGAACCAGCTCATGCGCATCCGGGTGGATGGGCGAAGCTGGGAGGAGCGCTGCCTGCTGGTCGCCGTCGGGAACCTGCCCCACTGCGCAGGGGGGCTGAACCTGTGCCCCACCGCCCGGGCGGACGACGGCCTCCTGGAGACGGTGGTGGTGGGCGACCTGACGCGCTCGGAGGTCCTCCGGGTGCTGCCCCGGGTCTTCCCGGGGACCCACGTTCGGCACCCGAAGGTGCAGGTCCTCGCGGCCCGCGAGGTGGAGGTGGACTCGGACGCGCCCCTCCACTGGCAGGCCGACGGCGAGGTGATGGCGGGTCTTCCGGCCAGGCTCGACGCGCACCCCGCGGCCATCCAGCTCCTGGCGCCCGCGGCCGCCGCAGCTGCCGGCCTGCCCCAGGCCGCTCAACGGCAGGCCGAGCCAAGCCTGCCCCGGCACGCCGGCCGCGCCCGGTAATCACCGAGCCCCGAAGGGGCTGGAAGGGAGACGGATCATGGATCTGAAGCTTCAAGGGCGGCGGGGTGTCGTCCTGGCGTCGAGTCGCGGTCTGGGGCGGGCCATTGCCCACGAGCTGGCCCGCGAGGGAGCCACCCTGGCCCTGGCCAGTCGTGACGAGGCCCGGATCGCCCAGGTGGCCGAGGTCATTGCGGCGGAGACGGGGAGGCGCCCCTTCCACCGGGCGGTGGACGTCACCCAGAAGGAGGGCCTCGAGGCGTTCATCCAGGAATCGGCCGAGGCCATGGGGGGCCTGGAGCTCCTGGTCTGCAACGCGGGCGGGCCGCCGGCAGGGCGCTTCGAGCAGCTGGGCGACGACGCCTGGCAGCTTGCCTTCGACCTGAACCTCATGAGCGTGGTCCGGTCCATCCGTGCGGCCCGGCCCTACCTGGAGCGAAACGGTGGCTCCATCGTCATCATCGTCTCGTCGTCGGTGAAGCAGCCCATCCCGGGGCTCCTTCTTTCCAACGCGTTCCGGCCGGCGATCGTGGGCCTGGCCAAGACCCTCTCCCAGGAGCTGGCCCCCCGGGTGCGCATCAACTGCATCGCGCCCGGGCGGCTGGACACCGAGCGGGTGCGGGAGCTGGACGAGATCAAGGCCCGCCAGGTCGGGAGCACGCTGGATGAGGTCCGGCGCCAGTGGGAGGCGGGCATCCCGCTAGGGCGCTACGGGGATCCGGCCGAGCTGGCCCGCCTGGCCGCCTTCCTCCTCTCGGACGCCGCCAGCTACGTCACCGGGCAGACCCTGGTGGTGGACGGCGGAATGGGGACGACCCTGGCCTGACGCGGCGGCGCCAGGCTGCATCGGGCGCCGCGAGGCAGTGCGCCGTCCGGTCCCGCGTGCGAGCGCGGCGTGCAAGGGAGGGCCAGCGCTGGAAAAGATGGACGTGGGGGGCGTGCAGCTCGCGTTCCGCCGGGAGGGCGAGGGCGAGCCGGTGCTCTTCCTGCCGCCCCTGGGAGGAACCCATGCCGCCTTCAACCACCTTCGGCGCCGCCTGCCCCCGTGCCAGGCCATCCTCTTCGACCCCCGCGGGTCGGGAGCGAGCGACCGGCCCGCGTCGGGGTACTCGGTGCAGCAGGCGGCTGCGGACGGCTGGGCTCTCCTGGACGGGCTCGGAATCGGGCAGGCCGTCCTCGTGGGGGTCTCCTTCGGGGGCGCGGTCGCCCAGGCCATGGCCGGGACGCACCCCGATCGGATGGACGGGCTGCTGCTGATCTCCACGTGGCTCGCCCCCGATGCCCATCGCAGCGAGCTGGTGCGGGTCTGGGCCGAGCTCTACGAGCGGCTGCCGGTGGGGCTCTTCTACCGGGAGGTCCACCTCTGGACCTTCGCTCCCGCCTTGTACGAAAGGTCGGAGGCGACCATCCGGCGGTTGCAGCAGGGTCTGGCCCTGGAGCGGGGGCACCCGGATCGGGCCGTCTTCCGCCAAATGGCCGAGGCGGCCCTGGCCTTCGACGGGCGCGGGCTCTTGGCGGGCTTGCGGGTGCCGGCCCGGGTGCTGGTGGGCGGTGAGGACCGCGTGACGCCGCCCAAGGAGGCGGGCCGGCTCGCGGCCCAGGTACCGGGGGCGGAACTGCGGGTGGTACCGGGACGTGGGCACGGGCTCGTGTGGGAGGACCCCGACGAGCCGTTGCAGGCCTTGGCCGAGGTGCTGAACGCGGTGGAGGTGAGCGGCAGGTGACAGCGACGGAGTTCCTGGAGGCCGTCTCGGAGCTGCCCGGGGTCTCCGGGCACGAGGCGGAGGTGGCCGTCCGCATTCGGGAGGCATGGGAGCCCCTGGTGGACGAGGTCCGGGTGGATCCGCTGGGGAACCTGGTGGCCCTGAAGCGGGGCGAGGGACCCGAACCCCGCCCCCGGGTGATGATCGCCACCCACATGGACGAGATCGGCTTCATGGTCCTCTCCATCGAGAAGGGCGGCTTCCTGAGGGTGGCGCCCGTGGGCGGCATCGACGTGCGGAACGTCCTGGCCCACCGGGTGCGGGTGCAAGGGCGGCGGGAGCTGGTGGGGTACCTGGGGATGAAGCCCCCCCACCTCACCACCCCCGAGGAGATGAAGAAGCCCGTGCCCATGCAGGATCTCTTCGTGGACGTGGGGCTGCCCGAGGAACGGGTGCGGGCCCTGGTGGAACCGGGCGACCTGGTGGTTCGCGACCAGCGGGCCGTGCGCCTCTTGGGCGGGCGGCTGGCCGGAAAGGCCTTCGACAACCGCGCAAGCGTCGCGGCGGCGTACCACGCCCTGGGGGAGCTGACCCGCCGGCGGCACAGGGTCGACGTGCTGGCGGTGGCCACGGTCCAGGAAGAGGTGGGCCTGCGGGGCGCCACCACCAGCGCCTTCGGCGTCGCGCCTGACGTGGGCCTCGCGGTGGACGTAGGCTTCGCCCGCCAGCCTGCCGTGGAGAAGGACCGCTCCGCCGAGGCCGGCGGCGGCCCCGCCCTGGCACTGGGGCCCAACATCCATCCGGAGGTCTTCCGCTTCCTGGTGGAGCGGGCCAAGGCCGAGGGGATCCCGCACCAGATCGAGCCGGCCCCCGGCCAGACGGGCACTGACGCGTGGGCCCTCCAGGTGGCCCGCAGCGGTGTGGCCACGGGCCTCCTCTCGGTGCCGCTTCGGTACATGCACAGCACCGTGGAGACCGTGGACGCCCGGGACCTGGAGGCCACGGGACGGCTCCTGGCCGCCGCCGTCTCCGGGATGGACCCGCAATGGGTGAGGGGGCTCAACCAATGAGCGAACCGGCCCGCGAGCCGCTCTGGAGCCCGAGCGAGCGGGAGGCCGCGATCATTGAGGGTTTGCGGTACCTATCGGAGTTGGACGGGGTCTCGGGTGCGGAAGGGCCCGTCCGCGCCTGGATTCGGGAGCGCGTCGAGGCAAAGCCGCCGCCGGGATCCTGGCGCATGGAGACCGACGCGCTGGGGAACCTCCTGGTGCGCGTGGGGGAGGAGAAGCCCGGCCCCCGCCTGATGGTGGCCGCCCACATGGACGAGGTGGGCCTCATGGTCACCTCCGTCGAGGACGACGGCCTCCTCCACTTCCGCCCCGTGGGCGGCATCGACCCCCGCATCCTGCCGGCGCAGGTGGTGCGCATCGGCGAGAGGCGGGTGCCCGGGGTGGTGGGGGGCAAGCCCATCCACCTTCAGCAGCCCGAAGAGCGGAAGAAGGCCTACCGGCTCGAGGAGCTCTACCTCGACATCGGCGCCCGGAGCCGCAACGAGGCCGAGGCGGTGGTGAGCCTGGGCGACCGGGTCGTCTTCGAGCGCCCCTTCGAGGTCTTCGGGGAAGGGCGGGTGATGGGGAAGGCCCTCGACGACCGGGCCGGCTGCCTCATGCTCCTGGAGCTCCTGCGGGAGGAGTGGCCCGGACCCTTCCTGGCCGCCTTCACCGTCCAGGAGGAGGTGGGCCTGCGAGGTGCCCAGGTGGCTGCCTACCGGCTGGAGCCCGACGCCGCGCTGGTGCTGGAGACTACCTCCTGCGCCGATCTTCCCGACGTGGACCCCGCCCGGCAGACCACCCGCCTGGGCCAGGGGCCTGCCGTGACCTTCCGCGACCGCACCAGCATCGCGGACCCGGAGATGGTCCGCATCCTGGTACGGGAGGCGGAGGCGGCCCGAATCCCGTGGCAGTGGAAGCAGGGCGTCGCAGGCGGCAACGACGCGGGCGCCATCCAGACCCAGCGGGGCGGCGCGCGGGTGGCCAGCCTCTCGCTCCCGTGCCGGTACCTGCACCAGCCCGGGGGCGTCCTTTCCCTGGACGACTACCAGCATGCTCTGGAGCTCGCCCGGCGCGCCCTCCGCGCCTGGGCCCGGGAGCTTCCCAACGGAGGCGACGGACGGTGAAGGAGACCTTTCGCAAGCTGAGCGAGACCATGGGGCCCTCGGGGGCCGAGGGTGAGGTCCGGCGGGTGCTCGAGGAGGAGCTCCGGGGAAGGGTGGACCGGCTCGAGACCGACGCGCTGGGCAACCTCTACGCGATCCGGGAGCCCGGCGGCCCGGGCGGGCTCACGGTCATGCTCGACGCCCACACCGACGAGATCGGGCTGGTGGTGACCTACATCGAGGAGGAAGGCTTTCTCCGGGTGGCCCCCATCGGCGGTGTCTCGCCGCAGGTGGCCTTGGGCCAGCGTGTGCGCTTCGCGGGCGGGGCCGAGGGCAGCGTGGCCGCCGATTACCTGGAGGAGATCAAGGACCTGGAGCTGAGCCACCTGCTGGTGGACATCGGCGCCTCCTCCCGGAGCGAGGCGGCCGCCCGGGTCCAGGTGGGCGAGGCGGGCGTCTTCGTGCGCCCGGTGGCCGAGGCCGGCGAGCACCGGCTCATCGCCAAGGCGGCCGACGACCGGGCCGGCTGCGCGGTGCTGGTGGAGACCCTGAAGGCTCTGGACGGCTCACCCCACCGGGTGGTCGCCGTCTTCGCGGTGCAGGAGGAGGTGGGCCTGCGGGGCGCCCGGACCGCTGCCTTCCGGGTCCAGCCGGACCTGGCCGTCGCCGTGGACGTGACCCCCACGGGGGACACCCCCAAGGCGCCCAAGCGGGCGGTGGAGCTGGGCAAGGGTCCGGCCGTCAAGGCCATGGACCGGAGCGTCATCGCGCATCCGGCCGTGCGGCGGCTCCTGACCGAGACGGCCCGGGAGGCCGGCATACCCTACCAGGTGGAGGTGCTCACGGCCGGGGGGACCGACGCCGGGCCGATCCACACCAGCCGGAACGGCGTGCCCACCGGAGCTGTCTCCATCCCATGCCGGCACCTCCACACACCTGCGGAGATGGTGGACCTGCGGGACATGGAGGGGGCGAAGGAGCTGCTGCTCGCGGTGCTGCGGCGGCCGGTGCTGCTCTGAGCCGGAGCCCTCAGTCCAGGCTCCTGAACGCCTCCGCGGCTGCCTCCAACGTCTGTTCCACATCGGCCTCGGTGTGGGCGGCTGTGACGAACCAGACCTCGTACTTGGAGGGGGCCAGGTGCACGCCCCGCTGAAGCATGGCGCGGAAGAAGCGGGCGAACCGCTCGGAGTCGCTTCGCTCGCAGCCCGCGAAGTCGTCCACGGGCTCGCCCGTGAAGTAGAGGGCGATCGCCCCGCCCATCTGGTGCACCTGGACGGGGACGCCCGCCCGGCCTGCCGCGTCGCGCAGCCCCTGGGCCAGGCGACGGCCCAGGCGCTCGAGGCGCGCATAGAGGCCTTCTTCCCGGAGCGCCTCCAGGCAGGCAAGGCCGGCCGCCATCGAGAGCGGGTGGCCCGCCCAGGTGCCGTCCTGGTACATGGGGCCCAGGGGGGCCACCAGGTCCATGATCTCCGCCCTGGCCCCGTAGGCGCCGATGGGCATACCGCCCCCGATGATCTTGCCCAGCACGGTGATATCGGGCCGGAGGCCGAAGCGGTCCTGCACCGCCCCGTAGCCGAAGCGGAACGCGGTGATCACCTCGTCGAAGATGACCAGCGCGCCGGCTGCGTGCGCCTGCTCCACCAGCGCCTCCAGGTAGCCCGGCTTCGGCGGGACCAGCCCGAAGTTCCCCACCACGGGCTCCACCAGCACCGCCGCGACCTGGGCCCCCTGCCGGAACAGGACCTCCTCCAGGGGCTCGATCTGGTTGTACGGCAGGCTGATCACGTCCTCCATCACCCCGGGGGGGATGCCTGCCGAGTCCGCGATGCCCAGGGTGGAGAACCCCGAACCTGCCGAGACCAGCACCGGATCCGAGTGGCCGTGGTAGGAGCCGTCGAACTTGACCAGCTTCGTCTTGCCCGTGAAGGCCCGGGCCAGGCGGATCGCAGTCATCACCGCCTCGGTGCCGGAGGCGGTGAAGCGGACCCGGTCCACCGAGGGGATGACCTGGCAGAGGCGCTCGTCCAGCTCCACCTCCAGCGGGGTGGGGGTGCCGAAGAGGAGCCCGTCCGGGGCGACCCTCCGTACCGCCTCCACCACCCGCTCGGGGGCGTGGCCCAGGATGATGGCGCCGTAACCGGAAAGGTAGTCGATGTAGCGGTGGCCGTCGGCGTCGAAGAGGTAGGCGCCCTCACCCCGCACCATGAACCGGGGGGCGCCGCCACCCACGGCCGCATAGGAGCGGGAGGGGGAGTGAACGCCCCCGCTGGCCACGGCCAGGGCCCTTCGGAAGAGGTCTTCGGACGCGGCGGTCGACGCGGAGCGGGTCGGGTGGGACACGAACCATTCCTCCATGGGCGTGGTATGCGGGCAGGCCGCGGGGCGCGGGCAGGCCCGGGCCAGGTCCGGGGGGTCGCAGACGACCCCCGGCACGCCGGAAGAGGTTCGCTTCCCGTTGGGAGGATCCTGCCGTCCTCCCGGCCCTCGGGGAAGGCTGGTACGGGGGGATGCTCGATGGATCATACCTACGTTCGTTGCCTGGGATGCGGCGGCGTCCGGGTGGAGGAACGGAGCGCCACCTTTCCTTACGCCAAGGGGCAGGTTCCTTGCCCCGACTGCGGGGAGCGGAAGTGGGAGGTGCTGGAGAGGGATCCCGATGACGTGCCGGCGCGCCCGTGAGGGAGGGCGCGGCGCGGGAACCGGGGCGCGGCTCTTCCGCGGGCGCGCGCGGCGAAGGGGAGCGGGCCTTCGGGGGCGAATCCAGATGCGAATCCGTCGAGCGCGGCCAGGCTGGCAGGGAGGGGAACCGTGGTGGGCGAGTGGGTCTACCTGAACGGCGAGTTCAAGCCATACGACGAGGCGTGCCTGTCGGTGGAGGACCGGGGTTTCCTCTTCGCCGACGGGATCTACGAGGTGATCTACGTCCACCGGGGCCGGGCCTTTCGCATGGAGGACCACCTCGCGCGGTTGCAGCGCAGCGCCGCGGCGGTCCGGCTGGAGCTGCCCCGGCCCGCAGCCGACCTGGAGGCCGCGGCCGGCGCCCTCACCGCCCGCAACGGGCTGGAGGCCGAAGAGGCCACGGTCTACCTGGAGCTCACCCGGGGGTCGGCCCCGCGGCAGCACGCCTTTCCAGCCCAGCCGCGGCCCACCCTGCTCATGATCGCCCGGAAAGCCCACCGCCCCGAACCGGAGAAGCTCGAGCGCGGCGTCTCCGTCATCACCGTGCCCGACGAGCGGTGGCACTGGTGTCATGTCAAGTCCGTGGGGCTGCTCCCCAACGTCCTGGCCAAGCAGCAGGCCGTGGAGTCCGGGGCCTTCGAGGCTGTCTTCGTCCGGGACGGCCGGGTCACCGAAGGGAGCAGCACCAACCTGTTCGCGGTCTTCGACGGAGTCCTCTGGACCCACCCGGCGGACCGGTGGATCCTGGGCGGCGTCACCCGCAGCGTGGTGCTGGAGCTGGCCGGGCGCTTGGAGATCACGGTACGGGAAGAGGCTGTGGAGGCGAGCCGCCTGGGCCGGGCCGACGAGCTCTTCCTGACGGGCACCACCACCACCGTGCTGCCTGTGGTTCGGGTGGACGGGCGGGCGGTGGGGTCCGGAGAGCCCGGACCCCTTACCCGGCGGCTGCAGGAGGCGTATCTTCAGGAGCTCGAGGCATGACTGCCCCGGCCGTCCTTGCCCACCATCTCGGTCGCCTCCGTTCCCCCGCCTGGCGGCCGCGGGCCCAGGCGGCTCGGATGCTGGCGGCGGACGCGGACCTGCCCGAAGTGGCGCAGGCACTGGCGGCGGTGGCCCGGGGCGACTCGAACCTGGCCGTGCGCATCCAGGCCCTGAGGGCCGTGGCTCGTTCGGGGCGCCCCGAGGCGCGGGGGTTGCTGGAAGAGGTCCTGGCCGGCGGCCCCGAGCCGCTGCAGGAGCACGCCCTGTCGGGGCTGGCCGAGTGGGGGGTGGCTTCGGGCCGGGAAGAGGAGGCGGCGCGGCGACTCCTGGACGCCACCCAGTGCGGCGACGACCCCGACGCGCTCCGCCGGCGCGGTATCGCGCTCTACGCCCTGGGGGAGCTGGACGTCGCCGGCGTGGGCGAGGCGCTCGACCGGTTCTTCGAAGCCGACGACTGGCCCACGGCCGGCGGGGCGTGGAGCAGCGCCGCCTACCGCAAGCAGAGGCGGCGCCTGCCCGACATCCTCCGTTGGGTGGAGAGCGCCCCGGACGAGTGGGTGCACGACCAGGCCCTCAAGACCGCCAGGCTCCTGGCGGACGTGCAAGGCTCCTACTACCAGCTCTCCTTCTCCGTTGAACCCGAGTGGGTCCAGGGCCTCGACGGGGCGTTTCCCGACGGGGCGAGGAACCAGGCCCGCCCTGCGCTGGAGCGCGTGGCCAGAGCGTGGCGTGCCGGCGACTACCCGGAAGCGCTGGGGACCATGGGCTGGCTCGCCTCCCTGCTGCTGGTGGAGCTGGGCAGGGCCCACGGGCTGCCCGGCTGGGAGGGAGGGGCCGGCGATGGAGATCCGGCCCGCTGGCTGCGTGAGGTGGACGAGCTCTCGTGGGCGCGGCTCTCCCTGATCCTGTACCTGGCCGAGAGGCCCCGCTTCTTCGACGGGCGGATCCGGCGCTGGGCCGAGGAGGAGCTGCGGACGGCGGCCGCGTGCTTCCTCGAGACCTTCCCACGGGTGGTTCGGCTGGACCGGGCCTGGTCCGGGCGGGACCCGGCGGAGGGTGCGACCGAGGAAGGCCGGAAGGTCTGGCAGCTCGACGCGGACCAGGAGCGCGCCCCCTACGCCCTCCTGGTACGCCTGAAGCGCCTGGGGAAGGAAGCCCTTCCCGCGCTCAGGGCCTTCCTGGAGGACTCCCTGGTGCTCCACGGGCACGCCTGGGCGCTGGAGGTCCTGGGGGAGGTGGGGGAAGCCCAGGACCTGGATCGCCTCCTGGCGCTTACGACCTATCCCCCCCTGGCTGAGGCGGCTCAGGCGGCCACAGCCCGCTTCGGGCCCGCCGCCCTGGTGAGGGTCTCCCCCTGGCTCCGCCGGGCTGACGAAGGGGCCCGGATCGCCGCCGCCGGCGTGGTGAGCCGCATCCCCCTGCCCGAGAGCTGGCTTGCCCTCGGGGAGCTCCTGCCGGGATCCGAGGGGCCGCTCTTCCAGGCGGCGGTGAGAGGGCTCGTGCGCCTGGGAGGGCCTGCCTCCCTGGAGGCGCTGGCGGCCGCGGGGCGCTCGCTGGACGGAGAGCGGGCCCTCCTGGCTCGCCAGGCCGCCGTCTACCTGGCGGGATGGGAGGAAGATCACGGGGAGATCCTCAGAGAGTGGCGGGACGTGCCGCTCCTGGGACCCCTCCCGGACCCGGCGGTGGTGGGCGTGCACGAGTTCGACGTCTACACCGGCCCCGACCACGAAGACCCCCCCGATCCCGACGACCGCCTGCCCGACCCCCTCCCCGTCCTGGAACCGGAAGGCTCTTGAACCTTCACCTGCCCGCCGAATAGAATGAGGGCGGCCTGCGAAGGTCTCCCGCGCCCGGGAAGGAGAACGCCCGCCCGGGGCGAAGGAGGGAACCGTGGGGCTGGGCGCCGTTTCCAGGTACCCCGCGCGAAGGGGGCGAGCGTCGGGCGGAAGCTGATCCGGCCAGGAGCCGGACTTCGCCACAACCGAAAAGCAGCGCCTGCACTCGCCGCGCCCGAAGGCGGCGAGTGGACGAGGCAGTGGTTCATCGAAGCATTCGGCGGGTGCCACTCGGCCGGCCACGGTCGTAAGGGGTCCCTCAAAGCCGCCGGGCGACCGGCGGGACAAAGGGGGCCTTGGTGGTCCAGCCTTCCGGTGGGGAGGCTGGCGGTTCCGTGCCCACAGGGGCAAGACAAGCCAGGAGCGGCGCGTCCTTGAGATGCGCCGGGAGGTGTGGCTGCCTGTCTCCAGGTGGCCGCTGGCGCGGTCCGTGACGGACGCGCCTTTTTGTTTTCCTCCCCAGGCTGCCACGCCGGGGCAGGGTCCGGTGCAGGCGGGCAAGCGGGGAGCGCGACAAGGGAGACGACGAGGAGTGTGGCGCCATGTGCGGCATCATCGGGTACACGGGGCCCCGGCCTACAGCCGAGGTCCTGCTGCGAGGGCTGGAGCGCCTCGAGTACCGGGGGTACGACTCGGCTGGCCTGGCCATCCTCGACGGCGGCGTGGTCCGGGCCGTCAAGGTCGTGGGGAGGGTGGAACGGCTGAAGGAGCGGGTCGCGGTGGAAGGCCCGGCCGGCGGGCTGGCGGGGATCGGCCACACCCGCTGGGCCACGCACGGGGAGCCCAGCGAGCGGAACGCCCACCCGCACCTGGACTGCTACCAGCGGATCGCCGTGGTCCACAACGGGATCCTGGAGAACCACGGAGAGTTGCGCCGCTGGCTGGAATCCGAGGGGCACCGCTTCCGCTCCGAGACGGACACCGAGGTGCTGGCCCACCTGGTGGAGCACGCCTTCGAAGGCGACCTGGAGGAGGCGGTGCGGGCCGCGCTCCAGCGGGTGGAAGGCTCGTACGCGGTGGCGGTGGTGGCCGCCCACGATCCGGACGCGGTGGTGGCGGCCCGGCACGAGAGCCCCCTGGTGGTGGGCCTGGGGAAGGGCGAGAATTGGGTGGCCAGCGATATCCCCACCCTGAGCACCTTCACCGGGAACATGCTCGTTCTGGAGGACGGCGAGGTGGCCTCCATCCACCCGGATCGGGTACGGGTGCGCACCCTGGACGGGCGGGGCGTGGAACGGCCCATCTTCCGCGTCGAGTGGCAGGCGGAACGAAGCCTGAAGGGCGCCTTCGACGACTACATGCTCAAGGAGATCCACGAGCAGCCCGAGGCGCTCGGGAGGCTCCTGGAGCCGCTGCGCGGGCCCGGGGCGCCGGGCAGGGCCCCCCTCGGCCGGGGAGCCCGGAACGGATCCAGGACCCTGCCGAACGGTCGTGGCACCTCCGAAGCGCAGGTCGCCGGCCTCCGGTGGCTGCCCGAGCTCCCCACGAACGTCGACGAGGTCTGGTTCGTCGCGTGCGGCACCGCCTACCATGCGGCCCGGCTGGCCGCAAGCTACACCGATGAGCTCGCGGACCTTCCCTCCCGGGCCGAGTTGGCCAGTGAGTTCCGCTACGGCCAGCCCCGCGTCGGTCCCCGCAGCCTGGTGGTGGTGATCAGCCAGTCCGGTGAGACCGCCGACACCCTGGGCGCCCTGAGGGAGGCGCAGAGGCTCGGGGCGCCCACGGTCGCCGTGGTGAACGTGGAGGGCAGCACCATCGGCCGGGAGGCGGACCAGGTGCTGCCCCTGCGGGCAGGTGACGAGATCGCCGTCGCCTCCACCAAGGCCTTCACCGCCCAGGTGGTGGCGGGGCTCCTCCTGGCCCTGCGACTCGGTCAGGCCCGGGGCGTCCTCCGCCCGGAACGATCGGGCGGGATCCTGGAGGGGCTGCGCTTACTGCCCGAGCAGGTGGCCGCCATGCTGGCCGTCCAGGAGGCCCGCATGCAGGAGCTGGCCACCCGCTGGCGCGACCGGCGCGACCTCTTCTTCATCGGGCGGGGGCGGGACCTGGCCGTCGCCATGGAAGGCCAGCTGAAGCTGAAGGAGATCTCCTACCTCCACGCCGAAGCCCTGGCGGGCGGGGAGCTGAAGCACGGCACCCTCTCCCTCATCACCGAGGGCGTGCCGGTGGTGGGCCTGGCCACCCAGCCGGACCTGGCCGTGAAGATGGCAGGGAACCTGCAGGAGACCCGCTCGCGCGGCGCCGAGGTCCTGGTCGTGGTGGGACCCGAGGCCGAGGGCGTCACCGAGCTGGCCTTCATGAGCGTCGTCCTGCCGCAGGGCGTGGACCCGCTCCTGAGGCCTGTGCTGGCCGTAGTGCCGCTCCAGCTCCTGGCCTACGCGGTGGCCAAGGGGAGGGGCCTGGACGTCGACAAGCCCCGCAACCTCGCCAAGAGCGTCACCGTCGAGTAGCGGCGGGACGCGTCGACAGGAAGGACGTGGCTGATTGCACCTGGGCTGTCACCTGAGCGTGGGCAGGGGGTTCGACAAGGCGGTGGAGCGGGCGCACGAGCTGGGGGCGGAGAACCTCCAGTACTTCCCCAAGAACCCGCGCAGCTTTCGCCTGAAGGCGGTGGACCGGGAGGCATGCGAGCGCGCCTCGCGTGCCGCTCGGGAGGAGGGTTTCCTCTCCGTGGCCCACTCGCCCTACGTCACCAACCTCTCCACCCCCGACGAGGAGCTGGCGGGCATCACCGTCGCGTCCATCGCCAACGACCTGGAGATCGCCGAGGCCTACGGGAGCCCCTACGTCGTCGTGCACTGCGGGCGGCACATGGGCCAGGGCGAAGAGGCGGGCATCCGGCGCATGGTGGAGCTCCTGGACCGCATCCACGAGCACTACGGGGGTCCGGCGAAGCTCTTGCTCGAGAACACCGCGGGCCAGGGAACCGAGCTGGGCACCCGGTTCCAGGAGCTGGCCGAGATCCGCTCGCGCCTGGCGGAGCCCGAGCGGGCGGGCTACTGCGTCGACACCTGCCACGCGTTCGCCGCCGGCGTCCTCGACTTCCGGCACTGGGACCGATTCCTGGAGGAGATCCAGCGCGACGGCTTCCTGGACTCGGTGGGGCTCTTCCACCTGAACGACAGCCGCTTCGAGGCAGGAAGCCACCGCGACCGCCACGCCAAGCTCGGCCAGGGCGCGATCGGCAAAGAGAACCTCACCCGGTTCCTCGCGGAGCCGCTCTTCCAGGAGATCCCCTTCATCCTGGAGACGCCCGTGGCCGATGAGGCCGAGTACGGCCAGGAGATGCGCTTCGCCCGGGAGTGGGTGGCCTCCGCCCGGACCTAGCTCAAGGTACGGAGAGGCGGCGCAGGAGCCCGCGCCCGTTCAACAGCGCGGAGAGGACCTCGTCCGCCACCAGGGCCCAGGCGGCGCCCAGGATGGCCAGGCTGGGCCTGGCCACCAGGGCGTGAATCAGCGCAAGCCGGAGGGCGCTGGCCGCCAGGAAGGTGGCCAGGGGGGTGCGGGTGTCGCCCAGCCCCAGGAGCGCCGCCGTGAGGGTGTGGTTCACGTAGGCGAAGGGCGCCGAGAGAGCCAGGATCCGCACCTGGTCTGCGACGTGCGGCGCCCCGTAAAGAAGCTCCGAGATCCGCGCCGGCTGCCAGAGGAAGAGGGCCATGCTCCCCAGGCCTACCGCGGCCGCGAGCGCCAGAGCCCGCCCCAGGCGGTGGCGGATGGTACCCCACCGGCCCCGGGCGGCTTGGGCGGCCAGATCGGGCATGAGCACCTGGGTGATGGGCCAGACGACCACCATGGGGAGGTAGAGGAGCGGCAGGGCCATGCCCATCAGCTCCCCATAGAGCGTGGTCGCCTGGGCCGGCGCCAGACCCGCCACTGCCAGGCGGCGGGGGATCAGCACCGCGTTCACGGTCGCCGTGAGGTTGTTCACCAGCTGGAGCAGGAGAAGCGGCGCCGCGAGGTGGAGGAGTGCCCGGCCCACCGGAACCTGGTCGAGGAGCATCACCCAGACGCGGCCCGGTGTCCGGGAGGGGTGCAGCCCAATCCGGCTCAGGGTTCGCCGTCCGGGCAAGACCCCCAAGCGCGCGGCCAGGAAGAAGAGGCTCGCCGCCTCGCCCAGGGCCGAGCCCAGCACGATGGCCGCCGCCACTGCCGCCTGCCCCCGCGGGAGGGCCAGCAGGGCCAGCCCCAGCACCGCCCCCACCCGGGCTACCTGCTCCACCGACTGGGCCAGCGCCAGGTCCGCCATGAGCTGCCGCCCCTGGGCCGCGGCCCGGAGGAGCATGGCCAGCGCGGCGGGAGCCAGCCAGAGGGGGAGGGCTCGCACCGCCAGGACGCTGCGGCCGTCGGTGAGCAAACGCTGGCTGATCCACGGGGTGAGGAGAGAGAGGCCCAGGGCGACGGCCAGGGTGGCCAGGGCGGCCAGCGCCAGCCCGGCCCGCTCCACCTGGCGGGACTGCAAGGCGCGGGAGCGGCCCAAGGCGTCGGAGGTCATCTGCGCAACCGGGGCAGGCAACCCCAGAGTGGCCAGGTGGAGGGCCAGGCGGAAGACAGGGAAGGCCATCTGGAAGAGGCCTATGGCCTCCGCCCCCACCAGCCGGACGAGCACCACCCGGTAGACGGCGCCCAGCCCCCGTGCGAAGAGGCCGGCGGCCCCCAGCCAGATGGCCCCCCTGAGCAAGGACGAACGCAGCTCCGAACGCTCCTTCCCGCCACGGCAGAGCCTCTGGGGAAGGATATCGCCGAGACCTGCGACGAAGAACCGCGCGGCGGCCTGGTGTCGCCCGGAACGCTCTGGGAGCCGTCAGTCCTTACCCGCTTCGACGGGCTCGGCCCGCTTCACCTGGTACGAGGCCGAGCGCGTTCCCTTCTCCCGGTGCTTCTGGAGAGCCAGGTCGCTCCAGACCCTGCGGAAGTATCCGGGCTCGGACCAGCAGCGCCAGGTCTCGATCTGGTTCATTCCTTCTCCCCCCTTCGCGGCGCGGTGTGCCTCCACTCTGTTACCAGGGTACACGGACCGACGGCGGCACGTGGTAGGTGCAGGTTCCCAACGCGGAGCGTAGCCTCACCGCCCCGCCGTATCCGCACGCTGGGCGCCGTCCCCGGCGCCTGGCTCGCCCGTAAGGCCGCCCGCGCCCAGCTGCTCGCGGTACTGGAGCTGGTAGAGCCGCCAGTAGAGACCGCCGCGGGCCAGCAGCTCCTGGTGGGTCCCGGCCTCCCGGATGCGGCCCCGGTGGAGCACCAGGATCTGGTCCGCCCGCTGGATGGTGGAGAGGCGGTGGGCTACCACCAGGGTCGTCCGGCCGGCCATGAGGGTACGGAGGGCCTGCTGCACCACCTGCTCGGTCTCGGTGTCGATGCTGGCCGTGGCCTCGTCCAGAACCAGGATGCGGGGATCCGCCGCCAGGGCGCGGGCGAAGGCCAGCAGCTGCCGCTGGCCGGCCGAGAAGGTGGAGCCCCTCTCGCTCACCGGCTCCTGATAGCCCCGGGGAAGCGCCTCGATCCAGCGGTCGGCGTGGACGGCGGCCGCCGCCCGGCGGACCTCCTCGTCCGAGAGCGGGTGGCTCAGCCGGATGTTGTCCGCGACGCTGCCGGAGAAGAGGAAGACGTCCTGGAGCACCACGCCGATCTGGGAGCGGAGCTCCGCCTGGGGGATCTCCCGGACGTCCACGCCGTCCACGAGGATCCGCCCCCGCTGGACGTCGTAGAAGCGGCACAGAAGGTTGATGATCGAGCTCTTGCCCGCGCCCGTGTGGCCCACCAGGGCGATGGTCTGGCCCGGCTCCGCGTGGAAGCTGACGTCCTGGAGGACCCATTCCTCGTCCCGGTACGCGAAGAAGACGTGCTCGAAGTCGATGGCGCCCCGGATGGGCCGGACGTGGCGCGGGCGGCTGGGCTCGGGGATCTCCTCGCGGTGGTCCAGGAGCTGGAAGATTCGCTCCGAGGAGGCCATGGCCGCCTGCATGATGTTGTACTTCTCGGTCAGGTCGTTGATAGGCCGGAAGAACTGCTGCAGGTAGTTGACGAAGGCGTAGAGGACCCCGAAGGAGAGGTCGCCCGCCAGGACCCGCACGCCGCCGTACCAGAGGAGGATCGCGAGCCCCAGCGAGGAGGCCAGGTCCATCAGCGGACGGAAGACCGCGAAGTAGGTGAGCTCCCGCATGCTCGCATCGTAGTACCCCCGGTTGACCGCCTCGAAGGCCCGGGCCTGGCGGGCTTCCTGGTGGAAGGCCTGGACCGTCTTCATACCCGCCAGGTTCTCCGCGAAGAAGGCGTTGATGCGGGCCAGGCGGGTGCGCACGTCCCGGTAGGCCGAACGGGCCTTGACCCGGAAGATCACCGAGGCCGCTGCGATCAGGGGCAGGACCGCCATGCTCACCAGGGCGAGGCGGGGATGGAGGTGGACCATCACCAGCACGATGCCGGCCAGGATGAAGACGTCCTGGAAGAGGTTGACCACCACGTTGGTGTACATCTCGTTCAGCTGCTCGGTGTCGTTGGTCACCCGGGTGACCAGCCGCCCGATGGGCGTCCGGTCGAAGAAGGCCAGAGGACGCCCCTGAAGGTGGCGGAAGATCTGCTGCCGCAGGTCGAAGATGATCCGCTGCCCGGTCCACTGCAGGAGGTAGAACTGCACGTAAAGGAGCCCGAAGGCCAGGGCCTGCAGCACCAGCAGGATCAGAGCCAGCACGACCACGGCCCGCAGGTGGCCCTCCAGCTCGGCGCCCTCCGGGCGCGCCAGGCTCTGGCCGGCCTGGAGCCCCGTGGTGACCGTGGAGAGGTGGTCGTCGATGGCGAGCTTGACCAGGTACGGCCGGGCCAGGTCCGCGGCGGTGATCAGCAGGAGCAGCCCGATGCTGAGGACGATCCAGCCCGCGTACGGCCGCGCGTAGCGCAGCAACCGTCGCATGAGCCGGCCGTCGTACGCCTTGCCCAGGACCTCTTCGTCGTGGAAGTCGGCCACCCTCAGGCCTCCTCCGCCAGGCTCTGCTCCAGGAGCTGGCGCTGATGGATCCAGGCGTAGAGCCCCCCGCGGGCCACGAGCTGGAGGTGGGTCCCCCGCTCCGCCACCCGGCCTTCGTCCAGGATCAGGATCTGGTCCGCCTGCTGGACCGTGGAGATACGGTGGGCGATGAGGATCGTGGTGCGGCTCCGGATGACGTCGCGCAGCCCGGACAAGATCCGGTCCTCGGTCTGGGTGTCCACCGCCGAGAGCGCGTCATCCAGGATGAGGATGGTGGGATCCTTGGCCACCGCCCGGGCGATGGCCACCCGCTGCCGCTGGCCGCCGGAGAGGGTGACGCCCCGCTCGCCCACCTCGGTGGCGTACCCATGGGGCAGCGCGGCGACCTCTTCGTCGATGCAGGCGATGCGGGATGCCTCCTCGATCCGCCCTGGCGGGGGCTCTTCGAGGGCGAAGCCGATGTTGGCGGCCACGCTGGTGGAGAAGAGGAAGCTCTCCTGGGAGACGTAGCCGATCGCCTCGCGCACCCTGGCGAGCGGCAGGTCCAGGATGTCGTGCCCGTCCAGGAAGACGGTGCCCCGGGGCGGGTCGTAGAGCCGCAACAGGATCTGGGCCAGGGTGCTCTTGCCCGAACCGGTCCGGCCCACCAGGGCCAGGGTCTGCCCCGGCTCCAGCCGGAAGCTCACGTCCCGCAGCGCGGGCGAGGGGCTGCCCGGGTAGGTGAAGGTGAGGTGGCGGACCTCGATCGAGCCCCGGAGCCGTGCCACGTCCAGAGGGCGTTTCGCCTCCTGGACCTCGGAGCGCTGGGCGAAGATCACGTTCAGCCGCCCCATGGAGGCCGCACCCCTCTGGAGGTGGTTGATGACGAAGCCCAGGGCCATCACGGGCCACGTGAGCATGCCCAGGTAGCTGTTGAAGGCGACGAAGTCGCCGAGGGAGATGTGGCCGCGCAGAACCAGGGTCCCACCGTACCCCAGCACCACCACGAAGCCCAGCCCCGAGACGAACTGCACCAGGGGCTGGAAGAGTGCCCAGACCCGCACCAGGTGCATGTTGGTGCGAACGTAGGCCCGGTTGGCCTCGGTGAACTTGGCCTCCTCCGCCTCCTCCTGGGCGAAGGAGCGGACGACGCGAATGCCCGCCAGGTTCTCCTGCACGTGGTCGGTCAGCGCCGAGAAAGCCTCCTGCACCCGGCGGAAGCGGCGGTGGATCTGGCCGCCGAAGTGGGCCACCGCCCAGGCCAGGAAGGGGAGGGGGAGAAGGGCCAGGAGCGTCAGGCGCCAGTCGGCCACCAGGACCATGGAGATCACCGTGGCCACCGTGAGGAAGAGGGAGTCGGCCGCCATGACGATGCCCGGCCCCATCGCCATGCGGACCGCGGACACGTCGTTGGTCGCGTGGGCCATCAGGTCCCCGGTCTTGTGCCGGTCGAAGAAGCTGGGCGAGAGGCCCTGCAGGTGCTCGAAGAGCTGCTGGCGCAAGGTGTAGTCCAGGAGGCGGGCCGTCCCCATGATGTACATCCGCCAGAAGTAGCGGCCGATGGCGATCAGGACGGCGACGCCCAGGATCAGGCCCGCGTAGCGTGCCGCCTTGTCCAGGGTCAGGTGGCCCTGCTCGTAGGCGTCCGCAAAGAGGCCCAGCAGCCTGGGCGTGACCAGCTGGAGCAGGTCGACCGCCAGCAGCCAGAGGATGCCGAGGGCGTACCGGTGCCAGTACCGCTTGAAAAAGGTTCGCAAGGCGAGGAACTCGTGCACCCGCCGGCCTCCTTGAACCTCCGGGATCGGGCCGGGCCCGGGCCGCCCACGGGGGCTCCGGCCGCCCTTGCAGGTCCGCCCGCGAGCCCTATAATGAACGTGGACTGCGGTTTCATCCAGGCGCAAGTCCAAGATTACCCCACACTGTGGAGGTTTTCAAGCTGACCGAACCCGCCGCGCCGGCGTCCGTGGAAGCCGTGGTAAAAGACCACACCCTCCTCCTGCGCCCGTCCGGGGGCGACCCCTTCGCGCAGCTCAGCCTGGACGCGGAAGGGCGGTGGCTGCGCCATCAGACGGCCGGCACCTACGCCAAGCGCGGCCTGGACAGCCGGGTGCTGGTGAAGGAGCGGCTGGGCTCCCGCTGGCGCCCGCGGCTCCTGGGGGCCCAGGAGCGGCGAGAGCTCCACGGGTGGATCCACGGATGGCTGGCCTCGGCTGCCGCAGCCGGGTCCTCGGCCGGCCTCCCGCCCTCCGCCCGCCGGTGGCTGGAGCGGGCTGCGGCCTGGACCCCCGACCGGCTCGAGGCCGAGGCGGGGCGCCACGCCCAGGTCTACGGGCGGATCCCCATCCTTCCCCCGGACCTCTACAACGCCATCGTGGTGCAGGCCACCCTGGGGTGCACCTACAACCGCTGCTCGTTCTGCACCTTCTACCACGGCGTCCCCTTCCGCCCCCTGGCGCCCGCGGAGGTGGAGCGACAGATCGATGGGCTGGAGGCCCTCTACGGCCGCGACCTGGAGCGGCACCTGAAGCTCTTCCTGGGGGACGCGAACGCCCTGGTCCTCTCACCCGCCCGGCTGGAGGCCCTGTGGGAGGTGCTGGAGCGCCGGTTCGCCATCGATCCCGCGGCGGCCTTCGGCCAGCCCCGGCGGGACACCCGGGGACGGCTCCGGGTGGAGGGCGTCTACACCTTCATGGACGCCTTCAACACCCGGCGGAAGGATCCGGCGACCCTGAAGCGGCTCGCCTCCCGGGGACTCCGGCGCGTCTACATCGGCATGGAAAGCGGGAGCGACCGGGTGCTCCGGTTCCTGGAGAAGCCCGGCACCGCCCGGGACGTGGTGGACGCGGTCCGGTCCTTCCGGGAGGCGGGCATCGGGGTGGGCGTGATCCTCCTGGCCGGCGCGGGCGGCAGGGAACTGCAGGAAGACCACGTGGTCCAGAGCGCGGAGCGGGTGAACGAGATGGATCTGGGGCCCCGCGACGCCGTCTTCTTCTCCCCCCTGGTGGCCGGGCAGGGTGGGGCGTGGGAGCGGAAGGCCCGCTCAGAAGGGGTGACCCCGCTCTCCGCCGAAGCAATAGAGGTGGAGATCGGGGCGATCCGCAGGCGGTTCTGCTTCGCCTCCGGGGCGGCGCCTCGGATCACCCGCTACGACCTGAGGGAGTTCATCCACTAGGGGTGCGGCCCGGCCGCACCCTGGCGCGAGGACCCCCCGCGGGGTGTGCACCGATCCAGGGGGGTGGGGACGTGGTGACGGCGATGAACCGCACACGGGGTCTGGTGTTGGGGCTTACGGGCCACCCATGGGTCAGCCGCACCGTGACGAGGTACGGCATGCGCCTGGGGGCGCGGCGCTTCGTGGCCGGTGAGAGGCTCGACGAGGCCATGACGGCCATCGCCGGCCTGAACCGGGTGGGCATCAGGGGGACCCTCGACTACCTGGGCGAGAGCGTTCAGGACGCGCCCCAGGCCGAGGCCGCCTGTGAGACGTACTGCAGCCTGGTGGAAGAGATCGCCCGCCGCGGGCTGGATACCAACGTCTCCCTCAAGGCATCGCAGCTCGGGCTTGACCTGGACCCGAAGCTGGCCCTGGAGCTGGTGGGCCGGGTGGTGGAGACCGCGGGCCGGCACGGCAACTTCGTCCGCATCGACATGGAGGACTCCCACCACACCCAGGCGACCCTGGACCTCTTCCGCGCGCTCCGGGAGCGCCACGAGAACGTGGGTATCGTCATCCAGGCCTACCTGCGTCGCAGCGCCGGCGACATGCGGGACCTGGCGGCCATGGGCGCCAGCGTGCGGCTCTGCAAGGGGGCGTACCTGGAGCCCCCCGAGGTCGCCTTCCCCGACAAGAAAGACGTCGACGCCAGCTTCGAGGAGCTCATGCGCGCCTACATGGCGTCGGGGAACCATCTGGCCGTCGCCACCCACGACGACCGGATGATTGCGGCCGCCAAGCGCTTTGCGGACGAGCTGCGCGTCCCCCGGGACCGGTTCGAGTTCCAGATGCTCTACGGAATCCGGCCCCGGGCGCAGCGGGAGCTGGCGGCCGACGGTTACCGCATGCGGGTCTACGTGCCCTACGGCACCGAGTGGTACCCCTACTTCTCGCGGCGCCTGGCGGAGAGGCCGGCCAACATCCTGTTCGTGCTGGCGAACCTCTTCCGGCGCTGATCGGTACGGCGGCGGCCGGCGCGCCCGGCCGCCGGGGAGGTGCTGACATGGAGGGCGCCGACGCCCTGCTCCCGCTCTTTCCCCTGCACCGGGTGCTCTTTCCCGGGGGGCTCCTCACCCTGCGGGTCTTCGAGCCCCGCTACCGCACCATGCTGGACGACCTGCGGGCCGAGAAGGGCCCGGACCGGTTCGGCGTGGTCCTGATCGAGCGGGGGCGCGAGGTGGGTGCCGTGCCCGATGTCCACCAAACCGGCACCGTGGCCCGCATCGAGCGGCGCTCGCTGGACGACGGCGCCGTGCGCCTGAGCCTGCGGGGGGAGACGCGCTTCGCCCTCGCGGGGCTGGAGCCCGGGAAACCCTACCCCAGGGGTTGGGTCCGCTACCTCCCGGAGCCCGACGGCGATCCCGACGGCTGCAGCGATCTCCAGGTCCAGGTGCAGGCCGCGTTTCGCGCCTACCTGCGCCACGTGCAGCCCACGGCCCGGCGCCGGGTCACCTCCGACGAGCCGCGCCACCTCTCCTATGTCGTGGCCCAGACGCTCCACGTGCCGCTTTTCGAGAAGCAGCAGCTCCTGGAGGCGAGCACCACCCAGGCCCGCCTCGAGCTGGAAAGGGAGATCCTCCGGCGCGAGCGTCGCTTCCTCCTCCACTTCGGCCAGGGGAGCTCCAACGGTCGCTGGGGACCCTTCGCCATCAACTGAAGCGCCTGCAGGGGGGCGCTGCGGGCTAGCCCGCCAGGCGGTCGCCCGGCGAGAGCTCCGCCACCTCCAGCCCATCCACGTCCCGCGCCTCCTCGCGCAGGCGGGCGGGCGTGCCCGTCAGTAGGGGGAAGGTGCCCCAGTGCATGGGCACCACCCGCTTCACCCCCAGGAGCCGGATGGCGTAGGCCGCCTCCCGGGGTCCCATGGTGTAGTGGTCCCCGATGGGCAGGCAGGCCACGTCGGGGTGGTAGAGCTCGCCGATGAGCCGCATGTCGTAGAAGGGCCCCGTGTCGCCCGCGTGGTAGAGGCGGAAGCCGTTCTCCAGCTCCACCACGTACCCCACCGCCTCGCCCCCGTAGAGGATGCGGTCCCCGTCCTGGATGCCGCAGCTGTGGTCCGCGTGCACCATGGTCACCTTGAGGCCCTCGACGGGCGCCGTTCCACCCTTGTTCATGTCCAGCACCCGGGTGACCCCCTTGGACTGGAGCCACTGGGCCGTCTCGAAGATGGCCACCGTCTGCGCCCCGCTCTCCCGGGCGACGGAGACGGCGTCGGCGATGTGGTCGTAGTGGGCGTGGGTGATGAGGATCAGGTCCAGCCGGCCCGGCGACTTCAGGCGGTCCGGGCAGGCCGGGTTGCTCTGGACCCACGGGTCGATGAGGACGCGCTTGCCCCCCGGGGTCTCGAGCAAGAAGGTCCCGTGACCGAGCCAGGTGAGCGTGACGCCTTGAGGAAGCTGCACCTCGATCGCTCTCCTTTCCGGGCGCGCAGGGGCTGCGCCCGCGGCGTTGCGAAAAGATCGCCACGTCAGTCGATCTTACTCGCACCCGGAGGCGATTCCTGCCAGCGGGCCAGGACCCCCTCGGCGTCGCGCCGGCCCCTCTCCATGGCCGCCTGCAGGGCGCGCCGGTCGCGGAAGCTGAAGGTGCCTGGAGGATCAACGGCCGTGGCAGGCGAGATCTCCACCAGCTGCACGTGCCGGCGCTGGCGTTCACCGCTGCCGCCCTGCACGAGCTCCAGGAGCTGGCGCCGAAAGGGCGTTGGCAGGGTGGGGTACGCTTCCAGCAGGGCGAGGAGCTCGTTGACCTCCACGGCCCGCCGCAGGTCCCGGTACATGACCTCCTCCAGGAGCAGGGCGAGGATCCGCTGGGCCACCTCGCCGGCCCCGTCGAAGGCTTCGGGCCCCGACGGCACCTGGGGACCCCGGCGCGGCCGCAGCGAGACCACCACCACGGTGGCGGCCCCGCGCCGGAGCACGTGGGCCAGCGGCGTGTTGTCCAGCAGTCCGCCGTCCACCAGGTGAGAGCCCTGCGCGTAGCGGCTGGGGAAGACCAGCGGGTACGAAAGGGAGGCCAGCAACGTCTCCCGCACGGGAAGGTCCGAACCCTCGTCGAAGACCTGGACCCGGCCGGTCTCCAGGTTGGAGGCGGTGACCAGCAGGCGGGTGTGGCGGTAGTCCGCGAAGCGCCGGCCCCGGGGAAGGAAGCGATCCACCGCGGCCCGAAGGAAGGCGTCGGAGAAGATGGAGGGAATCTCCCCCAGCGTGCGCCAGTGGATGCCGTGCCTAAGCAAGGCGTGCCAGGCGCCGCGCCAGTTCAGGCCCAGCGGCGGGCTCTCGTGGAGCCAAGCGGCGGCCTCCTCGCGCAGAAGCTCCAGGGGCTTCCCGGCCTCGACCCCCTCGGCCAGCAGGGCCGCGAGGAGGGCCCCGGCCGAGGAGCCGCAGACCAGGTCCGGAGGCGGCAGCCGCTCGAGCAGCAGCTCCATGGCACCCAGCTCGTAGGCTGCCTTGGCGCCGCCGCCGCTCAGGACCCAAGCCAGCGGCCGACGGATCACGGGCTTCCCCCCCAGGCGTCGCGGCGCCGGCCAACCGGGCCGCAGGTACGAGCGAAGAGTTCCCTGGACGGCGAGCGGTCCTCACCCGCGTGGGGGTGAATCGGAGGAAGACTCTGGAAAGAAGCATAGCATGGGATCGGGCCCGGGGCAAGGCGGCCCGGGTGTTCCCTTATGGCGGCGGGAGGCATCGAAGATGGACCTGGAAGCGCCCCACCGGCTGGCTGTGACCGTGGCGCGCGAGGCGGGCGGGCTCCTGCTCGAGCGTTTCGGGCGCGCCCACACCGTGGAGCACAAGGGGCCGACGGACCTGGTCACCGAGGCGGACCGGCTCTCGGAGGAACATATCCTGGCTCGGATCCGCGAGAGCTACCCGGGCCATGCGATCCTCTCGGAAGAAGCCGGCCTCCAGGAGCGGTCGGGCGGGCTCCGGTGGATCGTGGACCCGCTGGACGGGACCACCAACTTCGCCCACGGCCTGCCCCTCTTCAGCGTCTCCATCGCGCTGGAGGTCGATGGGGAGTTGGCCGTCGGGGTCGTCTACGATCCCGCGGCCGGCGAGCTCTTCGACGCCGTCCGGGGGCGGGGGGCCCGTCTGAACGGCCGGCCCGTGCACGTCTCGGCCGTGGACACCCTCCAGGAGGCCCTGCTGGTGACGGGCTTCCCCTACGACCTCTGGCGCGACGAGGGGGAGGACAACCTGGACTACTTCGCCCGCTTCGCCCGTCGCTGCCAGGGGGTCCGCCGGTTGGGCTCGGCCGCCCTGGACCTGGCCTACGTCGCGGCCGGGCGCTTGGACGGCTACTGGGAGCTGAAGATCCACGCGTGGGACATCGCAGCCGGCGCGCTCCTGGTGCAGGAGGCCGGCGGCCGCCTGAGCACCCTGGACGGGGATCCCTTCCGGGTGGACGGCGGCCGGATCCTGGCCTCCAACGGCCATCTCCACGAGGCCATGCTTCAGGTGCTGGCCCGGGGGCGCCTGGGCGGGGAGGGCGGGCGGCCATGACGGGCCGGGCCTCGGAGAGGGGCGGGCGCCGGTGAGGGAGGGCGGAGGCGGGACGGGCGCCCGTGTGGCCGTAGTCACCGGCGCGTCGGGGGTGATCGGCGGCGCGGTGGCCCGGCGCCTGGGCCGCGACGGGCTCCGGCTGGTGCTGGGGGGGTATCGCAACGGGGCGGCCCTGGACCGCGTCTCCGCGGACCTGGAAGCCGCCGGCGTTCGGAGCCGCCAGGTGCGCGGGGACCTGGCCCAGCCCGAGACCGCGCGCCTCCTGGTGGGGGAGGCGCTGGGGTCCTTCGGCCGGGTGGACGTGGTGGTGCACGCGGCGGGCCACGCCCTTTACACGCCCATCCTGGACACGGAGCCCGAGGCGTGGGACCGGCTGATGGCCGTTCACCTGCGGGCCGCCTACCTCCTGGCCCGCAGGGCCCTGCCCCCCATGCTCCAGGCGGGGTGGGGGCGCATCGTCTTCATCGGTTCGGTGTGGGGCCTGCGGGGAGCGGCGGGCGAGGTGGCCTACTCGGCGGCCAAGGCCGGGCTGGTGGGGCTCGCCCGGGCCCTGGCCCAGGAGGTGGCCCGCTCGGGCGTCACCGTCAACGTGGTGGCTCCCGGCTTCGTGCGGTCGGCCCAGACCGCCCACCTGACGCCCCAGGAGGTGGCCGCCCTGGAGGAGGCGATTCCCATGGGGCGCGCCGGGACCCCCGAGGAGGTGGCGGCCGCAGCCGCCTTTCTCGCCTCCCCGGAGGCCTCGTACCTCACCGGCCAGGTGATCGCCCCCGCGGGCGGGTGGGACCTGGCCTGAGACGAGTCCGGAACCGACTCGCGCCGAACGCGGCAGCCGGCGCTACCGGCCGGGTTCCTCGCCCAGCCGGGGCCCGAGGGCGGCCGGCCGGGAGAGGGCGCGGGTGGGGTCGTACCGCTTGAGCAGCGTCGAGTTGGTCACGACCGAGACCGAGCTGAAGGCCATGGCCGCGCCGGCGATGATGGGGCTCAGGAGACCCAGGGCGGCGAGGGGGATCCCCAGCGAGTTGTAGATCAGCGCCCAGAACAGGTTCTGCCGGATCTTCCGGATGGTCTGGCGGCTCAGGCGGATGGCCGAGACGATCCCCATCAGCTCGCCCCGCATGAGGGTCACGTCCGCCGCCTCGATGGCCACGTCCGTCCCGGTGCCGATGGCGATCCCCAAGTCCGCGGCCACCAGGGCGGGGGCGTCGTTGATGCCGTCGCCCACCATCCCCACCTTGAGGCCCCGGTCCCGAAGGGCCTGCACCTGGTCGGCCTTCTGCTCGGGGAGCACCTCGGCCAGGACATGGTCGGGATCGATGCCCACCTGCTGGGCGATGGCCCTGGCCGTGCGGGCGTTGTCGCCCGTCAGCATCCAGACCTCGAGGCCCATCTCCCGCAGGGCGGCGACAGCATCGGCGGCGCCGGGCTTCACCGTGTCGGCCACGGCCACCAGGCCCGCCGGGTGCCCGTCCACCGCGATCAGCATGGCCGTCTGCCCGGCTGCCTCCAGTTCCAGACGGAGCTCCTCCAGGGAACCGGTCGCCGCACCCTCATCCTCCAGAAGCCGGCGGGTGCCCACCAGCACCCGGCGACCCTCCACCTGGGCCGAGACGCCCCGGCCCGGCAGCGCCTCGAAGCCTTCGGGCTCGGACAGCGCCAGGCCCTCCTCCTGGGCGTGGGCGACGACGGCGGTCGCCAGCGGGTGCTCCGAACGCCGTTCCGCGGAGGCCGCCACGCGCAGGAGGTCCGAAGCGGTCCACCCCTCCAGGGCCTCCACCCGGGTGAGCCGGGGCTCGCCCCGGGTGATGGTGCCCGTCTTGTCCAGGACCAGCGCCTGGAGCTCGTGGGCCCGCTCCAGGTGCTCGCCGCCCTTGAAGAGGATGCCGTGCTCCGCGCCGAGGCCCGTGCCCACCATGATGGCCGTGGGCGTGGCGAGCCCGAGGGCGCAGGGGCAGGCGATGACCAGCACCGCAGTCATGGCCAGCAGGGAGGCGGTGAAATCGCCCCCCGTGAGGTACCAGACCGCGAAGGTGACCAGGCTGATGCCGACCACGGCCGGCACGAAGTAGTTCGAGACCACGTCGGCCAGGCGCTGGATGGGCGCCTTGGACGCCTGGGCCTCCTCCACCACCCGGATGATCTGGGCCAGCGCCGTTTCGGCCCCCACGCGGGTCGCCTCGAACTGGAAGGTGCCCTGCTTGTTCACCGTGCCGCCCACCACCGCGTCGCCCGGCTGCTTCTCCACGGGAAGGCTCTCGCCCGTCAGCATCGATTCGTCCACCGTCGAGGCGCCCGAGACGACGGTGCCGTCCACGGGGATCCGCTCGCCCGGACGCACCACCACCCGGTCGCCCACCTGCACCTGGTCGATGGGGATCTCCTGCTCGGATCCGGCGCGGATCACCCGGGCCGTGCGGGGCTGGAGACCCATGAGCTTCCGGATGGCCTCGGAGGTCCGGCCCTTGGCCCGGGCCTCCAGGAGCTTGCCCAGCAGCACCAGGGTGATGAGCACGGCGCTGGTCTCGAAGTAGAGGCCCGGGATCCCCAGGTCCGGCCGCAGGAGGGCGGCCAGGCTGTAGAAGTAGGCGGCGGAGGTGCCCAGGGCCACCAGCACCGACATGTTGGCGTTCCGGCTCTTCAGGTTGTGGTAGGAGTCCTTGTAGAACTGCCAGCCGGAGACGAACTGGACCGGGGTGGCCAGAGCCAGCTGGACCCAGCCGTTTCCCAGCAGGTGCGCCAGGGTCCCGCCCACGCCGGCCGCGTGGAGCACCATGCTGGCCAGGAGGGGCACCGACAGCACCGCACCCAGCCCGAAGGCACGCTCCTGCCGCCGGATCTCGCGCTCTCGGGCCTCCCGCTCGGTGTCGGCGCCGGCCTGCCCCACCTCGTGTACGGGGTGGGCCTGATAGCCCGCGTCCTGCACCGCCCGCTGCATGGCCTCCAGGTCCACCGCACCCGTCTCGAAGGTGACGGTCGCCTGGTCCGTGGCCAGGTTGACGCTGGCCGTGACCACACCGGGGAGCTTGGTGAGGGCCCGCTCCACCCGGGCTGAGCAGCTCGCGCAGGTCATCCCGACGATGCCCAGGCGCACCTGGGCGGTGGCTTCCTCCGTCCGTTCGGCCATCCGCCTCGCCTCCGTCCCAGTGGCCGTGAGTACCCTACACGGGTATCGCACGGCGCACCCACAGTGTAGAAAGCCCGGGTCCTCGTGTCAAGGGCGAACGTGTTGCCCGGCGTGAGCCGCCGGCCTGATCGGATCGGGGGCTCGACGCCAGCCCGCCGGGGCTCCCTCGAAAAGCTTGACCCTTTCGGCTTGGACGCATATAATGCACCGCAAAGGTCAAGGAAGGTCAGGAGGGTTGGGCATGGATCAGGAACGGGAGATCATGGATGCGTACTCGGAAGCGGTGATGCACGCCACCCAGGTGGCCGGGCCGGCCGTGGTTCAGGTGCGCACCCAGAGGGCGCCGGCGGCCTTCTTCGGCCTGGTGCCGCCCAGGCAGGGATTGGGATCGGGGGTGGTGGTGGAGGCGGCGCGGGGCCGCATCGTCACCAACAGCCACGTGGTCGCCGAGTCGGAGACGGTGGAGATCGGCCTGCAGGACGGGCGCCGCGCCACGGCGCGGGTCCTCGCCTCGGACCCCGGCCAGGATCTGGCGGTCCTGGAAACGCACCTGGGCGGGCTCCGGCAGGTGGAGCTGAGCACCCGGCCACCCCGGGTGGGCCAGCTGGTGGTGGCCATCGGCAACCCGCTGGGCCTCGAGTCCACGGTGACCGCGGGGGTCATCTCGGCCACGGGCCGCTCGCTCCAGTCGCCCCTGGGTGAGATGACGGACCTGATCCAGACCGACGCGTCCATCAACCCCGGCAACAGCGGCGGGCCGCTGGTGGATTCCGCCGGGCGGTTGGTGGGCCTCAACACCGCGATGATCTCGGGCGCTCAGGGGATCGGGTTCGCGATCCCGGCGGCCACGGTCGCCCGCTTCCTGGAGCGGGTGGACGGCGGGCAGGTCGAGCGGACCGGCCGGTCGGACCGGCTCTACCTGGGCCTCAGCGGCGTTCCCCAGATGCTGGAGGACGGAAGCCTCGGCTTCCTGGTGCTGCAGGTCTTCCCGGGCACACCCGCCCATGCCGCGGGCCTGGAACCCCTGGACGTCATCCTCTCGGTGAACGCGGAGCCCGTCTCGACCCCCGAGGAGATCCAGGCCGCGGTCCAGCGGGCAGGACGCCGGCAGGTTCCAGTGGAAGTGTTGCGTCGGGGCGAGAGACTGAGGGTGTGGGTCACCCCGGCCGCGCTGCGGGGCTGAGGCGCCGCGCCTGCGACCCCTATGCCCCCGAGCCTGGCCGGGCGCTCCTGCACCGGCAGCCAAAGGAGGCTCCGCCCGTGCCGGAGTCCGTCGCCGATGCCCGAGAAGGGATTCCAGCCGCCTGCCTGGGCGAGCTGCTGATCGACATGGTGCCCGACCCGGTGGGTGTGCCCCTGGCAGAGGTGGCGGCCTTCCGCCCGGCGACGGGAGGGGCGCCCGCCAACGTGGCCGCGGGTCTCGCCCGCCTGGGCGACCGGTGCCGCTTCATCGGCAAGGTGGGCGACGACGCCTTCGGCCGGAAGGCGGTCCAGGTCCTGGCGGCCGCCGGCGTCCAGGTGGACCAGGTGCGCTTCACGGCCGAGGCAAGGACCACCCTGGCCTTCGTTGCCCTGCAGGCCGATGGCGAGCGGGACTTCCTCTTCTACCGGGAGCCCGGCGCCGACACGCTCCTTCGCCCCGAAGACCTGGAACCCTCCACCCTCGCCGCCGCGCCCATCTTCCATCACGGCTCCATCAGCCTCATCGCGGAGCCGGCGCGGAGCGCCACGCTCACGGCCCTGGGCTGGGCCCACGAGGGGGGCGCGCTGGTCTCCTACGACCCCAACCTGCGCGAGCCCCTCTGGCCGGGGCCGTCGGAGGCCCACCGGGGCATCCGCTCCGCCCTGCCATGGACGCACATCCTCAAGGTGAGCGCCTCCGAGCTGGCCTTCCTGGTGGGGGAGGGAGCCCGTTTCGAGCCCCCCGACCGGGAGCCTGAGCCGGCGGCCTGCGAGGCAGGGGCCGCCGAGCTCCTGGAAGCCCTGCCGGGGCTGGTGGCCGTCGTGGTCACCTTCGGGCGCAAGGGGGCGGCGGTACAGACGCGGGCCGGCTGGAGCTTCGTCGGGCCCTTCAGGGTGGAGGCCAGGGACGCCACGGGCGCGGGCGACGGCTTCGTGGCAGGCCTGCTCCACTGGATCTGGCGGGCGGCGCGGAAGGAGCGGGTCACGCCGCTGGCCAGGGCCCGCACCCTGGACCGCGACGGCTGGGCGGGTGCCACCCGCTTCGCTCAGGCGGTGGGGGCCCTCACCACCACCCGGTACGGGGCGATCCCCGCCCTGCCCACCCTGCGCGAGGTCGCCGCGCTCCTGGCGGACGAGGGGGAGATGGAGCTCCTGTAGCCCTCGTTCTCGCGATCTCGGCGACCTCTGTCTTAGGGACCCCACACCTCGCGCATGGCCTCTTGCCACGCCTCGCGAGGTGCGGGCGCTGGACTCCAGCCGAGCCCAGCCTCCCCGGCGGTCTTTTCAGAGGCCCGTCGCCCGGCTATAATCGTTACCGTTGGCCCACATTCCAGAACGAGGCGATGCACATGCCGACGTACGAGTACCGGTGCCCCCACTGCGGCACCTTCGAAGCGGTGCAGCGGATCACCGAGGAACCCCTGGCGGCGTGCCCCACGTGCGGCCAGCCCGTCCAGCGGCTGATCAGCCGGAACGTGGGACTCGTCTTCAAGGGGTCCGGATTCTACGTCACCGACTCCCGCTCGGGCCGGAACGCGTCCAGGAAGAACGGTGCTGCGGGGGAGGCCGACTCCCACGGCGAGGGCGATGCGTCGCACGCTGCGGGGGAAAGCTCGGAGCCGGCCGCCGTCTGAAGGCGGTCCGGCTCCCGCCGGTCCGACCCGGCTGATGACGCGTCGCACCGGAAGGCCCCCAGCTCCACCCGCCGCGACGCTAGATGACGATGTGCAGCACCAGCCCGGCCAGGGCCAGGATGCCAAAGCCCACGATGAAGTAGGTCCAGTTCAGCCGCTCGTTCATGGTTCAGTCTCCTCCCAGAAGGCGTTCAGCCGATGAAGGCCCTCCTCCAGGCGCTCGGTGGAGGCTGCGTACGAGAGCCGCAGGTAGCCCTCGGTGCCGAAGGCGGTCCCAGGCACGGTGGCGGTGGCCACGCCGTCCAGCAATCGCTCGGCCAGGTCCTGGCTGCCGTGCACGACCTCACCCCGGTAAGACCGGCCGAAGACCCCCGACACGTTGGGAAAGAGGTAGAAAGCTCCCGCGGGGCGGGTGCAGCGGAGCCCGGGGAGCCGCGCCAGGCCCGACAGGAGCAGGTCCCGCCGCTGTTGGAAGACCCGCACCATCTCCTCCACCGGCCTCTGCGAGCCCTGGAGCGCCTCCACGGCGGCAACCTGGGCGAAGGAGGTGGCGTTGGAGGTGGAGTGGCTCTGGAGGTTGACCATGGCCGCCACCAGGGGCCGGGGCCCCGCCGCGTAGCCCAGCCGCCAGCCGGTCATGGCGTACGTCTTGGAGAAACCGTGGATGAGGACCGCGCGCTCCCGCAGCTCGGGACGGAGCGCGAGGAGGCTTGCGTGGCGGGCGCCGTCGTAGACGAAGGGTTCGTAGATCTCGTCGGAGAGGAGCCAGCAGCCCGGCTCCCGATCCAGCACCTCGCCCAGGGCTCCGAGCTCCTGGGGCGTGTAGACCGCGCCCGTCGGGTTGTTGGGCGAGTTCAGGATCAGCGCCCTGGCGCCGGCGACGTGGGCCGCCAGGGTCTCCGGGGTGAGCTTGAAACCGTCCTCCTCCCGGGTGGGCAGGAAGACGGGCTCGGCGTCCACCAGGCGCACCTGCTCCGCGTAGCTCACCCAGTAGGGGGCGGGAAGGAGCACCCGGTCGCCCGGGTTGCAGAGGGCCTGCAGGGCCAGGTAGACGGCGTGCTTGGCCCCCACCGTCACCAGCACGTCCTCCCGGGCGTAGGGCAGGCCGTTCTCCCGCCGGAGCTTCTGCGCAATGGCCTCTCGCAGCTCGGGGATCCCGGCCGAGGCCGTGTACTTGGTCCGGCCGTCGCGGAGGGCGCGGACGGCGGCCTCCTTGATCGGCTCGGGCGTGTCGAAGTCGGGCTCGCCCACGCCGAGGTCGACCACGTCCACGCCCTGCTGCGTGAGGGCGCGGGCCCGGGCGCTCATGGCCAGGGTGGGGGAGGGTTCGATCCGGTCGATCCTGCGGGCCAGTTCCACCTCGAAGGTTCGCTCCTCTCGACGGTCCTGGAGCCCGGGGGCAGGCTAGAACTGGACGGAGAGGTCGGCGCGGACCCGGGTTGCCTCGGGATCCAGGCGGGTGAGCCCCGCGGCCACGTCGAGGCGCAAGGGGCCCAAATGCAACCCGGCCCCGGCCGTGGTCATGACCTCCATGCCCGGGACCAGCTGCTGGCCCAGCCGGAGCTTCAGGAGTTCCCGTGCGTCTACAGGCCATTCGACTCCATAGCTGAGGGTTCCTTCCGTGGAGAGGTCCGCACGAAGCCCCGCGCTCCAGCCCTGGGGCTGGTAGGCGATCCCCACCCGGCTCTCGGAGGGCTCGAGGGCGTCCGGCGCCACGTCGCTGGTCCAGACGTCGCGCAGGGTGAGGCCGACGCGCAGGCCCTGCTGGGGCTCGGCCAGGACCCCCAGGTCCAACCGCTCTGCCTGTCTTGCGGGCGAGAGCTCGATGCTCGAAGCGACGGATCGCGCCGTTCGCTGGGCGAGGTGGCGCAGGGTCATGCCCACCGAGAGGAAGGACCACCCCTCGGGCGGGGTGAGGGGAAAACCGACCCCGATGCCATACCAGTCGAGCACCTGCAGGTCTGGGTCACCCTGACCGGTCTCCGCTTCGAGGGCGGCCCCGATGGCCGCCTGACCCAGGCGGATGCCGGCGAAGGTCTCCAGGCTCGCGGTCAGGGCCTGGGGATTGCCTGCCTCGAAGGTGTCGATCACCTCGCCGATGCGGGGCAGGGCCAGCCCGCCCAGGCCGGCGGAGAGCTCGTAGCCGTTGACGGCCAGGCCGGCGGGGTTCCAGTAGAGGGCGTGGAAGCCCTCGGCCACGGCCGTGAAGGCGTTGCCCATGCCCAGGGCCCGGGCCGTGACGGGGTTGGCGTGGACCGGCGGGAGGGGGAGAAGGGCGGAAAGAACCAGGATCCCCAACCTGATGGAAAGGGTGAGCGCGAGCGAGGGGCATCGGGAGCGCCTCGGAGATGGAGGGCCGTCCGGTGCTGGATAGACTGCGGGCAAGATGCGTCGCTCCCCTCGACCCGATCCCAGCGCCCATTTTACCAGCCATGGGAGGCCGGGGCAAGCACGGCTCGCCAGGGAAGGCCGCACGGGAGGGGGACCGCCGGGGCAGAGCCGCGGGCGCTCAGACCCAAGAGAAGGGCCGGCGCCGGTGGTCAGGCCGGCGGGCTCTGGGGGCGGCGCTCGAAGAGCGCGAAGGCGGCCAGGGTCTTGGCGTCGCGCACCTCGCCCCGCCGGATCATGCTGCGGAAGGTGTCCAGCGGGACCCACTCCACCCGGTCGATCACCTCGCCCGGGTCCCGGTGCACGTGGCCGGCCGCGAGGTTGAAGGCCAGGAAGACGTGCATCAGTTCGGTGCTGTAGCCGGGAGCCAGGAAGAACTCGCCCAGGCGCTCGAGCTCCTTGGCGACCACCCCGGCCTCCTCCTCCAGCTCCCGCCGGGCGCAATCCTCGGGCCGTTCCCCCTCTTCCCGGGTGCCGGCGGGGATCTCCCACAGCGGCTCGTCCGCGGCCGGGCGGAACTGGCGGATCAGGCAGATCCGCCCCTCCTGCACGGCGAAGACGGCCACGGACCCCGGGTGGGAGAGCACCGAGTAGGTGTGGGGTTCACCGTCCACGGTGAGGGTACGCTCATCCAGGTGGAAGGGCGCGCTCACGACGATCCACCTCCTTGCTCTTTGATTCTGGGCGCACCGCACGCGACCGCAAGGTTCTCGGGCGCCCGCGGGGAATCTGGGAAGCGGGGCCGCTCGGTGACGATGGCCGTCCAACCCCGAGTATACCATGTCCCACGCCCGTGTTGGGGGGAGGAAGCACCGTGCCGCAAGGGAAGCTGTCCGTCCTGGTCTACGCGCCCGCGTCGGTGCCCATGTACCGCGACTTTCCTGAGGAAGTCTTCCGGCAGCGCCAGGCCGAACTCGGCGTCCGCATCGACCTGGTCCGCCGCTACGACGAGGTCCGGGCCCGCATCGCCGAGCCGGACGTCTACTTCGGGGCGCGCCTGGACGCAGAGGACTTCCGGCAGGCCAAGCACCTGCGCTGGGTGCACGTGCCCCTGGCGGGGATCGATCGGGTCCTCACCCCGGACCTGGCCGCGAGCGACTGCCTGCTCACCAACAGCCGCGGGTGCATGGCCGCCGCAGTGGCCGAGCACGCGCTGGGGGCGATCCTCCACTTCGCCCGGGGCTTCGACCTGGCGGTGGCCGGCCAGCGCGCCCGGCGCTGGGAGAACGTGCGCGAGCTGCGTATGCCCATGGAGCTGGCCGATCTCTCGGTGGGCCTGGTGGGCTTCGGCGAGATCGGCCGGGAGCTGGCCTCGCGATGCAAGGCGCTGGGGATGAAGGTCTTCGCCATGCGACGCCGAAAGGGGGCGAACACCGCTCCGGACCTGGTGGACCGCATGTGGGGGCCCGGCCACCTGGAGGACCTGATCGACGCCTCCATCTTCGTGGTGCTGGCGGCACCCGCCCTGCCCGACACCGAGAAGCTCATCGGGCGCCGGGAGCTGATGCGCATGGGCCCGCAACGCTTCCTGATCAACGTGGCCCGGGGTCCCCTGGTGGACGAGGAGGCGGTCTACCGCGCCCTGCGGGAGAAGTGGATCGGGGGCGCCGCCCTGGACGTCTTCGAGAAGGAGCCGCTCCCCGCCGAGAGCCCCCTCTGGGCGCTGCCGAACCTGCTGCTCACGCCCCACATCGCCGGCCAGACGCCCCACTTCTGGGAGCGGGTGGTGGCCCTCTTCTTCCGGAACCTGGAGCGCTTCGGGCGGGGAGAGCCTCTGGAGAAGCTGGTCGACAAGGGGCAGGGATACTGAACGAGCCCTTCGGGAGGGAGCCGCGTGCCCGAGTTGAGGGAAGACCCGTGGACGGGGCGCTGGGTGCTCATCGCGTCCGAGCGTAGCCAGCGCCCTCACGATGCACCGCGCCAGCGGCCCGATCCCCCGCGGCGCGGCAACTGCCCCTTCTGCCCGGGGCACGAAGGGGAGACGCCCCCCGAGGTCTTCCGGGCTGGCGCGGATGACCTCGCCCGCCTGGACGCCTCGCGCAAGCCGTCCCGGGAGCCGGCGGGCGAGGCTGCGTGGCAGGTGCGGGTGGTTCCCAACCGGTACCCCATGGTCCGCTCCGAGATGGGTCCCGAGACCCTGGCGTGGGGCGGTCGGGCACGGGTTCCCGCCTTCGGGGTGCACGAGGTGATCGTGGACAGCCCCGATCACGGGTCCGCTTTCCACCAGCTCTCCCTGGAGGCGCGGCGGCTGGTGCTGGCCGTGGTCCGCCAGCGGCTCGCGGTCCACTACCAGGACCGGCGGCTGGAGCAGGTGGTCCTCTTCAAGAACTGGGGGCGCGAGGCCGGAGCCTCCCTGGAGCATCCCCACCTGCAGCTGATCGGGCTGCCCTGGGTGCCGCCCCGGGTCCGGCGGGAGCTGGTCCGGTCCGGGGAGCACCTGCGGACGGGCGGGGGCTGCCTGCTCTGCCGGATCGTGGAGGAGGAGCTGCAGGAAGGGGCTCGGGTGGTGGCCGCCGACGACGCGATGGTCCTCCTCGCGCCCTTCGCCTCGGGCTCTCCCTACGAGGTGTGGCTGGTGCCCCGGCTCCACCGGGCCCGGTTCGAGGCCACCGCCCCCGACGAGCGCGACGCCCTGGCCCGGTGGATCGGCTGGCTCACGGGCCGGGTGGAGGGCCTGCTGGGCCCCGTGGCCCACAACTGGGTCCTCCACACCGCCCCCCGGCGCGGACGGGGCTTTCTCGAGGGCCAGGAGCTGGAGGCCGGCTACCACTGGCACGTGGAGTTCCGTCCTCGCGTCACCGTGCCGGCCGGCTTCGAGTGGGGCGCCGGGGTGGACGTCAACGTGGTCGCGCCCGAGCAGGCCGCCGAGTGGCTGCGGGCGTGAGCGCCGCGTTGACGGTCCCCGGGGGGCGTGCTAGGATGAAGACAACCATTGGAACACGGCCGTGATGCTCTTATCGAGAGTGGTGGAGGGACGGGCCCGATGAAACCCGGCAACCAGCCGCCCCCGGCGGTCCGGTGCCAACTCCCGCAGGCCGCGGCGCGGCCTGGAAGATGAGGGCGATCCTTGCCTCCTTCCGCGCCCCGGAACGGAGGGTCTTTTTCGCCCCCGAGCGAGCACGGCGCAACCCAAGGAGGCAAGCGGATGGGCGAGACCGAGCGTCGTTTGTTCACCTCCGAGTCGGTCACCGAGGGCCACCCCGACAAGGTGTGCGACCAGGTGGCCGATGCCGTCCTGGACGCCATCCTGGCCCAGGACCCTCAGGCGCACGTGGCCTGCGAGGTCACCGTCACCACCGGCCTCCTGCTGGTGATGGGCGAGATCTCCACCTCCTGCTACGCGGACATCCCCACCATCGCCCGGGAGACGGTCCGGTCCATCGGCTACGACCGGGCCAAGTACGGCTTCGACGCGGAGACCTGCGCGGTGCTGAACTCGATCCACGAGCAGTCGCCCGACATCGCGGTGGGCGTGGGGCGGTCGCTGGAGGCGCGCCAGAGCGGCGACGGCGACCCCCTGGACGGCATCGGCGCTGGCGACCAGGGGATGATGTTCGGGTACGCCTGCGACGAGACCGCTGAGCTGATGCCCATGCCCATCGCCCTCGCGCACGGACTGGCCCGGCGGCTGGCCCAGGTGCGGAAGGAAGAGCTCCTCCCCTACCTGCGCCCCGACGGCAAGACCCAGGTGACCGTGGAGTACGAAGGCGACCGCCCCCTGCGGGTGGCGTCGGTGCTCATCTCGGCCCAGCACAACCCCGAGGTGAGCCAGGAGCGCCTGGCCCGGGACCTGGAGGAGCACGTGGTACGCGCAGCCGTTCCCGAGGGCCTGCTGGACGGGCGGACCCGGATCCTGGTCAACCCCACCGGCCGCTTCGTGGTGGGCGGCCCCCAGGGCGATACCGGGCTCACGGGCCGGAAGATCATCGTGGACACCTACGGGGGGGCGGCCCGCCACGGCGGCGGCGCCTTCTCGGGGAAGGACCCCACCAAGGTGGACCGTTCGGCCTCCTACGCCGCCCGCTACGTGGCCAAGAACATGGTGGCCGCAGGCCTCGCCCGAAGGCTCGAGCTCTGGGTCTCTTACGCCATCGGCGTGGCCAGGCCTCTGGCGGTGGGCGCGGAGAGCTTCGGGACGGGCCGGCTGCTCGACGGCGAGCTGGCCCGCATCGCCGCCGAGGTCTTCGACTTCCGCCCGGCGGCCATCATCGAGCAGCTCGGGCTGCGCCGGCCCATCTACCGCCAGGTGGCCGCCTACGGGCACTTCGGCCGCCCGGACCTGGACCTTCCCTGGGAACGGCTGGATCTGGTCCCCCGGATCCTGGAGGCGGCCCGCCTTCCCCAGAGGGTCCCGGGGGGCGGGACACGCTGAAGGACCCCGGAGGTCCATCTTCGCCAACGCGCCAGGAGGTTTCGGACCATGGACGGTGAGTGCAAGGACGCGGGCCTGGCCCAGGCCGGCCGCCAGCGGATCGAGTGGGCGGACGGGATGATGCCCGTCCTCCGGGAGATCCGGGAGGAATGGACCCGAAGCCGGCCTCTGGAAGGGTTGCGGGTGGCCGCGTGCCTCCACGTGACGACCGAGACGGCCAACCTCATGCGCACGCTCCAGGCTGGGGGCGCCCAGGTGCGCCTCTGCGCCTCCAACCCCCTCAGCACCCAGGACGACGTGGCCGCCGCCCTGATCCACGAGTACGGGGTGCCCACCTTCGCGGTGCGGGGCGAGCCGGAGGACCAGTACTACCGCCACATCCGCCAGGTTCTGGACGTGGATCCCCAGGTGACCATGGACGACGGCGCCGACCTGGTGAGCGTGCTCCACCGGGAGCGGCCCGAGCAGGCCGCGGCCGTCTGGGGCGGCACCGAGGAGACCACCACGGGCGTGGTGCGCCTGCGGGCCATGGCGGCCGACGGGGCGTTGCGCTACCCCGTGGTGGCCGTCAACGACGCCCTCACCAAGCACCTCTTCGACAACCGCTACGGCACCGGCCAGTCGGCCATGGACGGCGTCTTGCGGGCGACCAACCTCCTGGTGGCGGGCAGCACCGTGGTGGTCGTGGGCTACGGCTGGTGCGGGCGCGGCATCGCCACCCGGGCGGAGGGCATGGGGGCCCGCGTGATCGTGGTGGAGGTCGACCCCTTCCGGGCGCTGGAGGCCTGGATGGACGGTCACCGGGTGATGCCCATGGAGGAGGCGGCGGCCGAGGGCGACCTCTTCATCACCGCCACCGGCGACCTTCACGTCATCGACCGGCCCCACTTCCTCCGCATGAAGGACGGCGCGATCCTGGCCAACGCGGGGCACTTCGACGTGGAGATCGACCTTGAGGCGCTGCGCGAGCTGGCCGCGCCCAGCGGGCACCCGGCACGGGAGGTCCGGCCCAACGTGGAGGAGTACCGCCTGCCCGACGGCCGCCGGATACGGGTCGTGGCCCAGGGACGGCTGGTCAACCTGGGCGCGGCCGAGGGCCACCCCGCGCAGGTGATGGACCTGAGCTTCGCCGACCAGGCCCTCTCGGTGGCCTGGCTCGCCTCGCGGGAGGCGCGCCTCGCTCCGGGCGTCCACCCCGTCCCGGAGGAGATCGACCGGGCGGTGGCCGAGCGGAAGCTGGCCACCCTGGGGGTCCGGATCGGGCGGCTGACGCCCGAGCAGGAGGCGTACCTGCACAGCTGGCAGGCGGGCACCTAGCGCGACCCCAGACCCGGCGCCACCGTAGGAGGTGACTCCCCTGCACCGAGACGCGGTGCTTCATCGCCCCGAGCTTCCGTACGCCTACCCGGGGCCCGGCCGGTCCCTGGTGGTCCGGCTGAGGACGGGGCGGGGCGACGCGGAGCGGGTGCGGGTGGTCTACCGCGACCGCTACCAGCCGCCCAGCACCGACCGGGCGCGCCCCATGCGGCGGGTGGGCCGCGACGAGCTCTTCGACTACTACCAGGCGGAGCTCCGGGTGGACCCGCCCCGCTACCGCTACTGGTTCGTCCTGGATCACCCGGCGGGGACCCTCTGGTACGGCGAGCACGGCTTCTTCGACGACCCGCCGGACCAGGGCGCTTTCGAGGTGCCCTATGTTTTCGACGAGGACCGCATCGAAGCGCCGGAGTGGTGGCGCGACGGGGTGATCTACCAGATCGTCCCGGATCGGTTCGCCGGGCCCCCCGAGCCTCCCCGGAGCACCCCGGGTGAGGTCCTCGGCTGGGAGGATCCTCCCACCCACACGGGCCGTTACCCGGGCACCCTGCGGGGGATCCGCGAGCACCTGGACCACGTGGAGGACCTGGGGGCGAACCTGCTCTACCTCACCCCCATCTTCCTTTCCAGCGCGTATCATGGGTACGAGACCACCGACTACTACCAGGTGGACCCCCACCTGGGGAGCCTGGACGACCTGAAGGAGCTGGTGGAGGCCGCGCACCGCCGGGGCATGCGGGTGATCCTGGACGGCGTCTTCAACCACTGCGGCCCCGAGTTCTTCGCCTTCCAGGACGTGCTGGAGAAGGGCGAGGCCTCCCGCTACCGCGACTGGTTCATCGTCCGCCGCTTCCCGCTCCAGATGTACCCGGAGCCCACCTACGAGACGTGGGCGTCGGTGGCCCGGATGCCCAAGCTGCGCACCAGCAACCCGGAGGTGCAGCGCTACTTCGTGGACGTGGGGCGCCACTGGATACGGGAGGCGGGCATCGACGGCTGGCGGCTGGACGTGGCCAACGAGGTGAGCCACGGCTTCTGGAAGGTCTTTCGGAGGGGGGTCCGGGAGGAGCGGCCCGACGCGGTCCTGCTGGGGGAGATCTGGCACGACCCGCTTCCCTGGCTCCGGGGCGACGAGCTCGACTCGGTGACCCACTATCCCTTCCGGCGGGCCTGCCTGGACTTCTTCGCGCTCCGACGGGTGGGCGCCGCCCGCTTCGATGCCCAGCTCGCCAGGGGGAGGCTCTCGCTGCCGGGTCCCGTCCACGACGCCCTGGTGACCCTCCTGGACAGCCACGACACCGCCCGCTTCCGGGAGCTGGCCGGGGGCGACAGCGAGAGCCAGCGGTTGGCCGTCCTCTTCCAGATGACGTACCCAGGCGTCCCCCTGGTGTATTATGGGGACGAGGTGGGCTTGCGCGGTGGCGAGGACCCGGAGAGCCGGCGCCCCATGGTCTGGGACCCCGACCGCTGGGAGCGGGAGCTCCACCAGGCGTACCGGAGGGCGATCGGGCTTCGGCGCGAGCATCCTGCCCTCCGCCGGGGCGAGGTGGCGACCTTCTGGGTGGACGCGCCGGCGGGAGGGTACCTCTTCGGGCGCCGCTACGAGGATGAGCGCCTGGCCGTCGCCTTGAACAACGGCTTCGAGGAGCTGGAGCTGGACGTGCCGCTGCCCGAAGGATGGGCCCGGTCCGAGGCCGCCGGAGCGCCCGACCTGCTGGGAGGCGACCCCTTCCGGGTGGAGGGAGGCCGGCTGCAGGGGAGGCTCGCCCCCCGGAGCGGCGCGGTGCTGGCCCTACCGTGAGCCTACCACGAGGAGGGTGCGTGTGACGAGGGACCTGGTGGTCATCCCGGTCTACAACGAAAGCCGTACGCTCCGGCAGGTGATCGAGGCCACCCTGGGGCTCACCCGGGCGCGGGTGCTGGTGGTGGACGATGGCTCCACCGACGGCTCGGCGGAGGTCGTGGAGGCGCTCTCGAGCCCCCGGGTCGAGTGCCTGCGCCACCCGAAGAACCTGGGCTACGGGCGGGCCCTGCGGGACGGCTTCAGGGTCGCCCTGGAGCGCGGCGACCGCTTCCTGGTGACCCTGGACGCCGACACCCAGCACGAGCCGGCCTGGATCCCCCGTTTCCTGCAGCGGATCCGGGCGGCGGGCGTGGACGTGCTCTCCGGCTCCCGCTACCTGGAGCCGCTGCCGGCCGGCAGCCGGGGCACCATCCCGCCCGAGCGGCTGGCCATCAACCGCGAGATCACCCAGCGGGTGAACGCCGTGACGGGCTTCGGCATCACCGATGCCTTCTGCGGGTTCAAGGCGTACCGGGTCGAAGCGCTGCGCGGCCTCCACCTGACCGAGGACGGCTACGCCTTTCCCCTGGAGTTCTGGGCCGAGGCCTGGCGGAAGGGGCTCGAGGTGCTGGAGGAGCCTGTGCCGCCCGTCTACTCACACACCTTCGAGCGCCGGTTTCCCGGCCCCCTGGACGACCCGGAGGTCCGGCGGGCCTACTATCTGAAGGTGTGGGAGCGATCGATCCGCCGGGCGGGTGCCTCGGGCTGCTGCCCGCCGCCGCCCGAGCCCGACCGCGGGGAGGCGGCGTGCCGGTGAGCGCCTGCCGGCAAGATGCCCTCTGGGCGCGGAAGGGAGGGGCCGCGGGCGAGGAGCTCCAGCTCCCGCAGGGCCTCCGGCTCGCGGCCCGCTTCGATGAGCCGCCCCAAGCGCCCGGCCTTCTGGCCGACCCACCCATCTCCCGCTGGATCGCGACGGCCGAGCGGAACCGCCGGCTCCTGCTCGAGGGCGGGGTGGAGGTGGCCGGCTTGCCCCTGGACCGGATCCGCCGGAGCCTGCGGGAGGAAGGGTCCGCCGCGCCCGTTCCCCTGGCGGCGGGAGACCCTCCGGTCCTGGTGACCGGGCACCAGCCCATCCTTTACCATCCCGGGGTGTGGGTGAAGCTCTTCGCAGGGGCCAGCGCCGCGGACGCCGGGGGCGGCCGCCTGCTCAACCTGGTGGTCGACTCGGACGTCGCAGATCTGTCGGTGCCCGTGCCGGCCCTTTCCTCCGATCCGGCCGCCGAGCCCGGCGAAGGCCCCGCCCGGCCGGGCGTTCCCGAGCTGCACCGGCTCCAGCCTGCGGGCCTCGGGCCCGACGAGCTTCCCCTGGAGCGGCGCGCGGCGCCGGACGCGGGGGCGTGGCGGGCCTTCCTGGAGCAGGTGCGCGCCCTCCTGGCCCCGCTGGCTCCCCAGGCCGCGGCCCGGCTGGACCGCCTCGCGGCGGTGACGCCCGAACCCCGCGAGAGCGTGGCCGCCTTCTTCTCACGGGTGCGGCGCGGCTGGGAGGAGGGCGCCTCGCTCCCCGGGCCCACCGGGTACCGGGAGCTACCCGTCTCCGCCCTGAGCGGGACCCTCGCCTTCCGCCTGTGGGTGGTCGAGTGGGCGGAGAACGCAAGGTTCTGGCGTGAGGCGTACAATGAGGCGCTCCGCCAGTACCGGATCCTCCACCGCCTTCGCTACCCGGCGAACCCCTTCCCGGACCTGGAGGAGACGCCCGAAGGGGTCGAGATCCCCTTCTGGAGCCTCCCGCCCCCGGAGGGGGGCGACGTGGAGGCTGGTGTGCCCGGCGGGCCGCAGGGATCCGCCGGGCGCCGTCCGGTCCTGGCCTGTGCCCTGGGGGATCGGCCCCACGGGGCGGCCGGCGAGGCCCACGGCGGTCGCATCATCCTGCGTAGCACCGGGCCCGAGGGGGTCCGGACGCTGGCGGAGCTCCCGACCGGGGACCCGCTGGGGGCCGCCCGGGCGCTGGCTCAGGCGGGCGTGGCCCTGCGCCCCAAGGCGATCCCGCTCACCCTCTTCGCCCGCCTCTTCCTGGGCGACCTCTTCATCCACGGCACCGGCGGGGCGCGCTACGAGACCATCGGGGACTTCCTCTTGGCCGCCCGCTGGCCGGAGGCCTTCGGGCGCGAGGTGCCCCGTTATGCCGTCTGCTCAGCTACCCTTCGGCTGGAAGGGGCCTTCCGGGGGCACCCGCTGGCCGAGCTGGCCGCCCGGAGGGAACGCCTGGAGGACCTGCTCCGCGGCGTGGAGCACAACCCCCAGCGGGTGGTGGCGGACCTGGCAGGCCCCTTGGGTGAGGAGGCGGCCCGCGCGGGCATGCGGCCCGATCCCGAGCTCACCGCCCTGGCCGCCCGCAAGGAGGAGCTGGTGCGCCGGATCCAGTCCGGGGGTGACCGGAAGGCTCTGGGCCAAGCGATTCGAGAGGTGAACGGGGAACTGGCGGAGCGGCTCCGCCCGCTGGCCGGTCACCTGGCCCGGGAGCTGGCGGCCGCCCGGGGGGCGGAGGCGGTGCTGGCCGAGCGGGGCTGTCCCTTCTTCCTCTTCGAGCCCGAGGAGCTCTGGCGTCTGCTGGAGGCATCTTCAGGCGAGCCCGGGCTGCCGGGCGGGAGGTGAGCCCGACCTGGCGACCGAGACGTACGTCGAGCTGAGCAACTACGGGGAGACGATCCGGGGCGTCCTCCACCTGCCCGAAGGACCGGGCCCGCACCCGGCGGTCCTCTGCCTGCACGGCCTGGGCGGCCACCGGATCGAGGCGCACCGGCTCTTCGTCAAGCTGGCCCGGTCCCTGGCCGATCACGACCTTGCGGCGCTCCGCATCGACTTCCGGGGCGCGGGCGAGTCGGACGGGGAGGCCGCGGAGCGGAGCATCTCCTCGGAGCTCTCCGACGCCCGCACCGCCTACGCCCACCTGGCCGGGCACCCCTCGGTGGACCGCACCCGCCTGGCGGTCCTGGGGCTCAGCTTGGGCGGGGCGGTGGCCGCCCTCCTGGCGGGCGAGACGGAGGGGTCGGACCTGCCCCCTCCGGCCGCGCTGGTGCTCTGGTCTGCGGTGGCGGACCTTCAGGAGCTCTTCCTGCCCGCGGTGACCCCCGAGGCGCGGGCGCGGCTGGAAGGCGGGGATCCTGTGGTGTGGGGTGCGGAAGAGGTGGGACCCGCGTTCTACCAGGACCTCCTCCACCTGGAGCCGCTCGCCGGCTTCGCTCGCCATCGCGGGCCGGCCCTGGTGGTGCACGGCGAGGGCGACGGGGTCGTGCCCCCGGGCCAGGCCCGGCGGTGGGGACAGGTCCGGGGCGGCGTGGACGTGGTGCTCGTGCCCGGGGCTGGGCACACCTTCGAGCGGCCCGACTGGGAGCGGGAGGTGCTGGAGGTCACGGTCCGGTGGCTCGTGAAGCGGCTTCAGCGGTCCGCAGCGTGAGGGATCGGGGCCGGGAAGGAGCGTGATGGACGTGCGGGAGCTGATCCGGGTGGCGCCTGAGGTGCGCGCGGCCCTGCGGGAGGGCAAGGCGGTGGTCGCCCTGGAGTCGACCCTGGTGGCCCACGGCATGCCCTACCCCACGAACCTCAAGACCGCCCTGGCCCTGGAGGAGGCCGTCCGGGAGGGAGGGGCCGTCCCGGCGACGGTGGCCGTGGTGGGCGGCCAGGTGAAGGTGGGCCTCTCCGAGAGCGACCTGGAGCTGATCGCAAGCGACCCCGACGTCTACAAGGCCAGCCAGCACGACCTTCCGGTGCTCATCACCAAGCGATGGCACGGGGCCACCACCGCGGCGGCCGCCATCGCCGTAGCCGGGCGGGTCGGGATCTCGGTCTTCGCGACGGGCGCCATCGGCGGCGTCCACCGGGACGTGATGGAGACCCTGGACGTCTCCACGGACCTGACCGAGATCGCCCGAACCCCCGTCTGCGTGGTCTGCTCCGGCGTGAAGACCGTCCTCGACACCGACTGGACGCTGGAGTACCTGGAGACCCGGGGCGTCCCCGTGCTCGGGTACCAGACCGACGTCTTCCCCGCGTTCTACTACCGGGATAGCGGCTGCCCCGTGGACTACCGGGTGGAGTCGCCCCTGGAGGCTGCCCGGGTCATGAGTGTCAAGTGGGCCCTGGGGTTCACCGGAGGGCTCGTGGTGGCCAACCCCGTTCCCGAGGCGCTGGAGCTGGACCCGGACCTGGTCGAGGACGCGGTGGACGAAGCCCTTTACGAGCTGGAGGAGCGGGGCATCCGCGGCAAGGCCGTCACGCCCTTCCTCCTCCAGGTGCTGCACGAGAAGACCGAAGGCGCCACCCTGCGCACGGGGGTGGCCCTGGCCGAGGAGAACGCGCGCCTGGCCGCCCGCGTCGCGTCGGAGTTCGCCCGGCTGCAGGCGGCCCGGAGCATCTCCTGAGGCTGGCGGCGGCCGGGTCGACGGCGGCGGGAGGGCGGCGAAAGGAGACGAGGGACATGCCACAGGCAGAGATCGGCATCTTTGGGGGATCAGGCTTCTACCGCTTTCTGGAAAACGTGGAGGAGGTCTGGGTGGAGACGCCCTACGGGGCCCCGAGCGACAAGGTTTCCCTGGCCGAGGTCGAGGGCCGGCGGGTCGCCTTCCTGCCCCGGCACGGCCGGGACCACCGGCTGCCGCCCCACCGCATCAACTACCGGGCGAACCTGTGGGCCATGAAGGAGCTGGGGGTCACCCGGGTGATCGGGCCCTGCGCGGCCGGCAGCCTCCAGCCCCACGTGCGCCCCGGGGACCTGGTGGTGAGCGACCAGTTCGTCAACCGCACCTGGGGCCGGGAGGACACCTTCTACGAGGGCCCCATCGTCACCCACATCTCCGCCGCGGACCCGTACTGCCCCGAGCTTCGCCCCCTGGCCCTGGAGGCGGCCGGCCAGGTCGGTTTCCGCGCCCACGACGGCGGCACGGTGGTGGTCGTGCAGGGGCCCCGCTTCTCCACCCGGGCCGAGAGCAAGGAGTTCCAGGCGCAGGGCTGGGAGGTGATCAACATGACCCAGTACCCCGAGGTGATCCTGGCCCGGGAGCTGGGCATGTGCTACCTGAACCTGGCCCTGATCACCGACTACGACGTGGGGCTGGAGGGCCATCCCGAGGTCCGACCGGTGAGCCACCAGGAGGTCATGCGGGTCTTCCAGGAGAACAACGATCGGTTGCGGGAGCTTCTCCAGCGTCTCGTCGCCCGCATCCCCCGCGAGCGCGGGTGCGCCTGTGGGCAGGCCCTGGAATCGGCCCGACCCTGATCGGGAGGCGCGCCCCCGGTGAAGACCGAGCTGAGCTCGCAGCGCCTGGAAGAGCTCCTGGATCATGTCATCGCCCAGGTCCGGGACGGGCGCGAAGAGATGCACGCGATGGCTGAGGCCGCGCACGGTGAGGAGGCGGAGCTCCAGCGGCGCCTCGACCAGCTCCAGCACCAGCTCCTGCGGGTGGCGGACCAGGTGGACCGGGCGTCGCGGGAGGCGTACCGGTCGCGCCACCGCCTGATGCTGGTGAACCGCGACTTCAGCCGCTTCAGTGAGGAAGAGATCCGCCGCGCGTACCACGACGCCCAGGAGGCCCAGCTCGAGCTGGCCACCCAGCAGGAGCGGGAGCGCCTCCTCCGCCTGCAGCGGGACGAGCAGGAGCGCACCGTGCGCATGGTGCGCCAGCTGGCCGAGCGGGCCGACGCCCTGGTGGCCCAGGTGAGCGTCGCCCTGGACTTCCTCCAGGGGAACCTGGAGGCCATGTCCGAGCAGCTGCAGGACCTGCGCGCCCGGCAGGAAATGGGCCGCCGGGTGATCGCGAGCGTGGAGGAGGAGCGCCGCAGGCTGGCCCGCGAGATCCACGACGGGCCGGCCCAGGCCATAGCCAACCTGGTCTTCCGGGCCGAGATCTGCCAGCGGCTGGCGCAAGCGCTCCCTGGGGCGGCCGGCACCGGGCAGCCTGCAGCCGGCCAGGACGTGGCCGAAAAGCCAGCGCCCGGAACCGAACCCGGCGTCGCGGCCACCCTTTCCGCCGAGCTGGGGCGGATCCGGGAGGGCGTCCAGGAGAGCCTGCGGGAGATCCGCACCATCATCAGCAACCTGCGCCCGATGGCCCTGGACGACCTGGGGCTCGTGCCGGCGGTCCGACGCTTCCTCGAAGGGGTCCAGACCGGCAGCGGCGGCCCCGAGGTCGACTTCCACTACGACGACGAGGAGACCCGGATGGAGCCCGAGAAAGAGGCGGCCCTCTTCCGGCTGGTGCAGGAGGCGGTGCAGAACGCCCTCCGGCACGCCCGGGCCCAGCGGATCGTCGTCCGCCTGGAGCTGACGGCTGGCCGGGTCAGCCTTCTGGTGGCCGACGACGGCATCGGCTTCGACTGGGAGGCGGTCCAGCGGCGCGGGGGCACCTACGGGCTCATGCACATGCGGGAACGGGTCGAATGGTTACAGGGGAGCTTCCAGGTGGAGAGCCGCCCCGGCAGGGGCACCCGCATCCGGGTGCAGATTCCCGTGGGAAGGGGTGGGGGAACCTGATCCGCGTCGGGATCGCCGACGACCACCCGCTCATCCGCCAGGCCGTCACGACCCTGCTGGCCATGGAGCCGGACATCCGCGTGGTGGGCGAGGCAGGGGACGCCCGGACGGCCCTGGAGCTGGTGCGCGCCCAGAAGCCCGACGTGCTCCTGCTGGACATCAACATGCCCGGCGGGGGGCTGGAGGTGGCCCGCGCCCTGGCCCGGGAGCGGTCCGAGACCCGAGTGGTGGCCCTCACCATCCACGACGACGAGGAGTACCTGGCGGCCCTGGTGCGGATGGGCGTGCGGGGCTATGTCTTGAAGGACGAGGCTCCCCAGCGGGTGGTGAACGCCATCCGCGAGGTCCGGGACGGCGGTGCCGTCCTGCCCTCCAAGATGATGGCCCGTTTCCTCGATCACCTGGGGGACCACCGCACCAGCTCCCCGCGCCCCGCCGCCGGGGCTGAAGCGGCCGGCCGGCTCTCGGCCCGGGAGCGCGAGGTGCTCGAGGGGATCGTGGAGGGCAAGAGCAACCGCCAGATCGCCCAGGAGCTGGTCATCACCGAGAAGACCGTGAAGAACCACATCACCCACCTGCTGGAGAAGCTCCAGGTGCAGGACCGGACCCAGGCGGCCGTATACGCGCTCCGCCACGGGCTGGTCGCCCCCTCGGACCTGCCGGATCTGGGACCAGGGTCCCAATCGGAGCCCCTTCCCGCCCTGAGAAAATGAGACCGTGGTCCGATGTTCACGCCGGTTCCCTTTTCCTAGAATGAGGACAAGCAGGTCGGCTGACGCTCTGAGCCCACGCGAGGGAATCCCCAGCCTCGTGAGCCGACCCATCAACCAAAAACCCGATCCCCAATCCAGTCCGGGAAGGAGCGGGGCGCAGCAAGGTCGGCGGAAAGGACTCCGTACCCCAGCGCCGGCCGGAGCGCACCGTAGTGGATGGGGACCCGCTGATCGACCCCACGTCGGCGGGTCCCCGGTCCCTCCCGGGCACGATTCCTGCCGGGGTGGGCCGGGAAGAGCGCGGAGCGGGTGCGTGGGGTTCATGGGCCTGTCACACTCGTCCACGTGCCGCCATAGTCTGGGCAACGAAGGAGCCAAGCCCCTTCTTACGCTACCGAGACGAAACGGCGGGATTTGACGTGGATCGACGGCCTCAGCAGGACCGGATCGCCCAGGGGCTCAAGGATCTGTCCGGGCGGGAGCGCGAGATCCTCGAGCTCCTGGCCAACGGTTTGAACAACCGAGAGATCGCAGCCGCGCTCTACATCAGCCCCCACACCGTGAAGAACCATGTGAGCAGCATCTACCGCAAGCTTGGCGCCGACGACCGCACCCGCATCGCCGTCACCGCCCTGCGGCTGGGCGCCGCCCACCTGCGCGACGACCTGGTGCCCTGCGGGCCCGGCACGACGGCCCTCTGAGATCCCGCACGCCCTCTGGGCGGGCCCGGCCTGGGCGTGCAGCGGGAGGAGCGGGCTTCGAGGCGTCGAAACCGGTGGAGGGCAGCGGGCAGGAGGGCGGCGGCGGTGAACCCATCCGGCGACCAGCGGCCCGACCGGATCGACGGTCGGGTCGCACGCGTCACCTTTCGCAACCCCGAGAACGGCTTCACGGTCCTGCGCCTGGAGCAGGAGGGCGGGGGCCGGGTCGCCGTGGTGGGGAACCTTCCGGAGCTGAAGGACGGCCAGCCCGTGCGCCTCTTCGGTCGCTGGACCCAGCACCCCCGTTACGGCCAGCAGTTCGAGGCCGACGCGGTGGAGGTGGTGGAGCCCACGGGCGCGGAGGCCATCGAGCGGTACCTGGCCTCGGGCGCCATCCCCGGGGTGGGGCCCGTTCTGGCGCGCCGGCTGGTGGAGCGCTTCGGCGCCCGCACCCTGGAGGTCATCGAGGAGGCCCCCCGGCGCCTCACGGAGGTGGAAGGGGTGGGGCGCGAGAAGGCGCGCCGGATCCACCGGGGCCTGAAGGACCAGAAGGACGCCCGGGAGGCCTTCCTGTTCCTGCAGGGTCACGGCGTGGGCCCCGCGCTCGCGGCCCGCATCCACCAGACCTACGGGGAGCGCACCGTCGCCCGCATCCAGGAAGACCCCTACCGGCTCATCTACGACGTGCGGGGCGTGGGCTTCCTCACCGCAGACCGCATCGCCCGCAGCCTGGGGATCCCCGTGGACGGCCCCCAGCGGGCCAGAGCCCTGATCCGCCACCGGCTGCAGGAGGCCACCCTTGCCGGCCACACCTTCCTCCCCCGCCCGGACCTGCAGCGGGAGGTGGTGCAGGAGGGCATCCCCCCCGAGCGGTTCGAGGAAGCCCTCGCCGCCGCGGCGGAACGGGACGAGGTGGTGCAGGAGCCGGGCGAGGTGGACGCGGTCTACCTTCCTTACCTGTACGAGGCGGAGCTCGAGGTGTGCCTGCGCCTGCGCCTGCTCCTGTCGAGCCCGTCCCCGGAGGGAGAGCGGGAGCCGGCGATGGCGTCCGGGCGGGAGCAGGACGGCGAGCCAGGCCCGGAAGCTCCCCGGCGCGGCGCCCAGCGGGTGGACCCCGCGCGGCTCTCCCAGGAGGTGGCGCTGGCCGAGCGGAGCAGCAGGCTCGAGCTGGCGCCTGAGCAACGGGAGGCCCTGGTCCAGGCCCTGGTCCAGCCTGTGCTCATCATCACCGGCGGGCCGGGAACGGGCAAGACCACCCTCGCCCGGGCGGTGGCCGCCTGGTGCCAGGCGCGGCAGGTCCGCCTCCTGCTCGCCTCGCCCACGGGCCGGGCCTCCCGGCGACTGCGGGAAGCGACGGGCCTCCCTGCCCGCACCCTCCATCGGACCCTGGAGTTCACGTACGTGCCCGGCGCAGGCGAGCGGGCGGGTGCCCGCTGGGTGCGAAACGCCGGGAACCCCCTGGACGCGGACGTGGTGCTGGTGGACGAGCTCTCGATGGTGGACCTGCCCCTCTTCGCCCGCCTCCTGGCCGCCGTCCGGCCGCCCACCCGCCTGATCCTCATCGGTGACGCGGATCAGCTCCCTTCCGTGGGCCCCGGCCAGGTGCTCCGGGACCTGCTGGAGTCCGGGGTGGTGCCGAGCTTCCGCCTCCGGCAGATCTTCCGCCAGGCCGAGCAGAGCCTCATCGTCCAGAACGCCCACCGCATCCGGACGGGCCGGCGCCCGGTGTGGAACCGGCCGGGGGGCGAGTTCTTCTTCATCCCGGCCGAGCCCGAGGCGATCCCCGCCCTTGTCACCGATCTGGTGAGCCGCCGCCTCCCCTCCTTCGCCCCGGACCTCACCCCGGCCCAGATCCAGGTGCTCTGCGCCACCCGCCGGGGTCCCAGCGGCGCCGACGGCCTCAACCGCTCGCTGCAGGAGGCCCTCAACCCGGCCCACCCGGGGAAGGCCGAGGTGACCGGAGGGACCACGCCCGAGGGTGAGCCGGAGCGGTTCCGGGTGGGCGACCGGGTGATGCAGGTGCGGAACGACTACGAGAAGATGGTCTTCAACGGCGAGTTGGGGAGGGTGGCGGCCGTGGACCCGGAGCAGGAGCAGGTGACCGTCGTCTTCGACGAGGGGGAGGAGAGCCAGGAGGTACTCTACGGGCCCGGCGAGCTGGACGAGCTGCAGCTCGCCTACGCGACCTCGGTGCACAAGAGCCAGGGCAGCGAGTACCCGGCGGTGGTCATGCCGGTGGTGTCGGTGATGCCGGCGCTCATGAGCCGGAACCTCCTCTACACCGCCATCACCCGGGCCCGGCGGCTGGTGGTGCTGGTGGGGCAGGTGGACGCGCTGGAGCGGTACTGCCGCAGCAGCGGGGCCCTCCTCGCACGCCACAGCCGGATGGCACGGCGCCTGGTGGACGTCCTGGGGCAGGGATCGCCGAGGATCCGCCCAGTGCAGGCGCTTCGCCCGGCCCTGGAGGCCCTCTGGCGCGAGCGGCACCTGGCCGCGCCGCTGGAGGCGCTCTGGGTGGATCCAGAGCGGCAGCGGCCCAGCGCCCTCTGCTACGTGGAGCGAGAGGGGAGGTACCTCATGATCCGCCGCACCAAGGAGCCCTTCGCCGGCCTCTGGACCGCCCCGGGCGGCAAGGTGGAGCCGGGCGAGTCCCCCGAGGAGGCCATCCGCCGGGAGGTGCGGGAGGAGACGGGCCTGGAGCTGGAGCGGTTGGAGCTGCGGATGATCACCTCCGAGACCGGTCCCCACCCGGCCTACAACTGGCTGCTCTTCGTCTTCCAGGGAACGGCCGCGCCGGGCCCCGAGCGGGACGGTGGGGAGGGGGCCCTGCGCTGGTTCGATCGGGCCGAGCTGGAACGCGCCTCGCTGCCCGATGTGGACCGGCGCCTGCTCCCCTACCTCCTGGCCGGACCCGGCGCTCCCCTGCACCTGGCCCGGGTCCGGTACGACGCCGGCGGCGGGGTGGCGGAGCTGGAAGTGGAGGAGGCCGGCAGGACCGCGCCCGCGGCCGGCGAAACCAGGGAGTGATCCGTTCCCGGCCGGATGGCGCGTGAGCCTCGTGCCCCAGGGGCAGGAGGCGTTTTTCATGTCGTCGTACGAGCAGGATGGAGGCGCGCCCGTGGGGGCGCGCCTGCTGGACCGCTGGCAGGGCCAGGCGCTCCTGGAGAGCGAGCTGGCCCGCCGTGCCGGCGGGGCGCCGTCGGACCTGGAGACCCTGGCGGCGGCGGTGGCGGCCGGGTGGGTCGACCGGGTCCCCGCGATCGAACGCGGTCCTCGCGGGTGGACCTGCCTCCGGTGCGGCGGGAGCGCGATCCGTCTCCTGCCCTGCGGCCGCTGCGGGCGAACGGACTGTCCCTTCTGCGAGGAGTGCGCGACACTGGGGCCGGCCCGCGGCTGCGACCGGCTCTACCGCTTCCCGGCGAGACCTGCCACCCCCTGGCCCGCTCCCGGCGGCGGGTGCCCTCTGGGCGCGCCTGATTCTCCGAGCTGGCCCCGCCTTCCCTTTCGCCTCACCCCGGCCCAGCGCCGGGTGGCCGATGCCCTGGCACGCTGGGCCACGGAGCCTGCCGGCCCCGGGTCCATGCTGCTCTGGGCGGCCTGCGGCGCGGGGAAGACCGAGATGCTCCTGGCCGCGGCGGCCGCGACCCTCCGGGCCCAGGGCCGGGTGCTGGTGGCCACCCCCCGGCGGGAGGTGGTGCGGGAGCTGGAGCCCCGCATCCGATCCGCCTTCGCCCCGCTGCCCGTGAGCGCCTGGTACGGGGGCGCGCCGGAGGAGAGCCGGCCGGATCCGGGAGCGCCCCTGGTGGTGGCCACGACCCACCAGTGCCTCCGGTTCCACCGTGCCTTCCACCTGGTGGCCGTCGACGAGGTGGACGCCTTCCCCTTCCGGGACCACGAGATCCTCCGGAGGGCGGTGGAGCGGGCAGCCCTGCCAGGGGCGAAGCGGCTCTGGGTGAGCGCCACCCCACCGACATGGCTCCGGCGGCAAGCCGGAGGTCGGGGTGGAGGCCGGGGCCGGGGGCGCACGGGCCTCCTCTTCCTGCCCGTGCGGCCCCACGGCCACGCCTTGCCCGAGCCCCGGCTCCTGTGGGATCCCAGGCTCCTTGCCTGGCAGGTCCCGGGGGCCTGGCCCCGGCGCCTGGCGGTCTGGCTGCGGGCGTCGCGGGCCCGGGGGGCGCGGCTCCTGATCTTCGTGCCCACGGTGACCCTCGCGCAGGCGCTGCCCCCCGTGCTGGCCCGCCTGGTGGGGGAGCCGGTGGGTACGATCTGGGCTGGGCATCCCGCCAGGGACGAGACGCTGGAGCGCTTCCGCCGCGGGCGGGTGGGGGTCCTGGTGAGTACCTCCCTGCTGGAGCGGGGGGTCACCCTCCCGGCGGTGGACGTGATGGTCCTCTTCCCCGAGCACCCCGTCTTCGATGCGGCCGCCCTGGTGCAGATGGCGGGCCGGTCCGGCCGGAGCCCGGAGGATCCTGCGGGGAGGGTGCTCTTCGCGGGCGCCTGGCCCTCCCGGGAAGTCTGGCGGGCCCTGCTCGCCGTTCGCGGGATGAACCGGAGGGCGGCCCGGGAGGGTCTCCTGGGTTCCGCCGCGCCGGGGGAGGCGCCGTGAGCGCCCCGGGGTGGCTCCCGCCCGGCGGCAGGCGCGCGGGCCCTCCCACGGTGGCGGCCCGAGCCCGGGCCGCGGCGGCCGAGTGGGGACGACGGCTCGGCGCGTGGGTCTACCCCCGGCCGCCCCTCTGCCTGATCTGCCGGGACGGCCCGGTCACCGCGCGGAGCGAGCCCCTCTGCCCGGAGTGCCTGGCCGAGCTCCCGCGGCTCCACGGCTTCCTCTGCGAACGGTGCGGGCAACCCACCGAGCCTGAAAGGGTGAGGGACCCGCCCGGAACCAGGGGCGAGAAGGGGCGATGGCCGCCGGTCTTGCGCCGGACCCGGGAGGTCTTCCTGCGGGTGGCCGGGGGTCCGGTGGAGTGCCCCCGTTGCCGCAGGGACCCACCCGCCTTCGCCCGGGCCCGGGCCGTGGGGCTCTACAGCGGCTGGCTGCGGGCCGCCGTCCACCGGCTGAAGTACCGGGGCGAGGCGGAGCTCTCGCTGCCACTGGGCGCGCTCATGGGCCTCCTGGCTCGCGAGGAGCTTCTCTTCGCGACCACCTCGGCCGTGGTACCGGTGCCCCTCCACCCGGGCCGCCTGCAGGAACGGGGCTACAACCAAAGCGAGCTGCTGGCCGCGGGGGTGGCCCGGCTGCTGGCCCGCCCCCTGCGGCCCGAGCTCCTGGCCCGGCCTCGGCCCACGGCGCCCCAGGTGGGGTTGGACGAGGGCTCCCGGAGGCGGAACCTTCAGGGCGCCTTCGCGGTGTCCGATGCCAGGAGTGTACGGGGGCGCCGGATTCTGCTGGTGGACGACGTGCTGACCACTGGCGCCACCTGCCGGGAGGCCGCCCGGACGCTACTGGCGGCGGGTGCCCGGAGGGTGGACGTCCTCACCCTGGCGGTCACGCCGCCACCGGAAGGAGATCGCCCTGAGTGATCGGAACTCTACCGTGCGGGGCAGTAAGTCCGATGCAGCGGTAACCGGAGGTGGGATGCTCATGGCGCTGAGGAACTGCGTGCGGTGCGGGCGCCTGACGGACGGCCGGTTGGGCAGCCTTTGCCCCCAGTGCCAGCGGGAGGACGCCGAGGCCTTCGAGGCGGTGGTGGACTACCTCCGGGATCATCCCGAGGCCAACCTCATGGAGGTGAGCCAAGCAACCGGCGTGGATGCGGACCACATCCGACGTTTCCTCCGGGAGGGCCGGTTGGAGTTGGTGGGTGATCCTGATGCCCTCCAGTGCGAGCGATGCGGGGCGTCGATCAGCACCGGACGTCTCTGCTCGGACTGCACTCGGGCGATGGAGCAGGCGGCCGCTGCCCAGACCCGGCCCCCGGTGGAATCCAGGCCATCTGAATCTCCGGCTCGCTTCCACCTGGGACGGCACTGGCTCGAGGAGCGCCGGGAGCGGTACCGGCGATAGACTGTAGCAGACTGAGAGTGCCCGCCCGCGAGCCTTCGACCGCGGGAGCGAGGGGACGGCGTACCCGCGGCCGTCGGGCCCTCCGGCAGCCTCCGTAAAGTTGCCGGAGGCGCATGCCGAAAGGTAAGATGAGCCGGCAACGGCGGGGGTGGAGGTGGAGCATGATCGTCTCCGAGGCGCAGGTCCAGCGGGTGGTCCGTATCTACCAGGTGCAGGGCGCGCAGAAGGTGAAGGCGGGCCCGGGCGGCGGCCGGCCCCGTCCCGACAGGGTCACCCTGTCCAAGGAGGCCCGGGAGATTCAGAAGGTCCGGGAAGCCCTGGCGGGGATGCCCGACGTGCGGGAAGCGAAGGTGGCCGAGCTGCGGAAGGCCCTGGACGCCGGAACCTATCGTGTCGACTCGGCCGACGTGGCCGAGAAGATGTTCGCCCGATTCCTGGTGGACCGTTTGGCCGCGGACCTGCCGTCCACCCAGGACGCAGAGGGTGCCCCCGGTGGCAGGGAGGGAGACTGACGTGTCCCGCCCGGACGCCCCGGGGGCGTCTGCTTCGCTCCGGCGGCTGGAGGCCCTCCTCCGTCGCCAGCAGGAGGCCATCCGGAAGCGCCGCCCCGAGAGGCTGCTGGAGACCACCGAGGCCCTCGAGGCCGAGATGACGCGGTGGGTGACCGCATCCGGGGCCCGCGACCAGGGAGGCGCCGTGGCATCGCCGCAAGAGGTCGCGGCCGTCACCGACCGGGCACAGGTTGCTCCGCAGTGGAGCGATGCGGACCGGCGCCGGCTGCAGAGGGTGCGTTCGCTGCAGCAGGCCAACCAGGCGCTCCTGGAGCAGGAGGCGGCCTGGGTGCACTTCATGCTGGAGCACCTGCGTCCCGGCCTTCAGACCTACTCCGGTGACGGGCGCTTGCAGCAGGCCGAGCCACGGGTCATCATCGACCGTCACGTGTGAGCGCGAGCCGGCTCGGGTGGGTTCTGGGCTGCGCCCTGCGGTGAGGCGCGCCCTTGCCGCCCTGTGCTTTCCCGCCTGCTCGGCATCGAAGGAGGGCTTCCCTTGGCCGGAACCTTTCTGGGCATCGAGATCGCGAAGCGGGCGCTCATGGCCCACCAGCGCTCGCTGGACGTCACCAGCCACAACGTGGGCAACGCCAACACCCCGGGCTACACCCGCCAGGTGGGCATCCTGCAGGCCACCCCGCCCATCGACGCCTGGCCCGAGGGCCAGGTGGGCACGGGCGTGAACGTCACCCAGATCCGCCGCATGCACGACGCCTTCACCCAGATTCAGCTCCTGCAGGAGGACTCGACCCTGGGCTACTGGGAGCAGATCGCCGGGGGGGTGGGCCAGGTGGAGCGCTTCCTGATGGAGCCCACCGAGAGCGGCATCGGCCAGGCCCTCGACTGGTTCTGGGAGGCGTGGAACGAGCTCTCCAAGCGACCCGAGAGCATCCCCGAGCGCGAGGTGGTGCTCGAACGGGCCCGCGGCGTGGCCGACGCCTTCCGCCACACCCGCCAGCAGCTGCACGAGCTCCGGGTCGACCTGGACCGCCAGATCCGGGTGCAGGTCGACGAGGTGAACACCCTCGCCGACCGCATCGCCCAGACCAACAAGGAGATCGCCAAGGTGGTCCGCCTGGGCCAGCAACCCAACGACCTGATGGACAAGCGGGACCAGCTCCTGCGGGACCTCTCCCAGGTCGTGGGCTTCACCATCGAGGACGGGCGGGACGGCCAGATCAACGTCCGCATGGGCGACCACATGCTGGTGGATGAGGACCGGGCGTACGTGCTTCAGGTGGTGAACGTCACCCAGGATGGCGCCTCTGGGTTCGTCGATCCACCTCTACAGGCGGCTAGGGTCGAGTGGGTCGCAGACAGTCAGCAGCTTGCGCAGCCTGGTTCCAAGCTGGGAGCGATGGTGGAGCTGCGCGACAGCAGGATCGTCCAGTGGATCAAGGACCTGGATGCGCTGGCAAGAGACCTCATCACAGCCGTGAACAACCTTCACAACGATGCGTCCAATCCCAACACCTATGACCTGAACGATAACGCAGGGGGGGACTTCTTTTCGGGAGCGAGCGCGCTGGACATCGGGCTGGCTCTCACGACACCAGAGGAGATTGCCGCAGCCGATGCCCTGGGTGAACCCGGTAACGGGAACGTTGCCGCGGCCATTGCGGCCCTTGCCAACGTTGACCTGCCAACCCTGGGGATGACGCCTGATGAGTCCGTTGAAGCACTGCTGGCTCGCGTGGGCTCCCTCGGTCAGGAGGCGCAAGTTCGCGTCGACAGCCAGGAGGTCCTAATGAACCACCTCGAAAACCAGCGGGCTGCGGTATCTGGGGTTTCGCTGGACGAGGAGCTCACCAACATGCTGCGGTTCGAGCACGCGTACAGTGCCTCGTCACGGGTGCTCACAGCGGTGGACTCCATGCTGGAGCAGTTGATCACGCGCACGGGTCGGGTGGGTCTCTAGGGCTCGGTGACGGTGTCGAGACGGAGGTGACCGTTCGATGCGTATTACTCAAGGTATGATGAGTGCTCATGTGCTGCAGAGTCTCCAGGGCAACATGCGAAGGCTGGATCGCCTGAACGAGCAGCTCTCCTCAGGCAAGGAGATCCGGCTGCCTTCCGACGACCCGGCACGCATCGCCCGCAGCTACGACCTGCGTCGGTCCCTTGGGGAGACGGGTCGGTACGATGCCAACCTCCGCGACGCTAAGTCGTGGCTCAACGCGACCGACGCGGCGTTGAACGAAGCAACGACTGTCCTTCAGCGCGCACGTGAGTTGACCGTGCGAGGGGCTGACGGCAGCCTCCCCCAAGAGGCGCGTGATGCCATTGCTGGCGAGATCAAGCAGCTTAAGGAAGCACTTCTCCAAGTGACAGAGACAGAGCATGAGGGACGTCGCATCTTCGGTGGGTACAAAGTAGATCGACAGGTAGGGCCGCCTGACCTGTTCACTCCCGGCGGTGGGCCTCCGCCTACCTATACCTACGCCGGCGATTCCGGGACGATGGACTACCCGATCGGACCATCTGCCACGCTACAGATCAACGTGGTAGGAGGGCCCGTCTTTAAGCCCGCGCTTGATGCGTTGGAGCAAGTGGAGTTCGATCTGGTCAACAATCCAGCGCAGGTGGGAGGTGCCGACCTCGCCGCCCTCGACACCGCCCTCGACACCATCATCGCTGCCCGCTCGGTCACCGGCGCCCGCACCAACCGGGTGGAGATGGCCGACATGCGCATGAAGGAGTTCGACATCAACCTCAAGGAGCTCCTCTCAAAGAACGAGGACGTGGAGATCGAGGAGAAGGTCATGGAGCTCAGCATGCAGGAGTACGCCTATCGGGTAGCCTTGCAGGTGGGGGCCCGGGTGCTGCAGCCCAACCTCGCGGACTACCTGCGCTGATGGACGCTCCGGCCACGGGCCGGGGCAAGGGGGCTGGATCATGGAGATTGAAACGACCCAGTTCGGCCGCATCGACGTGAGGGAGGAGGATGTCATCACCTTCCCCTCGGGCATGATCGGCTTCGAGGAGGTCCGGCGCTACGCGCTGCTGGACCATCAGCCGGGAAGCGTCTTCCGCTTCCTCCAGGCTGTGGAGGAACCCGGCCTGGCGTTCATCCTGGTGGATCCCCGCCCGTTCTTCCCCGAGTACCGGCTCTCCCTGCGGCGCGAGGAGTTGGCCGAGCTTGAGCCGAATGAGTCCGGCGAGATCGAGGTGTACGGCGTCGTCACCCTGCCGGGAGCAGTGGAGAAGGCGACCGTCAACCTCAAGGCGCCGGTGTTGATCCACCGGGGTCGCCGCCTCGGGATGCAGTGGGTGCTCGAAGAGGAAGACTACCCGACGCGCCAGCTCTTGTTCGACGGGCGCTGGGCGGCCGTGCGCGCCGGGTGAGCCTTCCGACCAAGCTCCTTTAGCCCGCCACTCGAGCCACGGACGTCGGTGCCGGTGTCCATGGAGGGACGTGGGTCCGATGCTGGTCCTCACCCGCAAGCGGGACGAGAGCATCATGATCGGCGACGACATCCGCATCGTGGTGGTGGACGTCCACGGAGACCAGGTGAAGCTGGGTATCGATGCGCCCCGGCGGATCCCGGTCCACCGGGAGGAGATCTACCGGGAGATCCAGGAGGAGAACCGGCGCGCCGCCCTCCAGCTCCAGGAACCCGGCCGTCTAGGCGAGCTGGACAGCCTCCTGGGCCGGCACCGGCCGGCCCCCCCAGATCGGGAGACATCGAAGGAAGAAACCGTCCCAGAGTCGGATTGACACCGGCCGTTCTAGCCGCCGGGCGCCAACGCCCTCGGCAGCGCACCGCGGGTGCATGCCACCTTCCCAGAACCGTTCCTGACAGCGAACGCGCTCGTTTCACGAAACATCGTCGCATGCGGGTGATCTATTCGCCCCCTCGCTGGCGACACTCGTCTACAGGACCGCTAGCGCCGATCCTGCGCCTTCGCGGCGTGGGATCCCGCCTAAAGTTTTGGCCCCTCGGCTTCGATACCTGTACCAGGAAGATCCTCTCGGCCCACCCCGCTGAGAGGTGAGTTGACTCATGGATGGACGTACGACTGCAACCCGGCACGTGGAAGGCGTGAGGCAGGTGGCGGAGGGCGCGCGGCCCCGCGAGACCATCTCGTGGGAGGAAGCGCGGCGAAAGGAGCCGCGGGCCGCGTCCCCGTCAGAACAACGGACGGAAACGACGATCCCGGTCTTCAGGGAGTTTCGCTACCGGGTGGACGAGTCCACCGGCCGGATCGTCGTCGAGATACGCGACGGGCTCACCGGCGAGTTGGTCCGTCAGGTGCCGCCGGAGGAGATCCTCCAGGTGATGCGCGGCATCCAGGAGTACCTGGGGATTCGCGTCGACCGGAGGGCTTGAGGTTCCGCGTCTCTGATCGGAGTTCTGCCACCTGTGTGGAGGTGAGGTTCCACCGTGTCTGTCTACTTCAGCGGAATGGTCAGCGGGTTGGATACCGAGCAGCTCATCCAGCAGCTCATGGCCCTCGAACGGCGCCCCATCACGCTCATGGAGCAGAGGCGCAGCCGCCTCGAGGAGCAGCAGTCCGCCTGGCGCGACGTGAACACCCGGCTGTCGAACCTGGAGGGCAAGCTGAAGGACTTGCTGGCGAGCGGAGTATTTGATGCGAAGATCGCGACGTCGTCGGATGAGAAGATCGTCAAGGCAACCGCGGGTGCTGGGGCGATATCGGGGAACTACTCGGTGAAAGTGACTAGCTTGGCTACTGCGGCTCAGTGGAACCTCACGAAGTCGGGTGTCAATTCCGGGACCGACTCGCTAGGTAGTGGCGGAACGTTGACGTTTACGTTCGCCACCACGACCAAGACCATTGATTACACTGCCACGGATACTCTGAACAGCCTCGCGGAGAAGATTAACGGCCAAGCCATCGGTGTGAAGGCTTCTGTCATTGAGGGGACGCTCGTGCTGAAGGGTGAGCAGACCGGGAAGGCCAGCGACTTCTCTGTTGCGGACAACGCTGGGGCAACCGCTACCCGGATTGCTACGGCCGATGATGCCAGCCTGACCATCGATGGTGTTGATGTCACAAGTGCCTCCAATACCGTCACTGGCAAGATCATGGGTGTCACTCTCGATCTCGTTGCTAGCGGTGGGCCGGTTACTGTTGAGGTCAAGGCCGATGTCGACACCCCCGTCTCCAAGATCAAGGCCTTCGTGGACCAGTACAACAGCTTCTACACCTTCGCACAGGAGAAGCTCGCGAAGGAAGCGGTGCTACAGGGCGACACGGCCCTGGTCCAGCTCGTCTCCCGGGTGCGCACCTCGATCACGGACCGGGTGACCGGCCTGACGGGGCTGGACCAGTTGGCACTGGCCGGAATCACCACCACCCGTGAAGGCAAGCTCACCCTTGACGAGGCCAAGCTGCGCGAGCAGCTCTCCAAGGATCCTGCTGCGGTCGAAAAGCTCTTTGCCGCAGAGCAAACCGCTGATGGCGCCAACGGCGTCGCCCGCCGGGCGGTGTCGCTCATCGGGCAGTACACCCAGTCGTCGGGGCTCATCTCTTCGCGCCAGAGCATGTACACGGGCATGATCGACGATATCAACGAGCAGATCGACAGCCTCGAGATGCGGCTGGACCTGCGTGAGGCGAACCTGCGGGCGCAGTTCGTTCGCATGGAGCAGATGCTCGCCACCCTGAACGCCCAGGGGAACGCCCTGGCCGGCCAGCTCGCACAGATCAGTGCGCTGGCTCCGGGAGGCGGGGGGAGTGCAGGCTGAGCCCCGCCTCGCGGGGGATGAGTCCGGAAGCCTGAAGCGGATCCACCACGAGATCCTGCGGGTGTTGGCTCAGCGGGCGTCGAGTTACGCCCGGCCGGTCACGTCGTCGGAGATCGGGCGGGAGCTGAACGTCGCCCCCTCGTACGTGAGGGAGCAGGTGCTCACCCTCAAGGGGCGCAGGCTCGTGCGGGTCCGCCGTGGTCCCGGCGGAGGTTACTACATCGACAGGGACCGGAAGGGGCGAGGGGGTCCATGAGCTTCCGCATCACGGCAGGGGCCGAGGGGTACCAGGCGTACCGCCGCACCCAGATCGAAACGGCTCCGCCGGAGCAACTCATCCTCATGCTGTATGACGGGGCGATCCGCTTCGGGCGGAGCGCACGCCGGGCCATCGAGGTGGGCGATCGGCAGAAGGCCCACCACGACCTGACCCGGGCTCAAGATGTGATCAGCGAGCTCATCGGCTCGCTGGACATGGCGGCCGGCGGCGAGATCGCCGCCAACCTCCACGAGCTCTATCGATACCTCTACCAGCGCCTGGTCCAGGCGAACGTGGGCAAGAAGGTGGAGCCCATCGACGAGGTCATCCACCTGGTGAGCGAGCTCCGGGAGGGATGGTACGAGGGCGTCGTCCAGGGCAAGGGCCAGCCGGCGCGGGATGAGAGGGCGGGCGGATGATGGGCGTCGCCGTTCCCGCCCGCAAACTCTGGGTGCCGCTGCTGGACAGGCTCATCGGCCTGTACGCCCAGCGGCGGGACGTCTACCGGAAGGCGCTGGCCCAGGGCGACGCGGAGGGAGACCTCTCCCGCCTCGAGGTCCTCGACCGGTTCGAGGAGCTCCTCCGGCGCCAGGAGCGCTACCTGGTCCAGGCGGAGGGGCTGGCCCGCGAAGCCCGGCAGCTGGAGGACGAGCTCAGCCGCCTGTGGGGGATTGACGCCTTCACCTTGCGGGTGGGCGAGATCCCCGCCTGGGCCGAGGAGGAGGCCGCTCCCCGGTTGAGCGAAGGCCGGGCGCTGGTGCGCGAGAGCCGGGACCTGGCCCGGCGCCTGCTGGAAGACGTCCGCGGGCGTGAGGATCGGCTGCGGGCCGCCATGGGCCGGCTCCTGGAGCAGGCGGGTGTGCTCCAGGCCGAGCGGAAGGCGGCCGGCGCCTACCGGGTGCCCATGCCGAAGGCCCGGTTCTTCGACGAGCGCCGCTGAAGGAGCGAGGATCCATTGGAGCGCAACCTGTCCCAGCATGAGATCGACGCGCTGATCAACCAGCTCCGCTCCGGGGAGCTGGAAGAAGAGGAAGAGAGCCTCGCGGGCGTCACGCGGTACGACTTCCGGCGCGCCGATCGCATCTCGCGGGAGCAGATGCGGGCCCTGGAACGGGTGGTGCAATCCTGGGGCCGGTCGGTGGCGGGCTTTCTTGCCACCCACACCCGCCAGGAGGTGCAGCTCCAGCTCACCGCCCTCCAGCAGCTTCCCTTCGGCGAGTTCCGGCGGTCGCTGCCCAATCCCTCGGTGCTCACCGTCTACACCCTGAAGCCGGTGGAGGGCAGCATGGTGCTGCAGCTGGAGCCGGGGGTCACCCTGGCCCTTTACGAGCGCCTCTGCGGCGGCCCGGGCGACCGGGGCGAAGACCGGGAGCTGACCGACGTGGAGATGTCCGTGCTGCGCCGCCAGCTCTTCGCCGAGATGGGGCGGCGCATGGAGGCGGCGTGGAAGGAGTTCCTTCCGCTCGAGGTCGCCTTCTCCCGGGTGGAGACGAACCCGGTCTACCTGAACCTCCTCTACGACCAGGATACGGCCCTGGTGGGCACCTTTCAGCTCGGCCTGGAGGATCGGGCGGAGAACCTCAGCCTCGGCCTGGCCTTCGACGACCTGGACCAGCTCCTCTCCCACCTTTCGGCCGAGTTCGTGCTGAAGAGCCGCCGCCAGCCCACGGCCAAGGAGCAGACGGCCTGGGCCCGGCACCTGGGACAGGTGACGGCCCCGGTCGAGGCGATCCTGGGCCGCGCCGAGGTCACCCTGGCCGAGCTGGTGGAGCTGGCCGCCGGCGACGTGGTGCCGCTCCAGACGGGACCGGAGGGCACCATCGAGATCGTGGTGGGCACCCGCACCAAGTTCCGGGGAACACCGGGGCGTGTGGGCAACCATACTGCCGTCCTGATCACGGGGCCGGCGCGTCAGGGGGCGAGCAGACATGCCGGATGAGGAACCCCTCCTCTCCCAGAACGAGATCGACCGTCTCCTGGGGTCCAACGCCGGCCCTAACCCGCTGCCGGAGGAGTTCGCCGAGGCGACGTCGCCCGCGGCCGAAGGACCGCTCGGCGTCGACGAGGCCGACGCGCTGGCGGAGGTCACCACGGTAAGCATGGGATCCGCCGCGACCGCGCTCAGCAGCATCCTTGGTCACAAGGTGACCATCACCGCGCCCCGCCTCTCGGTCCACTCCCGCGAGGGGTTCCGCAAGAGCGTGGAGCGCCCCATGCTGGCGGTGGAGGTCCACTTCGAGGACGGGTTGGTGGGGCAGAGCCTCTTCCTCCTGGGCGAGTCTGAGGCCAAGGCCGTGGCGGGCATCATGCTGGGCGACGCAGCCGACACCAGCAGCCCCGAACTCAACGAGATCGAGCTTTCGGCGCTGGCCGAGGCCATGAACCAGATGATGGGCTCCGCGGCCACCGCCATGACCGAGATGGTCCGGAGCTCGGTGGGCATCACCCCGCCGGTGGTGAAGCGGAAGGACCTGAAGAAGGAGAGCCTGGTCGAGGTCGCCGAGCCGATGGTGGTGGTCGAGTTCGAGATGAGCGTGAAGGACCTTTTCGAGACGTCCTTCTTCCAAGTCATGCCGCTCACCTTCGGCCAGGACCTGGCGTCCAAGCTCCTTGCCAGCGTCGAGGAGGCGGCGTCGGGGCCCCAGCCGGCGCAGGCGGCCGGCCCGTCGAAGGAAGCGCTGGCGCCCGCGAAGGGTCCGGTTCCGGATCGGCCCGGGGCGGGCTCGGCGAGCCCCGCTGCCCGACCGGCCGCAGCCGCTTCGGTGGCCTCCGCCCGGTCAGCCCCGCCGCCCGGGAACGCCGGAGAGCGGCCGGCCTTCGAGCCCACCCACCTCCCGGGACGGGAGGGCCAGGCCCTGGGCAACCTGCGCATCGACCTGATCCGCGACATCCCCGTCCAGCTCAGCGCCCGCCTGGGGCGGGCGCACTTGAGCGTCGCCGAGATCCTCTCGATGGGTGCGGGGTCCGTGGTGGAGCTGGAGCACATGGAGGGCGAGCCCATCGAGCTCCTGGCCAACGGCGTGCCCGTGGCCCGGGGCGAGGTGGTCGTTATCGGCGGCGAGCGGTACGGTGTGCGCATCACCGAGATCGTGGACGCCGCCCAGCGGGTCCGGTCTGTTGGCTAGGGGGGGTTAGCGGTGGCAGACGAGTCAGGTAACCAGGTGGTCATCTTTCAACTGGGCGGCGACCGCTTCGCGGTGGGCGTCACGGACGTGCGCGAGGTGCTCCGCACTCCCCCGCTCACCCGCCTTCCCGGGGCTCCCCCCTACGTGCGGGGCGTGGCCAACCTACGGGGCGAGGTCGTGCCCGTGGTGGACCTGCGCATGAAGCTGGGCGCGCCCGAAAACCCACACCACGACAGCCGGGTCCTGGTCTGCGAGCTGGAGGGCGAGGCCATCGGCATCGAGGTGGACGACGTGCAGGAGGTCTCCACCCTCGACCAGAGCCAGATCCACGCCGCCCCCCGCCAGTGGTCCGACGAGGCCCGGGCCCCCCTCACGGGGATCGCACGGGTCGAGGACGAGCTGATCCTGGTCGTGGATCTGCCCCGGCTGCTGAAGGCGGACCTGGAGGTCTCCCTGGAGACGCTGAAACAGGCCCGCCAGGAGGCCGAAGAGCACGTTCAGGCCGTCGCCCAGGAGGGAGAGCGGGGCGCATGAGCGTTGGCGAGGAGCGTGCGCTCTTCCTGAGCGAGAGCCACGAGTACCTGGACCTGCTCAACCGGGGGCTCCTGCAGCTGGACGCCGGCACCGACCCTCAGGTGGTGGACGAGCTCTTCCGGGCCGCCCACAGCCTCAAGGGGATGGCCGCCACCCTGGGCGAGCAGGCGGTGGTGGGGCTCACGCATGCCATGGAGGAGTTCTTCAGCCGCCTGCGGGAGACGGGCGAGCGGCTCACCCCCGACGACCTGGACCTCCTCCTCTCCAGCTGCGACGGGCTCGAAGCGTGGCTGGTGGCGAACGAGCAGGGCGACGGGACGGAGATGGAGCGGGCAGCCCGGGAATTGGGCGACCTGGAGGCACGCGTCCGCTCGGGCTTCGCCGGGCTGGTCGCCCGGGACGCGCAGGAACAAGCAAGCGAGGCCGCCAGGACCCCGCCGTCCAACGGTCTGGCGGGGCGCAAGCCGGCCGCCGGCGCGACCGAGGGCGCCGTCACCGGCCGCCCGGATGGGCCCGCGCTCGAACTGGACCTCTACGATGAAGAGATCCTGCGGGAGGCGGCGCGGCGGGGCCTGGGTGCAACGGACCTGCTCGTGCGCCTCCACCCGGACTGCCGGATGAAGTCCGTCCGGGTCTTCCTGATCTTCCGGAACCTGGAGCAGGTGGGCGAGATCGTGAAATCGGTGCCCCCGGCCCAGGCCCTGGACGAGGAGCGCTTCGACGACACCTTCCGGCTTCTGGTGATCTCCTCGGAGCCGCCCGAGGCGCTGGCGGCCCGGGTGAACGGTGTCGCCGACGTGCGCGAGGCCGTCGCCCGCCGGGTGGAGGCGCCCCCGGAGACGGAGGCCGCCCCGCGTGCGCACGGGAACGGGACGGCGCCCCCGCCCGTGGGGGCCCGCGAGGGAGGCCCGGGAGCCGCCCGAGAGCCTGGAGCGGTGCGGGACACCTTCCTCAACGAGCGCTCCCTCCGGGTGGACGTGGGACGCCTGGATCAGCTCGTGAACCTGGTGGGCGAGCTGGTCATCCAGCGGAACCGCCTCCTCAGCGTGGCTGAGGAGAGCGGGCTGGCCCGGGAGGTGGTGGAGGGGATCGACCGGGTCTCCACGGACCTCCAGGCCGGCGTGATGGCCCTTCGCATGGTTCCGCTCCGCTTCATCTTCCAGCGCTTTCCCCGCATGGTGCGCGACCTGGCCCGGAGCCTGGGCCGGCAGGTGGAGCTCGAGATGGAGGGCGAGGAGACGGAGCTGGACCGGTCGTTGATCCACTCCCTCGCGGACCCGCTCATCCACCTGATACGGAACGCGATCGACCACGGCATCGAGCGACCCGCCGAGCGGGTCCGGCGCGGCAAGCCTGCTGCCGGCCGGCTGGCCGTGGCCGCCCGGCAGGAGGGGAACCGGGTGGTCATCGAGGTGGCTGACGACGGTGCCGGGATCGACGCAGCTGCGATCCGCCGCCGGCTGGTGGAGCGGGGGTTGCTCACCCAGGCGGAGGTCGACGAGCTCTCGGACCGGCAGGCCCTGGACTGGATCTTCCGCCCCGGTTTCTCCACCGCCGCGCAGGTGAGCGACGTCTCGGGCCGGGGCGTGGGGATGGACGTGGTCCGGGCCGCGGTGGAGGGCGCGGGCGGCGGCCTCCAGGTGACCTCGGAGCCCGGGCGGGGCACCCGGGTGCGGCTGGAGCTCCCTCTCACCCTGGCCATCATTCAGGCCCTGCTGGTGGAGGTGGCTGGCGAGACCCTCGCCCTGCCCATGGATGTGGTCTCAGAGGTGCTGCGGACCGGCGATGCGGACATCCGCCGGATGCGGGCCGGGACGGTACTCAACTGGCGCGGCGCGGTGCTGCCGGTGATCGCCCTGGATGAGCGCCTCCGGCTGCGGGCGTCCAACGGCGAGCCGCCCATGGAGGGTCTGGCCCTGGTGCTGGAGCGGGCGGGGCGGAGCGTCTGCTGCCTGGTGGACGAGGTGGTCGGCCACCAGGAGGTGGTGATCAAGCCGCTGAGCCGGGTCATGCGGGCTCTGCCGGAGGTGGCCGGGGCGACCGTCCTGGGGAGCGGGCGAGTGGCGGTCATCCTCAACCCGGAGACGTGGCTGGAGGGGTAGGGGAGAAGGAGGAGGACCAGCGTGGCGTATCGGGTCTTGGTTGCCGACGACACCGCCTTCATGCGGCTCACCCTGAGGAACGTCCTGGAACGGCACGGCTACCAGGTGGTGGGCGAGGCGGGGAACGGGCGTGAGGCGGTGGAGCAGTACCAGAGCCTGCGGCCGGACCTGGTCACCATGGACATCACCATGCCCGAGATGGATGGGCTCACCGCCATCCGAGAGATCATGAAGATCGACCCCAACGCCCGGATCATCGTCTGCAGCGCCATGGGCCAGAAACCGATGGTGATCGAAGCCCTCACGGCCGGAGCCAAGGACTACCTGGTGAAGCCCTTCCAACCCGAGCGGGTCGTCGAAGCGGTGGAGAAGCTGCACGCCCACCAGCACTGAGCGTTCAAGCTCAGTGGCGACCGTTGAGGGCGGGCGGGTTCCAGCTGCGGACCACGGCCGGGCGCAGGTTGCCCGACGGGGTGCGGGTGAGTTGGGTCCCCTCGGGCTGCGCCGGGGCCTGAGCCGCCGGCGGCCGAAGCGGGGCCGCGGCGGCGTCTCGGGCCTGCAGCCACGTCACCAGATCCTCGACCCTCTGCCGCAGCTCTTGGTTCTCACGCCGCAGCGCCTCCAACTCACGCCGCACGTCCTCGCTGGGGAAGGGAAGCTCGTGACGCGCCCCGTGCGCCTGCGAGCGGGAACGACGGCCGGGCGGCGTGCGCAGCGACGGCCTGCTGGGGAAGGGAAGGGAAGGCTCGTCCACGGGGGCAGGGCCTGCCTGGAAGGGCGCGCGCCCGGGAGATCCCGCAGGTTCGGGCTGGGCACGGCCGGCCGCGAGCGCGGGGGCGGGCTCGATCAGGCCGGCGTCGTAGGAGGCATGGGCGCCAGGAGCGGCCAAGAACGCCTCGATCTCGCCCGGGCCGTAGCCTTGCGCCCGCAGCGAGACCGCGCGCCGCAGGTCCTGCAGGCGGCTCGCGGGCAGGTACGTGTCCCCGCCATCGTCCTGGGCCACACCGAGAACGAGAGCCAGCCGGCGCGCGAGGTACCTCAACGCCGGAAGGCTGGTGCCGACGGTCTGGGCGGCCTCAGGCAACGAAACCCAGCCGGGGCGCCCGTGGAGGTGTGCCATCGACCCGGCCCCCCTGTGGGCTTGGCATATTCTGCATATCGGCCGGAAATCCTCCGGCCATTAGGAAGGGGCCCGTCCGGAGCCCCGGGGAGCGACGACCCGCGGCCCCGGCGGCCTGCAGGCGCTCCGGGGGCGGGTGGCCTCGGCGTCCCCCAGGGCGTTGCGCACCCCCGCCGTCGCGAGTAGAATGATGGAGCCCGCCCGGGTCTGTGGTTGAGAGTCGAGGCTAGCCGCGGGCGAAGCGACCCACGTAAGGCAGCCCAAAACCTGGCTGCCGATCATGGCGCGGCTTAGGGTAAGTCCTGCCCGCCCCCAGGGCGAGAGAGGCCCATGCGGCGACGGAGAGGTGCGGCGTTCCGGGCCCGGCCCGGGGCAAGGCGCCCGGCAGGCGAGTGTGGGGGCAAAGACCAGGTCAGCCGGGCGGGCAGCTTTCCCCCTTCGCCGCCCACCGCGTGCCTGCTCCATGGATGGGAGTGGGATGGGAGCGGTTTCCTCAGAAGGACATGGGATGCACTACGCCGAATCGTAAGCCCATCCGGCGTGCAGGTGCGATTCCAGTCGATGGCCCCGTCGTAAGTGATTCCTGGTGACGAGACTTGAGGAGGGGAACCATGAAGCGCTTGCTCTCCGCCATGGTGGCGGTGCTCTTGCTGGCGGCAGCCACCGTTTCGAGCCCTGTGGCCGTGGCAGCCCAGCAGACGTTGAGGGTGGGGTCGGACGTTGCCTATCCTCCCTTTGAATACGTGGACGAGCGGTCCGGAGAGTACGCCGGCTTCGACATGGACTTGATCCGGGCCCTGGGGGAGAAGATGGGGGTCAAGATAGAGATCGTCAACACCGCCTTCGACGGGATCATCCCCGCGCTGGTGATGGGCGAGTTCGACGCGATCATCTCCGCCATGACCATCACCGCCGAGCGCGCCGAGACGGTCAGTTTCTCCGATCCCTACTTCACCACCGGCCAGGTGATCGCCACCCGGCCCGACGAGACGGAGATCGCGGGCCCCGACGACCTGAAGGGCAAGGTGGTGGCCGTCCAGCTGGGCACCACCGGTCAGTTCGAGGCTGAGAAGATCCAGGGCCTCAAGCGGCTCGACACGTACCAGTTCGTCGACCAGGCCTTCAGCGCGCTGGCCAACCGGTCGGCCGACGCCGCGGTGGTGGACGAGCTGGTGTCGATCGAGTACATGAAGCAGCACCCCGACGCCATCAGGGTGGTGGGCGAGCCCTTCACCACCGAGGACTACGGGATCGCCGTGCGGAAGAGCGATACCGAACTCCTGGAGAAGATCAACCGGGCCCTGGCGCAGCTGCGTGCCGATGGAACCTACGACGAGCTCTACCAGAAGTGGTTCGGGGTGAACTAGCCGCCTTCAGGGTGGCGTTCAGCCCGCATGTCAAAAGGGGCGAGTTGGAAGGCCCGCCCCCGATACCGGGTCTGCATCCGGAGCCCGGTCATGGTCTGAACGGGGCGCCTGCCGGCCGTGAAGGAAGGGACGTGGCGGGCGCCCCGTCCCGCGTGAGAGGTGGGGGATCGAGTGGATCTACGCTGGGATCTGGTCCTGCCCAGGTGGCCGTACATCCTCGAAGGGGCCTGGCTCACCGTTCGCCTGACCGGCATCTCCGTCGGCATCGGGCTCGTGATCGGGACGCTGGTGGGCATCGCGCGCCTGGCCCGGCCGTGGCCCGTCCGGTCGCTGGCCTCGGCCTACATCACCTTCTTTCGAGGCACACCGCTGCTGGTACAGATCTTCCTCGTCTACTTCGGCCTGCCGCAGGTGATCGGACCCATTCCCCGGGAAATCGCGGGGATCACCGCCCTCTCCCTGAACTCTTCAGCGTACATCGCCGAGATCGTGCGTGCCGGGATCCAATCCATCGAGCGCGGGCAGCTCGAGGCAGGGTGGTCCACGGGACTCAGCCATGCCCAGACCCTGCGCCACATCATCCTGCCCCAGGCCTTCCGCCGCATCGTGCCGCCGCTGGGCAACGAGTTCGTGGCGTTGCTCAAGGACTCGTCGCTGGTGGCGGTCATCTCCCTGGAGGAGCTCCTGCGCAGGGGCCAGCTCGTGGCCACCCGGAACTTCCGCTTCTTCGAGATGTACATCTTCATTGCTCTGATCTACCTGGTGCTCACCGTGGGCATCTCGCAGCTGGTGAACCTGACGGAGGCGTGGCTGCGGGTGGGGGGCGAGCGGGGGACGCCGGCCCGTGCCCCGCGGGAACCCGTGGGCTCATAGGACGAGCGCGCGAGGGGTACGCTAGGGCCGGAGGCGGACAGGCTCAGAAGCGTGTCAATCGCTTGACACCCCCTGGGCGATGTGCTAGAGTGTACCTGCCTCTCGAACTTGCCTCTTGGCAGGGTTTGGCGGGGTAGTTTCGGCACGACAGGAGGAGTTTCACGAGCATGATCGGAAGGGTCAAGTGGTTCAGCGCTGAGAAGGGCTACGGCTTTATCGAGCGGGATGGCGGTCCGGACGTCTTCGTCCACTACTCCGCCATTCAGGACGAGGGTTTCCGGACGCTCGACGAGGGCCAAGAGGTCGAGTTCGAGATCGTCGAGGGTGCTCGCGGGCCTCAGGCGGCCAACGTCACCAAGATCTGACCCCAGACAACGCTCTTCACTGGATAGGGACCTCCCAACCGGGGGGTCCCTCTTTCTTGCGCACCACCAGGTGCCACCGGGTGCGGGCGCGCCTTCCCTTCCCCGAAGGTGGGTTATACTGTTTCAAGGTCGCCTGTTCGGCAGGAGTTCGAGCGGGGGGAGACCGAAGAGAGTCACGACCTCGGGGGAACGCGAGGCGGCTGGGTGTGCATTCGGTAGCGGGGAGGGGTCCGGCGTGCTCGAGACAGGGTCGATGCGGATCGTGGTCAAGGGCAAGAACATGGGTGTGACCCCCATCGCACGGGAGTATGCTCAGAAGAAGGTCAGCAAGCTGGCTCGCTTCTTTGACGGCTCCCACGCCGTCCTGGCCGAGGTGACCCTTCGCTCCGAGAAGGGCACGCAGATCGCCGAGGTCATCCTTCAGCTCGGTGGGCTCACCCTGCGCGGCGAGGGGAAGCGCGCGGAGATGCACGGGGCGGTGGACGAGGCCGTGGCCCGCATCGAGCGGCAGTTCCAGAAGTACCGGACGCGCATCCAGAGGCGGATGCAGACCGGCCCCAGCGCGGGCCAGATCGCGTCCCAGCAGGCCGCCGTGGAGGAGCCCGAGGCCGAGGGTCCCGAGCCGGATCGCATCGTCCGCACCAAGCGGTTCCCCGTGCGGCCGATGTCGGTGGAAGAGGCCGTGATGCAGATGGAGATGCTGGATCACGACTTCTTCGTCTTCGCCAACGCCGAGACGGGCGACATCAACGTGGTCTACCGCCGGCGGGACAGCGGCTACGGGTTGATCGAACCGGAGCTCTAGCCCCGGAGCCGCCCCTCCCGGGCAGCCTTCCACAATAACGACCGTTCCACGAAACGAGGGAGCCTTCGACGCGCACGACCGCGCTGGTGATCTTCGAGGGTGGTCCGGCGGCCAGCCTGCCCGAGCGGATGATGCAGCAGGCGCGCGAGGGCATGGTGCTGGACCGGATCGAGCAGGCACGCAGGATTCACGCGCTGGACCGGTCGATCCTGGTGACCGATCGCCCCGAGATGGCTCGGCACGCCGAGGCTCTGGGTGCCCACGTGCACCTGACCGGAAGCGAGCCCTTCCACTTCGGGAAGACCCTGCGAGACGTGGTCCTTCGCCACGCCCTCGACGCGGTGCTGTACGTGGGTGGAGGCGCAGCCCCCCTGGCCCACACGCTGGAGCTGGGGCAGATCGCGAGCCTCCTGAAGCGGTCCGAGCCCTTCGTGGCCGCCAACAACTACCACTCGGCGGACGTGGTCGCCTTCGCGCCGGCCCGGAGCGTGCTGGAAGCGGAGCTCCCCCCCATCGACAACCTCCTTCCCCAGGCCCTGGAGGAGGCGGGGCTCCCCTATCGCCCCCTGCCCCGGAGCCTGGGGATCAACTTCGACGTGGACACGCCCAGCGACCTGATGGTGCTGGCGGTGCATCCGGGGGTGGGACGCCGCACGGCGGCCGCACTCGCCCGCCTGGGGCTCGAGCTGGACCGCGTCCGCCTTGCCCGGGACCGCCTCATGTCCCGGGAGAGCGACGTGCTGATCTTCGGCCGGGTGGGCGGGCCGCTCTTCGCCTACCTGGACGAGACGACCCATTGCCGCCTCCGCCTCTTCAGCGAGGAGCGGGGCATGAAGGCCCTGGGGCGCGAGGCGCGGGGCGAAGTGACCTCCCTCATCGGGTTCCTGGTGGACGAGGTGGGGCCCGCCGGCTTCATCGACCGTCTGACCCGCCTGGCCGACGCGGCCTTTGTCGACACCCGCGTCCTCTGGGCCCACCGGCGGTCGACCCCGTCCGCGGCCGACCGTTTCTACTCGGACCTGCTTCTCCCAGACGCGATCGAGGACCCATTCACCCAGGAGCTGACCCGGGCGGCGCGGGAGGCGCCCATTCCCGTCCTCCTGGGCGGTCACTCGCTGGTAGCCGGGGGTGTCTGGGCCCTGATGGACGCCGCGCTCAGGAACAAGCAGGAACTCCCAGCCGTTCCTAGAATTTGATACCAGCAGGCCGACACGACGGCGCCATACGGGCCGTTCCCGCCAGGATGGGAGGGCACTCCGCCGTGGGCGAGATGGGGGATCCGCCGGCCGGGAGCCGGGTCGACCCGGACGAGCTCGAACAGGCGATCGCCAGGGTGCGGGGAGCGCTTTCGGCCCGTGTCGTCTTCACGCCGGGCGGGGATGCGGTCGAGGAGATCCACGTGCTCGCGCACACGGGGCGGACGCCCAAGCAGATCGTTCGAGACGTGGTCTCCCTCTGTCAGGCGCAGTTCGGGCTTGAGATCGACCACCGCGTCGTCAGCGTGGCGCAGGTGGAGGCCGAGGAGGCCCCGGCAGGAGGCCCGGACGAGGAGCCCAGGCTGCAGATCGACTCGATCCTGGTGGAGAACCGCCAGAAGACCATCCGGGTCCGGGTGCAGCTCCAGCAGGGCGAGGCCCTCTACGAGGGTGAGTCCGAGGGGAGCGCCCAGGGAGCCAACGGGATCCGGCTCGGGGCAGAGGCGGTCATCCGGGCGATCCAGGAGTTCATGGAGGGGCTCTGCCGCATCACCCTGGAGGACGTTCTAGCCGTGGAGATGGGCGATGCGGAGGCCGTGGTCGCCGCCGTCCAGCTCAGTGTCCGCGGGAGGATGCCCGAGTCCCTCGTGGGGAGCGCCCTGGTGCAGAGTGACCCGGTGGAGGCGGCGGTGCGGGCGGTGCTGGACGCCCTGAACCGCAAGCTGATCTTGTTCAATCTCGAAGAGGAGCTGGTGTGACATCCCCCCTGGCCGGCGGGCTTTGTACCGCCAGGCCGACGCTCGGCTCTCGACCGAATGGAGACGGTGCCTGCCGCGGATGGGGTCCGCCGCACGATGGGCGGTCGGCAGGGACCGGCGGAGTCACCCGGGTCGGGGCTGGAGCGATGAAAAGTGAAGAGTTTTGCCGTTACCGGCACCGTCAACCAAGCACCACCATCGCAGCATCAACGTAGCCGCGGGGGAAGAGGACGGCTCATCGTCAAACCCCTATGGGGAAGCGAAGCGGAACTTGCGGTCCGCCGCGAGCGAAGCGGTGCGGACCAGCCCCAGCCAAAGGGGGATGAGCCATGAAGGCCCGTCTTCTGCTGATCCTGGCCACGCTCGCTAGCTTGGTGCTCGCCGGCGGGGCGCTTAAGTCTATCGACCCCGACGCGTGATCAATCGACGGTGCCGGTTTTTCGGGGGGAGTTTCACGTGGCGGTCGATGTCAAGACTCGAAGACGACTCACTCTCACCGGGCTACTGTATCTGGCGTTGACCAGTCTCACATGGCCAGCGGTGCACTATCCATCTAACTGGAATCTCGTCCATCTCTTCGCCCTCTTCGGTATGGCGTGGCTCGCCGAGTCGGACAATGTACCTGTTCCGCAACTAAAGGCACATCTCTCCCTATCGTTCACGGTTTTCCTAGCAAGCCTCATGATTCTAGGGCCTTTGCCCTCGGCCGTCGTCGTTGCAGCTGTTGCTGGGGTGGAGGGAATCCGTAGACACTACCCGCCCCTCAACTTCATTTACAACGTAGGACAGATGTATCTTAGTGTCTTGGCCACTGGTACAGTCCTAGCATGGCTCGGCGGTGTTCCGCCAAATCCAGGGAACCTCGCATCGTTACTTCCTCTTTTCGTTGTGGCCGTGGTGGTCACGTTTGCTACGAACACGGCCTTCGTGGATGCGTTCATTGCAACGCGTTCGCCTTCTTTTTGGTCAGGATTTCGATCCACGTTTACGATCGATGTTCGGTGGTCGCTGCTGAGTTACGCGATCACCGCAACCCTCGGTATCCTCATGTACTACGTCTACCTTACTCCCCTCGGGCTCGTGGGGATCGCGCTCCTGCTTCTGTCTCTCGTGGCCGTTCGCTTCACCGTGCGCCAGAACGCCGAGTTGCGCGAAGCCCACATCGAAACCATGCGCATCCTCTCCGAGGTCCTCGATGCCCGAGACCCCTACACCCATGGTCACTCGACGCGGGTCGCGGAGCTGGCGAAGGCGATCACGGAGGTCCTTGGCTTGCCCGAACCGGAACAGCAGGTGATCGAGTCGGCCGCGTTGCTGCACGACATCGGCAAGATGACCGTGGGCGACGACATCCTGTTCAAGGGCGGTTCGCTCAACAACGCCGAGTATGCCCGGATGCAGGAGCACCCCGAACGGGGCGCCCAGATGATCCGCCCCATCGGCTTCCTGCGCGAGGTGCAGCAGATCGTTCGTTACCACCACGAACGATACGACGGCGGCGGCTATCCTCGCGGCATCGCCGGCGCGCAGATTCCGCTCGGGGCCCGGATTCTCGCGGTGGCGGACGCGTGGGACGCGATGGTGATCGATCGGGCCTACCGGCCGGCCTACTCACACGAGTACGCCGCCCGGCAGATCCGGGCGGGGCGGGGCACGCAGTTCGATCCCCGCATCGTGGACGTCTTCCTGGACCAGGTGTTGCCCGCCAAGGGCATCCTGGTGCCCAAGGCCGAGGCCGCCCCGGCCCCCCGGGCCGCGCCGGCGGAGGGACACCCGGGGTAGAGGGGTTCGCCCGCCCCGCGCCCGGATCGAATGACGGCCCCGGCCGTAACTAGCAACAGCGCACGGGAGGTCACCCATGCTCCTCGACTTCATGGTTCTCGGCATCCTCGCCGGTTGGCTGCGGGGCGGGCGGATCCGAAACGTGGCGGATCTGGAGCTCCGCTGGATCCCGGCCATCCTGGCCGCCTTCCTCCTCCAGTTCGCCTTCGGGGCGGCGGCGGGCCGAGGGTTGAGCGGGGTCGCGGCCTACGCGCCCTACATCTACCTCCTCAGCTTCGTCCTGCTCCTGGGTGCGTTCTGGATGAACCGGGAGAAGCCGGAACTGCTGGTGATGGGCGCCGGGGTCTTCTCCAACTTCCTGGTCATCGCGGCCAACGGGGGCAAGATGCCGGTGCTCACCGAGGCGGTCCTCCGGCTGGGGGGCGCCCGGGCCGTGAGCCGCATGGAGGCCGGGGCGGAGCTCTTCCACCAGCTCACCGGCGCCTCCACCCGCCTCGCTTTCCTGGGGGACTGGATGACCCTGCCGCCCCCCTACCCGCGCCCCGTCATCTTCAGCCTGGGCGACGTCCTCATCGGGGTGGGCATCTTCCTGCTGATGCAGCGGGCCATGGTGCCCCGCCGCCGCACCGAGCCCGCCTGATCCCCCTTTCCGCCTCCTGGCCGCGCCGGGTCCCCTTGGACAGGCTGGCACCGATGGGCTCCCCTGGCGGCAGCGCGCAGGCGCCGGGCCGCCCTTCGGACCGTTCGCTCCGGCTCCCGCGGTTGTTCGGCCCTTTCCCGGCATGGTATAATACGCGTCGGCCGGCCACGCCCGGGGGCGAGCGGCCTTTTTCTTCGTGGCGGCTTCCGATGGGAGGCCAGGCGCAGGCCCCCGGGCCTGGCGGAAAGGTGGCGAGTTGCGTGCTCGAACAGCTGAGCAAGCTCTTCGACAGCAACGAGAAGGAGATCCGGCGGCTCAGGCCCAGGGTGGAGCAGATCAACGCCCTGGAGCCCGAGGTGTCCGGGCTGAGCGACGCGGAGCTGCAGGCCAAGACGGGCGAGTTCCGCCAGCGCCTGGAGCAGGGAGCGTCCCTCGACGACCTCCTCCCCGAGGCCTTCGCGGTGGTCCGGGAGGCGTCCCGGCGCGTCCTGGGCATGCGCCCCTTCGACGTGCAGCTCATGGGCGGCATCGTGCTCCACGAAGGCCGCATCGCCGAGATGAAGACCGGCGAAGGCAAGACCCTCGCTGCCACGCTCCCCGTGTACCTCAACGCCCTGGCGGGCAAGGGCGTCCACGTGGTGACGGTCAACGACTACCTGGCCCGGCGCGACGCCGAGTGGATGGGCGCCATCTACCGGTTCCTGGGGCTCTCGGTGGGCACCATCCTCCACGGCCTGGACTTCGCGGCCCGCCGCCAGGCCTACGGCTGCGACATCACCTACGGCACCAACAACGAGTTCGGCTTCGACTACCTCCGGGACAACATGGTGCTCCGCCAGGAGCAGATGGTGCAGCGGGGGCTCGAGTACGCCATCGTCGACGAGGTGGACTCCATCCTCATCGACGAGGCCCGCACGCCGCTGATCATCTCGGGCCCCTCGGACGAATCGCCCGAGTGGTACTACCGCTTCGCCCAACTGGTGCCCCGGCTCAAGCGGGAAGAGGACTACACCGTGGACGAGAAGGCCCGCACCGTGGGCCTCACCGAGGCGGGCACGGCCAAGGTGGAGAAGGAGCTGGGCGTCGAGAACCTCTTCGACGACGTCCACTGGGAGCTCTCCCACTACCTCCAGCAGGCGCTGAAGGCGCACGCCCTCTTCAAGCGCGACCGCGACTACGTGGTGAAGGACGGCGAGGTCATCATCGTCGACGAGTTCACCGGCCGCCTCATGTTCGGCCGGCGCTACTCGGACGGCCTCCACCAGGCCATCGAAGCCAAGGAGAAGGTGAAGATCCAGCAGGAGAGCCAGACCCTGGCCTCCATCACCTTCCAGAACTATTTCCGCATGTACCGGAAGCTCGCCGGCATGACGGGCACGGCCAAGACCGAAGAGGAAGAGTTCATGAAGATCTACGGCATGGACGTGGTGGTGATCCCCACCAACGCGGCCATGATCCGGGAGGACCACCCCGACGCGGTCTACAAGACCGAGAAGGCCAAGTTCGAGGCCGTGGTCGAGGAGATCGCGGAGATGCACGAGACGGGCCAGCCGGTGCTGGTGGGTACCATCTCCATAGAGAAGTCCGAGCGGCTGTCGGCCATGCTCAAGCGGCGGGGCGTGCCGCACCAGGTGTTGAACGCCAAGTACCACGAGAAGGAAGCCGAGATCGTCGCCCAGGCCGGCCGCCTGGGAGCCGTCACCATCGCCACCAACATGGCCGGGCGCGGCACCGACATCATGCTGGGCGGCAACCCCGACTTCCTGGCCCGCCAGGAGATGCGCCGGCACGGCTACGAACCCGAGATGATCGCCCTCGCGGCTGAGAAGGGACCCGTAGACGACCCCGACGTGGCCAAGGCCCGCGAGGTCTACGGGCGCATGTACGAGGAGATCAAGCGCCAGACCGACGAGGAGCACCGCCGGGTGGTGGAGCTGGGCGGGCTCCACATCATCGGCACCGAGCGCCACGAGTCGCGCCGCATCGACAACCAGCTCCGGGGCCGGTCCGGCCGCCAGGGCGACCCGGGCTCCTCCCGCTTCTACGTCTCCCTCGAGGACGACCTGATGCGCCTCTTCGGCAGCGAGCGGATCAGCGGGCTGATGGAGCGCCTGGGCTGGGAGGACGACGTGCCCATCGAACACCGGCAGGTGAGCCGGGCCCTGGAGAACGCGCAGAAGAAGGTGGAGTCGCGCCACTTTGAGATCCGCAAGCAGGTGCTGGAGTACGACGACGTGCTCAACCAGCAGCGGGAGCTCATCTACGAGCAGCGGCGCAAGGTGCTCATGGGCGAGAGCCTGGAGGAGACCATCCTCCAGTTCGTCACCGATGCGGTGAAGCGCCTGGTGGAGGAGTACGCGCCCGAGAAGGTCCACCCCGAGGAGTGGGACCTGCAGAGCCTGCGCGAGCGCTACCTGGAGATCTTCAACCGGCGGGTGGCGGTGCCCGACGAGCTCCTGGCGGCGGAGAACCGGGAAGAGCTGGCCGAGCGCCTCACCGAGGCCGCCCAGGCGGCCTACCGGAAGCGAACCGAGGAGCTGGGCGAGGCGACCATGCGGGAGCTGGAGCGCTTCCTGCTCCTCCGCATGGTGGATAGCAAGTGGATGGACCACCTGCGCAACATGGACGACCTGCGGGAGGGCATCGGCCTGCGGGCCTTGGGCCAGCAGCACCCGCTCATCGAGTACCGGCGCGAGGGCTTTGCCATGTTCCAGCAGATGGTCGACTCGATCCAGGAGGACACGGTGGCCTACCTCTTCAAGGTAGAGCCCGTCGCCCAGCCGGGAACCGCCGCTCCCTGGGCCCGCCGGCCCCGGGCGCTGGACCGGGCCCGGGCCGAACACCCGCCGCTCGCGGTCATGTCGAGTGGGCAGCGGCGGGCGGCGGGGGGCGGTGCGCCCGGAGCGGCCCCGGCGGCCGGGGGAGGCCCCGGCGGCCCGGCCCGCCCGGCCCCCGTGCAGCCCCGCCGGGTCCAGAAGGTGGGCCGGAACGACCCGTGCCCCTGCGGCAGCGGCAAGAAGTACAAGAAGTGCCACGGGGCCCCGGGCCGGGCCGCCGAGGGCTGAGGCACCGGGCCTTCGCCCTTCCGAGCCCGCCGGCGCAGGAAGGGCGGGCCGCGGAAAGCCGGATGGGGAGCAAGACGGGGAAGGGGGAGCGCACGTGGCGTTTGATCTGCACCTGGAGCAACCGGAGCTGCAGGGCCGCCTGAAGGACGTGCGGCGACGCATCGACGAAATGGGGCAGTACCTTTGACGTTGAAGGCCTGAAGCGGCGGGCGGACGAGCTGGAGGCCACCATGGCCCAGCCCGGCTTCTGGGACGATCCCCAGGCTGCGCAGAAGGTAGTCACCGAGGCGAGCCGCATCCGCGAGCAGGTGCGCGACTGGGAGGCCCTCGGCCGCCGCGCCGACGACGTGGCCGTCCTCTTGGACCTGGCCCTGGAGGAGCACGACGCGGAGAGCGCCCGGGAGGCCGCCCGCGACCTGGTCGCCCTCGAGCAGGCCGTGGACCGCATGGAGCTTGCGACCCTGCTCTCGGGCCCGTACGACGGGCAGGACGCGATCCTCTCCATCCACCCCGGCGCCGGCGGCACCGAGTCGCAGGACTGGGCGCAGATGCTCCTGCGCATGTATACCCGCTGGGCGGAGGAGGGCGGGTACCAGGCCGAGCTCCTGGACCTGCTCCCCGGCGACGAGGCGGGCCTCAAGAGCGCCACCCTCTCCATCCGGGGTAAGAACGCGTACGGCTACCTGAAGGCCGAGAAGGGCGTCCACCGGCTGGTGCGCATCTCGCCCTTCGACGCCTCCGGCCGCCGGCACACCTCCTTCGCCTCCGTCGACGTCCTCCCCGACGTGCAGGAGGCGAATGAGGTGGAGGTGCGCCCCGAGGAGCTGAAGATCGACACCTACCGGGCCAGCGGCGCGGGCGGCCAGTACGTCAACAAGACCGAGTCCGCCATCCGCATCACCCACCTGCCCACGGGCCTGGTGGTCACCTGCCAGACGGAGCGCTCGCAGCACTCCAACCGGGAGGCGGCCATGAAGATCCTGAAGGCCCGCCTCCTCGCGCTCAAGCTCGAGGAGCAGCGCCAGAAGCTCGACGAGCTCCGGGGCCAGCAGGGCGAGATCGCCTGGGGCAACCAGATCCGCTCCTACGTCTTCGCCCCCTACACGATGGTGAAGGACCACCGCACCGGGGCCGAGACGGGCAACGTCCAGGCGGTGATGGACGGCGACCTGGACCTCTTCATTCAGGCCTACCTGCGCAGCAGGGGACGGGCATGAACCGGGGGGCGGTGCGCCGGGCGGCCCGGATCACCGGCCTCGTCCTCGCGCTGGGGCTCGCAGCCCAGGTGCTCCTGCCGCCGGCGACGGGGGCGCTCCTGGGCCGGCTCCTGCGCTCGGACCTGAAGGCCGAGGGCCCGGTGATCGTCCGGGTGAGCAGCATGCCTGCCCTGGAGCTCTTGGTGGGCCGGGTGGACCGGCTGCGGGTGGACGCCCGCGCGATCCATCTGGACGATCTGGCCGTGGACACCCTCCTGGCCGACGTGAGCGACCTCTGGGTGGACGTGCCCTCCCTCCTCCAGGGCCGCTTCGCGACCGGCGGGCAGGGCGAGGCCCGGGCCCGGCTGGTGCTGACTGAGGAAGGCCTCAACCAGTACCTCTGGACGAAGGTGGACCCCTCCCGCCGCTTCAGCATCCGCCTGGCCCAGGAGGGCGCAGCCCTGGAGGGCAGCTTCCTGGGCCCGGTGCTGCCGGTGCGGGTGGAGGGCCGCCTGCTCCTGGAGGGTCCGGCCCACATCCGCTTCCAACCCGAGCGGGTCTCGGTGCGGGAGGCGGAGTTGCCCCAGCCGCTGCTTCGGGTGCTGGGCGAGGAGCTCGTCTTCCCCGTGGACGTGGAGCAGCTGCCGGTGGAGATCGGGCTCGACGACCTCACCATGGGGGACGGCTGGCTGGTGGCCACGGGGAGCAGCGAGGCCCTGAACCGGAAGGAGGGCCGGGAGGGTGAGGTCTGAGGCGACCGGTCCCCCGGCTCGCGCCGGGGCGTTCGCATCGGGGCGGAGACCGGACTCTCCCCGGCTGGAGTGGCTGGCCGCAGCGCTGCTGGCGCTGGGGCTCGTGGCAGCGTTGCCCGTCCTGGTTCAGCGGGCGCGCGTGGAGGCGGGGTACCGGCAGGTCGCGCTGGTGGCCGAGCTGCCCGGTGCCTCCTGGAGCACAGCCCTACCCAGCCTGGGGCCCGCCCTGCGCGAGCGGGGGGTGAGCACGCTGCTCCTGCCCGCCGAACGGCTGGACGATCCCCTTTCGTTGGACGCCGTGCGTGCGTCAGGCTTTCCGGTCTTCCTCTTCTGGAGTCACACGCCGACCCTGCCCGAGCTGGACGAGGGCCTGGAACGGTCGCGCCGGGCGGGCCTGGAGGTCCTCCTGGCGGGGGGCGTCTCGGGTGGGGGAGCGGACGGGCCCAACCAAGGCGATGAGAGCACGCGGCTCGGGGGCGGCCCGCTCATCGCCCTCGTCGAGCTGGAGGGAAGCCCCTTCTGGACCCTCCTTGCCCGGAAGGACCCGGGCCGGAGCGTGGTGGTCCATCGGATCCCCCCGGCCGACTGGACCGAGTATCAGGGCGCCGGCGCCTTCGAGGCCCGTCTCGCCCGCTACGTGCGGGCGGTGCGGGAGCGGCAGGTGCGGGCGCTGGTCCTTCCGGTGCTGCCTGGTCCCGACGGCTCGCCGGACCTGGGCTACGTGGAGGCGGCGGCCGAGCGGTTGCGGGCCGATGGCTTCCGGCTGGGAGGAGCCCCGGTCCTGCCCCCCTTCGGCGCGAGCGGGCTCCAGCGCTTCCTCGTGGGTGCCGCGGTGGGGGCGGCCCTCTTCCTGACGGTACGCCTCCTGCCCGGTTCCCTGGGGTTCGGGAACGCCCTGCGCTGGGCCAGGGGACCGAGCTGGGCGGCGCTTCCGGGGCTCGTGGGGACCTCCCTGGTCCTGGGCCTCGTCGCCCTCGTTCCGAGCCTGACGCCCGGCCCGGGGGACGGTCCGGGCGCCTCAGGCGCAGCGCTGGCTGCCTTCGTCGCGGCCGTGGTCTTCCCGACCTGGGCCGTGCTCTCCCTCCGGCTCCCGGGCGGATCACCGGCGGCGGGTGTCAACCGGCCGCTGCCCGGGCTGGTCCGGGCCACGCTCCTCTCCCTGGCGGGAGGGCTGCTGGTGGCCGGCCTCCTTTCCGACCGCTCCTTCCTCCTCCGGCTCGACGTCTTCAGGGGGGTGAAGGCGATGCACCTGCTCCCTCCCTTGCTGGTGGGCGCGGTGCTGCTGCCGGCACCGCTCCGTGCCTTCGTCTCCCAGGCATGGGGGCGAGCCGGGCACCCCGGAACCGTGACGGCGCCCCAGCGGGGCGGGCTCTCCTGGGCCGGCGCCGGGCTCGCGGCCCTGGCTGCGCTCCTGGTCGCCGCGGTCGGCATCTACTACCTGGGGCGCACGGGTAACGAGCTGGTGCCCGTTCCCGCCTGGGAGCGGCACCTGCGGGACTGGATCGAGGCCGTCCTCGGCGCCCGCCCCCGCTTCAAGGAGCTCTTCGGTCACGCCAGCCTGGTCGCGGGGCTGGCGGTCCTGGCCGGACCGGGTCCAACGGTGCGCGGGCCGGCCCCGGGGTCTGGGGGTGTTCCGGGGGGCGCCCCGGGTGAAGCCGGTCCCGGACCCGTCGCCTGGCTGGTGGGTACGGGGCTGGTGGTGGGGGGGTCCGTAGGGCAGCTCTCGCTGGTGAACAGCCTTGCCCACGTGCACCAGCCTCTCCTCTTCACCCTGCAGCGGATCGCCTATGGCTGGGTGGGAGGCCTGGTGCTGGGCCTCTTCCTGGCGGTGGCGGTGCGCTGGAGGCTCGGCCGGGTGGGGGACCGCACCCCAGGGGCAGCCGGTGCGGGGGGCGGCGAGCCGGGGCGGGGGACGCGATGAGCCCCGTGGTCCTTTCGGGGTACTACGGGTTCGGCAACACCGGCGACGAGGCCATCCTCGAGGTGGTGGCAGCGGCGCTCCGTTCGGGCGCGCCGGGCGTCCCGCTGCGGGTGCTCTCCGCGGACCCGGCCGCGACGGCGCAGCGCCTGGCCCGGATCGGCGTGGTCTCCCCTCAGGAGGCTGAGCAGGTGACCGTTTCGCGGGCTCCGGTCCGCGCCCTGGCGGAGGCCGGCTGGGCCGGGCTGCTGGTGAGTGGGGGCGGGGGGCTCCTGCAGGAGCGGACCAGCCGCCGGAGCCTCCTCTACTACCTGGCCCTGCTCCTCTGGGCGCGGGCCCGCGGCGTGCCGAGGGTGGTCTTCGCCCAGGGGGTGGGGCCGCTCTGGCGGCGGGGGAGCCTGCGCCTGACCCGAGCCGCCCTGGATGGGGCCACCATCTGGGTGCGCGACGGCGCCTCCCGCGCGCTGCTGGAAGACTTGGGGCTGCGCGGGGTTCAGGTGACGGCGGATCCGGTCTTCGCGGTCTGGAGCCCCCCGGAGGCGGTGGGCCCAGGGACGGAACCCTCGACGGAAGGCGGGGGGGCCCTGGGCGTGGTGCTGCGGCCCTCCGAAGGGCACGAGGGGCTGGAGCGTGATGCCGCCCTCCTGCGGTCCGTGGCGGGGGCGGCGGCGGTCCGGGGCATCCCCGTGAAGCTGATAGCCTTCCAGCCGGAGCGGGAGCGGGCCTGGGCCGAAGGGCTGGTGGCGCGGGTGCCGGGCGTCGAGCTGGAGGACCCGGACGCCTGGGCGGGGGCCACCCTCTCCGAGTGGCTTGCCGCCTTCAGGGGGCTCCGAGCTGTGGTCTCAGCCCGGTACCACGCCGTCGCCTTCGCGGCCCTCGCCAGCCGCCCGGCCCTGGCGCTGGCCGTGGATCCCAAGCTCACCCAGCTGGCGGCCGAGCTGGGCGTGCCGGACCAGTGCCTGGCGCCCCCGCTGGGACCCGGGGAGGTGGGTGCGGCCGTGGAGCGCCTCCTCGAGGAGGGACGGGCGGCCTCTCCGGAGGCCGTGGCCCGGCTGCGCGAGCGGGCGGAGGCGGGCCTGGCCGCGCTGGCCCGCCGGGCGTCGGAGCTCCTGTCGGGCCAGAGCGCGCCGGCGACCGCGGCCGGGGGCTGGAGGGCCCGCCGGTTCCACGTGCTGGGCGTGCCGGTGGACCCGGTGACCCTGGAGCAGGCGACGGCCATCGTGGCCGGCTGGTGCCAGGGGCCCATGCAGGAGGGGGGCCGGCAGGTGGTCACCTGCAACCCCGAGCTGGCCATGCACGCGCAGGCACCCGGGGAGGGCGGGGAGGCGTTGCGGGCGGTCTTGGCCCGGGCGGACCTGACCCTGGCCGACGGCGTCGGCCTGGTATGGGGCGCCCGGTTCCTGGGGCACGCCCTGCCCGGCAGGGTCGCCGGGGCGGACCTGGCCGAGCGGCTCTGCGGGGAGGCCGCCCGGTACGGCTGGCGTCTCTTCCTGTGGGGTGGAGAGCCCGGTGTGGCGCAGTCGGCGGCCGCCCGGCTGCGCGAGCGGTGGCCGGGTTTGCAGGTGGTGGGGACCGAGCACGGCTACCTGCGGGAGGGGGAAGAGGCCGCGGCCCTGGAGCGCCTCCGCCAGGCCCAGCCGCACCTGGTGCTGGTGGGTCTGGGCGCGCCCCGGCAGGAGCTCTGGATCGACCGGCTCCGGGCGACCGGGGAGGCTGCATCCCCCGCCCGGGTGATGCTGGGGGTCGGAGGCGTGCTCGACGTCTGGGCCGGCCGGAAGCCCAGGGCGCCGGGCTGGGTTCAGTGGCTCGGCTTGGAGTGGCTCTACCGCACGGTCCTGGAGCCGCGGCGCCTGCGCCGCCTGGTCGCGCTGCCCCGCTTCGTGGCGGCGGTGCTGGCCGAGCGGCTGCGGGGAGAGGGGGAGCGGGCATGAGCGAGCGGGTGCGGAGGGTGGTCCCCCGGTTCCTGGCCTATCTCTGGGTGGTGGTAGGCACGGTGGCCACCGCCCTCGCCCTGGACTGGTTCCTGGTGCCGAATCAGATCGCCGCCGGCGGGGTGAGCGGCCTGGCGACCATCACCTACCACTGGTTCGGCTGGCCCGTGGGCGTGGTGATGCTGGCCATCAACATCCCCCTCTTCCTCGCGAGCCTCCGCTTCCTGGGTCGCGAGTTCGGGATCAAGACGGTCGTGGGGGCGGTGAGCCTCTCCTTCTGGACCGACCTCCTGGCGACGCGGGTCGAACCGCTCACCCACGACCCGCTCCTCGCCGCCATCTACGGCGGGATCCTGGCCGGGGCGGGGATGGGCCTCTCCTTCCGGGCGGGCGGCTCCACCGGTGGCACCGACATGGCCGCCCGGATCACCGCCCACTTCACCGCCTTCAGCACCGGGCGGGCGTTGCTCCTGGCCGATGGCCTGGTGATCGTCGCGGCGGCCCTGGCCTTCTCGCCCGAGCTGGCCCTCTACGCGCTCCTGGCCGTCTTCCTCACCGGCAAGGCCATCGACCTGGTCCAGGAGGGCCAGAGCTACGCAAAGGCGGCCTACATCATCTCGAGCCGGGCCGAGGAGATCGGGCGGGCGGTGCTGGAGGAGCTGGAGCGGGGCGGAACCGCCCTGCACGGGACGGGGCTCTACACGGGCGAGCACCGGGAGGTGCTGCTGGTCATCGTCTCCCGGTCCGAGGTGGCCCAGCTCAAGGGGCTGGTCTCCCGCACCGATCCCAGGGCCTTCCTGGTCCTTCACGACGTCCACGAGGTGCTGGGCGAAGGCTTCGGGCCCATGACGCCCGCCCCCGGTGCGCCCCCGCCCCCGGGCGCGGGCAGGATTCGGCGACGGCGTGCGGTATAAGGTCCGGCATGGGGGCGTCTTGACGGTGGAGAAGGCGGAGTACGTCCAGGATCTCTTCGACGGCATCGCCCGGCGCTACGACCGGATGAACCTGATCATGACCGCTGGCGTCTGGCGTTACTGGCAGCGCGTCTTCCGGCGCGTGGCGGGCTTCCGCGACGGCGAGCAGGTGCTCGACGTCTGCTGCGGCACCGGCGACCTCACCTTCATGGCCGCCCGGGCCGTGGGGCCCGGGGGCGAGGTGGTGGGCCTGGACTTCTCCGCGGGGATGCTCGAGGTGGCGCGCCACAAGGCGACGGCCCTCAACGGGGCCGCCTCCGCCCTGGCTCCGATCCGCTGGGTGGAGGGCGACGCCCTGGCCCTGCCCTTCCAGGACGGGAGCTTCGACCGCATCGTCACCGGCTTCGGCATGCGGAACGTGGCCGACGTGGAGCAGGCCTTCCGGGAGATGGTCCGGGTCCTGAAACCTGGGGGCGAGGTGGTCTGCCTGGAGCTCTCGCACCCCCCCAACCCGATGCTGCGGATCCCTTACCTGGCCTACTTCCGCCACGTCGTCCCGCTGATGGGGGCGTGGGCGAACCGTCTGGCGCCCGGGGACGCTCCGGCGCCCTACCAGTGGCTCCCCGAGTCCCTCACCCACTTCCCGGACCAGGAGGGGCTGGCGGGCATCCTCCGGCGGGCCGGCCTCGAGGCGGTCCGCTACACGAACCTGACGGGCGGCATCGCCTGCGTCCACCAGGGCCGGAAGCCGGAGCAGGGCCCGGAGGCGGGCCGGTTGCGGGTGCCGGAACGGGACCGCGAGCCCGCGGGGGGCCGGGCGCGCCCGGTGGGCACCCGGCGACGCCCGTGAGCCCTTCGCCCCGGGCCGAGGAGGCCAAGGCCGCCACCCGCCGGCGGATCCTGGACGCGGCGGTGGACGTCTTCTCCCGGTTGGGATACCATCAGGCGGCCGTGGACGAGATCGTCCGGGAGTCCGGCACCTCCAAGGGCGCCATCTACTTCCACTTCCCCAGCAAGGAGTCCATCTTCTTCGCGGTGGTGGAGGAGTTCGCAGGCCTCCTGGAGCGGCGCATCGATCAGGCCATCGGCGAGCGCCGCGGCGCGGTGCACCGGGTGACCGCCGCGGTGGAGGTGGCCCTCGAGACCCTCTCCCGCCACCGGAAGCTGGCCAAGATCTTCCTGGTGGACGCGGTGGGCCTGGGGCCGCCCTTCGCCCAGCGGGTGCTGGCGGTGCACGAGCGCTTCACCGGCCTGGTGCAGCGCTACCTGGACCAGGCCGTGGCCGAGGGGGACCTGGAACCCCAGGACACGGCCCTGGCTGCGACCGTCTGGTTTGGGGCGCTGAACGAGCTCTTGCTCCGCTGGGTGCTGGACGAGAAGGCGGGCCCTGAGGTGCTCCAGGCCCAGATTCCCGCCCTCACCACCCTCTTGCTGAGGAGCGTGGGTCGATGACGCGGGACGGGGCCGGGGCTTTCCTTCGAGGCTGGTGGGGGCGGCTCACCCACACGCTGGCGGTGCTGCTGAGGGTGATGGTGCCGATCTTCCTGCTGATCTCGCTGCTGGAGGCGTCGGGGTGGATCGAGGAGGCCGGAAGGTGGCTGGGTGCCCCGCTGGCCCTGGTGGGCATCGGACCCAGGGCGGCCATCGCCCTCCTGGTGGGCGCCTTCGCCGGCCTGTACGCGGCCATCGGCTCCATGGCCTCCCTGGGGCTCACGCCGGCCGAGGCGCTGCCCGTGGCCCTCTTCCTCCAATTCGCCCACGCGCTGCCCATGGAGGCGGCGGTGGCCCACCAGGGCGGGGTGAGCGGCTGGCGCCACGCGGCCGCCCGGGTCGCGATGGGGGTGGTCGCAGCCGCGGCCGCGCCGCTGCTGGCGCCGCTGGCGCGGCTGGGTGAGGGCGGAGCGGCAGGAGACGTCGCTGCCACCGAGGCTGCCGGCGTCGCTACTGCCGGCGCGGTCGCCCCCGCGACGCCGGCCGTCCAGGGCTTCGGGCCCGTGTTGCTCCACTCTCTCGGGGCCCTGGGTGAGACGCTGCTCCTGCTGGTGGCCATCCTCGCCCCTCTGACCCTTCTGATCCAGCTCCTGGAGCACTCGGGCTGGCTCGAGCGCTGGTCGATCGCCACCACGCCCTGGATGCGACGGGTGGGGTGGACGGGCGAGGCCGCCTTTCCGCTCCTCACGGGCCTCTTCCTGGGGCTCATCTACGGTGCCGGGGTGATGATCGAGCGGTTCCAGCGGGGGAAGCTGAACCGGCGGGAGGGTTGGGAGCTCTTCCTCTTCCTGGGGGCGTGCCACTCGATCCTGGAGGATCCCTTCATCTTCACCGTGTCGGGCGTGGGGCCCGGAGCCCTCCTGCCCACCCGGATCCTGGCCGGCCTGCTGGTCCTGCTGGGCCTGGGCTGGAAGCGTCGAGGCCAGTCCCGTTCCGCTGCCGGGTACGCCCAGGTGTCAGGAGGGTGAGAAACCTGAGGCCGCGTACGGAGTACGCTCCTAGGCCCAGAGCGGGCTCACCGTGGCTCGCCGCAGGGAGCCCCAGGAAGAGCCTCGCGCCCGCACGGACCCCGGCCCGCGGGCCGGGGTCCGTGCGGGGGTGTGCCCTGTTTCCTACCGGATCGTGATCCGCCCCTCGGGCTTCAGGGCGATGGGGCTGTGGGTCTGGATGTAGTCGGCGACCACGTCGGCCATCAGGCGGCCGGCGCTCGCGTCCACCAGCACCTTGCCGTGGGTGAGCGCCTCGTAGCCGTCGCCGCCGCCCAACATGAAGTCGTTGGTGGCCACCACGTACGTCGCATTGGGATCCAGCGGCTTGCCGCCCACCTCCACCGAGAGGACCCGACTGCCGGCGGGGCGGCTGGGGTCGAAGGCGAAGCTGAGGCCCGAGACCTGCGGGAAGCGGCCGGCCACTTGGTCCACCTGGCTCACGCCGTTCTCCAGCGCCGCCTTCAGCTGGGCGCCCGTGAGCTGCACGGTGACCACCCGGTTGCCGAAGGGCAGCCAGGCCACCACGTCCTTACGGGTGATGGGGCCGGGCTCGAAGACGGCGTTGGTGCGGATGCCGCCGCCGTTGGTGAGGCCCACGTCGGCCCCGGTGAAACGGCGCAGCGCGTCGGCCACCAGGTTGCCCAGGACGGCCTCCTTCTGCCGTACCTCGGAGTTCCGGGCATCCAGGGCCACCCGCGTCTCACCGACGGTTTCGCCCAGGGCCGTGTCCAGCTTGGCCTGGTAATCCTCAACCAGCTTGGCCACGGCGGGATCGGGCTCGATCGCCCGCGCCACGGGCAGGAAGTCGCTGGTGGCTGCGGTCACCCGGCCGTCCTCCACGGTGAGGGTGGTGACCCCCAGGTAGCGGGCGTCGGAACCGGCCTTGCTGATCAGGCGGTCGCCCACCCGGTCCAGGATCACGTCGTGCTCGTGCCCGCCCAGGACCAGGTCGATGCCGGGGACCGACTTGAGGAGCGCCTGGTCATCGGCCACCGTCTGGTGGGTGAGGGCCACGATCACCTGGGCCCCCTGGGAGACCAGCCTGGAGACCGCCACCCGGGCGGCCACCACCGGGTCCACGAAGCGGACGTCGGCGTCGGGGCTGGAGAGGTCCCAGGTCTCTGGGGTGGCCAGGCCCAGAAGGCCCACCTTTACCCCGTTCACCGTCACCAGGGCGGTGGGCCGGGTGCCCGGATAGAGGCCCATGCGCCACAGGACGTTGGTGGAGAGCCAGGTGAAGTCGCTCTCCCCGATGCGCTGCTGCAGCACGTCGTCACCAAAGTCCCACTCGTGGTTGCCGAAGGTGGCGAAATCGGTCTGGAGGGCGTTCATGCCCGAGATCATCTGGCTGCCCTTGAAGACCGACGAGGAGATGGACGGAGAGATGAGGTCACCCGGGAAGACGAGGAGGGCCCCCGGGTACTGGTCCCGGTAGTCGGCGATGAGGGTGGCGATACGGTCGAAGCCACCCAGCTCCTTGTCCACCGGCGGCAGGTCGTACGCGTCGTTGAAGTGAAGGAACGTGACCTGCGCTGCCGAGGCCGCACCCTGGACCAGCACCAGCACCAGTGCCAGAGCCAGGAGCAGGCGGGACGTGCGATGGAACGGCTTGAACATGGTCTCCCTCCTGCACAGAGATTCCGCCGTTGGGGGCGGACCTGTCCACCATCGTCGCGCGGGGTCGTGAGCGTTCCGCGACGGGCAGGTTACCGGAGCGTCAAGAAGCGCTCGCTCCGGCTCTGGCCCCGCCGCGACTCGTCTCCGGCCCCACAGTCCGTCCCCCGGTCTTGCACCCGGCCGTCGGGTACGCCAGAATGGAAAGGCAGTGCACCCTGATCTGGGGACGGTGAGCATGTTCTTCTTCCCTTTCTGGTTTCTCCTCCTTCTCCTGGCTCCCCTCTGGCTGATGCTCATCTACTTCAACCTGATCGCCACGTCGTTTGCCGCGCTCGGCCTCTCGCCCGAGGCTGCGTTCTGGCTCTTGGTGGCGGTGGTGCTGGGGAGCGCCGTCAACATCCCCATCTGGCGGGAGCGGGTGGTGCAACCGGGCCGCGCGCGGAGGCTGGGCTTCCTCCTCTTCTACAGCGAGCCGCCGGTGGTGAGCGAGCGGGTGCTCGCGGTGAACCTGGGGGGCGCGGTGATCCCCGTGCTCCTGGCCCTCTACCTGCTGCAGCGGGCGCCCCTGGGGCCCTCCTTGGCCGGCGCCGCGGTGATGACCGTGCTGGCCAAGGCCCTGGCGCGGCCCATCTACGGGCGGGGGATCGCCATGCCCCTCCTGCTGCCGCCCCTCGCAGCGGCGGTGCTGGGGATCATGCTCGGCGGCCAGAACGCTGCACCCGTGGCGTACGTCTCGGGGGTCCTCGGGACGCTGGTGGGCGCGGACCTGCTCAACCTGGGCCGGATCCGCACCCTCGGGGCCCAGGTGGTGAGCATCGGGGGAGCCGGCGTGCGCGACGGCATCTTCCTGGTGGGGATGGTGGCCGCGCTCATCCCGGCCTTGTGACCGGGGAACGCCCGGCCGCACCCCGCCGTCCCCAGGCCGGCGGCTCTCCGCGGCAAGCACCCGGGATGGCGTTCCGGTCAGGCGGGCGCCTCTTCCTGCGCGGCGGCCTCCGCCAGCTTGTACCCGAAGCCCCGGATGGTGAGGATGCGGGTGGGGTGCTCCGGGTCCTCCTCCAGCTTGTTCCGCAGGAAGTGGATGTACTTCTTGGCGTCCTCGCCCGACGTGTACGGCTTGCCCGGCCAGATGCGGTTGAGGATCTCCTCGCTGGAGAAGACCCTCCCAGGGCGGGAGATGAGCAGGGTGAGCAGCTCGTACTCCTTGGGCGAAAGCTCCACCTTCCGCCCCGCCACCTCGACCAGCTTCCGCTCGTCGTCCACCACGATGTCGCCGCAGCGGTAGACGTGCTCGCCGCTGGCCCCCGTCCGCCGCAGCACGGCCTCGATGCGGGCCGCGATCTCCTGGAGGTCGAAGGGCTTGGTGACGTAGTCGTCGGCGCCGAGGCTGAGGCCCTTGACCTTGTCCGACGTGCTGTCGCGCACGGTCACCATGATGACCGGCGTCTGGCCCAGGCGCCTCAGCTCCTGGAGCACCTCCCAGCCGTCCCGCTCGGGCAGCATGCAGTCCAGCAGGACCAGGTCGGGCTCGAACGCGACGTACCTCTCCAGGGCTTGGCGCCCGTCAGGAGCCACCTCCACCGTGTGTCCCTTGGCGGTGAGGTATCGCTGCAGCAGGCTCCGGGAGGCGGCGTCGTCTTCTACGATGAGCAGGCGTGCTTCCATGGCTTTCACCTCCGGAAGGATTGGGTGGGCAGGGTGAAGTGGAAGCGGCTCCCCGAGGGAAGGCGTTCCACGCCCATCTCGCCCTGGTGCATCTCCACGTAGCGGCGGGCCACGGCGAGGCCCAGCCCCAGGCCGGCCGTCGCCTCCCGCCGGGCGGCGGTGCCCTGCTGGAAAGGCTCGAAGATCCGGGACATCTCCTCAGGCCGGACGCCGGGGCCCGAGTCGTCCACTTCCACCCGCACCCGGTCCTCCAGAGGCCGCACCCGTACCCAGATGTCGCCGCCCTCGGGCGTGAACTTCACGGCGTTGCTGAGCAGGTTGAGAACCACCTGCCGGAGCTTGGTCTCGTCGGCCACCACGTGGACCTCGGGGGCCAGGTCCAGGTGGAGGTTCAGCTGCTTGCGGCGCACGTCGGGGTTCATGGTCTCGGCGCAGCGGGCCACCAGGGGCCCCAGCTCCAGGCGCACGGGTTCCATCTGCTCCGACGTGCCGTTCTTGGAGAAGTGGAGGATGTTCTCGATGAGCTCCAGCAGGTGCTGGCCCGATCGGCGGATCTCGGTGAGGTCGCGGCCCTGGTCCGGGGTAATGGGCCCGTCCACCCCCTCCAGGAGGAGCTGGGTGTGCCCCAGGATCGAGTGGAGCGGCGTCTTCAGCTCGTGGCCGCTCATGGCCAGGAACTCGGACTTCACCTGGCTCGCCTGGGCCAGCTCCCGGTTCACCCGCTGGAGCTCCTCGTTGCGGGCCCGGATGGTGCGGGACATCACCCGGAACTCGCGGGCCAGCAGGCCCACCTCGCCGGGCAGGGGGCGCCCTTCGGGCAGCTCGGGGATCTGGCCCTGCCCGAACCGGCGCACCTGGCCGGCCAGGAGGGTGAGGGGGCCGATGAGGCGGCGGTGGAGGAGCAGGGCCAGGCCGGCGCTCAGCAGGATGAAGGCCGCACCCAGCAGGGTGAGGAGCTGGCGCTGCTCCGCCAGGGCCTGGTCCGAGGCCGCCAGGGAGTAGCCGATCCGCAGGTAGGTGCCCGGTTCGCCGGGGAAGCCCTGGACCACGTCCAGGTAGTGGAGCCCCGAGCGGTCCCGCACCTCCCGCACCTGCTGCGCCCCGGGCATGGGGCGCACCAGGCCGATGACCAGGCCCTCCACCCGCACACGCTCGCCCATGAGCTTCTGGTTCTCCACGATCTGTGCGTAGAGCACGTCGCCCAAGGCCATGCGGTCCGCCAGGAGCTGGTTGCGGATGCCGCGTAGAGTATCCTGGGGCGTCTTGGCCTGTTCGCGGTATGCGCGCTGGAATTCGGACATGAGGAGCTGGGCCCGGGTCCGCCCCTGCACGTCGAGCTGCTGGGCCATGCGCGACCAGGAGAAGAACCCGTAGCCCAAGGCCGCAAGGACGGAGAGGATCAGGAACGCGCCGAGCAGCCACTCGCGGGTGGACCGGCCCCCGGGCCGATCGGCCGTCTTGCGCCGCCTGCCCGATCCGGCGCGCGCCCACCCCAGGAGCCACTTGCGGCCCTGGAGCGGCCGGAGCCGGAGAGGATCGCTTTCCGGATAACTCACCGCCTCACCTCCCGTCCGCGCCTGCGCGAGCGGTAGTCAAGCCCTCCCCACGACCTGAGATCGGGGTTGACATCCCTTGAACGTCGTCGCTCTCTTCTCCTTGCGCTGCGAAGCTCCCTCCCAGAGGACGGTTCCCTGCGGGTGCGGAACGGGTTCCAGGAACGTCCCCCCATTTGCCTGCGGTTGGATCCCATGATGCCAGACGCTTCCATGGCAGGAAGGCCAGGGTACCTGTAACCTTGGAGTCAGAACGTGGCCTGGATCCTCAGCAGGGGGGGGGGGTGGCCCGAAGGAGTCCATCTGCCACGAGCGACCGCACGGACGGACCTAGTGTGTCAGCCGGTCGCTCTGGGGGCTGCCGGAAGGCAGCCCGGTCAGCCGCAGCGGCAGGATCGCTGCGGACACCTAACCCGATCCCCCGAGGCGTGCCCCGCAGGTCCCCAGCCCCTGCGGGGCCTCTTTTCGCGGGCGCGCTGGAGCGCAGGCCCCTGCCCGGCGGGCGCTCGCTTCGCCCTCCAGGCTCCGCTCGCTCTGCACGGACCCGGCTCCGCCCTCCCCGGCTCCGCCGGGTCCGTGAGCCGCCGGGCGCGTACCATGGAAGCGTGCTGACGGACCTGACGGTGGCGCTGGCGCGCTTCGTTCGGGAGCAGGATTCGGGGGTGCTCCTGACCGGCGACCCCGGGTTCGTTCTGCAGGAGCGGCCTCTGCTCCTGCGCGGTCCCGACCTGGCCTTCATCCGGAAGGAGCGCATCCCCCCGGATGGAGTGCCCGACACGTTCTGGCGCGGCGCCCCCGACCTAGCCGTGGAGGTCTTCTCGCCGAGCGACACCCTGTGCGCCCTGCTCGGCCGGGCCCGGGAGTATCTTGAAGCGGGGGCGCAGGCGTCTGGCTGGTGGACCCCCGGCGCCAGGCGGTGCACGTGGTCCGCCCCGGCGGGTTGCTGACCACCTTCGCCCGTGACGACGTCCTGGACGGACACCCTGCCCTTCCTGGCTTCAGGTACCCGGTGCACGAGCTGCTGGGCTCCCGGTAGCACCGCCGGGCTCTCCGGAGCCGCCGGCAGCGTCACGGTGCTGCGGGCGGGAGATGCCGGTTGAAGGTGCCCGCGCCGAAGCGCTATAATGGCGCCGAGCCGGTGCGGCGGGAGGCGATGGCGTGCAGGGGTTCTTTCGGGGGCGGCGGGGTCTCGTCGTCCTGCTGGTGGGATTGGTCCTGGCGTCAGGGGCGGGGTGGTTCGTCGAGCGCCAGGTGCGGGCCCAGGACGGCGGGGACTCGCTCCGCAACCTGGTCGAGGTGATCGCCCTGGTCCGGACGCAGTACGTCGAGCCCGTGAGCACCTTCGACCTCATCGCCGGGTTCACCGAAACAGGCACCATCAACGGCATGCTGGCCAAGGCCCTCGAGGACCCCTACTCTCGCTACATGGACCCGCGCGCGTACGAGCAGACCCAGATCGACATCGGCCGCTCGTACGGCGGCCTTGGCATCTACGTGGGCATGAAGGACGACCGCCTGACGGTGATCGCCCCCATGCCCGGCACCCCGGCCCAGAAGGCCGGCCTCCACGCGGGCGACCGGATCGTCGGCGTCGACGGCCAGTCCACCGAGCTCATGTCCCAGGACGAGGCCGTCAGCCTCATGCGGGGCGCGCCGGGTTCCACGGTGGTCCTGGAGATCGAGCGCGGCGGTGGGGAGGGGACGGCGCCCACCCGGCTCACCTTCCGCATCACCCGGGAGGCGATCGAGGTGCCGAGCGTCACCAAGGCCATCCTGCTGGACCGCACCGACGCCCCGGTCGTGGGCGGCCACCGGGTGGGCTACCTACAGCTCAGCTCCTTCAGCGAGCGCACGCCCGAGGAGATGCGCCGGGCCCTGGACCGCCTGGAGGCCGCGGGGGTCGACGGGCTCGTGCTGGACCTGCGCAACAACCCCGGTGGGCTGCTGAACGTGGCCATCGACGTGGCCAACATGTTCCTCCCGGGCGGGCCCATCGTGCACGTGGTGGACCGCAGCCACCGGCGCCAGACCTACTCGGCCCAGGCCGCCGGCACCTACCCGCCCATGCCCATGGTGGTGCTGGTGAACGGCTTCAGCGCCAGCGCGAGCGAGATCCTCTCGGGGGCGCTCCAGGATCGGGGCGTTGCCACCCTGGTGGGCACCACCACCTTCGGCAAGGGCCTGGTACAGACGGTGATCCCCCTCTCGGGCGGCGCCGCCCTCTCGCTCACCACCGCCCGGTACCAGACGGCGGGTGGGCGCTTCATCCACGAGAAGGGCATCGAGCCCGACGTTGCCTCGCCCGTCGACGAGGAGACCCAGGCGAAGATCAACCAATGGCTGGCCGAGTCCGAGCTCCACGCGGACGACCCCCAGCTTCAAGAGGCTCTCCAGGTCCTCGTGGGCCTCGTCGAAGGCGCCGGCAAGAAGGCCGCGTAACATCCGATCGCGCGTTCCTGACAGGACGGTGTCAGGAGGTCCCGGTCATCCTCGAGGCATGGGAGCCTTCGACGCCCCGGAACCGGGCGCGCCGCGGGCGGTGTCGCCTGCCCCGGGCGTGGTATAATGTTGGACGTCGGGGGCGGGTGGGAGCGACCGGCCCCTCGACGCGCGGGAGGTGCGGGGCATGCGTTCGGCGGAGGCGAAGAGGTTGCCGGAAGAGGTGGGAGGGGTCCCGGAGGTCCCCGCCCGCTCGGTGACGGGGGAGACCAAGCCCTTTCGCGTGGTCTCCGACTTCGAGCCCGCGGGCGACCAGCCCAAGGCCATCGCCCAGCTCGTGGAGGGTCTGACGGCTGGCGAGCGGTTCCAGACGCTCCTGGGCGTCACCGGGTCCGGCAAGACCTACACCATGGCCAAGGTGATCGAGGCTGTCCAGCGGCCCACCCTGGTGCTGGCCCACAACAAGACGCTCGCGGCCCAGCTCACCTCCGAGTTCCGGAGCTTCTTCCCCGACAACGCCGTCCACTACTTCGTGAGCTACTACGACTACTACCAGCCCGAGGCGTACGTGCCCCAGAGCGACACCTACATCGAAAAGGACGCCTCGATCAACGACGAGATCGACCGCCTCCGCCACGCGGCCACCAGCGCCCTCTTCGAGCGGCGGGACGTGGTCATCGTCGCGAGCGTCTCGTGCATCTACGGCCTGGGCTCCCCCGAGGACTACGTGGGGATGACCCTCTCCCTGCGCCACGGCGACTTCCGCGACCGCGACCTGATCCTCCGCAAGCTGGTGGGGATCCAGTACGAGCGGAACGACATCGGCTTCAAGCGGGGCACCTTCCGGGTGCGGGGCGACGTGATCGAGATCATCCCCGCCTACCACGAGAACGTGCTGCGCATCGAATTCTTCGGGGACGAGGTGGACCGGATCCTGGAGGTGGACCCGGTCACCGGCGAGATCCTGGGCGAGAGGGAGACCCTGGTGATCTACCCGGCCAGCCACTACGTGACGCCCGAGGAAAAGATGAAGAAGGCCGTGGTGGCCATCGAGCAGGAGCTGGAGGAGCGTCTGGCTTACCTGCGCGGGGAGGGGAAGCTGCTGGAGGCCGAGCGGCTCGAGCAGCGGACCCGCTACGACCTGGAGATGCTCCGGGAGGTCGGGTACTGCAACGGCATCGAGAACTACTCCCGGCACCTGGCGGGCCGCCGGCCGGGTGAGCCGCCCGCCTGCCTCCTGGACTACTTTCCCGGCGACTTCCTCATGTTCATCGACGAGTCGCACCAGACCGTCCCCCAGGTGGGCGGCATGTACCACGGCGACATGTCCCGCAAGCAGACCCTGGTGGAGTACGGCTTCCGGCTACCCTCGGCCCTGGACAACCGACCGCTCCGCTTCGAGGAGTTCGAGCGTCACTACAACCAGGTGATCTTCGTCTCGGCCACCCCGGGCCCCTACGAGCGGCGGATGTCGAGCCGGACCGTGGAGCAGATCATCCGGCCCACGGGTCTGGTGGACCCGGAGGTGGTGGTCCGCCCCGTGAAGGGCCAGATCGACGACCTGATCCATGAGATCCGCGGGGTGACCGAGCGGGGCGAGCGGGTGCTGGTGACGACCCTCACCAAGAAGATGTCCGAGGACCTCACCGACTACCTCCAGGAGATGTCCATCCGGGTCCGCTACCTCCACTCGGAGATCGCCGCCCTGGAGCGGATCGAGATCCTGCGGGACCTGCGGCTGGGCAAGTTCGACGTGCTGGTGGGCATCAACCTCCTGCGGGAGGGCCTCGACCTGCCCGAGGTCTCGCTGGTGGCCATCCTGGATGCCGACAAGGAAGGCTTCCTCCGCTCGGAGACGTCGCTCATCCAGACTATCGGGCGGGCCGCCCGGAACGTCAACGGCCGCGTGATCCTCTACGCCGACCAGGTGACCGACTCGATGCGGGCCGCCCTCGACGAGACCCGCCGGCGCCGGGAGCTGCAGCTCGAGTACAACCGGGAGCACGGGATCGCGCCGGAGACCATCCGGAAGAAGATCCGCGACATCGTCCAGGACGCCCGGGCCCAGGAGGCCGCGCAGGAGGCGGAGAAGGCCGAACGGGTGCGACGGCGGGCCCAGGCCATGCGCCCCGAGGAGCTGGCCCGCCAGATCCAGGAGCTGGAGGAACAGATGTACGACGCGGCGAAACAGCTGGAGTTCGAGCGGGCCGCGGAGCTGCGGGACGAGGTGAAGGAGCTCCGGGACGTCCTCACGGGGCTCGGGCAGATGCGGGCGGCGGCATTCAGCTAGCCGGACCGGGGAGGGGGGCGGGGCGCCCCTCAGGAAACGCTCGGCTCGGGCCTCCATGCCCTCGCCTCGCTCGCTACGGCCGGGCCTCTCGCCCTCCAGGCTCCGGCCCGGCCTCGAGGTTCCTGAGGGGCGCCCCGCCCCCCTCCCCGGCCAGCCACCGGGGGGACCGCCCGCACCTGCCCCACCTTCGTCAGGACGCCCGGCAGCCGGGGTCGGGGGCGGGCGGTGGCCGGGTGGAGCGAGCGCCCGGCGAGGCCGGGGGCCAGAGGGTTGTAGGAGGTCTCCCGGCCGTGCGTTCGGGACGCCAGTCCGCCAGGGCGAGTGCGAGCGAGGAGGATGGACCGAGTGAGCCAGGAGAAGATCGTCATTCGCGGCGCCCGCCAGCACAACCTGAAGTCCATCGACCTGGAGATCCCCAGGAACCGGCTGGTGGTGCTCACCGGGCCGTCAGGCTCGGGGAAGTCCTCCCTCGCCTTCGACACCATCTACGCGGAGGGGCAGCGCCGGTACGTGGAGTCGCTCTCGGCCTACGCCCGCCAGTTCCTGGGCCAGATGGACAAGCCGGACGTGGACTTCATCGAGGGGCTCTCACCGGCCATTTCGATCGACCAGAAGACCACCAGCCACAACCCCCGCTCCACGGTGGGCACCGTCACCGAGATCTACGACTACCTGCGACTGCTCTACGCCCGCATCGGGCAGCCCCACTGCCCGAACTGCGGCATCCCCATCGCCCAGCAGACGGTGGAGCAGATCGTCGACCGGCTCCTCCAGTACCCCGAGGGGACCCGGATGCAGATCCTGGCGCCGCTGGTGCGGGGCCGGAAGGGCGAGTACCGGAAGCTCCTGGAGGACGTGCGCAAGGAGGGCTTCGTGCGGGTCCGGGTGGACGGAGAGGTGAAGAGCCTCGACGAGCCCATCGACCTGGAGAAGCAGAAGAAACACACCCTCGAGGTGGTGGTGGACCGGATCGCCGTCCGGGAGGGGATCGCCTCCCGCGTGGCCGACTCGGTCCAGACGGCCCTGGGCCGTGGCGAGGGCATCGTGGTGGTGGAGGTGCAGGGCGGCGAGGGGGCCGCCGAGGAGCTGCTTTTCAGCGAGAAGTACGCCTGTCCCCAGTGCGGCTTCAGCTTCGGGGAGCTCGCGCCCCGCATGTTCTCCTTCAACAGCCCCTATGGCGCCTGCCCCAGCTGCGACGGGCTGGGCGTGCGGATGGAGGTGGACCCCGAGCTCCTCCTGGACCGCCGGCGCTCGGTGAACAGTGGGGGGATCCTTCCCTGGGCCAACAGCCACAGCCGCTGGCTGTGGGGCGTCCTGCGGGCTGTCTGCGCGAAGATCGGCCTGGACCCCGACGCGCCCCTGAGCCAGGCCACCCCCGAGCAGATCGACGTCCTTCTCCGGGGCACCCACGGGGAGCCCGTCAGCTTCACGTACCGGAACCAGTCGGGGCGGAGCCGGGTCTACGAGACGCCCTACGAGGGCGTGGTGCCCTGGCTGGACCGGAAGCACCGGGAGGCCAGCTCCGACTGGGGCCGGAGCGAGATCGAGCAGTACATGTCCAGCCGTCTCTGCCCCGAGTGCCAGGGCGGCCGCCTCCGGCGGGAAAGCCTGGCCGTGCGGGTCGGCGGCCGGAACCTGGTGGAGGTTACCTCCCTCTCGGTGCGCGAGGCGCTTCGCTTCTTCGAGGGGCTGCGGCTGAGCGAGCGGGAGGAGCTCATCGCCCGCCAGGTGCTGAAGGAGATCCGGGCCCGCCTGGGCTTCCTGGTGAACGTGGGGCTCGACTACCTCACCCTGGACCGGACCACGGGCACCCTCTCGGGCGGCGAGGCCCAGCGGATCCGCCTGGCCACCCAGATCGGATCGCAGCTGGTGGGCGTCCTCTACATCCTGGACGAACCCAGCATCGGCCTCCACCAGCGGGACAACCGCAAGCTCCTGGGAACGTTGAAGGGCCTGCGCGACCTGGGCAACACGGTGATCGTGGTGGAGCACGACGAGGAGACCATCCGCGAGGCGGACCACGTGGTCGACATCGGCCCCGGTGCCGGCAAGCACGGGGGCGAAGTGGTCGCGGCCGGAACGCCCGGGGAGGTCGCGGCCAACCCCCGGTCGATCACCGGCCAGTACCTGTCGGGCCGGCTGGAGATCCCCGTGCCCCGCATCCGGCGCGGTGGGCCGGCGAGGGATGGCGCCGGGAAGGGCGAGCGGCCCACCCTCTGGGTGCGGGGCGCCCGGGAGCACAACCTGAAGGGTGTCGACGTGGCCTTCCCCCTGGGGCTCTTCATCTGCGTGACGGGCGTCTCCGGCTCGGGCAAGAGCACCCTTGTGAACGAGATCCTCTACCAGCAGCTCGCCCGGGACCTGAACGGCGCCAACGTCCGGGCGGGCCGGCACGACGCCATCGAGGGCGCCGAGTACCTGGAGAAGGCGATCCAGATCGACCAGTCGCCCATCGGCCGCACGCCCCGGTCCAACCCGGCCACCTACACGGGCGCCTTCACGGGGATCCGCGAGCTCTTCTCCCGCACCCCTGAGGCCCGGGCCCGGGGCTACCTGCCCGGCCGCTTCAGCTTCAACGTGAAGGGCGGGCGCTGCGAGGCCTGCCAGGGCGACGGCATCATCAAGATCGAGATGCACTTCCTGCCCGACGTCTACGTGCCGTGCGAGGTCTGCAAGGGGCGGCGCTACAACCGGGAGACCCTGGAGGTCACCTACAAGGGGAAGACCATCTCCGACGTCCTGGGGATGACGGTGGAGGAGGCGCTGGACTTCTTCGGCATCATCCCCGGCATCGAGCCCAAGCTCCGCACCCTGAACGACGTGGGCCTGGGCTACATCGAGCTGGGCCAGCCGGCCACCCAGCTCTCGGGCGGCGAGGCGCAGCGCGTGAAGCTGGCCACCGAGCTGGCCCGCCGCAGCCGGGGACGCACCCTGTACATCCTGGACGAGCCCACCACCGGCCTCCACACCCACGACATCCGCAACCTCCTGGACGTGCTCGCCCGGCTGGTGGACCAGGGAAACACGGTGGTCGTCATCGAGCACAACCTGGACGTGATCAAGACCGCGGACTACCTCATCGACCTGGGCCCCGAGGGCGGCGAGGCGGGCGGCCAGGTGATCGCCACCGGTACCCCCGAGGAGGTGGCCCTCAACGCCCGCTCGTACACGGGCCAGTTCCTCCGTCCCATCCTGGAGCGGGCGGGGACCCTTCCCACGGCCCGATCCTCCAGGAACGGCCGCGCGCGCGGGCGGCAAGCCGCGGACGGCCCCGCCGACCGGGTGGCCGAAGGCTCGGGCGCCGTGGTACCATAGGTCCATGAGCATCGAGATCGAAGAGCCGGCGCCGGGCGGGCGCGACGAGCGGCCCCGGCTGGAGGAGAAGCTCTCCCTGCTTCCCGACCAGCCGGGCGTCTACCTGATGAAGAACGCCGCCGGAGAGGTCATCTACGTCGGCAAGGCGGTCTCCCTGCGCCACCGCGTCCGCTCCTACTTCCAGCCCTCCCGCAACGGGCGGGGGCTGGGCGGGGCCAAGGTGGCGGCCATGGTCGCCAACATCGCCGACCTGGAGTACATCGTCACCGATACCGAGGTCGAGGCGCTCATCCTCGAGTCCAACCTGATCAAGCGCTACCGGCCCTGGTACAACGTCCGGCTGCGGGACGACAAGGCGTACCCCTACATCAAGGTCACCCTGGAGGAGCGCTTCCCCCGGGTGATCCTGGTACGGCGCAAGCGGGACGACGGCGGGCGCTACTTCGGCCCCTACACCAACGTGCACGCGGTGCGGGAGACGCTCCAGTTCGTGCGCAAGCTCCTGCCCGTGCGCACCTGCACCCTGGACCTGTCGGGCGAGCTCAACTACCGGCCCTGCCTCATGTACCACATCGACCGCTGCGGGGCCCCGTGCGCCGCGCTCCAAAGCCAGGAGGAGTACCGGCGGGTGGTGGAGCAGGTGGTCCTCTTCCTGGAGGGCCGGCAGGAGGCCCTGGTGCCCGAGCTCACCCGCCGGATGGAGGCGGCTGCCGAGCAGCTCCACTTCGAGAAGGCCGCCCGGGTGCGCGACCAGATCCGGGCCCTCCAGGCGGTGATCGAACGGCAGAAGATCGTCTCCGCCAAAGACGACTCGGATCAGGACGTGGTGGGCCTCGCCCTGGGCCGGGAGAGCGCCTGCGCCCAGGTCTTCTTCATCCGGGGCGGCAAGCTGGTGGGGCGCGAGCCCTTCTTCGTGGAGATCACCCCCGGCACCGAGGAGCGGGAGGTGCTGGGCGCCTTCCTGCAGGAGTACTACGCCCGGGCGGACCTGGTGCCGCCCCAGGTGCTGGTGCCGCTGGAGCCTGAGGACGCCGGCATCGTCACCGCCTGGCTCGAGCAGCGAAGGGGCGGCCGGGTGCGGCTGCACCGCCCCCAGCGGGGTGAGAAGCGGCAGCTGGTGGAGATGGTTGCGGAAAACGCCCGCCTTGCCCTGGCCGAGTATGAGGCCAGCACCGAACGCCGGCAGGGCCGGAACCAGCGGGCCCTGGCGGACCTGGCCGAACGCCTCGGTCTCGAGCAGCCGCCGCGCCGGATCGAGTGCTACGATATCTCCAACTTCCAGGGGAAGCAGGCCGTCGCCTCGATGGTGGTGCTGACCGAAGGCGAGCCGGACCCCTCCCAGTACCGGCGCTTCAAGATCCAGAGCCAGGAGACGCCCGACGACTTTCGGATGATGGCCGAAACCATCCGGCGCCGCTTCACCCGCTACTTCCGGGAGCGGGAGGAGGTGGAGAGCCTGGTGGCCGAGGGCGGCCCGCGCGACGAGGCCGCCCGGCAGGCGCGGCGGGCCGAGCTGATGGACCAGGCCCGCTTCGCCGTGCTGCCCGACCTGGTGGTGATCGACGGGGGGCGGGGCCAGCTCAACGCAGCCCGGGCGGCGTTGCGGGACCTGGGCCTGGAGGAGCTGCCCATCATTGGCCTGGCCAAGCGCTTCGAGCAGATCTACATGGAGGATGACCCGGACCCGCTGGAGCTCGACCACCGCAGCCCGGCGCTCCACGTGCTCCAGCGGGTGCGCGACGAGGCGCACCGGTTCGCGATCACCTACCACCGCCAGCTCAGGGACGCGCGCACCAGCCGGTCGGCCCTGGACGAGATCGAAGGGGTGGGGCCCCGGCGGAAGAGAGAGCTGCTGCGCCACTTCGGCTCGCTGAAACGCCTGCGCGAGGCGGGTCTCGAGGACCTGTACGCGGTTCCAGGGCTTCCCCGGGTCGTGGCCGAACGGATCTACCAGCAGCTTCACTGACGAGGACTTCACCGGGCGGGAACACGGACGAGCACCGACGAAGGGGGCGTTCCAGGTGGAGCGTGGGGAGCGGGGGAACGGGCCCCAGGGGAGCGTTCGGGCTGCGGGGCGGCCGCAGCGGGTGGCCCTCTTCGGCGGGTGGAGCCGGGGCGCCCGGGAGGAGGCGCGCCTGCGCCTGGTCGCCGCCCTGGAAGCGGCCGGGCTGGAGGTGAAGACCCCCGAGGTGGCCACGGACCTGGCCCAGGCGCCGGACCTGGTGGTGACGGTGGGCGGCGACGGAACGCTCCTGGACGCGGTCCGCCGCTTCCGGGTGTGGGGCGCGCCCTTCTTCGCGGTCAACGCGGGCCACCTGGGCTTCCTCTCGGCCGTCTCGCTGGACCAGCTCGACGCCGCGGTGGACCATGTCCGCCGGGGCGACTGGATCGAGATGGAGGCGCCGCTGCTGCGGGTGCTCACCGAGCCCGCGGACGAGACGGGAGCCCCCTTGCCCCCACAGCCCTTCGACTGTCTCAACGACCTGGTGGTGGAGCGGGGGAGCCCCCGCACCCTGACCCTCTCCGTGCGGGTGGCGGAGCTGGAGATGGCGCCGGTGGTGGGCGACGGGCTGGTGGTGGCCACCCCTCTGGGCTCCACCGCCTACGCCCGGGCCGCGGGCGGCCCCATGCTCCACCCGGCCCTGAGGGCGTTCCAGGTGGTGGGGCTCAACCTGCACCACTCGGTCCACACCCGCTACGTGGACACGCCCCTGGTGCTGCCCCCCGGTCACACCCTGGAGATCGTCAACCTGCGCCCCCACGACCGCCGGGCCCAACTCACCGCGGACGGCAGGGTGGTCGCCGAGAACTTCCTGCGGTGTACGGTGGCATGGATCGACGAAGGCGTCCGCCTAGCCTACCTGCCCGGCTTCTCGTACCTGAAGCGGGCCGAAGCGGTCCTGTGGGGCCCGCCCGCGCCCCGGGGCTAGCCCGACACCTCCAGGTCCAGCAGCGGGGCGTACTGCTGACTCCCCATCACGTCGCCCTCGCCCGGGCTTCCGCTGGGCTGGTCGCGCCGGATCGTGAACTTGATGGCGCGGGCGGGGTCGAAGGTGACGAAGCGGACCACCCGCTCGGGAGCCACGTGGTAGAGGCCCGCCACCCGCTCGGGGGTGAGCACGTGGCTCGCCTTCACCTGCTCGTAGGCGGCCGGGTCCGAGAACAGGATGTCGAAGGTGATGTGGTCCACCCCGGCGTTCTTGCTCCGGATGGTGGACGCCAGCTCGACCAGCTTGGACATGTCCTTTCCCCCCTCGTTCCGTGCGCTCCTCAACCGACCTCTTCGACCTCGAGGCGGAAGAGCTCCAGGGGATCGTCCACCTCGACGACATGGTTCATGGTCCAGCGGTAGGCGGCCCGAGCGGGGAGGACCTCGTCGCTCAGGAAGGCGGCGGCGCCGGCGGTGCCCCGCAACCCGGGGAGGCGGGCGTACATGAAGTTGCGGCCGGCCAGGTTGGCCAGCTCGGCTACCTCATCCCGGGTAGGCGCCACCGCCTCCACCACGATGCCCAGCTCGTGCGACCGGATCTCCTTCACGGGCTCGAGCTCGCCCATGACCGCGTTCTTGCCGTAGATGTGGTAGTGCACCTGGTACCCCGGCCCCCGGAACCGCTCGGCCACCTTCCGGCGGGACCAGGCCACCGCCTCGTCCACCCGGGCGATGGTGTAGGGGTCCCGGATGCCGATGATCATCAGCGCCCGCTCGCCCACCCTTCCGGCGCCCTCGAGCTTCACCGTGTACCGCTCGGCCGGGACCCAGCGGGAGCCGGTCACCCGGGTGCGGCGCTCGTCCACCGCCTCGTAGCGGCAGGCGGTCATGTCCACGTACCCGCCGGGGAGGACCTCCCGGAAGGGGTCCAACCGCTCGTACATGGCGTGGCTGGCCAGGGAGGTGGGGGTGCACCGCTGGTAGTCGCTCATGGGCTCGGCCACGATCTGCTCGGGCTCCACCACCCCCAGCACGCTCTCCTTGCCGGCGAAGGGCTCGGCGCAGAAGGAGGCGCACTCCAGCACCTTGCCGGCGTAGTAGGCCACGCCGGCAGGCAGTCCGGCTTCGAGAAGGGGTGCGGCGAAGAGGGAGGCGTCGCTGGCCCGGCCGGCCAGGATCACGTCCGCCCCCCGGCGGAGCGCCTCGCGGATGGGCTCCGCCCCCATCACAGCCACCGCGTGGGTGGTGGCGTCGATGTCGTCCAGGGTGAGGGGCGGCCGGCCGTCGAGGCCTTCCACCCGGGCGCCGGCGGCCACCCGGCGGCGAAGGGCCTCCAGGTCCACGTCCGAGTAGATGGTGGCCATACGGAACCGGGGCACGCCCAGCTCGCCGGCCAGGCGGCGGAGGTACGCCGCGTACTGGCGGACGCCCCGGTCCGTGCCCGTGTCCGAGCAGGAGCCGATGATCATGGGCACGCCCAGGCGGCGGGCGGCGGTGAAGATGAGCCGGAGGTCGTGTTCCTGCCAGGTGCGGGGGCTCGCCTGCTCGTCGGCGCCCAGGGGGTGGGGGCCGATGTCGCAGGAGCCTGAGTCGGCCACGACGGCGTCCGGTCCTCGAGCGACGCCCACCTGGAAGCTCGCTTCCTCGATGGGCGTGAAGCCCAGGTGGCCCGTGGGGCTCAGGAGGGCCATGCCCCGGGGGGCCGAGACGGTGCTGGACCGCCCGGGCGCGCGGGGCGGGGAAGAGGTGACCGGTGAAGAGGTCCGAGCCATGGACGATGGCCCCCTGTCAGGGATCGTCCGGCCCTTGCTCGCCGTGCCCGGCGCACGCTCCGGCTCTCCCGCACGGCCTCCGTCGCTTCGGGCCCGGGGCCGAGGGGAACCCGAAAAAAGCAAAAAGCGAGCGGCTGGCACGCAGGCCGGCACCGCACGCTCTTTCCACGCTTACGGGGTTAGCTACCGGGTTCGGGTTGAAAAAGTAACCCGTCCTGGGCTTCCAGGATTCACCCTGCCCCTCGCACGAGGGGAACGTCCTGTGGGTCCCCCGCTCCCGCCGTCGGCGGAATTCAGCGTTCCTCGTGCTTCTGCGACAATTCTAAGCGGGGAAGGAGACCGTGTCAACCAGAAGGTGGCTTTGCACCCAATGTCACGATCCCTCACGGGTGCTCCGGCCCGGATCCCTCGCCCCGTTCCTCGATCAGGAAGCCCAGCGCCTCCAGACGGGCGACGATCCGGTCCAGGCGCTCCTGGGAGGCGGCCTCCAACGTGTGCAGGTGGGGCCCCCCGGTGAGGGTGAGGAGGGGCCCCGCGCCCCCCTGATGGAGGCGCGCCAGGAACTCCTGGACGTCGGCCCGGCTCTCGGTCATCACCAGCCCCCGCAGCTCGCCGTAGACGGGGTGCTCCACCACCACGTCCACCACCCGGCCGCCCAGGTCCGCCACCGCGTTGAGCTCGACCTCGATCTGGCCGGCGGCGTGGTCCACCGCCACCACCCGGCGGCAGGCGAAACGGGGGTCGGCGCCCGGCTCGCCCACCCAGACGTAGCCCCGGGGCGTGGCCAGGATGGGGGCTCCGGCCGCCCGGAGCACGGCCACGTCCTGGACGATCACCTGACGGCTGACGCCCAGCCCTTCGGCCAGCTGCGCCCCGGCGACCGGTACGCCGGCCGCGCGCAGGCGCTCCGCGATGAGGCTGCGCCGTGTGCCCGGTCCACCCATCTGGCCCATTGACACCCCTCCCCTCCTCATATAGGATACTCTCGACAAGACAGATGACAAGACAGTGATTCACACCCATTGGAGGCGCGTGCCATGAACTCCGGACGACGCTGGGGCGGATGGCTCGGGCTCCTGGTGGGGCTGGCCTACCTGGTTCCCTACGCCGCCCTCCAGAACCTGCCCGCCTGGTACGGAGCCTTTCTCTTCTGGTGCCTCTTCGCCCTGGCGGTCATCGGGAGCATCGCCCGAATGACCCGGGGCTGGCGCGACTGAGGGAGGGCCGATCCGTGTCTCCGTCGACCATCTACGGAACGCTCGCGATCTACGTCCTCGGGGGTACGCTCCTCGCGCTGGTGGCGCGGCGGGGGGTCGGCCAGGGGGTGGAGGCCTACTTCCTGGCCAACCGCGCCCTGGGTGGTGCGGTCTCGGCGCTGAGCTACAGCGCCACCACCTACAGCGCCTTCATGATGGTGGGCCTGGCCGGCCTCACCTACCGGGGCGGGGTGGGGGCCCTGGGCTTCGAGCTCGTCTACCTCTCGGGCCTGGCCCTGGTCGCCTTCTTCGGGCCCCGTTTCTGGCTGGCGGGCCGCCGGTACCACATCGTCTCGCCGGCCGAGCTCCTGGCCGTCCGCTACGAGAGCACCGCCCTGGGGATGGTGGTGGCCGTCCTGTCGACCCTCTTCCTGGTCCCTTACACCGCCGTCCAGCTGACGGGCGTGGGGCTCCTGCTTCGGGGCATCAGCGGGGGAGCCATCCCCGTGGAGGTGGGCCTGGTGCTGGCCACGATGGTGGCCGTGGGCTGGGCGTGGATGGGCGGCCTCCGGTCCGTGGCCTGGACCGACGCGCTCCAGGCCGTGGTGATGATGGTGACCGCCCTCTGGGTGACGTCCGAGGTGCTGGAGGCCGTGGGCGGCCCCGGGGAGCTCTTCGGCCGGCTGCAGGTGGAGCGCCCCGCCTGGCTGACGGTGCCCGGGAACGGCTACTTCACCTTCGGCACCTTCCTGGGGCTCTCGCTCCCATGGTTCTTCTTCTCCCTCTCCAACCCGCAGGTCTCCCAGCGGCTCTTCGCCCCCCGCAGCCTCGTCAGCCTGCGGCGGATGCTCCTGGGCTTCCTGGCCTTCGGCTTCGTCTACACCCTGGTCTCGGTCACCTGGGGCTTCGCGGGGCTCGTGCTCTTCCCGGGCCTTCCGAACCCGGACCTGGTCACGCCCACGGTGCTGGGGTCCGGCCGGGTTCCGGCGCTGGCGGCGCTCCTGGCCATGGTGGGCATCGCCGCCGCGGCCATCTCCACCGTGGACTCGATCCTCCTCACCCTCTCCTCCATGCTCTCCCGGGACCTCTTCCGCCCCCTGCGCCGGGGCGCGGCCGAGACGGCGGAGCTGGCGGTGGGCAAGGCGGTCATCCCCATCCTCGCCGTTCTGGCCTACCTCTTCGCCCGCCTGCAGCTGGACCTGATCGCGGTCCTCTCGGTCGCCTCCTCGGCGGGTCTGCTGGTGGTGGTGCCGGCGCTGGTGGGCGCCTTCTACTGGCGGCGGGGAACGGCGCCCGGCACCCTGGCCTCCGTGCTGGGGGGCGGGGCCGTGGTGCTCCTCACCCAGTTCAGCGGCTGGAGGCCCCTGGGTCTCTGGCCGGGCGTGTGGGGGCTCCTGGTCTCGCTGGGGCTCTTCGTGGGCGTCAGCCTCCTGAGCCGGGCGCCCGAGGCGCGGGCCCGGGAGTTCATGGGCACGCTGGAGGAGGAGCTTCCGGCGCGGGGGGTGGCGTGACGGATCCCGTTGGGCGGCGTCCGCCGGTGGTCGGATCGGGTCTCTTCGGGCGTCGTCTGTGCTAGAATGGCCTCAGGGATACGAGGCGGACGTGGCGACGTGCGGACGCCTGAGGCGGTGAGCGACGTGACCATGGCGGAGCACCCTCTATCGGATGCGATCCTCGACGCGCTCGAGCGGTACTTCAGGGACCGGCCTGAGGTCTCTTTGGCTTTTCTCTTCGGATCCACGGCCCGGGGTCAGGCTCGAGCGGGCAGCGACCTGGATTTCGCGATCCTGATCGAGCGCGACGCCGTCGACGGCTTCGATCGATCGCAGATGGTCTGGGATCTGATGCACCTCTGTAAGCGGGAGGACGTGGACCTTGTTCTCCTGAACCGAGCGTCGCCCCTGATGACGCACCGAGTCGTACGGGACGGATACGTTCTCTTCGCCCGGAACACCAGGGTCCTGGCGGAGTTCACCATTCGCGCGGTCCAGAGCTACGTGGACACCCGTCCGCTCCGCGAGCTCAAGCACCGGCGGCTCCATCAACGGCTTGCGGCGGGCCTGCGGGCAGGGAGGGGTCATCCTTCACCAACGCCACGCACGACGACAGCGTCGTTCGGGAACACCTGACACACCTGCTCGACTCGGTGCAGGTGCTTCGGGGCCTCCAGGGACTCTCGCTTGAAGCGTTGGCCGCGTCGACGGAGAAGCACTGGGCGGTCGAGCATGGGCTGCAACTCTGCGCGCAGAAGGTGCTGGACGTGGCCGCCCACCTCGTGGCAGCCCACGGAGGGACAGTAGGCGACGAATACCGGGACTACGTGCTCGCGCTGGGAGATCTCGGCGTGCTTCCGAGAGGCTTCGCGCGTGACTTCGCCCGCATGGCAGGTTTTCGTAACATTGTGGTCCGCCAGTACTTGGAAGTCGACCTGCGGGAGGTCCACCGGATCCTGCGGGAACACCTCGACGATTTCGTCACCTTCGCCCGGCACGTGGAGGCCCTTTCTCGACCAGCAACGCGAGGAGCGGCCGGAGGGAATGGGCGAGCCCGAAGAGCCAAGAACATGAGGGCGAAAGGAATCCCCGACGCCAGCCGCTGCACGGAAACGGCCTCGCGAGGGAAAGGGCCGGGCGGATCATGCCTCCCGACCCCTTTCCTTCCCGTAGAGCGCTCTCAGCCCCGCCTCCAGGGTCTGGGGCGTGAAGCCGAAGCGGCGGGGGATCACGTCGACGTCGGTCACGTTGGGCAGGACCAGCATCTCGAGCTCCTCGCGGGTCACCACCGGGTTGCGGGTGAAGCGGCCGCTCAGGGCGGCCACCAGCCGGACCAGGGGCAGGGGGATGGGGATCAGGAGCCGCTTCTGCCCGGTCACCTTCAGGAGCAGGCGGAGCATCTCGGCGTAGGTGAGGTGTTGGGGCCCGCCCAGCTCCAGCGTCTCCCCGGCGGTGGCCGGATCCGCCAGGCTCAGGCGGATGCACCGGGCCAGGTCGGCGGCGGCCAGGGGCTGGAAGCGCGTCTCGCCCTTTCCGGGAACGAGGGCGATGCCTGGGGGCGCCATACGCAGGGACTGGAGCATGCGGTCGAAGAAGCCGAAGCCGTCGCCGAAGAGGACCGACGGGCGGAAGATGGTCCACTGGAGGCGGGAGGTGCGCACGAGCTCCTCCGCCTGCCACTTGGAGGATGCGTACGCGAAGCGAGGGTTGGGGGTGGCGCCCAGGGCGCTCACCAGCGCGAAATGCTTGACGCCCTCGGCCTCCGCGGCCTCCAGGAGGTTGCGCGTCCCCTCCACGTTGATGGTGCGGTAATCTGCCCCGCTCCTCTCCCGGATCACCGCCACCAGGTGGATGACGGCCTGCGCACCCCGGCAGGCCGCCCGCAGGCTTAGGGGATCCCGCACGTCCCCGTGGGCCAGCTCCGGCCCCGGCCCCGGCAGGCGCGAGAGGCGGGGCAGCGGCGCCTCGTGGACCAGGGAGCGCACCGCCAGGCCCTGGGCCATGAGCTGGCGAACCAGTGCCCGCCCGACCAGCCCCGAACTACCCGTGACCAGGATCACCGGGTCAGCCCTCCCGGCGGCGCGCTGCGCCCGCCGCCCGCGGCCAGGATACTCCGTCCGGCGGCCGGGGTCAAACGGCGCCTCCCCGAGGGGTGCCGCCGAGGGCTGGAGGCTCCCGGTGCCACGCAGGGTCTTGCTCCCGCGAGAGGAAGATACATGGGGAGGGATGACCCTTGGAGAACCTTCTGGAGGCGCTGCCCGAAACACTCCTCATGGGCCCCGGACCGTCGTCGGTCCACCCGTCCACCCTTCGGGCGATGGCTGCCCCCGAGATCGGCCACCTGGACCCGCGCTTCCTGCGGATCATGGACCAGACCCTCGACCTGCTTCGCCAGGTCTTCCAAACCCAAAACCAGCTCACCCTGCCCCTCTCGGGGACCGGTAGCGCCGGCATGGAGGCCGCGGTCGTCAACTTCGTCCGTCCGGGCGACCGGGTGGTGGTGGGCCTGAACGGCTACTTCGGCCAGCGGCTGGCGGAGATGGCCCGCCGCCAGGGGGCCGAGGTGGTCGGCGTGGAGACCGAGTGGGGCCGGCCCGTGGAGACGGCCGATCTCCGGAAGGCCCTGGCCGGCGGGCCCACCCGCCTGGTGGCGCTGGTGCACGCGGAGACCTCCACCGGCGTGCTCCAACCCCTGGAGGAGGCGGCCGACGCTGCCCACCGGGCCGGGGCGATGCTGCTGGCGGACGCCGTCACCTCCCTGGGCGGCGTGCCCGTGGCCGTCGACGCCCGAGGCGTGGACATCGCCTACGCCGGCACCCAGAAGTGCCTGAGCTGCCCACCCGGCCTGGCGCCCCTCACGTGCAACGACCGGGCCCGGCAGGCCGTGGAGGACCGGGCGGGCGACCCGCCCTCCTGGTACCTGGACCTGAAGCTGGTGGCCCGCTACTGGGGCGAGGAGCGCTTCTACCACCACACCGCGCCGATCAACATGATCTACGCCCTGAACCAGGCGCTGCGCCTGGTGGTGGAGGAGGGGCTCGAGGCCCGGTTCGAGCGGCACCGCCAGGTGGCCCGGGGGCTCTGGGCGGGCCTGGAGGCCATGGAATTACGGCTGGTGGTGCCCGAGGATCAGCGGACGCCCAGCCTCACCACCGTCTGGATCCCGGAGGGCATCGACGACGCCGCGGTGCGCCGGCGCCTCCTGGCCGTCCACGGCATCGAGATCGGCGGCGCCCTGGGGCCGTGGAAGGGGCGGGCCTGGCGCATCGGGACCATGGGTGAGTCGGCCAGGCCGCAGAACGTCTATCGGTTCCTGGCGGCGCTGGGCGAGTGCCTGGGCCGGTTCGGCCACCCCGTGGGCGTGCGCGAGGCCCTGGCGGCCGCGCGGGAGGCCATGGCGGCGCTGGAAGGGTAACGCCCGGGAAGAGAAGCGCCGCGTGCTCACCCCATCCGCAGGCTCCGGCCGCCCTGGGCGAGGGGGAGGGTCAGGGTGAAGGTGGCCCCCTCGCCGGGACGGCTCTGGACCGACACGTCCCCACCGTGGGCGAGCGCGATGTGCTTGACCACCGCGAGGCCGAGGCCGGATCCTCCGGGCTTGGACGTGTAGAATGGCTCAAACAGCCGTCTCTGCGCCTCCTCGCTCAGGCCCGGACCCGAGTCCGTCACCGCGATCTCCACCTGCTCGGAGCCCCGGCGGCGGAGGCTCACCGTGAGCTTGCCGCCCCGGGGCATGGCCTCGATGGCGTTGCGCAGCAGGTTTCCCAGGGCCTGGCGAAGGAGGACGGCGCTGGCCACCACCCTGGGGAGGTCGGTGGGGCAGAGGAGGCGGGTCTCTACCTGCTGGGCGCGACAGGCACCGGCGTAGACCTGCAGCGTCTCCTCCACCAGGCGGTCCAGGTCCAGGGATTCGGGCGCGGCCGCCTGGGGCCGCGCCGCCCGGAGCAGAAGCTCCATGAACTGGACGGTCTGGTCCACCTCCCGGATCGCCTGGTCCACGAGGGGGCGGAGGGACGGGGACGCCTCGGCCCGCCCGAGCTGAAGGGAGGCCCGCACCGTGGCCAGCGGGTTCCGCACCTCGTGGGCCACCACGCTCAGGAGCTGGCCCAGGTGGGCCTGGTGCTGGAGCTGCCGCACGCGGGTCCAACCCAGGATGATCTCACCCAGACGCTGGAGACACCGGGCGAAGATCTGCCGCAGGTCCTCGGGCGGCGGGCCCGCAACGGAGGCCACCAGGTGGAGGTACAGGAGTCCGGGGGAGTGGGGGTCGGGGTCGCCGGCCGCGAATCCGCCCACCCACCAGAACAGGGTGGCCGGAGAGCCGGTCCTTCCTGGGGCGGGTAGGGCCAGCTCGGTGACCTCGTCCGTGCCGGGCCAGCGGAAGAGAGGCCCAAGCAGCCTCTCCACCGCGTGGGGATGGGGGAGTGGGGGCCCGTGGGGCTGGGGGCAGGGGGGTTCGACGGTGACGAACGGGGGCTCCGCCCGGCTCACGGCCGCCCAGGCCGCGGGAAGCTGCAGGAAGAGGAGCATGTCCCGAAGCTCCCTTTGCAGGGTGGGCAGCAACGCCCTGGTCTGAACGGTCTTCCAGCCGTCGTCGGGTTCGTCCGCGGGAGCGGTGAGGAGGCGACGCTCGCTCTCGGAACCAGCGTCAGAGACGCTCTCCACGGCCACGGTGGGGACATCGAGGGTCTGCCGGAACAGGGCAAGCATGCGTTCGGTGAACGGGGCTTCCGCCGCCTCCGCCCCGGTGTAGCGTTCCCAGATACCTTCTGCCATTTCTGGAATCACCCCGCAGGCACGAGTGAGCCGCCGTCCCCTCGAACGTCACCTGCCAGGGGGTGCCGCCGGGCCGAGTGCTACCGGTCCGGTTCCACCACGACCTCACCCTCGGTGTTCAGCTTCACCCGCACGGGCTGCGCGATCTCCTGCTCGATCCGGCGTGCGGCTTGCCCGATGCGGACCTGCACGTTGGGCAGGATCCGCTGGGTGTGGAGGACGCCGCCTTCCACGAACTCCAGGTAGGTGACGGTGCCGGCCTCGGCGCCCACGGAGCCCAGGTCCGCATGTCCCGACTGGATCCGGAGCGACCCGCCGATGAGCTGGGCGGCCGGCCCCTTGACGCCCATGCGGGCGTACACCTGGGAGTTGTAGATCGCCTTGCCGGTCACCTCCAGGGTTCCGCTCGCGATGCAGCGGCTGTTCTGGAGCGAGTCGACGGTGATGGAGGCGGACCGGGCCGGATGGTGCTGCAGGTGCAGGCGCAGCGTCTCGAGCTGCTGGACGGGCTCGCGCAGGGGGAGCAGGCTGCCGTCGCGAATCCCGGGCACCAGCCCCCGCACGAGCCGTTGAGCCAGCACTTGATCTTGCTCGCCCAGGAGCGCCGGGTGCTCCATGAGCTTCTTGCCCAACTGGGTAAGGCGGTCCGGGAGCTGCTTGAACTTCAGCTGGAGGAGCCGCTCCAGCAGGCCCCGCTCGGTGGCGTCGGAGCCTCCGGAGGCGGGTCCGGCGCCCTGCTGGCTGAGGCGGCGGAGCACCTGGTCGGCCATCCCTTCCAGGTCCGAGAGGCCCCGGATGCCGTCCTCCAGTGGCCCGAGGAGCTCGGCCGCGAAGGCGAAGGAGCCGCCGGCCACGAGCTGGGAGCTGATGGCGGCCCGCTGGATGACGATGCCCGTCAGCCCTGCCACGTACGCGCCGCTCACGGACCCGACCACCCGGATCTGGCCGCCGCTCTCGAGGCGCACCGACTCGGTGACGCTGCCGCCCACCTGGATGTCGCCGTCGAAGCGCACGTGGCCCCGTTTGGCCGTCAGGTCCCCGCGGACCTCGTGCATGGGCACGATCTGGATGGTGTCGCCCCGCAGCTCGGGCCGGCCCGTGCGCTCCGCGTAGGCCACCCTCCCTTCCTCCACCCGGCAACCGGGCCCCGCTGTGAGGCGGACGGGCTTGGGCGAGCGGGCGGGAACCTCGTTCCCGGTCACGTCCCGGCCGGCGGTACCGGGCTCCGGCGGCTCGCAGAAGGCGGCCACCTCGCCCACCATCACCGAGGGGACGGCCAGCTCGCGGATCACGTCGAGCCGCTGGGCTTCCTCGATCTCGGCGGCGCGGGCCTTCTCTCGCGCCTGGGCCTCCTCCAGCACGGGGATCCGGACGCGGCCGTCCTTGGGCTCCTGCGGGGGAACCCCTTCGGCCACCTTGATCCGGCGGTTGGGCTCCTGGGGAATGCGGGCGATGGTCGCGTCCAGCAGGCCGTAGAGGACGCCGTGCTCGCGCAGGGTCTGGACGATCTCCTCGGGGGTCAGCTGGGGAAGGGAGCCCTCTGTCTCCACCTCGGGCTCGAGGACCACGTGGCGTGCGGGCGGGTGGGCCCGCAGGCGCATGCGCCGCCCCACCTTCACCACCCAGGTGAGGTACGCTTCCATGCGGTCGGAGGTGACCTCCACCTCCAGGTGGCTCTCGGCCGCCTCGTCGGGGAGGATGACCTCCAGGTCGTCGATCTTCTCCAGTGGGAAGCGGCCTGCCGCCGGCTGTCCCCGCAGCCGCACCTGAACGCCGCCACGCGCCTCCAGGGTGGGGATGGCGCCCAAACCGCGGGGCGGCTGGAGGTGAAGCTTCCCGTCGCGTACCTCGATGAGGCCGTCGCGGCTCTCGGGCTCGGGTTCGGCATCCGATGCGCCGGCGTCCGGGGACGGAGAGGCGGGAGCGGATGAGTCGGGCGGCTCGTGCTGCGTTTCGAGCTTCGCATCCTCCATCGAGGACCCTCCTGGCGACCCGTACACCCATCCAGCACAGGAGGCTTCGCTTCCTATTCTGGCAAATCCTGCGTCCGGAGGAAGAGGACGCGACGGTCGCGGCGGGGAGATGGGTGGGAGGGGGACACCGGCCGCCGGCCGGGCAGCCCCGAGGGTGGCAACCGGGAAGGAGCCGCGCACGCCTGCCGGGAAGTGCTGGGAGAGCTGGAGGGGGGCAGGAGCGCGCCGTGCAGGATGAGGAACGCTGCCCGTCAGGTGGAGGTCCCCGCCGGGCGTGGAGGCTGGACGCGCCGCCCCTCTACACGGCCGGCCCGAACCCGTGGCTGGGCGAGGTGTGCCGGGGCGGGCGCGCCGGGGACCCGACACCGGCCGGGGAGGTCGAGAGAGGTCGCGCCGCCAGCCTCCTCTCCGGGGGGAAGAACGACCCCCTCTACATGCTCCACCCCTACCACACCAAGGTGCCGCACCAGCCCATCGCGGAGATGATCGAGCGCCACACGCGGCCGGGCGAGGTGGTCCTGGACCCCTTCTGCGGGTCGGGGATGACGGGGGTCGCCGCCCGCCTCACCGGCCGGCGCGCCGTGCTGGTGGACCTTTCCCCTGCGGCCACCTTCATCGCCCACGGCTACCTGAGCCCCCTGCCGCCGCCGGTGCTCCGGCGGGCCGGCGAGGCATGGCTGCGGGCGGCGCAGCCGTACCTCTCCGAGCTCTACCGGACCCCCGGGGAGGGCGGCGGCCCCCTGGAGTCCGCCGTGGAGCTGGAGTACACCGTGTGGAGCGACCGTTTCCAGTGTCCCGAGTGCGGCGGGAGCTTCCTCTTCTGGGACGCGGCCGTCGGGTGCCCTCCGGGCGCGGGCGGCCGCCGCGTGCTCACCCGCTTCCCCTGCCCCAAGTGCGGCCGCACCCTCTCCAAGACGGCGCTGATCCGGGTCTGGGGGCCCGCTGGGCTGGCGGTGCAGGAGCCCGTGGAGCGCTGCTTGCCCGGGAACCACTCCCAGCGCCACCTGCCCGTGACCGATGCCGATCGGGTCCACCTGGCCCGGCTGGCCGCGGCGGCGCCGCCCGACGGGTACCCCGCCGATCCGTTGCCGGTGGGGCTCTCGTCGAACCAGCCCCGCCTCTCGCACGGGCTGACCCGGGTGGACCAGTTCTACACGCCCCGCAACCTGCGGGCCCTCGCCCACCTGTGGGCTGGGCTGGACGCCTTCCCGCCCGAGGAGGCGCGGGCCCTGGCCTTCCACTGGACGGCCGTGGCCCGGAACGCGTCCCGCATGAACCGGTGGCCCCGGCAGCGCGGGCCGCTCTCGGGCACCCTCTACTTGCCCTCCCTCTCGTACGAGATCCACGTGGGGAAGGCGCTGGCCCGGCACCTGCGGAAGGGCGTGGCCGCCGCCGCCTTCCTGCGCGCCCACGCCCCCGGCGACCCCCGGGAGGCGCTGCGCATCGGCACCCAGTCGGCCACGGATCTGGCCGGCCTGCCCGATGCGTCCGTGGACTATGTCTTCACCGACCCGCCCTTCGGGGACAACCTGATGTACTCCGAGCTGAACCTGCTCTGGGAGGCGTGGCTCGGGGTGCGGACCGACCCGGCCCTGGAGATGGTGGTGGATCCGGTGCGGGGGCGGAACCTTGCCACCTACCAGACCTTGCTGGCGGCCGCCTTCCGCGAGGCCCACCGGGTGCTGAAGCCGGGCCGCGCCATGACGGTGGTCTTCCACCACGCCCGCGCCCGGGTCTGGCAGGCGGTGCAGGAGGCGCTCGCCGCCTCCGGCTTGGAGCTGGACGAGGTCCAGGCGCTGGACAAGCGCCAGGGGAGCTTCAAGCAGCTCACCTCCGCCGGAGCGGTCCGCTACGACCTGGTGCTCACGCTGCGGAAGCCGGCGCGGCGCCGGCGCGCCGTGCGTGCGGGCACGGCGAAGCCGCAGAACGAGAAGTCTGCGGAGGCGTGGGCCCTGCAGTTCCTCGCCCGCGTGCTCGGCGATGCGGCGGGCCGTCCCACCAGCCGTCGGGCCGAGGACGACGGGCAGGCAGGGGAAGGTGAAGGGGTGGTTCGGGACGGGCGGCCCGATCCCGCCTGGCTCTACTCCCGGTACGTGGCCGAACGCGTCCGCCTGGGGTTGCCCGTGGACCTGGACGCAGGGCGCTTCTACGGCCTGCTGCGCCGGATCCAGCCGCTGCCGGGGGCCGGCGCCCTGCCGACCTAGACCGCCTCCGCCCTCCTCTTCAGCGTGGAATCAACGTTGTTCACATACGATATGAAAAACGTTGATCGACCTATTGACATCACTCACCTGTGTGGTATAAGGAGTCCAGGAGGTGGTGCCGATGCCCGAGAACGGCCGAACCGGCCGGCGCTGGGTGGGTCGCTGCCCCGCTTGCCACGCGACCCTGCGGGTGAGCCGCCTGGAGTGTCCCAAGTGCGGCACGGCGGTGGAGGGTCGCTTCGATCTCACGCCCCTGGCCCGCCTGGACCCGGAGCAGCAACGCTTCGTGGAGATCTTCCTGGTCTCCCGCGGGAACATCCGGGAGGTGGAGCGGGTCCTGGGCGTCTCGTACCCCACCGTCCGCAACCGGCTGGACCAGGTGATCGAGGCCCTGGGGCACCCGGTGCGGCCCGAGGCCCGGGAGAGCCGGCCCGCGGGTCCGAGCCCCGAGGAGCGCCGCCAGATCCTGGAGGCCCTGAGCCAGGGGAGCGTGAGCGTGGACGAGGTGCTGAAGCGCCTCAAGCCCGGCGTGAAGGAGTCAGCTACCCCGCGGCTGAAGCCGGAGGCTTGACCCCGGCGCCTTGCGTGCGGACTGGAGTGGCCACGAGATCACCATTCAGAGTATGGCAGCCAATCCGAAAGGAGAGAAGCCGCCAGTCCTCCCCGCGGCTGAAGTCGGGGGCTTCCTGGCGGCGCCATCGGTGACGACCATGCGGAACGAGCGCCTGATGATCCTCAGGATGATCGAAGAGGGGAAGATCTCGGCTGCCGAGGGCCTCACCCTGCTGGAGGCGCTGGAAGAGGAAGGCGCCTGGCCTGCGGGCTCCGGGCCCGATGTGGAGAGAGCGCCGGGGGAGCCGGGCGCGGCAGCGGGTCCGCAGGCGGATGCGGGCGCAGCAGCGGGCCCCCGGGCCGAAGCCGGCCCCCAGGCAGCGGGCGAGCCCTGGCGGGAGGAACACCGCCGCCAGGAGCGAGCGCGGGAAGAGGCGTCCGAGGTCGGGTTCGACGAGGCGGAGGACGAGGCGAGGTCCGGCTTCGACGCCTCGAAGGTGGGCGAGCAGGTGATGCGGGCGGTGGACCAGCTCGGCGAGCGGCTGCACGACTGGATGGAGAGCGGCAGCGGCTGGCTCAACGATTGGCTGGGGACCAGCTATGCGTTCCCCCAGAGTCACTCGGGCGAGGTGGGCGCGGGCGAGCTCTTCCAGGTGGAGGTCCGCCTGCCCAACGGCCGCGTCACAGTGGAGCCCAGCCCTGACGACCGCTACCACGTGGAGTGGGAAGTACACGTGCGCGGCGCCGACCGGGAGCGGGCGGCCGAGCGGGCCGCACAGGCGGTGAAGGTGGAACAGGAGCGGGGCCGCCTGGTGCTGCGGGGGACGGACCGGTGGTGGGGTTTCATGGGACGGGTGGACGCCACCCTGCGGCTGCCGTCGCAAGGGCGCTACCGCCTGGAGTTCTCCCTGGCCAACGCCTCCCTGGACCTGTCGGGCCTGCGGGCCGAGCGGCTGCGGGTGCGGGTGGCCAACGGAGCAGCCACCGTGGAGCGTGTGGAGCTGGGCGGCTTCGACCTGCGGGCCGCCAACGGCCGGATCCGGGTGGACGGGTGCGTGGCCCACCAGGGCCGGCTGGCCACCGCCAACGGGCGGGTGGAGTTCGTGGGGACGGCCCGGCGGTTGCGCCTGAGCACCTCCAACGGCCAGGTGCGTGCCCGGCTCTCGGCCCTGCGCGAAGGACAGGCTGCCGGCCTTCCCACCGACGGCGAGCTGGAAGGCCTGCCGCCGGGCGAGGGCGTCCTGGCCGAGACGGCCAACGGCCAGGTCCGGGTGCAGCTGGACGAGGAGCTCGCCGCCCGGGCGCTGGTGCGGCTCCGCTCGCTCCACGGCTCCCTGGAGGCCGACCTGCCGGATCTCAAGGTGTGGCAGCGGGAGCACGGTCCGGGCCGGAACCGCCTGGAGGCCGCCGGCCCTCGAGCCGGGAGCGATCCCTTCTCCGTCGAGGCCCGCAGCCAGACGGGGTCCGTGCGGGTGGAGCGGGCCGGCGCCGGCGAGTCGTGGGATTGAGCGCCCCGGAGGGAATCCCCCGGAAGGAGGAGCGTGCATGGACGACCGCCTTCAGATCCTGAAGATGGTCCAGGAAGGGAAGATCAGCCCCGAGGAAGCCGACCGCCTCCTCGAGGCCCTCGAGGCGCCCCCGGAAGCCAGGCGCCCTGCAGGCGACGACAAGGAGGATCGCCCGCCCCGCTTCATCCACATCGAGGTGACGTCCGAGGACGAGCGGAAGGTGGACGTACGGGTGCCCATCCAGCTGGCCAAGATGGCCCTTCACTTCGTCCCCAGGCGGGCTCTCGCCCAGGTGAACGGCCGCGAGCTGGACGTGGACGAGCTGATCCGGCAGGTTCAGGCCGGGGCCAGCGGCGTCCTGGTGGAGGTGGACGAGGATGAGGATCACGTTCGCATCTCGATTGAGTAACCTGGAGACCTGGGAGGGGGTGCGCCGGGTGGACGGGCGGGGATCCGTCCGGAAGCACTGGCTCGGATGGTGGCTCATCCACGCCGTGGCCCTGATCATCACAGCGTCGCTCCTGCGGGGCATCGATGTTTCCAGCTTCTGGGCGGCGCTCCTGGCCGCGGCCCTGCTGGGGCTGGCCAACGTCTCGGTGCGGCCGTTGCTGCTGCTCCTCACCCTGCCCCTCAACCTGGCCACCCTGGGCATCTTCACCTTCGTCGTCAACGGGATCGTGCTCTGGATGGTCTCCTGGGTGGCGGCCGGGTTCGTGGTCCACGGCTTCTGGGCGGGGGTGTGGGGCGCGCTGGTGCTCAGCCTGGTGAGCTGGGGGCTGCGGTGGGCCATGGACCGGCTGTAGCGTGCCGCCCTCCCGCCACGAGGCGGCGCCTTCGATCCCGCGTGGGCTCGAAATGGGCCCGCGAGGGAGGAGATCGGCCCGGTCGCCACGAAGTCTGCCTTTGACCCGGTGGCGACGTGCTTGGGCGTGCCCGTGGCGCCGTGGCGCCGGTACAACCTGTTGGGGTGTGGGAAAGGGGAAGCAACCGTGGCCAAGGTGGTTCTCGAACATGTGACCAAGCGCTTCGGGAACGTCGAGGCGGTGAAGGACGCCAACATCGACATCCCGGACAAGGAGTTCGTGGTCCTGGTGGGACCGTCCGGGTGCGGCAAGTCGACCACCCTCCGGATGGTGGCGGGGCTGGAGGAGATCACCGCGGGGAACATCTTCATCGGGGAGAACCTGGTGAACGACGTCCCGCCCAAGGATCGGGACATCGCGATGGTCTTCCAGAACTACGCCCTCTACCCGCACATGGACGTTTACAACAACATGGCCTTCGGGCTGAAGCTTCGCAAGTTCCCCAAGGCCGACATCGACCGGCGGGTGAAGGAGGCTGCCCGCATCCTGGGCATCGAGAACCTCCTCCAGCGGAAGCCCAAGGAGCTGTCGGGCGGCCAGCGGCAGCGGGTGGCGGTGGGGCGGGCCATCGTGCGGGAGCCCAAGGTCTTCCTCATGGACGAGCCCCTCTCCAACCTGGACGCCAAGCTGCGGGTCCAGATGCGGGCCGAGCTCTCCAAGCTCCACAACCGCCTGCAGACCACCATCATCTACGTGACGCACGACCAGACCGAGGCCATGACCATGGGCGACCGCATCGTGGTCATGAAGGACGGGCTGATCCAGCAGATCGGCGCACCCCTGGAGATCTACCACAAGCCCAACAACATCTTCGTGGCCGGCTTCATCGGCTCGCCGGCGATGAACTTCGTGGAGGTCGTGCTCCGCAAGGACGAGCAGGGCCGCTACTGGGTGGAGAACGAGGTCTTCCGCCTGCGGGTGCCCGACGAGAAAGCCCGCGAGATCCAGAACCTCCCGGCCTACGTGGACAAGAAGGTGGTCTTCGGCATCCGGCCCGAGAACATCGAGGACGCCGAGATCGTCCCCGACGGGCACGAGGACGTCTCCTTCGTGGCCAACGTGGACGTGGTGGAGCCCATGGGCGCCGAGGTCTACGCCTACCTGAACGTGGGCGACCAGGCCATGGTGGCCCGGCTGGACGCCGCCAGCAAGGCGAAGGACGGCGAGCAGCACCGGGTGCTCATCGAGATGGAGAAGATGTACCTCTTCGATCCCGAGACGGAGCTGGCCGTCGCCTGACGGCGCGGCCTCCCGTCACGGGTCCGTGGGGTTCGCCATCGGGGTGACGGCGCCCAGGGGAACCCCACAAGCCGTGTGACGGTTTAGCCGAGCGCTTGCGCAGGCGCCGGGCGGTCTTCTGCAGGCCACCCGGCGCCTGGCGCGTCCTGGTTGCCGCCCGGCATACGGCGGCCGGCTTTCGGCGACCGAACACCATGAAAACACGGAAAAGAGAGAAGTGAATCACATACACCACAGAATACGGAAGGAGTGGGATGATGGCGTGTAAATATAGGGGAGCCAGTCTCAGTGGCTGCCGCCGGCCCGGCGATCCCACGACTCGGCCCGCGTCAGACGGGAGAGAGGCCGGTGGTTACCGGAAAGGAGGCTTCCCATGGAGAGCGGCGACCAGGTGCGTGCGTCCGGGAGCGGCATCTCCCGCCGCACCTTTCTCAAGGGGGTGGTTGCATCCGGCGTCGCGGCGTCGTCCTCGGCGTATCTGTTCCGAACGAGCGCCGCGGCCCAGGCGCCCGTCGCGGCGCAGCAGGCGACGGAGCGGCTCATCACCCTCCAAGTGAACGGCGCCACGCGGCGGGTGGAGGTTCCCCACCAGGAGACGCTTGCGATCACACTCCGGTACCGTCTGGGGCTCACCGGGACCAAGCTGGGGTGCGACCGCGCCGAGTGCGGCAACTGCACGGTCCTGATCGACGGCGTCCCGCGCTACTCGTGCTCCACCCTCACCCACACCGTGCGGGGCAAGGAGATCACCACCATCGAGGGCCTGGCGGGGCCAGGCGGCCGCCTGCACCCCGTGCAGCAGGCCTTCGTCGACGAGCTGGGCTTCCAGTGCGGCTTCTGCACGCCGGGCATGGTGATGACGGCCGTGGGCGTGCTCGCCAAGAACCCACACCCCACCCGGGAGCAGGTGGCGGAGGCCCTCTCCGGCAACCTCTGCCGGTGCGGCACCTACCCCCACTACGTGAACGCGGTCATGCGAGCGGCGGAGGTGAGCTGAGGTGGCACAAGGGTACAGGCTCATCGGAAAGGACTTCCAGACACCGGACGCCATCGCCAAGGTGACGGGGCAAGCACGGTTCGCGGAGGACTACCGGGTGGACGGGATGCTCTTCGCGAAGCTCTTCCTGAGCCCGATGCCCCACGGGCGGGTCCGTCGGATCGACCCGGGCCCGGCGCTCGCCATGCCTGGGGTGCAGGCCGTCCTCACGCCCGACGAGGTCCCCCAGGTGCGCCCCCCCGGCCAACCGGCGCTGGCCAGCGAGCCGCTCTTCGTGGGCGAACCCATCGCAGCGGTGGCGGCCGTGGACGAACAGACGGCGGCCGACGCCGTGGCGCGGCTTCGGGTCGACCTGCAGCCGCTGCCCTTCGTGCTCGACCCTCTGGAAAGCCTGAGGCCGGGCGCGCCCAACGCCCGCTCGGACGGCAACGCTCCGGCGCGGATCCAGGAGCAGGTGCGGGGCACCGCCGAGACGGTGACGGTCACCGGCGTGACGACGATCAAGTGGAGCGCCAGGGACTTCGCGGGCGCCGGCCCCAATCGCCTGCCCATGGGCCAGGCCACCGAGGAGTGGTCCTACGGGGACGTGGAGGGCGGGCTCGCAGCGGCCGACCTGGTCGTCGACGAGACCTTCGTCCTCCCGAACCATGCTCACCACTGCCAGGAGACCCGCACGGCACTGGCCTACTGGATGAACGGGAAGCTCTACCTGCACGCCTCGCTGCAGAGCCTCATGTTCAGCGTTCCGGCGGTCGCCGGGGTCATCGGCATCGACCCCTCGGACCTGGTGCTGATCTCCGTCAACACCGGAGGCGGCTTCGGGAGCAAGGCCATCAGCTACGTCCAGCTCGCGATCCCCGCGCTGCTGGCGAAGAAGACCGGCCGCCCCGTGATGCTGCGGGTGAGCCGGGCCGAGGAGTTCTACTTCGGCGGAAGCCGTCCGGGCTACCAGGCGCGGGCGCGGGTGGGTTTCCGGAAGGACGGGCGCGTCACGGCCGTCGACCTCTTCGTGGTCAACGACGGGGGCGCGTACGGCTACTCCGACTACGCCTCAGGCTTCGACGCGGCCTCGCTCGTCTACCAGCCCCCGGCCATGCGGGCCCGTGGGATCAGCGTCTTCACCAACACCCCGCCCAAGACGGCCTTCCGCGGCCCCGGCACCAACCAGGTCCCCCTGATCTTCGAGCCGATCCTGGACCGGGCGGCGCGCCAGCTCGACCTCGACCGGGTGGAGATCCGGCGCGTCAACGCACCGCGCCACGACGGGAAGATCGGACACGACCGCCTGGCCATCACCAGCTCCTACCTGCCCGAGGCGCTGGACAAAGGTGCCCAGCTCTTCGGCTGGGGTGAGAAGAAGAGCCTGAGCGGCCGGCGGGACGGCCCTCGGGTGACGGGCGTCGGGGTCGGCACCGCCTTCCACTCCGCCGGAGCCAGCGGCTTCGATGGTCTGGTGCTGATCAAGCCCGACGGGAAGCTCTCCATCCACAACGGCATGGGCAACCTGGGGACGCTCTCCTACGCTGCGACCGCCCGGGTGGCCGCCGAGGTCCTTGGGGTGCCCTGGGATCAGGTGGAAGTCCACTGGGGCGACACCCGGCGGAACCTTCCCTGGAACGCCTACCAGGCCGGGAGCAACAGCTCCTTCACCATGACCCGCACGAACTACGTGGCCGCCATGGACGCGAAGCAGAAGCTGCAGGAGATCGCCGCAAAGGATCTGGGCGGCTCTCCGGCGGACTACGACGTGGCCGACGGCCGGGTCTTCCAGAAAGCCGATCCCGCCCGTTCCCTCACCCTCGCCCAGGCCGCGGCGCGGGCGATCGAGCTCGGCGGCAGGTACAGCGGCGAGGAGCTCCCCGCCGACCTGAACCCGCTCACGCTCCGCTCGGCGCAGGCGCTCGCCGGGCAGGGGCTGCTCGGCGTGGCCAAGGACGTGCTTCCCCGCAACGGCCTGGTGCCGGCCTTTGCCAGCGCCTTCGCCCAGGTGGAGGTGGACACCGAGACCGGGCACGTGGCCATCGTCGACGCCGCGGTGGTGGCCGATTGCGGCACCGTGCTCCACCCGACCGGCCTCTGGAACCAGCTTCGGGGCGGCGCCATCCAGGGTTTCGGCTACGCGCTGAGCGAGAGCCACCTCATCGACCGCCAGTACGGCATACCGCTCAACGCGAGCCTGTACCTGAGCAAGCCGCCCACGTTCCTGGACGTTCCGCCGGAGATCAAGGTCGGGGCGGTGGACCAGCCGGACCCCCAGAACCCGGTGGGAGCCAAGGGCGTGGGCGAGCCGCCCATGGGGGCCGCCGCGGCGGCGATCGTGAGCGCCGTGGAGGACGCGCTGGGCGTCCCCTTCAACCGGACGCCGATCACCCCGGACATGATCCTCCGGGCCGTCGAGAGGAAGGCCCAACCCTTCGGGCCGCTCGAGGTCAACGTGGTCGCGTGACCCAAGAGGAAAGGTGAGGAGGTGTGACCCGTGATCCGTGACATGATGCCTGCGTTCGAGCTCTTCCAACCGTCCAGCGTGGACGAGGCGATCGGGGTGCTGCGACGGTACGACAAGGAGTCGTGGGTGCTGGCCGGAGGCCTGGACAGCCTGGAGTGGCTCAAGAACCGGGTCGAGTGGCCCAAGGCCCCGTACCCCAGGGCGATGGTCTCGCTGGAGGGCATCGAGGAGCTGAGAGGGATCCGGAGCGGCCCCGACGGGCTGGAGATCGGTGCCATGACCACGCTCTCCGAGCTGGCTGAGCATCCGGAGGTGGTCGACCGCTACGGGGTGCTGGCGAGCGCGGCCGGCCAGGTGGCTTCGCCCCAGATCCGCAACCAGGGGACCCTGGGCGGCAACATCGCCCAGGACTCCCGCTGCTGGTACTATCGGGGGGGCTTCGACTGCTACCGGGCGGGGGGCAACACCTGCTACGCGGACACCCCGACCGCCATGAACCACGACCATTGCCTCCTCGGCGCCGACCGGTGCATCACCGTCAACTCGTCGGACGTCGCCCCGGCGCTCATCGCCCTGGACGCCCGGGTGGTGATCCGGGGTCCCGGCGGCGAAGACGTGGTGCCCATCGAGCGCTTCTACATCGGCCCCGGAACCGACATCACCCGCATGAACGTCCTGGAGCCGGGGATGGTGATCACCCGCGTCCAGGTCCCCGGTGCCTGGTCGGGGACGCGATCCTACTTCGAGAAGGCGCGCCACCGCCAGTCCTGGGACTTCGGCGCGGTGAACGTGGCTGCCGTGGCGCGGCTCTCGGGCGGTATCATCGAGGGCATCCGCCTGGCGGTGAACGGGGTGGCCCCCACGCCCCTGCGGCTCACCGCTGTGGAAGAGGCCGTCACGGGCAGCCCGCCGGACGAGGAGACGGCGACGATCGCCGGGGAGACGGCCATCTGGGGAGCGCGCCCCGTGCACTACTCCGACTACAAGGTCACTCTCCTCCGCAACCTGGTGCGGCGCGCGATCCGGGGGGTCGCGGTCTGAGATGGAGCTCTTCCGGTGGGAAACATCGCCGTGGGGCCAGCAGGGCATCCTCGGCATCTCGTGGGACCTCCTCTGGCTCTTCCTCGCCGTGGCCCTTCTCTTTGTGGCCGGCCACGCGCTCTACGCGTGGAGGAGGCCCGCACGGGGGAAGACCCAAGCGGCGGGGTCGACGCGACGGGAGAAGGCATCGCCGGAGCGGGTGGTACGCCACCCGCTCCCGGCCCGCCTCTTCCACTGGACCATGGCGGCCTCCATGCTCGCGCTGGTCGCCACAGCGTTCCTGCCCGTAACGGGCGTGAAGTTCGCCTGGGTGGTGCCGCACTGGATCGCTGGCCTGGTGCTGCTCGCCAGCGTCCTCTTCCACGTCGTGCACGCGCTGGTCTGGCAAGATGTCCGCTCCATCTGGTTCGACCGGCGCGATCTGGAGCTCGCGCGGCTCTCCCTCCGGCGCCTGGTGGGGAGGCCCGGAGAGGCGCCCGCGAAGCCTGGCAAGTACCCGGTGGCCAACAAGGCCTTCCACCTGATGGTCACCGTCGCAGGCCTGGTGGTGATCGCCACGGGTCTGCTGATGACCCGCCGGGTGGAGACGCCCCTCTGGCCGCGGGACCCCTACTTCCTCGAAGGTGCGGCGAAGGCGGCGGTCTACGTCCTCCATGGTCTGGCGGCGGTGGCCTTCGTGGGGCTCATCGTGGGGCACGTCTACTTCGCCATCCGGCCCGAGAACCTTTGGATCACGCGCTCGATGATCCGGGGGTGGATCACCCGTTCAGAGTACCTGGGGCACCACGACCCCGCCCGATGGCCGGTCCCTGCCGGTGAAACGGCTGCCCGCAGGCGCTCGGCCGGCCGGCAGCGGTCCAGAAGCGAGGAGGTGTGAGCGTGCAGGTGGAGGTGGAGGCAAGGGCGCTGCGGGAAAGGATCGACGCCGTGGAAGCCGCGTACGAGTTCATGCTCGCCTACGCGGGCCTGGGGTTGCCCGCCAGCGGGCAGTCAGGACGCGGCGGGGAGGTCGTGCACCATCTGCGCCGGGTCGAGGCGGCCCTGGAGGGTCTTCCGGATCTTCTGGCGTTCCTGGCCCAGGCGGGCGCTCTGGGACCCACGGAACCGGCGGGGGATCTCGTCGACGCCACGGCCCGCGACGCGCGCACGACCCAGGCGGTGGTCCGGCTGGTTCTGGCCCTGCCGGTCATCAGCTCGAAGATGGTCGACAGCGTGAATGCCCTCACCCACGTGCGAGCGCTCCTCACGGACCTGTTCGTCCTCGACGAGCTGCTGGTGAGCGCTGCGTCGGGCTCGGGGTCGTAGCAGCGTTCGGAGCGTGGGTGGGTCGGATCCGGATCGTGCAGACGTACCATATCCTGGCGAAACAGGAAGTAAACGGATGATACACGACGTGAGTACGTGAAAGAGGTCTGTAGGTAACGTACATCGACTGTGGAAGAACTTGCCCGCCTCTCATCGGCAGGATCGACCTCCACCCCGTAGAACAGCTACCACGACAGCGCCAGAGCGTCGGCCGCAGCCGCACCGCTCGAGGATCGCAGGATCTTTGACAGCTTTCAAAGCTTGTCCGGAAGGAGTTCCGTTCGGGGCGGAAGGGAGGTACCCCGCGTGGACCCCAGCGGAGACCACCGGGCATGGACCGACATCGCAGCAACGGACGCAGCCCGGGAGCAGCAGGCCGTGAGGAAACAAGGATACTCAGGGCCGGAGCTCCCCCGACGCAGCAGCCGACGCAGCAGACATGGCAGCCACGCAGCAGGCATCGCACCACAGACCCAACCCTGCAACCCACGCAGCCAAGGGGGAACAACGGATGAAGAAGCTGACCGTCGTACTCAGCGCAGTCATGGTCCTCGCTCTGGCGCTGCCGGCTTCCGCCGCCCCCGCCCTCAGCATCGGCGGGAAGGTGGACCAGCAGTTCAAGCTCGAGCGCGGCGCTGACGACCAGATGCACCTGAACGGCTACACCGGCCTCGACCTCGAGGCGGCCCTCTCCGCGGAAGGCGGCGACCCGATCCGTGCCGTGATCGAGTTCGCCCCGTGGACGTGGAACAACCTCAACCCGGACGACGAGACCGTCGCGGACATCAACGCGCCGGGCTACGGCGTCGCCGGCGACCCTGAGACGGCCGACCCTGGTACCCTCCAGCTCGACAAGGTCTACCTGGAGGCGCAGGGCGCCTTCTGGAACGGTGGCCCCGAGATGACCACCACCATCGGCGATGTCACCGTGGAGCACTCGCCGTGGGTGGCCAACCTCGAGCGGCGCGGCGTGAAGGTGGAGAACCTGGGCATCGGCCCGGTCACGGCGAACGCGTTCTACGGCTGGCCCGCCGAGGCCGAGGCCTTCCGGCCCTACGGTCTCTCCGTGGTGGGCAACATGGCCAACGTCGGCCTGAGCACCTCCGTCGTCCGTGAGGGCGAGGATACCGAGCTGGCCGCCAGCGCGGCCACCCAGGTCGGGCCGGCCATGGTCAGCGGCTCCCTGGCCATCGACCGGGCGCAGAACCAGGCCTTCGACATCAACGCCGAGGCCCCGGTGATGCCCAACCTCAACCTCCACCTCGGCTACCGCGGCGGCGACGAAGCCTTCCTGCCCCGCTACGCCGACGTGGAGACCCTCGAGGACGAGAAGCAGGCCAGCTGGACCAAGAACGCGGCCGGTGACCCCGTCGCCCTGCAGCAGGGCGTCGAGGTGGGCATCGGGACCGTCCAGTACGGCACCCAGGTGGCGGCGAGCTACGACCAGCCCACCGACAGCGCCAAGCTGGAACTGGCCCGTGCCTTCGCCCTGAACGGGCGGGGGATCGACACCAAGTACACCGGCACGTTCGAGATCGGAAACGAGAAGATGACGCACGAGATCGAGGCCGGCCTGGCCCCCGTGACCGTCAACGCTGAGGTCACGGCCCAGCGGGACGCCGAGAGCACCTACAGCCTGAGCGCGACCTATGCCGCTCCCAACGGCATGGAGCTCGGCGCTGGCTACCACTCGGTGGATGGCCCGTCGGTCTCCGCCGGCGCCACGGTCGAGTTCTAAGGCCTGATCCGGCGCCTCTCACGAGGTCCCGAATCCTGGAACTCGCCTGAAGCGCGGCAAGCAACCCCGCACCGCGGCCACCTGGCCGCACCGAAGGCCCAGCCCCTCGCCACCCGGCGGGGGGCTGGGCGTTTTCTGCGACCCCGACGATCGTCCCACCCGCCCTCCCGCGTGGCTGCGTGGCTCGGCTCCTGGACTTGACACGGATCAGAGGCCGGAACCCACTTGCCCGTCGGCGACGCACCGGATGAAGGGCAGGTGGCCGTAGGCCACCTCGTCCTCCCCGAGCTCGGCCACGGGGCGCCACTGGAGGGCGGTGATCTCGCCGGCCTGGGGCGCCATCGGAGCCAAAGGGTCCACCGCGACGCGGTAGAAGAACCGCAGCGAGTGGAAGGGGTACCGGAAGAAGGCGATGAAACCGTCGTCGAAGCCGATGCGCTCCTCCACCGCGGCGTGGAGGCCCGTCTCCTCGGCGAACTCCCTGGCGAGGCCCTCCTCCAGGGTTTCCCAGGGCTCCACGGCCCCGCCGGGCAGCTCCCACCGACCGTGGAAGGCCGAGCGCCCCAAGAGCACCCGGCCCTGCCCGTCCAGGGCGATGCCGTATGCGGCGGGGCGGAAGCGGAGGTCGCCCGCCGGAAACTCCCGCTCGCCGCCGTGCACGTCGCGGCAGCGGATCGTGCGGTTGGGTGGCTTGCTGGCCACGGGTCCCCACCTCTGGAGGGTAGCCTTTCGCAGGGGCCGGGCGGATCCCTGCCGGGCGGGACGGTCGCGGCCGGGGAAACGTGCCTTGTGTCCGGCGACCTGTCTTGCTATTCTGGGGATGGATCCTCGGTCCATGAGTGGTAGAGTGGGGAGTGGGTTCCATGATCGACGACAAGGTCTACGACGTGGCCCTTACCTATGACGACTACCGGCGGATGCCCGAAGGGGAACGGTACGAGCTCCTGGAGGGGGACCTGCAGTTGACGCCGGCACCCAGCCCGCTCCATCAGCGTGTCTCGCGCCGCATCCAGGCGGCCCTCAACGACCACGTCGAGAAGCACGGCTTGGGCGAAGTCTTCAATGCCCCGATCGACGTGGTGCTCTCGCACACCACGGTCGTCCAGCCCGACGTTCTCTTCATTGCCCGGGAAAGGGCCGGAATCGTGGGCGCGGAGAGCATTTCCGCCGCGCCCGACCTGGTGATCGAGATCCTCTCCCCCTCCAGCACCATGCGCGACCAGGTCACCAAGCGGCGCCTCTACGGCCGCTACGGCGTGCGGGAGTACTGGATCGTCGACCCGGAGGCGCGAAGCATCGAGGTCTGCGTGCACAGCGGGCGCGAGCTCGTGACCCACGGCGTGTGGCAGGCGGGCATGGAGATGGAGAGCCCGCTCCTTGAGGGTTTCCGACTGGCTGTAGCCCCCATCTTCGCCTGATGCCTGCGAAAGCGCCCGGTTCAACTCCACATGCGAGGGAACCGGCCCGTCCCGGCGAAGGAGCTGGTTGGAAGCAGTCCGAGTCTTGGCCCCATCACGCCAAGGGAGGGATGAGATCATGGACGCCTTTCCGGAGATCGTCTTCAAGGCGCTGAGCGAGCGCCCCTTTCAGCTCTTGGACCTGGCTCGGAAGCTCCCGGAAGGGGGCTTCACCTGGCAGCCGTATCCGTCGGTGAAAAGCATCCGGGCCATCCTGGTGCACATGTTGGGGGCAGAGGAGTTCTGGGTGGAGTACGTCCTGCGGGGGCAGCCGAGGACAGAGCGAGACCCGGCCGCCTTCCCATCGCCCGCTACCCTGGAGGAGGTCTGGCGGCCGGTGCGGGAACGAACCGTCGCCTACCTGCGTGGCCTGGGCGAGGAGGAACTGGCCCGCCGCCACCCGCTGCCCTGGAACCAGGCAGAGCGCCTCACCGGCCAAGAGATCGCCTGGCACGTGGTGACCCATGAGTTCCACCACAAGGGCCAGGTCTGCACCCGGCTGGCCATGCTGGGGGTGGAGGTCCCGGACCTGGACATCTTCTGAGCGGAGTCCGGACGGAGGGCGTTGCCCGTGAAGCGACGGCGCGCGAGGCTGGGGAAGGATCTGATCCGAGAGAGGAGCACGAGGCCATGGGGGACGTCCTCATCACCACCACCCCCACCGTGGAGGGGCACCCCATCCAGGAGTACCTGGGCGTGGTGACGGGCGAGGCGATCCTGGGAGCCAACGTCTTCCGGGACCTCTTCGCAGGGCTGCGGGACATCGTGGGCGGGCGGAGCGCCGCCTACGAGGAGGAGCTGGAGCGCGCCCGGATCATCGCCCTCCGCGAGATGGAGGAGAAGTGCCGGCACCTGGGCGGGAACGCGGTGGTGGGCGTCGACCTGGACTACGAGGTGGTCGGTTCCAACGGCAGCATGCTCATGGTCTCCGCCTCGGGCACGGCGGTGCGGTTGAGCTGAGGCTCGTACAGCCGGTGCTCGGGGCAGGCCGGCAGGGTTGCGTCATCGAGACTGGACTCATCAAGCTACGCCCTGGCGATCCCCATCTGCGTCGACCGCGAGGCCGAGCTGGGCTCGCTGGAGCGGCTCAACCATCAACCGGGCCCGGTGCTCTTCATCCGGTACGGAAGGCGGCGTCTGGGCAAGACGGAGGTCCTGCGCCGGTGGGTCCAGGGAGACAGAGCTGGCCCAGAGCTCGGCCCTCTCGGACCGCGGCGCCGTCCGTGTGACCCTCGGGCCCGCCCGGCCGCTCCGGGGAGAGCTTCGGACGCCCGGCTTCGGGCGGCTTGCGCGTACCACCCCGTCCTGCTATCCTGGGGATGCCCGGAGGGGGATTCAGAGATCAGGCGTACCATGTGGCGATCCATCCACGTTTCCATCCGGCAACCCCTCCGGGTACTCTGCCATGCCCTGGCGAGCCCCCTCTCGCCTCGTTGACAGACGGGGCCTCCTGGTGCCTTCCGAACCGTCGCGGCCTTGCGGAATGCCACCGTCCCCTCACGATGCTCCGCCTCCCCACCGGCCTCGAACGCTTCCGCACGGTCCTGGTGTGCCAAAGCCTCAGTAATCACGAACCTCGGGGCAGGAAAAAGAAGGAGAAAGAGGAAAGGCATAGAATGACGCACACGGACGGGCGTGGACACGGCCTGACGTGCGGATAGCCCGGCAAGGCGAAGAGGAGGTGTCTCGCTGGACATGCCGGCGGGCATCCGCGGGCAGGCAGCCCGTGCACGTTTCCGGGGGGGATCGACCGTGCAAGGAAACTTGGCCACTTGCATGCCTCTGAGGCCCTCCGTGAGCGCATGCGGGAACGCGCGGGCCAAGCGTGCTCGTCACAATCATCGGTGCCGCTCGTGACCGAGTTGGGCCCGATCATCATAACCATGAGGACAAGGGAGGACAGAGCATTGAAGAAGCTTGCAGTGGGCGTATTGCTCTTCGCCCTCATCGCAGCCAGCGTCCAGGTGGCCTCCGCACAGCCGAAGGTCAGCGGATTCGTGGTCCAGGACATCACGTATGAGTTCGGGCTTGAGGACGATCCAGCAACCCCAGACGTGGACGAGAGCCTTCCGTACACCTTCGGGCGGACCACGCTCCGCGTCAACTTCTCCGGCGACGTGAGCGACAACCTGAGCTACTACGGCCGGATCCAGGGGACCGCGGGTCAGCCGGTCAAGGTCAAGACGGACGACGCTGGTAACCTGACCGAAGACGTGACCGGTGCGTTCTCCGTTACCCAGGCCAACGCGACGCTGAAGAACCTGGGGGCGGAAGGGCTCTCCCTCAAGCTGGGTCGGCAGTACATCGGCTGGACCCGCCTGAACAGCTTCGACGGATTCGAGGACGTCACGATCGACGGCCTGTCGTTCAGCTATGCGCCAGGTGCAGCTGGGTTCGACGCGTATTACCAGGTGACCAAGCCGGGTGACGCCCAGCAGATCGCTTCGAACGAGAAGGTCGGGGCGCGCCTCACCTACAGCTCCGAGATGGGTGGCCTCAACCTGGATCTTGCCGGGAAGGTGGCGAGCGATTTCGCCGCTAACGGATTCGGGTATGGCCTTTCCGGATCGTTGGGGCTCGGCGACATCGGCGACGTCTACACTGAATGGGGCAAGAACCCAGACGACACCGACTTCCTCGTAGCCGGGGCGAACATCAGCGCCCTGGAGGCGGCCACCGGAATCAGCGCGTGGGTGGAGTACGACGTGAACGCCAGCACGTACGCATTCGAGCTGAGCCGTGAGCTGATCGAGGGGATCACCGCGTACTTTGATGGCGGCAGCGACGGCTACAGCCTCACCGCCGAGCTCTACGTCCCGTTCTAAAGGACGCTGCTGGGCGATCGCTCTGATCGGAGGGCGGGAGGGCGCCACCGTGGGTCCTCCCGCCTTCGCGTGCGCCCGGCATGCCTGCGACACCCCCTACCAGCCCGGCGTCACCCTACTCGATCTTGCCGCGCCTGCCACTCCCGGTACTGCAGTAGTAGGTAGAAGTAGGTTCCAGGCCAACGCTCGATAGGGTCGCTTACCGGCTGTGAATGCTACCCTGAAAGTGCCCCGCGCTGAGTGGGTGTGATGGAGGAAAAGGGGACCACCCCGATCAACCCAAGCTCCCGAAGTCCTCGACGACGAAGGGAGCCATGGAGGGTGCTCAGGATGGTCCAACAAGAGTATATCCGATTCCTCTACTTCCAGGAACACCGATCGATCCGGGAGATCAGCCGTATGACAGGGCACCATCGCAAGACGATCCGCCGGTACCTCCAGGCGCCTCACGAGAAGCGGGAAGGGCCCATCGAGCCGACGTATCCGGTGCTGGGGCCGTACCGGGAGACGATCGATCGCTGGCTCGAAGGGGACCGGCAGGTGCATCCCAAGCAGCGGCACACGGCCCGGAGGATCTACCAGAGGCTGCGCGACGAGCATCAGTACAAGGGCGGCGAGAGCACGGTGCGGGAGTACGTCCGCAAGCGGAAGCGGCTGATGGACCCCCAGGAGGTGTACCTGCCGCTTGCCTTCTCCCGGGCGGAGTCGATGCAGGTGGACTGGGGCATGGTCACCGTGAAGGTCCAGGGCGAGGCATGCCAGGTGTGGATGTTCTGCGCGCGCTTGAGCTACAGCACCGACATCTTCGTCCGGCTCTATCCTCACAGCCGCATGGAGGCCTTCCTGGACGGGCTGAGACGGGCCTTCGAGCACTTCGACGGGGTGCCGGCCGAGGTGCTCTTCGACAACCTTCGCACCGCCGTCAAAGCCTTCGTGGGGATGAGCGGGCGGGAGGAGACCGAAGCGTTCCTGGCCTTCCGGACCTACTACGTCTTCCGGGCGCGCTTCTGCAACCCCCGGAAGGGCAACGAGAAAGGGCTGGTGGAGAAACTGGTGGGCTACGCCCGGAGGAACTTCCTGGTCCCCATCCCCGAGGCCCTTTCGGCGGAGCCGGAAGGGCTCGAAGCCCTGAACGCATCGCTCCTCGAGGCCTGCGTGGCCAACCGGAGGCGCACGCGTGCCGGGGAAAGCCGGACGGTGGGTGAGCTCTACCAGGAGGAGGGGGCGGAGCTCGTGGCGCTTCCGGAGCACCCTTACGACTGTGCCTTTCGGCGGCCGGCCAGGGTGGACTCATCGAGCCGGGTCCGCTTCGAGACCAACGCCTACTCGGTGCCCTGGCCGTACGCTCAGAGGAAGGTGGAGCTCAAGGCGTACGTGGACCGGATCGCGGTGGTGGCCGACGGGAGGGTGATCGCCGAGCATCCCCGCTCTTACGGGCGGAACGGCCAGTTTCTCAAACTTGATCACTACCTGGAGGTGCTGCGCCGCAAGCCCGGGGCCCTACGGCACTTCCGGGGGTGGCGTGAGAACGACCTCCCCGGGCGGTACGAGCTCCTCCTGAAGACGATGCTGGGCCAGGGCCGGAAGGCGAAGGAGTTCATCGACGTGCTGATCCTCAGGCGCGACCACGAATCGCCCGAGACCGTGGACCAGGCGGTGGAGACCGTGCTCCAGCGCCACTGTGCCCACTACGAGGCGATTCGGCAGCTCGTCTTCCCCGGGATGACGGATGAGCCCGCCCCATCACTCGTCTCGGTCCCTGATGGGCTGCGAGCCCACCGGGTGCAGCCCTCTGATCCCTCGGTCTACAGGCAGCTGGCGGGGGTGGGCGTATGAGCGATCTGGAGATGGCCGCTGCCCAGGCCTACCTCAAGGAGCTCCGCCTCCCCGCCTTCGCCCGAATGCTTCCCGAGACCCTCCGGGAAGCCGAGGCCCAGGGCCGGCCGTTCCTAGAGGTGCTGCGGGTGCTGCTGGAGGGGGAACTCTCCCAGAGGCAGATCAATCAGGGGCGACGGCGGGTCCGGGAGGCTCGCTTCCCGTACACCAAGGGCCTGGAGGAGTTCGACTTCACGGCCAACCCCAACCTCAAGAAGCCCCAGATCCTGAGCCTGGCCCGGGGCGAGTACCTGGCCAAGCGCCAGAACGTGATCCTGCTGGGCAACAGCGGCACCGGGAAGACCCACCTGGCCATCGCCCTGGGGAGGGAGGCGTGCCGGCAGGGGCACCGGGTCCGCTTCTACACGGCGTCCGGCCTGGTGAACGAGCTTCTGGCGGCCCAGGCGGAGCTGTCCCTCACGAAGCTTGAGAAGCGCTGGCTCAAGTACGAGCTGGTGATCGTGGACGAGCTGGGCTACATCCCCTTCAGCAAGCAGGGGGCGGAACTGCTCTTCCAGTTCCTCTCGCTCCGCTACGAGCGGGGAAGCCTCCTGATCACCACCAACCTCGACTTCGACCGCTGGATCGAGGTCTTCGGCGACGCCCAGATGACCACGGCGCTGCTGGACCGGCTGACCCACCGGGCCGTCATCCTCGTGACCAACGGGGAGAGCTATCGGTTCCGTGAGAGCATGCGTGTGAAGGAGAGTGAGGCCGCCGGCTGAGTCTTGGTGAGGGGGCAGTCCTGCTACGCAGGACCTCCCCCTCACCCCCCTGGAATCCGTGCTGGTGGGGTGGTACCCTTCTACGCCATCAAGGTGGGACACTTTGGGGTTGACATCTACACCGGCGCCGGCAGTGTCCGTCCCGCCCCGCAAAGGTCAGTTCGAGCGCCGGTAGGCTCGGCCGCGAGGCCTGACGCCCACCCCGTAAAGCACCGCTCCCGGCTCCCGTACGGTGAAGAGAACCCGCCAGTCACCCACCCGACTGGAGCGGAGACCTTCGGTTCCCTCCAGGCGCTTCGATAGCCTGGGGTCGGAAGGGTCGTCGGCCAGCTCCCGCAGGCGCAGGCGGATACGCTCCTCGGTTTGCCTGTCCATGCGGTCCAGGGCCTTCTCGGCCGCGCGGGCGAGCTCAAAGCGCAGGGCCAAGACCGCGCTCCGCCTCGTACTGCTCCAGGGTCTTCACCCGGCCGGCCTTCACGTCTTCGAGGCCCCGGTGCACGGCCTGCAGGTCCTCGGGAGAGAGCGGTTCGTCGTCCACCCCGCGCACGAAGGCCTCCAGGTCCTCCTCCAGCACCCGCCACTTGCCGGCAATCTTCCGCCCCCGCAGCTCCCCGCGGCGCAGCATGTCAGCCACGGTCCTTCGCCCGATCTTCAGCTGCTCGGCCACCTCTTCGGGCGTGTAGAGTCGCACCCCGCCCATCTTCACGCCACCTCCTCGCGGTCCGCTTTCAGGGCCGCCACGTGCTGTACCTTGCCGGCCGCCACCAGGTTCAGCAGCTCCGGCCCGCCCGGGCGCTCGGCAGGGGCTTCGAGGTCGAAATGCCTCCCTCCCGAACGAGGACGGCCAGCTCCAGCCCCTGAAGGCGGCAGTAGGCCCGCAGGCGATCCTCTTGGGCGTCCGGCGAGACGCCCTCGGTAGCCTGCTCGTTCGTCGATACCCGCACGGCCGCGGCCCGCTCCACTTGGACCGCCTCATTCTGCACGTTTCCTGCACCTTATAGCACAACGCTACCGCGAAGCGCACAGGCACGCAAGGCCGTGCGCACAACAGCTAACGCGATCGACGTCGGCGGCGACGGCCCGGACCTGACCTTCAGCCTGGGCGCGAGCGAGGAAGGAATCTGGAGCCTCTCCGTTGACCTGGGCAGCGCGCTCAACGGTGGCGCGACGCTCGGCGAAAGAAGGACGGGAGCGCCAGCGTCCGGGACGGCGTCTTGGCGTATGGATCCATGACTGGATCGCTTGACACACGGTCCTCTCGTTGCATACCATGGCACCAGAGGTGATGGCCGTGCGCAAGAAGGTCGCCACCACGCTGGAAGCAGGCTTGTACGCCAGGGCCAAGGAACGTGCCCGCCTGGAGGGCCGGACCTTCAACGCCCTCCTTGAGCAGGCTCTCAGGAACTACCTGGAAGCGGGGACGCGGGCCCGTTCCGTGGTGAGGGAGTCCGCCGGGGTGCTCCGGGTGCCTGTGGAGTTCGTGATGGAGGTCGTGGAGGCGGATCTCTACGGTGAGGCTGACTGATGTTCCGGAGGGCGCCTCGGTGTACGTGGACGCCGACATCTTCATCTACCACTTCACCGGGGTGTCCCGGCAGGCAACGGACTTCTTGGAGCGTTGTGAGTCACGGGCGCTCAGCGGCTACACCGGTCACGTGGTCGTTCTCGAGGTCATGCATCGGCTCATGATGATCGAGGCCAGGACGAAGGGGCTCTTGCTGGGGAACAACCCGGCCCGGCAACTCGCCGAGCACCCCGAGTACGTGAAGCAGCTGAGCGAGTACCATTTCCAGGCTGCCAGGATCCCGGAGATGGGGATCACCGTGGTGGATCTCCCCAGGTCCTACCTCGCCCGGAGCCTGGAGTTCCGCCAGCGCCACGGGCTTCTTGCGAACGCCTCCGTCCTCGCCCTGGAGATGGCCGACCACGGTCTCACGTGGCTCGCCTCCTCCGACCGAGCGTTCGAGCGACTGCCTCGGGTTACCCGGGTGGCACCGGCCGACCTGATCGTCTCGCCCTAGACGATGCTGCCGCCCTCATGGCAGTCGACCCTGCCCGCCGGATCCCCACCCGCCGGAGTCCTCTCTCTGTCTCCAGACCCCCCGGACCTTCCATCGTACCGCCCGTGGCCTGCGGCGCCAAGGGTTCGCCTCCGGCCGGCTTCGCCGCCCTTGACCCCACAGCCCACGGGCGGTCTACCCCTCTTGGCCCGGGGGGTGTGATTCAGCAGGCACGACGACTGAGTACACGTATCCGTGAATAGGCTGGGCACATGCCTGGGCGCAGGGCACTTCGCGACCGGGCGACCACGAATGGATCCTCAGCACCGAAATCGAACGTGGCCTGCTGCAGGTCAACGCTGGCGCGGGCCGCACGGTGGACTCGGCCATCAGAATTACGCCCATTACGCCCAGCACGAGCTACGCCGGTCGCTGGGTCCAAGGTCGGGTGACGTCAGGGACGGACCGCTTGGCTGTAAGGGAAGCAGCGGTGGGGATGGGCAGACAGTCGGCCTGGCTCCTGACGAACCACTGCGGAGGCTACCTTGCGCGTCCGCGCATGCCTCGGTATGATTAGGCTGTCAGGTGGAGTACGGCTCGAAGAACAACCTTCCAAGGCCGACACAGATCGAAGGCAAGGGGGTGGCTTCTTGTGACGGTTGAGAAGCTGGAATCAGAGGCCCTCAAGCTTGATCCAGGTGCACGTGCGAAGCTAGCTGCAAAGCTGTTGCTCAGCCTGGAGGAACTGTCGGATGCGGAGAACGAACAGCTGTGGGCAGAGGAAGCGCAACGGAGACATGACGAGCTCGTGGCAGGGACTGCGGGTGAGCGGCCAAGCGCCGACGTGTTTCGCGATGCTCGGGCGCGGCTATGATCATGGGTCGCGTCAGGTTTCACGAACAGGCGGAGCAAGAGCTAGTCGACGCGGCACGCTATTACGAGAGCAAGAGTCCAGGTCTAGGTTTCGCATTTCTCGACGAAGTCGAACGTGCAACCGCAGAGATTGTCGAACATCCAGAGGCGGCTCCCCGGATACGCGGGCTCATCCGGCGGAAGCTCGTCCGCCGCTTCCCTTACAGTGTCATGTATTCAGCGGAGAACGATGTAGTGCGGATGCTCGCCATCGCCAATCAGAAACGGCGGCCTACTACTGGCGTGGACGTCAATAACTGGGCGACACGCTGCGAAAGCCAGTGGTACATCCAGCTAAGCCCGCAGTCGAGCCTGGCTTTGGGCAGGCCCGGCGCGTGACGCCCGCCGTTCTATCCGGCAGTACCTGGACTTCTACAACCACCGCCGGTTGCACCGGGCGTTGGGGTACCGACCGCCAGCTGAGGTGTACTCGCCCACTGGTACGACGAACGCTGCGCATGCCTCGCAGCGTCAATCTGTCAAGGTTCTATCGGAAGGAGGGCAGAGTAGCTCAATCCACCCCGATCTTGTGTCTTGACAACGGGGTCCACCTCAGCATCGACGATCGGCCAGCTGACGGCGGACTGGGGCTATCCATGACAGACGCAGGGGCTGACACGGTGAGGTCGAAAGAAGTCCCAGTACGGTTGCGGGAGGCGACGGCGGTGCGGTCCATCCACGACCTGTCGAACGAAGAGCTCGTGGATCTCCTGGCCGACTTCGCCAAGCGCTGGCTGGCCCACGACGGCCTCTGGTTCCAGGCCGTGGAAGCGCACCACGGGCTGGACGAGGCGATCCGGCTGGACGAGGAGGCGTGGGCGCGGTTCACAGCCATCGAGGCGGGCCGCATCCGCCGCATCCTGGACCTGCCCGAGCAGGCGGGGCTGGACGGATTGACGGGGGCGCTCCGATTCCGCCTCTACGCGCTGGTGAACGAGCAGGAGGCCGAACGGGTTGATGAGCGTACCGTGGTCTTCCGCATGAAGCGCTGCCGGGTGCAGGAGGCCCGGGAGCGCAAGGGCCTGCCACCCTTCCCGTGCAAGTCGGTGGGGCTCGTGGAGTATGCGGGCTTCGCGCGGACCCTGGATCCCCGGATCCGCACGGAGGTGCTCACCTGCCCGCCGGATCCCCACCCGCCCGAGTACTACTGCGCATGGCGTTTCACGCTGGAGCCTGGCGAGCAGGCCTGATCTAGGCTTTCGAGGCCTCATGCCTTCCGGCGGGCTCGGACCCCTGCCACCCCTCGAGCCCGAAGGCCAGGAAGACACCGATCATCCCCGCCAGTACCGCGGCCACCGTCATGTTCAGCAGCGTCCGGGGTGCGGAGGGCGCGGCGGGCAGCGTGGGGGAGAGCAGCATTTCCAGGCGCAGGTGCGATGGCAGGTTCGCCTGGATCTCCAGAAGCCGGCTTCGCTCCTGCAGCGCGGCGCCGTACTGCTGGCCGTAGGCCGCCGCCGCGGCGATCTCAAGGGCAAGGTCGCGCGGGCGGGCCTCGAGGCCCAGGGCATCCCCCACGGCCTCCAGTCCCGCCCGCATGGAGGCCACGTTCGCCTCGGCATCGGCGAGGGCTCGGTTCAGCCGTCGCTCGGCGTGGTCTTGCACGCCGGCGTTGAATGCTTCGAGCCAGAGGGTGGCCAGCCGCCGGCTCCCCTCAGCCGTGGGGGCCGACGCCTTCACCTGGAGGACCGTGTTGCCCGCGTCCAGCTTCACCGAGAACCTCTGGGCGAAGGCCTGGAGGGAAACCTCGGGAGCCGCCGACGCCCGCACAGGTTCGAGCACCGGCTCGCTCACCGCGTAGCGGGCGTACTGCTCGGCGGTCATTCCCAGATTCTGGTCAAGGCGGGGCAGGAAGAAGCGCACCTCGGATTCGTAGACGGGGGAAAGGACGAAGGTGCTGAGAGCAGCCGCTGCCGCGACCGCCGCAACCATCAACCCAAGGATGAGGTAACGGCGCTTCACCAGGACCCCCGCCAGGGCCCGCAGATCGATCTCGTCTTCGTACACGACATCCCCCGCGCCGTGTGTCATACGCGATCCCCCCGCGTCCGGACCCCCGCCGCACCCGGCGACGAGGCTGGCGTGCCGCAGAAACGCTGCACCCACCCAGCGCGCAACCTCACGTGCGTTGGCCGCTCGCCACCGCCTCGCAGTATCCGTGCCGCCGCAGATGACATGTCAACGGGGCCGATGGTATCCCCTCACGAAGCCTCTGTTCGGAGTGAGGCGACAACATCCTCCCCGCATCTGGACATACCGGTGAAGTCTGGCGACACTCGACACCTATCCTCATGCACCGCGAATTCCGCTGCCCTGGGAGGATCCGGTTCGTCTGGAACCGAACCCCATCTCTGTAAGGGCGTGCCAGCGCCGGGTGGCGAGGGGCGCCCCGCGACGGGGGATCGGGGACCGAGGGGTCGGGGACCGGTTTCGCGCGCCGACGCGCGGGGTCCTCCCGCGTCCGGGTGCGTGCGCTCGATGCGCTCCGGCACGCATCCAACCGACGGGGGAGGGCTCGTCTCGTTGAATCATCGTCCGTCTCGTACGGCCGCACGCGTCGCCGTCGTCCTCGCCCTGTTCACCGTCGTCCTTCTGGTCGCCCTTCCTGCGGCGGCCAGTGCCCAGACCACCTTCACCCTCTTCGTGGGCTCCTCGGCCCACGCGCCGCTGGCGGTCATCATCGAGCAGCAAAACGAAGACACCCTCTACATCGAGTCACCCGAGTGGGAGACCAAGCCCTTCTACGAGGCACCGTACTACTCGATCCGGGTGGGCCACGGGGAGTGGGACGTGGAGCTGATCCACGACAAGATGTATCTGATGAACACGCCGCCTGAGGTGCAGCACTTCGAGGTGAGCCACGGCTACAACCTCCTCCTGCTGAACCACCGGCGCGGGAATGGGCCCTTCACCTGGCGGACGGGGTTGGGACTGGTGGCGGCGCACCCGGAGAGCACCGTGCGGGGCGAGGGCTTGGGCTACGGCCAGGGGATCCTGAAGGGCTTCTACATCGGGGGTCCCGCCGGGCAGGTGGCGGCCACGTACACGCGGGACCTGCTCGGTCCCCTTTACCTCACGGCCGAGGCGAAGGCGACCCTAGCCTGGGCGAAGGTGCCTGTCTACAATGGCCACGCGACGGTGCCGCACCTGGCGGCGCACCTGCTGGCGGGCGTGGGCGTGCGGCTCTGGTAGCGAGGGTTCTCATGAGGGATGGGGCGGCGCCGTGCCTTTGGGGCCGGCGCCGCAGCTCTCAGATTCGCTCTTCCCGGCGCTGCGCTCTGCCCTGAGCTCTCCCGGGGATGCTACTCGTACCGCAGCGCCTCGATGGGATCCAGCCTCGCCGCCCGGAAGGCCGGGTAGACGCCGAAGAAGAGCCCCACGGCCACTGCGAAGCCGAGTGCCAGACCGACGGTCAGGGGCTCGACCGCGAGGGCCCACTGGCCCGCCCGGGCCAGGTACCAGCCCGCACCGGCCCCCACCAGGACGCCCACCACCCCGCCCAGGCCGCTCAGGGTGACGGACTCCACCAGGAACTGGGTCAGGACGTGCCGGCTCTTGGCGCCCAGGGCCTTGCGCACCCCGATCTCCCGGGTGCGCTCGGTGACCGAGACCAGCATGATGTTCATGATCCCGATCCCGCCCACCAGGAGCGAGATCCCCGTGATGCCGGCCAAGAGCAGGGTGAGGGTGCCCGTGGTCTGGGCGACGGTCTCCAGGATCTCCTGCTGGCTGGTGAGGACGAACTCCTCCTCGCTGTTCAGCGTCTGGACCATGAAGTTGGTCAGGGCCTGCTCTGCCAGGGGGGTCCACTCGGTTCCCAGGCTGGAGACCTGGATGCTGCCGACGGTGTTCCGCCCGAAGAGGCGCTTCTGTGCGGTGGTGATGGGGACGAGGACCCTGTCGCCCATGGAGAAGAAGCCCTGGGTCCTGGGGGTCATGACGCCGACCACCGTGAAGGGCACGTCCCGGATGCGGATCGTTGCACCGATGGGGGAGGCACCCGAGTCTCCGAAGAGATCCTCGGCCGCCACGTCGCCCAGCACCGCCACGCGGGCTACGCCCTCCACCTCCTCCGGGAGGAGGAAGCGCCCCTGGGCCACCTCCCAGTTGAGCTGCTCGACGTACTCGGGGGTGGTGCCAACCACGCTGGTGGAGGTGCTCTCCCGCTCCCAGGCGACCGTCAGGTTGCCGCTCATCTCTGCTGACACGCTGCGAACGCCGGGGAGGTGAGCGTCGCGGAGCTCGAGCATGTGCTGCAGCGTGAGGATCTGCACGCTGCCCCGGGTGGGCGCTGGAGCGCCCGGCACGCCGCGCTGCCAACGGCCCGGGGAGATGGTGATCAGGTCCGATCCGAGGCTTGCGATCTGCTCGGTCACCGATCGGCTCGCCCCCTGGCCGATGGAAACCAGCCCCACCACCGAGGCGACGCCGATGATCACGCCGAGCATGGTGAGGAAGGAGCGCAGCTTGTTGGCGCTGAGGCTCGCGAGGGCCATTCGCACGCTCTCGAAGAGGCTCATGGGCCGCCCCTCCTTGCCTGTGACGGTTTCATCGACGCGGGACGGGCATCATCCCGGGGCCCATCAGGACGCGGTTGCCTTCGCCGCCGGAAGCGCCCGTGGCCCCGGAGAGGCCGCTGGCCTGGAGGATGAGGGTGTCGTCGGCGGAGAGGCCCTGCACGATCTCGGCGAAGCGGCCGTTCCGGAGACCCACCCGCACCACGGTGGGTACGGGCGAGCCGTCCGGGCCTGCCCGGAGCACCATGTCCTGCTGGTTCTGCCGGAAGAGCGCCTCCAGCGGAATCCGAAGGGCCGCCTCCTTGCGGTCCACGACGATCTCCACGTCCACCGTCATGGCGGGTCGGAGGAGGCCCTCCGCGTTGTCCACCTCCACGGTGACGTCGAAGGAGACGACGCCGTTCGCAGCGTTGCCCACCGTGGCCACCGATGCCACCGTACCCCGGAAGGTGCGCTCCGGAGCGGCGTCCGCCGTCACGCGCGCTTCCTGCCCGAGCTTCACGCGGTTGACGTCGATCTCGTGCACGGGCACGGTCACCCGCATGCGATCCAGCCGGCCCACCCGCGCCAGCACCTGTCCCTCCTGCACGGACTCACCGGGCTCCACATCCACGGTGAGGACCGTGCCCGCCAGGGGCGAGCGGAACTCGGACCGGCGCAACTCCTCCTGGGCGATGGCCAGGTTGGCCTCGGCCTCAGCCACCTGGGCCTCGGCCACCTCCACGTCCTCCGGGTCCGGGCCGGCCGTCAGCTCGGCCAGGCGCTGCTCCGCCAGGTGCAGATCCTGCCGGGCCGAGGCGAGGTCATCCTCCATCTGGGCCAGCTCGGAGGGCGCCAGCGCCCCCTGCCCGGCCAGCACCCGGTTCTGGGACACCTGATCCTCCAGCCGCTGAACCTTCAGGCGGGCCTGGTCCACGGCGTTCCGCTGCTGGAGGACTTCCGCCTCCGATGGGCCCGCCTGGAGCTTCCGCAGGTTCGCCTGCGCCGAGAGGAGGCTCGCACGCGCGCGCGTCACGGAAAGCTGCAGGTCCGTAGGATCCAGGGCTGCCAGGAGCTGGCCCGCCTCCACCATCGCGCCCTCCTGCACGGGCACCCGAGAGACCTCGCCCCACGCGCGTGCCAGCACGTCCACCTGGGTGAGCGGCTCGAGGGTGCCCACCGCCGAGAGCACTTCCTCCATCGGGCCAAAGTCGGGCCGAATGCGAACGCTTCGGGCCTGGGCTGCCGCGCTCTCGTTCGAGTCCGCGCTGCGCGTCCACGCCCAGTACCCGTAGCCGGCCCCGCCCACGACGAGGATGGCCACCACTGCCCACAGAATGATCCGCCGCATCAGGTTCCCACCTGCCTCCCAAGAGTCCGAGCCGGGTGGATGGGTCTTTTCGCCGGTTCAGGAAATGAGGCGCATCCCCATCCTAGCACCGAAATGTGATCAATCTGTGACGGAGCCACTTCCCGGCCCCTGCCATTGGGCCGCCTGGTAGAAGCGGGCCAGGCTGATGCGGTAGTCGAAGACCGCGTTGAGGGCGGCCACCTGGGCCTCGAAGGCCGTCTGCTGGGCGTCGGTCACGTCCAGTGAGGTGATGGTGCCGGCCTCGAAGCGGAGCCGGGCGATGCGGAGCTGCTCCTGGGCCAGCGCGGCGGCCTGCTCGCGGAGCGGAACCTGGGCCGCGGCGCCCTCCACCGTCTGGAAGGCCTTGCGTACCTCCAGCTCCACCTGGAGGCGGGCCTGCTCCAACCCGTCCTGGGCTTGCTGCAGCTCCACCTGGCGCCGCTCCTGGTCCAGCCTGGGGGTGTAGGGATTCCGGGAGAGCTCCAGGTTCAGCCGGGCCGTCTCCACTTGGTCCTGGGCCCGGATCACCTCCAGGCGTTGCTCCAGGGCCGAAGCCAGGGCGGCCCGCAGGTCCAGCTCGGAGGGGGTGAAGGTCAACTCGGCCTCCGCCGGCTCCAGGGGTGCGTCCAGGGGTCGGCCCAGGAGCCGGTTCAGCTCCTGCTGGGCCTGCTCCAGGCTCCGCCGGTCCGTCTCCAGCTGGGCCTCGGCCTGGTCCACCTGCTGGCGGGTCTGCTTCAGGTCCAGCTCGGCCAGGGCGCCAGCGTCGTACCGTGTTTGGGCGGACTCGAGTTGCCGCCGGGCCTGCTCCAGGTTCCCCCGGCTCAGCTCCACCTGCTGGCGGCTGCGGATGAGGTCGTAGTACGCCTCCTCCACGCTCAGGGCGATGGTGCCGGAGCTGGCCGCGTGCTCGGCCTGGGCGGACCGCCAGGCGCTCTCGGCCTGGCTCAGCGTCACGGGCGAGGGCTGCACCAGGTGGTTCGCCGTGGCCTCCTCGTGGTCGAGGCGGGCCAGCTCCAGTTCCAGGTCCGCGGCCTTCCGGTCCGGGCCTTGCTCGAGGGCGAGCTGGATCGCCTGGTCCAGGGTGAGGGAGAGGGGCTCCGGCCGATCGCTCGGGCTCGCCGGGTCGCCAGGGACTCCCTGGGCCCGCACCGGGGGAAGACCGGGCAAGATGGGGAAGAGGGCCGGGGCGGAAGCGAGTGCGAGGGTCAGGGCGAGGGCCGCGACCAGGCGGCTCCAGGAAGGCCTGAAGCCAGGCAGGAAACGGTCGGGCCGGTGACCGTCATGAAGGCGGGCATCCCATCCGAACACGTTGCTCATCCTTTCTGCGGCGGCGCCGTGCGTCGCCGGGTACGCCCGGGAGCGCGGGATCTCACTCGTCCGGGATCTCACTCATAGCGCAGGGCCTCGATGGGGTCCAGCCGTGCTGCCCGCCGGGCGGGCCAGATGCCGAAGAAGAGCCCCACCGCGGCCGAGAAGCCGAAGGCCAGCCCCAGGGTGGCGGGTTGTACGGTGAAGGGCCAGTGGCCCAGCCGGGCAGCCACCCAGGTGAGGAGCGTCCCCACCGCCATACCCACCAGCCCCCCCACGCCGCTCAACGCCACCGACTCCACCACGAACTGCATCAGCACGTACCTGCTCTTGGCCCCCAGGGCCTTCCGCACGCCGATCTCCCGCGTCCGCTCGGTGACCGACACCAGCATGATGTTCATGATGCCGATGCCCCCCACCAGGAGCGAGATGCCCGTGATGCCTGCCAGAAGCAGGGTGAGCACGCCGGTGGTCTGGTTCACCACGTCGAGGATCTGCTGCTGCGTGTCGATCCGGAAGGCCTCGGGGCCGCCCAGAAGCTGGGCGAGGTAGTTGCGCAGGGCAGCCTCGGCCAGCGAGGTCTGGGCGGCCGAGGCGGAGACCACGATGTCGCTCAGCGGCTGCTGCTGGCCCGTGATCCGGCTGCGGGCGGTGGTGAGGGGGATCATGGCCAGCCGGTCCAGCCCCCGGATGAAGGCGGAATCCTTGGCGCCCATGACCCCGATCACCGTGAAGCGGTTGCTGCCGATGGAGACCACCTGCCCCACCGGGTCTACGCCTGAGTCGCCGAAGATCTGCCTGGCGGCCTCGGGTCCCAGGGCCACCACGGGACGGCCCCGTTCCAGGTCCTCGAGCGACAGGAAACGTCCCTGGGTGACGGGCCAGTTGACCACGTGAGACCACTCGGGCGTGGTCCCCACGAGGGGGATCATCGTGGACTGGCGGCCCCAGTGGACGGCGCCCAGGGTCTCGATCTGGCCGCTCACGGCCACCACGCCCGGCAGGTCCGCCTGGCGCAGCGCCTCCAGGTGCTCCATCTCCAGGTTCCCTGCGCTCCGCCAGATGCCGGGCGCGACCTCCTTCCGGCCGGGGCTGATGAACATGGCGTTGGAGCCCAGGCCGGCGATCTGATCGGTCACCGAGCGGCTGGCGCCCTGGCCGATGGAGACCAGCGCCACCACCGCCATCACCCCGATGATCACGCCCAGCATGGTGAGGAACGAGCGGAGCTTGTTGGCCACCAGGCTCGAGAGGGCCATGCGCACGGCCTCGACCAGGGTGAAGATCACGACCGGCCCTCCTTCTCCCCCGGGTCTGCCGCCTCCGCCTGCTGGGCCTCTCCCGCCGGCCCGGCGGGCGGTAGGGCGGCCAGGCTCTCGGCCGCCTGCCGGGGCCGCGCCACGTCCTCCACCCGCTCCAGGCGCCCGTCCCGGAAGTGGAAGATGCGCTGCACGTGCTCCGCCACCTCCCGGTCGTGGGTGACGAGCACGATGGTGTTCCCCGTCTGGTGGATCTCCTGGAAGAGGCCCAGGATCTCCAGGCCCGAGCGGGTGTCCAGGTTCCCCGTGGGCTCGTCGGCCAGCAGGATGGCGGGCCGGTTCACCAGAGCCCGGGCGATGGCGACCCGCTGCCGCTGGCCGCCCGAGAGCTGGGAGGGCAGGTGGTGGGCCCTCTCGGCCAGACCCACCCGCTCCAGGGACTCCTCGGCCGCCCGCCGCCGCTGCCGGAAGCTCTTCCCCGCGTAGACCATCGGGAGCTCCACGTTCTGCAGGGCGGTCAGGCGGGGCAGCAGGTTGAAGGTCTGAAAGACGAAACCCACGCTCCGGTTCCGGATGTCGGCCAGCCGATTGTCCGAGAGGGTGGCGATCTCCTGGCCGTCGAGCCAGTACCGGCCGGAGGTGGGCCGGTCCAGGCAGCCCAGCAGGTTCATCAGGGTGGACTTGCCCGAGCCGGAGGGACCCATGATGGCCACGAAGCTCCCTTCAGGCACCTCTATGTCCACGTCCACGAGGGCGGGCACCTTCACGTCACCCATGCGGTAGACCTTGCTCAGCCCCTTGGTGCGGATCACCGCTCGGGGTGCCGTCAGGGGGGACGTTGCCAGGTTCATCGTCCGCTCCCCCCTTCGGCGGGTCGGGTTGCCGCGGCGCCCCGGGCCACGGCTGCCATGTACTGCTGCGGCGTGATGCCCACCGGCAGGATCACGAGCATCTCGTCGCCGGAGAGACCCTCGCGTACCTCGGCCTCCCGGTCGTTCCGCAGGCCCAGGGTGACGGAGACCACCTCGGTGGAGCCATCGGGTTTCTGCACCACCACCGCGTCCTTCCCCCCGTTCTGGATCAGGGCCTCCAGCGGGACCCGAACCGCCTGGTCCCGCCTCTCCAGCACGATCTCGGCCGTGGCCGTCATTCCGGGACGCAACCGGTCGTCCGGGTTCTCCAGGCTCACGGTGACGTCGAAGGTGGCCACGTTGTCGTTGCGGTTTCCCCGGGGGGCCACCGCGGTCACGGACCCCTCGAAGCTCCGGCCCCCCAGGGCGTCGGCCTGGACCCGCACCCGCTGGCCGGTCCGCACGTTGGGGACGTCCATCTCGTTCACGGGGGCCACCACCTCCAGGCGGTCGGTGCGGCCCAGGCGGGCGACGGTGGCGCCTGCCTCCACAGGCTGGCCCAGCCGCACGCTCAGCTCCAGCACGGCGCCGTCCATGGGCGCGCTCACCCGGGCACGCCGGAGGTTCACCTCGGCTCGGGCCGCATCGGCTTCCGCCTGGGCCACCTGGGCCCGGGCCCGCTCCAGCTCCTGCGGGGTGGCGCCCTGTTCCAGCTCGGCCAGGCGCTGCTGCGCCAGGTGGAGCGTCCGCTCGGCCGCGGCCAGGGCGTCCTCCTTCTGCTGCAGATCCTGCTGGGAGAGGGCTCCCTCACGGGCCAGGCGGCGCGCGGAGGCCACGTCGGCCTGCAGGCGGGTCGCGTCGGCCCGGGAGCCGGCCACGTCGTTCCGGGCCTGAAGCACCTGAGCGGCGGCGGGGCCGTTCTCCAGCTCCTCCAACTGGGCGCGGGCGGCCCGTAGGGCAGCCTGGGCCTTCTGGAGATCGAGCTGGAGGTCGCTGGGGTCCAGGCCCACCAGCAACTGGCCGGACTCCACCTCTTCCCCTTCCCTGACGGGCAGCTCGTGCACCACGCCCGAGACCCGGGCCACCACGTCGGCCTCCTGGACGGGCTCAAGGGTACCCACCACCCGGGCGGTGGACTCCATGGGGCCGCGGGTGGCCTGCACCTGGCGCACCTGACTGAGGAGGGCGGCATCCACGGACCCCGCGGACCGTCCCACGAAAAGGTAGAACCCGCTCCCGCCCACGGCCGCCAGGACCACGGCCCAGAGGGCGATTCTCAAGACCCGCTTCGTCAATTCGCATCCTCCTCCGGAGGCGCGGCCTCCTCCAGGCTGATCCAGCCGCCGTCCGGCCGGGCGACGGGGAGGGCGGCGGCCCGCTGCAGGTCGGCCGCGGAGCGGAGCACCTGGAGGCGGGCGGAGGCGTGGTCGGCCAGGGCCGCGTCGTAGTCGTCCTGGGCGTCGGCCAGGTCCCGGGGGGTGATGGCGCCGGCGGCGAAGCGCTTCTGCTCCGCCTCCAGGCGCATCCGGGCCGCCTCCAGCTGGAGCTCGCGCACGGGCACCGCCTCCTGCGCGAGCAGGTACGCCTCGTGGGCCTGGCGGACCTCTTCGGCCACGCTGGCTTCCAGGTCCTGCACCTTGGCCTCGAGCCGTTCCACCTGGATCGCCTGCGTCTCCCGGGCGGTCCGACGCCCGCCGCCGTCCAGGAGCGGCAGGGAGAGCTCAGCGCCGGCGGACCAGCCGGTTCCGAGACCCAGCTGCAGCGAGCCCGGGTTTTCGTCTGACGTGTACAGCCGGGCCTGGCCCGACACCTCCACCTGCCAGGTGTCCGTGGGCAGGGTGGCCTGAACGCTGCCATCCTCGCCGGCATACGTGGCGGTGAGGGAGAGGGTCGGCTCGAAGGGACGCTTCAGCTCCCCCAGCGCCGTACGGGCCTCGGCCAGGTCCTCGCGGGCTTCCGCCAGCTCCAGCCGGTGGGAGAGCGCGTGGGCGATGAGGGCGTCCACGGAAGGTGCGGCCGCCGGGGCATCGCCGGGCGGCTGGCCCTGGTTGCCGGCCGCCCGGGGCGCGGATCCTGCCTCACCGGGGGTGATCGGCTCGATGGAGGTCATGTCGTGCACCTCCGACACCTCCAGGGGGGTACGCAGCGGCAGGCCCAGGAGCTGGTTCAGCTGTGTCTGGGCCTTCAGGGCGTTGAACTCCGCCTCGGCCAGCTTCTGGCGGGCACTGAGGGCAGATGCCCGGGCGTCGTACAGGTCGGCCTCGGTGGCGGCCTGCTGGCGGGCACGATCCTCCGTCTGGGCCAGCAGGGTCTCCGCTTGCTCGACCGTGATCCTCTGTCCCTCCACGGCCGAGCGGGCTCCGACCAGGTCCAGGTACGCCCCGAGCACCGAGCCGGCCACGTCCTGCCGGCCTTCCTCCAGTCGCCGGCGGGCCTGCTCCAGGGCGAGCTGCGCCTGGCGGACGTTCGCCGGAAGAGCGCCCCCCAGCAGTGGCTTCAGCGCGAAGCTCTGGTCCAGAGAGAGGCGCACGGTGACGGTGCCTTCCCCGGCATCCTCGCTCACGCTGTAGCCGGCGCCCAGCCCCGCCTGGGGCAGGTAGGGGGCGCCGGCCTGGCGGGCCTGCAGCTCCGCCTCGGCCACGGCCCGACGCTGCTCCTCCAGGTCCGGGCCTTGCTCCCAGGCGATGCGGATCGCCTCTGGAAGGGTCAGCCGGCGCGGGGCCTCGGCCCGGACGGCTGGCACTGCCATCAGGGCTCCAACGACGAGAAGCACGCCGAGCACACTCCGTCGAGCACTCCTGAGCGGCGGTGTCACGCCATCGCCTCCTGGCGGATCTAGAACTTTAGTGCACTAGCATGGTAGTACACATCGTCTCGTGCGTCAAGATGTCCCTTGGGATCAAGTCGATCCCAGCACTGGCTCGTCTCCCCAGATCACCATTGTAGCGCCGGATCATGACGATTCTGTGACGATCCGCGGTTCATTCGTTGGGGACCCATCCCCGGACGCGGGCGACGCCCCCCCAGGATATTGTGACGGAAATCACGAATGAAGAAGATGGCGAAGGGCGCGTGAGGACAGGTCCGGTCGGGGAGGCGGTCGTGTGGGCGGCAGGGGGCGGTTGGTCTGGGCGTTGGTCGCCATCGTGCTGGGAGTGGCGGCCATGTGGTGGGGGCCGGTGCCGGGGGAGGCGGCTCGGCGGACCCTGGGCATCTTCACGGTGGCCACGGTCCTCTGGGTGACGGAGGCGGTGCCTCTCTTCGTCACCTCCTTCGTGATCCTGGTGCTCGAGGTGATCCTCCTGGGGCTCCCCGGTGGGCCGCTGGGGTTCGCGGGGGCGGAGTACAAGGTCTTCCTCTCTCCCTTCTTCGATCCGGTCATCGCCCTCTTCCTGGGCGGCTTCGCCCTGGGCGCCGCCCTCAACCGGCACCGGCTCGACCTCATCATCGCCAGCTTCGTCCTGCGGCGGGTGGGGAGCCGGCCGAGCCTGCTGGTGCTGGGTTTCCTGGCGGTCACCGCGCTCATCTCCATGTGGATGTCGAACACGGCCACGGCGGCCCTCATGATGGCGGTGGCGTTGCCCGTGATCCGGGCTGCGCCCGAGGGCGACCCGCTCCGCAAGGCCCTGGCGCTGGCGATCCCCTTCGGGGCGAACCTGGGCGGCATGGCCACCCCGGTGGGAACCCCGCCCAACCTCCTTGCCATCGGGGCCCTGGCCCGGGCGGGCTACTCGCTCTCCTTCCTGCGCTGGATGGCCCTGGCCCTGCCTGCCGCCCTGGTTCTCATCCTCTTCACCTGGTGGCTCCTGGTGAAGCTGTACCCGCCCCAGGCCGCCCGCGCCCGCATCACTGTGGCCCAGCCGCCCCCGGTCACCTGGCCGGCCGCGGGCGTCATGGCCATCTTCTTCGCCACGGTCTTCCTCTGGCTCACCGCCGAGTGGCACGGCGTGCCCGAGGGGATCGTGGGCATCATGCCGGTGGTGGCCCTCTTCGGCCTGGGGCTCCTGGCCGCCGACGACCTGCGCTCCCTCGGCTGGGACATCCTGCTCATCATGGGCGGCGGCCTCAGCCTGGGCGTGGCCCTGCAGCAGTCCGGCCTCTCGGCCTGGGTGGTGGAGCGGGTCTCGCTCGAGGCGCTGCCGCTCCTGGGCATGGTGCTGGCCGTGGGGCTCGTCACCGCAGCGCTCACCACCTTCATCAGCAACTCGGCGGCGGCCAGCCTCCTGGTGCCGGTGGTGGTGGGTTTCGGCGCTGAGCAGCTGCCCCTGACCGTGATCGTGGCCCTGGCCGCCTCGGCCTCCATGGCGCTCCCCATCTCCACGCCGCCCAACGCGATCGCCTACGGATCCCGGGAGCTGACCGTGATGGACATGCTTCGCCCGGGCGTGGTCATCACCGTGGTCTCCGTGGCCGTGTCGGCGCTGGCGGTGGAGTGGCTCCTGCCCTGGGTGATGGGGCACGTCTAGGGGCCGGGGGCCCGCCCAGCCCTGGCCCCTGTGGCGAAGGCCCGGGATCGGCTGCCGCAGGGCTGTCCCCTGCCCGCGGCGAAGGGTCATGGGGGAAACGGACGCAGGGTGTGGAAGCAACCCGGCCCGCAGCCGGGGAAGAAGGGGATGGGCGGGTGGCCGTCAACGAGTCCACGCGTGTCGAGCGTTGCCCGGCCTGCGGATCGGAGACCGTGCGGAACCTGGTCCACTGGGAGCGGGGCGCTCCCCTCGAGGTCTACGTGGCCTGCGCGGCGTGCGACAGCTTCATCGCCCGCTACACCGTGGAGCGTTACACGTCGTCCGAGAGCTACGAGGGCCTCCTGCGCCTCTTGGGAGGCCACGTGGTCACCAGCGAGCGGGAGCTGATGCGGGAGCTGGCCGCGATCGACGACGAGGTGCGGCGGCGCTTCGAACGCGTGCGGGAGCTGGCCCGTGAGCACGAGGACCCTCGCCGCATCGAGCAGATCCTCTACGAGGAGGCGAATGGGGAAAGGGACGGGTAGGGAGGGCGCACGGCCGCCGCGGGTCCGAGGGACCGCTTCGTGTCCACGGCCCCCGCCGCTGTCAACTGCCCGGCCGCAGGTCTTGGCCCTCGTGCTGAGAGTGTCGCCTGCCGGGGCGAGGTCTCGGGGCGCAGGCGTGGCTCACGGTCATCGGCGCCGGTCTCCTCGCGTAAGGTGCGGAGGAGTTCCCTCTTCCGGGTGGAAGGATAGCGAGCGGGGACGGGATCGGTTCCCATGGGGACCGAGCTGATCCCGCCGGGAGGGGGAAGAGGCATGGAAGCCAAAGAGGCGGCCGCCGCGGGTGCGGGCCTGCTGGATGACCTGAACGCTCTTCGTGCTTTGGATCCCGGCGACATGGCCGGGGCGATCCACGGGTTGCCCGAGCAGTGCGAGCAGGCGTGGCGCCTGGCTCGGGAGCTCACCCTGCCCGAGGGCCCCAGGCCCAGGCAGGCTGTGGTGCTGGGGATGGGCGGGTCCGCCATCGGGGCGGAGCTGGTGGCAGGCCTGCTGGAGGCGACGGCGCCCGCGCCCATTGCCGTCCACCGGGGGTACGGGGTGCCGGGGTACGTGGGGCCCGAGACGCTGGTGGTGGCGTCCAGCTACTCGGGGAACACCGAGGAGACCCTCTCGGGGTACGACGAGGCCCGGCGACGGGGATCCCGGGTGGTGGCGGTCACCACCGGCGGGGAGCTGGCCCGGCGGGCCGAGGCCGACGGGGTGCCGCTCCTCCGCATCCCGGGGGGTCTGCAGCCCCGAGCGGCCATCGGCTACTCCCTCGTTCCGCAGCTTCGCATCTTTCACCTGATGGGCCTCACCGGTGATCCGCAGCCCGCCATCGAAGAGACCGTCGCCCGCCTGCGCCGCCAGAGAGCCCGGCTGGAACCCTCGGTTCCCTCGCAGGCGAACGAGGCCAAGCAGCTCGCCCTCAGCCTGCACCAGCACCTGCCCCTGATCTATGGCAGCCAGGGCTGGAAGGGCGTGGTGGCCTACCGCTGGAAGACCCAGATCAACGAGAACGCCAAGGCGCAGGCACAGGCCAACCGCTTCCCGGAGCTGAACCACAACGAGACCGTCGGCTGGGAGGTCCCCGCTGCCATCAACGGCCTCTTCCACGCGGTGCTCCTGCGTGACGAGGCCGACCCCGCCCCGATCCAGCGGCGCTTCGACGTGACCGCGGAGATCATGCGGCCCCACGTGGCCGGCATCAGCCAGGCGTGGGCCGAGGGGGACTCGGAGCTCGCCCGCCTCTTCTCGCTCCTCTACCTGGGCGACCACGTGAGCCTCTACCTGGCCTACCTCTACCGGGTGGACCCCAGCCCCGTGAAGGCCATCGACCGCCTCAAGTCCGAGCTGGCGCGCCTGCAGGCCAGGACCGCCGGCGGGGAGGATGTGAGCCGTGGGCCAGCCGGCGCCTGACGCGTTGCCGGCCCTGGCCCTCGGCATCGACCTGGGCGGCACCAAGATCGCAGCAGGCGTGGTGGACGCCGCCGGCCGCATCCTGGGCCGGGGCCATCGCCCCACCCGGCCCCGGGAGGGCTGGGAGGCGGTCGTCGGCCGCATGATCGAGGCGGGGGAGGAGGCCCTGGCCGAGGCCAGCGCCGGCGTGGACGACCTCCTGGGCGTGGGCGTGGGCTCGCCCGGCCCGGTCAACCCCCAGACGGGCGTGGTGGTCGAGGCGGCCAACCTCTACTTCAAGGACGTTCCCGTGGTGCGGGCCCTCTACCGTCACTACCGCCGCCCCACCTACCTGGAGCACGACGCCCGGGCCGCCGCTCTGGGCGAGTACCGCTACGGGGCGGGGAGGGGCGCCGCCAACCTGGTCTTCGTGACGGTCTCCACGGGCATTGGGGCGGGGATCGTCCTGGACGGGCGGTTGGTGCAGGGTTCCCATTTCTCGGCGGGCGAGCTGGGGCACACGGTGGTGGTCCCCGAAGGGCCCCTCTGCACCTGCGGCCAGCGGGGGTGCCTGGAGGCGGTCGCCTCGGGGACAGGAATCGCCAACCTGGCCCGGGAGGCCATGGAGAGGGGCGAGGCACCGGTCCTCCGGGAGCTCGCCGGGGGGGACCCCGAGGGCGTGGACGCCCGCCTGGTGGCCGAGGCCGTCCGGCGGGGCGATCCGGGCTGCCGCGAGGTGCTCGACCAGGCCACCTTCCATCTGGGGATGGCCCTGGCGGGCGTGGTGAACCTCATCGACTGCGACCGGATCGTCATCGGCGGCGGCGTGGCCAAGATGGGCGAGCTCCTTTTCGAGCCCGTGCGCCGGACGGTGACCGCCTGCGTGGTGGCCACCGCCCGGAACGTTCAGATCATCCCGGCCGCGCTGGGGCCGGACGCCGGCATCCTGGGGGCCGCGGCGCTGGCCTTCACGCCCCCGCAGCTCACTCCAGGGTCTTGATGAAGGCGATGAGCGCGTCGATGTTCTCCTGCTGGGAGAGCTGCGCCTTGTAGGGAGCGATGGTGGCGGTCATCACGCCCTGAGGGTAGCCCTGGACGAGCTTGGCGTCGGGGTTCTCGATGGACTCCTTCAGGTACGCCTCGTCCGCGGTCACCGCCTGGCCGTTGCCGAGCTTCACCTCGTGCCCGTAGAGCCCCTTCCAGGAGGGCCCCACCAGCGGCGTCCCGTCCAATGAGTGGCAGGCGGAGCAGCCGAGCTGGGTGTAGAGCTGCTCGCCCCTGGCGGCCAGGTCGGCCTGGAGGGCCTCGCCACCCTCGGATTCACCCGAGCGGGTCTCGGCGGCACCCTGGCCGGGCGTGCCGGTCGCCTCCTGAGGCTGGGGGCCACCCTCGGCCGGCTGGGTGGACGGCCGGCCCGGCGCCGCGGGGGCGGCAGGCGCCGACGCGCCCGGTTCCCGGGCCACCTGGACGGGCTCGTTGCCCAGGGCCTGCTCGGGCCGGGTGAACTCGCTGTACAAGAGGAATGCGACGGCGGCCACGGCCACCAGTGTCACGTAGAACCACGCCTGTCGAAACACGGGCGTCTCCTCCTCGGCAAGGGTGAACGACGGACTGGGAGCGGCGTGGGCTACGCACGGAGGCACGCCATGCTCGAGCCGTTCCTGGGAGGGATTCGCAACAGGGCTGCGAATTCCTGCCGGGGCGAGAGAGGGCGCCCGGCCCGTTCTGGAACGCTGTGAAGCGGGCGTGGTACAGCCTAGTCCGGTGGAGCGATCGTCGTACCACAGATCCGGTTATCGGTACGAGTATCGCACCTCCGGACCAGGCCACCCCGGCGAGGGCACGGGCTCTCCGGGCGCCGCACCCGACCCACGGGACTGGGACTAGAACCTATAGACTAGCGCGCCCTCCACGAGCCCCAACGCCGAGACGCGCGCGTCCACCCGCTGCTCGGCAGGCCTCGGTCGTGGGCCGGCCCCTCAGGGCGGTAGGCGGGCATGCAGCCCGCCTACCGGCCGTTCCGGTTGGCCTCAGCCAGCGCGGCCGTGGCCAGCAGGTATGCCTTCAGACGGTGGGGCAGGTCGGTTTGCTGGAGCTCACGCCGGAGCCGAGACTCCCGCACGAGACGCTCCAGGTCCTGCGACCCCGCCATGGGCAGCCCTCCTTTTCCGGACGGCAGGAGCAGTCTGCCCGTCGACGGGGGTCATGATGCGTGGGGAACGGCCCGGGAAGGCCGCCTGCCGGACTGTCGCCGCAGGGCGGGGGCTACGACTGTCCGGGTAGAGCCACTGTCCGGCCAGAGCCATAGCCGCACGAGCCGGCCTACCGCGCCCCGCCCCCCGTCTCGATGCGGGCCACCACACCGGCCCGGAAGACCACGGTCCGGCGGAGCTCCCGGCGGAAGCGGGGCTTGCCGGTGAAGGGATCGTAGGCGCCGACGGTCTCGTAGTAGCGCCAGACCTGAACGGGGCCGAGCTCAGGGTCCTGCACGTCCTGCATCTCGTCGGGCCGCCCCAGGGCGGTCTCCACCATCTCGGGGGTCATGCCGAGGGCCACTCGTCCCTGGCTGACGAGGCGCAGCTCCTCCACGCTCCAGTCGGGGAAGCGTGCGGCGGCCAGGTCCTCGGAGACCAGCCCCTTCGCCACCAGGTCCGCCAGCTCGGGTGGCCAGTCGCGGTGGGCCTGGCGGAGCCGCTCGGTGCGGAGCTGGGCCCGGGGACGCCCGAAGAAGAGCTCGATGCCCAGGCTGAGGGTGGCATCCGGCGATGGCGTCCAGCCAGCGGATCCCGAGGCCATGCTCGTTCCGCCCTGGAGCACCAGGAGGACCGGTTCCCGGAGGGCTACCTCGGCGCCGTACGTCGCGCGCGCCACGAGGCGCCCCTCGGTGCCGCCGGAGGCACCGGCCCACTCGTACCCCACCCCCAGCCTGCCGAAGAGGCGAAGGGGACCCGCGGTCAGGTGGGGGCCGGTGGCCAGCACCACGCGGGTGACGCTCTCGCTCGCGTCCGCCCGCACCAGGCTCAGGCTGGTGGAAAGGAGGGGCGTGGTGAGAACGCCCCCCAGCTCCAGGGGGCTGGAGCCGAATCCGCCGATGAGGAAGACGCCGCTTCCCACGGGCGCGAGCTCGGGGAGGGGCTGGGCGGCGGCCTGACCCGGCAGGAGGGCAAGGAGGGCCAGCGCAAGCAGGAGCGGCGCCAGGCGAACGGCGGTGCGCGATCCAGCCGCCCGGGGGTGGGGCTGAACAGGCCGCTTCACACGTGGTCGCCTGGGCGTCGACCCGGCATCAGGGTGGCTCTGTTGGATAGGAGCCGCTTCAGGTCTCATGGCGTCGCCTCCTCGGGGGCGGGGGGTTCGGTCGGCTCCAGCGTGGTCAGAAGCGAACCGCCAGGGCCAGCCGGTGGGTCTCGGGCAGGACGGCGGGCAGGGTGTAGGCGTAGTCGAGCCGCAACCCGCCCAGGTGGATCCCGATGCCGGCGCTCGGATCCAGGAGGTCCTGGGCTACCTGGTACGCGGCCCCGGCCCTCAGGTCGAGGAGACGCCCCAGGCGCACCTCCAGGCCCGCCCGGGCGATGCCGCCGGACCGATCCTCGGAGCCTGGCACCTCGTACTCCCCGGTGACCACGAATTCCCTCCCCATCAGGGCGAACCCTGCCGCATAGACGGGGTCGAAGGGGTCCGCGGTCGAAGCATAGGTCATCTCGCCGAAGAGGTGGCGGCCGACCACCCCGACCCGCAAGGGCCCTGCCTGGAGAAGGAGGCCGGCGCTTCCCGTCAGGCCGGTGCCGGTCGTCTGGTAGAGCGCGTGGCGCACGTGGGTGAGGCTCACCCCGAGGGCGAGCGGCCCCAGCCGGGCCCCCACGCCAGCGGTGGCGGCGAGGCTCGTGACGTCGAAGGTGTCCGACGCGGGTGCCGGAGGATCGTCACGCACCTGGTTGTCCGGGGAAAGGAAGTAGGTGGCCCCGAGGCCGAAGGATGGGGCCGCGAGGGCGGCCGCTCCGAGGCTCGACAGCCCGTACTCCGTCGAGTAGAAGGAGGTGAAGTGAAGGCCCCGGAGCTGCGCCAGGCCCGCAGGGTTGTCACGGAGGGCGGCGGCACCGTCCACCACTGCGACGGAGGCTCCCCCCATGGCCATGGTCCGGGCGCCCAGACCGAGGTCGAGGAAGGCGGCCGTGGCAGCAAGGTCCTGGGCCAGGGCGACGCGGGTGGGCGACCCGGCGACGAGGGCGACGATGAAGAGCCTCGCCACCCATCGGCAGGCGTGGCCGAGATGCCTGCGGCCACGGACGAGAGTGCCTCGGCGGGACGTCACGCGGTCTCCTCCCTTCATCGCTCGATCACCAGCCTCTCGACGGCCGACCGGGTTCCGTCGTCAAGGATCACCACGTAGAGGTAGAGGCCGTTGGCCAGGGGCCTCCCGGCCGTGTCCGTGAGCGACCAGACGTGCTCGGTCTGGTCGGAGGCGAGAGGCGCCCGGTGGACCAGCCGCCCGGCGACGTCGAAGACGTGGAGCGTCGCCGGGTGGCCGTACAGCTCGAAGGAGAAGGTGGCACTGCTCCGGGCCGGGTTCGGCCCGTGGGTGAGCGGGATCTCGGAGACCGGAGCGCCGGGAAAGCCGACCTCGGCCTGCATGGTGGGGGCCGAGGCGCTGATGCTGGTGACCACGAAGCCGGGATCGCTGCCGTCGTAGAGCAGGGAGCCGGGCACGGTGGTTGCGCTGAACTCGGTGTTGTTGGAGCTGCCGGGGAAGGGGTCGCCGGGGTCACCCCGGTTGAAGCTCGCGTCCAGGTGATCGAGCCCGTCTGCTTCCTCCAGATCGACGAGTCGGTGGGTCTCGTCTGTGTTCGACGTCCGGCTTTCGTCGACGTGCCAGATGAGGAGACCCGACCCGGGCAGGCCGGCATCGAAGCCCTGCTTCTGGCGGTTCTCGATGAGGAAGTACTCGCCGGTGCCTCCCCCGAGCTCAGGCTCGGCGGCGTTGAAGCGGAGCTGGAGGGCCGTGGGTGAGCCGTGGGCGCTGGGGATCGAGTACGTCGCCGGGGGGCCGTTGATCTGATGGGGGGATAGCCATCCGAGCACGGCCTTGCTCCAGGCCGTCATGTGGGCGGGCGCGTCGCCGGGGCGGCTCACTTGGTTCCACGACCCGCCGCCCATAAGACCCCATTCCCCGATCCCTTCCGACCCGCCGTCCGTGTCGTAGAGATCGGGCAGGCCCAGCGCGTGGCCGAACTCGTGGGCGAAGACGCCTATGGTGCTCATGTCGGCGTACAGGCGCTCGGGCTGGATGATGTAGTCGTCTATGGTGACGCCATCGAGGGTCATGCTGCTGCCAGTCGCAGAGGTAAGGTTCCAACGGTGTGACCAGATGGTGTCGGCACCGCCGCCCGCCTCCTCGCCCCGGCCCTGGTGGACGATCATCACCACGTCCACCCGGCCGTCGCCGTCATTGTCGTACCGGGAGAAGTCGATGGCGCCGTCAGCGAGCTGGACGGCCTCCCTCACCAAGTCGCCGGGACGGTCGTCGTATCCGGAGGCATCGTTGGCCCCGTAGTAGGCGGCCTCGCGGGCCGCCGTGTACCAGTCGGGAATGCCGGCGGGTCCGCTGCTCACCGAGAAGACTCTGTAGGAGATCTCCTCGTAGTAATCCTTCATGCTGCCGGGGCCGGTGGCGATGGCCGGATGATCCCCGAAGAGGAGCTCCTCGAACTCGGCCGCGGTGTTGGTCGTGGTCGTGTCGGTGAAGTTGATGAGAATGACGGGGATGTTGGCGGTTCCGGTCGGAGGCACCGCGCGCTGGGACCAGGCGAGCCCCTGGACGCGCACACCGGGCTGTAACGATGGAGCGGGGCGCAGGTGCTTCTCGACAGGGGTGGGGGCTGCTCCGTTCACGCGAACGGAGGACGGGACCAGCTCTCCCGACGCTGAACGCCGGGCGTACGTCCACCACCCGGCCTGATCCGTGACGATGGTGTACCCGTGAGCCGTCTCCCAGCCGTGGAGCCACTCGTCGCCCCATGGGCGGGCGAGGAAGCGGGTGCCGTCCGGCTGTTCGAGCTCGGCCGGGAAGGGTGCCGCCGGTACGGCACCGGCTGCCGACGTTGAAAAAACCCATACAAGAAGAACGAGCACCCATCTCGCGTTCCGGGTGAACCGTCGCACGCGAACACCTCCGCAATCGCCGGCAGGTCGGCCCGATGGGCTGAACGAACCGCGGTATCCTTTATCGGCTTGCGCGGGCGCAGCGTTGAGGCAGGACGGCGACCCTCGACGACGGAGAGGCTCGTGCAGGGCGGCCGGCGCAGGACGTCCGTTCCCGCCGGGCCAAGAGGAACTGCGGGTCGCCACCGGGAAATGCCTCAGCAGAACGGGTGGGGGTGAGGGATGTGGCCGCACGGGTGTGGCGTCGGAGAGAGGGCCTCGTCGTGACTGTCGTGCTTGCCGTCGCGACCGTCGCCGTGGTCACGTGGGGACCGCTGGGCTCCGCTCCCGGACAGGGAGTGCCGGCGGCCCCGAACCGGGGTGCGGTGGAAGCTGAGGTCGAAGCGTTCGAGGTGCTCTGGGCCTCGGCGGAGGGGATAGAGCCCGAGCGGCCCCTCTACCGTCTGCGGTTGAGGATCCTTGAGAGCCGCCCGGCTCCAGGCTACGACCTGGACCCCCTGGCGTCCTGGGTGGGCCGGCAGGTGGACGTCTACTCCGTGGAGCCCCTGGATCTCTCCCTCTTCGGCGGCAGGGTCACCGCCGAGGTGACCCTGCGAGGCGACGAGCGCTCCCGTCGGTTCTGGCTCTTCTCGGTCCGGGTGGTGAACCCAGGGCCCCTGATGGAGGCCGGCTCCTGAGCTCCCTCAGGTAGGTCGATAGGCCAGCGGTCTGCCCGGCGCGTCCCGTGCGTCGGCTGTCGGCAGAGACGTGGGCCGAAGCGATCCAGCGACCGGTAGGCGGTGGCAGGCTACGGAGCTTGGCGCGCCGGAGGTTGACGACCCGGAGCGCGCCGTGCTAACGTAGCGGCAGCGATGGCCGGGGATGGGCCTACCTCAGCATGGCTGTCTGGTTTCTGAGGAGCTTGCCGTGGTGATCGAGGTGACGCCTGAGGCAGTCGGCCCGGGAGTGAGCAGAGTGTATGGAGTCTCGGTCCGGGATATCCTAGGGCTCCCGTCGTTGGCCACCGCAGAGGTCCTGGCTGGCGTGAGCGGGCTCGACCGCCAGGTCCGCTGGATCCATGTTTCCGAACTGTTGGACATTGGACGCCTGCTCAACGGGGGCGAGTTGCTGCTCACCACCGGCATGCAACTTCGCGATCTGTCCGCCCAACAGCAGGCTGAGTACGTTCGTTCCCTCGCACAGGCGGGCGCCGCCGGCGTGGGGATCGAGCTGGTTCAATGGCTTCCCTCGGCCCCGGAACCGGTGGTGAGCGTGAGCGACGCCATTGGGTTCCCCCTCATCGTCTTTCGCCACGAGGTCAAGTTCAGTACCATCACGGAAGAGGTCAGCCGCCTCATCTACGACCGCCGGTATGGACCCTTGAGGAAGGCAGATCGGCTGACCGAGGACCTGATGCGCCTCTTCTTGCAGGAGGGTGGGATTTCAAGCATGCTCCGGCTGGTCTCCTCCCAGCTGGGGCGTCCCGTCTACGTGGTGACGGCCGATCGCCGGATCTACCTCCCACCGGGCGAGCCAGAGAGAGGAATCCCTGACGAGCTCCTTGCGTCGAGCCCGGGCGATGATCGGATGGTGGAGACCAGAGACCGGGGGACATTCGTAGGGGTTCCGGTCTTCGTCGCGGGTCAGGTCAGGGCGACGATCTGGCTCGGTACAGAGACGGACCCCGAGCACGACAGAGTCCTGGCGCAGCGGGTCGCCTTGGTCGTTGGATGCGAGCTGCTCCGCCGCCGGCAGCGGCAAGAGTTGCTGCACGCCGTGAAGGGCGAGCTGGCTGAAGACCTGCTGGCAGGACAGGTCGACGAGCCGCTGTTGCGGGAGCGGCTACGGCTCGGTGGGGCGGCCGTGGGCGAATGGTTTGCGGTCTTCGTGGTCGAAATCACCCACGCGGGTCCTGCCAACGAGCAGGCGGTCGAAGAGGTGGCCTCCTGCCAGCGAATGCTCGTCCAAATGCTCCAGAGCTCCTTTCACGTCCCTTCCGGCACGTCTGCTCCCGCCGCGGGAGCCTGGTTGGTGGCCGCTTCGATTCGAGGCGAGCTGGTGAAGGTCATCCTGACGAGCAAGCAGCCGGACCGTCTCCTGGACGCGTTCCGAGCTGTGGTTCAATGGCTTCGATCCGAAGCGAGGAGCAAGTTCGCGGGACTCAGGATTGGAGCCGGGATCGGCCGGGCGCGCAGGAGCCTGCAGGGACTGGCGACGGCTTACGACGAGGCCCTCACCACGCTGCACTTCCAGACTCGATCCGGGTTTCCGCCGGAGAGTGCGTTCTTTGAGGAGATCAGTCTCTATAGGTTCCTCCTGAACACGCCGCGACCTGAGATCGAACGCCTGGTCGCGGACGAGTTGGGCCCCATCCTGGCCCTGCCGCCGGAGACGCGACGCACCTTGTTGCGGACCCTGGAGATTCTCCTGGAGGAGAACCTGAACGTCTCAGCCGCGGCGCGCCGCCTCTACCTGCGCCGCCAGAGCCTCTATCGACGCATGCGGCGCTTGGAGGAGCTCCTGGGTGCAGGCTTCCAGCGTCCGGACCACCGGACGGCGCTGCTCCTCGCCTTACGTGCGCAAGACGTCCTGAGGCTGATGACGTGACCCCTCGTTCGGTCATCTCCGCGTAGGTCCGTCGCCAGCTGGCGACCATCTCTCCCCAGGATGGAGCCGGACCTCTCTTCCTCGATGCTCTCGAGGCCGTCTCGACCCATCTCTTCGGAAGATCTCCGGCTCGATCTGGAGCTCCTTCCCCCATGCTCCCGTTCCGGTCCCCAGCACACCGGATGGCAATCAGGACATCTCGACGCGCGGAGCGGTCGATGACGAGTCGGGATGGACGCCCTGCTGGGATAGGGACACCGTGTCAACGAAGAAGGTGGCAGAGTGTCACGACGGCGAAGGAAGGAACAGATGGCACAAAAAAGAACGAAAAGGTACGGGAAGGCAGCGAAAGGGGAACCTTCGGATGTCACAGGTCGAAGCGCTACCCGGTCGAGAGGTAGAGATCGCCGAACTGACCCGACACCGAGTGCTCGTCTCGTGGGCCGCCCAGGCCGGTCTCAAGCACACCGTCATCGACCACGCGGAGGGCAGTTACCTCTACACACCGGATGGGCGGCGGATCCTGGACTTCTCGTCCGGTTTGATTTGCGTGAACGTCGGTCACAACCACCCGAAGGTCGTCGAGGCGATCCGGCGTCAGGCGGGAAGGGTCACGTACGTCACACCGAACTTTGCCACGGATGTCCGAGCCCAGCTGGCCGATGCCCTCAGCAGGGTCTCTCCTCGCGGGGCTCTGGTCAAGACGCTCTTTACCTCAGGCGGGGCAGAGGCGAATGAGAACGCGATCAAGATAGCCCGCCTTTACACGGGCCGCCACAAGGTGCTGGCGTCGTACCGCTCTTACCACGGAGCTACCTTAGGTGCCATGACCCTCAGCGGGGACCAGCGGCGGCTGGCGGTGGAGCCGGGAATCTCCGGGGTGGTCCACTTCTTCACCCCCTACCCGTATCGGAGCCCTTTCGGGGTGCCGCCGGAACAGGAGACAGAGGCGGCGTTGAAACACCTCGAGGACGTGCTCCTCTATGAAGGCCCGGAGAACGTCGCTGCCATCTTTCTGGAGCCGGTGATCGGATCCGGTGGGTTGATCGTCCCGCCCGACGGGTACCTGCGGGGTGTCCGGGAGGTTTGCACCCGTCACGGGATCCTCATGGTCCTTGATGAGGTGATGACCGGATTTGGCCGAACGGGCCGGTGGTTCGCTGCTGAGCACTGGGACGTCGTACCCGACATGATCACCTTCGCCAAAGGTGTCACGTCGGGTTACGTGCCCCTCGGCGGTGTGATGATGTCCCAGCCCATCGCCCGGTACTTCGACGAGCACGTCTTCTGGGGCGGGCTCACGTACTCGGGCCACCCCCTTGCCTGCGCAGCCGGTCTAGCGAACCTGGAGGTCTACGAGGAACAGGGGCTTGTCGAGCGGGCAGCGCGGATGGAGGTTGCGATGAGAGAGAAGCTGGGACGCCTCGCTGAGAGACATCCCGTGGTGGGCGACGTCCGAGGTAAGGGGATGTTCTGGGGCATCGAGCTGGTGGCGGATCGCAAGACCCGGGAGCCGTGGGTCCCGTGGAACACCAAGGGGCCTGGTCGGATGAAAGAGCTGTTAGGCCAGCTGGCGGCGCGAGACGTCTACGTCTACGGCCGGTGGAACCTGCTCTACGTCGCCCCGCCACTGACAGCGAGCGAGGCAGAACTCGACGAAGGCGTGTCCGGCATCGACTCGGCGCTGGCGGCGGTTGCTTGAGTAGGCTTCCCGAGGGAGGGGGAGAGCGATGGCGGCGATGGAGCTGCAGAGTGCGAGTGAAGCGAAGCTGAAGGTGTTCATAGGTGGAAGATGGCGAGAGTCCCGGAGTGAAGAGGTGCGCGAGATTCCCAACCCGGCCACCGGCGAGCTGTTGGGTCGGGTGCCCTACAGCACATCCGAAGAAGTGTCCGAGGCGGTGGCGGCGGCGGCCGAGGCGTTCCACGCTTGGCGGGCCACACCGGCCATTGAACGGGCGAGGGTGCTCTTTCGCTACAAGGCGCTCCTGGAAGACCATCTCGAGGAGCTGGCCCGGATCGTCACCTTGGAGAACGGTAAGACGCTTGCCGAGGCACGAGGCGAGGTGCGCAGGGGGATCGAGGTCGTCGAGTTTGCCACCGGCGCTCCCACCCTGCTTCTGGGCGAGTTCAGCGAGGACGTGACGCCGGGAATCGACAACGAGATGGTTCGGGCGCCCATCGGAGTGGTGGCTGGCCTCTGCCCGTTCAACTTCCCTGTCATGATCCCACTCTGGATGTTCCCGATCGCGCTGGCCTGCGGGAACACGTTCATCTTGAAACCCTCGGAGCGTACGCCGCTGGCTGCCGTGCGGCTGGTCGAGCTGCTGGAGCAGGCCGGGCTGCCGCCGGGAGTCTTGAACGTGGTCTTCGGCGCGCAAGAAGTGGCCGAGCAACTCATGGAGGCGCCGGCGGTGAAGGCGGTTTCGTTCGTCGGCTCGCAGCCGGTGGCGAAGTACGTCTACGAAAAGGCCTCCCGGGAGGGAAAGCGCGTCCAGGCGATGTCGGGTGCCAAGAACCACCTGATCGTCATGCCCGATGCCGACCTGGACAGGACCGTGGACGCCATCCTCGCCTCAGCTTTCGGCAACGCTGGCGAGCGGTGCCTGGCAGCGAGCGTCGTCCTCGCGGTGGGTGAGGTGGCGGATCCTCTCGTCGAGCGTCTCTCCAAGGAGGCGGCGAATCTCGTCGTAGGCGACGGTTCGAAGGCGGATGTCCAGATGGGACCCGTCATTCGGCCAGAGCACAAGCAGCGGATTCTCCAATACATCGAGAAGGGGCAGGCTGAGGGTGCCCATCTGGTGGTGGATGGTCGGAGCCACAAGCGAATCACGGGGCCCTCCACCGGCTTCTATCTCGGACCGTCCATCTTCGACCACGTGGACCCGGGCATGGTGATTGCCCGGGAGGAGATCTTCGGGCCCGTCTTGTCCGTAATACGGGTGGCGGATCTGCACGAAGCCCTACAGATTCTCAACCGGTCCCAGTACGGAAACGCTGCGAGCATCTTCACCCGTAGCGGCTCAGCCGCCCGGGAGTTCCGCTATCTGGCCGGGGCTGGGATGCTGGGGGTCAACATCGGCGTCGCTGCCCCGATGGCGTGGCTTCCCTTCTCCGGCTGGAAGGCCTCCTTCTATGGGGACCTGCACGCCACAGGCAAGGACGCGGTGCGCTTCTATACCGAGACCAAGGTCGTCATAAGCCGCTGGTGAGACCTGTACACTCCCAGGAGTCCGTCGAAGGGGTGTGATCGGGAGAGAGACATGAAGTCGGCGGAAGGCACCCGGGGAGCGTGGCGCTGTTAGGAGAGACGAAGGTGGAAGATCTGACAAACCATGAATCGAGTGGGGAGGTGTCGAAGATCATGAGGAAGCTGTCCATCGCGATGGTGTTCGTTGCGTTCCTTGCCGTTGTCACGGCAGCGCCTTCTGAAGCGGCCAGCGCGCAGCGACCGGCTCGGTTGACCATGCAGAGCATCTGGGCGCCTTCGATCACCCTATGGCGGCCGGACAAGTACTTCGCAGACCTGGTTAACGTCCTCGCCGATGGGGTTGTCCACGTCGACTACTTCGACGGAGGCACACTCGTCACCACCTCGGACGAGCTGTTCGACGCCGTGAGTACGGGGGCGCTCGACCTGGGCAGCGACTGGCCCAGTTACTGGGAGGGGAAGAACACCGTCTTCGCCCTCTTCACGTCGGTCCCCATGATCTTCACCCCGGGAGACTACATGGTATGGTACTGGCAGGCCGGCGGTTTCGAACTGGCGCAAGAGATGTACGGCAAGTACGGAATGGTGTGGCTCCCGCACTCGGTGACCAGCCCCGAATCCGGCCAGCGCACGAACGTTCCTATCCGCAGGCTTCAGGACTATGCCGGAATCAAGATGCGCCAATGCGGGCGAAACCAGGCCCGAATCCTCGAGCAACTCGGCGCGGCACCCGTCTTCACCCCCGGCGCCGAGATCTACCTCTCGCTGCAACGAGGCGTCCTTGATGGGGCGGAGTTCTCCGTTCCCGAGGTCGACTGGAGCATGGGCCTGCAGGAGGTCACCAAGTACAACGTCCAGCCCGGATGGCACCAGCCCGGCCCGGTCTCAGGGATCATGATCAACAAGCAGTCGTATGATCGACTGCCCGACCGCGCCAAGTTCATCCTCAAGCAGGCCGCCATGGCCACCATGATGTGGTCGTGGACGTTCTTCGAGTACAGCTCCGGCGAGTACACCGACAAGTTCCTCGAAGCAGGCACAACCATCACCCGGCTCGAGGACGACGCCATCGCAGAGCTCCAGGCCATCGCCGACAGGCTCCTTATCGCGGATGCCCGTGCCAATCGGGATCATGCCAAGGTTGCCTTCTCGATGGTTCAATTCCTGAAGGACGTCCAGCTTTGGCGTGACTCGCAGCAGCCGTACATGTTCGGTCGTACCCCGCCCACACTGGAAAAGCTCTACGAGGAACTCCGAGCGATTGCCCAGCAGCACGGTGTCTACGACGACGTCATGACACTCCGGGAAAGGGTAAGGGCTCGCAACAAGGCGCAGGAGTTCTGGACGCCCTCCATGCCCTACACCGGGAACCCCGTCATGCCGTAGGCTGCGTTACCGGAACCCGTCGAGCCCCCCCGGAGGTTGGTGACGCCTCCGGGGGGCCAAAAAGGGGGAGATCCTCACGCGTTCCAACGGGCTCGAGCTGATCACGCACCTCATCAAGGCCATCGACACGTTCACGGAGTGGACAGGAAAGGTCTTCAGCTGGACCATCGTCGGCATGGCGGGGCTATCCATCTACGAGGTGGTCATGCGTAGGTTTCTCGGGAGGCCCACGATCTGGACCCTCGAGGTGACCGGGTACGTGCTTGCCGCCAACGTCATGCTCGCCCTCGGGTACACCTTGTTCCACAAGGAGCACGTGAACGTGGATTTCATCACAGAGCGAGTGTCGGGCAGGGCCCGAGCGATCCTTGAGATCGTCACGATCCTGCTCTTCCTGGGCCCCTTGCTCTATGTGCTTCTGACCCAGGGGTATGCCTACGCGCAGCGATCGTGGGCGGTCCTCGAGAGAGCCCCGTCAGCCTTCAACTCCCCGGTCTATCTGGCCAAGACGCTCGTGCCGCTCGGCGCGGGTCTGCTGGCCCTGCAAGCATTCGGGGAGATCCTCAGGAACGCGGTTCTCCTTGCCAAGGGAAGGCGGTAATAGACATCCATGACCATGTCACCTGAACTGTTCATAGCCTTGATGTTCCTGGCCCTGATCATCGGCTTGCTCATGGGTCACCCCGTCGCCTTCGTGCTGGGCGGCTTGGCAGTGCTCTTCGGGTACCTCGGGGGCATGGGGCGGATGTGGCCCATCCTCATAGGCAGGACGTACGACATCGTCACCAACGAGATCTACGTCGCCATTCCGCTCTTCATTCTGATGGCAACGCTCCTTGAAAGGGCAGGCATAGCCGAGGGGCTCTTTCAGGCGCTGATGCACGTGTTTGGAGGTATGCCGGGATCCATCGGCCTGGCGGTCGTCGTGCTTTCGGTGATCTTCGCGGCCACGACCGGTATCATGGGCGCAACGGTGGTCAGCATGTCGCTCATGGCCATGCCCGCCATGCTGAATCGCGGCTACGACAAACGGCTCGCCACAGGAGCCGTCGCAGCCGGGGGTACGTTGGGCATCCTCATTCCACCGAGCATCATGCTCGTGCTGATGGCCGACCAGTCCGGCATCTCGGTCGGAAGGCTGTTCGCCGGCGCATTGGGGCCGGGTCTGCTGCTGGGTCTCCTCTACTTCGGATACGTGGCGATCTTGACGCACATCAAGCCGAAGTTTGGTCCCCCACTGTCAGCCGAGGAAAGGGATTCGGTCTCCGGAGGGCAACTCGTCCGGATGCTGCTGGTGAACCTCATCCCTCCTCTGGTCCTGATCTTCGGCGTCCTGGGATCGATCTGGCTGGGCGTGGCGACGCCGACCGAGGCGTCTGCCGTCGGCGCGGCCCTGGCGTTCGTGCTGATGGTGGCCTATCGACAGTTCAGCTGGCGAGCGCTGGCCGACGCCATATGGCGCGCCACGCGGACGAGCGCCATGGTCATCGGGGTGATCATAGGCGCATCGCTCTTCACGGCAGTCTTCTTGAGGGCAGGAGGCGGAGCCGTCGTCACCAATCTCGTCACGAGCTTCGACTTCCTCGGGCGATGGGGCGTCTTCGTAGCGATGATGGCGATCGTGCTTCTCCTCGGCTTTCTGGTCGACTGGATCGGCATCATCCTCATCACCTTCCCCATCTTCCTGCCCATCTCCGCGTCGTTGGGTTTCGACCCGGTCTGGTTCGTCATCATGATGGCGATCAACCTGCAGGCCTCGTTCCTCACGCCTCCGGTCGGGTACGCGCTCTTCTACTTGAAAGGCACGGTCCCGCCAGGTGTCAGGCTTGCCGACATCTATCGAGGGGTGTTCCCGTTCGTGGCATTGCAGGTGCTGGGAGTCATCGTTGTGGCTATGTTCCCAGCGATTGCAGCCTGGCTCCCGAGCCTGATCGCTCGTGGTTGAGGCAGACGTCGGGGAGGAAACGCAAGGATACTCGGGACGTGAAAGGGGAGGACGTCGATGGAGGCAGCCGTACTCTCAGAGGTCGGCGGCAGCCTGGTCCTGGAAGAGATAGCCGACCCCAAACCCCGGCGCGGGGAGGTCCTTGTCGACGTGGCGGCGTGCGGCGTCTGTCACACCGACCTCCACGTCCTGAAAGGTGAGGTCAAGTTTCCGCTGCCCGCGGTGCTAGGACACGAGATTTCAGGAGTCGTGGCGGAGATCGGCGACGACGTCGAGGGGATCCAGGTAGGTGATCGGGTGATCTCCTCCTTCATCATGCCCTGCGGCCACTGCCACTATTGCGCGCGCGGTCGTGACGACCTGTGTGAGAACTTCTTCGAAAAGAATCGGCTACGCGGCGTGCTCTACGATGACACCACGCGGCTCTTCCGCAGAGACGGTACGCCCCTGGCGATGTACAGCATGGGCGGGCTCGCCGAGTACGCAGTGGTACCGGCGACCGACGTCTTCCCGGCTCCCACCAACCTGCCGCTGGAGGACGCTTCCATCCTGGGATGCGCGATCATGACCGCCTACGGAGCCGTGAAGAACCAGGCGCGCGTGGCACCCGGTGAGACCGTCGCGGTGATCGGAACCGGTGGCGTCGGGTCGAACGTCATTCAGATCGCACGGGCGTTCGGAGCCACGGAAGTCATCGCTGTCGACATACGAGACGACAAGCTCCGAGCGGCTCGTTCGCTGGGGGCTACGCAGGTGGTCAACGCAGCTCAGACCGACCCGGTGGCACGCGTCATGGAACTGACCGCCGGACGGGGAGCGGACGTGGCCATCGAGGCACTGGGCCGGCCCGAGACCGTGGTGAACGCCTTCATGATGACCCGTGACGGAGGACGGACCGTCGTCATCGGCATCGGATCCGGTTCGACCGCTGCGCCCATCGAGATCACCCGACTCGTCCGTCGCGGCATCCAGTTGAGCGGATCGTACGGCGCCCGGGTCCGGACCGACGTTCCGGAGATTCTGCGGCTGGTGGAACGAGGCCAGATCAGCGTCTCTCAACCCATCACCCGCCGGTACAGCCTTCGTGACGCGGACGAAGCGTACAGAGCTCTCGACCGAGGCGAGATCGTCGGACGCGCCATCGTCGTCATGGACTGAGGGGTGAAGAAGACGCCGGGCGGTGGAACGCACCCCACCAGTGACCTCTCGAAACGGCGCCCCACGGCTGAGCACCCGCAGCGGAGCCTGGTGGTCGGCGTCTTCCTTACCTCCTGCAGCCTGCTTCTCCTGCAGATCAGTCTGACCCGGCTGCTTTCGGTCGTCTTGTCCTATCACTACGTCTTCGCGGTCATCTCCCTCTCGCTGTTGGGTCTAGGCGCGGGAGGCATCCTGACCCACTTTCTCGGGGCCCGGCGGTCCGGCGGACACCTCGAGGTGGCATCGCCGACGTCTCTGGCATTCCTCCTTTCGCTCTTCACCGCTGGCTCCGTCTTCCTCGTCACAGGGATCGCCCGCGTGGATCCTTCCCGGGTGCCACCCGTCTCTTACTTCGTCCTCCTCAGCTTGCCGTTCCTCGTCGGTGGTGCCCTCATGGCGCAGATCTTTCGCTCGTTCCCACGTGCCAGTGCTCGTCTCTACGCAGCCGATCTGGTCGGATCGGCTGCTGGCAGCGTGGGCGCGATTCTCGCCCTCGATGCCCTCGGTCCGGTGGGAGCTGCCTTCCTCGCTGCGCTCATGGCCTCGGTGGCGGCCCTGCTCTTTGCCGTTCGATCGGCGTCCAGGCCGGCGGGAGCGACGGTAGCGTCCGCGGTGCTGGCTCTCGTCGTGGCGGTCCTTCTTGGAGTGAGCGCCTCCGGAGCGTATCGGCCGGCCATCTCCATGGGGACCAACCCTGAGAAGGAGATCCACGATGCGCTTCACGGGCCGTTGGGCGGCGAGATCGTCGAGACGAGGTGGAGTTCGTTCGGGCGCACCGACGTCGTGCGATATCGCGAGGACACGGGTTACATGGACCTTTACCTTGACGGCACCGCAGGGACTCCCATGTACCGATTCAACGGGGAGACCACGGAACCCGACGAGGCGGTCGCATCCCTCAGGCTGGAGTTCCCAGGCTATTTCCCGTTCTTCTTCCTGGGTGAGCAGCGAAGGAACGCTCTCATCATCGGTCCGGGCGGGGGCCGGGACGTCCTCCTTGCGAGGATGGCAGGAATCCAGCGCATCACGGCGGTGGAAGTCAACCCGGATCTCGTGGACCTGGTGCGCAGCTATGAGTGGTACAACGGCGGCATCTACACCGGCACGGGGGGTGTGGAGGTGATCGTGCAGGAGGGGAGGCACTTCCTCAAACGGACGCCTGAGAAGTACGACGTGATCATGCTCTCCCTCCCCGTCACCAACACGAGCCGCAGTCCCGAGGGGTATGCGCTCACGGAGAACTTCCTGCTGACGACGGACTCCGTGAGGGATTACCTGGAAGCGCTCACAGAGGAGGGCCAGCTGGTCGTAGTGGCTCATGACGAAGCGGAGATCCTGAGGGCCCTGGTCATCTCGCTGGTTGCGCTGGAAGACCGCGGGCGTACCGTCCCTGAGTCCATGAAGCAGGTCTACGTCCTGGGATCGTTCCCCTTTCCGGTGTTCGTGCTGAGAAACTCAGCGTTCGACCCGGACACTTCGGCGACGATGTACCGTGCCATGCACCGGTTCGGGTACTCGCCCCGGTCGTCCTACTTTCCCTATCTCGAAGGCGCAACCGACCTGAATCAGATCCTCCTCGCACTCGCCCGAGGCGGTCTCCAGCTTCGCGACCTGGAGGCGATGGTCTCCGCCATGGGGTACGACATCTCTCCGGTGACGGACGACCGCCCGTTCTTCTTCAAACTCGAGACCGGACTGCCCAAGCAGGTGCTGGCTGTCTTCGGTTTCTCTCTCGTGCTCCTCGTGACCATCGCCCTGCTGCCCCTGCTGATGCGAAAGGGATTCGCGGCTGGTGCGGTCGAACCGGGCAGCACGGACCACGCACGTGTGGAAGTACGGACCGTCCTCCTCTTCGCGATGATCGGGATAGGGTTCATGCTGGTCGAGATCGCCCTCTCCCAGCAATTCACGCTCCTTATCGGGAAGCCGACGCTCGCTCTGGCCGTCCTTCTCTTCTCTCTCCTGGTAGGAGCCGGCGGCGGGAGCTTGCTGAGCGCGCGGGTAGCCCCCGGCAAGATCGAGCCCACGGTAGCCGGTGCGACTCTCTCCGTCGCCCTGGGGGTACTGGTCTTCGCGCTCGCCCTGCCCGCGATGGTGGACCACCTTCTGAGCTACAGCCTTCCTGTACGGATCCTCGCCTCGGCGGGTCTCGTGATGCCGCTCGGATTCGCCATGGGCTTTCCGTTTCCCCTGGGTGTCCGGCGGCTCGGCGAGAGGGGCGCGGGGTGGCAGGTGCCGTGGATGTGGGGCGTGAACGGGGCCAGCTCTGTCTTTGGGTCGGTCGCCGCGATCGTCGCTGCGATGAGCCTCGGCTTCCGTGAGGTGCTGCTCCTCGCGTCGGGATGCTATCTCGTCGTGTCCACTACTGCGCGGTCCAGCCGCCGTCCACGAGGAGCGTCTGCCCTGTCACCATGGACGCGGCCGGTGAGGCGAGGAAGACCACCGCGCCGATGATCTCCTCGGGTTCTGCCACCCTCCCCAACGGGATCCTGGACAGGATGTCGCGCCGGAACTCGGGGTTCGAGAGGGTCTGTTCCCCGAGAGCGGTACGGACGAAGGTGGGGCCCACCGCGTTCACCCGGATCCCGTAAGGGGCCCACTCCAGCGCCAGGACGCGGGTAAGATTGACGACGCCAGCCTTGGCCGAGCAGTATGCTGCCCGGTTGTAGTACCCGATGACGCCGTTCTGGCTCGCGATGCTCACGATGCTCCCCCGGCCCTGCTCCTTCATGACCCGACCCACCCGCTGCGAGCAGAAGAAGACGCCCTTCAGGTCTACGTCCAGAACCGCGTCCCAGTCGGCTTCGGTCACCTCCAGCGCGGGCTTGGCCACCTGGACTCCGGCGTTGTTCACCAGGATGTCGATACGGCCCAGGGCAGCCACGGTCTGGGCCACCATCCCGTCGATCCGTCCCAGGTCCCTCACATCCACGGGCACGGCCACGGAGCGCCGGCCGAGGGACCGCACCTCCGCCGCGACCTCCTCAGCCTCCGCCATCGAGCCGGGTAGGTCCGCCACCGCGACGTCCGCACCGTAGTGGGCCAGCCCCACGGCCAGGCTCCGCCCGATGCCCCTGGCAGCCCCCGTCACCAGCGCCACCTGATCCCTCACGTCCAGTGCCGGAATCTCCACGGCGATCCCTCCGCGATGCGAGGCCGACGGGCGTGGCTCTGAGGCCCGCGCCACGGCTGCGACTCTGGTCACCCGTTCGCTTCGAACCCCAGCGATTCCTGGTGCTTCTTCGATGACCATCGAGGAAGGCGGGGAAGTGACTCGTTTCGGACGTGCGTCCCCGTGCCTCCCGTCCACGGGTGCCGCGACGTCGCCCCTAGAGCCACATCTCCGCGACCGGGTGGACTTCCGGGCCTTCCAGGCGCTGCTCCGAGGGGTTCCACACGCCGCAGAGGCTCGCGTAGAGACGGGGGTTGCCCGCCAGAGGCGCCGGCATGCTGCAGGAGACGCCCTGGGGCCTATCCGGGAGCGTGCACCCCAGCGGGTACTCGGGCGGGCGGGTTCCCGTGAGGACGCCGCACTCGCCGCCCCCGGCCAGGCGCACGAACCAGGGCGATGGGTGGGCGGGGTCCGGGGGGTTCGTCCAGGCGTCGGGCGGCTGGGGGAGGGGCTCGGTCAGCTCCAGGAGGACACCCCGGTTCTCGGCCGGGTTCCCCCGGGGGCAAGCGACCGCACCGTCCATCGCAAAGCAGGGATCGAAGATCGCGTTCCCCGAGGCGCAGCGAAAGGCGCCCTCTCGCGGCGCGGCCAGCGAGCCCGTCCAGCACGAGCCCTGCAACCGCTCGTCGGCCGTAAAGCCTGCTGGGTCGTAGATGTAGATCGCCGTGGCTCCGGCCGTGCCGGGCCACCACCCCAGCCGCCAGCCGGCGACGGCTGCAGCCACCACGACCGCCGCCGCAATCCCCCAGGCCCGCCGCCTGGAGACGAGCACGATCAGCCCCGACGCCATCGCTTCGCCGCCTTTCCCGGTGGAGATTCCCCGCAGGGACGCGCCTGCTGTCGGGCGCATCGGTTCGCAGGGCGCACCGCCCGACGCGGGCACCGCCGAGCTGTGCGAACCGGTGTCGAGCGCCTCGCGGGCGCACCGGCCCCTTCACGCTTATGCGGGAAAGGGTGGGCGTAGAAGGGCAGGCGGGGCCGTCAGAAGGTGAGCCGGGCGGAGAGCCGGGTGTAGTAGGAGGTGAAGGGGTCCTGGTCCTTCTCGCCCCATACGCCGCCGGCCAGAACCTCCGCGCTCCACCTTTCGCTGAAGCGATGGTCCCCTGAGAGCTCCACCTTGACGTGCTGCTCCAGGGGCGGCGCCTGGTCCGGAAGCACGCTCAGGTCCGTGGCTGTCCCCTGCGCGAGCTCCACCAGCCCCCCCAGCGAGGTGGTGGCGGAGAGGGCGTAGCTCACGCGGTTTTCGAGGCCGCTCCGGTAGCTCTTGCCTGTTCGGTCCTCCCGGTCCGTGCGGGTGACGGAGGTGGTGGCGGAGAGCCCCGACAGCGGCCGCCACTGGAGGATCGCCCGAGCCCGGCCCTCCTTGGAGGACTGGGGCTGCACTCCGGGTAGGCTCGCCACCCGATCGGTGCGCCTCCACTCGAGGCTGGGGGTGAGCTGGGGCCAGGCCTCCCAGCGGGCAGTGAGGCCGTAGCGGAGCTCATCGTCGCGCTTTCCCGTCTTGCTGTAGTCGGTTCGGGCCGTGCTCACGGTGCTTCCCAGCCGAAGGGCGGACCAGCCCACGTCCATCCCCCCGCCGGCCTCGGTCCGCACCTGGTCCAACAGGTACCAGCCCGACAGGTCCCGCCAGGAGGCGAAGAGGTTGGGGGTGAGGGCGAAGGGCCCCGCCCGGAAGGGAGAGGTGTCCGCGCGGGTGCTGGCCCGCTGGGTATGCACGCCGCGAGCCTGGGGCACCTGGTCCTGGGAGCGCTCGTCGTCGTAGGAGGCCCGCAGGCGGACGGGCCCAACGCCCCCGTTCCAGGCGAGGCCGTAGCTCACGGTCTCCGAGAGCTGTGCCGGCCGCTCCTCGGGTCCCTTCACCCGTAGCGGGCGGCGGTACCGGACCCGCAGCGTGAGGCTCTCCCAGAAACGGGCGTCCAGCTCGCCCAGGAGGTTCTGAGCCCGGTAGCTCTGCGCGGGGTCCGTCCAGTGCCGCAAGACCACCTGCTCGAGTCCCGCGCCCAGGGTGAGCCGGTCGTCGAGAAACCCCTCTCGTACCGTGGCAGAGTACCGGTCCTCCTGGCTGTCGTCGCCCGGGGCGTCCAGGTCGTCCCGGCGGGTGGTCTGGTAGGCTAGCTCCAGCTCGGGGCCCAGCCGCCAGGTGAGGGAGGCCCGCTCCGTCCAGAGCCGGTAGGGGGTCTCCGGCGTCGACCCGCCTGCCTCGTCGCCGGCGGGCCGGGGCATGGGAGTACGGTCCTCCTGGCGGTGGCTGAGGGCCAGGCTCAGCCGGTCCGAGGCGTCCCACCGGGCGCCCGCCTCCCAGGCGAAGAGATCCTGCCGCTCCGTGGAGCCCAGAGGGAGGAAGTCCGCCTCCTGCCGGAGGGCATTCAGGTAGAGGCGACCCCAGTCGAAGCGGCGGGCCACGGCCAGGCTGCCTTTCCACCCTTCCGCCGTGTGCTCGCTGGCGGCGAGGTCCTGGTAGCGGTACTGGTCTTCGGGGTCGATGGAGGCCTCGTCGAAGGTGATGGGACTCGGGGGCGGGTCCGCCGGGGCCGTTACGGTCCAGAAGGCGGTGTCCCCGCCGGGCTGACGGCCCGTGCCGATCCAGAGGGCTTGCGTCGGCGGGTCGTCCGGGTTCGGACCGATGCCGATAGAGGTCAGGGGTGTCCCCTCAAGGCCTGCGGGCGTCGCCTGGCGAGGGTTGGCTTCGGGATCCTGAACAACGTAGAGCCCGTCGTCGGTGGCGATCCAGAGGTTGCTCCCCCAGTAGGCCAGCGCGCGGGTCCCGGAGACGTCTGGGACGCGGAGAAGGTCGCCGCCTCCTGCTTGAGGGAGGTAGTAGAGACCCTCCGGCCCGCCGGCGTAGACGGGCAACCCGGATCCCCCGGGCGGCACAGCGATGCTCTCAAACCGCTCGCCGGAACGGAGGGTCTCGAAGGCGTTGCCCTCGGGCGCCCGCGCGAGCCCGCCAGCCCCCGCCACGTAGACGGCGCCGCCGGGGTCGACGGCGATGGCCGTGATCTCGGGGCCCACGCCAGGGTCGTGGGCGGTCCATGGTACGGGGTCGTCCTTGGTTCCGGGAAAGCTGTCGCGCGGGGCGGAGACGAGGCCGTCGGCGGTCCCCACCCAGACGGTCTCGTTGTCGATGGCCACGGCGCGGACGTCGTTGGAGGGAAGGCCGTCGTTCTCGTAGTAGCGTTGCCAGTTGGCTACGGAGTCGAGAGCGGCTGGGAGACCCTCTGTGACGTCGACCGCCGTGAGCCCGCCCCCCGTGGCGAGGAACCACCAGCCCTCGGCCACGGCGATGCCGTGGACGGGTACGCCTGCGGGCCCCTGGCCGATGCCGTAGTGATGCCATTCGGTGCCGGTGTCCGACGCCAGCACGCTGAGCCCGTTCTGATGGCCCGCGGCCAGGAACGGAGTCGTCCCCGACGGGTCCGACCCGGCCAGCGCCGTGACCTGGTTGGGCTGGTGGGGCTTCTGGTTGTCGTCGAAGGGGAACTGGTCGTGGCTCCGAGCGACCTGCAGGTCCACGTCCCACAGGTCGTTGAGGAAACGGCTCCGCAGCCCCGCCACCGTCTGGGTGTTGGGCATGGTCCCCAGGGTGGCGGCATCTTCCGCGGGTACCGGCACGTCGGCGCCCCGGAGCAGGTCCAGGCCCAGGGTCCAGCCCGGCCGCATCTCGAAGCCCACCCGGCCGCCGTAGAAGTTCCGCTGGTAATCACCGCCCCCGCCCAGGCCTCCCCGGAAGGTCTCGTACTCCACCCGGAGCGTGTCCTCCGGACCGACAGGTACCAGAACGATGAGGATGCCCGCCTCGTAGTCGATGGTGTAGTCCACGTTGCGCGCGAGGCGCCTCCCGTTGAGGAAGACCCGCTCGCTGTCGACGGCGAGGGAGAGCCCCAGGGTGTAGATGTTGGACTCCACCCGGTAGCGGTAGGAGACTTCGATGGCGTTGAGTTCGTCCAGGATGCTGGCCGGGCCACCGGGCAGCTCCAGGATCCCCTCGTCGTAGTGGATCGCCACGTCGAGCCCGACGGCAGCGGGATCCAGGCGCTGGCCCGCCTTGACCACCGTCACCTTCACCGACTCCGGGTCGAGCTCGCGGTGGCCGAGGTCGTAGTAACGTCGCCTCTGGCCCAGGTCGAAGTCCTGCGGGGTGCTGTCAGGCGAGCCGGAGCCCACCGCGACCTGCGTGTCGTACCGGTAGATCTCCTCCAGCATGGCCTCGTCGCTCGCGGTCCCGGGCGAGTAGGGGTAGGTCAGGCGCTGGTCGCCCTCGAGGTCGTTGATGTGGTTGTAGAGCCGGATCAGCTCCTGAAGCTGGTCCCGGAGGATCTGCCTGGGCTCGCGGGCCAGGATGAGGAGATCTTGGCCCGCGGGGGGCGTGAGGTAGGCGCCACGGTCCAAGAGCACGGCCTGTCCCGCCTCGAGCACTCCAAGCGGTGGGGTGCCCTCCTTCGGTCGCGCCAGATCCCCGAGGTCGTTGGCGGTGAGGACGTCTGCAAGGGAACGGCCCCCTTCAGGCTCACCGTCCACCCAGACGATGAAGGCATCCACGAAGTCCGGGTCAAAAGGTAGGCCAAGGTCGAAGAAGAACGCCCCCTCCAGGCTCGCTTCCAGGTGGCCTCCCACCCGGGTGGGGGCGTAGGGCCCGTCCCGAAGGTACCGGACGGTGTCGGAGCCGCTCTGGCCGGTGAACTCCTTCACGGCCGGGATCCCCTGGGCCCGGGCGAAGGTGAGGCCCACGGTGGCCGGTCCCAGCGGTCCCTCAGCCGCCACGCCCTTGAGGCTCAGCGACGAGGCGGTGGACGGGTTCTCGGGCTGGAAGCGGAAGTCGCCGAAGCGGGCGGTCCAATCGTCCCGGGTGAAGGTGAGGGAGAGGAGCTGGAGGTTGTCCGACTGGAGGTTGTCCAGGTCCGCCTCGATGGCGAGCCCGGCCACGACCTCGCCCGAGAGCTTCAGCCGGAGCCGCTGGGAGATCTCCGGCACCCCCAGGGAGTAGTCCGTCCCATCCAGGCCCTCCGGATCACTGAAGCCTGCCGACAGGCTCCAGGTGGCGTCGCCCGAGATGCGGAGAGACTGGGCCGACGCGCTCGGGGGTGCGACGACGAGCGCGAGGAGCAGGAGAAGGACGGCAACGCGACGGAACGCGGTCTCTGAGGCGGTTTCTCCGGCGGGCGGTCGGCTCATCCCCGTTTGCTTCGGAGGGACCGGCGCGGTTCCTCCATGGTGACCTACATGGCCTTCGGGCACGTCTTCTCCGCGGCCGGGGCGAGCGGGCCGGACCGGTAGGCACCGGACCGCTGCCGTCGCGCCTCACCGCCCCTCATTCGGGGCGGAGCGGGGCTCGCGGTAAGGGGCATCCTGTGAGCGCACCAGTCCCAAGCGGAGGGCCAGCACGGCTGCCTGGGTGCGATCGTCCACGTTGAGCTTCTCCAGGACGTGGGAGACGTGGGCTTTCACGGTGCGCACCGTGGAATGCAGGACTGCGGCGATCTCCTTGTTGCTCAGCCCTTGGGCCAGCAGCTCCAGGATCTCCTGCTCCCGGGGTGTCAGGGATGGGAAGTCCAGTCCCGAGGCCCTCGACCGCACGAGCTCCCGCACCAGCTCGGGAGCCACGGCCGGCGAGAGGTAGGTTTCTCCCTGCACCACGGTCCGAATGGCCTCGGCCAAGCGGCGGGGGGCATCCTCTTTTCGGAGGAAGCCCGAAGCACCCGCCCGGAAGGCTTCCACCGCGTAGGGGTTCTCGGGGAGGACGCTGACCACCAGCACGCGCAGCCCAGGGTGCTCGCGCACCAGGTCGCGCGTGACCTGAAAGCCGTTCACGTGACCCATGTGGACGTCCATCAACACCGCGTCCGGGTGGAACCGGCGGACCCCCTCGCGGGCCTCCTCGGGACCCGCCGCCTCGCCTGCCACGACGACCCCCTCCACCAGGCCGATCAGCCGGCGAAGGGCCCCGCGCGAAAGAGGGTCGTCGTCTACCAGCAGAATGGCCACTTCGTGTCCCCGGGACTCCGTCGATGCCATGGCGCACCTCACCCGAAGCCCAGGCGCCACGGGGAGTTCGGCTGCACCCGGAGCCGGCGGCCTGGACATCCGTTTCCCGGGCTCAGTGTACCGGACGCGCCCGGAAAGCTGCCATTGTCCTGTGGGGAACGGGCTGGTCAACAGGGCCACTGTCCTGGAGGACGACGAACAGGGGTGCGGTCCGAGGGCCGGGGTGGGAGACGCGGGCAGGGCGTCAGGGGTTCCGATCCGCCCCGGAGAGAGGGAGCCGCAGGACGGCCTCGGCTCCACCCTCCGCGACGTTTCGAAGGGTCAGGGTGCCCCCGTGGGCCTCGATGCCGGCTCGGGCGATGGAAAGGCCCAGTCCCGTCCCGCCCTCCCGGCTGCTCCGGTAGGGGCGGAAGACCTCCTCGGGTGCGAGGTCGCCCAGGCCTGGACCGGTGTCCCGGATCCGAACCTCCGCGACACCCGCGTCGCACGTGACCTCCAACCAGACGGTACCGCCTCGGGTCCCGAGCGCCTGGAGGCTGTTGAAGCTCAGGTTCACCAGGGAAGCCTCTAGAAGGGCGCGATCCCCCTGGATCACGGGGCCGGGGCCGGCGGATCGCTCAACGATCTGCACGGGGTGACCCGTTTCGGCGTTCCCCCGAGCCACCACGCGGAGCATGTCCGCAACCGACCGGACCACTTCGGCCAGGTCGAGACGGGCGCGGCGCAGGGTCCGGCCGCTGCCGTAGGCGAGGATCTCCTCGAGCAGGGCACCGGCGCGGCGGAGCGCCGCCTGAGCGATCTCCACGTCGGACGGATCCGGCGCGTGCCCGCTGGCTGCCTGGCGCCTGACGGCGTCGAGGATGAGGTCGATGACGGTGAGGGCCGTCTTGACCTCGTGGGCCGCGTAGAGCATGACACGGCCGAGGACATAGGTACGCTCGGGGTTTCCATGGTCCCTGAAGACGTCCTGAAACCGGATGACGGGCAAAGGAGCGGTCCGCACGCCCACAGATGCATTCCTCCTCTGGCGACCTCGCAATCCGTGTTCGTCGGGCTCGGCTCGCCGCGGGAGCGGCGTCCGCTGTGGGAAACGAATGGGGCACGAGGTTTTCGCGGCAGAGAAAGGATATGGGCCAACAGAGATCCGGTGCGCAGGATGCAGGGTCGGCGCAAGAGACCGTACCGGCACGGCCACCCGATGCTCCCCAGCAGACATCCACGAGTTTCTAGGAACGGCGTCGGTTTCCTGCAACCGGCCCGGGGGTTCCTTACCGCCCACGGCACGCGACGACGCCCCGGTACCCCCTTTCGGGGGCACCGGAGCGATCGGCGGTTCGGACGGCCTTTACCGGAACCTCTTGAGGAGACGCACCTCGCCGGCCAGGTCGTGAGCCCGGCGCGCCGCTTCCACGGCCACCAGCCGCGCCGCCTCCGGGTACTGGACCAAGAAGGCATAAAGTGCTTGCAGGCCCTCCCGCGGGCCGTCGATCACGCGCTCCAGGAGGAGAAGGGCCTGTTCCTCGGCCAGCCGGGTCTCCCGCGAGGGTGTGGATCCCATGGATGGAATTGCTTGCCACCTCCTTTCCTACCGTCTCCCCGGGGTGAGCTACCAGCCCACTTCGATTCCCGCGCGGTAGACGTCGTCGGTCTGGAAGGTCAGATCCAGTCGAAGGGATCCCGCGCGAGCGGCGAAACCCCCGGTCCACCTCGGGGCGAGCCCTGGCCGCTTATCGTGCTCGTAGCCCAGGGAAAGCCGGAATCGCTGACCAATGGGCACGCGCAGGCCCGCCCGGGCCACGGAGTCGTCGGGGGCGTCCAGGTTTGGATCGGAGAGCCCAAGCGAGAACTGGGTTCCCTCCAGGAGCGTTCCCGTGAGGGGCGTCGCGGTGAAGGTGAGCCCGGCCAGGCCCCTGGCCGGAGGTCGATCCGACCCCGGGCCATCGGCGATGGGCAGGTCGAGGCCGGCGAGGCCCAGGCTCGCCCAGGCGCGAAGCCTCCAGGCGATGCCGGCGTCAAGGGTCCAGAGACCCTCGGCAAGCTCGACGCGGGTCCACACGGGGCGCAGGCCGAGGGCCACAGGCCCGAGTCTCCCTGCGACGGCGTAGCTGAGCGACAACGGCTGCACCGCCTCGCTGCCCGCGAGGGTCGCGACGAACCCGCCGGCCAGGCGCCCCCCGGGATCCAGAAGGGCCACGGTGTACCCCGGGGGCCTGCCGGGCTGCTTGGGGCTGGCCACCACGGCCCAGAAGCTGGCGGAGGCCGCTGGGAGACCCGCGGCCGCGGCCGGGTTGAGGAAGACGGCCTGGATCTCGCCCGACGCGCCGGTCGCGTCGGGAAAGCCGGGTGGGGGGACGTCGCCGGGCCGGGAGGCCGCTGCTGCCGCCGCGGCCGTCCCCACCCCCAGGAGCCCGAGGATCAGGAGTGCGGCGAGGACGAGCCGGCCTGCAGCTTTCGGGCGTGCGGCACCTGGTGCGAGCCTGCGACGTACCGGCCCTCTGGATTCCGTCTTGATCAGAGCGTCCTTCATGATCCGTGACCCCCCATGTCGACCAGCCGGGGCGTGATGAGCACCACGACCTCGGACGAGACCCGGCGCTCCTTCGTGCTCGAAAAGAGGAAGCGCAGGACCGGCAGGTCCCCGAGGACGGGCACGCGGTTGGTCACCGTCTCCTCGCTCTCCTGGACCAGACCTCCCAGGGCAAGGGTCTCACCGTTCCGGACCCGAACGGTGGTGGTGATCTGGCGCCGGCTCACCACGGGCAGGTCGTCGCCCACCTGGCCTGTCACGTCGCTGACCGTGGGCTTGACGGTCAGGGTGATCTCGCCGTTCTGAGCCACCCGCGGCGAGATGCTGAGGCTCACGCCCACGTTGATGGCCTCCAGGCGGGTGAAGGGGGTGGCCTCGCTGCCGGTGACGATCTTGAAGTAGCGGTCCTCGCCCACGAAGATGTCCGCCGTGCCGCCGTCGAGGACCGTGAGCCGTGGATTGGCCCGGATCGTGGCCTTTCCGTCGCTCACCAGGCGGCGAAGGTTGGTCATGAGCTTGGTGTATGGAGTCTGTAGCATGAGCTGGGTCAGTCCCTGCAGCTGGCTGAAGCCCGCGCTATACGTTTCCGGTCGGTCGGGTGTCTCGACGGTCCAATCGAGGCCCAGCTCCTTCCGTCCCTCCTCCGAGACCTCGGTGACGACCGCCTCGATGGCCACCTGGGCCGGCGGCCGGTCGACGCGGGCCAGGTCGGAGGCGATGCGCTCCAGGAGCTCCGGCGGGGCCGTGATCAGGGCCGTGTTGGTCTCGGCGTCGAAGCGGACGTAGTTGGTGTAGTACTCCGAGAGGAGCCGGCGAGCTTGGTCCGCGGTCACGTAGCTCAGGGGAACGCGCTGCGTCCGGGTGAGCGCGTGGAAGACCGGGCTGGTGCGGTCCGCTTTCCCCACCAGGTACGTGGTCTCGTCGAGCTTGACGTACGTGAAGCCTCCGGGAGCCAGAATCAGGCGCAGAGCCTTCTCGAAGGGAACCTCGTTCAGCTCCAGGGTCACGAAGCCCTGAACGCCCGGATCCGCCAGGATGTTCACGCCGGCCTGCAGGCCGATGTCCTGGAGGGCCTGGGTGATGAAGGTCTCCACGAAGACGTTCGAGACCAGGGGCTGCGGGTCTTCCTCCTCCTTGGAGGCTTGCGGCGCAGGTGCCGGCGCCTGCAGTGCGTCCTGGGCCCGGATCGGCGCAGCCTCGGTACCGAGGCCGAGCGCCAGGCAGAGGCCAGCCACCGCCCACGGTCCCATCCACGTGCGTCGCCCGAGTGGCATGAGCGTTCCACCCCCGTCGACCTCGGCGCCCTCGCAACCTCGACGCCGGAACCTGCCCCACAGATGACTCACGGTTGTCCTGCCTCCCCTGGGCTGTCGGGTGACGAGGCAGGCGGCGTGGCGGCCGCGTCCACCCCGTCGTTCGAGAGGGTCACCAGCCGCTCCTGAACCAGCGGGGTTCCGCCCGGATAGCGGACGGTGACCCGAATCCGGTACTCGCCGGGCGTCTCCGGTCTGGACAGGAGGGCTCCCAGGTTCCGCGTCCCCCCAGGGAGTACCGGTGTGCCGGCGGGTGGGACCTCGATCTTCGCCGTCTCCACCCAGATCGGGTCTCCCACGTACTCGGCGCCTTCCACGGGCTCGGGAAGGGTCTTCAGTTCCATCAGCACCTGGGCGCTGGGGGTGGTGTGCACGGTGCCGTGGTTGGAGAACTCGGTGCTCACCACCAGGAAGCGCCCGTCCTCGGACGCCTCGACCGCAAGCGCGCTGAGCTCGCCCGCGGGCGCCAGCTCCTCGCCGAGCAGCGCGTAGATCGGGACGTTGACCTGAGTCTCCACGAACCCTTCCTTGCCGATCTCGGGGGTCGCGGTGAGGAGCACCTGGGCGTAGCGGGCACCCAACCCCGCCCCGCGCGGGGTCCGCACCCCCACCTGGAGGCTGCGGGTCTGCCCCGGCGCGAGGGTGACGCTCTCGGGCCGGAGGAGGGTCCAGCCGGCCGCGGATCCGTCGGCGGGGACGTCCTCCACGTTGGGGTTCCCCGCTGCGTCGTAGACCAAGGAGATGACGCGCCCGGTGACGGTGACGGGCACCCGGTCCAGGTTGCGGATGCGGAGCGCCGCGAAGCGGGCAGCCCCGGGGACCAGCTCGAACGAAACCGTCTCGGGTTCCACGGCGATGCGGGCGCCTCGTCCCCCCTGAGCGGCCTGCAGCAGCTGCTCGCCCACGGTGAAGCTCTGGCGGGTGATGGCCGGACGCGGCCCGCCGTAGTAGACGACCGCCTGAAGGGTGTACTCGCCGGGAGGCAGGCCGGTGGGGAGGACAGAGGTGAGCTGCACCGTGGCACCGGGCAGGACGGCGCCCCTGCCTGCGCCCAGGGGGATCTCGCGGATCTTCCGTCCCGACGCGTCCCAGAGGCTCAGCTGCCCCCGGGCGAACCCGTGCACGTTGCCCTCGTTCGTCAGCTCAGCGGAGAAGAGAAGCGCCTCGGGACCGAACTGGCGGGCCACCTGCTCGAGGCCCGGCTGGCCCGCGGAGAGGACCGCCAGCTTGGAGATGTAGAGGTCCGGTCGCACGCCCGGCGTGACGGCCACCGCCTCGACGATGACGACCAGCTCGTTCCGGAAGACCTGCTGGGGGCCCTCGCGCGGGCCTTCCTCGGGCTTGAGCCGGAGCACCACGCCCGCGTAGGCGCCCCCCCGGAAGCTGCGGGGGAAGGTGAGCTGGCCCTGAATGACCTGACCGCCTCCCGGAGGCAGGGTGAACGCCTCCGGTGAAACCTGGATCCAGCCGTCCGCCGAGTGCCCGCCGGGCTCGGAGGCCACCCGATAGTTGCCGCCCCGGTCTTGCTGCAAAGGCACGGCGAGGACGGTGAACTCGCCGGTCCGGTCGGCGCTCTCGTTGCTGATGCTGATCTCGAACGGCAGGGAGCTCCCCGGCGGCCCCTCCAGCTCGATGAGCAGGGGGCTCACGTTGAAGGAGTAGCCCTGCGCGGTCGCGGGGGCCGCGGCCAACGTCAGCAGCAGCAAGATCATGCTCCATCGAGCCAGCAGGGTGCGTCCTGCGCAACGACGGCGGGTACCCTCTCGCGCTTTCTCCATCAGGCAAGCCACCTTCGCTCATGGGTCTTGGGTTCGCGACCGTCGGACGCGGGGTGCGGGGAAGGCCGGCACGCGGCCTTCCCCGCATGGTCCCCGGTCGGTGGTACCCGGCTCTGCTTGCCGCCGGCTAGATGGTGGGCGGGACGTAAGGCTCCGTCGGAGGCTGGCCGAGCCCGGTCTGGTTGGGCAGGTAGCCGCCCGTCTGGCCGTCGATCCAGTACTTCAGGTTGGTCAGGGCCAGGCGCACCGTGCCGACGTTCTCGTACTCGGACGAGCTGTTGGACTCGACGACGTTGATCTTCTGCCAGAACTTGAACTGCATGCCGTGGTGGAGGTCATCGGTGTTCGGGAAGGTGTACGTAGCCTCGTTCAGATCCGCGGCACGTACCCACCCGTTGGCGTTGGCCGCATCGAAGCTGTTGCCGACACCGTAGTAGGTCTCGATGTAGTTGGTGGTATCCTCGGGCGCATCGGGGTTCAGGTACTGGAGGTCGTCGAAGCCGTCGAAGCTCACCAGCACCGCGTTGTTGCTCGCGATGCTGAAGTCGATGGAGTCGGACGCGTACTGGCCGGGCTTGCGGATCCGCCAGTCCTTGCGGGTGGTCTGCAGCGTCCAGTCGAGCCACTGGGCGACGGAGGCGTGGCTGGTGAAGGTGATGTCCCAGTACGCCTTGTTGCAGTTGCCGAACGTGGGACCAGAGTTCCAGCTGCGGGCCAGTTGGGCGGCGCCGCCGCTGCCGATGGACTCCCAGGCCTGGGTGTCTCCGTTGAACCAGAAGACCTCCTGCTCCTGGGCACCGGGAGGCAGCGCCTCGCCGTTGGGGTTGTACTGGGCGGACGCCCCTGCCGCGAGGGCCAGGAAGAGCACGCCCGTCAGGAAGAACGCGAGCTTGCGCGACATCGTATCCTGCTCCTCTCCTCAAGGTAGTTGATCGATGACCTCTGCCCCCCGCGCCCTCCTCATCGGCCCGCGGGGGTGCACGAGCATCAGGTCACGAGCCTGTGGCGGCCCACGCCGCCTTCCCTCGATCCTCCCGAACCACCTCCTCCAAGGGTCGTACGGTGGATGCCGTACCCGGTTTCGTCCCTTTCCCGGATGGGCGCCGCACCGTCAAGGGGTCTCCCCGCCCACCACCAGGACGGCGGCGTTGGCGAGGACGAAACGGACAACTCCCTCTGACTGATACTCGCCAGGCGCATGCTCGGGCCCCACGTCCAGGCGTTCCCAGAGGAACCAGTCGACGCCCTGTCGCAGGGTCTCGGATGAGGCAAAGGTGAAAGCCTGGTCGTTCAGCTGGCCCGAAGGCCACCAGCCGGCCGCGGAGGCCTCGCCCAGGGTGTCGCCCGCCGCGTACCAGGTGGCGATGGCGGAACTCGAACCCTCAGGCACCGGACCCTGCGAGGTCAGGTCCCCGAAATCCTGAAACTGGACGATGACCGAGCTGTTGCTCGAGATGCGCACCTGCAGGGCCAGGGAGGTGTAGTCACCTGGTTTCCGCACCCGCCAGTCCTTCCGGGTGGCCGGGAGCTCGAGGCGCATCCACGCGAACTCCTGGGCGTGCACGGCCACGCAGTCGAAGCTCGTGCTGCCGCCGCGCCACTTGATGGTGAGCGCGGAGTCGAGGCAGTAGTCGCCCGGGTCGCCGTAAAGCTGCTTTCCCTGGGGGTTGGTGCCCGTGGCGATGCGGAAGGTGAGCGTGGCCGAGCTCGCCGCCGGCAGGTCTCCGATGCTCCACAGGACGGTGGTGGAGCTGTTCGCGCCCCCGGTGCGGAAGACGTCCGCGTCGCCCATGGACCCGCTGATCGAACGGGGATCAACCTCGATCTCGCTGCTGTAGTGGTTTCGAAGGCCCAGACTCTCAACCGGGAGCGACGAGGTGTTCGCGACCGACCAGACGACCTGCCACTCGACGCGCTCGCCCACGGGTACGAGCCAGCTGCCGTCGGGCTGGCGGGTGGCGTTGTCGGTGAGGGCGTGGATGTCGTAGGAGATGGACAGGGGTGAAGCCTGGGTGGCACCCGGGGCGGAAAGCAGGAGGGTGAGAAGGAGCGTGCCCGCGAGGAGCGCGCCAGGACGCGTCCAGTCGTTGCGGCGACCGGTCCCCAGCATGCGAGATCCATCCTCTCCCCAGCATTGCCACCGCTGGCAGTATAGAGAAGGGGCGGAAGGCTCAACAATCGGTCAGGGGGAGGAGGGTGCTCGCGCGGCGGACCACTGTCCGGGAGGACAACGAACGTCCGATCGCTCCGTGTGAGGACGCGGGGTGTCAGGAGGCGCCGCGGTCCACCAGGCCAAAGCGGATGGCGAGAACAGCGGCCTGGGTGCGGTCCTCGACGCCGAGCTTCTGGAGGACTCGGGAGACGTGGGCCTTCGCGGTTCGGGTCGTGCAGCGGAGGCTGGCGGAGATCTCCTTGTTGCTGAGCCCGCGCGCCAGGAGTTCCAGGGTCTCGTGCTCCCGAGGCGTCAGGGCGGGACGCTGCGGCCTCGGCCCGCGTGCTCGTAGGAGCTGGCGCAACAGGTGCGCGGCGGTCTGGGGGTCCAGGTAGGTCTTGCCCTGGACCACGGTCGCAATGGCCTCCGGCAGGCGGCGCCCGACGTCCTCCTTGCGCAGGTATCCCGAGGCGCCGGCCTCGAGGGCCCGCGACGCGTAGGGATCCTCAGGCAGGACGCTCACCGCGAGGATGCTCCCGGCGAACCCCTGCTGGATCAGCGCCCGGACGAGGTCAAGGCCGCTCTCGTCCCCCAGGAGAAGATCCACGAGCACGACGTCGGGCAGGCGGGTCAGGACGAGCTCCATGGCCTCCCGGGCGCTGGCCGCGGCCCCTGCGTGCTCCATCGCCGGGGCCATCCCGTCCAGGAGCGAGCGGTACACGTGCCGGGCGAGCGGATCGTCGTCCACCACCACCACGCGGGTGGGTGGAACCGGCGCACGAGCGGGCTGGCGCTCCGTGTGTGAAAGCGGTGACGCGTCTGAAAGACCGCGAGCCATGCCGGTCACCCCCGTGGTTGCGCGGAATGGTGTCCGAGGTCCTGACGCGCTCCGCGTGCTCTCCCGCCCGCGCCGGATACCTGTGGGTCTCGTGCAAGGGTCATTGTACTGGAGCGCGATGGAAGGGAACAGGGTGTGGACCCCCTGAATGATGAGGGAGTTGCCATAATGCGACGCGGCTGCAGCAGGTCACCGGGTGCGCTCTCGAGCCGGAGCCACCGCTCTGACGCCTCCTTGACTCCCCCTTGACCTTGCGGCGCGACCATCGCATCACAAACGGTTTCGGAGCCGAGGCCATGTCACAGCCAGGATGTCCAGATGCTGGAGCTCCCACGTCGCCTGTCCGAGTGCTGATCGTGGAGAGCGACGATCGATACCGCGACGCGCTCCAGACCTGTCTCGCGCGCTACGACCGCATCGACGTGGTGGCCGCTGCGGCCCGCGCGCAGGCGGCGCTGCGCCTGGCGCACCGCACGCGTCCGGACGTGGCCGTTGTGGACGCCGGCCTGGCCGGATCGGTGACCGGCGTGGAGCTGGGGCTCAGGCTTCAGCGGGCTCGGCCCGAGATGGGCATGGTGCTCCTCGCGACCCAGCGGGACCCGGTCTGCCTGGCCGAGCTCCTCCTCGAGAAGCGGGCCGGGTGGTCCTGCCTGGTGAAGTCGCCCGCGATCGATGGGGAGATCTTGCGCCGGGCGGTGGAGGGAGCGGCTGCGGGGCTCCTGGTCCTCGACCCGGCGCTCGGCGCTAGCCTCGGGCTCCACAGACCCCGGAGGGCGAGCCGCGAGCTACCCCGTCTCACCCCACGGCGGCGGGAGATCCTGGACCGGATGGCCCGAGGGTACTCCAACGGGGCCATCGCCGAGTACTTGGGAATCTCACGGAAATCTGTGGAGAACCAGGTCAATCTTCTGTACCAGGAGCTCGGTATCGGTCGATCGGGGGAGTTGCAGCCCCGCGTCCAGGCGGTGCTTCTCTACCTGGGCCGGCAACCAGGGAAGGATTGACCGCAAGGCCGGACCTCGCTACCAGGGCTCCGTCGTCACCAGGCCGAAGCGGACGGCCAGGATGGCGGCCTGGGTGCGGTCTTCGACGCCCAGTTTCTGGAGGATGCGCGAGACGTGGGCCTTGACGGTTCGGGTCGTGCACCGGAGCCTGGCGGCGATCTCCTTGTTGCTGAGCCCGTGCGCCACGAGCTCGAGGGTCTCCCGCTCCCGGGGCGTCAGGGACGGGCGACGGGGCTTGGGCCCCCGCGGTTCAAGGAGCCGGCGGAGCAGGTGCGGGGCCGTCTCCGGGTGGAGGTAGGTCCTCCCCTGGGCCACGGCGGTGATCGCCTCCCGCAGGTGGTGCCCGACGCGCTCCTTGTGCAGGTACCCCGAAGCGCCCGCCTCCAGGGCCCTCAGCGCGTACGGATCCTCGGGCATCACGCTCACCACCAGGATGCCTCCGGTGAACCCGCGCTGGACCAGGGCCTGGATGAGGGCGAGGCCGCTCGTAGTTCCCAGGCGGAGATCCGAGACCACCACGTCGGGTTGACGGGCGAGGATCAGCTCCACGGCCTCCTCGGGATCCGCCGCGTCGCCCGCCCGCTCCACCTCGGGGGCCAGCCCTTCCAGCAGCGCGTGGTAAGCCTGGCGCGCGAGGGGATCGCGTTCCACCACCAGGACCCGTGTGGACCGGCTCGCGGGGAGGCCGGACGTGGGAGCAAACTGCAGGACCATAGCGTGGATCACCCGGCTTGCACGGCATGAGTCGCGCACCATCGAAGATGATGATACGACACGCGAGCTGAGAAAGCGTCTCAAACCCGTCTCAATCTGGATGCTCCTTGATGCCTCCGCGCCTCAGAACCGGTACCCCAGCGAGAGCCGGTGGGTCCCTGGGAGCACCTTGGGCTGCAGGTACGCGTAGTCCAGGCGGAGCCTGCCCAGGGCGAGGCCGAAGCCACCGCTCAGGGTGACCTCCTCCTCCAGGCTCGACGCCCCGGCCCTCAGGGCGAAGGCCGGGAGCACCCGGAACTCCGCCCCCAGGCGGACGGGGCCCTCCAGCTCGTAGTCCAGGGCCAGGGTGAGGCGGCCCGGCTGCCAGGCCGTCCCCACCACGTAGACGGGGTCGAAGGGGTCCGAGGTGCCCGAGGTGTACCCGAGTGTGCCCCAGAGGTTTCGGGCGGCCAGCCCCAGACGCACCTGGCCCAATGGGGCGAGCACCCCCACGTCGCCGGTGAGGCCGTTGCCCGTCACCGAGGCGAGACTCTCGCTCACGTAGGTCAGCTCCAGGCCCGCGGCCACCGGCCCCAGCCGCCGGGCGTAGGCGAGCCGGGCGGCGGCCAGGGTGAGGTCGAAGGAGCCCGTGGGGTTGGCGTAGGGGTCGCGGGCCTCGATCCCCGGCGAGCCCAGCCACTGCACGCCCGCCCCCAGCCCCGGACCGGCCACCCCCAGGGCCCCGTAGCTCGAGGCCCCGTACTCGCTTGAGTAGAAGGAGGTGAGCTCGAGCCCTTGAAGGGTAGCGAGGCCCGCGGGGTTGTAGTGGAGGGCGGTGGCGTCGTCGGCCACGGCCACGAAGGCCCCGCCCATGGCCAGGGCGCGGGCGCCCATGCCGATCTGGAGGTGGGCGGCGGTCCCGGCGTCGTCCTCCTGGGCCCCCGCCGGGGCCTGGGCCAGCAGGCCCAGACCCAAGCAGAGCGCGAGGAGGGACGGAAGCCGCATCACGGTCTTCATCCTGCGTGCTCCTCCCTTCATCGCTCGATCACCAGCCTCTGCACCAGGGAGCGGGTGCCGTCCTCCAGCACCACCACATAGAGGTAGAGGCCGCTTTGGTGAAGAGCGGGTACGCCTCGGGGGCTGGTTCGAGGGCGTCGGCATCGTCCGAGGGCGGGCTGAGGGTGATCGTCATGCCGCCGGAGAGGGTCAGAGTGGCCACATAGCCGCCGGGGTCGGCGTAGGTGTGGGTCGTCGTCCCCAGAGCAGCCGTCCGCTCGCAGCAACGCCGCACGCCCCCTCACCGCTCCACCACCAGCCGCTCCACCGGAGACCGCCCGCCCCCTACCCGTACCACGACGTACAGGTAGAGACCCGGGGCCACGGGACGCCCGCCGCCGGTGGTCAGGTCCCACCCGTGCTCGGAGGGGCCGGGATCCAGCTGGGCCTGGTGGACGAGCCGCCCCGAGACGTCGTAGACGAGCAGGGTGGCGGCTTCCTCGCCCCGGTAGAAGAAGGCGACCTGCTCCCGGGCCGGGTTCGGCCCGTGGGTGACCAGGGAGCCGCTGCCAGCCGGCCGCACCTGGAGGGCGAGTTGGGTCGGCGGGCTCTCCCCGCCCAGGTCGTCGGTCGCCTGCAGCTCCACCACGTAGCGGCCGGCGGCCGCGTACCGGTGCACGGGGTTCTGCGCACGGCTCTCAGCCCCGTCGCCGAAGCGCCAGTGCCAGGCCACCAGCGGGCGTTCGGCGCTGCGGGAACCGTCCGAGAAGCGGACCTCGGTCTCGGGCGTGATCGCCTCTGCGGGCTCGAAGGAGAAGGATGCCTCGGGCAAGGGGGCAGCGTGGACCTGAAGCTCGTCGGTGGCCGTGAGGCCGGCGCGGTTGGTCACCACCAGCCGCACCCGGTAGTCGCCGGGCAGGTCGGCGGTGAAGGCCGGGTCGACCCTCTCGGGCTCCGCGAGGGTGGCGCCGCTCCCCTGAGGGAGGTCCACCAGGGACCACCGGTAGCTCAGGCGGGCGCCGGAAGGATCACGGGACTTGGAGCCGTCCAGGCGCACGGTGGCGCCTGCGGGCACGAGCTGGTCCTCACCTGCCTCGGCGATGGGGACCTCGGACGCCACCGCCTCCGCCCGGGCCGGGGCACTCTCGCGCAGGCCGTCGCTCACCGTGAGCTCCACCAGGTAGGTTCCGGCCCGGTCGGCCACGAAGGCGGCTCGGGGTGCAGTGGGGTCTTCGAGTATGGCGACGCTTCCCGCTGGAACCTCCACCAGGCGCCACCGGTAGGCCAGCGGATCGCCGCCGGGGTCCCACGATCCGGATCCGTCCAGATCCACCTGGGTGCCCGGTGGGACCACGTGGGGGGCTCCGATCACGGCCACGGGGGGCGCGGGCGGTTCGGGGGGGTCGCGCCTGGTTCGGGGGGTGGGCGAGGCTGCCACGAAGTCCTGCCCGTTCTGATCGGTATCCCAGCCGCTCCCGGTGCCTGAACCCGGCTCGGCGCCCCCGTCGGCCCGGCGCTGGAGGCTGCGGGCGTTGGACCCCCTCGGGGCCGGCTCCTCCCCTTCGAACACGCTGGCCGCGCCGTACCCCACCAAGTCCACGAGGTTCGGATCATCCAGGCCGGTCACGGGCTCGGCACTCCGGGCCAGGGCCACCTGGCCGCTGTCGGCGGCCAGGCTGAGGGAGCCTTCCACGTCCGCCGAGGGCAGGGGCGCCCCGTCTCCGGCCGATCCGGCGGCGCCCTCGATCAGGAAGGAGCCGAAGGCCGGGATGCTCCCTTCAAGCGACGTGAGCTTCGTGGCCGAGAAGGCCCCGCTGGCCGCGGCGTACTGCACCGACCACCCCTCCAGCGAGACGGGCTCGGCCGTGGGGTTGTAGAGCTCGATGAAGTCGTGGGTGTAGGTGGCGCCGCGGTTCCCGCCGCCGCCGTAGACCTCGCTGATCACCACCGTGCGCGCCCAGCGGGCCTGGGCTGAGGCCGGGTTCGCCAGCAGGGTGGCGGCGAACAGCAGCACCGCCGCAGGGCGCGGCGAGCGGGCGCAACACGAGAACGGCATCGGAATCCACCTCCTGGACCGAGACGGCCAGGAGCCGGGCCGGAGACCACGAGCCACCCCGAGGGGACCTTCGAGGGAGTACAGAAAGACTCATACGACGGCAAGCATAGATGTCCTCCTTCCCCGCGCCGGTGCCAGGAAGAGACCGGCCTTTGGTGGAAAAGGGGCATCGGAGTCCGCCGGTGACGCCGCAGGCTGAGGTCGGATCGGGCCGGACGGGCCTACGGGTAAGGACGCTCCCAGGCCCGCTCTCGGTTCCAGGAGAGGGGAGGCGATCTCCGTGCGCAGGCCTTGGTGGATCGTGGTGCTGCTGGTGGCCGTGGTGGGGGGCGGCATGCTGGCCGCCCTCCTGAGGGGCGGTGCAGGAGAGGAGGCGAAGGTGGTGGCCGAGCCCGAGGTGGCCCTGAGCGTGAGCTCGACGCCGATCCGGGAGGGCGAGCGGGCCTGGTACTCGCTCTCCGTGGGGTTGATGCCCCGGCAGGAGACGACGCTGCGCTTCAGCACCGCGCAGCGCTTCGACTTCGCCGTCTACGCTCCCGACGCCAAGACCGACCGCGAGCCAGCCTGGCGCTGGTCCGCGGGCCGCATGTTCGCCCAGGTCATCGGCCAGGAGACCTACGAGGGCGAGCGGCTCTACCTCTTCGCCGCCGCCTGGGACGGCACCGGAAGCGACGGGCGTCCGCTCCCCCCTGGCCGCTACCGCCTGGAGGGACGGGTCACCGCCTCGCCGCAGCCCCTGGTCGCCTACGGCTGGGTGGAGGTGCGGTGAGCGGGGCCCGCGGGCGGGTCCGACCCCGTCGAGGCCACCCCAGTGGCGGCGCCTCGGGGCCTGACTCGCCCGCGTCGCCTCAGAAGCCCACGGCCAGGCCCCAGTAGAGGCCCGACTGGGCCACGTCCCGCACCATCCGCCCGTCGTCGAAGACAGCCCGGAGGGCGTCCCAGCGGTACCCGACCCGGGTGGCGACGTTCGGGGTGAGGAAGTAGCGGGCGCCCACGTCGTACCCCAGGAAGAAGAGCCGGTGCGGGGGCAGCGCCTCCATGGCGTCGTTCGTCCACCGGGCCCAGGGGGTGGCGCGCAGCTCGGCCCCCACCACCAGGCGGGGCGTCACGGCCATGCGGGTCTCCGCCCCCACGCCCCAGCCGGCCGCCTCGAAGGGGATCTGCTCTTCTGCCCCGTCGGTGGCCCACCGCCAGGTGACCGATTGGTGCATCACGCCCACGGCCAGTGGCCAGGGGGGCAGGCCAAGCCATGCCTCGCCCCTCCAGAGGCTGCTGCGGGGCTGAGTGGGATCGCGGCCCTCGGGGATCCGGCCCGCCACGTGCATCAGCCGGAACTCGGTGCCCGGCCAGAGGCTCAGGGCGGCCTCCACCTCCTGCGCCTCCACGGGGACGTCGAAGACCACCGCCAGGCCATCGGTGTGGGAACGGGTGGCGTCGCTGAGCCGGGTGCTGCTCTGGTTCACTTCCGCCGACAGCCCCACCGCCGCCGCGGGAGGGGCGAGGGATCCGGCCAGGAGCGTCGCCGCGGCCAGGGCGGCTGTCAGGAGTCGTCTCATCGCCATGCGCCTCCTCGTACCGAGGATCGTCTCGTGGGCGTCGTGAATGACCCCGGGTAGGGCAACACTTCCCCCGGGGGACGCCCGTCATGCCACCTGCTGAGCCCGGTCGCCGCGTCCGCCGCGGCGAGGTCTACTTCGCCAACCTGAACCCCGTGCTCGGATCCGAGCAGGGCGGCGTGCGTCCGGTGCTCGTCGTCCAGAACGACGCGGGCAACCGGCGCAGCGCCACGGTCATCGTCGCGCCGGTCACGTCCCGGCTCGGCAAGGCGCGGCTTCCCACCCACGTCGTCCTTCCGGCCAGCGGCCTGGGCCTGGAGAAGGACTCGGTGATCCTCCTCGAGCAGATCCGCACCCTTGCCCGGGGCCGGCTCAAGGGCAGGGTGGGGGCGGTGGACGCCGCCACCCTGCAGGAGGTGGACCGAGCCCTGGGGATCAGCCTGGGCCTGAAGCTTGCGTCCCCGGTCCCTCCCGGCACGGGCCCTGATCACTCGGGCCCTCAGAACCGGTAGCCCACGCCCAGGGTGTACCCGCCCTGCTGGTAGGTCCGCTCCTGGACCCCTGGCATAGGGTTGGGAACGGCCACCCGTTCCTGGCGGTAGGTGACCTGGGCCTCGAGCCCGTGCCAGACGGTGAGGCCCGCCCCCACCCGGTAGCCGGTGTAGGTAGCCTTTTGGGCCTCGCCGGCCTCGCGCACCACCGCATCGGGGAGGTGGCGGACCGAGCCCGTCAGCCGCAGCCGGTCCGAGAGGGAGGCGCTGCCGGTGGCCACACCGCCCAGCCCACCCACCTCCACCACGGGCTCGTCGGCCTTGGGCGCCAGCACCGAGTGGACGTAGGTGGGGCCCACACCCACGCCGATGATGGGAAGCCGGTACGTGGCGTCCACCCGGTACCCGAGCGGCGGCCACGAGTCGGCGTCACCCGTGACCCGGTCGACGATGCCGGCCAGGCGCTCGGGAGGCGCCACGAGCTCACCTTCGAGCCCGAAGCGCGACGTGAGGTCCAGGTCCAACTGGAGGGCGGCCTGAGGCAGGGAGCGGCTGCTGCGGGAGATCTGGTCGCCCGCCCGGTCTTCCCGGGCGATGCGGGACCACCAGCCCTCCAGGGAGAGCTCGGGGCTGAAAGCGAGGGCCGCGGGGGCCCGCAGGGCGATGGCGAGAGCGAGGGCGACGATGGCGTAGAGTACACGACGCATGGAAGGGCACACCCCTTTGCTGCGAGGATGGATGGATCGTCGACTCGGTCCTTGGTGCGACGATCGGGTGCACCGCGCCGGGCGCTCGCGCCCGGCGGGCCCCCGGCGCGATACCGCCAGGCGCCTTCGGATCGAAGGTACAGACGCCTTCTCCTGGAACGAAAGGGCCTCCTGCCGGGGGTTCCTGGCGAAGCAGGGAAGATCTGTACGAGGGCGAAGCAGCGCGTGGGGTGTTCTCCCCCGGAGGCGGGGGGAGAGGCGGGCCTCCCCGGGGCGCCGGGCGGAGCGCCCCGGCCCCACGGTAGGCGAGGAGGGACTCAGGCGGTGGAGCAACCCGTCATCGGGATCACGTGCGGTCGGACGGAGGATCAGGCAAGGGTCTTCCTGAACGTGCCCTACCTGGAGGCGGTGGTGGACGCCGGCGGCCTGCCCGTCGCCCTGGCGCCCGTGACGGCGGGCGATCCTCCCGAGGAGACGGCCAGGCGGGCGGGTGCCCTGCTCGCCAGGGTGGACGGGCTCCTCCTGTCGGGCGGCGACGACGTCGACCCGGCCCTCTTCGGGGAAGAGCCCGACCCCCGTCTGGGATGGGTGGACCCTGACCGCGACGGCCTCGAGGTCGCTCTGGCCCGGGCCGCCCTGCAGGAGGGACGTCCCATTCTGGCCATCTGCCGGGGGATCCAGGTGCTGAACGTGGCCGCCGGCGGCGACGTCTACCAAGACCTCGCCCAGCACCCCGGCGCGCTGCAGCACCGCCAGCAGGCGCCCCGCTGGCACGCCAGCCACGCGATCACGGTCCGGCCGGGGTCGGTCCTGGCCCGGGTCCTGGGCCTGGAGGGCGGGGGCAGCCTGCGGGTGAACAGCTTCCACCACCAGGCGGTCCGGCGGGTGGCCCCCGGCTTCCGGGCGGTCGCGGAGGCGGCGGACGGCCTGGTGGAGGCCATCGAGGCCGATGGATCGGCGGCCTTCTGCCTGGGTGTCCAGTGGCACCCCGAGCACATGGTGAAGCGCTGGCCCGCCCAGCGGGGGCTCTTCCGGGCCCTGGTGGAGGCCGCCCGCACGTCCCGGCGGCTGGCGGTGGCGCGCTAGGGCGGTGCGCCTGCGAGCACGCCCGCCCACGTGGGGCGTTTCACCTGGCGGCTGCGGGGAAGAATGCCCTTGGGAGGAAGGAGGTTCCTGGTCATAGACCTGACCTGGACCAGCGGGAGCCCGGCGGAGAGCCTGGAGCTGGGGCGGTGGCTCGGCAAGCGGGTCCTCCCGGGTGACGTCCTCCTCCTGGAGGGCGAGCTGGGCGCGGGGAAGACCCTCCTCACCAAGGGCCTGGCGGCGGGCCTGGGCATCGACCCCGACCGGGTGACGAGCCCCAGCTTCACCCTGGTGCAGGTGCACCGGGGCCGGATCCCCCTCTACCACGTGGACCTCTACCGGTTGGAGGACGCGGCGGAGATCGAGGCGCTGGGCCTGGAGGAGCTCCTGGAGGGCGATGGCGTGGCGGCGGTCGAGTGGGCGTCGCGCCTGCCCGGCTCCCTGCGGCCTGAGGGAGCTCTCTGGGTCTGGATCGAGGCCGGCGGCGAGGACCGCCGGCGCTTCCGCCTCCAGGCGGCCGGTGATCGTATGGAAGCGCTGCTGGAGGAGCTCGCGCAGGTCTGGGCCGGACGGGCGGGGAAGGAGGCGGATGAGGGATGACGAAGGAATCGCATGTTTGCTCCGGCGACGATCCGGCCCCTTCAGGGTCCCCACGCCCGTGGGGGTGAGCTGGGACGTCCAGCCGCCTGCGCGCCGGTTCGTGCTGGGGCTGGAAAGCTCGGGGCGCTTGGGCGGCACGGCGGTGGCGGAGCTCCGGCCCGGGGCGGCCCCGGCCCTGCGGGCCGAGCACCTGGCGGGCGTGGAGGCGACCCACTCCGAGCGCCTGATGCCGGCGCTGGAGCGGGCCATGGAGGCGGCGGGCGTGGACCGGGGAGAGGTCGCGGCGGTGGCCGTGACCGCCGGGCCCGGCTCCTACACGGGGATCCGCATCGGTGTCATGACGGCCAAGGCGCTCGCCTTCGGGTGGGGCCTGCCCCTGGTGCCCGTGCTCACCCTGGACGCCCTGGCCTGGCAGGCCGGCGCTGTGGCCGACTGGGTCGTTCCGGTGCTGCCGGCCCGGCGGGGCGCCTACTTCGGCGCCCTCTACCGGGCTGGACGGCAGGGCGACCCGGCCGGCTGGGAGCAGCCGGTGCCGCCGGGCCGGTGGACGCCCGAAGAGCTGTTGCGGCCGCTGGCCGGGCCTGGAGCCGAGGGCCGCTTCTGCCTCGTGGGCGAAGGGGCGGAGGGTTTCCACCGGTGGCTGGAGACCGGGGCGGGTGCGGCCTTCCAGGCCCGTGTGGTGCCGGAGTACTGGACCCTGGGGCACCTGCGGCCGGGGGCGGTGGCCTTGCTGGGGGCGGTCCGCCTGGCGGCCGGGCAGGCGGCGAAGCCGATGGAGGTGGAACCCGTCTACCTGCGGGAGACCGAGGCCGAGCGCAGGGCGGCGGGTCTGGAAGCGCACGACGGGGGGAAGAGCGGCGTCGTCGGGTGATCGGGAGGATGCCGGAGGGAGGGACCGGCGGCCGGGAGGTGCCGCCCCCGGGGCGACCCGGAGCGGCGGACCAGGCACGAAGCCGGCCCGCCGGGCCGAAGATGGCCACTGAAGCAAGGGAGCAGTTCGACGTCGCCGTGGAACCCATGCGCCTGCGCGATCTGGGGGACATCCTCAAGATCGAGCGGCTCTCGTTCCCGACGCCCTGGTCGCGGTACGCGTTCCTGTCCGAGCTCCTGGAGAACGACCGGGCCTACTACCTGGTGGCCCGGGCCTTCCCCGTGGGGCAGCCCCGGCCGCGGCGGGCCCGCCCGGTGGGCTATGCGGGGGTGTGGCTGGTGCTGGACGAGGGGCACGTCACCAACGTGGCGGTCCACCCCGACTTTCGCGGGTACGGCATCGGCCGCACGCTGATGGAGGCGGTGGAGGACCTGGTGCGGGAGAAGGGCGGCAAGCGCATGACCCTCGAGGTCCGCCGCACCAACCTGGTGGCCCAGACCCTCTACCGCTCCCTGGGCTACAAGAGCGCCGGCGTCCGCCGCGGGTACTACCGGGACAACAACGAGGACGCCTTCATCATGTGGAAGGATCTCTGACGGTGGAAGGAACCGGACCCGTGACACCTGCGGCCCGCGAGCGGGGGGCGGCCCCGCCGGCGCGTGAGGGACGGCCCCCTGGCGCCCCGGGGGGGCTCGTCCTCGGCATCGAGACCAGCTGCGACGAGACGGCCGCTGCGGTGGTCGCAGGCGGCACGCGGCTTCTGAGCAACGTGGTGGCCTCCCAGGTGGAGGTGCACCGGCGCTTCGGCGGCGTGGTACCCGAGATCGCCTCCAGGCGGCACGTGGAAGCGCTCCTGCCCGTGGTGCGCCAGGCGCTTGACGACGCCGGCCTGGAGCTGAAGGACCTGGACGCGGTGGCGGTCACCCAGGGGCCGGGCCTGGTGGGGGCGCTGCTGGTGGGGATCGCCGGCGCCAAGGCCCTGGCCTACGCCTCGGGCCTGCCTCTGGTGGCGGTGAACCACATCGAGGGGCACCTCTACGCCAACCGCCTCGAGCACCCGGAGCTCGAGCCGCCCTTCCTCTGCCTGATCGCCTCGGGAGGCCACACCGAGCTGCTGGAGGTGCCCGCCTGGGGCGCGTACCGGCGCCTGGGGCGCACGCGCGACGACGCGGCGGGCGAGGCCATTGACAAGATTGGGCGTGTCCTGGGCCTGCCCTACCCGGCGGGGGCCGAGATGGACCGCCTGGCCCGGGAGGGCGACCCTTCGGCCTTCCCCTTCCCCCGAGCCTTGCGGGGCGAGGGCTTCGACTTCAGCTTCAGCGGCCTCAAGACCGCGGCGTTGAACGAGATCCGCCGCCTCCAGGCTCGGGGCCCGCTTCCCGTGGCGGACCTGGCGGCCAGCTTCCAGGAGGCGGTGGTGGGGGTGCTGGCCGAGAAGGCCCTGGCCGCGGCCCGGGCCGTGGGGGCGGGGCGCATCGCCCTGGCAGGGGGTGTGGCCGCCAACAGCCGGCTGCGGGAGCTCCTGGCGGAGGCGGCCGCGGCCGAGGGGCGCGTGCTTTACGTGCCGCGGCCCGCCTTCTGCACCGACAACGCGGCCATGATCGCCGCAGCAGGCTGGGTCCGGTGGCAACGGGGCGAGCGGGCAGGCCTGGACCTGAACGCGGCTCCCGCTCTCTCCCTGGAGGACCCCCCGGGAGACGCCGGCTGAACCCCGATGCCGGCGCGCAGGGCCGAGCGTCCGGGGATGGTCGTCTTCGGCGGGTACGGTCGGGAAGGGCGCGGCGTTCGCCCAGCCTACTCGGAGCCGTTGGCCGGCTGCTCGCGGTACGGGGGCGATTCAGGGGAGGGGGCGGAGGCGGGGGTGAGGCGGTGGTGGCGACCCTGTTTCCAGCGCCAGAAGAGGCTGCCGTCGGCGCCCCGCATGAGCCGGAAAGGCCCCAGGCGGAAAACGGGGCGATAGAAGAGCAAGGTCCGGGCACCGAGCTTGACGGGGACCCGCCGAAGCCGGCGGGGCGCCGTCCTCTGGGTGGGCAACGAGGAGACCTTCTTCCTCATGACGATCGCTCGCTCCCTTGGGTCTCGTGGGATCGCCGGGCACCGCCCGTAGTGTGTCCCTCATTATAGCAGCCTCTCCTGCTGCGCGTCAATTCGGACACAAGCGAGCATGATGGCCGCCTTTGAGCCGGGTCCGTGCGTGAAGCTGCGCGCGGATCCGGAAGGAGTCGCGAGAGACCATGGCCGGAAGGCGCGAGGCCGGCGCGCGTCGTAGCTACCAGGGGCATCGATTGCGTGCATCGATCGTGTTCTGGGAGGCGGGTCGTGCGTGAGGCGAGCAGCGCGTATGGCGGTGGTCGGTACGGAGACGGCCTTCGAGGTCCTGGCTCGGGTGGCCGAGGAGGAGCGCCGGGGACGCCGGATCGTGAGCTTCTGCATCGGCGAGCCGGACTTCCCCACCCCCGAGGCGGTCAAGGAGGCGGGGATCGAGGCGATCCGCCGGAACGAGACCCACTACAGCCCGTCGGCGGGGATCCGGCCCCTGCGCGAGGCGGTGGCGGCCGAGATCGCCCGTACCCGTGGGGTTCCCACCGATCCGGAGGAGGTGGTGATCGCCCCCGGGGCGAAGCCCATCCTCTTCCACAGCCTCATGGCCATCGCCGGGCCGGGCGACGAGGTGGTCTACCCCAACCCGGGCTTCCCCATCTACGAGTCGGTCATCCGGCTCGCAGGGGCCACGCCGGTGCCGCTGCCCCTGCGGGAGGAGGCGGCCTTCTCCTTCACCGCCGAAGACCTGGCCACCCGCGTGGGGCCCCGCACGGCCATGGTGATCGTGAACTCGCCCCACAACCCCACGGGCAGCGTGGCCTCGCCCGAAGCCCTGGCGGAGCTGGTGCGCCTGGCCCGGCGCCACGACTTCTGGATCCTGAGCGACGAGATCTACAGCCGCATCCTCTACGAGGGGGAGCACCGCTCGCCCCACGCCCTGCCGGGGGCGAAGGAGCGGACCATCGTGGTGGACGGCTTCTCCAAGACCTACGCGATGACCGGCTGGCGCATCGGGTACGGCGTGATGCCCAGGACCCTGGCCGGGGACGTCGCCCGCTTGGTGACGAACGCCGAGTCGTGCACGGCCACCTTCACCCAGCACGCGGCCCTCGCGGCCCTGACCGGGGACCAGGAGCCCGCCCGGCGGATGGTGGAGGCGTTCCGGGCGCGGCGGGACCGGATCGTGGAGGGGTTGAACGCCATCCCCGGCATCCGCTGCCTGAGGCCCCAGGGCGCCTTCTACGTCTTCCCCAACGTGACGGGGCTGGTGCAGGCGCGAGGGCTCGCCTCGGCGCGCGAGCTCCAGGAGGCGCTCCTCACCGAGGCCGGCGTCGCGGTCTTGAGCCGCAGCGCCTTCGGGACCCCCGCCGGCGACGAGGATCAGCAGTACGTCCGCCTGAGCTACGCCACCTCCCTGGAGCAGATCGACGAGGGCCTGCGCCGGCTGGAGGCGTACGCACGGGGCGGGGCGGGGCGGCCGGGCGGGCGGGCCTGGCCTGAATGAGACCGCCGGGGCGGGGCCTCAGGCCCCGCCCCAGCACGGGATCAGCGGGCGAAGAGGTGGTTCCCGATCTGGGTGGTCACCGGCCGGGTCCACATCCAGGGGTTGACGGGAACCGAGGGGTTCCAGAAGAAGAGGGCGCCCCAGGTGGGATCCCAGCCGGCCACCGCGTCCTGAGCTGCCTTGTAGGCCGTGGTGGTGGGCTGGCGACGCCAGATGAGCCCGTTGGAGACCGACTCGAAGGCGCCCCTCTGGTAGATGGTCCCGGGGATGGTGCCTGGGAAGCGGGCGTCCTTGACCCGGTTGAGCACCACCGAAGCCACGCCCACCATGCCGGCGTAGGGCTCGCCCTGGGCTTCGGCCGCCACCAGACGGGCCAGGAGCTCCTGATCCGCCGGGCTCGGCCCGGCAGGCCGGGGCACCGTCAGGCGCTGTCCGGGGTAGATGACCCCGGACCACACCCCGTTCATCTGCTGGAGCTGGCCCACGCTGGAGCCCGTCCTCTGCGCGATGAGCCAGAGCGAGTCGCCCGGCTGGACGGTGTAGGTGGCCGCAGAGGCCGGGAGGGCCGCGGCAAGGAAGAGGAGGGCGCCAAGGGCGACGCGGCGAAGGATGCTGCGTTGCATGAATTCATCTCCTCTTGTGTGTGGTGTGCGGCGGCATGCCCGCTCCGCACGGGGGCGGGGGACAGGCCCGGCAGCAGTATAGCCGACGGAACCCGTTCCGTCTGGGCTGGAAACGCTCGCTGGAACCTGTGAGCCTTCCTGGAACCCCCTCAGGAGCCGGGAGACGGCAGGAGCCCCAAGCTCAGCCGTTCTCACGCACGCAGAGGCAAAGCTGGGTGTCTTTCCCGGTGGGGTCGGTCGTTCCCGGCGAGAGGGGGGAGCCCATGGTCCGGGTGCTCACGGTGGCCAATCAGAAGGGCGGCGTGGCCAAGACCACCACGGTCCTCAACGTGGCGGCGGCCCTGGCGGAGATGGGCGAGCGGGTGCTCATGGTGGACCTGGACCCCCAGGGCTCCCTCACCCTGGCGTCGGGCTTCGCCCCCGACGACCTGGAGGCGAGCGTCTACGACGGGCTCATGAAGGACGCCGCCGCCGAGCGCTTCCTGCTCTCCACCCGGTTCGGGGTGGACCTGCTGCCGTCCAACATGGATCTCTCCCTGGCCGAGATGGAGCTGATGAACATGGTGGCCCGGGAGCGGCGGATCGGGGCCATGCTGGCGCCGCTGCTGGACCGCTACGGGTGGATCCTCATCGACTCACAGCCGAGCCTGGGGCTCCTCACCGTCAATGCCCTCGCCTCCTGCGACCAGGTGCTCATTCCCGTGGCCTGCGAGTTCCTCTCCCTGCGGGGGGTGGAGGTTCTGATCCGCACCATGGGAAAGGTACGGGTGCGGTTGAACAGCCGCCTGCGGGTGGTGGGGATCCTGCCCACCCTCTACGACACGCGCACCCGGCACGCCCGGGAGAGCCTGGAGGCCGTGCAGCAGCACTTCGGCCGGGAGTACCCGGTGCTGCCTCAGGTGGTGCCCCGGAGCATCCGCTTCTCGGAGGCGGCCCAGGCCGGCCTGCCCATCCTGGCCTTCTCACCCGGGAGCCCTGGGACCGAGGTCTACCGGGAAGTGGCCCTGGAGCTGAAGCGACGGGCCCCCGGCACCCCGGAGGAAGGCGCGGCTCCCGGCGCCCTGCGGCGGCTGGGCCCGGCGACCGGCCCTCCGCCTCCCGGCGGGCGGGAGGATCGGGCGCGGGCGTGGAGGGAGCGGGTGTGGGGAACGGTGGGGCCCATGCGCAACCTCCCGCTGCGGCCGTCCCGGGCTCCCGGGTCGTCGACCGCGGGCGGGGAAGGCGGAGGTCTCCCGGAAGGAGGATCGGAATGAAGACGGAGGTGGCGCTGCGGGCCGAGGAGGCGGGTGAGCCCGACCCGGAAGCGGTGGCGGTGGTGGTGGACGTCCTGCGTGCCACCACGTGGGTGGCCACCGCCCTGGAGCGGGGGGCCTGGGGGGTGCGGCCGGTGCCCGAGGTGGACGAGGCCTTCCGGCTTGCGGCCGCCCTGCGCGAGCAGGGCCACGCCGTGCTCCTGGCCGGCGAGCGGGGCGGCCTGCCCCTGCCCGGCTTCGACCTGGGCAACTCGCCCGCCGAGCTGACCCAGAGGGACGTGGCCGGTCGCCGCCTGGTGCTGACCACCACCAACGGCACCCGGGCCCTGGGCCAGGTGGCCTCCGCCGGCGAGGTGCTGGTCGCCTCGCTGCGGAACGCGGGGGCGACGGCGCTCTACCTGGCTGCGGCCCGGCGCGACGTGCACGTGGTCTGCGCGGGCACCCGGGGCCGTCTTTCCCTGGAGGACGTCCTGGCCGCCGGGTGGCTGGTGCGCCGGCTGCGCGAGGCGTGCGAGGGCCTCGACCGCTCGGACGGGGCCCGGGTGGCGGAGGCGGTCGCGGCAGCCTGGGAGGGCCGGGAGCTGGAGGCGCTGCGGGCGGCGGAGCACGGGCGGCGCCTGCTGGATTTGGGCTTCGGGGCGGACCTGGAGATGGCCGCCCGGAAGGACGCGTGGGACCGGCCGGTTCGGCTCGAGGACGGCTGGCTCCGACCGGTGGGGGCGGGGGGGACGATGCCGGAGGTGGCTGGCAGGTGAGGCGTACGTGGGAGCTGGTGTCCGTGGAGGAGGCCCGCCGGCGGCTGGAGGCCCTCTTCCCCGAGGCCGCGCGGCCTGGGGAGGAGCAGGTGCCCCTGGACGAGGCCCTGGGTCGGGTGCTCAGCCGGGTGGTGGAGGCCCGCCGGGCCCTTCCCGGCTTCGACCGCTCCACGGTGGATGGCTACGCGGTGCGATCGGCGGACGTGGCCGCCGCGACCCCCGAGAACCCCGCGCGTCTTCGCCGGGTGGGGGGCGTGGCCATGGGGGAGCCGGCCCGGGTCGCGGTGGGTCCCGGCCAGGCGGTGGAGGTTCCCACGGGAGGGGTGTTGCCGCCCGGGGCCGACGCGGTGGTGATGTACGAGGAGACGCGGCGGCCAGAGATCTCCGAGGGTGGGGGTGCCCCCGGGCAGGATCCGGCCCCTCGCGAGACGTGGGTGGAGGTCCTGGAGGCCGTGCCCGCGGGTGCGAATCGCATGGGAGCCCAGGAAGACGTGCGGCCTGGGGAGCGGCTGCTGCTGCCGGGCCGCCGGTTGCGGCCCCAGGATCTGGGGCTGCTGGCCGCCCTGGGGGAGCTGGAGCCTTGGGTGCGCCGCCGGCCGACGGTGGCGCTCCTCTCCACGGGGGACGAGCTGGTGCCCCCCGCGGCCGAACTCGGCCCCGGCCAGGTGCGGGACATGAACGGTACCACCCTGGCCGCCCTCTGCCGGCAGGCGGGGGCGAAGCCGGTTGCCATGGGCATCGTACCCGACACCCGAGAGGCGCTGGACGCCGCGGTGGCCCAGGCCTGGCGCTCGGCCGACCTGGTGCTGATCTCGGGGGGCAGCTCGGTGGGCGAGCGCGACCACGCCCGGGAGGCGGTGGAGGCGCTCCCCGGCGCCCGCGTGGTGGTGCACGGTGTGGCCGTGCGGCCAGGCAAGCCCACCCTGGTCGCGCTGGCCGGCGGCAAGCTTCTGTACGGCCTTCCAGGCCACCCGGTGTCGGCCATGGTCATCTTCCACCTCTTCGTGCGCCCGGCCCTGGAGCACCTGCTGGGGGTGCAGCACTTCGGGCCCGGGCTGCCGCCCGTGCGGGCGCGGCTCACCCGGTCGATCCGCACCGCGGGCCGGCGGGAGGACTACTGGCGGGCCCAGCTCCTCCAGGATGAGCGGGGCTGGGTGGCCGAGCCGATCGTCTCCAAGTCCGGCGCCATCTCGTCCATGGTGAAGGGCGACGGGCTCTTCCGGGTGCCGGCGGGGGTGGGGGAGCTGCCCGAGGGCGCCTGGGTGGAGGTGGAGCCCTTCGCTTTCTGGGCGGGCGCCTGAGGGCGGTTGAGGTGGGCCGGCGCCGGTCCGCGGGGTGCGAGGGAAGAGGAGCGTCCGCCGGAGAACCCGATGCGGGGCTCTCTCGTACTACAGGGAGGAGGAGCGGCATGGAAGGAGCCGGCAAGCCCGGCAACGGGGAGTCCGGCGCGCCCGGTGAGGTTCGCGGGGCCGGCGCCGCCCGGATGGTGGAGGTCGGGGGAAAGGCGGCCACCCTGAGGCGGGCCGTGGCGCGGGGCATGGTGCGCATGGACCGGGCATGCCTGAAGGCCGTGGCTGAAGGGCGGGTGCCCAAGGGCGACGTGCTGGCGGTGGCCCGGGTGGGCGGCATCCTGGCGGCCAAGGCGGTTCCGCACCTGATCCCCTTGGCGCACCCCATCGCCCTCACCGGCCTGGAGATGGACCTCTGGGTCGACGAGGGGGAGGGGGCCGTTCAGGTGGAGGCTCGGGTGCAGACCACCGACCGGACGGGCGTGGAGATGGAGGCGCTCACCGCGGTGAGCGTGGCCTGCCTGACCGTCTACGACATGTGCAAGGCCCTGGACCCCGCCATGGTCGTAGACCGGGTCCGCCTGGTGGAGAAGTCGGGCGGCAAGAGCGGTCTCTACCGAAGGCTCGGCGAGGCACCGGGCGAGACGCCCTGACCCGCACCCCTGACCCCACCCCTCATCGCCTGCTCCTCGGCGGACCCCGGCGAACGGAGCCGCCGAACGGAGGACAACCTGTGATCCGCGTGGTCACCGACAGCGTCGCAGACCTCCCCCCGGACCTGGCTCAGGCCGAGGGCATCGAGGTCGTGCCCCTCTACGTCACCCTGGGCGGCCGCACCTACCGCGACGGGGTGGATCTGACACCCAAGGCCTTCTTCAGCCAGTTGCGCACCACCGACCGCCTGCCCACCACGGCGCAACCCACCCCCGGCGACTTCGCCCGCACCTTCGAGCGCCTGGCGGGCAAAGGCGCCACCGGCATCGTGGTCCTCACCCTGAGCAGCGAGCTGAGCGGGACCTTCCAGTCGGCCGTCCAGGCGGCCCGGCAGTGGACCGAACGGGTGGTGGAGGTGATCGACACCCGCACCGGCATCATGGCCCAGGGCTTCGCCGCCCTGGCGGCGGCGCGGGCGGCCCGGGCCGCCGCCAGCCTGGACGAGGTCCTCGCGGAAGCCCGCCGGGTGCTGAACCGGGCCCGGATCCTCGCGGCCATTCCCACCCTGGAGTACCTCCGAAGGGGTGGACGCATCGGCAAGGCGGCGGCCTGGGCGGGAACGCTCCTCCAGATGAAACCGGTGGTGACCGTGGACGATGGCGTGGTGGTGCCGGTGACACGGCAGCGCACCTGGCGCCGCGCCCTCGAGTTCGTCGCGGAGCGGGTGGTGGAGGAGCTCCGGACCGGCGAGGGCCACCTGGCGGTGATGCACGGTGACGCCCTCGAGGAGGGCCGCAGCCTTCTGGCAACCGTGGTGGAACGGGTGCAGCCGAAGGAGGCCATCCTCGCCGGCCTCTCCCCGGTCCTCGGAACCTACGGGGGGCCGGGTGCGGTGGCCGTCGCCTACTACTGACGTGCGGCCGGGCGGGTCAGCTCCAGTCGCTGTCGGCCACGACCATGGCGAGCCGCTCGAGAAGGCCTACCAGGAGCCGCCGGGTGGCGGAGGAGGAGCCGTCCAGGAGGGCCAGGCGGATCGCGTCGGCCACGGCCATGAACGCCTCCACGTCGCCCGCGAGGGTGATCCCTTCGGGCGTGCGAAGGCCGGCGGCCACCATCCGGGCGCCCTCCCGGGCCATGTCGGGGATCAGCCGGGCCAGCGCCTGGATCTCCTCGTCGTCGACCACGAGCCAGAAGGAGGCTTCCTCGGGCAGGGGGTGCTGGGGGAAGCGCCTATCCCAGGGGGTTCCCTGCCAGTCGCGGATGACGCCCTGATCCCCGCACTCGGGGCACTGCCAGCGGATCTCGCGCGGGATGTCCAGGCGGGTCACGTCGAGGTAGCCTGAGCAGCGGCGGTGCCCCGGCCGGCGCCGGCAGCGGATGGCCGTGGGGATCGTGGGCCCCGCGGGGTAGGCCAGGCCGGCGGCCACGATCCGTCCCAGGTACTCGGCGAACCGGCCCACCGGTCCCTCCGTGGGCGCGCCGCCATCGCCGGCATAGTCCCGCAAGTTGATGAAGGTCATCACGCTCACCACCGCCATACGCCGCTCAGGGCCGTCTCTGCGCACCCTCCCCGCGGAAGGGCGCCGTACACCCATAGCCGATTCGCCGTCGGCGCCATGTCCCCTGCCGGTCGCCGCGATTCGCCGCTGGTCCTATCTCCTGCCCGCACGAAGGGCGGGCCGCCCTTCTCCGAGCCTGCGCCGCGCCCCGACGTCTCGCTTCGTTGCCCGCCCTTCGCCCCTGTGCTAGAATGGGAGCAACCTTTTTGGAGGGATCGGCTTGGATCCGGACATCCAGGAGATCCTGATCGACGAGCAGCAGATCGCCCGCCGGGTGGCCGAGCTCGGTGAGCAGATCAGCCGGGACTACGCAGGCCGCCCGCTGGCCCTCATCTGCATCCTGCGGGGCGCGGTCCTCTTCGTCGCCGACCTGCTGCGCGCCATCCGGGTTCCCGTCACCATCGACTTCATGGCCATCTCGAGCTACGGCAACGAGGCGCACAGCAGCGGTGTGGTGCGCATCCTCAAAGACCTGGACGACCCCATCGAGGGGAAGGACGTCCTGATCGTGGAGGACATCATCGACTCGGGCCTCACCCTGGCCTACCTCCTGGAGAACCTGCGCTCCCGGCGACCCAACTCGCTGGAGATCTGCGTGCTCCTGGACAAGCAGGTTCCCAGGCAGGTGGAGCTCCCCGTGCGCTACACTGGTTTCACCATCCCCGATGCCTTCGTGGTGGGCTACGGCCTGGACTACGCCGAGAAGTACCGGAACCTTCCCTACGTGGGCATCCTCCGCCCTGGGGTCTACTCGGAGGCCCGCCGGTGACGCCCCGGTCTTCCGCCGAGGCGCAGGCGGCCGCCGCCGTCACGCCGGGAGCCCGCCCCGTCGCCGACGCCCGCGAGGAGCGCATCGTCGTCCTGGACTTCGGCGCCCAGTACCGGCAGCTCATCGCCCGGCGTGTGCGGGAGGCCCACGTCTACTGCGAGGTGCTGCCCGCCGCGACCCCGGCCGCGGAGGTGCTGGCCCGCAACCCCAGGGGCATCATCTTCTCGGGCGGGCCGGCCAGTGTCTACGCGCCTGGGGCCCCACGGCCCGACCCCGAGCTCTATCGCTCGGGTGTGCCCATCCTGGGGATCTGCTACGGCCTCCAGGTGATGGCCTACCAGTTCGGGGGGCGGGTGGAGGCGGCGGGGCAGCGGGAGTACGGCGGGCGGAAGCTGGAGGTGCGGGACTGGAGCGACCTCTTCGCGGGCCTGGAGGCGTCGGGGCCGCTGGAGGTCTGGATGAGCCACGGCGACCACGTGGTGGAGCCGCCCCAGGGGTTCGAGGTGATCGCCTCCACCGAGGCGGCCCCCGTCGCGGCCGTCCGCCACCGGGAGCGGCCCCTCTACGGGGTCCAGTTCCACCCCGAGGTGAGCCACACGCCCCAGGGGACGGCCGTGATCCGGAACTTCCTCTACCGGGTGTGCGGCGTGCACGGCCTCTGGCAGATGAGCACCTTCCTGGAGAACCAGGTGGAGGCGCTGCGCAGGCGCATCGGGCAAGAGCGTGTGGTACTGGGGCTGAGCGGCGGGGTGGATTCGAGCGTCACCGCAGCCCTGCTCGATCGGGCCGTGGGCGACCGGCTCACCTGCATCTTCGTGGACCACGGCCTGCTGCGCGAGGGTGAGGTGGAGGAGGTCCGGGAGGCCTTCGCCTTCCTCGGCGACCGGCTGGTGGTGGTGGATGCCCGGGAACGCTTCCTGGCCGGCCTGGAGGGCGTGGTGGACCCCGAGGAGAAGCGGCGGCGCATCGGGAACGCGTTCATCCGCGTCTTCGAGGAGGAGGCCCGGAAGCTGGGACCCGTCCGTTTCCTGGCCCAGGGCACCCTCTACCCCGACGTCATCGAGAGCGGCGACCCCGGCCAGGCGGGGGGGCCGGCGCCGGCGGCCTCGGTGATCAAGAGCCACCACAACGTGGGGGGCCTCCCGGCCGACATGGCCATGGAGCTGGTGGAGCCGCTGCGGGAGCTCTTCAAGGACGAGGTGCGCGAGCTGGCCCGGGAGCTGGGCCTGCCCCAGCGGCTCATCGGGCGGCACCCCTTCCCGGGGCCGGGGCTGGCGGTGCGGATCCTGGGGCCGGTGGAGCCCCAGAGCCTCCAGATCGTCCGACGGGCCGACGCCATCGTCCGGGAGGAGCTGGAGCGTGCCGGGCTCCACGATGAGGTCTGGCAGGCCTTCGCCGTCCTCACGCCGCTGCGCACCGTGGGGGTGATGGGCGACGGCCGCACCTACGGGTACCTGGTGGCGGTGCGGGCGGTCACCAGCGTGGACGGCATGACCGCCGATTGGGCCCGCCTGCCTCACCCGGTGCTGGAGCGCATGGCGAGCCGCATCACGGGCGAGATCGCCGAGGTGAACCGGGTGGTCTACGACATCACCTCCAAGCCGCCCGGCACCATCGAGTGGGAGTAGCATCCATGGGGAACGAGGAGAAGGCGCTCAACCGGCCCGGGACGCCCCGGGGCGTTCGGGACCTGCTGCCCGGCGAGGTTCGACGCCTGTCGGAGCTGGAAGACCGGGTGGCCCAGGTCTTTGCCTGCTGGGGCTACGACCCCGTGCGAACCCCTTCGTATGAATACGAGGACGTGCTCCTGCGGGCGGCCCCGCGCGACGACCTGGCCGCCTGGCACCAGCGGCTCTTCCGCTTTTTCGACCGCGAAGGGAACGCCCTCGCCCTGCGGGCCGACATGACCACGCCCATCGCCCGCCTGGTGGCCGGCCGCCTCCGGCGGGCGCCCCTGCCGCTCCGCCTCTGCTACGTGGAGGACGTCTTTCGCTACGAGGAGCCCCAGGCAGGGCGGAGCCGCGAGTTCCGCCAGGCCGGGATCGAGCTCCTGGGAAGCCGGTTTCCCGAGGCGGACGCGGAGGTGGTGGCGCTGGCGGTGCGGCTGCTGGAGACCCTGGGCCTCCAGGGCTTCCGGCTGGAGGTGGGCCACGTGGACTTCGTCCGGGGGGTGCTGGAGGGGTTCGCCCTGGGCCCTGACCAGGAGCGGGGGCTCCGGGAGGCCTTGCGCCGGCGCGACTACGTGGCCTACCGGCGCCAGGTGGCCGAGGCCCCCCTGCCGGCCGGCGCCCGGGAGCGACTGCTCGCGCTGCCCACCCTCCGGGGCGGGGGGGACGTTCTGAACGAGGCGGCGGGCCTGGCCGCCACCCCTCGGGCCGAGGCGGCCCTGGAGAACCTGTCGGAGGTGTGGCGGCTCCTGGACCCCCACGGGGTGCAGGGACGGGTGCGCCTGGACCTGGCCATGCTGCGCGACATGAGTTACTACACGGGCATGGTGCTGGAGGGCCTGGTGGAGGACGTGGGCTACCTGCTGGTGAGCGGGGGCCGCTACGACGAGCTGGTGGGCCGTTTCGGCCGGACCGTGCCGGCCACCGGCTTCGCCCTCGGGCTCGAGCGGCTGCTGCTGGCCCTGGAGCGGCAGGGCGCGTGGCCGGCCGTCGCCCCGCCGGGACCCGTGCTGGTCACCTTCGACCCCGTCCGGCGGGAAGAGGCGCTGGCCGTGGCCGCCCGGCTGCGAGAGGGCGGCCACGCGGTGGAGGTGGAGGTGGCCCGCCGCACCGAGGCGGCCCTCAGGATCTACGCCGGCCGGCGACAAGCCCGCCTCTGGGCCCGCCTCCTGGACCCTCACCCGGGCGCCGTCCGCCTGGAGCACCCGGACGTGCAGGCGCCCGCGGCCGAACGGTTCCGGGGGGCCCGGGTGGAGGTGCTGCCCGTCGAGGCGTGGCTCGCCCGGGAGCTCGGCGGCCCGGCGGAGGAGGTGGCTGCCCGTGACCGGTGAGGCGCCGCCCGGTGGCGCGAACGCTCGGACTGCCCACCTGCGGACCCGGCCCCTGACCCTGGCGCTCCCCAAGGGACGGCTCCTGGACGAGGCCCTCCCGCTCCTGGGACGGGCGGGCTTCCCGCTGCCGCCCTTGAACGGCTCGGACCGGCGCCTGCTGGTGGAGGAAGGGGGTTGGCGGTACCTGCTGGTGCGCCCTTCGGACGTGCCCACCTACGTGGAGTACGGCGCGGCCGACGTGGGCCTGGTGGGCAAGGACGTGCTCCTGGAGCAGGAGCCTTCGGTGGCCGAGCTGGCCGACCTGGGCTTCGGCGCCTGCCGGCTGGTGGTGGCCGTCCCCGGGAGTTCCGCCATCCAGGAGGTGGACGAGCTGGACTTCCACTCCCGGGTGGCCACCAAGTACCCCCGGGTCGCCGAGCGCTTCTTCCAGGAGCAGGGGCTCTCCATCGAGCTGGTGACGCTCAAGGGTTCCATCGAGCTTGCCCCGGCCATGGGGCTGGCCGAGGCGATCCTCGACCTGACCCAGACGGGCCGGACCCTGGAAGAGAACCGCCTGCGGGTCATCGCCGAGGTGGCCCGGAGCAGCGCCCGCCTCATCGCCAACCCCGTGCGCCTGCGCCTGCGGGAGGAGGCGCTGGCACCCTGGCTCGACCGCCTGCTTGCCGCGGCGAACGAAGGAGGGGGCACCCCGTGAGCCACTTGGAACGCTGGGAAACCCGGAACGCGACGCCCGAGGCGATCCTGGCCTCGCTTCGGCGCCCGCCTTTGGACGTGCTGGCCCGGCAGGAGCTTCCGGGCGCCGAGACCCTCTTCGGGCGGCCGCTCACCGCCCTGGAAGGGGTGCGGGAGATCCTGGCCTCGGTGCGCGAGGGCGGCGTGCCGGCCCTCCTGCGCTGGACCCGGACTCTGGACGGCGCGGCGCTGGGTGCCGAGGACCTCTGGGTAGGGCCCGAAGAGATGGAGGCCGCCCGGGAGCGGGTGGACCCCGCCCTTCTGGCCAGCATCCGGCGGGCCCGGGAGCGGATCGAGGCCTTCCATCGTGCGGAGCCGGTGCCCCACGCCTGGCACCGGGTGGACTCAGACGGGCTGGTGCTCGGCCAGGAGGTGCGCCCCCTGCGCCGGGTGGGCCTCTACGTGCCGGGCGGCCGGGCTCCCCTCTTCTCGAGCCTCCTGATGGGGGCGGTCCCCGCCCGGGTGGCCGGCGTGGGCGAGGTCGTGGTGGCCACGCCCCCGCGCCGCGACGGCTCCGTGCCCCCCGCGATCCTGGCGGCCGCGGCCGAAGCGGGTGTGGCCCGGGTGTTGCGGGCGGGGGGAGCCCAGGCGGTGGCTGCCCTGGCTTACGGGCTGGAAGGGGTTCTGGAGCCCGTGGAGAAGATCGTGGGACCCGGCAACCTCTTCGTCACCCTGGCCAAGCGGGAGGTCTTCGGCCAGGTGGGGATCGACGGACTCCCCGGCCCCAGCGAGGTGCTGGTGGTGGCCGACGCGACCGCGAACCCCGAGTGGGTGGCCGCGGACCTGCTGGCCCAGGCCGAGCACGATCCCGACGCCTCGGCGGTGCTGGTGACGGCCAGCGAGGGGCTGCTCCAGGCGGTGGAGGCTGCCCTGGCCCGCCAGCTCCAGCGGCTGGACCCGCAAGGCGACGGGGTGGCCCGCCGTTCGCTGGAGCGATGGGGCAAGGCCCTCCTCTGCCGGGACCTGGCGGAGGCGGTGGCCTGGGCGGGGCGGCTGGCGCCTGAGCACCTGGAGCTGGCGGTGGAGGATCCCTGGCGCTGGGTGGGCCGGGTGGGCGCCGCCGGCGCGATCTTCCTGGGCCATGCGGCCAGCGAGCCCCTGGGCGACTACCTGGCCGGCCCGGACCACATCCTGCCCACCAACGGCGCCGCACGCTTCAGCTCGGGCCTGAGCGTCGAGACCTTCCTGATCCGCTCGAGCCTCATCGGGTACAGCGACGAGGCGCTGCGGCGGGATGGGCCCGCCGCGGTGCGCATGGCCCGGGCGGAAGGGCTGGAGGCCCACGCCCGGGCGGTGGAGATCCGCCTGGAAGCCGGCGGGCCGGGCGGGGCCGACGAGGGCCCGGCCCCAGGGAAGGAGGGCGAAGCATGAGCGGCGGCGATTTCGCTGCGGGCGCGCCCGGCGCCCGCCAGGCCCGCTACGAGCGCTCCACGCGGGAGACCCAGGTGCGGGTGACGCTGACCCTGGACGGACACGGCGACGCCACGGTGCAGACAGGCGTGGGCTTCCTGGACCACATGCTGGAGAGCTTCGCCCGCCACGGCCTCTTCGACCTGGCCGTGGAGGCCCGGGGTGACCTCCAAGTGGACGCCCACCACACCGTGGAGGACGTGGGGCTCTGCCTGGGCGAGGCGTTCCGGCGGGCCCTGGGCGAAGGGCGGGGCGTCCGGCGTTTCGGCGAGGCCACCGTGCCCATGGACGAAGCACTGGTGCGGGCGTCGGTGGACCTGTCGGGGCGGCCGTACCTGGTCTGCCGCCTCCAGCTGGCCGGACCCCGCCTGGGAACCATGGACGTGCAGCTCGTTTCCGAGTTCTTCCGGGCCCTGGCCACCCGGGGCGCCCTGACCCTGCACGTGCACCAGCTGGAGGGAGAGAACGACCACCACGTGGTGGAGGCCGCCTTCAAGGCGGTGGCCCGGGCGCTGGACCAGGCGACGGCGCTCGATCCCAGGGTCCAGGGGGTGCCCTCCACCAAGGGGCGGCTGTTGGACGAGGCCAGCGCGCCGGGACCCACGGGGAGCCCGGCGGCGCCGCCCGGGGAGGTTCCCAGGCCGTGATCGGCGTGGTGGACTACGGCATGAGCAACCTGGGAAGTGTCCTGCGGGGGCTGGCCCGGGCCGGAGCCCAGGCGGAGCTGGTGGACCGTCCGGGGCGGGGCGAGGACCTGGAGCGCCGCTACGCCGCCCTGGTGCTGCCCGGCGACGGCGCCTTCGGGGAGGCGATGGCCCGCCTGGCCGAGCAGGGCTGGGTGGAGGCGCTCCGGGCCTGGGTCGCTGCGGACCGGCCCCTGCTGGGCATCTGCCTGGGGCTCCAGCTCCTCTTCGACGCGAGCGAGGAACGCTTCGGCCGGGAGGAGCCCCGGGGGCTCGGCATCTTGCCCGGCCGGGTGGTGCGCTTCGCCCCGGGCTTGAAGGTTCCCCAGATGGGCTGGAACCAGGTGGAGCCGGCCCGGCTCCACCCCCTCTGGGAAGGCATCCCGCCAGGCGAGTTCTTCTACTTCGTTCACTCCTACTACGTGCGGCCCGATCGCGCCGAGGACGCGCTGGCGCGGACCGAGTACGGCGAGCGCTTCACCTCCGCGGCCGGGCGAGGCCGCTTGGCCGCGGTCCAGTTCCACCCCGAGAAGAGCGGCGCGGCGGGGCTGCGGCTCCTGGCCAACTTCGTGCGTTGGGTCGAGACGGGCGCGCCCGCGCCGGTCTCCTCCAGGGAAGCTCTGGTCAACGCACCGCCGCCGGGTTCCGGGGCTGGATCCGCGGGAGGCGACCGGCCGTGGAACTGATCCCCGCGGTGGACCTCCGGGAGGGCCGGGTGGTGCGTCTGGAGCAGGGCGTCTTCGACCGCGAGCACCGCTACCCGCTGGACCCTGTCGAGGCCGCCCGCCGGTGGGTGGCCGCCGGCGCCCGGCGGATCCACCTGGTGGACCTGGATGGGGCCCGCGCCCGGGTGCCCTCTGGGCGCGCACCCGAGGGTGCAGGCGGGCTCACCCCCAACGCCCGAGCGGTGGCCGAGGTCTGCCGGGCGGTGCCCGTCCCCGTCCAGCTTGGCGGGGGCCTGCGGAGCCTGGAGGCGGTGGAGGCCGCCCACGCCCTGGGGGTGGACCGGGTGATCCTGGGCACGGTGGTGGTGCGTGACCCCGGCGAGGCCGAGCGCATCCTTAGGGCCGAGGGCGGCCGTGCGTGGGTCTCCCTGGACCTGCGCGACGGTCGCCTGGCCGTGGCGGGCTGGGAGGAGGAGGACGGCGCCGGCGTGGCGGTCACGGCCCAGCGGGCGGCGGAGCAGGGCGCGGGCGGGCTGGTGGTGACCGCCGTGGGCCGGGACGGCACCCTGGCGGGGCCGGACCTGGACGCCCTTCGCCCCTTCCTGGGCCTGGGCGTACCCGTGCTGGCCGCGGGTGGGGTAGGCCACCTGGACCACCTGCGCCGCCTGCGGGACCTGGAGCCCCAGGGGCTCGCGGGCGCCATCGTGGGCCGGGCCCTCTACGAGGAGCGCTTCACCCTGGAGGAGGCGCTGGAGGTGGCAGCCGGTGCTGGCTAAGCGGGTGATTCCCTGCCTGGACGTGCGCGACGGCCGGGTGGTGAAGGGCGTCCACTTCGTCAACCTGCGGGACGCGGGGGACCCTGTGGAGCTCGCCGTCCGCTACGACCAGGCCGGGGCCGACGAGCTGGTCTTCCTGGACATTTCCGCCTCCCACGAGGCCCGGGCGACCCGCCTCGACTGGGTGCGGGCCGTGGCCCAGCACCTCACCATCCCCTTCACGGTGGGGGGCGGGATTTCGGACGTGGAGGCGATCCGGGAGCTCCTGCTCGCAGGGGCCGACAAGGTCTCGCTCAACACGGCGGCGGTTCAGGATCCGTCCCTGGTGCGACGGGCCGCCGAGCGCTTCGGCAGCCAGTGCATCGTGGTGGCCATCGACGCCCGGCGGCTGGCGGCCGAGCCGGGGGCCGCCCCTGGAGCGGTTCCCCGCTGGGAGGTCTTCACCCACGGCGGTCGCCGGCCCGCGGGGTGGGACGCGCTCGAGTGGGCTCGACGGGTGGAAGCCCTGGGGGCAGGCGAGATCCTGCTCACCAGCATGGACGCCGACGGCACCCAGGCGGGCTACGACCTGGAGCTGACCCGGGCCGTGGCCCAAGCGGTGCGGATCCCGGTCATCGCCTCGGGGGGTGCCGGGAACCTGGACCACCTGCGGGCGGTGCTGCAGGAGGGTGAGGCGGACGCGGCCTTGGCCGCCTCCATCTTCCACGACGGGCGTCACACCGTGGCCGAGGCCAAGGCACACCTGGCCGCGGCCGGGCTGCCCGTACGCCTCCCGGCCGCCCCCATCGACTGGGTACGCCTCCGGTTCGGGCCCGACGGGCTCATCCCGGCGGTGGTCCAGTCCGCCGGGGAGGACCGCTCGCTCCTGATGCTGGCCTACATGAACCGGGAGGCGCTGGAGCGCACCCTGACCACGGGGACCACCTGGTTCTGGAGCCGCTCCCGCCAGGAACTCTGGCCCAAGGGGGCCACCTCGGGCAACCGCCAGCGGGTGGTGGAGCTGGTGGCCGACTGCGACGGCGACGCCCTCCTGGTGCGGGTGGAGCAGGAAGGGAGCGGCGCCTGCCACGAGGGGACCTGGAGCTGCTTCCACAACCCGCTGGGGGGCGCTCCGGAGGCGGGCGCACCCCCTGCGCCGGAAGAAGCTCCCCTTGCCGGAGCCGGCTGGGGCGCCCCGCCAGCCCCCGCACCCGGCGCTCTGGCCGGCGCCGGGGCGGCCGGGCCCGCCTCCGTCACCTTCGAGCGGCTCCTGGAGCTGGTGCGCCACCGCAGGGACCATCCCCGGGCGGGCTCCTACACCCGCTACCTCTTCGACCAGGGCCTGGACAAGATCCTGAAGAAGCTGGGCGAGGAGACGACCGAGGTGGTGGTGGCCGCCAAGAACGGGGACGAGACCGCTCTGGTAGGCGAGGTGGGGGACCTCCTCTACCACCTGGCCGTGCTCATGGCCGAGCGCGGCATCGACCTCTCGCAGGTCGAGGAGGAGCTGACGCGGCGGCACCGGCCGGATCGCCCGCCGCGGCCGCCGCGCCCCGTGTGAAGGAAGGCCCTGCTCCGACCGCCGGTCAGCGGCCCTGGGGGCTGGCCCCCAGGATCGACGGCCCGCCCGGCCGCGTCCCCTGGAGGAGCCTCCCGGCTGCTCCCAGCAGGTCCGACACGTCGAGCCGCAGGTAGACGGAGGTCGAGGCGTCCGGGGTGTTCACCGGCACCGCCACGCCCACCGAGAGGGTCAGGGGGATCGCGTACTGCACGTACGCGGTGAGGCTGGTCTCGGCCCCGATCCCGTATCGGGCCTGCGGAGCCCCGTCGAGCGACGCCCACGCCGCGCCGCCCTCCAGGTAGAGCCGCCCGCCCACGTCGTCGAAGAAGAGCTGCGAGGTGCCCATCCCCCGGGTGATGCGCAGGAGCTGGCCGTTGAGCCCCACGGTGAACCGGGCCGCGTGGCGCCCCTCGAGCGCGGGCCCGGCGGCGTTCAGGGTCCAGGCGCCGTCCGTCCCCCGGAGCCAGTCCGAGGAGGCGCCCACCGTGAAGCCGTCGCTGAGGGTCGAGGTGCCCAGGGCCAGGTCCGCGTCCACGCTCTGGCGGCCCAGGTTCCAGCGGAGCGCGGCCTTTTCCCGCAGGGTGGCGAGAACCCCCTGCCGGTTCCAGCCTGCCCCTGTGCGCAAACCCGTCATCGTGAGACCGCTCTCCAGGTCGAAGGACCGGGCGTCCACCGGCCAGGTCCGCAGGCGGTTCACCCCCACGGTCAGCGCCTGCCCCGGCTCCATCGGGCCTGGCGCGCCGCCGCTCGAGACCGGCTGCTCCTCCCAGATCTCGGCCCGGGCCGAAAACGAGGTGGCGGCCACGATGCCGGGCCAGGAGTAGCCGGCGTCGAGGTACAGGTCGCGCCGCACGGTGCCCTGGGTGCCGTCGGGGTCCAGCAGCGTCTGCTGGCCGCCCCCGATGCCCCAGAACGCCTGCCGGCTTCCCCAGAGGGGTCCCGCGTAGTCCGCCAGGAAGGTGGGACGGCCGCTGGTGATGCCGTAGCCGGCCATCAGCGTGTAGGCGTGCTCCTGGTAGGCGTCGTAGCCGAAGGTGAGGGCGCCCGGCTGGGGCCCCGCTTCGTCCATGCCCATCAGCGGCAGCCAGAACCGGGGCCGGAGCGAGCTCCAGGGGCTGTAGGGCCGGACCTCCCCCTGGACGGACTCCGCCCCAGCAGCCGAAGCGGCGCGGGAGGCCGGGCGGGCGGAGGCGTCTCCGGTGGGGTCTGAGGACAGGGCCGCCGGGCTCAGGGACACCGCGACCCGGGGCGCCGCCGGATCGACCGGCTGCCATCGGGACGGATCATAAGGGAGGCGGCTCAACCGGTATCCGCGCGAGGTGTATTCCATGGCTACCAGCGAGGGGCCCACGTCGTCCCGGACCAAGGTGGGGTCGAAAAGGCCCGTGAGGGTTCGGGCGACCTGGAAGGTCCGCCCCGAAGCGGGCTCGTAGGCGTAGAGCGCGTACACGCCGGAGCGGTCCGAGTCGAAGAGGATGAAGCGGCCGTCGGGGGTGAACTGGGCGTTCTCGTGAACCACCCCGGCCCCGCCGCGGGCGCGGCTTCCCACCACCAGGGGCTCGAGTTGCCCCGAGGCCGGGTCGAGCCGCAGCAGGTCCGAACCGCCGCCGGTCTCGTGGCTGGTCACCAGGATCCAGCTCCCGTCGGGGGCCCAGCCCGAGGCCAGGAGCTGGCGCTCTCCCTCAGCTGGAGCGACTTCCCGCAGGGCGGGGCTGTCGGGGCCCGCGGGCGGGGAGGCTACCAGGTCCAGTTCCAGCAGGCGGGTGGCCAGCGCGTCGCGGCTGGTGAAGACCAGCCGGCGACCGTCGGGGGAAGGGGCGGGGCCGAAGGCCCTCAGGCCCCGGGTGAGGCGCTGCTCCCGGCCCGTGGAGAGGTCGTAGGCATAGAGGTCCGTGAGGGTGCGCCCGTCCTCCACATCCACCCGGGCATAGTAGAGGGTCTTTCCGTCCGGGGACCAGGCGACCGGGCCCAGCGGGACCCCGGCCAGGAGCTGCCGATCCCGGGGCGCGCCGGGCCGGAGCTCCAGCAGGCGGAGGGCCGGGGCGACGGGGCCGTTGACGGTCACGTACGCGACCCGGCGCCCGTCGGGGGAGGCCACCGGCGACTCGGGGACGTACCCGCGACCGCCCAGGGGCTGCGCCGGGGTGGTTCCCTCGGCCTGCAGCTCCAGGATCTGGGCGCGGTAGGTCCGGGTGAGGCGGGCCTCCCAGTCCTGGTAGAAGCGCTCGGGGGTAGTGCCCAGGACCTCCTTGAAGGTCGCATCCAGGGAGCGGGTGCGGGCGAAGACGCGGTTGAAGCGTTCCAGGACGTCGTCCCCGTACCGATCTGCCATGGACTCCCAGAGCGCGTAGCCGTAGAGGTAGACGTTCGCGCCGGGCTTCCACCGCTCCAGCGGGTAGTGGCCCAGGATCTGGTCCAGGCGGAGCACGTCGTCGTCCAGTACCATCGCGCGCAGGAACATGGCGTAGTAGGGGTCCCGGCCCCGGCCGCCGAGGTCGGCGATGGTCTCCTGGTAGGTGGCGAAGCCCTCTATGAAGGCGTAGCTCTCGTCCAGCATCGGGGTGGTGAGGAGAGGAACCCGGCCGAAGAGGGTGGCCAGCGCCTTCCCCACCCCCTCGTTCATGTCCAGGTGAAGCGCGTGGGCGTACTCGTGCAGGATCACGAAGCGCATCCACTGGTGGAGCCGGGGGCTGATGCCCGACCCGTAAGGGCTGAAGAAGGTGGGGTAGACGGGGAAGACGACGACCTTGGGGTAGAGCATGGGGTCCGTGTAGCCGTTGGCCATGTCGGTGGCGTCGAGGAGGATGAGGTGCGTCTTCTCCGAAGGGACGTGGCCCACCCGGGGGGCCAGCTCCCGGTGGACCTGCTCGGCCACGGCGGCCGCCTCCCGGGCCAGGGCCTCGTAGCCTTCGTCGAAGTGGACGTAGAAGTGATCCGTCTCGAGGGTGAAGCGGGCCGCGGCGGCCGCCGGTTGCGAGAGGGCCGGCGCGGCGAGCAGGAACGCCAGCAGTGCAAGGAAGACGGGGGCAGGACGAGGTGCCCGGCGACGGGGCAGTCGGGCCGGGCGCGGACGTGCCTCCCGTGGCGACATCAGCATGAAACGCCCTCCTTGGGTGCGAACGCCGAGATCTCTCCCAGCACGAGACCGATCCCTTGCTACAGGGTGGTTACCGGTCGGTGGCAGCCTTTCCTGCGCCTGCGCGCGGTTCCTGCCGGGAAAGGATGGGGGAAAGGACCTCCGTTGGGGGGCAGAGGGGGGCACAGACGGCCGCGGGGGCTCATGGCCCGAAAGGATGCGCCGGCGGCAGGCCCGAGGCCCGCCGCCGGCCGGTACGAAAGCCGGTCGCTGCCGGGGAGGCTCACCCTCCCCGCGGGTCGCCCGCTCAGACCAGGAAGAGGCTGAGGACCCAGACAGAGAGGATCCCGGCCACTCCCGCGACGCCGCTGGAGATGGTCTGGAGCTGGTACGCCTGGGCCACGTTCATCCCCGAGAACTGGGAGACGACCCAGAAGTAGGAGTCGTTGGCGTGGGAGACGGTCATGGAGCCCGCCCCGATGGCCAGCACCACCAACGCCGGGCCGAAGCCGCCGGCCAGCCCCATCGCGGGCAAGAGCGGCGAGACGATGGCCGCGGTGGTGATGATGGCCACGGTGGAGGAGCCCTGGGCCGTCTTGAGCGCCGCGGCGATCAGGAAGGGCAGGAAGATGCCCAGGCTGAAGGTCGCGAGGCTCGATCCCAGATAGTCGGCGATGGGCGTGGTCTGCAGCACCTTGCCCAGCGCGCCGCCCGCGCCCGTGATGAGCACGATGTTCCCTGCGTTCTTCAGGCCCTCGCCCGCCCAGTCGCGGATCACCTTCTCATCGAACCGCCCCGAGGCCCAGAAGGCCAGGAAGACGCCCAGGAGCAGCGCCGAGATGGGGTGGCCGATGAAGCTGAAGAAGCCGGCCAGGTTTCCCGTGCCCAGGGGGTGGGTGGGATAGTCCGCCACCGACTTGAGGGCGATGAGGATCACCGGCACCGCGATGGGGGCGAAGGAGGCCAGCACCGACGGCCGGTGCTGCGGCTCGGCGGTCGCGGCCGCCTCGGCCAGAGGCGCCTCCACAGGATCGATCTGAACCCGCCGGCCCATGAAGGTGGCGAACCAGTAGGTGACCGCCACCACCGGGATGGTGACCACCAGCCCCAGGAGGATCACCGTGCCCAGGTCCGCGTTCAGGGTGCCCGCCGCCGCGATGGGGCCGGGCGTCGGCGGCACGAAGACGTGGGTCGCGTAGAGTCCCATGCTGAGCGCCACCGCGTAGAGGGCCATCGACTTCTTGGCCCGGGCCGCCAGCGAGCGGTTCAGGGGCGAGAGGATGACGAACCCCGAGTCGCAGAAGACGGGGATCGAGACGATCGCCCCGGTCACCGCCATGGCCAGGGCCGAGCGGGCCTCGCCCAGCACCTTCAGCACCGACTCGGCCATCACCCGCGCCCCGCCGTTCCGCTCCAGCACGAAGCCGATGATGGTGCCGGCGGCGATGACGATGCCGATGGCCCCCATCGTCCCGCCGAAGCCCGCGGTGATGGCGCCGATCACGTCGGCCGCGGGCATCCCCGCCACCAGCCCGACGCCGTAGGCGGCCAGCAGGAGAACCAGGAACGCATGAAGCCGGAGGCTGGCCGTGCCCCAGATGATGAACGCGATCGCCGCCGCGAGGATCACGAGCAGCCACGCGCCTTGTACCATCGTCCTCTTCCCTCCTCGTCGATCTTCAGGGCCCCGCGCGCTGCGCGTGGCCGATGCCGATCAGGCGGGCAACCCGTTCGCCCGCCCGTTCCAGGCGTTTCCGGGTCTTCTCCGGGTCCATCGCCTCCTCCAAGCTACAAGGTTCCTCCAAAGTGGGCACCACCGCCTCGATGCCGGAGGCCCGCAGGGCCTCCAGCATCTCGACGGGCAGGGGCTCCACCCCGCCGCCCAGGGCGACCACCGGCACCCCGTGCTTCCGGGCCCGGCGGGCCACCCCCAGGGGGACCTTGCCGTGCAGGGTCTGGCGATCCAGCCGTCCTTCGGCCGTGAGGACCAGGGACGCCCCCACCAGGAGCCGGTCGGCCTGGAGCGTGTCCAGGGCGAGCTCGATGCCGGGTTGGAGCCTCGCACCGGCAAAGGCCATCATGCCGAAGCCCAGGCCTCCCGCCGCGCCGGCTCCGGGCTCGTCCCGCAGCCGGCGCCCCAGGGCGCCCTCCACCACATCGGCGAAGTGGCCCAGCGCGGCGTCCAGCTCCCGCACGATGGCAGGGGTAGCCCCCTTCTGGGGCCCATAGATCGCGGAGGCGCCCCGTTCGCCGGTGAGGGGGTTGTCCACGTCGCAGGCGACCACCACCTCCACCTGAGCCAGACCAGGCTCGAGACCCGCGAGGTCCACCCGGGCCAGGCGGGCCAGGGCCGCACCGCCCGGCGGCAGCTCCGCGCCCCGGTCGTCCAGTAAGCGGACCCCGAGGGCGGCCGCCATGCCGGCGCCGCCGTCGTTGGTGGCGCTGCCCCCGATGCCCACCAGGAGGCGCCGGGCCCCCTGGGCCAGCGCGTCCCGGATCAGCTCGCCCGTTCCCCGGGTGGTGGTGATCCGGGGATCCCTCCGGTCGGGGGGGACCAGGGGCAGCCCCGAGGCCGCGGCCATCTCGATGACCGCCGCCCGCTGGTTCCCCTGCCCGATGAGGCCGTAGCGGGCCTCCACGGGCTCGCCCAGCGGCCCCGTCACCCGGCGGGTGAGGAAAGACCCGCCCGACGCGTGCACGAGGGTGTCCACCCAGCCCTCACCCCCGTCGGCCACCGGCAGGGAGACCACCTCCGCACCGGGCCACGCCCGGGCGATGCCTCGGGCCAGGGCGGCGGCCACATCGGCCGCGTCCAGGCTCCCCTTGAAGGAATCGGGTGCAATCACGACGCGCACAAGCCCACCCCCGTGTCCCTGGGTGCATGGTCCTGTGCATACCTTCGCAATCGCAGCGATGGAACCTGCTGGAAGGATCGGGAGGGGCCGGGGGGCGCAGGGCGAACTGGAAAGCGGTACATGTTTCCTGAAGCCGGACCACGCACCCCTGGGTCCTTCGAGGGGGCGGTGGCTGGCACGGGGTCGCCGGGGTTGGGGGACGAATGGGGGGAGAGCCATGAGGCTCCTTTTGCTGAAGGACGTCCGGCCCGGCATGGTGCTGGGGCGCCCGGTGTACGCCGAGGGCCGCACCCTGGTGGCTCCTGGAGTGGTCCTGACGCCCCACGTCCTGGACCGCCTGGCTCAGTTCGGCATCCAGACCCTTTATGTTCGCGATCCTGGGGACGCCGCCCTCACCGCCTCGGCCGCCGCGGAGGCCGCCGAGGTGGTCTCGGAGCGGGTGCGCCGCGAGGCATACCATTCGGTGAAGCAGTACATGGAGCGGATGCGGAAGGGTTTGGCCGCGACCCTGGCGGACACGAAGCGGGTCACCCAGGCGGTGGTCTCGGTGCTGGAAGAGGTGCTGGCCAACCGAAACGTGGTGCTGGAGCTGGCCGACATCCGGGCGATGCAGGACTACGTCTTCAACCACTCGGTGGGCGTGGGCGTGACCGCGAGCCTCCTGGGGATCCACCAGGGGCTGGAGCGGAAGGACCTGCTGCCCCTGGCCGTGGGCGCCCTCCTCCACGACGTGGGGAAGGTGAAGATCGCCGACGCGGTCTGGAACAAGCCAGGGAAGCTCACCGACGAGGAGTACCGGCTGATGCAGCAGCACACGGTCCACGGCTTCGAGATCCTGCGCAAGAACCCCGGGTTCGACCTGCGGTCGGCCCACGTGGCCTACCAGCACCACGAGCGCTGGAACGGCAGCGGCTACCCCCGGGGGCTGGCCGGCGAGAAGATCCACCTCTTCGCCCGGATCGTGGCCGTGGTGGACGTCTTCGACGCCATGACCACCGATCGGGCCTACCGCCCGGCCAGGCCCGTGTACCAGGTCTTGGCCCTCATGGAAGCGGAGTCGGGCAAGACCTTCGACCCCGACGTGATCCGTACCTTCCTGGCCCGGGTCGCCCCCTACCCCGTGGGCACCCTGGTGCGCTTGAACACGGGCGAGAGGGCCCTCGTGGTGCAACTGAACGAGGGCGTCCCCGCCCGGCCCGTGGTCCGGCTGGTGGGCCACGACCTGGAGATCGACCTGCGGGTCAACCTGGCCCAGCGGATCGTGGGTCCGGCCGAGGACGTCCCCGATCGGGAAGGCCCCGGGGCGCCCGCGTGACATCCCCCGGCGGCCCATCTATAATGAAAGCCGTGCCAACGCTTGGCAGGGGGCTTGAAGGGTGACCGACTGGCTCAAGGAGTTGAACCCGCGCCAGCGGGAGGCGGTGGAGCACGGGGATGGGCCGCTCTTGGTCGTGGCCGGGGCGGGATCCGGCAAGACCCGGGTGCTCACCTACCGCATCGCCTACCTCATCGAGGTCCGGGGCGTGCCCGCCCACGCCATCCTGGCCGTGACCTTCACCAACAAGGCGGCCAACGAGATGCGCCAGCGCATCGAGCGGCTCATCGGCGCCCGTGCGGAGCAGGCGTGGATCGGCACCTTCCACGCCACCTGCGTGCGTATGCTCCGCCAGTCGGGCCGGGCCATCGGCCTCCGCCCCGATTTCGGCATCTTCGACGGTTCGGACCAGCTCGTGCTGGTGCGCCGGGTCATGAAGGAGCTGAACATCGACTCCAAGCGCTACGAGCCGCGCTCGATCCTGGGCGCCATCAGCGCCGCCAAGAACGAGACGACGGCGCCCGAGGCATACGCGGAGCGGGCGTCGGACCCCTGGGAGAGGCAGGTGGCGAAGGTCTACCGTCTCTACCAGCAGGGGCTGGAGGAGGCGAACGCGCTCGACTTCGACGACCTCCTCCTCCAGGCGAACCGGATGCTGGAGGAGTCCCCCGAGGTGCTCCGCCGCTACCAGGAGCGCTTCCGCCACGTCCTGGTGGACGAGTACCAGGACACCAACCACGCGCAGTACCTGCTGGTGAACCGGCTGGCCGCCGCGCACCGGAACCTGTGCGTGGTGGGCGACGCGGACCAGTCCATCTACGGCTGGCGGGGCGCCGACGTCCGCAACATCCTGGAGTTCGAGCGGGACTACCCCGACGCCCGGGTGGTCCTGATGGAGCAGAACTACCGCTCCACGGCCCGCATCCTCGAATCGGCCAACCACGTCATCGCCAACAACCTGGACAGGCCCCAGAAGCGGCTCTGGACCGAGCACCCCGAGGGCGACCCCGTGTACGTCTACCAGGCCGTGGACGAGCGCCACGAGGCCGCCTTCGTCGCGGACGCGATCGAGCTCGGGCACCGGCGGGGGCGCGGGTACGGGGAGTTCACCCTGCTCTACCGCACCCACGCCCAGTCGCGCGCCTTCGAGGAGGAGTTCGTGCGGCGGGGGCTCCCGTACCGGATCGTGGCGGGCCTGCGCTTCTACGACCGGAAGGAGATCAAGGACCTGCTGGGCTACCTGCGGGTGCTGGCCAACCCCCGGGACCGGGTGAGCCTGGAGCGGATCGTGAACGTGCCCCGGCGGGGCATCGGCGAGGGGACCCTGGGCCGGGTGGAGGCCTTCGCCCGTACCCAGGTGAACGAGCTGGGCCAGTCCATGAGCCTCTACGAGGCCATGGGGCAGGCGGGGCGGGTGGAGGGCCTGTCGGTGCAGTACCGCCGCCGCCTGGCCGAGTTCCACGCGCTCCTGGAGGGGCTCCGGGCCGAGGCGGGCCGGCTCACCGTCACGGACCTGGTGGGCCGGGTGCTGCAGGAGTCGGGGTACCTGGAGGCGCTCCAGGCCGAGTTCGGGCCCGACGCGGAGAGCCGCATCCAGAACCTGCAGGAGTTCCTCACGGTGACCCAGCAGTTCGACGACCAGGAAGGCGGCCAGCCGGGGAAGCTTTCGGAGTTCCTGGAGCAGGTGGCGCTGGTCTCGGACGTGGACGCCTACGATAGCCGGAGCGGGAGCGTCACCCTCATGACCCTCCACGCGGCCAAGGGCCTGGAGTTCCCCGTGGTCTTCCTGGTGGGCCTGGAGGAAGGGGTCTTCCCCCACAGCCGGGCCGTGTGGGAGCCGGGGGAGATCGAGGAGGAGCGGCGCCTGGCCTACGTGGGCATGACGCGGGCGCAGCAGGTGCTGGTGCTCACATGCGCCAGGCAGCGCACGCTCTACGGGTCCACGGGCTTCAACCCCATGAGCCGCTTCATTGAAGAGATCCCCGAGCATCTCCGCCAGGACGTGACCACCCAGGGGGCCCGGGGGCTGCTGCCCGGCGGCGGGCGGGGGAGGCGCCGGGGGGGCGCGAGGTGGCTGCGGCTCTGTCCGGAGGGCACCCTCCCGCAGGCGAGACTGAGGAGGCCTTCCGGCCGGGCCAGCGGGTGCGCCACCGCCACTTCGGCGTGGGCACCGTGGTGCGAGTGGAGCCTGCGGGGCGCGACGAGAAGGTGACGGTCGCCTTCCCCGACCAGGGCGTGCGGACCTTCGTCCGGTCCCTGGCCCCGCTGGAGCCGGCGGGTTAAGGAGCTCGGGGGGGCGGCGCCCGCCCGGTCACCGGCCCAGCAGGAGGTGCCACCACGAGGGTTGACCCACGCTGGCGGCCGCCTCCAGGGGGAGGGTTCGCACGACCTCGTCGCCCAGGAGGAGATCCACCTGCCCCAGAGGCTCGAAGCGGCGGACGGGCAGCCGCACGGGCGCGAGCCGCACCCGGAGTTGGACGTCGTCCACCTGGTCCTTCCGCACCAGGAGCTGCACGGGTTGGGGTGAGGCCAGGGGGATGGCCTCCTCGGTACCGGGGGCGGCGGCTTCCACCAGGGGGGCGTGGGCGCTGGCCAGCTCGAGCCGCCGGAAGGTGTCGAAGCCCCATTCGAGGAGCCGGACCGACTCGGACCAGCGATCGGGGCTGCCCAGGACCACGCTCACCAGCTCCAGGCCCTCCCGGTTGACGGCGGTCACAAGGCAGTTCCCGGCGTTGCCGGTGGTGCCGGTCTTGACGCCCACGGTTCCCTCGTAGCTCCAGAGGAGGCGGTTGGTGTTGCTCCAGGTGCCCCAGGCGCTTGGGTGCTCCCGGGTCTGGACGATGCGGGCGAAGACGGGGTACCGCATGGCCGTACGGGTGATCAGGGCCAGGTCGTAGGCGGTGGTGTAGTGGCCGGCCGCGTCGAGCCCGTGGGGGTTCTGGAAGAGGCTGTTGCGGGCGCCCAGCTCCCGGACCCGCTGATTCATCAGCCGGGCGAAGGACGGCACCGAGCCGGCGACGTGCTCGGCCACGGCCACGGCCGCGTCGTTGCCCGAGGGGAGCATCATGGCATGGAGCAGTTCCAGGAGGGGAAGCTCCTGGCCGGCCCGCAGGTAGGCGCTCGATCCCCGGGTGCCGGCCGCTTCCGGGCTTACCCGCACCTGCTCGTCGAGCCCGCCCCTCTCCACCGCCAAGAGCGCCGTGACGATCTTGGTGGTGCTGGCGGGAGCCCTTTGCTGGTGCTCGTTGCGAGCATAGAGGATGGTGCCGGTGGAACCCTCCAGGAGAATGGCCGCGCGGGCACGCAGCGCCGGCCCTTCCTCCCGGGCGCCAGGCCAGTAGGTCACCTCCGGCGGCGGGGCGGCGGGCACCCAGGCGGGCCGGATGCGGGTGGCGACCTGCCGAGCGCCGGCCGCGAGGACCGCGGCCGCCAGGATCACGAGGGCGAGCCGCTGGAGCTGGCGCCGGCTGATGACCACATATCGTGCCCCCCGTCGCAGGCCAACCACGGACAGGGATATGAGCCAGGCGCCGGAGCCAGAACCGGCGGCAGCGCAGGAAGGCCGGGTCAGGGATGGAATGAGGTCACCTGCGGAGGTGAGGTGCCGTGGCCACCGAGCCCACGGAGCAGGCCAGCCGGGAGCGGGAGCGGCTCGAGGAGCTTCGTCGCCTGATCGATCACCACAACTACCGCTACCACGTCCTGGACGACCCCGAGGTGAGCGACGCCGAATACGACCTGCTCGTGCAGGAGCTCCGGGAGCTGGAGGCCCGCCACCCCGAGTGGGTCACCCCCGACTCGCCCACCCAGCGGGTGGGAGCGCCCCCCGCCCAGGGGTTCGTCCCCGTGGCGCACCGGATCCCCCTGCTCTCCCTGGACAACGCGTACCGCTCCGAGGAGCTGGCCGCCTGGGAGGCACGCCTCGAGCGGGCTCTGGGCCGCCGGCCGTCGGGATACGTGGCCGAGCTGAAGATCGACGGGCTCGCGGTGGCGCTCACCTACCAGGAAGGCCTCCTGGTGCGGGGGGCCACCCGGGGCGACGGCCGGACGGGGGAGGACGTGACCACCAACCTCCGCACCATCCGGGCCATCCCCCTCCGCCTCCGTCGCCCCGTGAGCCTGGAGGTCCGCGGGGAGGTCTACATGGTGCGCTCGGCCTTCGAGGCGCTCAACGCCCACCGGGAGCGGGCGGGTGAGCCGCTCTTCGCCAACCCCCGCAACGCCGCAGCGGGCTCGGTGCGCCAGCTCGACCCCTCGATCACGGCGGGGCGGCCGCTCAGCATCTTCCTTTACACCTTGAGCGCCGTCGAGGGCCGGGAGCAGCCCGAGACCCACTGGGAGAGCCTGGCCCTGATGCGGGAGCTGGGGCTCAGGACCAACCCGCACGTGCGGCGGTGCGCCTCGCTGGACGAGGTGCTCTCTTACGTCGCGTACTGGGGCGAGCACCGTCACGAGGTGGATTACGAGACCGACGGGATCGTGGTGAAGGTCGACCGCCTGGACGAGCAGGAGCGGCTCGGCGCCACTTCCCACGCGCCCCGCTGGGCCATCGCCTACAAGTTCCCGGCGGAGCAGGCGGTCACCCGGGTCCAGGACATCCAGGTGAACGTGGGGCGCACGGGCGCGGTGACGCCCTTCGCCATCCTGGACCCGGTGCGGGTGGGCGGCTCCACCGTCTCCCGGGCGACCCTGCACAACGAGGACTACATCCGGGAGAAGGACGTGCGCATCGGGGACACGGTGGTCATCCAGAAGGCGGGCGACGTCATCCCCGAGCTGGTACGGGTCCTTCCCGAGAGACGGACGGGCGGCGAGCGGGCGTTCCACATGCCCGAGCGTTGCCCGGTCTGCGGGGCCCAGGTCTACCGGCCGCCGGGCGAGGCCATTGCCCGCTGCATGGGAGCCGCCTGCCCCGCCCAGCTCGTGGAAGGGCTCCTCCACTTCGGCTCCCGGGACGCGATGGACATCGACGGGCTGGGGCCGGCCGTGATCGGCCAGCTCGTGGAGCGGGGTTGGGTGCGCGACGCCGCAGACCTCTACGGGCTGAGCGCGGCGCAGCTGGAGGACCTGGAGCGCATGGGGAAGAAGTCTGCCGCCAACCTGGTGGCTGCGGTGGAGCGGAGCAGGGGCCGGGGCCTGGAGCGCCTCCTCTTCGCGCTGGGGATCCGGTTGGTGGGCCAGCGGGCCGCCCAGGACCTGGCCCGGCACTTCCGCACCCTGGACCGCCTGCGGGCCGCCTCCCGGGAGGAGCTCATGGCCGTCGACGAGGTGGGGGAGAAGATGGCCGACTCCATCCTTCGCTGGTTCGGCGAGGAGCAGAACCGGCGGCTGGTGGAGCGCCTGGCGGCGGCGGGGGTCTCCCTGGAGGCGGCCTCGGCCGCCCCGGCCGAAGAAGCCGGGGCAGGCCGCCCCTGGGAAGGCCTGAAGTTTGTGCTCACCGGGACCCTGGAGGGTTGGACCCGTCCCGAGGCCACCCGGGTCATCGAGGGGCTGGGCGGCGAGGTGGTGGGCTCCGTCAGCCGCAAGACGGACTACGTGGTGGCCGGGGCGGATCCGGGCTCCAAGCTGGAAAAGGCGCGGGAGTTGGGCCGCCCCGTGCTGGACGAGGCGGCCTTCCGGGCCCTCCTGGAGGAAGCCCGGCGCGAGGCTTCGAGCGGGGAGGGAGTGCCGTGAGCGAGAGCGCCCAGAGGGCGGCCCGGGTGACCCGGGAGGACGTGGAGCACGTGGCGATGCTGGCGCGGCTGGGGCTGAGCGAGGCGGAGAAGGAGCGCTTCCAGCGGGAAATGAACCAGATCCTCGACGCCTTCGGCGCGCTCCAGCAGGTGGAGACCGCGCCCGGAGGACACCCGGTGGAACCCACCGCCCACGTGGTCCCGCTCCAGAACGTCCTCCGTTCCGACGAGGTGCGGCCTTCCCTTCCCCGGGAAGAGGTCCTCGCCAATGCGCCCGACACCGAGGGGGAGTTCTTCAAGGTACCCCGCATCCTGGAGGAGTAGCCGTGCACGACCTCTACCGCACCGCTCACGAGATCGCCGGAGCCCTGGCCCGCCGGGAGCTCTCCGCCCGGGAGGTCACCGGGGCCTTCCTGGCCCGTCTGGAGGCGCTGGAGCCGATGCTGCACGCCTTCCTGACCCGCACCCCCGAGGCGGCGCTGGCCGAGGCCGAGGAGGTGGACCGTCGCCGGGCCCGGGGCCAGGAGCTCCACCCGCTGGCGGGCATTCCCATCGCCCTGAAGGACAACCTGTGCACTCGGGGGGTTCCCACCACCGCGGGTTCCCGTATCTTGGAGGGCTTCCGCCCGCCCTACCACGCCACGGTGGTGGAGCGGATCGCCGGGGCGGGCCTGCCCGTCGCGGGCAAGACCAACCTGGACGAGTTCGCGATGGGCTCCTCCACGGAGAACTCGGCCTTCGGGCCCACCCGCAACCCGTGGGACCTGGAGCGGGTTCCCGGCGGCTCCAGCGGAGGCTCGGCGGCGGCGGTGGCCGCGGGCCAGGTGCCCTGGGCCCTGGGGAGCGATACGGGCGGCTCCATCCGCCAGCCCGCCGCGTACTGCGGCGTGGTGGGGCTCAAGCCTACCTACGGGCGGGTCTCCCGCTTCGGGCTCATCGCCTTCGCCTCCTCCCTGGACCAGATCGGGCCCATCACCCGGGACGTGACGGACGCGGCCCTGCTCCTGGAGCTGCTCGCGGGCAAGGACCCCCTGGACGCCACCTCGGTGGGCGAGCCCGTCCCAGAGTACGCCCGTGAGCTCAGGCCGGAGGCCCGCGGGCTCCGGATCGGGCTGCCGGTCCAGTACTTCGGCGAGGGGATCGCGCGGGACGTGCGGGAGCGGGTGCGCCGGGCGGCCGAGCGCCTGGCATCCGAGGGGGCCCGGGTGAAGGAGGTCTCGCTGCCCTCGGTGGAGCACGCGCTGGCCTGCTACTACGTCATCGCCCCGGCCGAGGCCAGCTCCAACCTGGCCCGGTACGACGGCGTCCGCTACGGCTACCGTGCACGTCCCGGCGGCCGCCCGCCCCGGGACGTGACCGAGATGTTCCTGCGCACCCGGGGCGAGGGCTTCGGGGCAGAGGTGAAGCGGCGGATCATGCTGGGCACCTACGCCCTCTCCGCCGGCTACTACGATGCCTACTACCTGAAGGCCCAGAAGGTGCGCACCCTCATCCGTCAGGCGTTCGATCGGGCCTTCCAGGAGGTGGACGTGCTGGTGACGCCCACCACCCCCACCCCCGCCTTCCGGCTGGGCGAGAAGACGGACGATCCCGTGGAGATGTACCTGAACGACATCTGCACCGTCACCATCAACCTGGCCGGGCTTCCGGCCATCTCCCTCCCCTGCGGGCGCGACGGGCAAGGCCTGCCCGTGGGGCTGCAGGTGATCGGCCGCCCCTTCGACGAGACCGGCCTGCTGCAGGCCGCCTACGCCTTCGAGCAGGCGGCCGGCTGCCGGGCGGAAGAGCCGCCGGAGCCGGTCGCTCTTGAGCGTCCGAGGGAGGTGACGCCCCGTGGCTGAACAGGCGGCACCGGCGCAGGCCCTACCGGACCCCGGCCACGACGAGTTCGAGGTGGTCATCGGCCTGGAGGTCCACGCGGAGCTCTCCACCCGCTCCAAGCTCTTCTGCGGCTGCTCCACCGCGTTCGGGGCCCCCCCCAACACCCAGGTCTGCCCCGTCTGCCTGGGGCTGCCGGGGGTGCTGCCCGTCCTCAACGAGAGGGCCGTGGAGCTGGCGGTGAAGGCGGGCCTGGCCCTCCACTGCCAGATCGCTCCCTTCAGCAAGTTCGACCGGAAGAACTACTTCTATCCGGACCTTCCCAAGGCATACCAGATCTCCCAGTACGACCTCCCCCTCTGCCGGGACGGCTACGTGGAGATCGCCGCCCCCGAGGGGGTCCGGCGGATCGGGATCGTCCGGGTGCACCTGGAGGAGGAAGCGGGCAAGTCCGTCCATTCGGGGGAGAGCATCGTCGGCTCCGAGTACTCCAACATCGACTACAATCGGGTGGGCATCCCGCTCATTGAGATCGTCTCGCAGCCGGACCTGCGGAGCCCCGAGGAGGCCCGGGCCTACCTGGAGCAACTCCGCACCACCCTGCGCTACATCGGCGTCTCTGACGTGCGCATGGAAGAAGGATCGCTACGCTGCGACGCCAACATCTCGCTCCGCCCCAGGGGATCGGACGAGCTCGGCACCAAGACGGAAGTGAAAAACATGAACTCCTTCCGGGCCGTCGCCCGGGCCCTGGCCTTCGAGGCCCGCCGGCAGGCGGAGCTGCTCCGCCGGGGCGAGCGGGTGGTGCAGGAGACCCGGGCGTGGAGCGAGGCGCGACAGGAGACGGTCTCCATGCGCTCCAAGGAGGAGGCGGACGACTACCGCTACTTCCCCGAGCCGGACCTGGCGCCCCTGGTGCTGGATCCGGGCCAGGTGGAGCGCTGGCGCGCCGAGCTCCCCGAGCTGCCCGACGCCCGGCGGGCCCGATTCGTGCGGGAGTACGGGCTGCCGCCGTACGACGCGGGGGTCCTCACCGGCTCCCGGATCGTCGCGGACTTCTTCGAGGCCGTCGCCGCCCGGGTGGGCGACGCCAAGCTGGCCAGCAACTGGGTGATGGGCGAGGTGCTGCGCCACGCACCCACCGAGGGGGGCGAGGTGGAGGCGATCCCGGTCTCCGTCCAGGGGCTGGCGGAGCTGCTGGAGCTGGTGAAGCGGGGGACCGTCTCCCAGCCGGCGGCCAAGGAGGTCCTGGAGGAGATGGTCCACAGCGGGCGCCCGGCCGGGGAGATCGTGAGGGAGCGGGGCCTGGAGCAGATCAGCGATCGGGGCGCCCTGGAGGCCGTCGTCGACCGGGTGATCCACGAGAACCCCAAGCCCGCAGCGGACGTGCGCGCCGGGGAGGGCAAGGCCATAGGCTTCCTGATGGGGCAGGTCATGAAGCAGACCCAGGGCAAGGCCAACCCGCAGCAGGTGCGGGCGCTGCTGGAGGAGAGGCTCCGGCCGTGAGCCGCCCCCTGCGCCTGCTGGCGCCGCGCTCGCCCGCCCTCACCGCCGACCTCCTGCTGCTGGGGGTGACGGTGATCTGGGGAGGCACCTTCCCCGTCATCAAGACGCTGGTGGGCGAGGTTCCACCCCACACCCTGCTCGCCCTCCGGTTCGGCGCTGCGTCCCTGCTGCTCCTGCTGCCCGCCCTCTGGGTCCGGCCCGGCGCGCTCCGCTCCGACCCCTCGTGCCTGCTGCGGGACGGGGTGCTGCTGGGCGTGAGCCTCTGGGCGGCCTACTTCCTGCAGACCGCGGGGCTGCGCTTCACCACCGCCTCCAAGGCTGCCTTCCTCACCGCGCTCTCGGTGGTCTTCGTGCCCATTCTGGGGACCCTGGTCTTCAAGCGTCGCCCATCCTTCCCCCAGTGGGCGGGGGTGGGAGCGGCCACGGCCGGCCTAGCCCTCCTGAGCCTGCCCGACGGGGGCGGCCTCGCGCCCCGGTACGGGGACGTGCTGGTGCTCCTCTGCGCCGTGGCCTACGCGGTCCAGATCCTGCTGGTGGACCGGCTGGGGCCCCGCCACGACCCGCTGCTGCTGACGGGGGTGGAGCTGGCCACGGTGGCGATCCTGAGCCTGGGGTTCGCGGTGGGGACGGAGGGCCTGCCCCTGGTGCACCGCAGCGGCCTCTGGTGGGGCCTCGCGTACCTGGCGGTGCCGGCCACGGCCGTGGCCCTCTGGATCCAGGTCCGTTACCAGCACCGCACGGACCCCACCCGGGTGGGCGTCATCCTGAGCATGGAACCGGTCTTTGCCGCCCTCTTCGCGATGGCCTTCCTGGCCGAACGGATGGCGGGGCAGGCCCTCTGGGGGGCGGGGCTGGTCCTGGTGGGGGTGCTGGTGAACGAGGTGGGCGGCCGGAGATCCGAAGGGTCCGGGGCCCGGTCGCCCTTGGGACGCGGGGTGGACGGGCCGTTCGGGCGGGGGGAAGCACCCCAGGACGCCCCCGACCCCGCCCGGGCCGACCCGGGGGCTCCGTCGCATCCACCGAAGCGCGGGAGGTGCGGGGGCCTTTGAGCGAGATCCTGGTGCGGCTGGGGCCCGTTCCCTTCTTCAGCTTCGGGCTCACGCTGGCGGCCGGCTTCCTGCTGGGGGCCGCGGTGGCCATCCGGGAGGGCAGGCGGCGGGGCATCCCTCCGGAGCGGACGGGGGACTTCCTGGTCCTCTCCCTGGTGGTGGGCCTCCTCGGGGCACGGCTCGTCTTCGTCCTCCTCAACCGCCAGTACTACCGCACCTTCCCGTGGGAGGTGCTCCTGCTCCAGGACGGGGGGCTCACCTTCTACGGGGGCCTGCCGGCCGTAATCGCCCTGGCGTGGACCTGGCAGAGGGGGTCCGGCCTCTTCTACCGGCTCCTCGATGCGCTGGCGCCGGCGGCGGCCCTGGCCGGGGCGGTGGCCCTGGTGGGATCCGACCTCTTCGGGCGGGCCACGGGCCTTCCCTGGGGCGTGACGATTCCGGGGGGGGCGCCGGTGCATCCCCTGCAGGCCTACTGGCTCGCCGGCCTCTACGCGCTCTTCGTCCTCCTCTGGCGCCGCCGGCGGTCCGACCGGTTCGACGGGGAGCAGTTCCTCTACTGGCTCCTGGGCGACGGCGCCCTCCGTTTCGGGCTGGGCTTCCTGCGGGAGGGTTCCCGCTTCTGGGGGCTGGGGTACGACCAATGGGCGGCGCTCCTGGTTCTGGGCATCGGCTGGCTCTGGCTGCGGGCCCGGTCCTCGGCCTTCGACTTGCAGGAAGAGCCCGGCGTTCGGTACGCTAAGGGCGCGGGCCAGGAGATCCTGGAGGCCGCGTGGTGGAGCCTCGGCCTGGTGGTGCTGGTGGCGGGCTTCTACCTGCGCATGGGCGGCTCCTGAATGGGGGATGGACGGTGCACGATCCCATCGATCACGTCCGCGACCGGCTGGGCCGGCAGGATCAGCGCCTCACCCCGCAACGCGAGACCGTCCTGCGGGTCCTGCTCGAGCACGCCAACGAGCACCTCACCGCGGAGGAGGTCTACCTGGAGGCTCGCGGCGCCGCCCCGGACCTGGGGATGGCCACCGTCTACCGGACCCTCGACCTCTTCGAGCGGCTCGGAGTCGTGCACCGGCTGGACGCCGGCCAGGGCGTGGCCCGCTACGAGTTCCGGCCCGAAGGCGAGGGCCACTACCACCACCACCTGATCTGCCTGGAGTGCGGCCGGATCCTGGAGTTCGAGCGGGACCTGCTCGAACCCGTCGAGCGGGCGGTGGAGAAGGAGACGGGTTTTCTGGTGATCGATCACTCGCTGCTCCTCTTCGGCCTCTGTCCCGACTGCCGCCGTACCGGGCCAGATGCACCGTCCCAAGGCGCCTCGCCGCCCCGGCCGGACGTCGGCGAGCGGGATCCGGGGGCTTCACCCGGAGCCTCCTCCTGACCCAGCGCCGGCTGAGATCCAGCCCGCGCCGGGCTTCCGGCCCCCTCCCTTGACGGGCGAACCCTGGAGGGGTATCATCGATAACGCAGAGATAACCGATCGTGTTACTTGGAGTATGGGCGTGGGTCTTGACGCTGGGTACGAATGAGACGTAGACTCGTAACAGATAACCACTCTCTATAGGTGTGTGGTCTCATGGACGAGCGGGTTCGTGCCTTCCGGGAGATGCTGGCCGAGCGAGGCTATCGGGTGACGCCCCAGCGGGTGGGGATCTACGAGTACCTCGCCCAGACGGACCGGCACCCCAGCGCCGAGGAGATCTACCGCGCCCTGCAGGAACGCTATCCGACCATGAGCCCCGCCACCGTCTACAAGACCCTGGACCTCCTGGTGGATCTGGGGCTGGTGGGCGAGCTGGCTATCGGCGGCGAGATGACCCGGTACGACGGCAGCCCCGGCCTCCACCTGAACATGGTCTGCGTGCAGTGCCGGCGCATCTACGATCTGTCGGTGGAGGGGCTGGAGTCGGCGGGCAGGGCCGCCCGGGAGCAGGGTGGGTTCCAGGTCCTGCGCGAGCGTCATGAGGTCTACGGGATCTGCCCTACGTGCCAGGAAGCGGAGCGTCACCCGCAGGAGGTGGGCTGAGATGCCAGCCGTTGCGGAGGAATCCTACGTCCCGAGGGAGATGGTCCCGCCCGGGGAGCGCGTGGCGGCACCGCAGCTGGAGCCTCGGATCCGCCGGTCCGCCGAGGAGACCCGGGTGGGGGACGACCTCCTCCAGACGTATCTGACCGACATGGGCCAGGTGGCGCTCCTCTCCCCGGAGGAAGAGGTGGCGTTGGCCCAGGCGGCCGAGGGGGGCGACGCGCGCGCCCGCCGGCGCCTGATCGAGGCGAACCTCCGGCTGGTGGTGAGCATCGCCAAGCGATACGCGCACCGGGGGGTCCCCCTGCTCGACCTGATCCAGGAGGGGAACCTGGGCCTCATGCGGGCGGTGGAGAAGTTCGACTGGCGGCGAGGCAACCGCTTCAGCACCTACGCGACCTGGTGGATCAGCCAGCGGATCAAGCGGGCGGTGCTCGACCAGTCCTCGGGCATCCGGCTGCCCGTCAACAAGTTCGAGATTGTCCGCCAGATCCTCTCCCAGCGGGAGCGGTACCTGCGCGAGGAGGGCCGCGAGCCGACGGACCTGGAGCTGGCCGAGGCCCTGGGGGTGGACGTCGAGCAGATCCGCCAGGTCCGCCAGGCCACCTACGAGCCCCTTTCGCTCGAGAACCCTATCACCGACGACGGTTTCAGCCTGGGCGACGTCATCGAGGACGAGCAGGCGAGCAACCCCGACGAGCAGGTCCCCCAGGACAGCCTCCACTCAGAGCTGCGAGAGCTCCTCGAGGTGCTGAACGAGAAGGAGCTGCAGGTCCTTCGGCGCCGCTTCGGCCTCGACGGCGGTCAACCCCGCACCCTGGCCGAGGTGGGGCGCGAGATCGAGGTCTCCAAGGAGCGGGTGCGCCAGATCCAGGCCCAGGCCCTGCGCAAGCTGCGCCGGCAAGGGCTGGCCCACCAGCTCGAAGCCTATCTTTCCTGACCGCAGAGGCCGCAGGGGCGCGTACGCTGGAAGGATGTGGGGCGCACGCGCCCCCACGCCTCCGCGTTTCGTTTTCCCTCGGGCAGCGAGTGTGCTAGAATGGGCACAAGCCAGACAGTTGTCGACGAGGCGAGTGATGCCTTTCCGGACAGCGCACTCGAAGCAGAGGGGTCGGGACGGATGCCAGACGATTTCCAGACCCTGCTCCACGACGTGGAGGCGACGCTGGACCGTCTTCGCCGCGAGTTCGAACGCCTGCAGCACCTCATCCTCACCGACGAGCTCACGGGCCTCTACAACCGCCGGTACCTGGAGTTGCGGCTGGAGGAGGAGTTGAACCGGGCCCGGCGGTACGAGAGGCCGTTCAGCCTGGTCTTCCTCGACCTGGACGGGTTCAAGGACGTGAACGAGCAGTTCGGACACCCCGCTGGCGACCGCCTCCTGATGGAGTTGGCCGAGGTCCTGCGCGAGAGCGCGCGCACCATGGACATCGCCGTCCGCCACGGGGGCGAGGAGTTCCTGCTCCTGCTGCCCGAGACGGATGCAGAGGCAGCCTTGCGCGTGGGGCGGCGCCTCCAGCGCCAGGTGGAGGCGCGGGGCTTCCTGGGCGGCCGGCTGCACATCACGCTCAGTGGCGGTGTGGCCAGCTACCCCACCGACGGTGACGACGGGCGGACGCTGGTGGAACGTGCGGACCTGGCCCTGCGGATCGCCAAGCGGCAGGGGAAGAACCGGGTCGTTTGCGCCACGGAGGTGGGTGCCGCGCCGGGAGGCTCCCCGGTAGCCCCCCCGGTGGCAGAGGCAGCGCCTGACGTTGAGGAGGCGGCGGCTGGTTCGGACGAGCCGGCGGTCCCTATTCCCGTGGTGCCGGGCTTCCGGGCCGGGCAAGCGTTGCCCGCCTGCTTCTGGACCGCGGACCGGCCGCTGGTGGTGCGGGGGCTCCTGGGGCGGGAGCCCGGCGAACAGGCGGGTTCCCAGCGGTACCGCTTCGACACCGACCACGGGCCCCAGCTCATCGAGCACCGTCGCGACGGATGGTTCTGGCTTGCCGGGCTCGAGGCGTCCCTTGACACCCGGGAGCGCTTGCCGGTAGAATAGCGCTAACCTGAGCCGGCGGGCTTCGTTGCCGGCGGCAGCGGCGAGGACGGGGAGGAGTAGGCGTAGGGAGCGCCCACCAGAGAGGGAGGCCCACCGGCTGCAAGGCCTCCCGGGCAGCGGACGCCGAAGTCGCCCCCGAGCTTCCGGGCCGAAGAGCGCGTAGGTAGGTCCGGGCGGAGCGCCCCGTTACGGCGAGCCGAGAGCCCGCCGGCCGCGTGCGGCGGGAAACAAGGTGGTACCGCGGAAGGTGTATGCCCTTTCGTCCTTGGGACGGAAGGGCTTTTTGACGCCTGCGAGGAGAGGGTGCCCATGGGCATGGCAGAGATGCCGCACCGGTACGATCCGAAGGCCGCCGAAGACCGCTGGACCCGGCGCTGGGAGGAGCTGCGGGCCTTCCACGCGGAGGCGGAGGGCCCCGAGAGGCCGCGCTTCTCCATGGTGATCCCTCCCCCCAACGTCACCGGCGCCCTCCACGTGGGTCACGCGCTGGACAACACCCTGCAGGACATCTTTGCCCGCTGGCACCGGATGCGGGGCGACGAGACCCTGTGGGTCCCCGGAACCGACCACGCCGGTATCGCCACCCAGGTGCGGGTGGAGGAGGAGCTGGCCAAGGAAGGGACCAACCGCCGCGAGCTGGGGCGGGAGGCCTTCGTGGAGCGGGTGTGGGCCTGGAAGGAGCACTACGGGGGGCGCATCCTGGAACAGCTCAAACGTCTGGGCGCCTCGTGCGACTGGGAACGCGAGCGGTTCACCATGGACCCCGGATGCTCGCGGGCGGTGCGCCGCGTCTTCGTCCACCTCTACCGGAAGGGGCTCATCTACCAGGGCGACTACATCGTCCACTGGTGCCCCCGGTGCCAGACCACCCTCTCGGACATCGAGGTGGAGCACGAGGAGGAGCAGGGGCACCTGTGGACCCTGCGCTACCCGGCCGCCGACGGTGAGGGCGAGATCCAGGTGGCGACCACCCGCCCCGAGACGATGCTAGGCGACACGGGGGTTGCGGTCCACCCCGGGGACGAGCGCTACCGGGCGTGGTTGGCCCGCACCGTGCGCCTGCCCCTGATGGACCGGGAGATCCCGGTGGTGGCCGACGAGGCGGTGGATCCTTCCTTCGGGACGGGTGCCGTGAAGGTGACGCCTGCGCACGATCCCACCGATTTCGAAATCGGCCGGCGCCACGGCCTGCCCCGGGTGCAGGTGATCGGCCGGGATGCCCGGATGAGCCCGGAGGCCGGCCGCTTCCAGGGGCTCAGTCGGGACGAGGCTCGCCAGGCGGTGCTCGAGGCGCTGCGCGAAGGCGGCTACCTGGTGGAAGAGAAGGCGATCCGGCACGCTCCGGGCCGCTGCTACCGGTGCGGCACGGTGGTGGAGCCGCTGGTCTCGCGCCAGTGGTTCGTGCGGATGAGGCCCCTGGCCGAGCCCGCCATCCGGGCGGTGGAAGAGGGCCGGGTGCGCTTCGTGCCCGATCACTTCACCCGCATGTACCTCAGCTGGATGGAGAACGTGCGGGACTGGTGCATCTCCCGCCAGCTCTGGTGGGGACACCGCATCCCCGTCTGGACCTGCCGGGCGTGCGGGGAGTCGAGCGCGTCCGAGGAAGACCTGGAGCGTTGCCCCCGCTGCGGGTCGGACCGGCTGGAACAGGACCCCGACGTGCTGGACACCTGGTTCAGCTCGGCCCTGTGGCCCTTCGAGACCCTGGGCTGGCCCGAGGAGACGCCCGAGCTGCGGCGCTTCTACCCCACGAGCCTCCTGGTGACCGGCTACGAGATCATCTTCTTCTGGGTGGCCCGGATGATCGTCATGGGGCTGGAGTTCACGGGCCGGCCGCCCTTCCCCACGGTGCTCATCCACGGCATCGTGCGGGACAGCCTGGGCCGCAAGATGAGCAAGTCCCTGGGCAACGGCGTGGACCCGCTGGACGTGATCGATCGGTACGGCGCCGACGCCCTTCGCCTGAGCCTGGTCCAAGGCGTGGGGCCGGGGAACGACTTCCGTTTCCGCACCGACCGGGTGGAGGCGGCCCGCAACTTCGCCAACAAGGTGTGGAACGCCTCCCGCTTCGCCATCATGAACCTGGCGGACGCGGACCCCGCTACGCTGCTCGGGACCGGGGGGACCCCGGACCAGGCGGACCCGGCCGCCCTGCGGGCGCGCCTGCCCCTGGCCCGCACGGACCGCTGGATCCTGGCCCGCTACCAGTGGGCCGCCTCCGAGGTGCACCGGCACCTGGAGCGCCTCGATCCGGGCGAGGCGGCGCAGGTGCTCTACGACTTCATCTGGGGCGACCTCTGCGATGCCTACATCGAGCTGGTGAAACCCCGCCTCTATCGGAAAGAGGATGCGGATGAGGCCTCCCCGCCGGGAGCCTCCCCGGGAGACGAACGGGACGGCGCAGGGACCTCCCCGGCACCCTCCGGCCGCAACAGGTGGGACGACCGGGCCGCGGCCCAGGCCACCCTCTTCACGGTGCTGGACGGGAGCCTCCGGCTCCTCCATCCCTTCATGCCCTTCCTCACCGAGGAGATCTGGCAACGTCTGCCCGTCCACGGTGAGACCCTCTCCCGGGCGTCATGGCCCGAGCCCAGGGGCCTGGAGGACCCCGAGGCGGAGGAGCAGGTGGGGCGGGCTCTGGAGGTGATCCGGGCCATCCGGAACCTGCGGGCCGAGCGGGGCGTGGAACCGGCCCGCCGCATCCGGGCGGTGCTGCGGGCGGAGCCCCCGGTCCGGAAGGCTCTCGCTGACCTCCGGGCGGAGATCGCTTCCCTGGCCCGGCTCGAACGGCTGGACCTGACGGGCCCGGATCAGGCGCCCTTGGGCCCTGGCCCGCACGCCACCCCCGGAGACGGCCAGGCCCTCACCGCGGTCGCGAGCGGCGTGGAGGTCTTCCTGCCCCTGGCCGATCTGGTGGACGTGGGCGCGGAGCGCCGGCGTCTGGAGAAGGAGCTGGCCGAGGCCCGGGCGGCGGTGGAGCGCTCGCGGGCCATCCTCGACCGGCCCGGCTTCCGGGAGAAGGCCCCCCAGCGGGTGGTGCAGCAGGAGGAGGGCCGGCTGGCTGAAGCCGCGGAAAGGGAAGCGAAGCTCCTTCAACAGATCGGCGAGCTGGAGCGGGTGGAGGGGCGCCGGTGACGGGGAACGAACCGGTGGCCGCCGGCGGCACCGAGGGGACCGCGGCCGCGGAGCGGGCCCTGGCCTACCTGGCCGACTTGGCCCGCTTCGGTGCCCGTCCGGGGCTGGAGCGGATCGCCTACCTGGCCGAGCGGTTGGGAAACCCCCACCGGGCCTTCCGCAGCGTGCACGTGGCGGGCACCAACGGCAAGGGGTCCACGGCGACGGCGGTGGCCGCGGCGCTCCGGGCCGCCGGGGCCCGGGTGGGCCTCTACACCTCACCCCACCTGATCCGCTTCCACGAGCGGATCCAGGTGGACGGCGAGCCCATCGACGACGAGTCCCTGGCGGCGGGGGTGGAGCGGATCCGCCCCTGGGCCGAGGAGGCGGCGGCCGATCCGGCGGTGGGGCGGCCGACCCAGTTCGAGGTGGGCACGGCCCTGGCCTTCGATCACTTTGCCCGGAAGGGCGTGGAGTGGGCGGTACTGGAGGTGGGTCTGGGCGGCCGCTGGGACGCCACCAACCTGGTGACCCCCGAGCTGTCGGTGATCACCCCCATCGGCCACGACCACGTGGAGGTACTGGGCGGGAGCCTGGAGGCCATCGCCGCCGAGAAGGCCGGCATCATCAAGCCGGGGAGGCCCGTGGTCCTCGCGCCGCAACCGCCCGGGGCGCTGGAGGTGCTCGAGGCCCGGGCGGCCGAGATGGGTTCGCCCGTGGAACGCGTGGCGGAGGGGCCGTCCGGAGAGGCCTTCACGTACCGCCTCCTGGACGCCAGCCTCGCCGGTACCCGTTTCCGGCTGGAAACGCCGTGGCGCACGAGCCTGGAGCTGGAGCTGCCCCTGGCCGGACCCCACCAGGCCGCCAACGGGGCCACGGCCGCGGCCGCGGTCCTGCTGTTGGCCCCCGAGCTCGCGGCGGGTGCGGGCCCGCCCGCGGGTGCGCCTTCGCCCAACGAACCGGCCGGCCGCCGGGCGCTGGACGAGGCGGCGGCCCGGTGGCTCGCGGAAGGGTGGCGCGGCCTGCGCTGGCCGGGGCGGCTGGAGGTGCTTCGCGGGGAGCGGGTGATCCTGGACGGGGCCCACAATCCCGAGGGTGCCCAGGCCTTGGCCCGAGCGCTCGTCTCGCTCTTCCCCTCGTCGCCCCGAGGCGGCGCGGTGCCGGGCCCAGACCCCGGGGTGCCGGCGCTCTTCCTGGTCTTCGGATGCCTCTCGGACAAGGCGGTGGAGCCTATGCTGCAGGCGCTGGCGCCTCTGGCCGCGGGGGTGGTGGCCACCCGGCCGCGGGAGAGCCGTACCCCACCTGCGGCGCCCGCAAGCCTGGCGGCCCTGGCCGGCCGCTTCACCGAACGGGTGTGGTCCGCGGACGACGCCCTGGACGCCCTGCGGCTGGCGGACGGGCTGCGCGGCCCGAGGGACTGGATCTGCGTCTGCGGCTCCCTCTACCTGGTGGGAGAGGTGAAGGCCAGGCTCGGGGCGGGGGAAGTATGGTTCCGCGGAAGGAGCGCCGGGAAGGCCAGGGAAGTATGAGGCGGGGGGAGCGCGCATGAGGGCAGACAGCCGTGGGGCCGCGAGGCGGACGGTGCGCAAGCGCCGGGCCATTCCCTTCCGGGTGCAGGTTGGGCTCGTGGCGCTGGCCGCCCTGGCCCTGGGCTACGGACTGGGTTACTACGCCATCGCCATGCTCACCATGCCGCCGGCCTCGGCGGGCGAAGCGACCGTCTCCGCCCCCCGCCCGGCGCCGTCGCCTGGGGCGGGCAGCGAGGCGCCCGCAGAGACCCGGGACCAGGCAAGCACGCCCGTACCGGCTTCCTCAGAGGCAGGGGCCGGCGGGACCGGGCAGACCCGACCGGAGGCCGCGCGCCCCGCCACCGCCCCGCCGGCGGGGAGCGGGCTCTACCGGGTGCAGGTGGGCTCCTTCTCCGAGCGGGAGCGGGCGCAGGTCCTGGTCGAGGAGCTGAAGTCGAAGGGCTTCGAGGCCAGCATCACCTCGGGGCCGCCCTACCGGGTGCAGGCGGGGGCGTTCCGCAGCGCCGACGGTGCCAACCAGCGCCTGCAGGCGCTGCGCGAGGCGGGCTATCCCCAGGCCTTCGTCAGCTCGCAATGAGGCGCCTCTCCGACTCCACCGTCCGGCTCCGCACCATCGCCCGCGGGTGGTACCGGCCTGCCTTGGGCTGGGCGGCGCTGGCGGGGCTCGTTCTGGGCCTGGGCCTGGCGGTCCTTGCTGCGCTCTGGCCGCCCCTGCCCGAGCTGGGCGGGCCCCCGGTCGCGCTCTGGCGCAGCGACCTGGGGCGGGTCGTGCAGATCCCCCTGGAGGCCTACGTGGCGGGCGCGGTGGCGGGCGAGGTGCCCGTCACCTTCCACCCTGAGGCGATCAAGGCCCAGGCGGTCGCCTCGCGGACCCTGGCGGTCCGTCGCCTGCAGGAGCAGGCGGCGGGCGGTACGGCGACCATCACGGACCAGGCCGCGCGGGACCAGGCCTGGAGCTCCCCTGAGGTTCTCAAGCGTCGCTGGGGCTGGTGGCGCTACCCCTTCGCCTGGAGGAAGGTGGCCGAGGCCGTGCTGGCGACGCGCGGTCTGATCCTCACGTACCAGGGAGCACCCATCTTCGCGGCCTTCCACAGCACCAGCGGCGGGCAGACCGAGGCGGCGGAGAACGTCTGGCAGGAGCCGCTCCCCTACCTGGTAAGCCAGCCGGATCCCTATGGGGACCGGGGACCCTTTGCCCGCACCGAGCGCTTCGTGGACCGGGCCCAGCTTGCGGGGCGGCTCGGACCCCTGGAGTGGCGGGGAGAGGCGCCCCCGCTGAAGATCGCGGGGCGTCATCCCTCGGGGCGGGTGAGCCGCTTCGCCTACGGCTCCAGGGTTTACACGGGGCGCGAGGTCCGGGAGGCGCTGAACCTGCCCTCCACCTGGTTCGACGTGACCTGGGAGGGCACGGGCGCCCGCTTCGTCGTCCGGGGGTTCGGCCACGGCGTGGGGATGTCCCAGTACGGCGCCGACGGCCTGGCCCAGGCCGGCCGGAGCTACGAGGAGATCCTGTCGCACTACTATCCCGGCACTGCCCTGGAAACGTGGGCCGGCCGCTGAGGTCCAGGAGGCCGGAGCCCGGTTGAGCACAGCGACCCAACCCGCAGGACTCCCGGAGCGGTGGCGCATCCTGGCTGCGATCAACCTGGGGACCCTGATGGCGCCGCTGGACGGCAGCGTGGTGAACATCGCGTTGCCCACGCTCACCCATGCCTTCGGGGTGCCGCTGGTCACCTCCGAGTGGGTGGCCATGATCTACCTGCTCCTGGTGAGCACGCTGCTCCTGACCTACGGGCGCCTGGGCGACCTGTACGGCCACCGCCCCGTCTACCTGAGCGGCTTCGGGGTCTTCAGCCTCGGATCGCTCCTCTGCGCCGCGGCGCCCACCATGGGGGCGCTCATCGGGGCCCGGGCCGTGCAGGCGCTGGGGGCCGGCATGATGATGGCCGCCGGACCTGCCATCATCACCGCGGCCTTTCCGAGCCAGGAACGGGGAAGGGCGCTGGGCCTCAACGGGATGGTGGTCGCGGCGGGGCTGGCCCTGGGCCCGGTTCTCGGCGGCTACCTGGTGACCCGCTTCGGATGGCGCTCCATCTTCCTCATCAACCTGCCCATCGGGGCCGCCGGCATCTTCTGGGCCGGACGGGTGATTCCCCGCCTCCCCACCCGGCCGGGGACCGGCGCCTTCGACGTGCCGGGCGCGGCGCTGGCGGGGCTCGGGCTGGGAGCGCTCCTCCTGGCTCTGAGCCGGGGCGAGGTGTGGGGATGGGGGAGCGGGGCCGTCCTGCTCCTCGGGTTCGTGGGGATCGCCTCCCTCGGGCTCTTCGTGGCCGTGGAGCGCCGCCGGCGGGACCCGATGGTCGACGTCGCCCTCTTCCGCAACCGGGTCTTCGCCTCGTCCAGCGCCAGCGCGCTGCTGAACTTCATGGCCCAGTTCTCGGTCACCTTCCTGATGCCGTTCTTCCTCCAGGACGTCCAGGGCCGCACGGCCCAGGAGGCGGGGCTGCTGATGCTCGCCTTCCCCCTGATGTTCTTGCCCCTCGCGCCGCTGGCAGGGTGGCTGTCCGACCGCTGGGGCACCCGGGAGCTGGCCGCCGCGGGCATGGCGGTGCTGGCCCTGGCGGGATGGACGCTGAGCCGGCTGGTGCCCGAGAGCGGCGCAGCCTCCATCGTCTGGCGCCTGGCCTTGGTGGGGGTGGGCGCGGGCCTCTTCCAGCCGCCCAACAACAGCGCCATCATGGGCAGCGTGCCCCGAGAGCGGCTGGGCCAGGGGAGCGGCATGCTGGCCACCATGCGCAACGTGGGCATGGTCCTGGGGATCGCGGTGAGCGGGGCGATCTTCACCACCCGGCGCGCCGCCTACCTCGCCGGCCCGGCCGGCGTGGTCGCCCAGCAGGCCTACGCCTGGGCCGTGCGCGACGCGTTCCTGGCCGGGGCGGTGCTGGCGATGGTGGGTGTGCTCACCTCGCTGGTACGGGGGGCGCCGGTGCCGTTGACGCCCGAGCCCGCCGGCACTATGATGGAAGCAGATCATTCCAGGCGGGCGCGTGGTGCCGCCCCTCACAAGGGCGGAGAATAGGGAATCGGGTGCGAGTCCCGAGCGGCCCCGCCACTGTCACCGGTGAGCCCCCTTCGGAAGACCACCTGGCCTGAGGCCGGGGAAGGTGAGGGCGGGCGAGGAACCGGGAGCCAGGAGACCTGCCACGCGCTGAGACTGCGTTGCCCTCCGCGGTGAGAGGGAACCGTCTGGCCGGGTCCCCGCACGGGGCCCTGGTTCCTTCACCCGGCTGCCCGCAGCCGGGTTTCGTACCCCTCGAGGGCGGCGCGTGAAGGAAGGACTCGACGTGCGCGCTCCCCTCCCCGATACGCCGGTGCTGTCCATCGATGACCTTACGGGCGGGTACGGCACGGCTCCGGTCCTGCGGCATCTCTCCCTCGGACTCCAGCGCGGCGAGCTTGCGGCCCTGATCGGACCCAACGGCTCGGGCAAGTCCACCCTGCTGCGGGCGATTACCGGCAGGGTAAGGTCCAGCGCGGGCACGATCCGCCTCTTCGGCCGGCCCCTGGCCGTCTGGCCCGTCGCCGAGCTGGCGCGGCGGGTGGCGGTGGTGGCCCAGGAAGAGCCGGTGCCCTTCACGTTCCGGGTGGACGAGGTGGTGGCCATGGGGCGAAGCCCTCACCTGAAGCGCTTCCAGCGGGAGCGGGAAGGGGACCGAGAGGCCGTGCGCCGCGCCATGGAGCGGGCGGGGGTACGGGTCCTGGCGGACCGGCCCTTCAGCGAGCTCTCGGGCGGTGAGCGCCAGCGGGTGATCCTGGCCCGGGCGCTCGCGCAGGAACCGGCGCTCCTCCTCCTGGACGAGCCCACCAGCCACCTGGACATCGGCCACCAGGTGGAGGTCCTGGACCTCCTGGCCGGGCTCTGCCACGCCGGCGGCATGACGGTGCTGGCCGTCCTCCACGACCTGAACCTGGCAAGTCTCTACGCGCCGCGGCTGATCCTCCTGGATCGGGGACAGGTGGTGGCCGACGGACCGCCCTCCCAAGTCCTGGCCGCCCCGGTGCTGGAGCGGGTGTACGGCACCCGGGTGATCCTGGGGCGGCACCCGGCGGCGGAGGCCCCGGCCGTTCACCTGCTGCCCCTGCGCGCGGCGGGCGTGCCGGCGCCGGGGAATGGGCTGCCCGGCGAGGGAACCGCGTGAGCACGCCGGCCCCGGAAAGCCCGGGCGGGTTGCAGGGGTCCGGGTCGAGCCGCCGCCTTCGGCCTGGGAGCGCCCTGGCTGCGGCCGCCCTCCTCCTGGCGGGGGTTGCGCTGGTCTCGGCCGCGCTGGGGCCGGCCGGCATCGGACCCCTGACCCTGCTCCAGATGGTGGGAGCCCGGTTGAGTCTGGGGCCGGTGGAGACCCCGTGGCCCCAGAGCTACGAGGCCATTTTCTTCCAGGTGCGGCTGCCCCGGGTGGTGTTGGGGGCGCTGATCGGGGCGGCGTTGGGGGTGGCGGGCACGACCCTGCAGGGCCTCTTTCGGAACCCCATGGCCGACCCCTACATCCTGGGCGTCTCAGGTGGAGCCTCGGTGGGGGCGGTGCTTGCGCTCACCCTGGCCGGCCGGGCGCCTTGGCTGGGGTTCCAGGCGGTCCCGGGGGCCGCCCTCCTCTTCGCCTTGACGACCGTGGCGCTCGTCTACCGTCTGGCCCGGGTGCGGGAAGAGGTTCCCATGACCGGGCTGCTCCTGGCGGGGGTCGCGGTCTCGGCCCTCTGCTCGGCCCTGGTCTCGCTCGTCCTCACCCTGAACCGCAAGAGCGCCGAGACCGCCATCTTCTGGCTCATGGGGAGCCTCTCGGGGGCGAGCTGGCGGGAGGTGGCCGTGGTCACGCCCTACTTCGCCGCGGGCGCCCTGCTGGCCATGGTGCACGCCCGCGAGCTGAACCTGCTCCTCCTGGGTGAGGAGGCTGCCTACCACCTGGGCGTGGAACCGGAGCGGGTGAAGCGAAGGCTGCTCTTCACCGCCTCGGTGATGGCCGCGGCTGCGGTCTCGGTGAGCGGGGTGATCGGCTTCGTGGGGCTCATCGTGCCCCACGCGGTCCGGCTGGTGATGGGACCGGACCACCGGCTCCTGATCCCCGTCGCGGGGCTGATGGGAGCCACCCTCCTGGTGGCCAGCGACACCTTGGCCCGGATGCTGCTCAGCCCCGTGGAGCTGCCGGTGGGCGTGGTCACCGCCCTGGCGGGCGTGCCCTTCTTCCTCTGGCTGCTGAGGAGGCACCGGGCTTCCCTGGTGTGACAGGCGTGACGGTAAGGGACCCATCTTCAGGGCACTCGGCCACGTACAGGTCGTCTTCACGATGGATGATGGCCGTGAAGGTTCGGGACGACCTGGCGCTCACCCCCATGGTCGTTCCACCCCGTGCGGTTGCTGGGGTCCACGATCACGAACGCTCGCGGAGCGTGATCTATGGTGCGTTCTGAGTGGGACATGGAATCAGAGCAAGGGCGTGAGCCCGTTCGTTGGCCCGACGTTCCTCAACCGGTGTACGTGCAGGTGCACCGGTTGGTCGAGGAGCTGCTCCGGATCCTGGGAAACCGGCTGCTGGGCATCTACCTCCATGGGTCGCTGGCCACGGGGGGTTTCAGGCCGGCTCGGAGTGACGTCGACCTGATCGGGATCAGCCGGCTACCTGTGGAGCCCATCGAGAAGCGCCGTTTGGCGGCGCTGCTCCTCCGGCTGTCGGGTTCACCCTGCGTGGTCGAATTCCATCTCCTTGCCGCCGAAGACCTCGACCCGTGGCGTCACCCGGCCCCGTACCTGTTTCACTTCAGTGAGTCCTGGCGGGAACGGCTCACCGCCGAAATTGGGGACGGGAGTTGGCGGCAGTGGAACGACGAGGTTCACGTCGATCCGGACCTCGCAGCCCACATCACGGTGGCGCGCGCCCGCGGGGCGGCTCTGTATGGTCCTCCACCGGCCAGTGTCTTTCCGTTGGTGCCTCCGAAGGACTACCTCGTGTCCATCCTGAGCGATCTGCACTGGGCGCTGGAGCGGTTCGATCAAGACCCGGAGTACGCCATCATGAACGCCTGCCGCACCCTGGCCTACCTGGAGACCGGCCGCGTCCTCTCCAAGGACGAGGGCGCAGCCTGGGCCCTTGAACGCTTGCCCCCAGGGAGCCGCCGGGCGGTTCGGTGGGCCTTGGGTCTTCGACGGGCGATGAATCCGGGTCGCGCAGATGGGAGGTAACGCTATGCGCATTTGCTCGCTCCTTCCCAGCGCGCCGGAACTCCTCTGCGCCCTGGGCCTACAGCACTCGCTGGTGGGCGTGACGCACGAATGCGACCACCCGCCCGAGGTCCGCGACCTTCCCGCTGTGACGCGGAGCCTGATCCCGGCGGGTGCCACCGGCGCCGAGATCGAAAGCCTGGTGCGCGCCTCGATCCACGAGCACCGCTCCCTCTACCGGTTGGACATCGAGCGTCTCGAGCAGCTCGCACCTGACCTCATCGTCACACAGGAGCTCTGCGACGTCTGCGCCGTGAACTACGACGAGGTGCTGGAGGCCGCCAGGATCCTCCGGGGCCCCAGGCGGGTGATCTCGCTGGAGCCCATGAGTCTGGCGGACGTCCTGGCGCAGCTGGGTATCCTGGGCCGGGAGACGGACCGGGTGGATGAGGCGAAGCAGGTGCGCCAGGCGCTCGATCAGCGGCTTGAGACCGTGCGCACCCGGGTGCAGGACGCTGAGCGGGGCCGCCCTCGCGTCTACTGCATGGAATGGCTGGATCCGCCGTGGGCCGCGGGCCACTGGGTCCCTGAGATGGTCGAAGCCGCGGGCGGGCAGGAGGTCTTGGGAGCGGCGACCGGTCCCTCGAAACGGATCCACTGGAGCGACGTGGCCGAGGCGAGGCCCGACGTTGTGATCCTGGCTCCCTGCGGGTTCGATCTGGAGGGTACCCTGCGTGAGGCCAGCCGAATTCAGTGGCCCGCGTGGTGGCGCGGCCTGCCGGCTGTGCAGGCGGGGCAGGTCTACGCCGTCGACGCCAGCGCCTACTTCAGCCGGCCGGGCCCCCGGGTCGTCGACGGGGTCGAGATCCTGGCCCAGATCCTCCACCCTGAGGTCTTTGGCTGCTCCCGAGAAGGTCTGGATTGGCGCCAGGTGGCGCAAGACCTCCTGCACTGACCCGTCTATGGCGCGCACCACGCCCGGGTCCCGCCGCTCCGGACAGCCAAGTCCGCCCGGGAGGACCCCCGGCCCCGCGCGCCCGTCCTTGGCAATTCCGAGCGACGCGGTTAGAATGGGCGAGGAGAGGCGTGGCGCCGGCTGGACGGGAGGGTTTGATGTGGTCGATCTCGAGGCGGTACGGAAGGCGGTCGGGGGGCTCCGGGACCCGGAGCTGCGGAGGACCCTGGAAGACCTTCACATGGTGGAGGGCGTGGAGGCCGACGGCGATCGGGTGACGGTGAAGGTGAAGCTCACCACCAAGAGCTGCCCGCTGCAGGGCCAGATCGAGGGCATGGTGAAGGAACGCCTGGCGGGGATGCCGGGCGTGGGGCAGGTGGTGGTGCAGCTTTCGGAGATGGATCCCCAGGAGAGGGCGAACCTCTTCAACGGCACCGTTCAGAAAGCGCCCATCCTGGCTCCCGAGTCGCGGACCCAGATCATCGCCGTGGCCAGCGGCAAGGGTGGGGTCGGCAAGTCCACGGTCACCGCCAACCTGGCGGTCACCCTGGCCCGCATGGGCTACGAGGTGGGGTTGCTCGACGCCGACATCTACGGCTTCAGCATCCCGCGGATGTTCCTCCTCTCGGGCCGCCAGCCCACCGCCATCGACAACAAGATCCTCCCCATGGTGGCCCACGACGTGAAGGTGATCTCCATGGGGAACTTCGTGGAGGAGGGCACGCCCGTCATCTGGCGGGGGCCCATGCTGGGCAAGATCCTGAACCAGTTCGTGGGCGACGTTCTCTGGGGCGAGCCGGATTACCTGCTGGTGGACTTGCCCCCCGGAACGGGCGACATGGCCCTGGACGTGGCCCGGCTCATGCCCAAGGCGGGCCTGGTCATCGTCACCACCCCCCAGACGGTGGCTTCGGGCGTCGCCAGCCGGGCGGCCCACATGGCGCGCAAGTCGGAGCAGCGACTGGTGGGCATCGTGGAGAACATGTCCACTTTCATCTGCCCGCACTGCGGCGAGGCGACCGCCTTCTTCGGCGAGGGCGGCGGCGAGTTCCTGGCCAAGCAGCTCGCGGTGCCGCTCCTGGCCCAGATCCCCATGACGCTCTCGATCCGCCAGGGCGGGGATGCCGGCAAGCCTGCCGCCCTCACCGACCCGGTCATCGGGGAGGTCTTCGAGGACCTGGCCCGGAAGCTGGTGACGGAGATGCAGGGCCAGGAGGCCCGCTCGGGCACAGCCGGCCGCTGAAGGCGCGCCCGCCGGAACGGTGAGAACGCGTGCGGTAGGGCTGGGCATGTATGCCCGGCCCTTTTCGTGGTCATCACGGAGAGACAAGGAGTTCAACGCGACATGGTGGAATATGAAGCCCTGGCAACCGGCAAGGATGGCCCTCTCCAGGTCGAGCGGCCCCGTCTGGTTCTGGCCTCCGCGTCGCCGCGCCGGAAGGTGCTGCTGGAGAAACTCGGCATCCCCTTCGAGGTGGCGCCGGCGAACGTAGCGGAGGACGACGTCTCGCCCGGGGATCCCCCGGAGGTGCGGGTGGAACGCCTGGCGCTGGTGAAGGCGCAGGCGGTGCACCGCGCCCGTCCGGAGGCGGTGGTGATCGGTGCCGACACCCTGGTGGAGGTGGACGGTCGCGTCCTGGGCAAGCCCCGCGACGAGGCCGAAGCGGCCACCATGTTGCGGCTCCTGAGCGGGCGGGAGCACTCGGTGCACACGGGGCTCGCGCTGGTAGGGCCGGGCGGACGCAGCCAGGCGGCCCACGAGAGCACCCGGGTCCGCTTCCGGCCGCTGGACGACCGGGAGATCGTGGCGTACGTCGCCACCGGCTCGCCCATGGACAAGGCGGGCGCCTACGGGATCCAGGACCAGGCGGCCACCTTCGTCAGCCGGGTTGAGGGGTGCTTCTTCAGCGTCATGGGCCTGCCTTTGGCCCGGCTGGTCGAGGAGCTCCGGCGTTTCGGGGTGACCTGGCCGTAGGGACGGGGCGTGGAACGCAGGGGGAGAGGTGGAGGAGGAACCGCCTCTTGCCTGCGATGAGACACCGGATGAGCATACGGGAGCTGCCCGAGAGCCTTCGGCCGCGGGAACGGCTCCGGCTGCTGGGCCCCGAGGCCCTGACGGACCAGGAACTGCTGGCCATCCTCCTGGGGACGGGGAGCCAGACCGAATCAGCGCTGGACCTGGCACGCCGCATCCTGGCCGAGTACGGTGCGGGCCGGCCGCTCGCCGAGGCGAGCGTGGAGGAGCTGAACCGCATTCCCGGGGTGGGCCTCGCGAAGGCGGCTCAGGTACGGGCGGCCCTGGAGCTGGGCCGACGGTGGTCGGGGGCGGTCCCCGAAAGGATCATCCTGGCCCGCCCCGAAGCAGTGGCCGCCTTCCTGCGGGCGCAGATGGCCCACCTGGACCGGGAGCAGTTCCGGGTGTTGCTGCTGGACGCCCGCAACCGTCTGATGCACCAGCACGTGGTGGCCCTGGGTGGCCTGGACTCGGCGCCGGTTCACCCACGGGAGGTTTTCAAGGAAGCGATCAAGCGGAGCGCCGCGGCGGTGATCCTGGCCCACAACCACCCTAGCGGCGATCCGGAGCCCAGTGACCCGGACCTGGGGATCACCCGGCGGCTCTGCCGTGCGGGCGAGATCCTGGGGATCGACGTGGCCGACCACATCGTCGTGGCCCAGGAAGGCTACGTGAGCTTTCGGGCGAGAGGGCTCCTCGATCGGTAGAGGGAAGGGGTCGGCAGATGTTGGGCAGGAGCAGAGACATGGGGGTGGACCTGGGGACGGCCAACACCCTGGTCTACATCAAGCACCGCGGCATCGTGGTGCAGGAGCCTTCGGTGGTGGCCATGGATACCGTGACCCGCAACGTCCTGGCCGTGGGTGAGGAGGCCAAGCGGATGGTCGGCCGCACCCCGGGCAACATCGTTGCGGTCCGACCCCTGAAGGACGGCGTCATCGCAGACTTCGAGACCACGGAGAAGATGCTTCGCCACTTCATCCGGCGGGCGATGCAGGGGGCCAACGGCCTCTTCCGCCCGCGGGTGGTGGTGGGCGTTCCGTCGGGCGTCACCGAGGTGGAGAAGCGGGCGGTGATCGACGCCACCCTTTCGGCCGGCGCACGGGACGCCCGGGTGATGGAGGAGCCCATGGCGGCGGCCATCGGGTCGGGCCTGCCGGTTCAGGAGCCGACGGGGAACATGATCGTCGACATCGGCGGCGGCACCACCGAGGTGGCGGTGATCTCCCTGGGCGGCATCGTCGCGCACCGCTCCATCCGGGTGGCGGGGGACGAGATGGACGAGGCCATCATCCAGCACGTGCGCCGAACCTACAACCTCCTCCTGGGGGAGCGGACGGCCGAGGAAGTGAAGAAGGCCATCGGCACCGCCTATCCGCCGGATGAGGAGCTCACCATGGAGGTGCGGGGTCGGGATCTGGTAAGCGGGCTGCCCAAGACCATCACCCTCACCTCCCAGGAGATCCGGGAGGCGATGTCGGAGCCGGTGGCCGCGATCGTGGAGGCGGTGCGCCAGACGCTGGAGCGGACGCCCCCGGAGCTCTCGGCGGACATCATGGAGAAGGGCATCGTCATGGCGGGCGGCGGGGCCTTGCTGCGGGGGATCGACCGTCTCATCGCGGAGGAGACCCAGATGCCCGTCCACCTCACCGAGGATCCCCTGAGCGCGGTCGCGGTGGGCACGGGCATCGCCTTGGAGCACTTCGACCTCTTGAGCAGGGTCACGGTCAACTCCCGACGCGCCGAAGCATGAAGTGAGCCCTTCCCGGCGGAGATCCGCCGGCGAGCGGGAGAATGCTGGGCCGTGAGGTGAGGGGGTACCGTGCGCTTCAGCTGGCGGGCGGCTGCGTTGATCCTGGTGCTGCTGGCGCTCAGCGCCTCCATCTACGCGACCGCGCGCGACCGGATCCAGGTGAGCCCTCTGGAGTGGGTCGCTCGGGAAGGGCTGGCCCCCGTCCAGGCGGTGCTGGCCCGCACCTCCCTCTGGCTGGATCGGTCCTGGGACCGGCTGCGCCGCTGGCGCGCGCTGGAAGAGGAGAACGAGCGCCTGCGGGAGCAGCTCGAAGAGGTGGAGAACCACCTGCTCCAGCTCAGCCAGCTTGAGCGGGAGAACCAGCGCCTCCGCGCCGCGCTGGGGCTGCAAGCGCGGGGACCCGGGGGCTGGGTGGCCGCCGAGGTCATCGCTCGCTCCCCCAACCAGTGGCTGAAGCGGATCAGCGTCAGCAGGGGAAGCGCCGACGGGATCCGGCGCGGGCTGCCCGTGGTCACCCCCGATGGGCTGGTGGGGAAGGTGACGGCCACCACGGCCCACACTGCCGACGTGACCCTCCTCACCCACACCGCCAGCGCCGTGGGCGCCCGCACCGAGCCCGGCGGCGAGCTGGTGCTGGTGGAGGGCAACGGTTCTTTCGACGACGTGCTCCGGGTGCGGCCCATCGACGCGCACGCAAACCTCCAGCCCGGCGAGGTGCTGGTGACCTCGGGGCTCTCTTCGATCTACGCGCCCGGGATTCCCATCGGCCGGCTCACCCGGGTGGAGACGGAGCCTTACGGGCTCAGCCAGACGGGGTACGCGACGCCTTTCGTGGACTTCCAGCGCCTGAACGTGGTACAGATCCTTCTGGATCCCGGGGCGGGCGCCGAGGCGGGGAGCGGCGGGTGAGGCGCTCGGGGGAGGGCGTGGCATGAAAGGCTTGGCTTACGCCGGGCTGATCCTCCTGGCCGGGCTGTTGCTCCAGACAGCCTTCTTCCCTGCCTTCGCCTTCTTCGGGGCCCGCCCGGACCTGGTGACCCTGCTGGTGGTGCTCTTCGGGCTGCTCTGGGGGCCGCGCAGCGGAGCCGCGTTGGGGTTCGCCGGGGGGATGGCGCTGGACCTCCTCACCGGGTATCTGGTGGGTCTCGGTGCCCTCAGCCGGGCGGTGGTGGGGGGGCTGGCCGGCCTGGCGGGTGAGCGGTTCTTCAGCGAGAACTTCCTGGTGCCGATCCTTTCAGTGCTGGTGGGGACGCTGCTGGAGCAGGCCCTCTTCGTGCTGGGTGCCTGGATCTACGGCCTGTCGGGCCCGTGGAACGCGGGGTTCCTCCTGGCCGCGGCGGCCACCGCCTGGTACGGTGCCCTGCTTGCGGTGCCCATCCTGCCCGGCATCCTGGCGCTGACCCGCCGTCACGGGCCCGTCCTGGAAGGCCAGACCCGGCTGGCGCGGGAGGAGTAGGCCCTCGCCGCGGGGCCGCCGCCTCCCGCGGCGCCGATAGGAAGGAGGATGCCGCCGTGCCCAGGCCACCGGAACGCCCGAGGCCCGCGCGCACGCTCTTCTGGCTCGCGGCGGTGGTCTTCGCCGGGCTGGTGCTCCGGCTCTGGCACCTGCAGGTGGTTCAGGGGCCGTGGTACCAGGACCTCGCGGTCAGCAACCGGCTCCGCCTCCTCCCCGTCCCGGCGCCCCGCGGCGAGATCCTCGACCGGCACGGCCTGCCCCTGGCCACCATCCGCAACAGCTTCACCGCCTCCCTCCTGCCGGGCCGCTTCGATTCCTCGGATGAGGATCTGCTCCAGCGGCTGGGCGCCATCATCGACATGACCCCCGAGGAGATCCTGGACGCCCTGGAAGAAGGTGGCCGGGGATACGCCTACGAGCCGGTACGGATCCGGCGCGACCTGCCCCAGGCGGCGGTGATCGCCCTGGAGGAGCAGAGGGACGAGCTGCCCGGGGTGGTGGTGGAGCAGGAACCGACCCGGTCCTATCCCGAGCCGGCGGGCGTCCTGGCGGGCCACGTGCTGGGCTACCTGGCCCCGGTGACCGTCGAGCAGCTCCGGCAGGATCCTAGCTACCGCGGCACCGACCTGGTGGGGCGCACGGGGCTCGAGGCGACCTACGAGCGGTTCCTGCGCGGCAAGGAGGGCCGCCAGGAGCTGGAAGTGAACGCGCTGGGCCGGCCTGTTCAGGTCCTGGGAAGGGAGCCGCCTGTGCCCGGGCACGACCTGGTGCTCGCCCTGGACGCCAGGCTCCAGGCGGCGGTGGAGGGAGCCCTGACCCAGAAGGTGGACGACCTTCGGGCCACGGGCAAGTACCCCGATGCCCGGGGCGGGGCGGCGGTGGTCATGGATCCCCGCACGGGAGAGGTCCTGGCCATGGCCAGCGTTCCCGGCTTCGATTCCGAGCGCATGAGCGGAAGCGGCCGGGCCGAGTACTACGCCTCCCTGGAGCGGGACCCGCGCTTGCCGCTGCTCAACCGGGCCACCTTTGCCAAGTACCCGCCGGGATCGGCCTTCAAGCCCGTCACCGCCCTGGCCATCCTTCGCTCGGGCGCGGCCACTCCTCGCACCCCCTTTCACGCGGACGGGTTCGCCCGTACCGGCGGCCTGGTGAAGACGGACTGGTGGGTGCCCCTGGGGCTGCCGTCGCCGGGAACCATTACCCTCAGCGAGGCCATCACCCAGTCCATCAACGACTACTTCTGGGAGATGGGCGTCCGGGCGGGGGTCGAGGCCATCGCCCGCGAGGCGCGGGCCTTCGGGTTCGGAAAGCCCACGGGGATCGACCTGGCGCCGGAGGAGCGGGCCGGGACCGTGCCCGACCCGGCCTGGAAGGCGCGCCGCTACGCCACCAGCCCCCCGCAGGACCGGCGGTGGTTCGAGAGCGAGACCATGGACGTGGCCATCGGGCAGGGAGCCCTCGAGGTCACGGTGCTCCAGATGGCCCAGGCCTTCTCCGCGGTGGCGAACCGGGGCACCTACTACCGCCCTCAGATGGTTCGGGAGATCCATGGACCCGGAGGCGACATGGTCCGTCCCTTCCGGCCCGAGCCGGCCGGGCGGGTGGAGGCCCCGGCGGCCTGGTGGCAGGCGATCGTCCAGGGGATGGAAGGGGTCGTCCGCGATCGGAAGGGGACCGCCCGGACTGCCTTTGCCGGTTTCCCACGGGAGGTCTCCGTGGCGGGGAAGACCGGTTCGGTGGAGGTGACCGGCAAGGCGGTGCACGGATGGTTCGCGGGGTTTGCCCCCGTGGAGCGCCCGGAGGTGGTGGTGGTGGTCTTCATCGAGCACGCGGGCGGGGGCGGCTCGACTGCGGCCCCCGTGGGCCGGCAGATTCTTGAGGCGTACTTCGGGCTCGGGCCGGAGACCGGTCGCTAGCGGCAGGGAAGGATCTGGCAGCGAGGGCGCCGAATGCTGGACGAGCGTCGTGACGCGACGGGGACGGGCGCGGGCGAGGTGAAGGGAGACGGCACAGGCGGGGAGCCAGGCCGTGCGCTTCAAAGGCGGCAAAGACGGGGTCTACATCCTCTTCGACGAGACGGTCGACTTCTCTGAAGCCCTGGCCGAGCTGAGGAGGCGCCTTGGTCTCTACCAGCGGTTCTTCGAGGGCGGGCGGGTCTGGATCGAGACCGGCAGCCGGGAGCTCAGCCCCCTCGAGCGCCGTCTGGTGGAGGAGGCCGCGTCCGAGTTCGGCATGGACGTCGGTGAGGTGTCGTCCCAGCGAGGCCGGGCGCAGGGCTCGCGGGCCGTGGCCGCGCTGCCCGCGCGGCGGGCGCCGGCGCAGGCCGAAGCGGAGCCGACCCTGCTGGTACGGGGTCCCCTCCGTTCCGGCCGGGCCGTGGAGTTCGACGGCAACGTGGTGGTGCTGGGCGATCTGAACCCTGGCGCCGTGGTGCGTTCCACGGGCGACGTGATCGTTCTCGGCCACCTGCGGGGCGTGGTGCATGCCGGGGCCGGGGGCAACCAGAAGGCGCAGGTCTGGGCGCTCCGGCTGGAACCCACGCAACTCCGCATCGCCGACCGGATCGCCCGCCCACCCGACGACGAGCATGGCCCCGGGGGGCCGGAGGTGGCCCGGATCGTCGGTGAGTGGATTCAGGTGGAGGCGTACGAGCCAGGGGCCCAAGGAGGAGGGTGAGACCATGCCTGGTCGGGTGGTGGTCATAACCAGCGGGAAGGGCGGCGTGGGCAAGACGACCACGACCGCCAACCTCGGGACGGGCATCGCACTCGAGGGCCTGCGCGCTTGCTTGATCGATGCCGATATCGGTCTCCGGAACCTGGATGTGGTGATGGGGCTGGAGAACCGGATCGTCTACGATCTGGTGGACGTGGTGGAAGGACGTGCCCGGCTGCGCCAAGCGCTCATCCACGACAAGCGGGTGGACAACCTGTACCTGCTTCCGGCGGCGCAGACCCGGGAGAAGGATGCCGTCAGCCCGGAGCAGATGAAGGACCTGACGGCCGCCCTGGCCGAGGAGTTCGACTACGTCCTCGTCGACTCGCCCGCAGGCATCGAACACGGGTTCAGAAACGCCGTGGCCGGGGCCGATGAGGCGCTGGTGGTGACCACGCCCGAGGTCGCGGCAGTGCGCGATGCCGACCGCATCATCGGCATGCTCGAGTCGCGGGAGCTGCGCAACCCCCGCCTCATCATCAACCGGATCCGGACGGACATGGTCCGCCGCGGGGACATGATGGACATCGACGACATCATGGAGATCCTGGCCATCGAGCTCCTGGGGGTCATCCCCGACGACGAGGCGGTCATCGTGGCCACCAACCGGGGCGAGCCGGTGGTGATGCAGCCCAAGGGGCGCTCGGCCGAGGCGTACCGGAACCTGGTGGACCGCTTCCTGGGTAGGGAGGTCCCCATCGTGGCCCTGGAGGGACAGGGGAACCTCCTGGAACGGCTGCGCAACTGGATGGCCATGGGACGTCGGCCGGTGAGCGGTTGAACCCTTGAGGGAGGCTTCGATGCATGTTCGATTTCCGCAGGTGGGGCGGCCGCGCGGGCGGTAGCAAGGACGCAGCCAAGGACCGTCTCCGCCTCGTGCTCATGTACGATCGGAAGAGCCTGTCACCGGAGATGATGAGCCTCATCAAGGACGAGATGGTTCAGGTGATCTCCAAGTACATGGAGATCGACGCGGAGGGCGTCCAGGTGGATCTGGACCAGGAGCGGGAGCAGGCCATGCTGGTGGCCAGTGTTCCCGTGCGGCAGGTCCGACGCGGCGCGGCGGCGCCGCCCCGCTGAGCTGGGGCGGGAGGTGGGAGGGGTGCTCGAACGACGCTTCCTCAAGTACACCGACTGGCCCCTCCTCCTGGTGGCGGCCCTCCTGTCCTGCCTGGGCTTGGTGGCGGTCTACAGTGCCACGCGCAACCTGCCGGGCGGTCCGGGCCCCTACTACTACGTGACGCGGCAGGCCCTGTGGCTGGGGGTAGGGCTGGTCGTCCTGGTGGCCGCCGCGCTCTGGGACTACCGGGTCGTCGTCGCCTGGGGACCGGCGCTGCTGGCGGGCTCCGTCCTCTTGCTCATGGCCGTCTTGCTCGTGGGCCCTGTCATCGCAGGTGCCCGTCGCTGGCTCGTCCTCGGCCCGATCAACGTCCAGCCTTCGGAGCTGGCCAAGGTCGCGAGCATCGCGGCGCTGGCGTGGCTCCTGTCCCGGCGGGAGGAGTGGAACGGCTTCCTCCCTCTGGCCGCGCCTCTGGCGCTGATGGGGATCCCGGTCCTCCTGGTCCTCCTGGAGCCGGACCTGGGGACGTCGCTGGCCTTCATCGGGATCCTCTTCGTGATGCTCTACGGGGCCGGGGTGCCTGCGTGGCGGCTCGGGGTGCTGGCAGGGCTCGGCGTGGCGGCCGTGCTGGGCGCGGCGGTGGTGAGCCGGCTGGGCTGGGTGGAGATCCTGAAGGACTATCAGATCCAACGGCTCGTGGTCTTCCTGGACCCCGCCGCCCATCGGTATGGCGCCGGGTGGAACGTGATCCAGTCCATGATCGCCATCGGCTCGGGGCAGTTCTTCGGCAAGGGCCTGCTGGGCGGCTCGCAGACGCAGCTGGCCTTCCTTCCTTCGAGGCACACGGACTTCGTCTTCTCGGTGGTGGGCGAGGAGTGGGGGTTCCTCGGCGCGAGCCTGGTGCTCTTCCTCTACTTCGTGTTACTCTGGCGGATCCTCATCATCGCCGACCAGGCCAAGGACCGGGAGGGCAGGCTCCTGGCCCTGGGCGCCTTCGGCCTCATCTTCTTCCACACCACGGTGAACGTGGGCATGGCCGTGGGGCTCCTGCCCGTCACCGGCCTCCCCCTGCCCTTCGTGAGCTCGGGCGGCAGCAACGTGGTGACCAGCTTCGGCGCGCTGGGGCTCGCCCTCAACGTGGCGCTGCGGCGGAAGAAGCTCCTCTTCGACGAGTAGCCACCGACACGCGGCCGGGCCCAGAAAGCTCCTGAGCCCTGACTCTCGGGTCCGGCCCCATGGGAGCCTCCGGGCGGGCTGCCGGCTCGGGCCTTCCTTCAACACAACCCGTCCCTCTCCATAGGTTTGATCGGGAGGGGGGCTGCACGTGGCGGAGCGCATGCCAGGAGCGGCCTGGCCCCGGCCCACGCTGCACCCCGCCTTCATCCTGCTCGCGCTCGTGGCCTGGCTCGCGGATCGGGGGCTCGAGTTCGTGCTGGTCTTCGGCAGCGTCCTCCTGCACGAGCTGGCCCACGTGGGGGTCGCAGTGCGGTGCGGCCTGCGGCCCAGCCGGGTGACCCTCTACCCATTCGGGGGCGTGGCCCACATTCCCGGACTGGAAGAGGCAGCGGCGCCGGCCCGGGTCCTGGTGCTGGCAGCGGGCCCCGCCGCCAACCTTCTGGCGGCCCTGGGGAGCCTGGCCTGGGCAAGCGCCTTGGGGGGGACGCCGGTGCCGGCGTGGGTCGATACGCTCGCGCGGGCCAACCTGGGCATCCTGGTGGTCAACCTGCTCCCACTGGGGCCGCTGGACGGCGGGCGTATGGCGGAGATGGTCTTGGAACGCTGGGTGGGGACCGGCCGGGCCCGGCGCCTCCTTCTCACGGCGGGCGCGGTGGCGGGGGCGGGCCTGGCGGTGGTGGGCGCCGCTGGGCTGGCCACGGGCCGCCCATGGGGGAGCCTGGTGCTCTTCGGCCCCTTCCTGGCCGTGGCCTCGCACCGCGAGCGGGCAGGGACATTGCTGGCGGTCCTGCGCCGCAGCCTGAAGGGGCCGCGGCGCCCAGCGGTAGGGCCGGCTCGGTTGGTGGCCGCTCCGGTGGAGGCCCGGGCGCGCGACGTCGCCCAGAGCCTGGGTCCCGGACCCTACCGGGTGGTGGCGGTGGTGGAGGCCGGCGGCAGGGTGCGGGGGTTGCTCGGAGAAGGGGAGATCACCGCGGCCCTGGCCCGCGGCGGGGGCGAGTCGACCCTGGGCGAGCTGCTGGCCGCGGGGCAGGCGGGGGCCGGTGGGCGGCTGGGGGCGACATGCTCCGGGGGCGCTCGCCGGGACCCGGGGAAGCCGGTGTGATGGGGAGAACGGAGGAGCCCATTTGACAGACGGGGAAGCCTGTGGTATCGTATAGATGCCAACGCGTGTTCGCCGCCTGTTTCTGTTTCGGCTCGGAGGTGCCGCTTGAACCTGCTTTCCTGGAATCGGACCGAAGCCCGTGCATGGCCTACCCAGAGTGTTCCATACTACCTCGTGGGGGCGCGAAGCCATCGCCCGGGTGGGGCGCGTGCCCACCTCTCCCGCCGCCGTTCTAGGCGCGGCGGGACGTTCGGTCTTTTCCGGATTCTCCAGCGCCACGGGGCGCTGAAGGTACGTTTGCGCGCCGGGATCCGTCCGGGCGCGCCTTTGCCCGTCGATTGGGGTGATTGGAGTGACACTTCATGCGGAGAGAGATCGTGGTCAACGCCGGCCACGGCGAGACGCGGGCCGCGGTCCTGGAAGACCGCCGGCTTGCAGAGCTTTACATTGAGCGCGACGAGGACGAACGGGTCGTAGGCAACATCTACAAGGGTCGTGTGGAGAACGTTCTGCCTGGGATGCAGGCAGCGTTCGTGAACATCGGGTTGGAACGGAACGCGTTCCTCTATGTCGACGACGCGCTGGCGCACTACCGGAACGGGATGGGGGGAGACGACGAGCCCGCGGAGCGGGTCAAGGCCCGCTCCATCAAGGACGTGCTCCACGAGGGCGAAGAGGTCATCGTCCAGGTCACCAAGGAGCCCATCGGCACCAAGGGGGCCCGGGTGGTCACCAACCTGACCCTTCCCGGCCGCTACCTGGTGCTCATGCCCACGGTGGAGTACGTGGGCGTCTCGAGGCGCATCGACGACGAGGAGGAGCGGACCCGGCTCAAGGCACTGGCGAAGCGCCTGCGCCCCAAGGGCATGGGCCTCATCGTCCGCACCATCGCCGGCGGCAAGGACGAGGAGGACTTGGTGCGAGACGGCCAGTTCCTCCTGAAGGTGTGGGACCGGGTGCGCCGGAAGGCGGGGGAGGAGAAGGCGCCCGCCCTCCTCTACAAGGACTACGACCTGGTCTACCGGCTGGTGCGCGACGCCTTCACGCCCGAGGTGACCAAGTTCGTCGTCGATTCGGAGGAGGAGTACCAGAAGACTCTGGAGCTCCTGGAGACCCTCTCGCCGAACCTGAAGGACCGGGTGTACCGCTACCACGAGGGTCCGCCCATCTTCGAGTCGTACCAGATCGAGCCGGAGATCGAGAAGGCGCTGGACCGGAAGGTCTGGCTCCAGAGCGGCGGCTACATCGTCATCGACCAGACCGAGGCCCTGGTGAGCATCGACGTCAACACGGGCCGCTTCATCGGCACGACCAACCTGGCCGATACGGTGCTGCGGACCAACCTGGAGGCGGCCAGCGAAATCGCCCGCCAGCTTCGCCTGCGCAACTTCGGCGGCATCATCGTGGTCGACTTCATCGACATGGACTCCCGCGAGCACGAACAGATGGTGCTGCGCCGCCTGGAGGAAGAGCTGCGCAAGGACAAGACCAAGACCCACGTGCTCGGCTTCACGCACCTGGGGCTGGTGGAGATCACGCGGAAGAAGACCAAGCAGAACGTGCCCGACATCCTCCAGAAGCCGTGCCCGCACTGCGACGGGAGCGGCCGCGTCCTGTCGGAGGCCACGGTGGCTCACCGGCTCGAGCGGGAGCTGCGCAAGCTGACCCACGCCAGCCCGGCGGGGGCGTTCATGGTGGAGGCCCACCCGTCCGTGGCGGCGCTGCTCATCGGGCCCGGGGGGGCGAACCTCAAGCGGCTCGAGCAGGACTTGAATCGTTCGGTCTACGTCCGGGGCATGGAGCACCGCCACGTGGAGAAGCCGTCGGTGGTCGCGGGCAGCCAGGAAGAGATCGAGCGGCAGGCCATGCCCGTGCGGGAGGGTGAGGTCGTCAGCCTGAAGGTGGAGGAGCCCCATATCTCGAACCCCAAGGATGGCATCGCACGGGTCGAGGGGTACGTGGTGGACATCGAAGGAGCGGGCCGTCGGGTGGGCCAGCAGCTCCAGGTGGAGATCACGCGCGTCTTCCGGACCTACGCGAAGGCGCGGGTCGTGTCAGGATGAGGGCGGCCGGGGTATGGTCCCCGGGCCGCGACGGTCGGCCTGGTGCCTTGCGTTGACACCCGCGGAAGGGCTTTGCTATACTCGCAACGCGGGTGCGCAGGCCGGGCTGCAGGAGGTGAGACGACTCGGTGTACGCTGTGGTTGAGACGGGTGGAAAGCAGTACCGGGTTCAGGAGGGCGACAGCCTCGTGGTGGAGCGCCTCGATGCCCCGGCCGACGGCGAAGTCGCCTTGGAGCGGGTCCTGCTCGTAGCCGACGGGGAGACCTGCAAGGTGGGCACCCCCGTGGTGGACGGCGCGCGCGTGGTGGCACGGGTGGAGAAGCACCTGAGGGGCCCCAAGGTGACGGTCTTCACCTACAAGGCCAAGAAGAACCAGCACCGGAAGCTGGGCCACCGGCAGGAGCTGACCCGACTCCGTATCGAGAAGATTGAGGGCTGAGCATGGTCCGTGTTGAACTCTATCAGGCTGGGCCCGGTGAGCTCACGGGGTTTCGAGCGGTGGGGCACGCCGGCTACGCGCCGGCGGGGGAGGACATCGTTTGCGCAGGGGTCTCGGCGGTTACGCAGGCGTGCGTCCTGGGGCTGAAGGAGCACCTGGCGCTCCCCATCTCCCTGAAAGCGGAGGACGGGCTGCTGGAGTGCAGGCTTCCCAAGGAGATCCCTGAGGAGAAACGGGCTCCCGCGCGGGCGATCCTGGAAACGATGGTCCTCGCCTTGCGGGAGATCGAGAAGGGCCACGGGCGGTACTTCGCGCTGATCTCGCTCGATGCGCCCCGGTCTTCCCACAACCGGAACCGCGGGCGCGAGCGTGCCGATCGGCGGGGCGGGCGACCGCAGGAAGGCCGGAGACAGGCCAGCCAGGCAGTTGCGTCCAGGCCGGACCGCTCGCAGGGGGCGCTCCCCACCGAAGGGCGTCCGGCGCCCGAGGCGGCCGAACGCCGAGCGGACGGCGGGCGGTCCCACAGGGGCGGGCATCGCCGGCGGCGGGAGGAGCGAGGCGAGCGCAACGGGGCACCCGCGGCGGTCGGGCAGGCAGAGGCCAAGCCAGTCGAGGCCGCCCCCGTCGAAGAAGCCCCTGAGGTAGCCCCCCGTCGGACGGAGGAGCGCAAGCCGCCCGTGGAGCGAGAGCCCGACAGCCAGGTCGCCGTGGCTCAGGAGCCGGCGGCGGAGGCGGGCGACAAGCCTTCGATCTTGAACCCCTTCCGGCGGAAGCGACTCCGTTCGTTCAGGCCCGGAAGACTGGGAAGGAGGTGGAGGCCGTGATGTTCGATCTTCAGCGCTTCGCTCACAAGAAGGGCCTCGGCAGCAGCCGGAACGGGCGCGACAGCCAAGCCAAGCGCCTGGGGGTGAAGCGCCACGACGGGCAATTCGTCCATGCGGGCACCATCCTGGTGCGCCAGCGGGGGACCCACTTCCATCCCGGCCCCGGCGTGGGGCGGGGGGGCGACGACACGCTCTTCGCCCGCGAGGACGGATACGTGGCCTACGAGACGCGCGGGGCGCGGAAGGTGGTCGCGATCCGAGCGGCAGAGTGACCGGCCCGGAACCCGCCGATCGGCGAGGATGCCGGCCCCTGCGAACACGTGCTTCGAGAGGAGCCCTGGCCCCAGGTCAGGGCTTCTCTGCACGAAGGGTTGCCCATGGGGCGGAGGCTGGAGGGAACGAGATGTGGGTCGACCACGTTCGCATCCGTGTGAGGGCAGGGGACGGAGGGAACGGCGCGGTCAGCTTCCGGCGTGAGAAGTACGTCCCGGCCGGGGGCCCCGACGGCGGCGACGGCGGGCGCGGCGGCAACGTGGTGCTGGTCGCTGAGGCCGGCGAGCGGACCCTGGTGGACTTCCGCTACCGGAAGGACTTCGTGGCCGAGAACGGTCGCCCGGGGGCCGGAGCCCGGAAGCACGGGAGCGACGGCGCCGACCTGGTCCTGAGGGTCCCTGTGGGCACGGTGGTCCGCGACGTGGCCACGGGCCAGGTGCTGGCCGACCTGGCCGAGCCGGGGGCCCGGGCGGTGGTGGCATGGGCCGGTGCCGGCGGAAAGGGGAACGCCCACTTTGCCACGCCCACCCGGCAGGCGCCGTCCTTCGCCCAAAAGGGGCTGAGGGGCGAGGAGCGGGAGCTCGAACTGGAGCTGAAGCTCCTGGCCGACGTGGCTCTGGTCGGGTACCCGAACGCCGGCAAGTCGAGCCTCATCTCCCGCTGCTCCGCCGCCCGGCCCGAAGTGGCCGCCTATCCCTTCACGACCCTGATTCCCAACCTGGGCGTGGTCTCCCGGGGACCGGGGCGGAGCTTCGTGATGGCGGACATCCCGGGCCTGATCGAGGGCGCGAGCGAGGGCGCCGGGCTGGGCCACCAGTTCCTCCGCCACGTGGAGCGGAGCGGCCTCCTGGTCCAGGTGGTGGACGCCTCCGGCCTCGAGGGGCGGGACCCCGTGGACGACCTGAGGGTGATCCGCAGCGAGCTCGAGGCATACCGGCCGGAGCTCCTGGGCCGGCTCCGGTTGGTGGTGGCCAACAAGATCGACCTGGCCGAGGGCCGCGAGAACCTCGCCCGGCTTTCGGCGGAGGCAGCTGCGGGGGGGTTGGAGGTGCTGCCCCTCTCGGCGGCCACGGGTGAGGGTGTGGACGCCTTCCTGGACCGGGTGGAGGCCCTGCTGGCCACGGCGCCGGCGCCATCCCGGGAGGCGGCGGTGGCCGCGCCACCACCCCCGAAGGGTCGCGCCCGGGCGCCGCTGAAGGAGTTCCGCGTGGAGAAGCAGAATGACGGCTTCACGGTGAGCGGCGAGGCCCTGGAACGGGTGGTGGCCCGGCTCGACCTGGAGAACCCGGAGAGCCTCCGGTACCTCCAGCACCTGCTGGAGCGCTCGGGGGCGCTCCAGGCCCTGCGCGAGGCCGGCGCCCGCGAGGGCGACACCGTCTGGGTGGGGCAAGTGGAGCTCGAGTACGTGGACGACTGAGCGCCGGCCAAGGGGCTGTCCGGGTGGGGCCGCAGGAGGGGATGGCAACGCGCATCGGTATCATGGGCGGCACCTTCGATCCCATTCACTACGGCCACCTGGTGGCGGCCGAGGAGGCCCGCGCCGACTTCCAGCTCCACCGGGTGCTCTTCGTCCCCTCGGGGCAGCCACCCCACAAGACCGATCGGAGCATCACGACCTCGAAGCACAGGTACCTGATGACCGTCCTGGCCACCCTCACCAACCCGGACTTCGCGGTCTCCCGGGTCGACATCGACCGCCCCGGGCCCTCGTACACCATCGACACCATCGAGCTCCTCAGGCGCCAGTACGGGCCCGACGAGGAGTACTTCTTCATCAGCGGCGCCGACGCGATCAAGGAGCTGCTCACCTGGAAGGAGCCGGACCGGCTCCTGGGTCTCTGCGAGTTCATCGCGGCCACGCGGCCGGGGTTCCCCGTGACCCAGCTGCGGGAGACGGTGGATGAGCTGGGTGACCAGTACGGCGCCCGGGTGCACATCCTGACCGTGCCCGCTCTGGCCATCTCCTCCACCGACATCCGCGAGCGGGTGGCAGCCGGCCGGCCCATCCGCTACCTGGTGCCCGAGACCGTCCTTTACTACATCGAGAAGAACGGCCTCTACCGGACCGTCCCTGCGAACGTCGAGACGGAGGCGGAAGAAGCCGTCGCCGAGTCCCTGGTTTCTCGGGGTGACTCCCTCTGAACCCTGCCACCCCCGATCTCCCCGCCTGGGTGGAAGGGCGGTTGCCCAGGGATCTCTACGAGCACTCCCTCGGGGTGGCCGGAACCGCCCGGGTGATGGCCGCCCGCTTCGGGGCCGACAGGGAAGCCGCCCACGTGGCGGGTCTACTGCACGATCTTGCCAAGCCTCTTTCCCCGGAAGCTCTGTTGAAAGAGGCCGAACGCTCTGGTATCGTGGTGGACGAGGTCGAGCGTGCCAACCCCATGCTCCTGCACGGGCCGCTGGCAGCGGAGCTCGTGCGGGAGGAACTGGGCATCGCCGACGAGCAGGTGCTTGATGCGATCCGCTACCACACCACGGGGCGCGCCCGGATGGGCCTGCTGGAGATGATCGTCTACACGGCGGACCTGATCGAGCCGGGCCGGAGCTACCCGGGTGTGGAGGCGTTACGTAAGCTGGCTGGGGAGGATCTGGCGGCCGCGTGCCGCGCCGGCCTGGAGCAGACCCTGCGGTACTGCCTGGACCGGGGCTGGCTCATCCACCCGCGCAGCCTCGAGGCACGGAACGCCCTGATGCTCGGGGGAGGGTGATCCAGGGGGGTCCAGGTGATGGAGATGACGAGGGGAAGGGTTCGTCCGTGGCGGCAGGACCGGACCTGGTAGCCCAGCTCCGCCGCGAGCTGGAGCAGAGGCGCCTGGAAAGGGCGCAGAGCAGGCGCCGCCGCCTGGTTCTGGCGGGAGCGGCGGCCGTCGTTCTTCTGGTGGTGGGGCTGGCCTACGTGCTCCTTCTGCACCTGCCGCCCTCCACGTCACACCGGGCGGAGGCGCCCATGCCGGCGGGGGCCGAGGACCGGGTCTTCGTCCTGATCATGGGTTTGGACTCCCGGGTGAACCAGGTGGAGCGGACCGACACCATGCTGGTGGCCAGCCTGAACCCCAAGACGGGGGAGGCTGGGGTCCTCTCGCTCCCCCGCGACACCCGGGTGCAGGTTCCGGGCACCCAAGGCTATCGCAAGCTGAATGCGGCGTACGCCATGGGGGGGGCCAGGCTCGCGGCGGAGACCGTCTCCCAGCTGCTGGGCGTACCCGTGGACTACTACGTGCTCCTGGACTTCGAGAGTTTCGCCCGCCTCGTGGATACGCTGGGCGGCGTGCAGCTGGTGGTGGAGCGGCCGATGCGCTACGAGGACCAGGCCCAGGGCCTCTATATCGACCTTCCCGCCGGCGACCAGCATCTGGATGGCGACCAGGCCCTCGAGTACGTCCGCTTCCGGGCCGACAACCTGGGCGACGTGGCCCTGGTGGATCCCTCCCGGGGCGAGTACGGGGGCCGGGTGGAACGCCAGCTCAAGTTCGTCCAGGCCCTGGCGCGGGAGGTGCTCCAGCCCGAGACGGTCCTGCAGCTCCCCAGGCTGGTGGCGGAATACCGGCGCTCGGTCACCACGGACCTGCCCACCTACGAGCTGACACGGCTGGCGCGGGCCCTCGCCCGGGTCCAGCCCGAAGACGTTCGCACCGGCCTGGTCCCAGGCACGGCCAGCATGCAGAACGGCGTGGGCTACTGGGTTCCGGACCCCCTCTGGCTCAGAAGCACCGTGGCCGAGGTGTTGCTGGGTCAGGAGCGGCCGGCAGTCCAGGTGGTGAACGGCAAGGGCACGCCGGGCCTGGCGGGGCGGGTTTCCCTGGAGCTGAAGCGCCGGGGGTTCCCGGTGCTGCAGGTGAGCAACGCCCAGCGCTTTGGCGTGGGACGTACCCGCATCGAGGCGCCGCCGGGGTGGGGCGAGCAGGCGCAGGCTCTGGCCCAAGAGCTTCCTGTGAAGCCCGAGCTGGTCCCCCTCCGGGGCGACGGCGGTTCGCTGCGGCTGGTGCTCGGCACGGACTTCCCCGACGGTTGGGCGATCAACCCGGCGGATCTGGACCACGGCCGGATCCCGTGGGAGACGGCGCAGGAGGTGGTTGCACCTGAGCGGTGAGGAGATCGCGCTCCTGGCGGCCCGGGCGGCAGAGGAGAAGAAGGCCATCGACGTGCTGATCCTGGATGTTCGCGAGCAGACGGTGCTCACGGACTACTTCGTCGTCGCGAGCGCCGAGACGCCCCCGCACGTGCGGGCCATCGTGGAGGCCATCGACGAGCGGGTGGCCGCGAACGGCGGCCATGCCCGGCGGCGCGAGGGACGCCAGGAGGCGCGCTGGGTGCTCCTCGACTACGACTCGGTCATGGTCCACGTCATGGACGAGGAGGTCCGTGACTACTACGATCTCGAGCGGCTCTGGAAGGATGCCCCCAGAATCGGCCTCTCCCGCATGGAGGAGCGGGTCCGGATCGGCCCATGATCCCGTGACGGGTCCCGTGGGCCCCTCCGTCGCGTCCCCTCCGGGGCCCGCAGGAACCCCCGATCCTGGGTTCCGGAAGCGGGCCCTGGAACGGTGGGACCGGGTCCTTCTGGTGCACGAGGTCCTGAGCCTCCTGGCCAAAGCCCAGGATGGGCCAGAACCCGCGCACCTGCTGGAGCTGGGGTGCCGCACCGGGCTGGTCAGCCGTTTCCTGGCCCGGCGCTGCCCGGCGGCCCTCATCGCCGTTGACGTGAGCGAGGAACGGCTGGCGCTGGCCTCAGCCCGGGCGCCCGGGGTCCTTTGGCTCCGGCGGGATCCCCGGTACCTCTCGGCGCCCCTTCCCGGCGCCCCCTTCGATCTCATCGTGGTTCACCCGTGGACCACCGGTGCCGTACGGCCGGACCGCATGGAACGGTGGCTTCGGGATCTGGCCGCGCTCCTGCAAGGCCCAGGTGCCGGGCGGCGCGCCGCAGCGCCGGCAGGGCGCGCCGGGGGGAGGCTCTTTCTCACCCTCTACCGGCACAGCCAGCTGGCCCAGCGATGGGGCCACCGGACGGGCGGCAGAGACTCGGCGGACTGGGCGTGGGCATGGGAGGCTCGATACGATGGCGCGGGACACCATCAGGAGCTTCACCTCATGGCCTTCGTTCCCACGCACGTCCCGACGCGCTTCGCCCGCATGGACGACGTGGTCGGCCTGCACCACCACCCCGATGAGGCTCTCCTGGCCGCCTCCCGGGCGGCCGGCCTGGAGGGCGGCGAGCATCCCGTGGCCCGCACCGGCTCCTTGCTCCTCTACCGGTTGCGCCGGACCCCCTGACCGCTTCCCGCTCGTCTCCCCCTGGTGTCGAGGAACAGGCTCCAGAACGGGCGTGGGCTTCCGCCGGAGGCGGTGCTCCACGCCGCTCCCTCGTAGACCTGGTGGATGAGGCGGCCGAGCTCGGCGGCCCATCTCCACCGGTTCAGCCGCTCGCAGAAGCGGGCGGCGCTCTGGAAGAACGCGTGGCGTTCCCAGGGGGAGGCCAGCGCCCAGCCCAGGCCTGCGATCTCCTGCCGGCTGGGCGGCCAGTCGCGCAGCCCGACCGCGGCCGCGAGGCAGATCTGTGCAGCCCGCTCTCGAGAGGACGCGGGCTGCTCCAAGGCGCGGTGCAGGTGACTCCGGGCGGTCTGGAGGTCGCCCTGGGCCCACGCAAGCCGCGCCAGCTCCGACAAGGCATGGGCCTCTCTTCCGCCGGGGCTCGCCGCGAGCAAGGACTGGGCCCTTTCGATCCTCGCCGCGGCCATCTGCACCCCGCTCTCGCCGCCGTCCAACAGGCCGATGCCGACCGCGAGCTCGGCCACCCCCAGGCACTCGTGGTGGTCGGATCTCTGGAAGAGGTCCAGGGCGTGCTCGGCGAGGGGGCGCAGCATGTCCCTCCGCCTGTCTTCGTGGGCGGCGTAGGCTCGCTCGAGCAGAGCGTGTCCTTCGCCGGCAAGGTCTCCGGCGGCCCGGTAAAGGCGGCAGGCTTTCGTCGCCGCCTCCTGGGCCCGCCGGTAATACCCCATGCGCCGCAGGGCCCTGGCCTCCGAGTGGAAGACGACCGCGTGGAAGCGTTGCTCGCGGGCCTCTGCCGCGTTTCCCCACGTCTCCCGGGCCTCCTTGAAGAGGAGGAGCGCGTCCGGGCTGGGGGCCGTTTCGGTGACCATGAGCCCCAGCTCCCACAGGGTGCGGCCGGCCTCCTGGTACCTGCCGGTCCGGCGGTGGAGATCGACTGCGGCTGTGAGCAGATCGAGGGCCCGGTCGACCTCACCGGCCAGGTAGCGGCTCCACCCCTGAGCGCGGTCGGCGAAGCCCGCCCATGGCGGGGAGGAGGGATCGCTCGCGCGCCCCATGGCCTGCAGAACAGCATACGCCCCCTCGCGCTCTCCCTTCATCGCCAGGTAGATGCCGGCATGAAGCCAGTCGGGGCGCGGTGCGAAGCTCGCGCAAAAGGCCTCAGCCAGCGCCCGCCGCTCGGGAAGCCGTTCGAGGAAGTGCCGCAGGAGGAGACCCGACGGCCGTCCATACCCCTGCTCGATCGCCGAGACGTGGGCCCGGGTGCAGCGGCCGGCTGCCAGCTCGATCTGAGAGAGGTGGTGCCGCTCGCGCACGTCGCGCAAGAGGTCAGCGAAAGGATTGCCAGCCATCGATGTGCCCCCGAGATCATCGTGCCAGCGTCGCGCACGTGCCGCCCACGGCGTTCGAATCCGAGCCGGGCCCGGCGGAAGCGGCGTACCTGCGGGGACAGGTCCCCAGCCGGCCCCCCGGAGGCCGCCGCCGGCGACGAAAAGGCTTGCGTTACAAGAAAAAGATACCATATTCTACCACCGCGCGCAAGCTTCCACGCGTTCACGCGGCGTCTCGCTTCGAAGGGCTGTCAACTGGAACCGTCCAAGTGCGTCAGTCCGACTGCTCCGCTTGACGTCGCGACCGGTCCGGGTCCGGTACAATCCTAGCAAACCTGAGGAGGAAGGTTGGGGCGGGGGGCGCCTGGCGCCCCCCGCGGGGTTTGGGGCGTCGCGCACAGGGGCCGGGGCCTGGCGGGAACGACCTGAACCGCACCTTGACGCGCCTTCCCCCGTGCCCTATAATCGGGGGTGCGGCCGGAGGGCCGCGCAGCGCTCAACGTGGGGCCGTAGCTCAGCTGGGAGAGCGCGTGAATGGCATTCACGAGGTCGGCGGTTCGATCCCGCTCGGCTCCACCAAGAGAAAGCCCCGCCAGGAGCGAGTTTCTGGCGGGGCTTGCTGTTGGCATGCGGCCTCACTGTGAGGCGAGGATAGCTTATGGGATAGCTTATCGGGCTACGGTCACTCTGGGATGGAGATCAGCTCGTCCACCATCTCAGCAGCCCGCTTGTCCTGCCCCTTGAACAGGTGGCCGTAGGTCTGGAGGGTGATCCTGATGTCCTCATGCCCCAGACGGCGCTGGACGACCTTGGCGTCCGCTCCGGCGAAAATGAGGAGCGAGGCATGCGTGTGACGGAACGTGTGAAGGGTTACCCCGGCGAGGAATTCTCCTCGACCTCTGAGGCCGATGCCGCCTGCCTAGTACGGATCAGCTCCTCGGCATAGCTATCCGCGCTCGCTTGATGACCCGCCTGAGGTCCCGTCGTTGGCTGTTGGTCCTCCGCAAGAAGCCCCCATAAAGGTTGGTGAAGACCAGATCGTCTTGGTTACTCCATTGGGATCCTACGCGGAGACGTTCCTCCATCTGTCGTATCCGTTGACGCTTGAGCGCCTGGACCGCGCTCTTGGACAGGGAGAGGGTTCTGAGGGCAGGGTCCGTCTTAAGCGCTCCCAGGTACAGCTCCCCTCCGGTTTCGTGGAGCGCCTGCCGGAAATCTAGCTTGGTGTTCTTAAGATCGACATGCTCCCAGGCGAGCCCCGTGGCCTCGCCGGGCCTAAGACCCGTCTGCAGCATCAGGACGAAGAGGTTTTCCAGGCGCTCGCCCTTGGCAGCCCGGAGGAAAGCCTCTCAATCTCATCCCGCTCCATGAACTCAGCTTCCTTGGGTTTGTACGTCCGTCTGTCGGCCTTCCTGGCTGCATTCTTGGCGAGGATGTCTTTGTCTGCGGCGTCGTCGAGGGCGCTCCTCAGAAGCCATACGATGTAGGCCCGCGTGCGGGGGCTCATCTCGCCCGTCTCCACCTTCTCATCGAGCAGGGCATAGAACGTGTTCACGTGACGGTAGGTCAGCTCGGTGAGCTTCACGTTGCCAAGTACCGGCGCAATGTGGACTCTGTAGATGTCAACCCGAAAGTAGCCCACCGTGATGGCGGAAAAGGGTACCACCCCACCAGCACGGGTTCCATGGGGGGAGGGGGCGGTCCTGCGTAGCAGGACCGGGCCGGCGCCCCCCGGTCTCAGCCGGCGGCTGGTACCACATCCTGGCACCAGGACAACTTATCCAAGTTGACGCGTTCTATCAGCAGGAAATAGACTTGCAATGAAGTATAAGAGGATTGAGGACGTGAGAATATGTCTCGTTCTATGAAACAACACGGACCTGTCGGCATGCAGGCTGGCTCGTCCCTGAGCCCTGAGATCACGAAAGGCCTGTCCGGGCTCTCCTCGGGGGTGCGAGCGGTGGAGCGCGCCCTTGAATTGCTGGTGCACCTCGCCCAGGCCCGAGGGGGCCTGGCCGTCACCGAAGCGCACCAGGTGACCGGGCTCCACAAGGCCACCGCTCATCGACTCCTGACCACGCTCGAACGGTGCGGGTTTGCTGTCCAGGACCCCGCAACGCGTCGTTACCGCCCGGGATACCGGGTCCTCGAGCTGGCCGCGGGCTTCCTGCGCGATTCGGAGTTGGTGGAGGTAGCTCTGCCTGAGATGCGCTACGTCCGCGACAAGACGCGAGAAACCGTGACCCTTTACGTGCGAGAGGGAGCGGATCGGATCTGCATCCAACGGGTGGAGAGCCCGCAGTCCGTGCGTCAGGTGGTTTCCATCGGAGAACGGTACCCGCTCACGCGGGGCGCCGCGGGCAAGGTGCTCCTGGCCTTCACGGCGGATGAGGAGCGGCAGCGCGTCCTGCAGGAATACATGGCTCGACGCACCCAGCAAGCGCCCGTTCACGGTTGGGAAGCGTTCATCGGTGAGCTGGATGAGGTCCGGCACCTGAGCTGGGCCATCAGCCACGGTGAACGAGATCCTCAGGTGACGGCGATCGCGGCCCCTATCCTATCCGCAGACGGAGAAGCGCTCGCGGCGCTATCCGTATCGGGGCCTGCCACCCGCCTGGCTGTCGCGGATACCGCGGCGATCGCCCGGGAAGTGGTGGAGGTGAGCAACCACATCGCGAGACGGCTGGCGATGATCAACCCCTAGGCTGTCCTGCTTGGGACGTGCAGGCTCTTGCTTTCTGGGATAGACATCCCGGAGGCAGGTGAGCCTTTCGGGACAAGAGGTGCGAGCACGACTGTCAAACACTCCAGGTCAGGAGGTGCAAATGAGGTGCGCAGGATGAGTACAGGGCAACGTGTGAGGATAGCGCTGGCAGCGATCGGGTTGGTCGGCCTGGTGCTTTCGTTTTCAACTGCCGCCCAACCGGCGGATTACCCGGCGCACTACCAACAGATCATCGATGCCTCCAGGCAGGAACGGAGCCTGCTGGTATACTCGAACATGGCGGCCTACAACTGGCAGCCTGTGATCGAAGCCTTTAACCGTCACTATCCCTGGATCACCGTTCAAACACTGGACCTTGGCAGCGGAGAGGTGTTCGAGAGATATTACAGCGAAGTGGGCAGCGGGGCTCGCACGGCCGATCTCATGATATCCGGCTCTCCTGAGCAGTGGATCGAGTTCGTGAGCAATCGGCGTGAGGCCGTGGAGTACGTCTCGCCGGAACTCGCTAACTACCCGCAGGAGTTGGCCAGTCCGCTCCCGGGCCTCTACACAGTTTCCCTCGATCCCATGGTCCTCGCGTACAACAAGCTGCTTCTTGCCGAGAACCTGCGTCCCACGGGCCTGCAACATCTCGCCGACCTCGGCGAGCAAGAGCCGGGAGTCTTTCGCGGGAAGATCACGACCTACGACGTTACAGAGGCCTTTGGGTACGCGATCAACTGGGCCTTTGTCCGCGACCGGGGTGGTGAGGAGGCGTGGGCGATCCTTAGCCGTCTCCTACCCAACGTACGGCCTGAGCGCTCGGCTGGCCCGATGCTCGAGAAGATCACCATAGGAGAGTACGTGGCGGGCTATTTCATCTCCGGTATCGTGCTGTTCCCGCGTCTCGAACGGTCCGGGCAGATCCTTGGGTGGACGTACATGGACGAAGGAACGCCCTTCTTCATGCGCGGGATGGCCATCCCGAAGCACTCCACCAACGTCAATTCCGCCAAGCTAATGCTCGACTTCATCCTTTCCAAGGAGGGACAAGAGGCCTTCGGACGGGGCGGGCTCACACCCTATCGGGCTGACGTGGACGCGGGCGAGTTCAACACCTACCGTTCCATCCTGGAGCGCATCGGAGGCGAATCTAAAGCCATCATCGTCGGCTACGATGAGGAATCGCTCCGCCAACTCGACGACTTCCAGGCCAGATGGGAATCACTGCTCGGGCGCTAACCGGAGCGTTGCGCTAAGGGTGCGGCGCGGGAGTGTCCGCGTCGCACCCGCGACACAGATTGCGCTCGGCGTGAGAATCGCAGAGCACCCATGAGGGAGGCATTCTGAGAGCCAATGGGTACCAGAGAACCGACGCTCTCCTTACCGCGGACATCGACGTTCTTGGGCGTCAACCGGGAAGGCTGGATCCAGTGGGCGATTACGCTGGTCACGGCGGCGTTGGTAATCTCCACACTTCTGCCGATCGTCTACCAGTCCCTGCGCGACCGGGCACTATACGATCCGGGCGGGGTTCTCACCCTAGCGAACTTCGCGGAGTTACTCGCCGACACGCGGTTCCAGCGCGTCATCGTGAGTTCACTGGAGTTCGCTGCCCTGACGACCCTGATCTCCGTGGCCTTGGGTACCTTGATGGCCATCGCGGTGGGCCGGACAGATGTTCCGGGCCGGCACGTTTTCAACGATGTCCTCCTCTGGCCGATGTACCTGTCCCCGATGGTGGTCGCCTTCGGCTGGGTCTTGATGTACGGTCCCGCAGGCTACGTGACCACGTGGGCTCGACAGGCGCTGGGCCTTTCGTGGAACCTCTATACGATCCCTGGCATGGCCCTCGCTGCCGCGGTCAGTGAGACGCCCCTTGCGTACCTCTACTGCCTCAATACCATCATGGTCTCCGATCCGTCCCTCGAGGACGCAGCCCGCATCTCGGGGGCACGACCCGTTCGTGTTATTCGCTCAGTCACCCTGCCCCTTATGCGACCGCCGGTTCTGTACAGCGCCGTCCTCATCTTCACCACGTCCTTGGAGTTGCTCAGCATCCCGCTGATCCTGGGTAATCCGGTGGGGATCGACTTCTTCGCAAGCTTCATCTACACCAAAGGACTCCTGGCATCCAGGCCCGACTACGGCCTCATCGGAGCCGCTGCCGTCGTGCTGTTGCTTGCAGTCTTCATTCTCGTCTTTCTGCAAGGGAGGCTGCTCGGCAACACGGCGCGCTTCGTCATGGTTCGGGGCAAGGCCTATCGGGGTCAGATCTTTCGAATTGGATGGCTACGCTGGGTAGCGTTCGCCCTCGTTCTGGGATACATGCTGGTGGGGGCAGTGATCCCTATTGCCGGCTTGCTTGCCCGGGCCTTCACCACGGTTCTCACGCCGCTCGTACCCCCGTGGTCCTTCCTGACCATGGATAACATGCGGCTCGTTTTCTCCTACCCGAGTTACGTCCGGTCCATCTGGAACAGCCTCCTGATCTCGCTGGTAGGGGCCAGTCTCACCACCGGTTTCGTGATCCTGGTTGCTCTTGTCGCCCACCGGTCAAGCTTCCGCCATCGCCGTGTCTTGGAGTTCCTGGCGCTCGCGCCTCGCGCGATACCTGGCATCATCATCGGCATCGGTTTTTTCTGGGCGATGGTTCTGCTCCCTCCCTTCGGGTATCTTAGGAACACCATCTTGGCGCTCGTCATCTCCTTCGGCGTCCGGTACATCCCGAGCGCCTACGGTGCTATCTCACCCATGTTGATGCGGATCGGCCCCGAATTGGATCAGGCGGCGCGAGTGATGGGGGCGGACTGGTGGACCGCCGCGCGCCGCATCGTCGTTCCACTTCTCCGTGGAGCGACGTTCTCGTCGTTCGTCCTGCTTTTCGTGAGTTTCATGAAGGAATACGCCTCAGCCGCTTTCTTGGTGGCTCCAGGAAGCGAGATCATGGGGCTCACAATGCTGCAGCTCTGGCTGCAGGGCGATGTCGGACCTGTCGCGGCGCTGTCCACGGTACAGGTCGCCATTATCACGGCGGTGGTATACGTCGGCCGAAGAGTCCTGGGGGTGCGCGTCTATGCCTGAACTGACGGTTGAAGGCCTCTCCAAAAACTACGGGAATGTAGCGGCGCTCGACCACGTCAGTTTCCGAGTGAAGGACGGTGAGTTCTTCACGCTGCTGGGGCCAAGCGGTTGCGGTAAATCCACGACCCTCGCGTCGATCGCGGGCCTCGAGGTCCCCGACGATGGCCGCATCCTCGTAGGCGACCGAGTGCTCTTCGACAGCAACACGGGCCGCTACCTCTATCCTGAGGAGAGGGACGTCGGGCTGGTCTTCCAGTCGTATGCACTCTGGCCTCACATGACCGTACGAGAGAACCTCGCGTTTCCGTTGAAGCTCCGCCGTGTTCCCAAACCCGACCAGGACGGCCGGATCAGGGAAACTCTGCGGCTCGTGGAGCTCGAGGGGTACGAGGGGCGATACCCGCATCAGCTTTCCGGTGGCCAGCAGCAGCGCGTTGCACTAGCGAGAGCGCTCGTCTACTCGCCGAGCATCCTCCTCCTCGACGAGCCACTATCGAACCTGGACGCGAAGCTACGGGAGCGGGCGCGCGTCTGGCTCAGCCGGCTGAGGCGAGAGCTCGGCATCACCACGGTCTACGTCACGCACGATCAGGTGGAGGCTCTTGCGCTAAGTGACCGCATCGCTGTCATGGATTCAGGCCACATCAGGCAGGTTGGAACACCCTTCGAAGTATACGAGCAGCCTGTGGACCCCTTTGTGGCCGACTTCATCGGTACCACCAACTTCCTTGAGGGCCAGATCGTGTCGACGGGAGAGGACGGTGTGCTTGTCGCGCTCGATGGCGACGGGACGCCGCTACGAGTGAGAGCAGCCTCCGCGTACCGCGAGGGCGTTCGGGTTACCTTGGCCGTTCGTCCAGAACGTATCGAACTCGAGCCAGGGTTTGACCGCGTCCTCTCAGGGGGCAACGGACGGAACGCGTCCAAGGGCGCCGCATCAGTGCATTCGAGAAACACCGCCCCTGGGAGGGTCGTGGCGCGTACCTACCTCGGGGCGCGTTATCAATACCATGTGGAAGTCGGTTCGTCCGTGCTCCGGGTCGAGACCGGTAGTGCCATCGACGCTGATCGGGTCGGGGTCCGTTTCCCCGAGGAGAGTTGCGCCATCTTCCCCAGCTCGCACCCTCTGGGTAGGCCGCTGAGACAGCCGATGCCCGAGGGGGCGGTAGGTGAGCTATGACATTTTGAGGTTTGAGTTCCCCTGATCCGCAGCTTAGTTGCCGGAGGGAATTGAGACGATGGAGCCCCAAACGATCCCTCATGGAACCTCGACTGCTCAGAAGGCGGGGCCGCTCCACGGGGTGCGCGTGGTCGATACCTCTCGCCTGGTGGCCGGCAACCAGCTCACCGTCCTGCTTGCCGACCTTGGCGCCGACGTCATCAAAGTGGAGCAGCCCGGACGCGGGGATCCCTTGCGAGACTGGAAGGTGAAAGGCGTCAGCCTAAACTGGAAGGTCTACGGGCGCGGCAAGCGGAGCATCACTCTCAACCTCAAAGATCCCAGGGCTCGGGAGATCCTTCTCAAATTGCTGGAGACCGCCTCTATCTTTGTGGAGAACTTCAAGCCGGGAACGCTCGAACAGATGGGACTTGGGCCGGCTACGCTGCTGGGGCGCAATCCACGGCTGGTCATCGTCCGGCTTTCGGGATGGGGCCAGACAGGGCCGTACGCCCCAAAGCCCGGCTTTGGCACGTTGGTTGAGGCCATGTCAGGGTTTGCCGCCATGAACGGTTTCGAGGACCGGGAGCCCTTGCTGCCCCCTCTCTCCCTGGCCGACATGGTAGCAGGGACCTATGGGGCCATGGCCACGCTGGCTGCTTTGCGGCATGTGGAGGTGGAAGGAGGGGGTGGCCAGGTCGTCGATTTGTCTCTCCTGGAACCCCTCCTGTCTATCCTGGGCCCGCTGGCTGCAAGCTTTCAGTTGACAGGCGAGGTGCCGAAACGCGTGGGAAGTCGATCGAACACGACGGCTCCTCGAAACGTCTACCGGACGAAAGATGGACGTTGGATGGCGCTCTCGGCCTCGACTCAGGTCATGACCGAGCGCCTCTTCCGAGCCCTCGACTGTGCCGAACTCATCTCCGATCCGCGCTTTCGGACCAATTCAGACCGGGTGGCCCACGTCGAAGAGCTGGATGCCATCCTGCAGGCCAGGTTTTCGGAGCGAACCCTTGAAGAGAACCTTCGAGAGCTGCAGGCGGCGGGCGTCTCGGTGGCGCCGGTCTACGACATCCGAGACCTGCTCGGCGATGCGCACATTCGGGAGCGGGGCGTCGTCGTGGAGGTCGCGGATCTCGATGGAGGCGAGGACCCAGGATCCGTGCTGATGCATGCTGTAGTCCCGCGGTTCTCCCGTACCCCCGGCTCCATCGCCTGGCCGGGTCCTGACCTGGGTCGACACAACGAGGAGGTTCTGACGGAAGTGGGCCTGCGACCCGACGAGCTGGAGCAGCTCGCAAGCGAGCAGGTGATCTAGCGGAAAAGGGAAGGTGTGGACAAGATGAGCAGCAGGACGTCCGTCCGAGATCTGCCAGTTTGGCGGTCTCTCCTCTACGTGCCGGTAACGGTGGACCGTTTCGTGGAGAAAGCGCACACACGCGGCGCAGACGCCATACAGCTCGACCTCGAGGACAGCGTTTCGCCAAGCGAGAAGGCGGAAGCCAGATCGCGCGTCCCGGACGCCGTGGCCAAGGTGAGCCGAGGAGGGGCTGATGTGGTCATCCGCATCAACCGCCCCTGGCGGCTGGCCGTTGCCGATCTTGAGGCATGCGTCATGCCCGGGGTGAACGCTTTCGCCCTTCCTAAGGTGGAGAGCGCCGACCACGTGCGAATGATCGACGAGGTCGTTTCCGAGCTGGAGCGCGAGCGCGGTCTTGAGGTCGGCTCGATCGCATTCATTACGATGGTAGAGACGGCGAGCGCCTTCTTTCGGATGCAGGAGATTGCCTCGTCCTCTCCACGGGTCGTCGCGCTTACGCTCGGCGCGGAGGACTTTGCTTCATCCACAGGAATGCTCCCTGAACCCGAGGGTCTGCTTTACCCCAAACTGCAGGTGGTCTTCGCGGCCCGCTCCGCACGTGTGATGCCACTCGGTTTCGTCGGAACGGTCGCGGATTACCGGGACCTGGATGCCTTCCGTCAGAGCATCCGTCGCTCGCGGAGACTCGGATTCGTTGGGGCGAGCGCCATTCATCCAAGTCAGGTCTTGGTGCTCAACGAGGAGTTTGGGCCGTCCGAGAGCGAAATCGCTCAAGCGCGGCTGATCGTCTCGGAGTACGAGCGCGCCACCGCGGAGGGTCGGGGTGCCATTTCCGTCGAAGGGCGGATGGTCGATGCTCCCATCTATCACCGGGCGCTCGCGACGCTGACCCGTCACGATGCCATCGTTCGTCGAGAACGGTGGGCTGCAGAACTGCGATCCGCGCCGGTCGCAGACGCGGCTCCCGGTTCGACGGAATGAAGAGCAGTGCGGCTCCGATCGAACCCCAGCTTCGAATGCGCGTAGGTGTGACGACCTCGCCGTATGCGAGGCCGGCTGAAGCTGGCGGGGTGCCCGTCAGGCCGAGCTGCAGGTGCTAATCGGGGGCAGTAGTAACGCTATGCGCTCCTGGACCCCGACAGATTCCCTTCGCCGTGCCCGAGGGCTACGGTCGCATGCACGGCCTCTTCGTGCAGCAGGACGGCGTCGACCTGAACAATAGAGCGATAAAGAAGCGGCCTTGACTGGCCGGCTCAGGCCCTTCTCCTGTCGCGGATCACGTTATTTGGCCACGCCCGTCTCATATTCCTTAGCCTCTGGTTTCAGTTTGTAAACGGAGCCCTGGTAGTGCGGGCCGCCAGGCCCCGGAGTCAGAACGGGATGTACTTGCTTGAGGAAGCCGTCGTCAATCACCTACCGGGTGGCCAGGGACGGGTGCCCAAGAGGCCGAGGAGGCTCAGCGCCTGGCACGAGCTTTCATGCCAGCCGCGAGCTCGTACCCGACGGAGTCGTCGGCAGGTAGACCCTGGGCGCCATCTCTCGGATGCTCCCCGAGAAGCGGCCCCTGGCCACTATCCTGGCCAAGAAGCGGATTCCGGCACCGATCCCGCGTCTCACGGTGGTTGTGGTGGTGGACAAGCTGGATCATACCCTTTCCCTCCACCGGTGCCCAGTGTTACCTCGGATCCAGGTGGGTGCGGTTGAGTTATCCCAAGGCGGAGGAAGCAGACCAGGGCCGGCGAGCGGGGCTGATCGATTCCGGCGCCCGAGAGGCAATCGTCCAGGCCGTGAGCCGTATGGAGACGCCGCCGCAGCAGACCCCGCTGGGGGTTGACATCTACAACATCCCCGCATCCCCGACGAAGATCGCCCGCTCGATCTGGAAGCGCTCCTTGAGCGCCTTCACCTGCGCCTGGATCGTGCTGCGATTGGCCGTGTTCCCCGGCCACACCTCGATAGCCAGCGGCACCCCTTCTTCGTCGCAGACCAGGCCGATCACGATCTGATACCGGCCCCAGCGCTTGTCGCGGGAGTGTCCGTAGGCGCCTTCCTCGGCCTTGGTCCCCTCGAAGTAGGTGCTCGTCACGTCGTAGAGGCAGAGCGACGGAGCTGCCGCCCGGCGCATGCGCAGGCGGCCCTGGATTCCATCGAAGTGCTGGTGCAGGACGTCCATGAGTCGTAGAGCTTGTCCTCATCGAGCCGCGTGGCCGAGAAGGGTCGGGCGATGACCGTGTTGGCCAGCCGCTCCTTGAGGCTCAGCTTGCTGCCCGGATCGACGATTCGCTGGAGGACCATGGCCAGGGTCGACTGGCGCTGCGCGGGGGTGAGGTCCTGCAGCACCTGATCCATGCCGAGCTTCTCCCAGAAGAGCAGGAGGACCATCAGGCCTGCCCCCCGCAGGGAGTCACCGTGGTCGATCTTCACAGTTTGAATGACCAAGGGACTAGAAACAAGGCTCTCAAGGACATAGAAGCATGTCCGATAGCCATACACGGGGGCGGCGTCTTTGCGCCCGTGCCCGGATAACGTCCAGGTCTATCATCAAGACGATCCCCAAAGGACAGGGTTGAAGACTAGTGCGCTATGATCCGCGACGGTCCCACGTACCTCGGCTCTTCATTAGGGTTGCCCTGCTGGGTACAGCGCTATTCGTACTCCTGTCGACATGGAGCCCGAGTGTGCACAGGGTCGCAGCCCAGGGTCAGGATGTGCAGCTTGGCACTCTCCGTGGACGTGTAGTGGACGCGGAAACAGGCGAACCACTTCCGCGAGCACGGCTTCGTCTCACCGCTTGCGGCATGACAGCCGTGGCGGATGATGCGGGGGTGTTCGTCTTCGCCGGCGTCCCCGTTGGGGCAACCACCTTGATCGCGAGCGCACCCGGTTATCGCAACTACACGCAGAACATCCAGATCTTTGGCGGCGACCAGACTCTGGACGTGCTGCTGGAGCCGGCACGTCTTATCCCGCCAGAACGTGTGCTGGAACGCGAGGGCCCAACACGAGGAACAGCCAGCAGCAGGACAGGGTTTCAGCTCATCGGTGGCTACGCTTTGGTCGCCATGGATCAATGGAACGAGTTCATCGACTGGTACAATGACTATGCCAAGATGGTAGCGTCTACGGCGGCCGACGAAGACTACGACACATCGAGAATTCCGGCTGAGAGTATTGATGCCGGCTTTTCGGGAGAAGCGAATCTTACATTGGATGGTCAGCCCTTCTTCGTAGCAATGGGAGTCAGGTATCTCAAGCCCAATGATAGTGAGGCCAGCCTATCAATCTCAACGGATGGCCTAAGAAGGTCGTATACCACAGCACATGAGTACGGATATTGGCAACTGCCGGATGGGACATATACCTACGGGTGGCGAGACACCTATGCCGACGACTTCGTGTCGGGCTCGGAAGACATGAGCATGGGCATCTCCCAGCAGGCATTGGGCCCCGTCGTACAGGCTGGCCTGAGACTCGGCGAAGGTGGTGTTCGAGTCCGGCTATCTTGGGGTATTGGTTACTACTGGCTCTCCGCTTCAACGCAGAATAGCACAGCTTACAGCTGGAGCCACATGGCGGATTACTACTATTGCTACTACGATCATTACGGCAATTACCGCGGCTCCGAGTATGCCTACTGGGATGCATGGGATGACACGTATTCATACTCTGAGGCCTTTGATGGATCCGCCCAGGCCCTCGGATACGAGAGGAGCGTGGGTGTGACCGTCTCCATGGGTACATCCGCATCACTGGACCTGGGTGTCGGCTATCAGATGCTCCGTTTCGAGGACGTGAGCTGGACCGACAGGAAGACCGGCGAGGACCAGACTGACTACATCACTGATGCAGACGGCGATCCTTTCGTCTTCGACTTCTCCGGCTTGCGGGCGCGCGTCGGTCTTGCATTCCTGTTCTAGGGCGCGTCCCAGTCGGTAAGAACGCTAACCGGGACGTGGTCATGTCCCCTAGCTGCTGTAAAATGTGAGGACCTGGTCCTCACGCAGCGTGCGTCGTTTTCTCAACGGATTCCTCGCTCTTTCGCCCAGGCCCCGGATCGGGATCCAGGCCGAGCTCTCGGCGAAGAGCTGCGATCTGCTTGCCCTCGAGCTCGGTGATCCGCACCCGCTGCCAGCGCTTCGTGGCCCTCTGCAGCGTTGCGAAGACCAGCTTGAGGGCGCTGTGCTCGGTCCAGAACCGGGGGAGCACCTTCGTGCGTCGTCGCTCCTCCTCGAAGCTCCGCTCGATCAGGTTCGTCGTTCGCACGTACTTCCGGTGCGCCAGGGGGACCTTGAGGTGGTTGAGGCTCGCCTCCAGATCGTCGGTGAAGCTCCGCACCGCCGAAGGATAGTCCCGCTCGAACCGCTCCACGAAGCGGCGGGCCGCTTCCTTGCCGTCGGCAGGCGTGGGAGCCTCCCGTACCGCAGCCAGGTAGGCCTTCACCTCGGCACGCATCTCCTCCGGGACCTTGTCGAGGACGTTGCGAGCTTTGTGCGCCCAGCAGCGCACCCGGAGGCTCTTGGGCCACATGGCTTCCACGGCCTGGATGAGCCCGGGCGCCCCGTCGGTCGTCACTGTAAGCGGCGTGCCGAGCCCCCGGCCCACCATGTCCCGGAGGAACTCGAGCCAGTTTTCGTAGCTCTCCTTGTTGCCCAACGCCAGGTGGAGCAACACCCGCCGGCCCTCAACGGTGATCCCCCAGGCGCAGAGGATGCCTTCCCGGGTGGTCCCCGTTCGCCTGAGCGGCTCGAAGACCGCGTCCAGGAAGAGGTAGACCACATCGAGCTCCGCCAAGCTGCGACTTCGGAAGGTCTCGTACTCCTCCCAGAGCGCCTCGGTGATCCTGCTCACCTCCGTCCGGGTGAGCAGGCGTCCGCCGTCCTCACCGGTGAAGGCCTCCTCGATGTCTCGGGTGGAGAGCCCCCGGGCGTACATCTCGGCCGTCAGCCGCTCCAGCTCGTCGGTTCGCCCTGCCAGCATCCCCAGCAGCTGCGAGACAAAGGGCTCCTGCGTCTCTCTCACCTGCGGCACGGCCACCGGAATCTCACCCTCCGCCGTCGCGAAGCCCTTGGTGCGATACCCGTTCCGGTGCCCCCGGAGCGGCTCCCCGGCAGCTCGGCGCTGGTAGTGCTCTCGCCCGAGAAACCGGCCGACCTCCTCTTCCAGCGCCTCCTGGATCAGCCTCCTCATGCCGAGCCGAGCGATCTCGCCCAGGAGCGAACCGCCGTCCCCTTCGGGCAACCCGTGCTCCAGAAGCTCCTGGATCTGCTGGCCAAGCTGACGAGACGGTGGTATCCTCTTCATAGGGACTTGGGTCTCCTTTCCTGGCTTGCTACCGCTGCTACCAGGATAACCCAGGTCCCTCACTTTTTACAGCACGCTGGAGACGTCACCCGGGACGTGGAGGAGATCTACGACTACACCGGCGTGGGGACACCCGTCATCGTCCTGGAGTGACCCGGCTCGACGGGTCTCCGGCAACCCCAGCCTCAACCGGTGGCCGGAAGCGAATCATTTCCTGGGAAATGACAAGTCCTAGGCGCGCGCCCACGCCGAAGCCAGGGATATGCTTTTCTTCCCCGATCAAGGTCCGCGCGCCCATGGCGCCACCGGCCTACCCGAAGACGTCAGGAGTCGTTAAAATGCCTGAAAGGACTCGTGCGCAGGAGCGACATCGCCTCCTGCCCTACCATCGTCCGGAACGCACTGCTCCAGCGGGGCGGCGGCCGCGAGCACTGGCAGGGTAGGTGTCCGGGAGAGGATCCATCCAGAAGGGCGCGACGAGCGCATACGTCAGGGGAGGCTGCGTACGGCAGCTCCGGCAGCGCAGCTACGGGAGGGTGCGTCGCCTCGGTCGGCCCCGAGGGACGACGAGGAGGTCGAAGGCATGGGTTCCCGAGCAGGAGCGAGCCTCCGGAGGGTTCGATGGGCTGAGGCGGGTGGGCCAGGTGGGCCTCCCGCCCAGGCGTGGATGGCGGGCGTCCTGGCTGCATTTCTGGCGGCTGCCCTGCAGGCGGCGCTTCGGTTCACCCTGGGTACTCCCCTCGCACCCGAGGAGGTGGCGCAGCACCTGTTCCGGTGGGTCCCGCTGGAGGTCTTCAGGTTCTTCGTTCAGCGCCTGGGTGAGCTGGCCAAGTGGGGCGCCTTCGGCGGCAGCGTTGCCTTCTACCTGATGGCGGGCGCCCTGGCGGCGCCGTGGGTAAGGCGGGCCGGTGACCGGACGGCCGTGCTGTGGATCCTGGCCGGAGCTGCTGCCCACGTGGGTTTCCTCTCCGGCCTGGCCCCGTGGACCCACGCCGCAGGGGTCTACCTCCTGTCCAGCGCCCTGTACGTCTGTGCCGCACGGACGCTTCTACCCGGGCCGCCACGTCCGGTCCAGGCCGGAGCGGCCCGCGGGAACGACGCTGACTCCCAGGATCCCTTGGTCGTCGACGCCGGTCGTCGACGCCTGCTGGCGGTGGCCGTGGTGGCGGCGGTGGGCGCGGTGACATGTCCCCTGGCGCGGGCGGTGCGGGCCGTCGCGCAGGCGGCCCGGCAGGGGGCGGGGGAGATCACCGCCCGGATCGATGGGCTCCGGGGCGCGGTGCCCTGGATCACGCCCAACCGGGACTTCTACCGCGTGAGCAAGAACCTGTTCGATCCCCGGGTCTCGGCCAGAGACTGGCGCCTCAGGATCGACGGCAACGTGGAGCGGCCGCTGGAGCTGCGCCACGAGGATCTGGCCGGGCTGGAGGCTCAGGTGGAGCCCTTCACCACCCTGTCGTGCATCAGCAACCCCATCGGAGGCGACCTCATCGGTAACGCCCGGTGGGGGGGTGTGCCGCTTCGGAGCCTGCTGGAGCGCGCCCGCCTCCGGCCCGGCGTGGTGGACCTCCGCTTCGAGGCGGCCGACGGCTACACCGACAGCATCCCGCTCGAGAAGGCGCTCCATCCCGAGACCCTCCTGGCCTGGGAGATGAACGGGGAGCGCCTCCCGCCGGATCACGGCTTCCCTGCCCGGCTGATCGTGCCGGGCATCTACGGCATGAAGAACGTCAAGTGGATCACCCGCATCGAAGCCGTCAACGAGGACTACAAGGGCTACTGGGAGGTGCGCGGCTGGAGCGACACGGCCGTCACCCGTACCCTCTCCCGCATCGACGTGCCCCGAAACGGGCAGACGGTGGGCCCCGGGCCCGTCTACGCGGCGGGGATCGCCTTCGCCGGCGACCGCGGCATCTCCCGGGTGGAGGTGAGCTTCGACGGCGGGGCCACCTGGCGGGAGGCCGAGCTGGAGCCGGTGCCGACCGGCCTCACGTGGGTGCGCTGGCTCATCGAGTGGCAGCCTGCCGAGCCGGGCCGCTACACCCTGGCGGTGCGGGCCTATGACGGGCGGGGCGAGCGGCAAGAGGAAACATCTTCGAACCCCCTCCCCGAGGGGGCCACGGGCCTCCACCGGATCCAGGTCACGTGGCGGGCGTAGGACCGGGGCAAGACCGCACCCCGATGATCCGAAAGCAGCAAGGGCGTTGACTGAAGCGATAGCGTCCCTTGGTGAGGACCCGTACCCTGCGCCCAAGACGACCAGGACCGGGCTCATCGATCAGGCTCGGGCGAGCTGGAGCAGGCGCCCTGGTTGACCCGTACACGCCGGCTCAGCGGAGGATGAGGTTGCTGTCGCCGAACTCGTGCCAGAGGTAGCCTCGGCTTTTCGCGTCCTCGTAGGAGGCCAGGAGCAGTTCTGGGTCCACCAGGGCCGACAGCATGGCCAGGTGGCTGGAGCGGGGGGCGTGGACGCCCGTGAGGAGGCCGTCCACCGATCGGACCGGCCGAGCGGGGCTCACGAAGAGGTCGGTGAACCCCCGGGCGGGGCGGACGGAGCTGTCCGCGCTCGCGCAGCTCTCCAGGGCCCGCACGACCGTGGTGCCCACCGCGATCACCCTGCCGCCGCGTTGCCGGGCGCTGTTCACCGCTGCCGCCGTCGCCGGGGGCACCTCGAAGGGTTCGGGGTAGGTGGGCTGCTCGTCCACCAGGGGCGTCTCGATCTCGTGGCTGGATACGCCCGTGTGGAGGACGATGCGAGCGACCTCTACTCCCTGGGCTCGGAGGCGCTGGAGAGTTCGCCGGCTGAAGGGCCGCCCGGCCGATGGCATCTCGGCCGAGCCGGGGACGTCGCCGTAAACGGTCTGGTAGGTGCGGATAGGGTAGCGGCCCTCCAGGTAGGGGTAGCGGATTGGCTCACCCACCCGGGCGGCCACCTCCAACAGGGCTTCCTGGGCACCCGCCCCGGCCACCCACAGCCGGGCGAAGCTGCGGTAGGGGGCCACGAAGCGGACTCGGGCGAGGGCCCCTCCCTTGGGACCGGGGATGTCCACCTCCTCACCGGGTGCGATCGGCTCCCCTGGGATCCCCCGGGCGGTGCGCGGCTCGACGATCCAGGCTTCTCGGCTCGGTAGGCCGTGGGTCTGGGCCTCCCACGGCGGCAGGGGTGTGGAGAGGTGGATCCGGAAAGGGAGGCCGGTGTGCGGGCCGGACCCGTGCCGGGCCGGGAGCGAGGCGGCGATGGCCTGCGAGGCGTTCACCACCAGGAGGTCGCCCGGGTGCAGGAATGCGGGCAGGTCCGTGAAGCGCGCATGCTGCCACGACCGGCGGCCGGCATCCAGTACCAGGAGCTGCACCTGATCCCGTGCGAGGCCTCGCGCCTCGGGCGGCCGGGCGGCGAAGAGGCTTTCAGGCAGATGGAAGTCGAGGCGAGCGGTGAGCACCGTCACGCCCCCCTCTCCTCGAGCCACCGGCGGACCTCGAAGCGGCGGCCGTTGACCGCGTCGTAGGGCTGGTCGGCCAGCCAGAGGAAGAAGGGCACCACTCTCTCTGGGGTCGGCCAGGAGGCCGGGTCCGCGTCCGGCTCGGCGGCCCGGTGCATCTCGGTGTCCATGTCGCCCGGGTCCACCCAGCAGACGGCGACGGGCGGTTGCAGGCCGGCGAGCTCGCCGGCCAGGGTGCGGGAGGCCAGCTCCAGCGCCGCCTTGCTGGCTCCGTAGACACCCCACCCCGGGTAGCCGCCCAGCGCGGCGTCCGAGGTCACGTTCACCACCGTTGGGCCCGCGGAGCGCCCCAGCCACGGGAGCGTCTGGGTCACCAGCCGCAAGGGCGCCACCAGGTTCACCTCGTACGCCCGGTGGAGCGCTTCGGGGGACGCCTGCAGCAGGGGAGGCAGGGGCGTCGGCCCCAGGGTGGAGGCGTTGTTGATCAGCAGGTCGATCCGACCGAAGGCGCGGCCCGCCTCCCCCGCCAGCCGGCGGCGGAAGGCATCGTCGGCCACGTCCCCGGCCAGGGGGACGACGGCCGCACCACGGCTGCGGCAGGCGCCCGCCGCCTCCCGAAGCGTTGCCTCGTCCCGGGCGCAGAGAACGAGCGAGGCACCGCGGGCGGCGAAGGCCTCGGCCAGCGCCCGGCCCAGGCCCTTGCTCCCTCCCGTGATGAGGACCACACCGTGGTGGGAAGGCACGCTGGAATCCGTCCGATCGAAAGCGGCCATCCGAATCCCTCCCTTCTGACGCACTCTAGCGCTGCGGAGGAGGCGAGCCATCGGACGGCGGGAGGAGGTGAGGTGCGACCTTGGTCTGGGGTCCAGCTCGGTTGGCACAGGCCGCCGCACGGGCGCCCCAGCAGCTGAACGAAAAGCCGGGGGCGATGAACCCCCGGGTTCCGTGGGGGAGGGCGACGCCGCCGGAGGCGGCGCCACCCCATGGGAGGTTAGCGGCAGGCGTTCTTCAGGCACTGTGCGCCCTACGCCGTTCGCCCGGCCGCCTCCGCCTGCTCGTCGGGTAGGCTCTCGGCCTCGGCCAGGGTGACGGCCCGGCGGTTCCGGACCACCCGCAGCGCCAGGTAGAGGAAGGGCACCACGCCCGCCACTATGAAGACCGTGTCGGGCAGCATCCGGAGCCAGAGGAGCGCGTTCACCCAGGGCACTTGGTAGAAGAGGCCGTTCCGGGCCGCCCAGAAGCCCTCACGCACCGCAACGCCCAGCTGACCCAGGCCCACGGGCACCAGGGTGAGCAGCACCACCCCCAGGAGCCCGCCGTTCAGCCCCCAGAAGGAGAGCTTCACCGCCCGCTCGCTCCAGCCCCGGTCGGTGGAGAGCGCCCTCAGCACGAAGAGGGAGAGCGCGACCGCCAGCATCCCGTAGACGCCTGCCAGGGCCGCGTGGCCGTGGGCGGTGGTGAGGGTGGAGCCGTGCTCGAAGTAGTTCACCACCGGCAGGTTGATGAGAAAGCCCAGTACCCCCGCCCCGAAGAGGTTCCAGAAGGCGGTGGCCATGAGGAAGTAGAAGCTCCCCCGGAAGGCGAAGGGCTTCCCCAACTTGCGGATGAGCCGGTACTGCTCGTAGGCCTCGATCCCCAGCAGCGTGAGGGGGATCACCTCCAGCGCCGAGAAGGTGGCGCCCAGGGCGAGCCAGATCTCGGGCATCCCGGTGAAGTAGTAGTGGTGCGCCGTCCCGATGACCCCCGTGGGGAGCACCAGGATGAGCTGGAAGTAGGAGGCCCGCAGCGCCGAACGCTGGGTGACCAGCCCCATGGCCGTGAAGAGCACGGCCACCACCACCACGGTGAAAACCTCGAAAATGCCCTCCACCCACAGGTGGATGACGAACCAGCGCCAGTACTCGGCCAGGGTCACGTGGGTGGTGGGGGTGTTGAAGAGGCCGAAGCTGTAGAAGGCCGGGATCAGCACCGCCGCGTAGAGGAGCAGGTGGGTGAGGCTCCCCCAGTCGCCCTCGCGGGCCAGGGCCCGCCGCATGGCCCGGAAGAGCAGGAAGAGCCAGATGCCCAGGCCGGCGATGAGGAGGACCTGCCAGATCCGACCGAGCTCCAGGTACTCCCACCCCTGGAAGCCGAGCCACCACCAGAGCCGGCCCAGCCGCCCCTGCACGCCCAGCCACTCGCCCAGGAGGCTGCCGACGGCCACCACCACCAGGGCGCCCAGGAGGATCTTCACCAGCAGGTTCTGCCCGCGCACCTCCGAGCGGCTCACCAGCGGCGCAATGTAGAGGCCGGCGGCCATCCAGGCGGTGGCGATCCAGAAGATGGCGAGCTGCAGGTGCCAGCCCCGAGCCACCTGGAAGGGGAGGAGCGGCTCCAGGTCGAGGCCGAAGAAGGTGGGCTCGCTGAAGCTGTGGGCCAGGTACCCGCCCAAGAGGGTCTGGGTGAGGAAGAGGCCCGCCACCAGCGCGATGAAGTAGGCCACGGTGCGCTGCGAGGGCGTCACCGGAAGCTGCTGGGGTTGGGGAGGGTTGGGGTTCGCCGCCGCGTCCATGGAGAGCCTGCCCCGGAAGAAGACCAGGAGCACCCCGGCCGTGAGCAGCACCAGGAGCGCCACGCTCAGGGCGCTGGACCAGATGGATCCCCAGGTGACCACGTTCCCCGCCCCGACCTCGTAGGGCCAGTTGTTGGTGTAGGAGTAAGCCTCGCCGGGCCGGGAAGCGGCCGACGCCCAGGCGGTCCAGAAGAAGTAGCGGCTCATGACCTGGATCGCCTCGCCGGTGGTCCGGATGACGACGCCCTCACCGTCGCCGGTCGTCGTGGCCCGGATGAGTCCGGGGCGGATGCCCATGGCGTCCGAGCCTTCGGTGAGGATGCGGTCCCAGTAGGTCTCCAGGTCCTGCAGGGCAGCCACCTGGCCCGGGGTGAGGGTGAGGGTGCCCGTCGCCTCGTCGTAGCGGTTGGCCTTCAGCTCCCGGGCCACCTGCGCGTCGATGGCAGCCTGGGCGGCCTCGTCCAGCCGGTCGTAGGCCAGGCCGTGCTGCTGCCGGGCGTAGGCCGCCCGCATGCCGAGGACCATCTGGTGCAGGCTCTCGGCGGTGAAGTCCGGCCCCCGGTAGGAGCCGTTGCCCAGCACCGAGCCCAGGTCCATCAGGCCGTTCTGCTGGTAGAGGGCCTGGCCGGCCCAGATCTCGTCTGCCGTGAAAAGAACCTGGCCGCCGGGCGCCACCACCTGCTCCGGCACGGGGGCCGCCTTGTCGAAGCTTTGCAGCCCGCCGAAGACCAGCACCGACATGGAGAGCAGCAACGCCAGGATGAGGCCGTACTTCCAGAACCCCGAGCGGGTGGACTCCCGCCCCTCGGAGAGCTTCGTTCCCTGCCTGGAGCGATCCATCGCGTTTCCCCCTCCCGCGTGTCTCCCGCCTCCCGGGGATGATCACCCGGGAGGCTATTATGGTCTTTCAAGACTTGAAACTCCGGTTATGGTCGCGCGCCAGGCGCCTTCAGGCGCCCGAGTCCTGGGAGGCCGGTGCGTCGTCCTCCCCTGCGGTGTTGTCCTGGGACCCGTATTCGGCCGTGATGCGACGGGCCTGCTCCACCAGGTCCGAGAGACGCACCGAGGAGAGGTAGCCGCTCACCGCCTGGGAGAGCCCGTCCAGGAAGTCGTGCATGGGGCAGGGCCGGTCCGCCGGGCACTCCCGCGGCCAGAGCAGGCAGCGCGCGTAGACGGTGGGGCCCTCGACGGCCTCCACCACCTGCTGCAGGGTGACCTCCTCGGGCTTCTGGTTAAGCCAGACGCCGCCCCGGGCGCCCCGCTGGGTGCGCACCAGCCCCGACCGAGCCAGCGACTGGATCAGCTTGGCACCGTAGGCGGCGGGCACGCCGGACGCGGCGGCGATGGAGCGCACGTCCCGCACCTCGCCCGGCCGCACGGCCAGCTCGAAGAGCAAGCGGATGGCGTAGTCGGCCTGCCGGGAGAGCTGCATGGCCATGACCTCCAAAGCGACAAAGAATACGGTTACATCCCATTCAAGGCTACCCACACCCGCAGCCGGCGTCAATGGGTCAAAGGCACCAGGACAAGAGACCCTCCCCGCTTCATCTCCGCCGGGAAGGGTCGTTGGACAGTTCGGGCCGTAGGGTCCCTAAGGGCGGCGCCAGCGCGGCACGGGGAGGTCCACCACCGTCCTCAGCCCCGGAGCGGCCTCGATCACCTGGGGGATGGCGTTGATGACCGCCGCCATGGTGGCCACGTCCCCCGGCGTCCCTCGGGGGATGGTGAGCTCCAAGGGCGGGTTGCCCTCCAGGCGGACGGTGTCGTGGGGGTCTGGGGCGCCCACGTACATCTGCAGGTGAAACCGGATCCGCTCGGCCCCGGTGGGGTCGACGCCCGCGGCCACCTGGTCGATGCCGAGCACGTCGCCCGGGGCCACGCGCACGTCGGGGCTCTCGTAGGGCTCCTCGGCCACCTTGGGGCGCAGGTCCGAGGTGATGCGGGTCAGGGTCCAACCCAGGGCGGCGCCCACCATGGCCACGGACTCCACGAGCCCGATGTGGCCGAAGGTGCCCGAGGCGGCCCGCCGGTGGAACTCCTCCAAGCTGATGCCGGCGCCCACTTTCTTCTTCAGCGGCCCGCGCCGGGTGCCCGCGTCCACCACCCGGTCCACGTGGACGCTCAGGACCGACGCCGCGACCCCCGTAAGGCAGACGGGGAGCAAGTCCATCACGAAGCCGGGGTTCACCCCGGTGCCCAGCACGCTGACGCCGGCGCGACGAGCTGCCTCGTCGATGGCTCGGGCCTGGTCCGGATGGTGGTGGAAGGGGTACGAGAGCTCCTCGCACGTGGAGACCACGTTCAGCCCGCGGTCGGCAGCCTCCACGAGCTGTGGGGTCACCTGGGAGAGGAAGGAGCTGGTGGTGTGGATCGCCAGGACGGGGGCCACCGAGGCCGCAGCCAGGGCCTCGTCCAGGGAGGCTCGAACCGTGACCGACCGGGCGGCATCGGCACCCGGGGCGCCCGCCTCCAGCCCCACGACCTCGGCCAGGGATCGGCCGGCCTTGTCGGGGGCCGGATCGACCGCCCCCACCACGTCGTAATCCCGGCGAGCCAGGATGTGCCGGACGATGCCCTGTCCGATGGGCCCCAGCCCGAGCTGGATGATGGGTGTCGCCATGGAGTCGCTTCCTTTCCTGTTTCCTTCTTGGGCGCCCCGAACGGCCGAGGCGCGATGCGAACGGTCTAGCTTTCGAGCGGACGGCCCTGGGGAGAGCTGCGCCCCCCAGCCGCGGCCACGAAGGCACCCGTGGCCCCCGGCGGATCTTCGTCCTGGAAAGAGGCATTCCTTCATGGGACGGCGAGAGGCGTTGATAAGGGCCCCAGAACGCCGGTGCTGGCGGCGCGAGAGCTCCTGGGTGTCAAATGGCCGCGAAAGAAGTGGTGCTTCGAGATCGTCATTTGCGAGGATATGGAATCAGTGCCGAGAATGGCTGCAGCACATCAGCTCGACAAGAGGTGTTAGTGATGGAAATGCTCAGTATTAGGCGCAGCGCGCTCAGCCCCTTCGCATCACTGGTCCTGGTAGTCGTCGGAAGTCTGGCCATTCCCGTAGTCCTTGCCACGGGCCTGGTTGTCTCCCTGCTACTTGCGAGATTCGGTATTGTGGTTTCGCCAACGCTCATCCAATGGATCATCCAAGTAGGAGCCATTGCCCCGTACGTTGGGTTGATACTCCTTCTTGCTCGGACCATGTCGGTAGGCCAGATTGTCAGCTATTGATGCAAGAACTGCTGCCGGCGTTCAGAGCATTGGCAAGATGGCGCGTCCGGCTGTGGAGGACCCTCCTCCACAGCCGAGATCCGTCCGACGCGTCCGCCCGGGCGGTGGCTCTGGCGTTGTTGCTTCTGCTGTCGGCCGGATGGGTTGTCGTGGTCAGTACGGCAATGTGGCTAGCCAGTTCTACCTTGTTGCGAGAGGGCTCCGACGACGGTCCCCAGCTGGTAGCCGGTATGGTCTTGTTCGGGCTCGCATTCAATACCGTTTTCCTGCAGGAGCTTGTGCAGGGGCTTCCACTTGACCGGAGAGCTCCGCTGGTGTTGTGGATCAGTCCCATACCGCGTCAGTTGCTCGCGCTTGAGCGCCTCACAACAGTGCTGCTACTCAGTGTCGCGGTTGGGGGTCCACTCGTCGTGGTGCCGTCCCTGACTCTCAACCTCTCACTCGGGGCGTTGGCTTGGTTGTTCTGGCTGCCGATGCTGTTCGCCCTTCCACTTGCGGGGCGTTGGCGCTGGCACTGGTTGGTCGGGTTTGGCCTCGCAACTGCGTTGGGTTTGTTGGTAGGTTCGTGGGCAACGGCTCCATCGCCGGATGTGCAAGCCGTCATGCCTAGGGGGCTCCGCGCAGGGCTGGAAGCATTGAGACCTGCCCTTGATCCTTGGTGGATGCTACTACAGCTACCCCCTCTGTTCCACGTGCTGTTCTTCGGTGTCCTTGCAGGCACCACGATACGCCTGGCGGGTCGAACGTTCCCACGTTTCACTTCAGCGAGACGTAGCCTACCCATACCGGCAGTGGTCCAGATCGAGCACCGACTGCCCCTACTGGAACAACGTCGAGTCGAGTTTGCGGGAACGTCAGTCGGATTCGTCCTGGGTGCGCTGTACTTGCCATGGCGGGAGGGCGTCCTCTCGGGGCATTGGGCCTGGTTTTTCGCAGCGTGGGGCGTATCATTCGCTCTATGGCGTCACCTTCTCGTGTTACCCGTCCCTTTCACCACAGGCTATCTCGGGCTCTCGCCCACGGGTGTCAAGGAATGGAGTCGCACCGTGTGGCGCAGCAGAGTCGGCGTGCTTCTTGTCACCACCGCATGTCTGCTGGCGCCTTTCCCGGGGGTGTGGTTGTATTCTCTCCTTCCAGCAATGTGGCTTGCAGGGTGGGGTCTTACACTCGCCAGTGAGAAGCCGTGGGTAATGGCGTGGGTCGCTATCCCGGGAACGTGGCTCCTTGTCTTTCTTGGTGCTTGGTTAGGAGGTGGGATCGACGGACTCCTTTAGATATGCTCTTGCAACAGCCGCCCTACTCTACGGGATCGGTTGGTTCATTGGCCTCCTGTTGGCCCCGACGGCCAGAGTCCTTCCCTTTGAGTTAGTGCTGCAGGGAATCGCTCACGGAATCGTATTTCGTGCAGCCCCGCTCGCATGGAGAAGCAGGGTTCCTCGCATGTTACCGCACGGGCCCGTGGAGGTGTTTGGTATTCTGATGAGTGCTGCCTTTGGTCTACTGCCATGGGTTTCCACTCTGAGCGCGAGCGGCGATTCTCCTCGCAGTGGGTCTGTGTCGGTTGTCTTTCGCTGCTAGCACTTCTTGTGGGTGCCCTCTTGGAGGATTGGGCTCGTTGAGCGATACGGGTGGGGCGAGCCTTGAGCTTCGAGGGATCAGCGTCACGTATCAAAGCGGAGCTGGGGTGCAGGATGTGACGTTTGGCCTGAAACCCGGTCAGGTAGGAGCGCTCCTGGGCCCCAACGGGGCTGGAAAGACCACCCTGTTGAGAGCGATTGCGACACTCCTACCTGCCCGCGGGGAGATACGCATTAAGGGCGCGAGTTCTCGAACCGGCAGTACCTATCGACGCCTGCTCGCCTTCCTGGCCGACGAACCGGAACTGCCGTCGTGGCTTACTGGTTGGGAGATCGCCGAGTTCGTGGAGGCCCTGTGGCATGAGCAAGGGTACATCGACCGCTTCGCAGCGGTCGTGCAGCGCTGGGTGCCTCAGGAGACCCTGTTGCGGAAGCAGACCACCGGCGAGTATTCGCGAGGCAACCAGCAGCGGCTCGCGATCGCCCTGACGCTCGCACGTAACGCGGACCTCTATGCCCTGGACGAGCCCGACGCGCACCTTGATGTCCTAAGCAGGGAACTGCTGGTGCGCGAAATCCAGGCAGTGACCGAACGCGGCAAGATCGTTCTGTACGCGACCCACGATCCCTTCCTGGCCAGTCGGGTTGGATCTGTGATACTTCTGGTGCACCGCGGCCATGTTCTTGAGATGGGCGAGATCCACGACGCACAGGCTATCATTCGTCGGTTGGAGCGTCTTGCGGAGGGACATCGCGATGACAATGACGAGGACGAGCTGGGCTGCTAGGCCGCTGGAATACTACTATCGAGCCATTGAGCAGCCGCGCTTGCCGTGGCAGATTGTGACGCTCACAGGTATACTGCAGGGAACTGCGGGTGTCCTTGCGAGTAGACATCTGACGTTTGCAGGACCATTGCCCTCATGGCTTTCGTACGTATTCGGCGTCGGTGGTGGAGTCCTCGGAGTGCTTTTCTCGTGGTTGGTCGGAGGATTCGTTGTCTCGCTGTTTACGGAAGTGGAGACCAACAGTTTCGTGATCTGGGGCAACACATTTCTCATAGCTGCAGTATGGAGCGCTGCCACACTCGTTCCCGTTTGGATCCTAGCGCCGGAGATACCTGTTGCGCCGGATGCGCTGGGATCTCCTGAGGAGTACGTTGCACTGCTTGAGGCCAGTCAGAGACTCATAGAGCAATCCGGCGCGAGACGCTTGCTTGTCTGGGGTGGACGTGGGGTGCAGTTGCTTCAGATTGGGTTGTGCCACGCGGGACTCCTCCGCCGGAGAGAGAGCCGAGCACTGCCGGCTAGCATTGCTCTGCTGGGTGTGTTCTTGGCGTTTGCCATGGTGCCTTCGCTTCTGAAACATGGCTTGCAGAGATTCCTGGGGATCTGAGACGTACAGTGTTTGCCGCGCACGCGTGGATTGAAACCTCTGGTTTCGGTCCCATCGATCCCGTCGATCGAACCGGCCAGCAAGCTGAGCCTCAAGGAGCGGCTGGGGGACACGGTGGTCGCCCGAGCCCTCTCGGCCACGCGCCTCCACGAGGAGGAGCTCTACTGCGTCATGGACGTGCTCAACCAGCACTTCGATGCGATCCAGGCGTGCCTGCGCCGCCAGCGGCCGGCAGCCCCCGTCCGATCGCAGCACGGTTCAGGCACAGATGACGACGCTCAAGGAGCGCTTCCACATCGAACGGGCCATCTTCGTCGGGGATGCGGGGATGTACAGCGAGACGGCCATCGAGAGCATCGAGGAGAACGGGTTCGGCTCCATCCTCGGGGTGGAGTGGCACGGCCACAGAAGCCAGCTTGAGAAGCTGGCGCCTTGGCAGTTCGATCTACTGGACCAGCGGGGGGTGGCCGAGCGGATCGACGAGGAGGAAGGGGTTCGCTACGCGTTGGTGCCAGCATTCTCCCGACAGGGCATGGCGGAGACCATATCGCTAGCTTTGCGCCAAGGCTTCCGAGCTGAGGCTCGGAAGCCCCGGAGGGATGGGACTCACTGGTCGGAAGAGACGCGCACGCCCCATCATAGGGGGCGGCACACCGCGCCTGGTGGGCTGACCAGCCAACAAAGTCTGCTCACAGGAATGGCAGTTCATGAGGGAGAACCTAGCACTGGTCGAGACCGCCGGGAGTGACCGGCTGGCCTCCGGGAGGTGAGGCCATGGCCATCGAACGGCAGGCGCATCCGCATACCTCCGTGCCCTCAACGTCCGGCTTCGCCCGGATCACCGGGCTCTTCCTCCTGGCCCGGCGGCAGCTCCGAAACCGCTGGCTCGAGTCGGTGCTGGTTCTGTTGGGGTTGGCCTTAGGTGTGGCCGTCCTTTCCACCGCCCTGAGCTTCCTCGCCTTCTCGGGCGCAGCCCAGCGCAGCACCGAGGCGATGCCCGAGTACAGGGCCTTCACCATTATGCCGCAGCAGGCGGACGTGAGCCAGCTCTTCAGGCCGGATGCTCCCGCCGTCCTGCCCCTGCGACGGCTGGAGGGAGAGCCGCCCCGTCTTACCCTGGAGCTGGCCCTCCGCATGCGGGACCAGGTTGAGGGCGTCGAGTCCGTGCTCCTGGGCGGGGGCCGTAGCCGGAGCAGCGCCCCGCTGCAGGCCGTGGACGGTGAGCCTTTGCCCGTGTCGGAGGGCGAGCAGCCTTCGCTGCACCTGGTACCGGTGGGCGCTGACTTCTTCGGGAGCGACAGCTACCAGGTGGTTGCGGGGCAGCCCTTCGCGTGGGAGGACGTGAGGGCCGGACGCACGATCCTGGCGGTGGAAGAGGCCTGGGCGGAACGCTTCCTACCAGACGTGCCTCTGGACCAGGTACCGGGCCACCAGGTGACGGCCTTCGGACGCACCTGGAGCATCGTGGCGGTGGTTCGGCGACCCGACGGCCCGTCTCCCGTAGCCAGCCCCTTCGGGCCGCGGGAGATGGCCTACGGGCCATGGGGCGCTCCGGATTTCGCCGAGGACGCCGTCCTGGAAGACCTGCAGGTGGTGCCCCGGCTGGACGCCGATCGGGGCGCGGTCCGGCGAGCCCTGGAGCTGATCCTGAGCGAGGCCTTCGGCCCTGAGCAGATGACGATCACGTCGCCCCAGGACCTGGTTCCCGAGCAGCAGCGGCGGGCGCTGCTGGCCGTCGGCGGCCTGGCCTCGCTGGCGCTGCTGGTGGCCAGCCTGAACGTGCTCAACCTCTTTCTCACCCGGGTGGTGAGGCGGAGGCGGCACCTGGCCCTGAGCACGGCTTTGGGCGCCTCGCGCCGGGTGGTTTTCGGCCAGACGCTGCTGGAGTCCCTGGTGCTGGGGCTGGGCGGCGGCGTCGCAGGGCTCCTGATCGCCCTGGGCGGGGTACGGGTGGTGGAGGGTCTGGTCCTGCGGGGTGTGCCCTCCGGGCTTTTCGAGGAAGGGATCCGCTTGGGGCTGGGGCCAGTGCTCTGGGGCCTGGCGGCCGCCTTGGGAGCCAGCCTCCTCTTCGGCCTCTACCCGGCGCTCGCGGCGGCCTCCCAGGATCCGGCGGAGGCTCTCCGGGAGTGAGCGGGTGTTCGGGGTGCAGGGACGCTTGGTCGACGTGACGACGACGGGGCGGACCAGGGTGCTGCGGGAGGTGATCCGGGGTGCGGGCGGCCCTGAGACGGATGCGGCAGCGGTGGTTTCCCAGCCTGCTGGGGGTCCTCCAGGTGGCCCTCGGAACCGGGGCGGTGGTAGCGCTCTTGAGCGGCCTTCTGCCCACCCTGCGGGCCACGGAGGGACCCAACGTCTTCACCGCGAGCTACCGGGGTGTCCCCAAGAGCGCGGAAGGGGGCGGGGGCCTCCAGGGCTTTGCTATCGGCCCGTTTTTCCAGGCTGGTGACGCGAACCTTCTGCGGCGGGAGGCCCCCTCGGTGGCCCGGGCTTCCATCCTCGCTTCGGCGAGCATGGTGGCTGTGGAGGTGGAAAACCAGCCCTTCCTGGTGGGTGCCGTGTCCGCCGTCGAACCCGACTATTTCGCCATGTTGGAGCTGGAGCCGGTTGCCGGCAGCCTCTTCGGAGCGGCCGAGATGGAGCAGGGCGCGGCGGTCGCCGTCGTCTCCGAGCCCGTGGCCCGGCAGATCTTCGGCGGCGCAAGCCAGGCGGTGGGGCAGGAGATGAAGCTCCTCTCGCGGGAGGAGAGCGGGGCCCTCCAGGGTCGCCGCAGCATGCTGGCACCGGGCCAGGAGAGCTTCCCGCCCGCGGCGGCGGTCCGGATCATCGGGGTGTACCAGCAGCCCGCTCAGGCGGCCGTCGCCATCTTCGGTCTGGATCCACAGGTGCTGGTGCCGCTCGGCTGGGTGGAGACGGCGGTGGGGGTCGGTGGTGACGACGGAGTCCGTAACCCTGCGGAGATGAAGCACCTGGGACCCTTCGGCGGAAGCGAGGGCGCGCAGCTTTTCTTCACGGCCCAGCCGGGACAGGAGCTGGCTGCTCAGCGCCAGGTGGAGCAGATCCTCACGCCCCTGCTTGCCCAACGGGAGGCACAGTCGCCGCGCCGCCCGGGCGGGCCGGAGCTTGTGTGGAGATTGGAGATCGCGCAAGGGGGCTCGTCCGCGGCCCTTCGGCAGAGCCTGGTCACCTCCATCGCCCTGCTGGGCGGCATGGCCTTCGTTGCCGTGGTGGTGGGCGGCGTGGCGGTGCTCACCGCGAGCCTGGTCAACCTGGCCTACGAGAGCCGGGCCATCGGCCTCCACCGGGCCCTGGGAGCGGGCCGGGGCCGGGTGATGCGGCAGGTCCTGGGGGAGTCGATGCTCCTGGCGGGCATCGGCGGCCTGGCGGGCCTGGTCATGGCCTGGCCCATCCAGTGGCTGATCAAGCCCCTGCTGCCCGGGCCGCCTTTCTTCCCCGAGCTGCAGGGACTCCACCCCCTGGCTGCAGTGTCTGGGCTGCTGCTGGCGGTCGCGGTGGGGCTCCTGGCAGGCCTCTACCCTGGATGGCTGGCCTCGCGCCTGCAGCCTACCGAGGCCTTCCGGGAGCCCGCCTAGTCGAGGCCAGGGAGGTGGCATCGAGTGCCCACGGGCGATCAACCGCGGTACGACCGGCCCATCTTCGAAGGCGGGCAAGAGTCGTCGCGGCCGGATCCGGGGCGGGCCTCGGGCCCTAGGCGTCGCCGTGTGCGCCTGGGCCACCAGGGGCGACTCCTCCTCTTCACCGTGGCCTTCCTGGCCGTTCTGGTGAGCGCCGCCTACTTCGCCCTGCGCCCCCAGGCGGAGGAGGTCTACCTCGACAGCTACCAGGTGGCCGAAGTGGGCGTGCGTGCCTTCCGGGTGCTGGTGCAGGGCGACGGGGCGGTGGAGCCGGCGGAGATCCGGGCGCTGACGGCACCTCTCGAGGCCCGGGTGTCCGAGGTGCACGCCCGCCCTGGCGACGACGTGAACGCGGGCGCGCTCCTGGTCCGCCTGGAGTCGCGGGAGCTGGAGGACGACCTGGCTTCGGCCCGGTCCTCGGCGGCCCAGCTCGAGCTGGAGCTGCAGCGCGCGGAGATCTCCCTGACCCGGGATCTGGAGCGATTGGAGGCCGACCTGAGCAGGGCCGCCAGCAGCCGCCAGGAGGCGGAGGCGGCGGTGGGCAAGACCGAAGCGCTCTTCGAGGCGGGCGCCATCCCCCTGGACCAGGTGGAGGAAGCTCGGTCGAAGGCTGCTGACGCCCGAACGGCGGAGACCCAGGCCGAGCGCGCGCTGGCTACGGGAAGGGAGGATGCCCGGCTCCAGCGCGAGCTGGCCCGGGCCAAGCTGGCCTCGGCCCGCGCCGAGGTGGCCCGGCTCGAACGGGAGGCTGCCGCCCTGGAAGTACGGGCACCCCTCTCGGGCCGGGTCCTGGAGGGCGAGTGGACCGTGGGCGAGCCCGTCGAGGCGGGGGTCGAGCTCTTCCGGCTGGCCGACCTCTCCACCCAGTACGCCCGCATCCAGGTGCCCGCCCGGCAGGCGTCGCAGCTCCGGGTGGGCCAGGAAGCCAGCCTCTTCGTCGAGGGACGGCGGCTGGCGGGCACCGTCGGCTTCGTCGCGCCCGTGGCCCGCCAGACCGAGCAGGGCACCGTGGTGGAGGTGCGGGTCAGCCTGCCCGACGAGGCGACGGCACGGTCCATCCGTCCTTTCGCGCCGCTCTCGGCCGAGGTCGAGGTCGACCGGCTGGAAGACCAGCCCTACCTGGCCCGAGGCCCCTTCTACACCTCGGGCGAAGGAGGCTTCGTCTTCAAGGTGAGCGAGGACGGCACCCGGGCGGTCCGTACCGAGGTGCGGTACGGCCTGGTGGACGGCACGGCCCTCCAGATCCTGGACGGGCTGGAACCGGGCGATCGGATCATCTACAGCTCGTACACGGGCTTCCGGGATCGCACGGAGGTCCGCCTGGCACCGGAAGGGGGACGACCGACTTGAACACGGCCGCTGATGCTCCGGGAACCGCGTTGCGAGGATTGCAGTATTGTTGAAGACCCCGGGCTGTATCGGAGGCCCTACGACTTCATCGGTTCCGGTGCGGTCGTAGGTCGTGCGTCGACGTCGGGCCCCCAGGCAGCCTGGGCGACGAACCTCGCCTTCAGGTACAGTTCGGATGCCCCTGCCGGTTGCCCGCAATCTGCACAGTAGCGAGCAGCCTCGTAGAGAACAGTGGCCTCTTCGTGGGGATTCAGGGCATCCCGGGCCACGGCCAGGATTCGGGCTCGAGCGACGGGCCACGAAAGCAGGCCAAGGGCTGCCTGAACCGCAAGCCGGCGGGCCTCCTCGGCCAGATCACACCGTCCTACGGCCAGCTGGACTGCCTCCTTTGCCTCGTCAAGCCGTCCTTGCTGGGCGTGAAGACGAGCGAGTTCCAGGTGCGCATAGGCGCCAATGCTGGAGTGCGTCGAAGCAGCCGTCTGAATGAGGCCGGCGGCTTCCTTGAAGCGCCCCATACCTGCGAGTGCCATGCCTAGGTTGAGGGTGACTGCGGAGATGCAGCGGTCGTGGTGCTCCTTGAGGAGCAGGCGGTGAGCCTCCCGAAGCACGTCTTCAGCTTGCCGGTAGTGGCCTTCTTCGAGAAAAGACGCGCCCAGATCGGAAAGAGCGTGTCCTTCTTCAACGGGAGCGCCTGCGTCGCGATAGTACGTTCGCGCTCGACCGGCCCTGTCGCGAGCCCAGTGAAACAGCCCCATGCGCCGGAGGACCTCGACCTCGCTCCTGCAGAGATGTCCTCTGAGGACGAGGGCTCGGCGATTGCTGCGCGATCCTATGGCCGCGTGCGAGCGCTGAAACCGCTGAAGTGCTCTGCTGAGGTGACCCGAAAGGGCCAGAGCTTGTCCCGAATCCCAGAGGGCCTGCGCAGCCTCGTACCAACGTTTCTTGGCGGCTGCGAGTGCCGCTGCCGTCGCAAACCGCGTCGCCGCCTCGGTGTGACATTCCTTCAAGTGCAGTGACCAGGCTACGAGGGAGGATTCGAAGGAAGTGCCCGCGTATCCCCCCCTTTTCGACGCGAGCTTGGCCTGCGCAGTGGCGATGACTGAGCCGGCGAGCTTCTCCCATCCGTTGAGCATCAGAAAGCGAACCAACTCGGTCCATGACGAGGCCGGAGGGTAAGCGTCGCAGTACGACAGGATCAACTGCGAGGGATCCGGGGCTCTCTGTACCAAGGCGATCAACCCTCTGACCGACAGGTGGGCTACTCCTCTCTCCACCGCACTGATCTGTGCACGCGTCAGCTCACGACCTGCCAGATCTTCCTGCGTCCATCCAGAGTACCTTCGTAGTTCGCGAAGACTCTCTCCGAAGGCATCCATGGGACTCTACCTCCAGCACATGATTGGAGGCCGCCGCGTTCCCCAGCAACGCGCCTCGCGCAAATGAGTGATCCTGAGATACCAACAGATGCCACACGTTTTCGAGGGAGTCTAGGCCGTCGGCTAGAATGAGCTTCCACAACGGGATCGGGTTAGATGGGGGGGTGCCGGATGTCCAGTCGAACAAAGAAGATTCTCGCTTCGGTCGCCTGTGTCCTGCTCCTGGTCGCTGGCTCGGTGGACGTGAGAGTGGTTGCCGCCTCGGATGACGCCGTGGGCGATGCTTCTGGGGACTCAGTGGTAAAGACCGTTTCTTTGCTTGTAGATCGGCTAGGGACCGGATCCACGTGCCCACCCGGTGCCGGAGGTAATGCGACCAACGGGGGAGTGAAAAGCGTCCCCTATTGATGTGCCGGACTTACAGACTGATGCAGTGGGAGGTGAACCGCATGCGGATGCGAGCCGCCGAGGGCGCGCATCTTGCCTGCCTGGTACTGATCGCTACCCTCGCGTGGTCTTTGACGTCCGCTCGCGCTTTGGCTATCGGGGTTGAGGCAGGAGCCCCAGCGCCATCAGTGGTGCTGGAGACCTTGGATGGGCAGGTGCTTTCGTCTGACACCCTATACCGTTCACCGTTGGCTCTTGTCTTCTTCTTTGCCGAATGCCCTCCGTGTCAGGTTGAACTACCAGCCTTGCAGTCAACTTACGCCGAATGGCGTCGGAAAGGAGGTGAAGCTCTGGCCGTCACAGCCATCAGTAGCGGGACAGCCGTACAGTCGTTCGTCGACGAGCATGGTATTCAGTTCCCTGTCGCTCTGGACCCCGAAGGAACAGTGACGCGGACGTTCGGCGTTACAAAGCATCCAACACTCTTCTTCATCGACGAAACCGGCGTGATCCAGAGGACGTGGGAGGGCTACCACGAGGGCATTGCGTCAGAACTTCTCACCGAGCTCATTGCGGGGAGTGAATAACGATCCTGGGAGGTGACAGAAGTGCAGCACAGAAAGCGATTGCTTGTGATGGTGATGGTGGTGGTCGCGCTCATGGCAGCCGTCGCAGCGGTGCCGGTCGCAGTCAGCAGGGCTGAAGCACAGCCGGCGGTTGCCACGGGTTTGGCTCCGGATGCGTTGCCGGAAGGGTGCGTCATCCGGTGCGGGATCGACTCGAGCGGTAACTGGTATTGCGAGATCGAGTGTTCGTGGGAGTTCTGATGACACAATGGCCGGCGGCGGGCATACAGACCGCTGCCGGCCCAGTTACAGCGTTCGGGTGTCGCGGTGTCCGTGCCCGCTTATCGCGTCCTTATGGCAGAAGCTGGTTGCGGACGCCTGCGTTCACACGATACAATGGGTTGACACCATGTCGGACAACGGGTGAACCGCTCAGTCATGCGACGCGGGGCTATCCTCGATCGACAGGAGCACACCGTCGATGGCTCAACCCTCAACCGCATACAGGACCGCTGAACGGGTGCGGCTGCGCGGGTCGGTCTTGCTCCTCTCTTGGTGGAGGGTGCGTGCGTGGTGGCTGGAGTCGCTTCTGGTCTCCGTAGGGCTGGGGCTTGGGGCCTCGATCCTCGCCGGCTCCATGACGTACCTGAGGGCAGCTGAAAGGGCCGTTGACACCTTGGCGCGGCACCCGGACTACACCGGGATCGTCGTGCAGGTGCGGCAGGCGGACATGAACCAGCTCTTCCAGCCGGACGGGCCTCCCATCGTGCCACTGGTGGCGAGTGCGCCGGACGACGGGCAGCGCGTGACGGTCGAGCTGGCACGCGAGCTGCGGGACCGCGTGGCGGGCCTGGAAGGGGTCCTGCTGGGGTCCATGCCCCGTACGTTCTCAGACACCCTCAGGGCGGTGGACGGGAGGCCCGGGCAGGGCAGGCCTGGACGTCTGTCCGTGATGCCGGTCGGGCCGGATTACTTCGCCGCGTACGATGTCCGCTTCGCGGCCGGCCAGGGGTTCACCTGGACCGACCTGACCGAGGGCAGGTCTGTGCTGGTGCTGGACGAATCCTGGGCGCGACAGGCCGTACAAGATGTGCCCCCCTCGGAACTCGTGGGCCACACGGTCATGGCGTTCGGGCGGAACTGGACCGTGGCGGGCGTGGTGCGTCTTCCCCGTACGGACGGGCTGGCGGCGACGAGTGCCTTCCTTCCGGGCGGCCTTGGCGGCTGGGTTCCGTGGGGCTCGGTGATGGGGATCGACGCCGAGGAGCTCGACGGACTGCGGTTCGTACCGTCGCCCGAAGCGGATCCGGAGGCCCTGCGCCGTTCTCTTGAGGTCGAGCTGGGGGGACGCTTCGACGCCGGCCTCCTCAGCTTCTCTGGACCGAAGGACCCTCTGCAAAGCACAGGCACCCCTCTCGTCGCGGCAGCGGCAGGTGTGGCGTCGCTGGCTCTCCTGGTAGCCAGCATGACCGCCCTCAACCTCTTTCTCACCCGCGCCCGCCGGCGGCGTCGATCCCTGGCTCTCTCGGCTGCCCTGGGGGCTTCGAGACCCGTAGTCTTCCTGGAGATGCTGGTGGATGCGCTGCTCCTGGGCGTGGCTGGAGGGCTCCTGGGAGCGGTGGGGGCGTATGCGGCCTTGCGGGTGTCCGGGAGTTTCCTGGTGAAGGCTCTGCCTCTGCTCGGTTCACACGAAGGTCTCGGATTCACCATGGAGACTCTGGCGTGGGCCATCGGTGCAGGCGTGGCAGCGAGCCTCGTCGTGGGCCTCTACCCAGCGTACGAGGCGGCAACGCAGGAGGTTGCCCAGAGCCTGCGCGGCGGCGCGGCGGCGCCTGGCAAGAAAGGCTGAGGACCCTTGAAGCCATCGAGTCGCGGGGGATGATGTTCCCATGCCCTTCACATGGCGAAGGCTCACCGCGAACTGGCTCGCAACCGTCCTGGGGATCCTCCAGGTGGGCGTTGCGATCGGGGCGGTCGTGGCCCTTCTCTCGTCGGTCCTTCCTGCCCTTGGGCGCGGCGCCACCCCCTCCTTCCTGGAGGCATCCTACCATCCGACGCGGGCCTCTTCGGACGGGGCCGGACCAGCAGCGGCAAGCCTCTTCGAACCACAAGATGCGGCACTCGTGCGCCATGAAGTCGACGGGGTAACCCACGCGGCGACGCTCGCCCGGCAACCGCTGGTGGTGATCGAGGCGGAGGGCCGGCGGCACCTGGTCCGGTCGGTGGGGGCGACAGAACCCGATTACTTCCGGTTGACAGGCCTGCAAGCGGTGGCTGGAGCTCTCTTCGGACCGGCCGAAATGGCGCAGGGCGCCGGGGTAGCCGTTCTCAGCGAGGTGGTCGCCCGCCAGCTCTTCGGCGAGCCTGCCGATGCCCTGAACCGAGAGATCGTGATGCTGTCCGTCGAGGAGGGGCTCGTCCTGCAAGGCCGTCTCGGGGCTCTCCCCCACGGGATGACCTATCCACCTCGTGCGACCTTGAAGGTCGCGGGCGTCTTCAGGCGGCCCGAAACAGCCTCTGCGGCCAGCGTCGATCTCCTGCAACCCGAGGTGCTGGTGCCGATCGGGTGGCTCGAGCCCGACGGTGGAGCTCGCACGGGGGGCGCGGGACCCTTCCGCGGGCACCGGGCCGACACGCTCTATGTGGCCGCTGCATCCAGATCGGCGGAGGACGTCCGGCGAGAGATGAAGGTGCTCCTGGAACCATTGCTCGAGGAACGGCGGCTTCAGCAGGCCCTGGAGAGCGATGATCGCAGCAGCACCTGGGAGCTGCAGGTAACCTTGGGCGGCTTTGCCGGGCGAGTCCAGGAACGGAGTCGTGCCCTCTCAGGGGTCCTGGTCGGAGCGGTGTTGGCGGCGGTGGTGGCAGCAGGTCTGGCCATCGGGACGGCGGGTCTGGTCCACACCATGGAGCACACGCACGCAATCGGCCTCTACCGTGCTCTCGGTGCCACACGGGGGAGGATCATGGGCCGGGTCGCTGCGGAGTCGGTTGGTGTGGCCGGTATGGGAGCGCTGCTGGGTGTGGGGCTGGCGTGGCCCATGCAGCGGCTCCTTGGCCCCCTCCTGGCGCTCCTGCCCACCGCGTCCCCTGAGCAGCACATCCAGCTCGCCGCCCTGGGGATCGGGGTCGGGCTTGCCCTGGCGGTGGGGCTGGTTGCCGGATGGTACCCCGGATGGCTTGCCACACGGTGGTCTGCGACCGAGGCCCTGCGAGAAGAGTGAGGGTGCGACCCGGAAACGGGCACGGTCGCGGCAAGAGGAGGCGAAGGGCCATGAGCATCGAGGCTGAAAAGCATCCGGCCGAGCTCGTTCGGCTGGACGGCCTGGGGAAGGTGTTCGACACGGGCGCGAGCCCCGTGGCCGCCCTGACCGACATCGACCTTACCGTGGAGCAGACCGAGTTCGTGAGCATCATGGGACCCTCGGGCTCGGGGAAGTCCACGCTCCTCCACCTTCTGGGGGCGCTGGACCGCCCGAGCGCAGGGCGCTACTGGCTCCAGGGGCGGGAGATCACGAGCCTTCCCGACCGGGAGCTCTCCCGCGTCCGGAACCGCCATTTCGGCTTTGTCTTCCAGAGCTACAACCTCTTCCCGGAGCTGACGGCCCTGGAGAACGTGGAGGTACCCATGATCTACGCGGGCGTGGCCGGGCGGGAGCGCCGCCGGCGGGCCACCGAGCTCCTGGAGGAGCTGGGGATGGGCGCGCGGCTCCACCACCGCCCCTCGGAGCTCTCGGGAGGCGAGCAGCAGCGGGTGGCCATCGCCCGGGCGCTGGCCAACGGTCCCACTCTGCTCCTGGCCGACGAGCCCACGGGAAACCTGCCCACCACCCAGGCCCGGCAGATCATGGAGATTCTGGCCGGCCTCAACGGACAGGGCATGACCCTGGTGGTGGTGACCCACGACCCCGGCATCGCCGCCTTCGGCCAGCGCCTGGTGACCCTGCGGGACGGACGGATCGTCTCCGACGAGCCCATCGCCTCCGGCATGAACCTGGCCGAGCGGATCCAGCAGCTGGAAGGAGCGGGGGCAGGGGAAGGCCCGGGGAACGTATCCTGATGAGCGGGTAGAACTCGTAGCGGGCGGAAGGAGGGGCGCATGGTATGAGGAGCACGGACCTCCGCAGAGGGTGGGTCGCAGGATTGATCGCCTTGGGTGTGACAGCGTGGGTTGTATGGAGCGGCAGTGGCCCTGAAGCGCACGGTGCGGAGCTGGGGTCGACCAAGCACATGTACGCCTCCGGCCCCGCCTCGAAAGAGCCGCCAGCGGTCACGCTCACCCTCTACGATCGGGAGGGGCAGGCCGTAGGGAAGCAGCGGGGCATGCTCCGTCACGCGCTGTGGGCGTCCTCAGAAGGGTCCTGGGTTTCCAGTTCGATACCGCCCCTCGGTTGGCCCGATCGGCTGGTGGCGCCTGGGACGGCATCGGCCGAACTGGACTTCGGTGCTGTCCCGCCGGCGGAGGTCACGGTCCGACTGTATGCTGGCACGAAGGACGGCGGCTTCCCTCAAGAGCCGCCCGCGCACGAGTTCCACTGCCGACTCGACGAAGACGGGCATGGCACGTGCAGCTACCACCTGCAGGAGCCCAGCGGACGCATGGTCGTCACCTTCAATTCGCCCGCCGCCGTGCCGGAGTGGTTCGTCACCGTCCAGGCGTATTGGCCCAGGATGGTGGTGGACGCGCCGCTGGGCGAGGTGGGGCCGGGTGGGATGGCGACGTGGGGCTTCCGTCTCTCCGCGCACCCCGCATCGCCGTGAGCGTCGCGGAACACAGGGATGCATCGGGCGAGGAGGGCCGGCGCGGCAAGCGAGGAAAGAGGGCCTAAAGTCCCGACCGCAGCGTGCCGATAACGCCAAAGAGCTGTGGGCGCCCTGAGCGGCGTCGTGAGGGGCAGGGGGATTCGGCGTGTGGAACAGGGGTCGGGAGACCGAGTACACGCGGAGCCAAGCCGTCCGCGAGGAGCGGGACGGGGCGTCGCGGCCGAGAGGCGAACACATGATCGTATCGGGGGGGGGGGGGGGGGGGGCTCATCGTGCAGTTTGGACAAGTCTGGCAATATCCCTGCAGGCCACTCGCTCGAACACCTCCGCTTCGCGCACGAACGAAGACCTGTCAGACGCGTGGCTTTGTCCGCGCCTCCGTAGAATTCCGAACGGCCACCGGTTGTACGCAGGAACAAGCCTGAACTTCCTTGCGACGCGGCCGCATCAGCGACCTCGCAATCGCCCAGGTGTTGCGCACGTGCACGCCAGGGACGGCACCTGGCCGCCGCTGGTTCGACGCGCGTTCGAAGCGTGACGTCCGGCCGGCGCGGCGAGCGGGACACCTGCGCGGCCACGGACGTTGGGTCATGCGCCGGAGGTGCGCACGGTCTGTGAAGGGGGAAATCACGTGCCGGCTGACGACCCTTGCCTGACGGAGGAAGAGATCAGGCGTCTGCTGGGGGTTCCCGAAACGGTCGATGGCTCACACGTTCACGATACAGCACCTGGTCCGGGCGATGAGCACCGGCCTATGGACGGTCGCGCGGCTCCCGACGATGCGCGTGTGGAGCCACGCGGCACCCTCTCTACCCAGACCCCCAAGCAAGCGGAAGGAGGGTAAGGAGGGGTGAGGGTCTTTCGCATCCACCGGGTACGCCCTGGAGCGGTTCTGGCTCGGAACGTCTACCTGGGCGAGACGACGCTGGTCGCCGCCGGGTTGGCGCTGACGCCCCGGCTCCTCGAGCAGCTCCGGGGCTACGGGATACAGACGCTGTACGTCTCGGAGGATGGCGAGATCGATCACCAGGTGGACAGACAGCCGGACCTGATCACGGAGAAGACGCGGGCCGACGCAGCGCGCGCCCTCCGGATCTACATGGAGGATACCCGCCGGCGTCTGGTGACCTCGGCGCGGCCCATCTCCGAGGTCGTGAACCTCATCCTGGAGGAGGTCCTGTCGAACCGCACGGTCCTCCTCGAGCTGGGGGAGATCCGCGCCATGAACGACTACGTGTTCGGCCACTCGGTGGCCGTCTGCGCCACCTCCACCCTCCTGGGCATCCACCTGGGTCTGGACCAGATCGAGCTGAAAGGGCTGGCCGTTGGGGCGATTCTGCACGACGTCGGCAAGGTCAGGGTTGAGGAAGCCGTCTGGAACAAGCCGGGCAGGCTCACACCGGAGGAGTTCCGCCAGGTCCAGCAGCACGCGAAGCATGGCTTCGACATCATCCGGGCTCACCACGACCTGGACCTCCGCTCGGCGCACGTGGCCTACCAGCACCACGAGCGATGGGACGGGCAGGGTTACCCCAGGGGGCTCGCGGGCGACGAGATTCACCGCTTCGCCCGGATCGTGTCGGTGGCCGACGTGTTCGACGCCCTCATCACGGACCGGCCGTACCGGCCGGCCTGGGCGCGGCACCGAGCCATCGGGTTCATTCAGGCCGAAGCAGGCCACATGTTCGACCCCGACGTCGTCCGGACCTTTCTGGGCCGAGTGGCGCCGTACCCCGTGGGGACGGTGGTGCGGCTCAACACGGGAGAGCTGGGGAAGGTCGTGCGCCTCAACGCGCGTCTACCGGCCCGTCCTGTGGTGCGCCTGCTGGGCGCCGCCAGCGACGATCTGGACCTGGCGGAAGCCCTTGACCAGCGCATCGTGGGGCCGGCGGACGAGGAGCGGGAGGGCCCGGGTGCGGACCCGTTCGAGGGGAGAGGGGAGTTCTGACGTGGGGGAACCGGCTCAGAGCGAGTGGGGGCTGACTCAGGAGGAGCTTCAGGCGCTTCGGGAAGCCTTCGCGGACGTGAGCGAGCGGGAAGGAGCACCGCGCGACCGCGAGGCCGAGCGTGGACCCCAGGATAGGAGCGGTCAGGGCGAGGCAGGTCGGAGAGGTGCAGCCAGGCCCGTGAGCGGTCACTCGGAGCAGGCGGAGGCGGCCCCGGGCGCTGGGGGGGCTCCCCTTGCGGGGATGAGCCGGGTTTGGGTCGAGGGCGGCGAGATCCGGGTCCACCACGAGCCAGGGACCCGGCGCCATCCCGTGCTTCATCCGGGCCCCTACGTCCGGCTCTGGGTCAACGACGAGCCCGTGGTCGACACGCGGGCCATCTTCCCGGGCGACGAGGTCCGCGTGGAGGTCGGGCAGGAAGAGCAGCCGGTGGAGGTCCAGCACCGCGTGACCCCGGACGGGATGCACTGCTTCCTCTCCCTCAAGGGTGGCCGGAGCGGCCGGCTGAGGCTCATGGACCAGCCGCCCGCCCAGGAGCTGACCCTGGTGGCTGTCCCGGACCGTTCTGTCCCTCGCTCCGGTCCCTCGGTGAAGGATCTCGTCACGTACCTGCAGGAGGAGGCCGGGGTTCGCGTCCCCATCGACCAGGACGCCTTGCAGCGGCTCGTCGCGGGCCTGGAAGAAGAGCTGGAGGTGGCCGCGGGGACCCCGCCCGGCGAAAGCGAGGACGGCCGCGTGGAGTACCTGGTCCCCTTCTCCGTCGAGCGGGTGGAGGTCACCGACGAGATGACGGACGCGGTGGACTACCTGGACCTGCAGCGGATCCCGACGGTGACGGCCGGCACGACCCTCGCCCTGATTTCTGCCGGGCGCCGGGGGACGCCTGGGAGCGACGTCCACGGCCAGGTGGTAGAGGCTCGCGAGCCGCACCAGCCCGTTCTCAGGCCCGGTCCGGGGACACGGATGGTGGACGACGGGCGGGCGGTGGTGGCGACGCAGGCCGGACGGCCAGCCGTCCAGGGTGACCTTCTCATGGTTCTCCCCACCTACACCGTCCAGGGCGACGTGGACGTGGAGAGCGGGCACGTCCGCTTCGACGGGGACGTGGTCGTGCTCGGGAGCGTGAACGAGGGGACCAAGGTCGTGGCCGGAGGCCGGGTGACGGTGGCGGGGAGCGCGAGCGGCGCCACGGTGCGGGGGAGGCTCGGCGTGCGCGTCTCGGGCGGGGTGGTGGGCTCCACCCTTGCGGCCGGCGGGCTTGCCGCCACGGCACGAGCCCTGGTGGCCGAGATCAATCCCATGCTCCTGGCCCTGGAGCGTCTGCTCGCGTCCGTCCACTACCTCAAGCAACAGCCCGCCTACCAGAGCGGGCGCAGCCGCCGCCCCCCGGACGGGGTGCTCATCAAGCGGATGGTGGAGATGAAGTTCCGGGATCTGCCGGGGCTCGTCGAGCAGTTCCACGGGCGAAGCGAGGCCTTCGACGAGGTCGACGTCGGACTCGAGGACGTCGCCGCCCTGCTGCACAAGCTGCTCGTGGCACCGGGGCCGATGCTCCTTCAGGAGATCGACCCGCTGGAGGAAGCGATCCAGCAGCTCCGCGTGGCGGCCTACCGGTTAGAGGCCGACGCCGCAACGAGCGCGGACATCACGGTGCAGCACGTGCAGAACGCGAAGCTCCACGCGTCCGGACGGATCACCATCCGCAAGGGTTCCATCTTCAACTCGGAAGTCCTGGCGGGAACCGGGATCACCGTCCACCGCGGCGTGGTGCGCGGGGGATCCCTGCAGGTCTTCCGGGGGGAGATCAGCCTGGACGAGGTGGGGAGCCCTTCGGGCACCCGGACCTGCCTCGAGGTCGTGGAAGGCGGCAGCGTGCAAGCGAGGCTCCTTCACCCGAACGTGGTCGTCGAGATTGCGGGGAGGCGGTTCGTGGCAGACACCCTCCTGAGGCAGGTCCGGTTCACGACCACTCAGGATGGGGAGCTGAAGCAGGGGGTCTTCCGAACACCGCCCCCGGAGTGACCCCGGCGCAGCGTGCTCGTCCATCTTCGGGCCATGGGATTCTCGTGAAAGGGGGGGATGCGGGGCTCTCCGGGGACGCTCGACGGCACGGGGAACCAGACGCTGACGGTAGGCGCCACGCTCCGGGTGGGGGCCAGCCAGGTCGAGGGGGCGTACACGAGGACCTTCGACGTGACGGTCGAGTACAACTGACGCCGAGCTGGGGACTGGTGGTCACGGGCGACGTTCCGCCGCGCCTGGGCCGTGTGCCCCTGGCAGAACTTCTCCGGATCAACCCAGACGTGGTGGATGTGGACCACATCCTGCCGGGGAGCGTGATCTGGGTACCGTTGAGCGTTCGGTGACGCAACGGGTACGCCCGGTGGGCCACCTGCGGGCGGTCCCGGCTGAGGTCCTGCGGTTGAACCTGGAGAGCCCCGGGGTCGGGAGATTCTCCGAGGGGACACCCAGTTCGATCCCGACGTCGTGGCGGTGTCTGCCCGAATGGCGGGGGATGGGCAAGCGTGATCGTGGCGGGACTCCGAGAGTGAGGTCGTCCGGGTCAGTCCTCCGGGGGCCGGCTCTGCCGGGGTGGGCCGGAGCTCCCGCCACACTTTCTGTAAAGCCTGGTCCGGGTGGTGAAGCGGTTGGCTCCCCTCTTCGCGAGGGTGATCGAGCAGGGCGTCCGGGAAGGGGTCCTGAAGACCCGGCACTCCCAGGAGGTCGCCGAGTGGATCCTGACCGGCACCCTGCCAGGGCGCCGCTTCACGGGAGGGCCCCCGACCCCGCGGTAACCAGGAGGATCGCCCGCGACTCCACCAGCGCTCCGGCGAGAATCAGGGCCAGGCCCAGCAGCAGGAGCCCCCCACTCTCGGCCAGAGCCGTCTCCAGCAGTCGCATCCGCTCCCGACCTCCCCCGAGACGGTTCGGCGCCCCGACCGGGTCTCCTTCGTGCTGCGCGGCCGGTGGAGCCCGCTACCAAGCGGCCGGTGGCCCCCGCCCTGGTCACTGGCCCGGCGGCTGCGGTATAATGAGCCTCAGATCTCCGATCAAGGGGCGGGCCCGACCGGCCCGGACCCGGCAGGAGGGATTGCCGTGGGCGTGCTCTCCCGCATGAGCACCGTCTTCAAGGCGAAGGTGAACAAGATGCTGGACCGGGCCGAGAATCCGGAGGAGACGCTGGACTACAGCTACCAGAAGCAGCTTGAGCTGCTCCAGCAGGTGAAGCGGGGCGTGGTGGAGGTCGTCGGCCAGAAGAAGCGGCTGGAGCTTCAGGCCGTGCGGCTGCGGGAGCAGAACCAGCGGCTGGAGCAGCAGGCCAAGGATGCCCTCAAGCTGGGCAAGGAAGACCTGGCCGTGGAGGCCCTGCGGCGGAAGCAGCAGGCGGAGCTCCAGCTCCAGGACCTCGAGACCCAGATCAAGTCCCTGGAGTCCGAGCAGGAGAAGCTCGAACGGAACGAGCAGCGTCTCCGGTCCAAGGTGGAGAGCTTCCGCACCCAGAAGGAGCTCATCAAGGCCCAGTACTCGGCCGCATCGGCCCAGGTGAAGATCGGCGAGGCGGCCACAGGTCTCTCCGAGGAGCTGGCCGACGTGAACATGGCTGTCGAGCGGGCGCAGCGGAAGACCCAGGACATGCAGTCCCGGGCAGCCGCCATCGACGAGCTCGTGGAGAAGGGCACCCTCCAGGAGAGCTGGGGCGCGGCGGACCCGCTGGAGGAGGAGCTGCGGCGGGCCAAGCTGGACCAGGGCGTTTCGTCCGAGCTGGAGCGGTTGAAGCGGGAGGTGGCCGGCCAGTGATCGTCCGCATCATGACCGAGGGCCAGTACGAGATCAAGGGCGACCTCCTGGAGGAGCTGGACCGGGAGGACAACAGGCTGCTGGACGTGATCGCCAACGGCGACGAGGAGGGCTTCCGCCGGGAGCTCGAGAACGTCCTGGCGATCGTGCGTCGTGGCCGCCTCCTGGCCGACGACGAGCTCCACGAGTCGGACCTGATCCTGCCCGCCCCGGACACGGGGTTAGCTGAGGCCAAGAGCCTCTTCGCCGACTATCCCGAGGATTTGGTGCTCTGAAGCGTGAAGGTCCAGCGCGGCGCCCGGGGCATGACGCCGCGCTGTGCTTTGCCTACAGGAGCTCGAGGAATCGATCTGGACTGAGCCGGGCCTGCTCGAGGATGTGAGCAAGGGTTGACCGCTTGACCGGGCGGTGAGCGGGAACGATGAGCTTGAGGACCTCTGTCCCGATGTGTTTCTGCAGGCGGATGTGGCTACCTGTCTGCCGCACGATCGTCCAGCCGTCTCGCTGCAGGGCGCGGACGATCTTCGTGTAGGGCAGCGTGGGCACCTTGGTCATAGACTGATTTCCTTGACCAGTGTTCCATCCTCGGCTACCCAGTCGTCGTCCACCGGTGCAAGGTAGAGCTCGATCGCTTCTCGGACGTTGGCCAGCGCCTCGTCAACTGTCTCGCCTTCGCTGATACAGCCGGGGAGCGAGGGTACGTATACGGTGAATCCGCCCTCGTCGCTGGGTTCCAGTATCACCTGTAGTTTCACGTTTCCACCTCCTGCTGCCTTCATGGTCCTAAAAGGATCGCATGCTTCTCACAAGGGCTCATCGGGCGGCACTGCGCACGACCTCGGCTGGGTGAATAAGCGGATACCCATGGGACCGGCCGTTACGAACCAAGCGCTCGTCGAGCGTTGCAAGAGGAACCCCGTGCTCGACGGCCACGGCCAGATAGGCCGCATCATGGGCGCGAGAGACCCCGAGCGCTCGGGCGATGGCGAGGGCTTGAGCGTGGAGGTGCTTAGCAGCGGTCATCTTGATCCGTAGACTCAACGCTGCCTGCAGAACGATATCGGTGGTCGCGGGGTCGAGTACGTTGGCGTACTCGAGGCGACGCAGAGCCGTCGTGACCTCGTACCACAACAGCCGGGGTGCCAGGAGCTCGTCCTGCTGCTCGAGCCACATCCTCGCCTCCGCGTGATAGGCTTGCCCCGGCAGGAGGGCCCGGACGATCACCGACGCATCGACGACCGCGCTCACTCTGGCTCGCCCAGGATCTCACGAATCCTGTCTTCCTCGGCTTGGTCCACGGCTGCCAGAATGGTGGAAGGATCGATGTCAACGCCGCGTTCCTTCAGCTGGTCCAGCAGTGCCTGGGTCGCCCGCACCCACTGGGCCGGCGAGTACGAAGGGCCGGGATCCTCTTCCGCGAGGTATTGGGAAACCGCCTCCCGGACTACGGAACTCGCGCTGGGCGGAAGGGGGTAGCGGTCGCGATACGCGGCCAGCTCCTTGACCAGCCGCTCGCCCAGGTAGACGGTGCTGTCTGCTCGCTTTCGCGTCATGGGGGTCACCTCCTACCACATGTACCACATATACCACATATCTCTAGATGGGTCAATCCCTCCGCGGAAGGGTGGACCAGGAGCCGGTTAGGTGCCGTCCCCGTCGGTGAGTCCCGGCGCGGTCCGGCCCGGGAGGCCTGTTTACAGTCCGGCTGGGCTACAGCGGCATCCCCCACATGGGGTACCAGCGGGTGACGTCGGGCTCGATGGGCATCTCCTTCTCCAGGGCAGCCTGGAACTGGAACTCCAGGTCGCTCTGGCGCTCCTTGCCCGAGCCGGTAGGGAGGAAGGGGTAGAAGCTGCCGCGCTTGTAGTTGTAGATGAGGTAGGCGGGGCGGCCGTCGGCCGTGAACCGGAAGACGGCGGCCAGGAGCTGGGGGCCGTAGCCGTGGCTCTCCAGCTCCCCGGCCGCCATGTGAAGGAGGGCCACCAGGTCGTCGAGCTGGGGGTCCGTCAGGACGATCCAGCGGTAGCGGTAGGAATCGGTCTCCACCCGCACGTCGGAGTGGGTCTCGCCCGCAGCGGCCCGCACCAGCTCCTCGAGCTCCTGGTCCACCTGCCGGAAGTCGCCGGTCGTGACGGGCTTCAAGCAGACGGCCGCCTTCCCGTCGGGATGCCAGCCCAGCTCGCCCTGCAGGGTGAGCTGGGCCGTGGTGAGGGCGAAGAGCCCCTCGGGCCGTGCCTTGGGAAGACGGGTCCGTCCCAGGAGGGCGTCGAACCAGCGCATCAGCGCCGCATCTCCTCTTCGATCCGCTTGAGCTGGGCCAGCCTACGCTCAAGCGAGGGGTGGGTGGAGAAGAGCTCCGCCAGCCCCTCCCCGCCCACGGCCGGCATGATGAAGAAGGCGTTCATGCCTTCGGCCTCCCGCAGGTCGCGCTGGGGCACGACCTTCAGGCGGCCGCTGATCTTCACCAGGGCCGAGGCCAGGTGGGAAGGCGCGCCCGTGAGGATCGCGGCGCCCCGGTCGGCGGAGAACTCCCGGTAGCGGGAGAGGGCCCGGATCAGGAAGAAGCTGAGGACGTAGACCAGGATCGAGACCAGGTAGACGATGGCCCAGCTTCCGCCGTTCCGGTCGTTGCGGCCGCCCCCGAAGCCGCCGAAGAGCCCCGCGTAGAAGAGGTGCTGGGTGAGGTAGGCCGCCAGGGTGGCGAAGAAGCTCGCAAAGGTGATGACGGCTACGTCCCGGTTCTTGACGTGGGTGATCTCGTGGGCGAGGACCGCCTCCACCTCGTGGGGCTCGAGCTGGTCCAGCAGGCCGCGTGTGACGGCCACCGTGGCGTTCTGGGGATTCCGCCCCGTGGCGAAGGCGTTGGGGATGCGGAGGGGCGAAAGGGCCACCTTGGGCTTGGGCAGGTCGGCGATGGCCGCCAACCGCCCCACCATGTCGTGGAGCTCGGGCGCCTGCTGGGGCGAGACCTCTCGGGCGCCCATGGAAAGAAGCGCCAGCTTGTCCGAGAAGAAGTACTGAGCCGCCAGCATCAGGCCTAGGACGATCGCCATGGTCTGGATACCTGCGCCCGCCTGAAGCAGAACCACGGTGAACAACAGGTACAGACCAGCCAAGAGGAACATGGTCAGGAACATCCTGGCGGTCAGACCCGGATCGGCCGGTAGGGTTCGGGTGCGTGTCGCCATGCTCGTGCCTCCTTGATGGCTCTGCAGGCCTTCAGGGCCCGCCGGCCCCGAATGGGCCGGTTGGCCGAGACTCCCCGCACCGGCATGCGCGTGCCGTCCGGGTCGTCCTACCATGCATTCTACGTCAGGCCCCGGTTCCGCACAACGCCTGCCGGCCTCAAGGCCCCTGTGACGGGCCCGGACGCAGATCGCACCGAGCCCGTCCTGCCCAGGCCCGGGGCACTGGCTGCGGCTTCCGGCAGGGACGGGCCCGGTCTGGAAGAATGCAGTGGGGCGAGGAAGGATCTGTCCACCAAAGGGGTGTCTTGCCCATGACCCTGCTCCACCTGAAGGCGCGCGCCCGCCGCCCCGTGTCCCTCGGGATCCGGAGCGAAGAAGCCGGTCAAGGGGACGCGCGGTTCCGGGGGCGCGCCGGTGCTCCGCTGACCGCCCGCCTGGTCGGCCTCACCGCGGCCCTCCTCCTGTCCTGGACGCTGGCCGGCGCGAGCGCCTGGGCCCAGGAACCGGCCCCCGAGCCCATTCCCTACGGCAAGCTCAGCGTGGAGGGAGTGGCCCGCCGCAGCGTGGCGCCCGATCAGGCCACCATCGACTTCGGCGTGCGGCAGGAGGCCACCAGCGCCCAGGCGGCCTTCGACAGCGCCCAGTTCGTCCTCTCCAACATCGTGGTGGCCCTCAAGGCCAACGACGTTCCTGAAGAGTCCATGCGCACCACGGGGCTCACCCTGCGGCCCGTCTACCAGCACGACGAGGGCGAGCCCAAGCTGGTGGGCTACGCGGCTGAAGGGAGCGTGCGGGTGGAGACCAAGGACCTCCGGCGTCTGGGCAACCTCATCGACGCCGCGGTGGCCGCCGGGGCCAACCGCATCGAGAACCTGCAGTACGCCCGCAGCGACGCGCGCTCTCTCCAGGAGGAGCTTCTCGACGAGGCCGCGGCGCAGGCACTCCGTCGGGCCGAGCGGATCGCGAAGGCCCTGGGGCAGGAGGTGAAGAGCGTCGCCCAGGTCCACGAGATCTCCGGCGGTCTCGTTCCGCTGGGGAGGGGCGCGGCCTTCGAGGCCGCAGCCGGTTCGGCCGCGGTGGTCCTACCGGGATCGTTGACCGTGGAGGTGCGCATCCAGGTGGAGTTCGTCCTGGCGCCCTCCAAGACCGCCCCGCCCCGGGCGGACACCTTCCCTTCGGCTCCGGAGCAGGGTGGGAGGAGCGGCGGTACCGGAGGCGGTACGGATGAGACGGCACCACCCGCTGGCTCGTAGGGTGGGTCGCTCCGTAGACGCGGACCCTGGGTGAGAGGGCGCCGCTACCCGCCCAGATAGGCCCGGCGCACCTCCGGGTCGCGGGCGAGGGTGGCCGCGTCCGCCGCGGCCTGGATGGTGCCGGTCTCGAGCACGTAGCCCCGATGGGCCAGCCGCAGCGCCTGGTGGGCGTTCTGCTCGACCAGGAGCAGGGTGGTTCCGTCCCGGTTGATGGCGGCCAAGGTCTCGAAGATCTCCTCCACCAGAACCGGGGCCAGGCCCATGGAGGGCTCGTCCAGGAGCATCAGCCTGCCCCGGGTCATGAGGGCGCGGCCCACGGCCAGCATCTGCTGCTCGCCCCCCGAGAGGGTACCGGCGAGTTGGGCTTTCCGCTCGTCCAGGCGGGGGAAGAGGCCAAAGACCCGCTCCAGGTCCTGGGACACCTTGGGCCGGTCCCGGCGGCCGTAGGTGGCGAGGAGCAGGTTTTCCAGCACCGTCAGGTTGGCGAAGATCCCGCGGCCCTCGGGGACGTGGCAGATCCCCAGCTGCACCAGGCGATGGGCGGGGAGGCGGGCCAGATCCGCGCCGGCAAAGCGCACCTCGCCGGATCTGGGGGCGACCAGCCGGGAGATGGCCCGCAGCGTGGTGGTCTTTCCCGCCCCGTTGGCGCCGATGAGTGTGACGATCTCGCCCTCCCCCACGGAGAGGTCGATGCCGTGCAGGGCCTCGATGGCGCCGTACCGCACCCGTAGGCCCCGCACCTCCAGCAGGCTCACGCCTCCCGTGCCCCCTTCCCCAGATAGGCCTCCAGGACCCGCGGGTGCGAGCGAACCTCGTCGGGGCTGCCCCGAGCGATGAGCCGGCCGAAGTCCAGGACGTGGATCACCCGGCAGATGCCCATCACCACCCGCATCTGGTGCTCGATGAGGAAGATCGTCACCCCGAAGCTGTCCCGCACCCACAGGATGAGCTGCATCAGCCGCTCCACCTCGGCGGGGTTCATGCCCGCGGCCGGTTCGTCCAGAAGCAGCAGGCGGGGCTGGGTGGCCATGGCCCGGGCGATCTCCAGCCGGCGCTGGTCCCCGTAGGGGAGGCTGCCAGCCCGCTCGAACGCGTGACGCTCCAGACCGAAGCGGGCCAGCAAGTCGAAGGAGGTGGCAAGGATCGCATCCTCCTCGTCCCGGAAGGCGGCGCTCCGGCCCAGCCAGGCGCCGATGCCGTAGCGCACCCGGGCGAAGTGGGCGACGCGCACGTTGTCGAGAACCGTCAGGTCCTTGAAGAGCCGGATCGACTGGAAGGTGCGCGCGACGCCCCGCTCCACGATGCGGGCCGGGGAAAGGCCCACCAACTCCTGGCCAGCCAGACGGATGGAGCCCTCCGCAGGCCGGTAGACTCCTGTCACGAGGTTGAAGACCGTGGTCTTGCCAGCCCCGTTGGGACCGATGAGGGCTGTCACCTCGCCCTCCTCCACCCCGAGAGAGACGTTCGAAAGGGCCTGCAGACCGCCGAAGCGGTGGCTGACGTGCTCCAGTTCAAGCAGGGCCATGGGGGCTCGCACTCCCTTCGGGAGCGGATGGCGCAGCACCGCCGCCGGAATCCACCGTCCCATACCCCAGCCGGGCCAGGCGGCCCCGGAGACCGCGCTCGTCGCGGGGGACCAGCCCCACGAACTCCCGTAGCCCCATGATGCCGGTGGGGCGGAGGATCATCAGCAGCACCAGGAGGAGCGGTGCGATGGCCAGCCGCCACTGGCCCAGGAAGCGGAGCCATTCCAGCGCCACGGTGTAGAAGGTGGCCCCGATGACGGAACCGGCCAAGGATCCGATGCCCCCCAGGTAGACCATCACGAGGATCTCGGTGGAGCGGATGATGTCGAAGCTTCGCGGGTTGATGAACTGGACCACGTGGGCGAAGAGGCCACCCGCCACCCCCGCCAGGGCGGAGGAGAGGACGAAGGCGTAGAGCTTCACCCGGCGGGTATCCACGCCCAACAGGTCTGCGGCTACCTCGTCCTCCCGGATGGCCAGCACGCCTCGGCCCAGGTTGGCGTGGATGAAGTTGCGCAGCACGTAGAGGGCGAGGGCGGTCGAAGCGAAGACCCACGGCAGGCTGGTCAGCCGCTGCATGCCCAGGAACCCGCGGGGGCCGCCGATCGCCTCGACGTTCTCGATGGCGCTCTTCACGATCATGTTCAGGGCGAGGGTGACGATGGCCAGGTAGTCGCCCCGGGTACGGAAGGAAGGGAAGGCCACCAGGAGACCCACCACCCCCGCCGCGGCTCCGCCAGCGACCAGTGCGAGCGGGAAAAGGTACGGGGCAGCCTGAAAGGGGAAGAGCCGCACCGTCATCAGGGAGGAGACGTACGCGCCCACCGCCATGAAGGCGGCATGGCCCACCGCGAACTCGCCCATGTAGCCGTTCACCAGGTTGAGGCTGGCGGTGAGGATGACGTTGATGCCCACGTACATGAGGATCTGCTGCTGGTAGGGGTTCAGCCAGCCATGATGAGCGATGGCCCACGCAAGCGCGAAAGCAGCGGCCAGAAGCCCGGGCATGCCGTAGGGCAGGGCGAAGAAAGAAGCGGTGGCCGTGAACGCCTGCTTCCGAAGGCGACCGAGGCCTGTCGAGGATGGTGCTGCGATGGTGAGTCCCTCCCTATGGCTACACCTTCTGGACCTCGCGCCGCCCCAGGATCCCCTGGGGCCTGAAGACCAGGAGGATCAAGAGCAGCCCGAACGCGATGAAATCCCGGTAGGTGGAGGGTAGGTAGGCAGCCACCAGGATCTCCACCATCCCCAACAGGTAGGCGCCCAGCATGGCGCCCCGGATCACCCCGATACCCCCCACCACGGCGGCTACGAAGGCCTTCCAGCCCACGAGCACCCCCATGTACGGCTCGATCACGGGGTAGGCGGTCGCGTACAGAAGCCCGCCGGCCGCCGCGAGCCCCGAGCCGATGGCGAAGGTGAGCGCGATGATGCGGTCGACCGAGACGCCCATGAGGGGTACCACGGACTTGTCCCACGAGACGGCGCGCATGGCCATGCCTGTCAGGGAGCGGTTGACGATGCGGTCCAGCACCACCATCAGCACCACCGCCACGATGAAGATGACCAGGTGCACCGTGGTCACCCGCACGGGGCCCAACCGGTAGACGACCGTCTCGATCAGCGGCGGGAGGTGGCGGGGCTGGGCGCCCACCGAGGCCAAGGTGAAGTGCTCCAGGAAGAGGCCGACGCCCAAGGCCGTGATCACCGCCGACACCCGGGGGGCGTTCCGCAGGGGGCGATAGGCGAAACGCTCGATGAGGACTCCCAGCAGGGCGGTGGCCGCCATGCTCAGGAGCAGCGTGGGCACGAAGGGGAGGTCCAGCAGGACGGCGGCGAAGAAGGCAAGGAAGGCACCCACCATGAAGATGTCGCCGTGGGCGAAGTTGATCAGCCGGAGCACACCGTACACCAAGGTGTAGCCCAGCGCGATGAGGGCGTAGATGCTGCCGAGTTGAAGCGCGTTGACGATCTGCTGGGCGAGAAACTGCATAGCCCGCCTCCCCACCTCGGGTCGCTCGGGCGGTGCCCGGACGGCCGATGGCGTGATGCCCCGCGACCCGCAGGCCGGCTGCGGGCCGCGGGGCTCGATCCGCAGCCTAGGGCGACGCGGCGCCGTAGTACCGGAACTGGCCGTCCTGAATCCGGATCACCACGGCGCTCTTTTCAGGGTCGCCCGTGCCGTGGAAGCTCATGGTGCCCGTCACGCCCGTGAACTGGCTGATCTGGGCCAAGGCCTGGCGGATCGCTTCCCTCTCCCAGGAGCCTGCCTGTTGGATGGCGTGAAAGAGCATGCCGAAGGCGTCGTAGGTAAGGGCGGCCACGTCGTCGGGTGTGGAGCCGTAACGCTCCTCGTAGCCCTCGATAAACGCTCGCGCCTCGGGGGTGGCAATGTCGGGGGCATAATGGGTCGTGAAGAACTGGTCGTTCATCACCGCGCCACCCAGCGCGACGATCTCGGTGCTGCCCCAGGAGTCGCTGCCGATGATGGGCCCTTCGTACCCCAGGTTTCGGGCCTGCTGCACCTGGAGCGGCACCTCGCTGTAGTAGTTGGGCAGGAAGAGCACGTCAGGGTTCAACGAGACGATGCGGGTGATCTGGGAGCTGAAATCCCGGTCACCGGTGGTGTAGGTCTCAAACGCCACCACCTGCCCGCCCAGCTTGGTGAACGAGCTCCTGAAGATCTCAGCGATGCCCTTGTTGTAGTCGCTCGCGACATCGTAGAGGACGGCCGCCCGGCGAAGCCCCAGATCCCTGTAGACGAAGCCGGCCACCACCTGCCCCTGGAAGTCGTCGGTGAAGCAGGCCCGGAAGACGTAGCTCTTGCCGGCGGTGGTCTGAGGATTCGTGGACCAGGGCGAGATCATGGGCGTCCGGGCCGACTCCGCGATGGTGGCCGCGGGGATAGCGTCGCGGCTCGCGTTGGGCCCCACCATGGCCACCACCTGGTCCTGGTAGATGAGTTTCTGGGCCACGGCCGCCGCCGCGGCCGGGTCGTCGTGGTTGTCCTCCACCAGGAGCCGGATGCGATGGCGGGCGCCACCCACCAGGAGACCTCCCTGGGCGTTGACCTCGTCCACGGCCATGAGGGCCGCGTTCCGGCTCGACTGGCCCACCACCGGGATGCTGCCCGTCAGCTCCGCGTTCAGACCCACCACGATCTCCTGAGCCTGGGCGGACGAGGGACCCGCCATCCACGCGAGGACGAGGGCCGCCAGCACGAAAAGGCCAGGGGAACGACGCAAGAAGCGCTCCTCCTCTCATGATGTGAATGTCGTAGAACCGGGGAACAGGAAGCTTGAAAAACGGAATTCCACCGCAAGGGAGCCAATTCCTGCTGGCGGCTCAACGCAACCTTATCAGGCGATGGGAGGCACGCGCACGGGGAAGGGGAGAGACGGCGGACCTCAGCACCTCGGGCCGGCCTGGGCGCTGAGGCGGCCGAAGGTCAGGAAATGGGCGAACCGGGCTCGACGGGCGCGTCGGGCTGGAGGAGCACAATACCCTGCCGCGTCTCGGCGCCCAGGACCAGCACCTCCGAGACGAAAGGGCCTACCTGCCGTGGCGGGAAGTTGACCACCGCGACCACCAGCCGCCCTACCAGCTCCTCAGGGTGGTAGAGGCTGGTGATCTGGGCGCTCGACCGGCGGACGCCCAGGGGACCGAAGTCGATCCAGAGCCGGTAGGCGGGCTTGCGGGCCTGGGGGAAGGTTTCGGCCCGCTGGACCCGCCCGACGCGAAGGTCCAGCGCCTGGAAGACGTCCACGCCCACCTGGGGACGGGGAGGTTGGGAAGCCGGGGTTTCGGGCATGGGCGATCCTCCCAGCAGGAAAGGGTTGTGGCGGAAACGGCGGCCGGCACGTGGCACCGCGGCGGCCCATCAGCCCAGCGGAAGCCGATCCAAGGGCAAGCTCATGCACCGGGGGCCGCCGCGGCCCCGCACCAGCTCGGACCCTTCGATCTCCAGCACCTCGATCCCTGCCCGCTGCAGCGTGCGGTTGGTCGCCTCGTTGCGGTCGTAGGCGATCACCTGGCCCGGCGCCACGGCCAGGACGTTGGTGCTGTCGGCCCACTGCTCCCGGGCCGCGGTGATGGGGTCGTCGCCGCCGGAGCGGAGCAGCTCCACCCGGTCCACGCCCACGAGCCGGGCCAGGCTCCGGGCCAGGTCGGTCGTCTCCTCGGCCCGCACGCGGCCGTCGTCGAACGCCAGGCGGAAGAGGCGCAAGCGCTCCTCGATGCCCGGGTAGATCAGGAAGCGCTCGCGATCGACCATGGTGAAGACGGTGTCCAGGTGCATGAAGGCCCGGCGGGACGGAATCTGGAGCACCAGGATCTCCCGCAGCGCCCCCGCGGCGAAGAGCCTCTCGGCCACCACCTCGATGGCCGCCTCGCTGGTTCGCTCGCTCAGCCCCAGCACCAGGGCGCTGGGGGCGACCGCCAGGATGTCGCCTCCTTCGATGCCGGTGGGCAGGGGTTCCTCCCACCATGCTTTCACCCCCTGGAAGAGCGGGTGGTGGCGGAGCAGCGTCCGGAGGAAGGCCGTCTCCCGCCGGCGCGCCCGGTGCGTCATCTGGCTCACCAGCAGGTTCGGGCCGATCATCGCCCCATGGTCGCGGGTGAAGTACATGCTGGGGAGTGGGTCCAGGTAGAAGGGGTTGAGCGGGGCGGTGAGGTCGCTCAGGGACGGCGTCTGCTTCCAGCGACGGACGGCCTCCTTGGTGATCCCGGCGATGAGGCGGTCCGGGAGCTCCTCGGGGGGCACCTCTTCCAGGAGGCAGCGGCGCACTGCCGCGCGGGCGGGGTCCCGGCGGAGCCGGCTGGCCTCGAGCTGGCTCTCCACCATCTCTTCCCGCAGCTCGGGGTCTCGGGCCAGGTCCCGCAGGAGGTCTTCCACGTAGTAGACGTGCACGCCGAGTGCTTCCAACTGGCGGGCAAAGCCGGCATGCTCCCGCCTGGCCTGGGGTAGCCACGGGATCTCCTCGAAGAGGAGCCGCTCCAGGTCGCGGGGCACCAGGTTCTCCAGCTCTGGACCGGGCCGGTGGAGGAGAACCGCCTGCAACCGCCCGACCTCGCTTTCCACCTTCACGGCAGGACCCCCTCTGGGTTGGGGCGGCCGGGGTGCGGTGCCTCACCCCCGCTCCGCCCTCTGTATAGGATACCAGGACCAGGCCCGGATTCCAGAGACAGCTTCCCGCAAATCCATCGCCGCCCGGTGGGGCCTTCACCTTAAGGGGGATCGCGGCATGCCCGTCGTCCTGCTGGTCCTTGCGTCCTTCTTTGGCTTGAACATCGGGGCGAGCGGCGCGGCCAGCCTGGCCATCCCCTATGGAGCCGGGGTCCTCGACCTGCGGCGGGCGCTGCAGGTGGCTGCGCTCGGGCTGGTGCTGGGTGCGGCGGTGGCAGGGAACGGGGTGGTTCGAACCCTGGGCGCAGGGCTTCTGGAGCGGGGCTCCGTGCCCCCCGGTGCCGTGGCCGTGGTGCTGGCGGCTGCGTCGGCCTCCCTGGCGCTGGCGACGCGCCTGGGGGTCCCCATCTCCACCAGCGAGGTGACGGTGGCGGCACTGGCGGGCGTGGGGCTGGCCACGGGAGAGCTGAGGGCGGAGGTGCTGGTGCGGGTGGTGGCCGGGTGGATCCTGCTGCCGGTCATCTCCTTTGCCGTCGCGTACGGCTGTGCCCGGGTCTTTCGGGGAGGGTGGCTTGCCGGGCGCCCCCCGCGCTCCCTGGGGTTCGCCCTGGGCATCGCAGGCTTTCTCCAGGCCTTCGCCGCCGGTGCGAACAACGCGGCCAACGCTGTGGGCCCGCTGGTGGCCGAAGGGTTCCTGCCGGCAGGGCCCGCGTGGCCTGCGGCCCTGGGCGGCCTCTGGATGGGGGCGGGCGCGTGGCTCCTGGGTGGGCCTCTCCTTCATATGGCCGGGCGGGAGATGGCCCGGTTCTCACTGGCAGAGGGCGCCCTGGCCGCGGGGGTGACGGGGTTCCTGGTCTTGAGTGCCTCCCTGATGGGCCTGCCGGTCCCGCTGACCCAGGCGCTGACCCTCGGGTTGGTGGGGGTGACCCGAGCCCGGCGGGCCGCCGGTGCCCGCGAGCGGGAGGCCGTGCGACGCGCCACGCAGGTCTGGGTGGCGACGCCCGTCGTGGCCTTTTCGCTGGCGCTAGGGGCGGTACGGGTCCTGTTTCGCTAGGCCGCCCGGGCCTCGAGGAAGCGGGGCGGACAGCGACCGCGCGCCCAGCAAGGGCGGGCGCCACGCGCTGGGTCCCGCGATTGCTACTGGCATTCTCCGGTCGGTTTGATTAGAATTAGGGATGATTACCGATGAGGGCCGGTGCCCATGCCGGCCCGAGGAGTCCAGGAGAGGAGGTTTCACCCAGAGATGGCGGTACAAGGGGCCGCGGAGGCCGCAATCCTCCAGAAGGGGTACGCACAGCCCGAAGCGCTGGTCACCACCCAGTGGGTGGCCGACCACCTGCAGGACCCGGGGGTGCGGGTGGTGGAGTCGGACGAGGACGTGCTCCTCTACGAGGTGGGGCACGTACCCGGCGCCGTGAAGATCGACTGGCACACGGACCTGCAGGATCCCGTGATCCGGGACTACCTGAACCCGGAGGCGTTCGCGAGGCTCGTGCGGGCCAAAGGGATCAGCCCGGGGACCACGGTGGTCTTCTACGGCGACAAGAACAACTGGTGGGCCTGCTACGCCTTCTGGGTCTTCAAGCTCTTCGGGCACCAGGATTGTCGGATCATGGACGGCGGTCGCGCCCGGTGGGCGACCGAGGGACGCCCGCTGGTGAAGGACGTCCCGACCTATCCGGAGACTCCGTACCCGGTTCCCACCCGGAACGACGCGCCCATCCGGGCCTTCCGGGAGGACGTGGAGGAGCACGTCCGCAGCCGAAAGCCGCTGGTGGACGTACGCTCGCCGCAGGAGTACACGGGCGAGAAGCTCCACATGCCGGACTACCCGCAGGAGGGCGCGCTGCGGGGGGGGCACGTCCCCGGTGCCCGGAACGTTCCCTGGGCCCAGGCGGTCCGGGACGACGGGACCTTCAAGAGCGCCGCCGAGCTGAGGCAGATCTACCTCGAGCGCGAGGGCCTGAAGCCCGAGGACGAGGTGATCGCCTACTGCCGCATCGGCGAGCGGAGCTCGCACACCTGGTTCGTCCTCAGCTACCTCCTGGGCTTCCCCAACGTGCGGAACTACGACGGATCGTGGACCGAGTGGGGAAACCTGGTGCGGGCACCCATCGAGCGCTGAAGACCGGGGGAACGCGCGGGTGGATAGGGCGGCAGGATGGGAAGCGGCCTCGACCCGGCTCGCCTTGCACGAGGGCCGGGCCGGGGCTCGCCGGGCAGAAGAGCCAGGGGGAGTGGAGGCCGTGGACCGGCAGACGCAGATCGAGTTCCTCGACGAGCACTACCGCAAGGCCCGGGGGAAGGGAACCCTGGAGGGCGCGGACGTGGTCATCCCCGGCGGCAACCCTGGGTGCGGCGACGTGGTGACCATCTACCTCAAGGGGGACGGCCGGGGAGGCATCGACACGGTCCGGTTCGAGGGCGAGGGCTGCACCATCAGCCAGGCCGCCGCCTCCATTCTCATGGAGATGGTGGCCGAAGGGAGTCTGGACGCCGACCGGCTCCTGGCCATGGACGGCATGGCGATGATGGACATCCTGGGAAGGGATCTCGTGGCCAGCCGGCCCAAGTGTGCCACGCTGGCGCTGGGTACGCTGAAGACGGCCCTGCGCCAGTACCGCCGCAAGCTGGACCCGGGATCTCTGGGAGAGGGCACGGGCTGAGCGCCTGAGGAGGACTCGGACCCTCTGCCTCGAATCTTCAAGCCGTTGCAAGGGACACGGACGTCCTTCGGCGAAAGGAAGCCACCCGGCAGATGCGGCTGCGTGTCTTGGAGGGATCCCGGTTCACGGCAAGGAGCGCCGACGCGGTCCTGCTCGAGTCCACCTACGGCGGGGGGCACATTCAGGCAGGGGCAGCCCTGGCCGCGGCGCTGGCCGAGCTGGACCCCTCGCTCACCGTCGAGCGCATCGACTTCTTCGACCTGGTGAACCCGGTCGTCAACGGCGCAGCCCGCTTCGCCTACATCCAGTCCGTCACGCGGGCGCCCGTCCTGTGGCGGGAGTTCTACGAGCGCACGGGCCAGCTCACCCCGGAGTCGTCCTGGCAGCAGTTCCTGTACCGGCTGGGCGCCCGCAGGCTGGCCCGTTTCCTGGCGCAACGACGGCCGCGGGTGGTGGTGGCGACGCACCCTACGCCGGGGGGCGTGGCGGCGCAGCTCCGGCGGGGCAGGCAACTGGACGCGCCCGTCGCCACCGTGATCACCGACTACATTGTGCACAGCCAGTGGCTCCACCCCGACGTGGACCTCTACATCGCCGGAGCGGAGGCCGTGCGGGAAGCCCTCGTGGCCAGGGGCATCCGGCCCGACCGGGTTGCGGTCACGGGCATCCCCATCCACCCTCGCTTCCGCCAGAGGGTGGACCCCTTCCGGGTGCGCCAGCGCCTGGGCCTCTCGCACCAGCCGGTGGTCCTCTTCATGGCCGGAGGGTACGGCATGGTGCGGGGTATGGTGCCCGCGTGCCGGCAGCTCGCCTTCGCGGGCGGATCCTTCCAGCTCATCGTCGTCTCCGGGCGCGACGCCCTCCTGGAGCGCCGGATCCGGGAGGTGGTGGAGGGGTCGCCGCGCCCGGTCCGCGTCCTGGGCTTCGTGCGCGAGGTGCACGAGTTGATGAGCGTCGCCGACCTGCTGATCTCCAAGGCGGGAGGCCTGACCGTGACCGAAGCCTTGGCCAAAGGCCTGCCCATGGTGATCTACCGCCCCATTCCCGGCCAGGAGGAAGGGAACGCCCGCTTCCTCGTCTCACGCGGCGCCGGGCGGGTGGTGCAGAGCCCCGAGGAGCTGGTGAGCGAGGTCCAGCGTCTTCTCGACGACCCCGAGCGCCGGCGCCGCATGGCCCAGGCCGCGGCGGCCCTCGGGCACCCGCGAGCCGACGAAGAGGCGGCTCGGGCCATCCTCGCCCTGGCCCGGGTACCGGCCGCGGCAGGAAGGGAGCCGCGATGAGCCCGGCGTGGACGTGGACCCTCGGCCTCCTGGGAGCAGGGTTGCTCTACCTCCTGATCCCCCACGTGAGCGGGCGTCACCTGCCGGGACGGGTGGTGCGGCGGGGCCCGGAGGCGGCGAAGGCCGTCGCGCTTACCTTCGACGACGGCCCGGACCCCCGCTCTACCCCCCGGGTGATGGCCGTGTTGGAGCGGTACGGTGCCAGGGCGACCTTCTTCGTGGTGGGCCGGCGGGTCTTGGCCCATCCGGAGCTGGTGCGCGAGGCGGTGAAGGCAGGTCATGAGGTGGGCAACCACGGGCACCGGCACAAGCACGCCTGGACCCTGGGGCCGTGGGCGACGGGCCGGGAGGTCCGCCAGGCCGGCGACGCGATTCGAATGACAACGGGCCGGCCTCCCTCCTTCTTCCGGCCTCCCTGGGGAGGGTTCAACCTGTTCACCACCGCCGCGGCGCACCGGGAGCGGGCCACGGTGGTGCTCTGGTCCGCGGCCCCCCGGGATTGGGACGGCCGGCAGGATCCCGAGGCCATCGCCCGGGAGGCGCTGGAAGGGGCCCGCCCGGGAGCCATCATCGACCTGCACGACGGGGGCGGCGCACCGGGGGCACCCGAGCGGACCGTCGCGGCCCTCCCCCTGATCCTGGAAGGCCTCGCCGAGCGGGGGCTCCGCGCGGTCACGCTGAGCGAGCTGCTGGGGGGAAAGGGGGAGGGGAGCCCCTTGGGGTGGAGGGTGCTGCGGCGGGCGTGGAACGTGTGGGAGCGTCTCTTTGCCAGGCTCTTCCGGCTGTGGGCGGTGCCGGCCGCGGGCGACGAGACCGTGCGGATCCGTTTCGAGCGGCATCGGGGCGAGCCCGTGGCGTTCGACGACGGAACCCGCATCGACCCTGGCGACTGGGTGGGGGAGCTGCACCTCTCCAGCGTCGCCGTCGACCGGGGCCGGTCGGCCGGAACGGGCCGCTCGGAGCTCGCGGCCACCTTCGACACGGCCCGGCGGCTCCGCCGGTTCCTGGGCGGGCTGGCCGTGGAGCTCGAGCGGGGAGGGGTCCCGTACCCGATCCGGGCCGTGTACGGCCGGACCCTGCTCTGGCGCGGCGCCCGGCGCATGGGCTTCGAGGTGCGCGACGTCCCCCGCAGCCTCGGCAACCGGTGGCTGCAGGCGTACATGCGCTGGCTCATGGTGCTCTATCACCCGCGCGGCGGCGAGCGGCTGAAAGACGGCAGCGAGCCCCTGGAGATGAAGGAGATCTGGTTTCCGACCGCGGCGCTCAGGATGCGCTACGGCCCCGGCGGCGGAGATGGGCGCGAAGCGGTGGCCACCAGGGAGCGCCGGTCGCCTTGACTCCCCTTCGACCTCCCCGTATAATGACTGGCGACGGGACGTGACGCGGGCTGAATTCCGACTTGTGAAGTCGGGTTTTACCCGGAGGCGCAGGTGGGCGGGCGCCAGGGAGATCCGGGGTAGAAGGGGGTTTTTCCATGGGTAAGTCGGCGGTGGACCTGGGCGAGTACCGGTACGGCTTCCACGACCCGGAGAACTACGTCTACGAGAGCGGTAAGGGCCTCTCCCGCCGGGTGGTGGAGGAGATCTCGTCGCTCAAGGGCGAGCCGGAGTGGATGCGGGCCTTCCGGCTGAAGGCGCTGGAGACCTTTGAGAAGAAGCCGATGCCGACCTGGGGCGGCGACCTCTCGCACCTGGACTTCGACGACGTGCGCTACTTCGTGCGGGCCAGCGAGCGCCAGGGTAAGGATTGGAGCGAGGTCCCGGAGCAGATCAAGCGGACCTTCGACCGGCTCGGCATCCCCGAGGCGGAGCGGAAGTTCCTGGCGGGCGTCTCGGCCCAGTACGAGTCCGAGGTGGTCTACCACAACGTCCACAAGGACCTGGAGGAGCAGGGCGTCATCTTCTGCGACACCGACACGGCCGTGCGGGAGCACCCCGACCTGGTGCGCGAGTACTTCGGCACCGTCGTCCCCCCCGCGGACAACAAGTTCGCCGCGCTCAACAGCGCCGTCTGGAGCGGTGGCAGCTTCATCTACGTGCCGGCGGGCGTGAAGGTGGAGATCCCGCTGCAGGCCTACTTCCGCATCAACGCCCAGAACATGGGGCAGTTCGAGCGGACGCTGATCATCGCCGAGCCAGGCAGCTTCGTGCACTACATCGAGGGATGCACGGCGCCGGTCTACGCCAGCGAGTCGCTTCACGCGGCGGTGGTGGAGATCATCGTCAAGGAAGGCGCCCGGGTACGGTACACCACCATCCAGAACTGGTCCACCAACGTGTACAACCTGGTGACCAAGCGGGCCGCCGCCTACCGCGACGCGACCATGGAGTGGGTCGACGGCAACCTGGGCTCCCGGCTCACCATGAAGTACCCGAGCGTCTACCTGATGGAGCCGGGCGCCAAGGGGGACGTGCTCTCCATCGCCTTCGCCGGGGCCGGCCAGCACCAGGACGCCGGCGCGAAGATGTACCACCTGGCGCCCCACACCACCTCCACCATCGTCAACAAGTCCATCTGCAAAGACGGCGGGCGGACCACGTACCGGGGCATGGTGCACGTGGATCCCGACGCGCACCACTGCAAGTCCAACGTCAAGTGCGATGCCCTGATCCTGGACGACCGCTCAAAGACCGACACCATCCCCGACATGGAGATCCTGGACAACACGGTTGCCATGGAGCACGAGGCGTCGGTCTCCAAGGTCTCCGAGGCGCAGCTCTTCTACCTGATGAGCCGGGGCCTCTCCGAGCAGGAGGCCACCCTGATGGTGGTGATGGGCTTCATGGAGCCCTTTGCCAAGGAGCTCCCCATGGAGTACGCGGTGGAACTCAACCGGCTCATCGAGCTCGAGATGGAAGGTTCTGTGGGCTGATCGTAGGCTGATCCCAGGCTTGCTCTGGGGGCCGCCGGCAAGCGCCGGCGGCTCTGGCGCGCCGGGGTGGCGCACGTCTCAGGGTGGCGCGAAGATGATGCAGGAGGCGAGGAAGTCTGGCTGAGTGGATGCGTGTCGGTCCGGCGGACGAGATGCAGGTGGGGGAGGTGCGCCGGCTGGTGCTCGGTGGGACCCCCGTGGCCCTCTTCCGGCTTCAGGACGGCTTCTTCGCCATCGGCGACACCTGCTCGCACGCGGAGGCGTCCCTCTCCGAGGGTGAGGTGGATGCCGGCGCCGGCGAGGTGACCTGCGAGCGCCACGGCGCCCGTTTCGACATCCGCACGGGCAAGAACCGGAGCCTGCCCGCGACGCGGCCCGTGCCCCGCTTCCCGGCACGGGTGGTGGAGGGCCAGGTGGAGGTGGAGATGGAGTAGGCGTAGCCCTCTCCTGGTCCACGGTGGTACACTAGGACGTGCTGAAGGCCGAAGCCGAAGGGGGCAGGATCATGGAGGATCTGGTGCGAGAGCTGGCGGAGCCCGGGGGCAAGCTGGTGCTCCTGGTGATGGACGGGCTTGGGGGCCTCCCCCACCCGGAGACGGGGAGGACCGAGCTGGAGACGGCGCGGACGCCCAACCTGGACGCGCTGGCCCGCAAGGGAAGCCTGGGGCTCCACGACCCTGTGGCGCCGGGCATCACCCCGGGCAGCGGCCCGGGGCACCTGGGGCTCTTCGGCTACGATCCCGTGGAGAACCTGGTGGGGCGGGGGGTCCTCTCAGCCCTGGGGGTCGGGATGGAGCTGGAAGCCACGGACGTGGCGGCCCGAATCAACTTCGCCTCCAAGAAGGACGGGAAGATCGTGGACCGCCGGGCGGGCCGGATTCCCACCGAGGAGTGCGTCCGCCTGACGGACAAGCTCTCGCGGATTCGGATTCCGAGGGTGGAGATCCTCGTGCGCCCCGAGATGCAGCACCGGGCGGTGGTTGTCTTTCGCGGCCAGGGGCTCTCTCCCCACGTGACCGACTCGGACCCTCAGCAGACCGGGGTGCCGCCCCTGAAGGTGGAGGCCCGGGAGCCCGGCGCCGCCTCCATGGCCGAGCTGGCCAACCGGTTCGTGGAGGAGGTCGACCGGGCGCTGGCCGACGAGTGGCCGGCCAACACCGTTCTCCTGCGGGGCTTCGACCGCCAGCCCGACCTGCCCAGCTTCCCGGAGCGTTACGGCGTGAACCCCGCCGTGATCGCCGTCTACCCCATGTACCGGGGGCTCGCCCGGCTGGTGGGCATGAAGGTGCTGGACGGCGGCCACGGGATCGCCGAGGAGTTCGACCGGCTGGAGGCCGCCTGGAGCGACTTCGACTTCTTCTTCGTGCACGTGAAGCCGACGGATTCGGCCGGCGAGGACGGCGACTTCGATCGCAAGGTGCGGACCATCGAAGAGGTGGACGCCCAGATCCCCCGGCTGCTGAAGCTCGACCCGGCGGCGGTCCTGGTGACGGGGGACCACTCGACGCCCGCGACCTTCAAGGCCCACACCTGGCATCCTGTGCCCTTCCTGATCCACTCCCGCTGGAGCCGCTGGGAGAACGACGCGGAAGGCTTCGGCGAGCGGGCCTGCTCCCGGGGGCAACTGGGCAGGGTGCGGGCCAAGGAGCTCATGCCCCTGCTGCTGGCCCACGCGGGAAGACTGGCCAAGTTCGGGGCGTGACGCCCCTCCACTCATTGCCTTCCAGCGCCGATGCGCGGAGGTGAGAGGGAAGCGGCGCACCCCGCGGAATGTTGGACGGGGACGAGTCTGGCCATGGCGTGAGGGGAGCGGCGATGACGCGCGGACGCATGTTCGGGTGCGGGGTTGGGACGATGGGACCACGGGGGTTGTCGAGGGTCCTCCTTGCCTTGCTGGTGGTGGTGGGGCTCGTCCTGCTGGCGAGTCCGGCGGAGGTGGAGGCTCAGGGAACCCTGGGCCTGCGGACCCTGAAGCCGGGGATGTGGGGCGAGGATGTCTTCGAGCTGCAGCGCCTGCTCATCCGGGTGGGCTTCAACCAGCCGGTGACGGGCAACTACGGGGAGACGACCACGGCCTCGGTCCGGCGGCTGCAACGGTACGGGGGGCTTGCAGCCGACGGGGTCGCGGGCCCGGCGACGGTGGAGCTCCTCCGCCAGATGGCGGAGCGCCCGCGCTACCGGGTGCAGCCCGGGGATACCTTGTACGACCTGTCGCTTCGGTTCGGGGTCTCCATGACCCGTCTGGTGGACGTGAACCTGCTGGGGCACACGACCCTGCGCCCCGGCCAGGAGCTGGTGATTCCCGATCACTGGATCTACCCGGTGCGACGGGGCGATACCCTTTCGGGCATCGCGAACCGCTTCGGCGTCAGCGTGGACAGCCTGCTGCGCACCAACCGGCTGGACGACGACGGCCCATTGAGCCTCGGGGAACGTCTGTGGATCCCGCTTCCGGACTGGTGACCCTCAGGGCTCGGTGACCCACCCCGGCTCGCCCTCGGCCAGCTCCTCCAGCTCTGCCGGCGTGCGCGCCTGCAGGGGACCGGGCGACCGGCCCTGGGTGCCGGAGCGCGGATCCACCTCCATGTGGTACTCGAGGTGGGCCAGGCACCCGTCGCAGAGCAACCGGCCCGGATCTGGCGTCCGGGCCCCACAGACCTCGCAGACTCCTGCCTCCACGTGCATCCCGCCTCCCGGCCTGTGCGGTCAGAGGTCAGTCTGCCCGCCGCCGCGCCCGGCATACGCACCGCCCGGTGCCTGCGGGGCGGGCCGGAGCATGATCGCTCCCGGGCGCGCGCGGGGCGTCGGGAATGGGCGGTCAAGCGAGAGCCTTTCTTCGAAGGCGGCAGGATTTCATGCGTCATTCGTCTAATGGAGGGTCACATCGTGCGGATTTCCCGTGCCTCGGAGGGATTCCTATGACCGACGGCGAGTTCGACGCCCTGGACCGGGCGATACTGCTGGAGCTCCAGCGGGACGGCCGAGCCCCCTTCACCGGCATCGCCGCCCGCCTGCAGGTGGCCGAGGGCACCGTGCGCAAGCGCGTCAGCCGGCTGGTGGAGCGAGGCGTCCTGCGGCTCGTGGGGATCATCGATCCGGCCAGGGTAGGGCGGACGATCCAGGCGATCGTGGGAATCCGCATCGGTGACGGTCACCTGGAACAGGTGGTCGACCATCTCCGCTCCCTCCCGCAGGTGCGCTACCTGGGCGTGAGCGCCGGCGCCTACGACCTCATCGTGGAGGTGGTGGTCGCCTCCAACGACGAGCTGTACCACTTCCTCACCGACCAGCTCCGGCGCGTCCCCGGCGTGGCCGCGAGCGACACCTCCATGATCCTCAAGGTGTTCAAGGACCGGTTCGAGTGGCGGCCCTACGAGGACGAGCAACCCGTCTGGGGGGAAGCGGGGGAGCTGAAGAGACCTTGATCCTCTGAAAGGGGTTGCTTTCCTTGGGGGTGCATCGCTGGATCCGGGCGGCACGGGCCCTCCTGCCGCTCGTTCTGGCCGCGGTGGGCTTTTCTCCCCTCGGCGTCCACGCCGCGCAGGAGGTGCGGGTGGGCGTCATTCAAATCGTCGAGCACCCATCGCTGGACCAGGCGCGCCAGGGCTTCCTGGACCGCATGGCCGAGCTGGGGTACATGGTGCGGGCCGACTACCAGAACGCGCAGGGCGACATGGCCACGGCCCAGATCATCGCTCGGCGCCTCGCCGGCGCCAACCCCGACCTGATCCTGGCCATCGCCACGCCCACGGCCCAGGCGGCCGCCCAGGCCACGTCGTCCATTCCCATCCTCATCACGGCGGTGACCGACGCCCAGGCGGCGGGCCTGGTACAGAGCAACGAGCGGCCGGGGACCAACGTGACGGGGACCTCGGACCTGAACCCGGTGGACCAGCAGCTCGCGCTCATTCCGCGCCTCGACCCCTCGGCCAGGCGGGTGGGGGTGCTCTACAACGCGGGAGAGGCCAACTCGCTGGTGCAGGTGGAGTGGGCGCGGAAGGCGGCCGGGGATCTGGGGCTCACGCTGGTGGAGGCCACCGTCGCCTCTTCCAGCGAGGTGCTGCAGGCCGCCCAGAGCCTGGTGGGGAGGGTGGACGCCCTCTACGTGCCCACCGACAACACCGTGGTGAGCGCCCTGGAATCGGTGATCCAGGTGGCGGAGCAGTCCAAGCTCCCCATGGTGGTGGGCGAGCCTGACAGCGTCGCCCGGGGCGGGCTCATCACCGTGGGGATCGACTACTACGAGTTGGGGCGCCAGACGGCCGAAATGGCCGACCAGGTGCTGAAGGGAGCCGACCCCGCCCAGATGCCCATCCAGTACCAGGCCAACCCGCGCCTGGTGGTGAACCCCGCTGCGGCCGAGCGGATGGGGGTCCGGCTGCCCGAGGAGCTCCTGGCCCAGGCGGAGCAGGTCGGATCGTGAGTGGGACCTTCGCCCTCGGGGTGCTGGAGCAGGGGCTCGTCTACGGGATCATGGTGCTGGGCGTCTACCTCACCTTCCGGGTGCTCAACTTCCCGGACTTGACGGTGGACGGCAGCTTCACCCTCGGCGGCTCCATCGCGGCGGCGATGATCGTCGCCGGGCGCCCGCCGCTCCTGGCAACCCTGGTGGCCGCGCTGGGCGGGCTTGCCGCCGGCGCGGCCACCGGGGTGCTGCACACGCGGCTTCGGGTGTCCGGGCTGCTGGCCGGGATCCTCACCATGACCGCCCTCTACTCCATCAACCTGAGGGTGATGGGGCGCTCGAACGTGCCCCTCCTGCGGCGCGAAACCCTGGTCACCCAGGTGAGGGGGCTGCTGGACTCGCCGCTTGCCGCGCTCCTCCTCTTCCTGGCGGCGGCGCTCCTCCTGAAGCTCCTGCTCGACTGGTTCCTCCAGACCGAGTACGGGCTCGCGGTGCAGGCCACGGGCGACAACCCCGGCATGATCCGGAGTCTGGGAGCCGACACGGACCGGACGACCCTGGTGGGGCTCGCCCTCTCCAACGGGCTGGTGGCCCTCTCGGGAGCGCTGGTGGCTCAGCACCAGGGCTTCGCCGACGTGGGCATGGGCATAGGGATGATCGTGGCGGGCCTCGCGTCGGTCATCCTCGGGCAGGCCATCGTCCGGGCCCGGGGCGTCTTCTTTGGGACGCTCGCGGCCCTGGTGGGCTCCATCCTCTACCGGGCGGCGGCAGGGGCGGCCCTGCGGGTGGGCTTCGCCCCCAGCGACCTGAAGCTGGTGACGGCGCTGCTGGTGGTGGTGGCCCTCGCGGTCCCCCGGACCCTGGAGTGGGCAGGAGAGGCCCGGCGCCGGCCTGGCCGGCGCCTGTGGGGAGGCGAGGGGTATGCTGGCCCTCGAAGGCCTGCATAAGACCTTCCGGCTGGGCGGGGGATGGGAGCGGCCGGCCCTGCGCGGGGTGGACCTGGTCCTGCAGGAGGGGGAGTTCGCCACCCTCATCGGGCCCAACGGTGCGGGCAAGTCCACCCTCCTGAACGCCGTCGCCGGCACCTTCCGCGTGGATGCGGGAACCGTGCGCCTGGACGGGCAGGACGTCACCCGCTGGCCCGAGCACCGCCGGGCCCGGCTGATCGGGCGGGTCTTCCAGGACCCCCTGCGGGGTACGGCGGCCAGCCTCACGGTGGAGGAGAACCTGGCCATGGCCCGGGCCCGCGGGAGGCGCCGATCCTTGCGGCTGGCGGTTCGCGGCCGGGAGCGGCGTCTCTTCGCCGAGTGGCTGGAGGCACTGGGCCTGGGCCTCGCAGACCGGCTGAAGCAGCCGGTGGGGCTCCTCTCGGGCGGGCAACGCCAGGCGCTCGCCCTGGTGATGGCGGCCGTGACGCGCCCGCGCCTGCTCCTGCTGGACGAGCACACGGCCGCGCTGGACCCCGCCGCGAGCCGCCAGGTGCTGGACCTGACGTGCCGGCTGGTGGCGGAGCACGGGCTCACGGTCCTGATGGTGACCCACAACATGGAGCAGGCCCTGCGGGTGGGGAGCCGGACCCTGATGATGCAGGACGGGCGGGTGGTGTTGGACCTGCGGGGCGACGACCGGCGGCGCATGGGGGTGGAGGGGCTGGTGGAGCGCTTTGCTCGGGTGCGCGGCCAGCGGCTGGTGGAGGACCGGCTGCTGCTGGGGTAGCCGGGCAGAGGCGGCCCGATCCTACGCTCGTCGCCAGAAGCCCGGCAGCAGGAGGACCATGATGCTGTAGATCTCAAGCCGCCCCGCGATCATGAGGAAACTCAGGAGCCACTTGGCGCCCGGCGCCAGGGCCGCGTAGTTGGCGGTAGGTCCGACCGCCGCCAGCCCCGGACCCACGTTGCCGAGCGTGGCTGCGACCGCGCCGAGCGAGCTCACCATGTCCAGTCCCGCGGCGCTCAGCACCACCGAAGCCGCTATGAAGAGAAAGAGGTAGAGGATCACGAAGCCGATCACGCCCCGGAGCGCCTCCTCGCTCAGCAGCCGGCCCCCGACCCGGACGGGCAGGACGGCCCGGGGGTGGAGAAGCTGGACGATCTCCCGGGACGCGTAGCGGACGAGGATCACCCACCGGATCACCTTGATGGAGCCGCCGGTCGATCCGGCGCTGCCTCCGATGAACATGGCCAGGAAGAGGAGGAGGCGCCCTGCTTCGGGCCACTGGTCGAAGTCGGCGGTCACGAAGCCGGTGGTGGTGACGATGGACGTGGCCTGAAACGAGGCCAGGCGCAGCGCGGCGACCGCGGGCGTCCCCGAACGGACGAGGATGGCGGCAAGGACCACGGACAGGCCTGCCAGGACGGCCAGATACGAGAGGAACTCCTCGTCGCGGTACGCCCGCAGGCCCTCCCGGTTCAGCAGGGCCCGATGGTGGAGGGCGAAGTTGGTCCCGGCCAGCACCATGAAGACGAGGATGATCGCCTCCACCACGGGGTCGTGGAAGGCGGCGATGCTGGCGTTGTAGTTGGAGAAGCCCCCGGTGGCCATGGTTCCGAAGGTCTGGAGGAGCGCGTCGTAGAGGGAGAGGCCCCGACCCCAGAGGAGCAGGGTCTCCAGAGCGGAGAGTCCGATGTAGATCCGCCACAGGAGCCTCGAGGTCTCCCGCAGGCGGGGGTGGATCCGCTCCGGGACGGGGCCGGGCGCCTCCGCCCGGAAGAGCTGCATCCCGCCCAGCTCCAGCCGGGGCAGGATGGCGATGGTCAAGACGATGATGCCCATGCCGCCGAACCAGTGAAGGAGGCTCCGCCAGAAGAGCACACCGGGCGGCTGGGACTCGATGTCGGTCAGAACCGAGGCGCCGGTGGTGGTGAAGCCCGAGGCGGACTCGAAGAAGGCATCGGTGAAGGTGGCGAAGCTTCCCGCCCACAGCATGGGAAGCGCAGCGACCGCCGAGGCGACGACCCATCCGAGGCCCACCACCGCGAGGGCCTCTTTGTGGTGGAGGGCCTCGTCGCTGGTCCGTTGGGGGTTCCGGGCGGCACGTCGCATGGCCAGGCCCACCCCTGCCGCCAGGGGGGCCGCGGTCAGGAAGGCCTTCAGATCGGGGCTGGCGTAATAGAGGGCCCAGGCGATCGGAGCCGCCATGGCCGCACCCTCGGTGAGGACGAGGGTGCCCAGCATGTGGAGAACGAGCCGGTAGTTCAACGCATCGCGTCCCTTGCCACGGATCTGGGAGGCGCCGGCGGACGGCCCCCCAGGCTCAGCCCTGCCGGAAGAGGTGCTGCACCGCGTCCACGCCCTCCGGCCGGAGGAAGAGGAGCACCTGGTCCCCTGCCTGGATGCGGGTGGCACCCCGGGGGATCAGCACCTCGCCCTCGCGCACCACGATGCCCACCACGGCCGAAGGCGGCAGGCGCAGGTCCCCGATGGGCCTCCCCTCGGCCGGGCATCCGCTCTCCGCCTCGAGCTCCAGGATTTCCGCCTTCCCCTCTTCCACCAGGGCCAGGTTCCGCACGTTCCTCCTCTGGGTGAGCTGGAGGATGAAGCTGGCGGTCACCAGGCGGGGAACCACGCACGCGTCGATGCCGGCCCGGTGAGCCAGGGGCAGGTACTCCTCCCGGGAGAGCTCGCTGATGCAGTAGCGAACCCCCATCCCCTTCAGCATCATCCCGACCAGGAGGTTGCGGTGGTCGTCGCCGGTGGTGAGGATGCACGCGTCCGATTGGGCCACGTGTTCGTCCTCGAGGAGGTCGGGACGGGCCGCGTCGCCTGCCAGCACCATGACCGCCGGGGGCAGCTGCTCGGCCAGCTCCCGGCACCGTTCCCTGTCCCGTTCGATGATCCGGATGCTGAGACCCGTGCGGCGCATCTTCCCCAGGAATTGCGCCACCTCGTATCCCAGGGGGCTCCCCCCCACGATCACCAGGCTGCGCATGGGGTGCTCTTCCCGCCCCACGATCCGACGCGCTTCCTGGAAGTTGCCTGCGCGCCCCATGAAGTAGATGCGATCGCCGGGGTGGATGACGGTGGACCCGCTCGGGATCTCCACCGTGCCCGCCTCCCGGATGACCGCCGCCACCACCGTGTGGGTGAGCCCGAGCTCGGTGACGCTCCGGCCCGCCGCGGGTGCGTGTTCGTCCACGGCGAAGCTGACCACGGCCGCGCGGTCCCCCGCGAAGTACTCCACCTCCGCAGCGGAGGGGGTGCGCAGCATGCGGATGATCTCTTTGGCTGCCAGGTCCTCGGGGCGCACGACCCGGTCGATGCCCAGACGGGCGAGGTCGAGCCGGCCGGGCTGCGCCGCCCCGGCGGGGGAGGAGTACTCGGGGTTCCGGATGCGGGCGACGCAGAACGGCTCTCCAAGGGTCTTGGCGGTCATGCACGTGACGATGTTGAGCTCGTCGCTGTCGGTGGCGGCGATGAGAAGCTGAGCCGATGCAACCCCGGCCTTCCGGAGCACCGAGGGGGAGGAGCCGTGACCCACCAGGGTCATGACGTCCAAGCGGTCGGCCGCTTGCGCGAGCGCCTCCGCGTCCCGGTCGACGACCACCACGTCGTGCCCCGCGTCCGACAGCCTTCGAGCCACCTCGAACCCGAGCTTCCCCGCCCCGACGACGATGGCCTGCAACCCCATCCGCTCCCCGCTCGACACACGCGCTCCGGGACGTACCCCGGATCCCTCCCATCCGTTCGCAGGTGGACGGCCAACTCCTTCTTCCGCCCAGGCGGCGTTGCATCATGCCGATTGACCCAGACCCCGGGCTGTGCTACGATATCCGTACACATCTGCTCGGAGTGGCCCTTGGGCGTGGACGGGGAGCAGTACCGCCGCAGCCCCGGCTCAGAGAGCCGCCGGTTGCTGCGAAGCGGTCCGGGAGCGGCGGGAACTCGCCCCTGAGCCCGAAGACCGAGGCGGTGGAGGCGCGACCTCTGCCGCGGTAGGCTCTTCCGGTGGGTGCCCGTTACCATGCACCGGCCCGTCCCCTCGGGGGCGGGGGCGAGGTGGGCGGCCCTGAGCCGCCAAGCGGAGTGGTCCCGCGGAAGGTGAGCCTTTCGTCTCTGCAGCGACGAAGGCTTTTTTGTTTGTCGGCGCGGATTCCAGCGTGAGTCTTCCAGGTGGGCCGGCGCCGGAGCGGCTGGGCGCCGGGCCGGACCCACCGGGGTGAGGTGAGGGCGGTGCAGGCGGAGTATCATCCCGAGATGATCGAACCCAGGTGGCAGGAGGCGTGGGCCAGGAGCGAGCTCTACCGGGTGGTGGAGGATCCCGGCAGGCCCAAGTACTACAACCTCGAGATGTTCCCCTACCCCTCGGGCGACCTCCACATGGGGCACGTGCGCAACTACAGCCTGGGCGACGTGATGACCCGCTACTACCGCATGAAGGGCTACAACGTGCTGCACCCCATGGGGTGGGACGCCTTCGGCCTGCCCGCCGAGAACGCGGCCATCCAGCGGAACGTTCCCGCCGCCCAGTGGACCTGGTCCAACATCGACCGCATGCGGGCCCAGCTCAAGCGCCTGGGCTTCAGCTACGACTGGGAGCGGGAGGTGGCCACCTGCGCCCCCGACTACTACCGGTGGACCCAGTGGTTCTTCCTCCTGCTCCACCGGCGGGGGCTGGCCTACCGGGGCAAGGCCAGGGTCAACTGGTGCCCGGGCTGCCGCACGGTGCTGGCCAACGAGCAGGTGGAGGGTGGGCGCTGCTGGCGGTGCCACTCGGAGGTGGAGAAGCAGGAGCGGGAGCAGTGGTTCTTCCGCATCACCGCCTATGCGGACCGGCTGCTGGACGACCTGAGCCGGCTGGACGGCTGGCCCGAGCGGGTCAAGGCCATGCAGGCCAACTGGATCGGCCGCTCCGAGGGCGCCGAGGTGGACTTCCAGGTGGAAGGCCTGGACGAAACCATCAGCGTCTTCACCACCCGCCCCGACACCCTCTGGGGCGTGACCTACATGGTGCTGGCGCCGGACCACCGGCTGGTGGAGCCGCTCATCCAGGGCCGCCCTGAGGCCGAGGCCGTCCGCCGGTTCGCAGAGCGGGTGAGGGCGACCCCAGAGCGTGAGCGGGAGCATGTGGAGAAGGAAGGCGTCCCCACCGGCGCCTTCTGCATCAACCCGGTGAACGGCGAGCGGGTCCCCATCTGGGTGGGCAACTACGTGGTGAGCGAGTACGGGACGGGCGCGGTCATGGCGGTGCCCGCCCACGACCCGCGCGACCTGGAGTTCGCCCGGGCGTATGGGCTTCCTGTGCGGGTGGTGATCCGCCCGCCCCAGGGTGAGCTGGACGAGGCCACCCTGTCCGAGGCGTACGTGGACCCGGGCGTCATGGTCCGTTCCGGCCCCTTCGACGGCACCCCCAGCCAGGAAGGGAAGGCGCAGGTCATCGCCTACCTGGAGGAGCGGGGCGTGGGACGGAAGACCGTCAACTACCGGCTGCGCGACTGGCTCATCTCCCGCCAGCGCTACTGGGGCGCGCCCATCCCCATGGTCCATTGTCCCCACTGCGGGACCGTGCCGGTGCCCGAGGAGCAGCTGCCGGTGCTGCTGCCGGCCAGCCTCACCGACCGGGCGGGCGGCACCTCGCTGGCCGACGACCCGGACTTCGTCCGCACCACGTGCCCCAGCTGCGGCGGGCCCGCCCGGCGCGAGACCGACACCATGGACACCTTCATGTGCTCCTCCTGGTACTACCTGCGCTTCACCTCGCCCAAGGAGGCTGACGCACCCTTCAGCCGGGCCGCGGTGGACTACTGGATGCCCGTGGACCGCTACACGGGCGGCATCGAGCACGCGATCATGCACCTGCTCTACTCCCGCTTCTTCACCAAGGTGCTCTGCGACGCCGGCCTGGTCTCCTTCCAGGAGCCCTTCACCCGGCTCTTCACCCAGGGCATGGTGACGTTGGGCGGCTCGGCCATGTCCAAGTCCCGGGGGAACGTGGTGGACCCCGACGAGATCGTGGGCAAGTACGGGGCCGACACCGCCCGGCTCTTCATCCTCTTCGCGGCGCCGCCCGAGAACGACCTGGAGTGGAGCGAGGCGGGTGTGGAGGGCGCGAGCCGCTTCCTGCAGCGGGTGTGGCGGCTGGCCGCGGAGTGGGCGCCGGTAGTGGAGAGGGCCAGCCGGCTGGATGCCTCGGTCCTGGACCGGAACGAGCGGGACGTCCACCGGACGATCCACGAGACGCTCCGGAAGGTGACGGGCGACATCGAGGAGCGCTTCAGCCTGAACACCTCCATCAGCGCCCTCATGAGCCTGGTGAACCGGCTCTACCAGTACAAGGAGGAGACCCCGGCCGTCCGCCCCGAGCTGGCCCGGGAAGGCCTGGAGACGCTGGTGCTGATGCTGGCGCCCTTCGCGCCGCACCTGGCCGAGGAGCTCTGGCACGAGGCGCTGGGCCGCGAGGGTAGCGTCCACCAGGCCTCCTGGCCCGAGCTGGACCCGAGCGCCCTGGAGCGGGAGGAGGTGGAGGTGGTCGTGCAGGTGAACGGGAAGCTGCGTGACCGCCTGGTGGTCCCCGTGGACGTGGACGAGGCCACGCTGCGCGAGCAGGCCACCGCCCTGCCCCGGGTCCAGCCCTTCATCGACGGCCGTCAGGTGCAGCGGGTCATCGTGGTGCCGGGACGGCTGGTGAACGTGGTGGTGAAGTAGGCGGGGGCTGGGGGACCTGGGGCTTACCCGGATGCCAGTCGGACCGGCGGGGAAGTCTAGCGGTAGGCTGGTATGGCGGAGTGCAGCGGAGGCTCCATGGACGTCTTCAGCCTCTTTTGGTTGGTCCTCATCCTCTTCTCCCTCTGGCCGGTGATGCAGCAGCAGCGGATCCAGCGGGCTCGGCTCGCCTGGCTCCGCCGGGTGCAGCGCCGGACGGGCGGGCGGGTGATCACCCTCATCCACCGGCAGGAGGGCACGGGGCTTCTGGCCCTGCTGGGACGGCGCTTCATCACCATCGAGGACTCGGAGAAGGTGCTGCGGGCCATCCGGGCCACGCCGCCCGAGGTGCCCATCGACCTGATCCTCCACACGCCGGGGGGGCTGGTGCTGGCGGCGGAGCAGATCGCCCACGCCCTGCGCCGGCATCCGGCCCGGGTGCGGGTGATGGTGCCCCACTACGCCATGTCGGGCGGCACGCTCATCGCCCTGGCCGCGGACGAGATCTGGATGGACGAGAACGCCGTGCTGGGGCCGGTGGACCCGCAACTGGGCAACTATCCGGCCGCCTCGCTCCTCCGGGCGGTGGCCCGGAAGGGACCCGAGAAGGTCGACGACCAGACCCTGATCCTGGCGGACCTGGCCGGCAAGGCGGTGCACCAGGTGGCGGAGACGGTGGCGGAGCTCGTGGCCCACCAGCTCCCGCCCGAGCGGGTGCGTCCCGTTGCCCGGGCCCTCTCCGAAGGACGCTGGACCCACGACTTCCCCATCACCTGCGACATGCTGCGGGAGATGGGCTTTCGGGTCCACTGCGAGCTTCCCGACGAGGTCTACCAGCTCATGGAGCTCTACCCCCAGCCCGACGCCCGCCGGCCGTCGGTGCAGTACGTGCCGCAGCCGGAGCCCCTGCCCCAGGGGGCGCGGGACTGAGCCGCGGGCGCGCCGCCCGGCGCTCTTGGCCCCAGAGGCACCCTTCAGCTGTCGAGAATGAATCCTCCGGCGTCCTGGATCGGTGGTAGGGATTCGCGGGACGGGATCGAATAGGGAAGCGAGTCACCGGGATGCCCTGCCCTCAGGGGGGAAGGGGGATGCCCGGTGATTCTGTCTTTCCGCACATGGTGGCGGGCGCTGCTGGTCTTGGGCGCCCTGGCCCTGCTGCCGCTGGCCTGGCGCGGCCTCGAGCGCCAGCCGCCCATCCTCATCCAGCAGCTCCCGGCGGAATCGGCCGTGCCGCCACCGGCGGTCCGTCTGGCGGAACGGACCCCATCGCCGCCGGGCCCTGCGTCCGCTTCGGTGGTGGAGGCGGCCGGCGCACCGGTGGGTGGCCGGCAGGACGGCGAGCCGACGGCCTCCGAAGACGCCCAGAGCACGGACAGCGGGCCCGAGCCTTCGGCGCACGCGGACCCGCGCACCCCGGAGGCCGACTGCCCGCGTCCCGAGGATTCGCAGCAACAGGCTGGTCCCCAAGACCTCCGAGCCGTCCCTGCACCGCCCGGCGGCGCCTCCTCCCAGGTGCGGCCCGGAGGACCGTCCAGCCCGCGCGTGAACGTGAACACCGCCGATGCCGCCACCCTGGAGACCTTGCCCGGCATCGGCCCCGCGCTCGCGGCCCGGATCATCGCCCACCGGGAGCGCTGGGGGCCGTTCACCGCACCCGAGCAGCTCACCGAGGTGTCGGGGATCGGCGAGAAGCGACTGGAGCAGCTCCTACCATGGATCACGGTGGAGTAGCGCGGCCCCTGGTTCCCCTCTTCCTGGGGGCGCTGGCGGGAAGCCTTTTGGGAAGCCGCCTCCCACCCGCCCTCTGGAGTGTCCTGGCCCTGCCCGCCGGTGCCCTGGCGGGCACCCGGGGCCGGTGGCTCGCCCGGGTCCTCGCGGGAGCGGCGGGGGTCGGCCTGCTGGCGTCGTGGCAGGCCGCCCGGCTTCCGGGCGACGTTCCCAGGCTCACCGCATGCCAGCAGCCGCTGGAGCTGCGGGGGGTGATCACCGGGCCCCCCGAGCCCTGGCGAGCCGGTTGGCGCTTTCCGCTGAGTCTGGAGGCGGTCCTGGAGGGCGACTGGCGTCCGGTCACGGGTGCGGTGCAGGTTCGCCTCACGCTGCCCGGCCTGGAGGGCCCGCCGGCCGAGCCCGCGGCCCTGGACGCGCTGGGCGTGGGCGCCGGCTCCCGGGTGGAGGTGCGGGCGGAGCTTAGGCCGCCGCCCTCGGGGGGCAACCCGGGGCTCTTCTCCCTGCGGGACCTGATGGCGCGGCGGGGCCTGGCGGCCGAGGCGTGGGTGCCGCATCCCCGCTTCCTCCGGCCCGTGGGGAACGGGCGCGGGATCGCGGCCGTCGTGGAGGCCGTGCGCCAGTGGAGCGCCGGCCGTCTCTTCCAGGCGCTGCCGCCCGAGCAGGCCGCCCTGGGCGCCGCACTCCTCCTGGGCGACCGGCGCTGGCTGACGGACGACCTGGAAGACCGCCTGCGGGCGGCGGGCCTGGGGCACCTGCTCGCCGTCTCGGGGCTGCACGTGGGGATCCTGGCGGGGCTGGCCTGGTGGCTCGTCGGAGGCCGGCGCGCCCGGGCCGGCGCCGGCGCCCGAGCGGGGCTCACCCTGTGGCTGGGGCTCCTCGCCTTGCTGACCGGAGGTGCCCCCTCGGTGCGACGGGCGGTGCTCATGGCGCTGGTGGGGCTCTGGGCGCCGCGAGGCGGGGTCGATCCGGCCCAGGTTCTGGCCGCCTCGGGGCTGAGCCTTCTGCTGGCGGACCCACAGGCCGCACGGGACCTGGGCTTTCAGCTCTCCTTCGCCGCGGCGGGGGGCATCCTCATCCTTGGCCCCCGCTTCGCTTCGGCCCTGGCACGGCGGGCCGGCCGGGTGGGTACGTCGCTCGGGTACGGGGCCGCGGCGGGCATGAGCGTGGCCCCTCTCACCGCCTGGCACCTGGGGGAGGTGGCCCTCTGGAGTGCTCCGGCCACCCTGGTGGCGACCCCGCTGCTGGCCGTGGTTCTGGTGGGACTCCTGGTCCTGGCGTGCACCGGTGGGGTGGCCCCGGTGTTTCTCGCGGGCGCCGTGGACCTGACGCTGAAGGGGCTCCTCGCCGTCGCCGACGTGATCTCAGGGCTCCCCGGGGCCCGGTGGACCATGACCCGCCCGCACCCGTGGGAGATCGCCCTGGCGGCGGCGCTGCTCTTCTGGGCAGCCCGGCCCGGAGCCCGGGTCCTGCCCGGGCCGTTCGCCCGCCGCCGGGGCGGGCTGGCGCTGGCCGCCGTCGCCGCCCTCGTGGCCTGGGCCGGGGTGGGGCCGGGGCCACGGCTTCTGACGGTGACGGTGCTGGACGTGGGGCAGGGCGACGCCCTGCTGGTGGAAACGCCCCTGGGTCGCCGCCTGCTGCTGGACGGCGGTGGCTGGCCCGCCTTCGGCCGGGAGCCGCCGCCCCCCGACGTGGGCGAGCGGGTGGTGGTGCCCTTCCTTCGGGTCCTGGGGGTGACCCGGCTGGACCTGGTGGCCAGCACCCACCCCGATGCGGACCACACCCTGGGGCTCGGGGCGGTGCTGGACGCCTTCCCGGTGGGGCTCCTGCTCCACAACGGCTGGGTGAGGCCCGGCGGGCCCGTGGGGATCCTGGGGCCCTGGCGGGTGGAGGGTAACCGCCTGGTGCGGGCCGCGCCCAGAGGGCGCCCGCCGGGGGAGGCGCCCCGAACCGTGCCCCACCGGGCCCTGGCGGCTGGGGATCGGATCGTGCTCGAACCGGGTGTGACCCTGACGGTCCTCCACCCTCCGCCGGATGGCTTCCCCGACCGGGACGCGAACGACGCGTCGCTGGTGCTCCGGCTGGAGCGAGGCGGCGTGCGGATTCTCCTCCTGGCCGACGCGGAAGGAGCGGCCGAGCGGGAGCTCCTCGCCCGCTGGGGGCGGGAGGGTTTGCGGAGCGACGTGGTGAAGCTGGCACATCACGGGGCCGCGTCGGGCGCGTGGTATCCGTTCCTGGAGGCGGTTGCGCCCCAGGTGGCCTTGGTTTCGGTAGGGGCGGGTAACCGGTACGGCCACCCCCACCCGCAGGCGCTCGCCGCCCTGGATCGGCTGGGTGTGGCCCTCTACCGTACAGACCGGGACGGCGCCCTCCGTCTGGAGGTGGGCCAGGGATGGGCCCGCCTGCGGGCGCTCGGACGTTGAGGCGGAGGCCGGGGCCCCCACGGAAGGCATGCGAGGAGGCGTTCCTGTGGCCCGCTCGGGGCCGGATCCGGCCGCCCCCCTTCACCTGATGGTGGGGGCGGAGCCGTCGATCCTGGCGCAGGTGATGGAGACCATCCGGAAGGCGCACGGCATCCGCCAGGGGGATCCAGGCTGGGAGGAGCTCCACCTGGAAGGGGGCGACACGGGCGCCGACCAGCTCTTCGCCGCCGTGGCCGGGGGGTCGCTCTTCGCATCGAACCGACTGGTGCTGGTGCGGCGGGCGGAGGACCTGAGCCCTGAGGCCCAGGAGGTGCTGGCCTCGTTCCTCGGGGCGCCAGCGCCAGGGGTGGTCCTGGTGCTGGCGATGCAGAAGGCGGACCGCCGCACCACCCTCTTCAAGTCCTTGAAGAAGGCCCAGACCTGGGAGCTCGCGCCCCCGTCCCGCCCGGCGGATCTGGCCCGGTGGGCCCAGGAGCAGGCGGTCGCCGAGGGCGTCAAGCTCTCACCCCAGTCGGCCCGGCGGCTGGTGGAGGCCGTGGACGGCGAGGCGGTGCTCATTCCCGGCGAGGTGGGCAAGCTGGCCGCCTACGCCGCCGGCGGGAGCGAGGTGAGCCCTGCCGACGTCGATGCGCTGGTCTCCACCGCCTGGCCGGTGCTACGGCCGTACGCCATCTTCGATCTGGTGGACGCGGTAAGCCGGGGCGACGCGGGGACGGCCCTGGAGCGGTTCCGCGCGCTGATCCGGCGGGGGGAGCCGCCCCTGCGGATCCTGGCCATGCTGGCCAGGCAGTGGCACCTGATGGCGATGGTGGAGGGGCTTCGCTCGGAGGCCAGGGGCGGGGGCGCCGAGCAGGTCGCCCAGGCGGCGGGTATCCGTCCGTTTGAGGCGCGCAAGCTGATGGAGCTTGCGATCCACTGGGACGCGGCGCGCCTCGCAAAGGCGGTGGAACTCACCGCGTCCGCGGACCTGGACCTGAAAGGGGGCGCGCCGGCGCCCACGACCTTGGAGCTGCTGGTGCTTCGCCTCAGTCGCCTGAGCGGGGGCGCGGGACGCCTGCCCCCGTTGGGATAGACGTGCTCAGGTTTGGGATTCGCCGGCCTCGCGCTCGGCCTGGGAGGTCACGGCGTTCAGACGACGGGCGAGGCGGGACTTGCGACGGGCGGCCTCGTTCCGGTGGATGACGCCCTTGCGCGCCGCCCGGTCCAGAGCGGAGGCAGCCGCCTGGAGCCGCTCAGCGGCGGTCTGGGCGTTGCCGCCCTCCAGGGCTTCCCGGGTCCGGCGGACAGCGGTGCGGGTGGCGCTCTTCACCGCCTGGTTGCGCTGGCGGCGGCGCTCCGATTGGCGGGCCCGCTTGGCTGCGGATCGCGTGTTCGGCAAAGAGACTTCCCCCTCTGCGTGGATCAAACCGCATGCATTCTACCACGTCGCCCACCCAGGTTCAACCGCGGCCTCACGCTGGGCCCAAGGGACGTTTGGGCCATGGCTGGGCCGGTTCTGGTGAGGGTTTGCTCAAGGAGCCGTGGATGCACGCGTGAAACGTCAAGACAGGAACGCTTCTTGGGGTTTGGGGGGCCGCCGCGAGAACCGCGCGCCCCCGTGGGGATCGGGGTGTGAACGCCGTGAGCTCGTCTCATCCTGCCCTCCAGGCCGGTGCCCATGGCGGGGCCTTCTTCGCCCGGTCCTTCGCGCTGGCGCGCGATGCGGGACAGGCGGAGCGCGCGCTTGAGGGGCCCGAGGACCTGGAGCAGCGGGTGGAGGAACGCACCCGGGAGCTGGCCCGCTCCCTGGAGACGTCGCAGCGGCAGGCGGACGAGATGCGCACGCTCCTCGCGATCCAAAGGGCCCTCACCGGCGCCGACGACCCGCAGGACGTCCTCCAGCGTATCGCCGACGAGGCCCGCCGCCTCACGGGCGCGCGGCGGGCGCTCATCTTCCTGGTGGACGGAGACGACCTGGCCGTCACCGTCTGGTCGGGGGAAGAGCGGCCGGAGGCGGTGGCGGGATTCCGCATGCCCATCCGCAGCTCGGCCACGGGGCGGATGATGCTGTCGGGCGAGCCGGTGCGGATCGCGGATGCCCGCCGCGATCGCCGCATCAACCCCGAGATACACCGGCGGACCGGCTTCCGTTCCCTCCTGAGCGTGCCGCTCCTGTCCGGCTCCACCCCCGTCGGCGCCATCTCCTGTGCCGACAAGATCGAGGGCACCTTCGACGACGTCGACGAGCGCGTCCTCTCCATGCTTGCCTCGGGAGCGGTGCTGGGCATCCAGAACGCCCGCCTTCACCGAACCGAGCGGGAGCGGCGGCGCGAGGCCGAGGAGCGGCGCCGGGTGGCCGAGAGCCTGAGGGACACGCTGGCCCTGCTCAACTCCGACCGCCCCCTGGAGGAGATCCTGAAGCACCTGGTCCGCCAGGCGGCGGACCTGCTGGGCACCGACACGGGCGCGCTCTACCGCCTCCACCCCGACGGGCGGGGGCCCACCATCCAGGCGGTGGTGGGTCTGCCGGAGGAGCACGTGGCCTCCATGGCCATGCCCGTGGGAATGGCGGCGGTGGGGAAGGCGATGCAGGAGCGCCGGCCGGTGGTCATTCCCGACATGGCCCAGGTGATCCCCCCCGAGCTCGCGGCCGATCCGGAGCTCCGAAGGCACCTGGAGGGGCTCGTCACCCACTTCCGGGGCATCCTGGGCCTCCCCGTCGCCGCGGGGACGGAGGTGTACGGGGGCTTCGTTCTCTACTACCGCGAGCCCCGCACCTTCAGCAAGGAAGAGCTGGCCACCGCCGGTTCCCTCGGCGACCAGGCGGCGCTGGCGATCCAGAACGCACGGCTGCGCAGCCAGGCGGAGGCCAGCGCGGCCGCGGCCGAGCGGAGCCGCCTCGCCCGGGACCTGCACGACGCTGTCACCCAGACCCTCTTCTCGGCCAACCTCATCGCGGAGGTGCTCCCCCGCCTGTGGGAGCGGAAGCCCGAGGAGGGGTGGCGTCGCCTGGAGGAGCTTCGCCAGCTCACCCGGGGGGCCCTGGCCGAGATGCGCACCCTCCTGCTGGAGCTGCGGCCGGCGGCCCTGGTGGAGGCGAAGCTGCCGGATCTCCTGCGGCACCTGGCCGAAGCCGTGACCGGGCGCGCCCGGATCCCCGTGGACCTCCGTGTGGAAGGCGAGCGCCGCCTGGCGCCCGACGTTCAGGTAGCGCTCTACCGCATCGCCCAGGAGGCCTTGAACAACGTGGCCCACCACGCCGCGGCCGGCCGGGCGGAGGTGGACCTGCGATGCTCGCCGGGGGGCGTCGCCCTTCGAGTGCGGGACGACGGGCGCGGCTTCGACCCGGCCAGCGTGGCGCCCCAGCACCTGGGCCTGGGGATCATGCGGGAACGGGCGCAGGCCATCGGCGCCCGGATCCGCATCGAGAGCCAGGCGGGCCGGGGCACCGACGTGGTCGTGGAGTGGGAGGAAGACCAGGGGGTGGGTGGGCGATGAGCGAGCAGCAACCGATCCGGGTGATGATCGTCGACGACCACGCGGTGGTGCGGAGCGGCCTGTCGGCCTTCCTCCTCTCCTTCGACGACTTGAAGAACGTCACCGCCGGCCAGCTCGCCGAGGCGATCCGAGCCGCCCACGCCGGACGCTCCACCCTGGCGCCCGAGGCCGCCCAGGTGTTGATCGACTCCGCCACCCGGGAGCCCGAGCCCGGCAGCGACCTCACCGAACGGGAGCGCGAGGTCCTGGCGCTGATGGTGGGGGGGCTGAGCAACCCCGAGATCGCCGAGCGGCTGGTGGTGAGCCGGTCCACCGTCAAGTTCCACGTGTCCAGCATCCTCTCCAAGCTGGGGGCCGCGAGCCGCACCGAGGCAGTCGCCCTGGCCATCCAGAACCACCTGTTGAAACCTCCCCGCGGCTAGAGGCGTGCGCCAAGGGGTGCTCGGCGGCCCCTGGTCTCCTGGCCAGGGTGAGGACCGGCCGGCAGGCGAGGACGGAGACCCCCACCGTGCCCGGAGCCCCCGGCTTGACGCCCCGGTAGACTGGAGAGGGACGCGTCGAGGCGGCAGCCCCAAGGGCGAAACGAGGCGGTTGGGCGATGATCCGGGTGCTCCTGGCGGACGACAAGCATGAGGTGCGCTCTGCGCTGGCGCTGCTGGTGCAGGAGCAGGCGGGCATGAGCGTGGCGGCCGAGGCCGCGGAGGCGGAGGGTCTGCTGCAGGCCGTCCAGGAGACCCACCCCGACGTGGTGCTCCTGGACTGGGAGCTTCCCGGCCCCGGCGGCCGGCAGCTCCTGGCCGCGCTGCGCCGCGTCGCGCCGGGGGTGCGGGTGGTCGCCCTGAGCGGCAGGTCCGAGGCGCGGCAAGCCGCCGTCCAGGCGGGGGCCGACGCCTTCGCCAGCAAAGGGGAGCCACCCGAGAGACTGCTGGAGATTCTGCACAGCTTCGGCGGGTGACCTGCACCGCCGGCCGCCGACCGGTCGACGCGCCGCCGCCGGCAGGCTCTTCATCCCCTGGAAGCGATGCCTGCCGCTCGCCAAGCTATCCGTTCAGCAGAAGCTGGGCCAGAAGGATCTTGGCCACCATGGCCACGGGGTAGACGGCGGCGTAGCCGACGTTGGGGTGCTCGGAGCGGGCCTGCTCGGTGGCGAAGGCCAGGGTGGCCGGCTGGGTCTGGAGGCCCGCCACCATGCCTGTGAGGACGGGCATGGGGATCCGGAGCCACCGATACCCTACGACGAAGGCGACCACGCTGAAGACCAGCGCCACCAGGGTGGCGCCCAGAAAGATGGCGCCACCTGCCTCCCGGAGGGTGGCGGCCAGCGCGTACCCCGACCGGGTGCTCACCCCCGCCAGGAAGAGCACCAGCCCCAGCTGCCGCAGGGTGAGGTTGGCGTTCTGAGGCTGTACCCAGACCACGGGGCCGGTGCGCCCCACCAGCCCCAGCACCAGCGCCACCACCAGAGGACCGCCGGCGAAGCCCAGCCGGAGGACGGTGCCGCCCGGAAGCGGAAGGGGCACCAGGCCCAGCAGGAGCCCCAGGGCGATCCCCAGGGAGAGGCTGGGCACGTCGACCTCCGAGAGCTGGCGGTAGGAGTCGCCGAAGAAGCGGGCCAAGGGTTCGAGCTGTTCCCTCGGGGCCACCACCCGCACCCGATCGCCCAGTTCCAGCACGGTGCCGGCGGACGCCACCAGCTCCACGTCTCCCCGCTTGATGCGGGTGACCGTGGCCCCGAAGCGCTCTTTCAGGCGCAGGTCGCGCAGCCGCCGCCCCGCCACCGCCCGGTTGGAGACGAAGATCCGGCGGAAGTCGATCTCGGAGCGGTCCCACTCAGGCCGGTCGTCGCTGGGGACGCCCAGGCGCGGCGTCACCCGATCCAGCGCCTCGGGCGCGCCCACCAGGGTGATCACGTCCCCGAGCTCGAAGGTGGTGGAGGCGGTGACGATCTGCTGGTGGCCCCCCCTCCGCAGGCGGCTCACCACCACGTGGCGGGCGTCCTCGGTCACCAGCGACGGATCCCTCCAGAGCCGCTCTACGGGAACGCCCGTCACCTCCGGCCGGGTGATGCAGACCCCCCGGTTGACCGGCGGCTCGCCATCACTCTCGTCCCCCGCGGGCCTTCGGCCCTCCGGGCTCACGCCGGCGCGCCAGATCCGGGGAAAGGCGTAGCAGGCGCCGATCACCACCAGCACGCCCACGGGGTAGGCCAGGCTGTAGCCCACAGCCGGCAGGGCCAGGGTGCCACCCGCGCCGCCGAGCCGCTCCAGGACCGCGGCCAGGGCGGGGGTGTTGGTGAGGCTTCCCGCATAGAGGCCTGCCAGGAGAGGCGCCGGCAGGTTCAGGAGCCGCCCCGCGGCCCAGGCCGCCCCGGTGGCCGCCCCCAGGACCCCCAGGGCGAAGAGGCTGTCCCGCAGCCCCCGGCGGCGGAGGCCGGCGAAGAACCCGGGCCCCGAGGCCAGGCCGATGGTGTAGACGAAAAGGACCAGCCCGAGCTGGTAGACCACCTCGGGCAGGGCCAGCCGGGGATCGAGCGCGCCCACGGCCAGCCCGGCGAAGAGGACCGCGGCCACCCCCAGCCCGAACCCCCGGATCCGGATCCGTCCCACCACGTAGCCCAGCCCGGCCACCACGAACAGGAGGAGCAGGGGGTTGGCCGAGAGCAGGTCCACCGCCGTTCCCACGAGCGGGCCACCTCCGGAAGGGGCCCCGGGGGTCATGCCCGGGGTCCCGCTTGGCGTACCGCCTCGGGCACGGCCGAGGCGAAGGGCTCGAAGTTGGCCGCGAACATGCCGGCCAGCTTGCGCGCCTGGGCGTCGTAGGCTTCAGGATCGCTCCAGGTGGAGCGGACGTCGAGGGCCTCAGGAGGCACGCCGGGCACCCTTTCGGGCACCTGGAGGCCGAAGAACGGGTCCGTCCGGACGGGCACGCCGTCCAGCGCGCCCGTGAGGGCGGCCTTCACCATGGCCCGGGTGTGGGCGATCGGCATCCGATGGCCTGTGCCGTAGGGTCCGCCGGTCCAGCCGGTGTTCACCAGCCAGACGCCCACCCCGTGCCGGGCGATCTTCTCGCCCAGGAGCCGGGCGTAGACCTCGGGGTGAAGAGCCATGAAGGGCGCCCCGAAGCAGGAGGAGAAGGTGGCCTGTGGCTCCTTCACGCCCTTCTCGGTCCCCGCCACCTTGGCGGTATAGCCCGAGAGGAAGTAGTACATGGCCTGCTCCGGGCTCAGCCGGGCGATGGGGGGGAGGACCCCGAAGGCGTCGGCTGAGAGGAAGATCACCGTCTTCGGGTGGTCGCCGGTGCCCGAGCGGACCGCGCCCGGGATGTGGGTGATGGGGTACGCGGCCCGGGTGTTCTCGGTGAGCGAGTCGTCGTCCAGGTCGATGCGGCGGCTGGCCGCGTCGATGGCCACGTTCTCCAGCACCGTCCCGAAGGTGCGGGTGGTCCGGTAGATCTGGGGCTCGGCCTCGGGGCTCAGGCGGATCACCTTCGCGTAGCAGCCGCCCTCGAAGTTGAAGATCCCCCGGTCGCTCCAACCGTGCTCGTCGTCTCCGATGAGGCTCCGCTCCGGGTCGGCGGAGAGGGTGGTCTTCCCCGTGCCCGAGAGGCCGAAGAAGAGGGCCACGTCCCCCGCCTGGCCCACGTTGGCCGAGCAGTGCATGGAGAGCACCTGCTCCTGGGGCAGCAGGTAGTTGAGGACGGTGAAGACCGACTTCTTGATCTCGCCCGCGTAGCTGGTTCCGCCGATGAGCACCAGGCGGCGGCTGAAGTTGAGCACGACGAAGACGCCGGAACGGGTACCGTCGACTTCGGGCACCGCCGTGAAGCCGGGCACCTGGATCACCGTGAAGCGGGGCTCGAAGCCCTTCAGGTCGCCGGGCTCGGGCCGGATGAAGAGGTTGCGGGCGAAGAGGCTGTGCCAGGCCCGCTCGGTGATCACCCGGATGGGCATCCGGTACGCGGGGTCCGCGTCGGCGAAGAGGTCCTGAACGAAGACGTCCTTGCCCTGGAGATAGGCCAGCAGCCGATGGAAGAGGGTGTCGAAGCGCTCGGGGGGTAGCGGCTGGTTCGACTCCCCCCACCAGACCCGCTCGTGGGTGGTCGCGTCGTCCACCACGTACTTGTCCCGTGGGCTGCGGCCCGTGTGCTGCCCGGTGCGCACCACCAGGGGCCCCAGGTGGGAGAGGAGGCCCTCCCGGCGGCGGATCGACTCTTCGTAGAGGGCTGCGGTGGTCAGGTTCCGATAGACGTTCCCCGGGTTCACGATGCCATGCTCTTCCAGCCCGTGCGCCGTCTGTGCCTGTACCTCGCTCATGCGCTCGCCTCCCTGTGCGCCCGCCCGGCCCGAGGGCCGGGCGGACCTCCGCGAACATGGTACCACGTGGCAGTCTTCCCCACGAGGGGCGGGCGTCTCCAATCGGGCGGGACAATTGTCACCCGCCGGGACGCATGCGATCCCTACGCTGGACACCTGACCAGCGTCCCCCCTGGCTCACCGGGGGGATGCGGCCCCGTCCCTTGACCGGAGCGTGCCGGCAGCGGCTCGGCTACAATGATCGTGGGTGGACAGGCACGAATACGCCGCGCCGGTGCGGGCGCGGCCTCGGAGTGGATGCGATCATGCCGGTGGCTTCTTGCGTAGAGGGTGGGGCGCGCCCCGCCGCCCTTCCGTACCTTTGGGCGGCCCTTCTGGGAGCCTTGGGTTTCGCTGCGGGGACCGTCCTGGCGGGCGCCACCACCCGCGCGCCCTCTCGGCCGGCCACAGGCGCGCCGTTTCCCGCGGGTCCTTGACCGTGGTGGCCTGACCTCCTATGATAGCATCAGGTGATACACATGAGTGATACTCGCTTGGTCCATCTGCGACTGGACAAGAGCCTCGTCGAGGCGCTGGACCGAGAAGCAGGGGACCGGTCGCGGAGCGCCATCGTAACGGAAGCTTTGGCGGAGTACCTTCGAAAGCGACGGTTGGTGGCCGTGATCCGTGGAGCGGCGGGCAGCTTGAGCCCCGAGGAACCCGCCGCGTGGCGTTCGGCCGACGCAACGGACGCATGGGTTCGTGAGCGCCGGAAGGAATGGGATCAGGGGACCGGCGCGTGACCGGGTACCTGCTGGATACCACCGTCCTGATCGACTGGCTGCGCGGCGACGCCGCAACGGTGGCCTGGCTGCAGGCCAAGGCAGAGCAGGGCAGCCGCTTGGTGCTTTCGCCGGTGACGGTGGCGGAGGTTCTGGCCGGTGAGCCTCCGAACCTGCGCGCCCGGCGCCGCGAGGAGCTGAGCGCGTACGAGTTCCAGCCGCTCACGTTCGAGACGGCCTGCCTCGCGGGTGAGTTGCGGTACGATCAGGCGAGGGCCGGGAAGCCCGTGGCCCTTCCCGACCTGCTCCAGGTCGCAGCGGCCCGGATCCTGGGGCTCGACGTCGCAACGTCCAACCCGGCCCACTTTCCAGGCGTTGGGGTCACCAACCCCCGGGAGTTCATGGACCGTTCCTCCGAGAACCTGTCTGATCCGTCGTGAGGGGTCACGCGGGCATGGGCACCGGGCCCCGAAGTTCCTCGTAGAGTGCTTCCATGCGCTCAGGGAGCGAGTGCGGTCCCGCTCGCGGGCGGTCTCCAGGGCGCCCGCGGTCTCCAGGGCGCCCTGGGAGACGCAGGTGAGGGAGCGTTTGTCGGGCGTTCCGGGGCGAGCTCTAGGGCCCGGTGGCCTCCTCGCCGCGCAGCGCCGTCCCGCAATGCGGGCAGTAGCGGGCGCCGCGGGGCGCTCGCCGGCCGCAGACGGGGCAGGGCCTCTGCCGCCGGCGGGTGACCAGGAGATAGACGATGAGGGAGCTGGGCACGTTCAGCAGGCCCAGCGGGCCCCAGAGCCAGGCGGCCTCACCCCGGCGCCGGGCGTCCTGGAAGATCCAGGTGGCCTGGCCGACGAGCAGGGCGATGACCAGCGCCCACGGCCACGGGTTCACGCGTCCTCCCCCCCGGCTCGTCCGAAGTCGCTCCGGCCCGCGCCCAGCACCGCCAGCGGCAGGAGGAGCGCCGAGACCGCTTGAAGCCCTGCCAGGCCCACCAGGCCCCAAAAGCTCCAGCACCCCACCTGGAGCCCAAGGATGGCGGTGCCCAGCAGGAGGGAAGGGACCAGGTCGCGGGAGAGCGGGCGGCGGCCTTCGTCGCCCTCCCTCCGTTCGTTCGCGCGGGCATCGGCCCGGGCCATGGCCAGGGCGATGCGGCCGCGGTCGACGGGTTCCGCCAGGTCGGCGGCCTGAAGGGCGGAGCCAAGGTGCTCCCACTCCCCCCAGAAATCCCGGCATTCCGGGCAGGCCTCCAGGTGCCGAGCCAGGTCCGGACGGGAGGCAAGCTCCGCGGGCGACAGCTCCAGAAGCCTTTCCTGAACCTCCCGGCAGCGCTCCTTCATCTGAGGCCCCTCCTGTCCACCTCCCGGCGGATCCGTACCACGCTCTCGTGCAACCGGGACTTCACCGTTCCCTCCGGGCACCCCACGATCTGTCCGATCTCCGCGTGGGTCCTGCCGTGGAAGTGCTTCAAGACGAAGATCATCCGCCGGTCTTCGGGAAGCGCGCCGAGGATCTCCAGGAGCTCCCGGTACGTGAGGCGCGCCAGGCCTTGCGTCTCCGGGCTCCCAGCCGGATCGGGCACCGTTGCCTCCAGCTCGGACTCCGGCGGGCGGCGAGCGCGCTTCCGGCGCTGGTCCCGTACCAGGTTCGTCGCGATGGTGAGGAGCCACGTGCTGAGGCGAGCCCGGGGCTGGAAGCCCTTCAGGTGTACGATCGCCCGCAGCATGGTCTCCTGGGCGAGGTCCTCGGCCAGGGCCCGGTCGAGGGTGAGCTTCGTCAGGTAGCCCATCAGCAGGGGATAGTGCTCGGCCAGCAGCTCGCCCAGCGCCTCCCGGTCGCCCGCCTGTGCCCTGCGGATCCGTTCCGGCTCCCCCAACGCCCGGCTTCACCCTCTCACGGAGGTAAAACGTTCGTGACCTTTCATCGTTCGCCGACGAGGGGAAGGAATCCGGCCGGACCGACGGGCGAGCGAGTCCATCCGACAAGGTAGGCCCCGACGTCAGGGCCCGCCCACCTGGGCCACCTCGCGCCACGGCAGCACCCGGAAGCCGCCCCGCTCCTGGCTCCGGTCGCCGCCGTAGACCAGCCATCCCGGTCCAGCAGTGTCGCCCGCGAGCGCGCGCCAGCGCTCGAGGGCCGCGAAGGCGTCCCGGCTCACGGTCTGCCCGGGCTTGACCTCCACGGGGATCAGGGCGTCGCCCCGTTCGATGAGCACGTCCACCTCGTGTCCGCTGCGGTCTCTCCAGAAGAAGAGGTTCGAGGCGAGCCCCCGGTTGAAGCGCGCCTTCAGCAGCTCCGAAAGGACCCAGGTTTCGAAGAGGGCTCCCCGCAGGGGGTGGGCGGCAAGCTGGGCCGCTTCCTGGACGCCGAGGAGCCACGCCGCAAGGCCTGGATCCAGGAAGTAGAGCTTCGGGGTCTTCACCAGGCGCTTGTTGAAGCTCTGGTGGTGTGGCGGCAGGAGGTGAACGATGTAGCTTGCCTGGAGCACCGAGAGCCAGGCCCGGGCGGTGTTGTGGGCGATGCCTGCGTCGTCGGCCAACGCCGAGAGGTTGAGGAGCTGCCCCGTGCGCCCGGCACAGAGGCGGACGAACCGCTGGAAGGTGGTGAGGTCGCGCACGTTCACCATCAGGCGCACGTCGCGCTCGACGTACGTACCCACGTAGTTCGTGTACCACACGTGGGCGTCGAGGTGCCGGTCATGGACCGGCGGGTAGAGTCCCTCGAAGAGCAGCTCCTCCAGGGAGGAGGGGGCCCGCCCCGCTCCCTGCAGCTCGCCAAGGGTGAAGGGGAGCAGCACCACCATGGCCACCCTCCCGGCCAGGCTCTGAGTGATCCCCTCGGTGAGGTGGAACTGCTGGGATCCGGTGAGGATGAAGCGTCCGGGGCGGGGATCGTGGTCCACCCGGGTCTGGAGATACGAGAAGAGCTGGGGGCAGCGCTGCGCCTCGTCCAGGATCGCGCCGTCGGGATACTGGGCGAGGAACCCGCGGGGATCGTCCATGGCGAACTCCCGCTGGTCCGGATCCTCCAGGGAGACGTACGGCCTCTCCGGGAAGGCGTGGCGGGCAAGCGTCGTCTTTCCGGACTGCCGGGGTCCCGTGACGGCCACCACGGGGTAGCCGTGGGCCAGGTGTCTTACGGTCGGTTCCGCGGTCCGGGGAAGGATCATGCCTTCAGCCTAGCCGCTTCCCGGCTGATTGTCAATTGAAACGCGAGATAGCTCAGGGGTCGGCCCGAGCGGCCAAGCTCGGCAGGGCATGGGCAAGCACCCCCTCAGCACTGGCCACGTTCTTGCGCGACGCCACGGGCCCGTGCTATAACGGAGTGCCGTGGTGTCGCTCTTCCGCCTCAAGCTGAATGCGGCTCGGTCGGTCCTGGCGGGAGCAGTTGCGGGGCGCCTCACCAGGTTGCTGAGCGGCCAGGCACGGGCAACGCGGGTGTAGCCAGGAAGGCGAGGAACGTCAATGGATCTGCTTGTCTTCAAGGATCTCACCTACGAACTGAGTGACGGGGGCAGGCGAATCGTCGTGTCCGGAGCGGTGGCGGAGGGCGGCCTCTTGCTCGTTCGAGGCCCCTCGGGTTCCGGCAAGACGACGCTGCTCCGGGTCTTGGCCCGACTGAGACGCCGCGAGAGCGGCGACGTACGGCTTCGCCAGCAGCCCGTGGATCAGGTGCCACCTGCTCTGTGGCGGCGGCACGTCCACTACGTAGCCCAACGACCGGTCGCCTTCCAAGGCAGCGTCTTGGAAAACATCATGCTCCCCTACGCGCTGGGGATTCGCCGGGGAGAATCCCCACCGAGTGAAGAGACTGCTCGCGAAACGTTGGAGTCGGTCCTCCTGGACTCCAACATGATGGCACAGGACGCACGCACGCTTTCGGGTGGGGAGTTGGCGCGCGTGGCGCTCGTGAGAGCCGTTCTCGCACGACCGTCGATACTTCTTCTGGATGAACCGACGGGCGCGCTCGACGCGGAAGCACGGGAAGCCGTCGTGGCACTCCTCGACCGGTGGGTGAACGGCGAGACCGGACGTGGGCTGGTGTTGGTCTCCCACACGGATGACGCGGAACGCTTCTCTCGAGCGACGATCGTGGAGCTGGCAGGACGGAGGGAGAGGAGAGCTGGTGAACTCGGGTGTGGTGCCGATCAGTGATTGGCAGCTGGCGCTGTCGGCCCTTCTCCTGCTGATGGCCGGGGGTGTCTCGGCCGCGCTTCGCCTCGGTCTCTTGCGTTCCTTGGTTTGGGGAGCCGTGCGCACCTTCGTGCAACTGACTCTGATTGGCTACGCGTTGACGTACATCTTCGCCCTGAACAACGTTTGGCTGATCCTGGTGATTGTCATTCTCATGACGTGGGTCGCCTCTCGGGCCTCGACGAAACGCTCCGGGATCGGATCGGCGTACCCGCGTGCTCTCGCCTTTTTGGCTCTCTTTGCAAGTACCTTCCTGGTTGGCGTGATCGTCGTCGGGCTGATCATCGGACCAGATCCCTGGTACTCGGCACGGGTGGCCGTCCCCATATTCGGCATGATCTTGGGCAACTCCATGAACGGCATCGCTCTCTCATTGGAAAGGCTATACAGTACCGCCAGGGCACATGCGGGCGAGGTAGAGCAACTCCTTGCATTTGGGGCCAAACCATGGGAGGCGGTGCGCCGGCACGTGAAAGAAGCAATTCGTGCGGGCATGACTCCGACGATCAATTCCCTTATGGTGGTCGGGTTGGTCAGCCTGCCGGGCATGATGACGGGACAGATTCTAGGAGGTGCGGATCCTCATCAAGCGGTGAGGTACCAGATCGTGGTGATGTTCATGATCGCGGCGGCTGTGGCCATTGGCTGCCTCTTGATGGTAGGACTGTCGTATCGCAGGCTGTTCAATGACGAAGACGCACTCATTCCGGAACTGCAACGTAGCCGTGGCGAGTAGATGCCTTCGTCGCGTGAGGGTGTCTTGATCGCGTCACCCCGCGGTGGGTTCGGGGCCGCCCCGCGAGAAGGTGATGGTCTGCACGTCCTCCACGATCACCATGAGGCCTTCGGAGACCATGGGCTCGAGGATCCGGGCGAGCCGCTCGATCCTTTCCGCCGAGTCGACCACCTCCACCACCACGGGCAGGTCCTCCGAGAGCCGGAGCACCCGGGCGGTGTGGACGGTGCTGTGGGCGCCGAACCCCTCGATGCCCCGGTAGACGGTGGCCCCGGCGCCGCCCTCCCGCCGGACCGCCATCACCAGGGCGTGGTAGAGCGGTTCCCCTTGCCAGGTGTCGGACTCACCCACGTAGATGCGCAAGATCCTGCCTCGCGCGCGGCGTTTCATCGGTTCCACCCCCGTCCCTGCCACCCGCTCCGCTCAGGTCCGGGCCAGGTAGCCCCCCAGGGCCGCGGCCCCGACCGTCAGCATCACGTTCCACATGACGTTGGCCCACGCCTCCTCGCGCGAGCCCTCGACGAATCGGATGACGGTTTCATACGCAAAGGTGGAGAAGGTGGTGAGCCCCCCGCAGAAGCCCGTCACCAACAGGGAAGCGATCGCGGGCGACGCGACGAAGGCGCTGCTTCCAAGCCAGCCCGCCACGAAGCCGCCCGCGCCGTTGACCAGCAGGGTTCCCAGGGGCATTCGGCTCGAGACGCGCCGCGCCGCCAGGCCGCCCAGCGCGTAGCGGGCCAGGGCGCCGGCAGCGGCCCCCACGGCCACCAGCAGGAGCGTCCGGAGGTTCATTCAGCGACCTCCCGGGCGGACCGCGCTCCGGTTCGGAGTTCCTCGGGCCTTGGCACGCCCCGGGCGTGGCGCACGCGCAGGGCGAGGTTCCTCCCGCCGCTGAGACCGATCCAGGCCGCCGCCAGGCCAAGGAGCAGGTTGCCCCCCAGGTTGAGACCGCCGAGGATAGGCGAGCTCGCCCCGACCCGCAGCGTCTCTACCGCCAGGGTGGAGTAGGTGGTGAGAGAGCCCAGGAGCCCCACGGTCCAGAACTCCCGCCAGCCGGGGCGCGGCCAGCCGGCTTCGAGGACCGCCCCCATCAGGGCTCCCAGCGCCAGGCTGCCGACGGCGTTGACAAGCAGCGTCCCCCAGGGAAGCACCGATCCTGGGGCACTCAGGGCCGTGGCGCTTGCCTGCCTGAGGATGCCTCCCAGGGCGCCTCCGAGGCCGACCGCCCCCACACGTTTCCACACCGCTCGTCCACCTCCTGAAGCAGAGCGTCCTCCACAACGCGGGCTCCGGTCACGGGCCCGCTGCTTCCACGTCCAGCACCACGCACTCACCGCCCAGGAATCCGGCAGCCGCCCGCACGCTCGCCCGCTCGGCAGGGGTGAGGGGGGTGGCGACGTCCCACCGCTGCTTGTCGATGAAGCCGGCCAGGTCATCCGCGAGCTGGCCCTTCGCGGCTGCAGCTAGGTGGCGGGAACAAAGGGATCCGGTCGTCGGGGGAGTGACGTGCCTCGAGAGGCCCTCCTGCGCGAGCTGCAGAACGCGCTCCAGGTAGGTCCGCTCTGCCTCGCGCTCATCGACGCAGGCAGGGCAGGGCGGGCGAGTCGTCAGGGCCCGCCTGGGCTGCGGGTTCCGAAGCAGGACGGATACGTGCCGGATGATGTCCTCGAAGAGGATGGCCTTGCCCAGAACGTTCCGGGTCCTCGTGCGCTCGACGCGAACCAGCTCCCATGTGTGGCGGGGGCAGAATCCCAGGGCCTCCCGAATCCGCCCGCGGACCGCCGGGTCGTTCACGAGCTCCCAGAGGAGAGCGTCGAAGCTGCGCTCGGTGGCACGGCGGGCCGCCGAGCAGATCACGCATCCCGGCACCTCGGCCGCCGCCTCGAGGGCGAGATCGACCACGTCGAAGGGACGCGGCCCGAAGGGACGTCTCAGCCACGAAAGCACGAGCATCACCTGCCGGGGGGCTCCTGGACAAACGAAAAGGCCCCCACCGTGCTGGTAGGAGCCATCACCCGGATCCCGGGACCTTGCCTGAGGGCAACGGCGAGCTCCATCGCCGGGGCAGCGTCTGCCCAACGCCGCCATTATACGGGCACGGGTGGGAATCGTCAACGCTGCGGGCGCCGGCGCAGGATGGCTTGCCGCGGCTGCCGAAGCCGTCTCCGGGCAGATCGTTTGATACGCGGGGCGGCTCGTCGAGCCCGGGCCACGCTCTGCCCCCGCCCTGGCCACCCGGCCAGGCAGCATCCTCCCCGGCCAGGGAGCTCCACCTCTCCCCGGCCGCCGGGTGCGTGCCGCCCCGAAACGGGGTACGGTGGGCTCGGGGGAGGGGGCGCCGTGCCTGCGCGCGCCGCTGCGGACGCCTTCCTGGCGGCCTTGATACAGGAAAGCGTGGGAGGTGGCTTGGCCGTGAGGGACTGGGGAGGACGCGTCGGACACGTTTCGGCCGCGAGGGCCGTGCGCCCCACGATGCGCCGGTGGATCGCCGGAGTGCTCGCGGCGCTGGTCGTTATCGGCACGGGAACGGGCGGATGGGCCGCGGGACCCGGGAGGCCAGGTGCCGCGGACCCGGCCGAGGTGCTTCCCACCGCCGTGGAGGTGCGGGGCGAGCGGCGGTACGCGGGCGAGGGCTGGCTCGAGGTGCGGGATGGGCTCACCGTGGTCCACTTCAAGGGCACGCACCGCCAGATCGGCGCGCAGAACTACCTTCTTCTGGCCCAGGAGGCTGAGCAGCTCCGGGCGCTCTTCGACCCTTCGGTGCAGCCCCACGAGGGCTGGGATCGGCTCGTCTGGGCCTTCAAGGACGCGTACATGCGGACGAAGATCGCCCCGGGCCTCCTGCGGCACACGCCCGAGCCCTTCGTGGAGGAGATGGAGGGCTTCGTGGCGGCCGCGTCCGGGGGGAGGGAGCGGAACCTTCTGCCCGTGCTCCTGCCCAATGTCTTCCAGGAGCTGGGCATCGTCTACGGGTGCACCTCCTTCGCCGCCTTCGGGGTCGCCACGTCGGACGGCCGGCTCCTCCACGGGCGCAACCTGGACTACCTTCCCATGCAGACCGTGGGCCGGTACGGCCTCGTGGCCATCTACGAGCCCGAAGGGGCGTATCCTTTCATCACCGTCACCTACCCGGCCAACGTGGGCGTGATGCAGGGGATGAACGTCCACGGCATCAGCGTGAGCATGAGCTACAGCTTCGCCACATCCGAGAACGTGACCGCGGACGGCATCGCCTTCATGTTCCTCCTGCGCCAGGTGCTGGAGCAGGCCTCCACCCTCGACCAGGCCGTGGAGATGATCGTGCGGGCGCCCCGTACCATCGGCCTCGACGTGCTGGTGGCCGACGGCAAGATTCCCGACGCCCGGGTGATCGAGCTGGCGGCGGACCGCTACCAGGTGCGCCGGCCCGAGGACGGCCTCCTCTGGGCGACCAACCGGTACGAGACCCCTTTCATGCGCGAGGTGCAGCAGGCGGGGTGGCTCGCCTCCGAAGCCCGGGACCGGCGCCTGCGGGAGCTCCTGACCCGCTGGCGGGGCGGGCTGGACGTGCCCCAGGCCGCGGGCGTGCTGCGCGACCGGGGCGGTGCAGAGGCTCGCGGGGCCCTGGTGGGAGGGATCGACAACGCCGGAACCATCGTCACCGCCCTCTTCGACCCCTCCCGGCTCCGCATGTGGGCGGGGGTGGTGAGTGAGGCGGGTACCTCCGCCGAGGGAACGCTTCACGCCTTCGACCTGGCCCGGGAGCTGGGGCTGCCGCCCCGCTCCGCCGAGCCGCTGGGCGGCGTGCCGGCGGTCCCCGTGGAGACGGGCGAGGAGCGGGCCTGGCGGGCGGTGCAGCGGGCCGAGTTCCTCCAGAGCGTGGGGGAGCAGGAGCGGGTACGCGGGCTCCTGGAACCGGTCCTGGCCGACTTCCCCGAGAGCGAGGCGGCCCTGCTGCTGGTGGCGCGGTCGTACCTCCGAGAGGGCGACGGGAAGGCGGCCGAGCCGTACCTCCGCCGGCTGGTCCGCCTGCCGCGGGCGCTGGACCCCTACCGCCAGGTGGAGGCCTGGTACTGGCTGGGCCTCATCGCAGAGACGCGGGGAGACCGCCACGAGGCCATCGACGCCTACGGGCGGGCCCTGGCCGTGCCGCTCACCGACGTCGCCGCCGAGGCTCGCTTCCAGGAGCTGGCGAGGGACCGGCTGGCCGGGCTGGGCGCGGAGGTGACCGGACGGGAGGAAGTGGGCGGCCTCGAACCGGGTGGCCGGGGCGGAGGGCCGGCCGAGACCCTCGAGGGTTTGCCCATCGAGCGGATCACCGTGCTGGGCGCCGCCCGCACCGATGCGGCGCTCGTGGCCTCCCGCATCGCCCTGCGCCCGGGGGAGCCCTTCCAGTCCGAGGCGGCGGCGTTGACCCAGGCTCGCCTCATGCAGCTCGGCGCGTTCGAGACGGTGCGGGTGACCCCGGTGCCCCTGGAGCGTGCGGGCGATGATGGCCGGGCCGGAGAGAACGGTTCGGCCGGAGCGAGCCCTCCCGCTGGAGAGGAGGGGCCCGCGGCTTCCGGCACGGCCCTGAACGCAGTCGTGCGGGTCCACGAGGGCTTCGGCTGGTACCGGGACCCGGTGGAGTGGGCCTCGGTCACGGCGGCCACCCTGGCCCTGGAGCACCGCCTCGGCCTCCGCTACGAGAACCTGGCGGGGCGGGGGATCAACCTGGAGGGATCCTACGGCTTCGGCACGAGCCCGGCCTCCTATCACCTGGGCGTCGAGCTGCCCTCCCCTCCGGCGCTGGCGCGGACGCTCGCTCCCTTCCAGCTCTCCGCGGCCTGGGATGCGGCCACCCTCGGGGTCGTGGCCGAGCTGGGAGGCCGGGCGGGCGACCAGGTCCGAAGCGAAGTGCGGCAGGCCACCGGCGCCGCCGAGACCGTGTGGACCTCCCGGGTGCGCACCCGGCTGGGGGTGGCCTGGCGCCACGAGCGGGTGGAGGAAACGGTGGGCGGGGCCGCCCAGGCGCTACGGGAAGGGCAGGAGGGGGCGACCTTCGCCCGCCTCACCTGGAGCAGCCTGGACACGCCAGCCTGGCCCACGTCGGGATACCGGCTCGGGCTCGACGGGTTCTACGCCCACCCGCTGGGGGGAGGCGGTACCGGCTTCGGCCGGCTGCAGGCAGAGCAGGGCCTGGTCCGGCCCATGGCGTCCGATGCCACGTGGCTCCTGGCCCTGAAGGCCGAGGGCGGCTGGGCCACGGCGACGACGCCCTTCCACCGGCGGTTCCTGCCCGGGGGTGCCACCGGCCAGCGGATCGCTGCACCGGTGCTGCCTTCGAGGGCCTACGCTTCGGGCGGGGTGGAGGTTCTGCGGGAGCTTGGTCCCTCGGTGCGGGTGGGAGCTTTCGCCGAGTGGGGGGCCTTCGGGGAGGAAGGACTCCTGGGGCCGCCCGGGCAGACGGGCACCACTGCCTGGACGGCAGGGGGCGGGCTCCTCATCCGCTACCGCACGCCCATCGGCCTGAGCGTGGGCGCCCACGTGGCGATCGACCGGGAAGGCGAGATCACCTGGGCGATCGGCCTTTGAAGGCCGGGAATCGGCAGGCCCTGCCACGGACAGCCTAACGGCGACGATCGCATCGATTCCGGCCCAGCCCGTCCGGTCAGCGGGCGGTTGGGCCGGAGCGCGCGGAGGTGGTCCCGTGAGCGTGGCCGACGACGCCCTGCGTCGCCTGCTCGAGGAGGCGGAGACCTGGGAGGCCCTGTCGGACCTGGCCCTGGAGGCGCACCAGGTCCTGGTGAAGGAGGAGGAGCCGCCCGAGATCCCGGGCGTCACGGTGGACACCCAGGAGCAGGACGGCGTCACCCTGAGCCGCGTCTTCATCGAGAGCGAGGAGGGCGCCCGCCGGATGGGGAAGCTGCCGGGACACTACTCCACCCTGGAGGCGCCCGAGCTTCGCAGCCGCAGCGTGGAGGCGGAAGAGAAGGTCGGCCAGGTGCTGGCCCAGGAGCTGCAGCGCTTCTTCCAGGGCCTGGGCGTGGGCTCCGAGGACGAGGCCCTGGTGGTGGGGCTCGGCAACTGGAACGCCACGCCGGACTCCCTAGGGCCGAAGGTGGTGGGCCGGCTCACCATCACCCGGCACCTCCACCGGATGGTGCCGCCCGAGAAGCGGGGGGGCATGCGGCCGGTGGCGGCCATCGCCCCCGGCGTGCTCGGCCTGACGGGCATCGAGACCAGCGAGGTCATCCAGGCGCTGGTGGACCGGCTGAATCCGAAGCTGGTCATCTGCATCGACGCGCTGGCCGCCCGGGAGAGCCGGAGGCTGGGGATCACCATCCAGGTCGCCGATACGGGCATTCACCCCGGGTCCGGCGTGGGCAACCGCCGCCGGGGGATCACCCCCCAGTCGCTGGGCATCCCCGTGCTGGCCGTGGGCGTCCCCACGGTGGTCCGGGCGCTCACCCTGGTGGAGGACGGCCTCTCCCAGATGGGCCAGCCCACGGGCCGCGTGGCTGAGCGCCTCTTGGCGCCCTACCTCAACTCCATGATCGTGACGCCCCGCGAGGTGGACGACCTGGTGGAGAGCCTGGCCAACGTGGTGGCCGGTGGGCTCAACGTGGCCCTCCATCCCGCCCTGGACATGGACGAGGTGCTGAGCTACCTCTCGTGAGGATCAGCCGCCGGGTTCGGGCACCTGGTCTTCCAGGGTCCGGCGAAGCTTCTCCGCCCAGGCGGCCGCGTCGTTGCTCGTCCAGAGCTCCTGCAGGGCCGGGGCCAGCACCTGGCTCTCCACCTGCGCCTCCACCGTCGCCTCGGCCGGATCCAGGGAGGCGTAAGCGGCCGCGTCCGCCCACCCCAGAAGCGCCTGGCCGGCGGCCTCGTTCCACGGCGCCTCGTCCCGCCAGATGGCAAGGTCCTCGGTGAGGGCCGGTACCGCCGGGAACTGGGCGCTCACCCACGCATCCTTGGACTGGATGAGGAAACGGGCCAGCTCCATGGCGAGCCGGGTCTGCCCGTCCCCCGCATAGGGCGCCTGCCGGAAGACGAGGTAAGCGGACACCTCGCCAGGGACCTGCAGGGGTGCTCCCTCGGGGCGGGGCGGGGGCAGCAGGACCAGGCCCTCGGTGGACAACGTCCGAAGCAGGTGGGCTGCGAGTTGGGGGGGCACCGGGGCGATGGCCCCGGCGCGCCCCTGGGCGAAACGGGTGACCCGCTCCCGCGCCGCGGTGTCCAGGGAGCGGGGCATGCGGGCGCGCTCGCGGGCCGCCAGCAGGAAGGAGGCGGCATCGGCCATCGCCTCGCGGGTCCAGGCCAGGCTCCCTGCCTCCAGCACCGACCCCTGTCCCGCGGCCACCATGAGTCCTTGGAAGAGATCGGGAGCGGTCGGGTGGACCAAGAGGCCGGGGAGTCGGCCCTCGCCCACCTGGGAGAGAACGGAGAGCGCTTCGGGGGTGGTCCAGCCCTCCCGGGCGGCCCGGTCCACGTCCAGGCCCGCGGACGCCAGGAGCCCCCGGTGGCCGGCCCAGGTGACGAACCGGACCCACCGGGGCCATCCCCACACGTGCCCCTCGGCCGAGAGGGCGTGCCAGGCCGAAGGGAGGAAGGTGGGCATGCCCTCTCGGGATGGCTTCGGCAGGAAGCGCTCCACGGGAACCTGGTAGGTCCGATCGTAGAGGCGGGGGGTGAGGCTGCCGTAGATGTCCGGCGGCCGCCCCGAGGCCAGGGCGGCCTGGAGCCGGTCGGCGGCCTCTCCTGGCGGGAAGAGCTCCACATCCACGGTCACGTTGGGGTAGCTCTTGCGAAAGGCTTCCACCCGCTCTTCCAGGGAGGTCCGGTACGTGGTGCCGGCTCCGGACAGCACCACGTTCTCCTCCCAGAGCTCCAGCCGGTAGGTGCGCTGCGGGTCGATGGGCGCGTTGGGCCGGATCTCCACGTCGCCCACCACCAGGGGTGGCGTCCGGAGCCAGACGTACCAGCCCGCGGTCCCACCCACGAGCGCCAGGAGCGCGAGGGCGATCCAGGGCGCGAGACTCCTTGCGCGGACGATCCTGCGTGCCGCACCCATCCTTCGGCCGTCCCTCCCACCGGGTGCGCCCCGCCTCTCAGGGCACCCGTCTCAGACCCAGCACGAAGTAGACGTCGTCGTAGGTCCGCCCGTCCTCGGGAAGGCCGTAGAAGCGCTGGAGCGCCCGCACGGCCTCCTCCGTCTTGGGCCCGTACCGCCCGTCCGCGAGGCCCAGATCGAACCCGAGCTCCTTCAGCCGCAGCTGCACCTGGACCACGTCCGTGCCGGTGGCGCCCGGCTGCAGGGCGCGGTCGAAGCGAAGCTTGGGCTGGGGCCCCACGATGCGCACCGGCGTGCGCAGGGGCACCCAGCGGTGGAGCTCCTCCACGTCCCGGTTGAACATGCGGATGCAGCCGTGGCTGGCCCGCGTGCCGATGGACCAGGGCTTGTTGGTCCCGTGGATTCCGTAGATGCCCCAGGGCACGTTCAAGCCGAGCCACCGGGTGCCGAAGCCGTCCCCCCACCCCGAGTCCTTGTGGACGATGAGCCACTCGCCGACGGGGCTGGGCGTCTCCCCGGTCCCCACCGCCACCGGGTACGCCTTGTACGGCTTGCCGTCGCTGAAGAGCGTGAGGGTCCGCTCGTTCGTGTCGATCACAATCGAAAGCTCTCCCCGGGGGGCCTCGGAGGGGCCGGCCGCGGCGGGAAGGACCATGTCGCCGGCCAGCGCCCTCCAGGTGGCGCCGGTCACCATCCCGGTGGGGTCCAGGCCCGCGCCCTGCTGGAACCGCCGGACCGCCTCGGCGGTCTGGGGTCCGAAGTGCCCGTCGAGGGGGCCGTCGTACCACCCCAGGTCCCGCAGGCGTTCCTGGAGGGTCCGCACGTCGGGATCGGTCGCGGCGGGCTCGCCCAGACGCAGCACCATTGGTTCCCCACAGAGGGTCTCACCCGGACCGTATGAAGGGGCTTCGTCGCCGGGCTCCTGGGCGAGCGCCGGTGCCGCCGTCCATGCCGAGCAGACCAGCAGGAGGCCCGCCCCCACCATCCGGATGAGCCGCCGGTTGCCGCGGGGATCCATGGCGTTCCACCGACCTCCCGTGCCTGTCTCACGTCCGCTTGAAGATATGGGGCCCGGGTCCCCGGTATGCCTCAGACGTCGAAGGGTGTGCCGGGCAGAGGTGCTCGTCCCGCCGGGAGGGTCCGTGGCGGGACTTGGCGAGTCCGCCTGGCAGGACCACCCTGGAAGTGTCTGGGGCTCGTCCCCCCTGCATAGGCATGGACCAAGAGCGGGGGGGATGGGGATGGCGTTGGCCTCCCGCGCCCTGCGCCCCAGGAAGTGGGCGGGGGTGCTCCGCAGGATTCGACCGGGCGCGCCGCGCCCGGGCGGCCGCCTGCGCGGCCGCGGAGGGTTCCAGTTCCAGGTGCGGGTACGCTCGCTCCCGCGGGTGGCTTGGGCTCCCCGCCCGGTGGCGGGCCGGCGTCCCGCCCTGAAGTGGGGCGGCCGGCCCGGCCGGCCCCGAGCCCGGATGGGCGTGCTGGCTCGCAGCCTGAGGCCCCGGCTCCGGCGCCGTCTTCGGGCCTGGCCCGTGCCCGCCTGGGCAGCGATGACCCTCGTGGCGCTCCTGGTCCTGCCCTTCCTGGGGGACGGCGCCCTGGTCCGCCACCTGGCACCCTACTGGGAGGCGACGGGGGCACCTCTGGCGCGGTGGGTCCATCCCGATGCCACCACGGCGGCCCGACTGGTGACGCGGGCGGCCCCGCACACAGGCGCACCGCCGGCGGATCCCGGTGGGGGGGCCGCGTCGCTGGGCGTCGGATCCGGCGGGGCGTCAGGCCCCGATGAGGCCGGAGGGGTGTGGGCGGAGGCGCGTGCCTGGCTGAGGGATGTGTCCAGGCGGCTTCCGCAGTGGATGCTGATAAGTGAACTCCCCCTGTTGAGCCGGGAGGCAGCCGCCCCGGCCGTCAGCGAGAGGCCCGGGGGCGCGGATCTCCCGGGCGGTGGCAGGCAACCGGCGCCCCCTGAGCCGCCCGCGCCTGCGCCGGAACCCCCGCGTCTGGTCCCCGGCGCGCCCGGGGAGCCTCTGGTGCTCATCTACCACTCCCACACGTCGGAAACGTACCGTGAGCCGGGCAGGGAGCTGCTGCCGGCCGCGAGCTACCACCGGTTCAACAGCCGCGAGACGGGCGTGGTGCGGGCGGGCGCGGCTCTGGCTCAGGCGCTGGAGGCCCGCGGGGTTCCCGCGCTGCACGACACAGGTGTCTACGACTACCCCTCCCACCCCAGCGCCTACCTGGAGTCCGGCCGGGCCGTGGCGGCGCTGCTGCGGCAGCACCCGTCGATCCGGGCCGTCATCGACCTCCACCGCGACACGCCGGCGGACATGACGGCCACCGTGGGCGGCCGGAAGGTGGCCCGGGTCACCCTGGTGGTGGCCACCGCCGTGACGTCCGGCTTGCCCCACCCGGGCTGGCGGCAGAACCTGGCGTTCGCCCAGACGCTGGCCCGGATGATGAACGAGCGGACGCCCGGTCTGCTCGACCGGATCCTGCAGGTGCCCAGCCGGAGGTACAACCAGGAGCTCCACCCGCACGCCCTGCTGGTGGAGGTGGGCTCGTACCACAACACCCAGGAGGAGGCCGACGCCGCCGCCGAGCTCCTGGCCGAGAGCCTGGCGGAAGCGGTGCTGGCCGCGGGCGCCCGCTCGGGCCCACCGGCGGCCGAGGGCCGGGAGACGCCCTAGGCCAGCCGGGCCGCCAGCAGGACGACGGCCAGCACCAGCGCGATCGCCTGGGTCCAAACGCCCCGGGGCGGAGGCACCTGGGGGTGGGGCGTGAGCCCCGAGTGGCTGGGGAAGTGCATCTTCATGCGGCCCTTGAAGAAGAGGTGCGAGACGGCCACCTCGGTGTCGGGGAGCATGCCGCCGATGCCGCCCCAGAGGGCCGCGGTACCGGCCGCACCGCCGGGGTGGACGAGCGCGAGCCAGGTGAGGAAGGCAAGACCCAGGAGGCCGTCCACCACCCCCGGGGCGGCGGTGCGGTAGTCGGTGTGGGGCACCGCGTCCAGGGCTGCATGGCTGGCCGCTCCGGTGAGGAAGGCGCCCAGCGGGTTGCCCGTGAGGGCGCCCAGGGCGGCGCCCGCGAGCGTGTGGATGGAAACCACCACGCCCATCCGCTCCTTTCGGATCGTCTCTTTCCGGAGCCGGTCCGATCCCGGCCGGCTGCCGGCCGCTCCTAACCGGTCTCCTCCGGGGCTCCTGTCACCTTCTCGCGGCGGACGAGCCTGAGAAGGGAGCGGGTCTCCTCCCCCTGAAGGAGCAGGCTCGCCAGCCCGTAGACGACCACGCCCACGGCCACCGGGGCCAGCGTCTCCACCAACCGGCCGCTCAGGGTGGCCAGATCCACCCGGGAGGCCACCTGGCCGTGCACCCCCCAGACCGCCAGGGCCATCAGGCCTGAGGCCGCCAGGCTCGCGGCGGTGCCCCGGGCGAGCCTGCCGCCCTCGATCCGTCTCAGGCGCCGGCGCAGGATGAGAAGATAAAGCCCCAGATTGAGCAGGGTGGTGATGGAGTAGGCCAGGGCCAGGCCGGCGTGGGCCATGGAGGTACGGTGCAGGAAGAGGAGGCTGAGCAGTGTGTTCGTGCCCAGGGCGAAGAGGCTTACCCGCACGGGGGTGCGGGTGTCGTGAAGGCTGTAGAAGACCCGGGTGACGATCTGGACGCCCGAGAGGCCGATGAGCGCCGGGGTATAGTAGAGCAGGGCCTCGTAGGTGGCCGCGGTGTCGCGGGCACCGAAGGCGCCTGCCTGGAAGAGCAGGCGGATGAGCGGCTCTCCCAGCACCGCGAGCCCCACCGCGGACGGAACGGTGACGAAGAGGATGATCCTCAGCCCCCGGCTGAAGGTGTCGCGCAGGGCGTCCGCCCGGCCCAGGGCGGCCAGGCGGCTCATGGAGGGGAAGAGCACGGTGGAGATCCCCATGGCGAAGACCCCCAGCGGGAACTGCATGAGCCGGTTCGCCATGTTGAGGGCGGTGATGCTCCCCTCGCTCAGGGCCGAGGCCAGGTTGGTGCTGACGATGAGGTTCACCTGGGCCACCGAGAGCCCGATGAGTGCCGGCCCCATGAGCCGCAGGATCTCCCGCATGCCCTCGTGGGCCCACTCGAGGATGGGGCGCCAGCGGGCCTTGCGCAGCACGAAGGGGGCCTGGATGAGGACGTTTCCGAACGCGCCCGCCACCGTACCGTATGCCAGCCCGTCGATGCCGATGCGGGGCCCCAGCAGGTACGCGCCCAGGATGATCCCCAGGTTGTAGACGATGGGCCCCAGCATGGGGAAGACGAAGCGCTGGTACGCGTTCTGCACCCCGATGCCCAGCCCCGCCAGCGCGGTGAGGAAGACCGCCGGGAACATGAGGCGCATCAGGTGGATGAGGAGCTCGCGCTCCTGGCCCGTGAAGCGGTAGGCCACCAGCGGCGCCAGAGCCGGGGTGAAGAGCATGCCCAGGACGGCGAAGAGGAGCAGGAGGCCCACCACCAGGTTGAGGAAGGAGCTGGCCACCCGCCAGGCCTCCTCCTCGTCGCGGGTGGCCAGGTACTGGGAGAAGACGGGGATGAACGCGGCCGACAGGGCCCCACCCACCAGGAGGAAGTACATGAGGTCCGGGATGTGGAAGGCGGCCCGGAAGGCGTCGGTCTGCCACGTGCGGCCGAAGACCTCGGCCACCGCCCGCTCGCGCACGAACCCCAGCAGGCGGCTGAGAAGGATGAGGACCATGGTGCCGCTGGCCGCCCGGGCCAGCCCGGCTGCTCTACTCAAGAGGCGTCGGCTCCTCCGATCCGGCTACGGCTTCCCGCCGCCCGCCCGCACGCGTGCCGCCGGGCGTGCAGCTTCGTCTCCGGGAGGACGAACTCCTGCTATAATAGGTCGCGTTGGACGGAGCGGGAGGGTCTCGATGACGTCACGGGAGCGCCTTCGCAACTTCTGTATCATTGCCCACATCGACCACGGCAAGTCCACCCTGGCCGACCGCCTGCTGGAGCGGACGGGCACCATCGATCCGCGCAGGATGACCGAGCAGGTCCTGGACACCATGGACCTGGAGCGGGAGCGGGGCATCACCATCAAGATGCAGGCCGTACGCCTCAACTACCGGCGGCCCGACGGGGAGGGGTACGTCCTCAACCTCATCGACACCCCGGGGCACGTGGACTTCTCCTACGAGGTCTCCCGCAGCCTGGCCGCCTGCGAGGGCGCGCTCCTGGTGATCGACGCGTCCCAGGGCATCGAGGCCCAGACCCTGGCCAACCTCTACCTGGCCCTGGAGCACGACCTGGAGATCATCCCCGTCATCAACAAGATCGACCTCCCCAACGCCGACCCCGACAAGGTCATACGCGAGCTGGAGGAGAGCGTGGGGCTCGACGCTTCAGGCGCGCTCCGGGTGAGCGCCAAGACGGGCGAGGGGGTAGACCAGGTCCTGGAGGCCATCGTCGAGCGGGTCCCCCCGCCCAAAGGCGCCCCGGAGGCGCCCCTGCGGGCCCTGGTCTTCGACTCCCACTTCGACAGCTACCGGGGTGTGGTGGCCTACGTGCGGGTGGTGGAGGGCGCCCTCCGGCGGGGCGATACCATCCGGCTCATGCAGACGGGGCGCGACTTTGAGGTGAGCGACCTGGCCGTCTTCCGGCCGGCGCTGGTGGCGGTGGAGGAGCTGGCCGCGGGCGAGGTGGGGGCGGTCATGGCCAGCATGAAAGACGTCACCGACTGCCGGGTGGGTGACACGGTCACCCTGGCCGCCCGGCCCGCCCGGGAGCCGCTGCCCGGCTACCAGCCCGCGAAGCCCATGGTCTACTGCGGTCTCTACCCTGTGGAGAACGAGGCCTTCGAAGACCTGCGCGACGCCCTCGCCCGGCTCCAGCTCAACGACGCCGCCCTGGTCTACGAGCCCGAGACCTCGGTGGCGCTGGGCTTCGGCTTCCGGTGCGGCTTCCTGGGGCTCCTGCACATGGAGATCATCCAGGAACGGCTGGAGCGCGAGTTCCGGTTGGACCTGGTGACCACCGCACCCAGCGTCGTCTACCGGGTGGTGAGCCGGAAGGGCGAGACGGTGGAGGTGCGGAACCCGGCCGAGCTCCCCGACCCGGCGCGCATCGAGGAGATCCAGGAGCCCTTCGTGCACGCGACCATCCTGACGCCCCAGGAGTACATCGGGCCCATCATGGAGCTCTGCCAGGAGCGCCGGGGGGAGTTCCTCACCCTGGAGTACGTGGGGCCCGAGCGGGCCCGCCTGGAGTACCGCCTGCCCCTGGCCGAGATCCTGCTCGAGTTCTTCGACCGGCTCAAGTCCCGATCCCGGGGCTACGCCTCGCTGGACTACCGCTTCGACGGCTATCGGGCCTCTTCCCTGGTGAAGCTCGAGGTGCTCATCGGCGGCAAGCCCGTGGACGCCCTCTCGGCCATCGTCCACCGGGAGAAGGCGTACGAGCGGGGCCGCCAGCTGACCCAGAAGCTGCGGGAGGTCATTCCCCGCCAGCTCTTCGAGGTGCCCATCCAGGCGGCCATCGGGGGGCGGGTGATCGCCCGGGAGACGGTGCGGGCCCTGCGGAAGGACGTGCTGGCCAAGTGCTACGGCGGCGACATCACTCGCAAGCGGAAGCTCCTGGAGAAACAGAAGGAGGGCAAGCGGCGGATGAAGCACCTGGGCAACGTGGAAGTGCCGCAGGAGGCCTTCATGGCCGTCCTGCGCATCGATTGAGCGCGCCAGGCGGATCGGCCGCCCTCCGGGTGGAGCCGGGCCAGGCCGCCGCCCCGGGGGCGCTCGGTCGCCCGGAGCGGGGGCTCTACGTCCACGTGCCCTTCTGCATCCGCAAGTGCTACTACTGCGACTTCAACTCCTTCCGGCTGCGCGGGCCCGAGCGCGATCGGTTCCTGGACCACCTGGAGCGGGAGGCGCACCTCTGGGTGGGGCGCCTGGGCGTGCCGGCAGGGGGTTCCCGGGCGACCGGGGGCCGCGCGGCTGTCGACACCGTCTACCTGGGCGGAGGCACCCCCACCACCCTGGAGCCCCGGCAGATCGAGCGCCTCTTCCGCATGGTGCGCGACCGCTTCGCCGTGGCCCCCGGCGCCGAGATCAGCGTGGAGGCCAACCCGGGCACGCTTACCCCTGAGAAGCTGGCCGCCCTGCGGGAGGCGGGGGTCACCCGGATCTCCCTGGGTGCCCAGGTCTTCGACGACACCCTCCTCCGGCGGCTGGGGCGCGAGCACGACGCGGCCGCGATCGAAACCAGCGTGGCCCTTGCTCGGGAGGCCGGGATTCCCTCCCTCAACCTCGACCTGATCTTCGCCCTCCCCGGCCAGACCCTGGCGGGCTGGCGGGAGACCCTTCGCCGGGCCCTGGCCCTGGAACCCGACCACCTCTCCTGCTACGGCCTCATCATCGAGGAGGGGACCCCCTTCTACCGGTGGCACCAGCAGGGCCGGCTTCCCCTGCCGGGCGAGGAGGCGGAGCTGGCCATGTACCTGGAGGCCATCGACACCCTGGAGGCCGCGGGGCTGGCCCAGTACGAGGTCTCGAACTTCGCCCGCCCGGGCCACGCGTGCCGGCACAACCTGATCTACTGGCGGAACGGGCCCTACCTGGGGCTGGGGCCGGGCGCGCACGGCTTCTGGGGCGGGGTGCGACGGGCCAACCTGGGGCCCCTGCCCGCCTACGAGGCCGCGCTGGCTGCCGGCCGGCTCCCCCTGACCACCGAGGAGCCGGTGACACCCGACCTGGAGATGGACGAGACGATGCTGATGGGGCTCCGGCTCACCCGGGAAGGGGTGGCGCGCCGGGCGTTCCAGGCCCGCTTCGGCCGCACCCTGGACGAGGTGTACGGCGGGGCCATCCAGGGCCTGAGCGAGCAGGGTTTGCTGGAGGACACGGGCGAGCGGATCCGGCTCTCCCGGCGGGGCCTGCCCGTAGCCAACCAGGTGTTCATGGCCTTCCTGCGGGACGATCGGAAAGCTTACTGAAGCGGTCCCTCCAAACCGCCTGGAGGTTTGTCAAGAGCCGCCAGGAGTCTCTCAGCCCAGGCGGCGGCGTCGGGCCCCAGAGGCGGGATGGGAGGCTTGTGGTACTTGATCAAGGCGTGGTACGCGCCGCGTGCGTAGGTGAGTGCGACGGCCCGCTGCAGGTCCAACTGAACCGGTGGGTCATCGGCGCGGAGGGGGATCGGAACCGCCGGGATGGGTCTCGAGACCGGCCACATCAGGACTCTCGTCTTGCGTCGCACGGGAGCCAGATTCACGTACACCGCGTACACGTCGCCCTCAGGGCCGAAGACCCGCACGGGTCTCCGCCCTCCCCGAAGCAGGTCGATCTCGACCAAGTGGGCCTGGCTCTCGAGCACCTCCCGCCGTTTCTCCAGGTACTCGGCGCGAGTGGCTGCGGCGGGGTTCTTGTTGGCGGGCGAGAGCACCTCGATCACGGTGACGACGTCGCTGCCGTCCCGGGTGCGGATCACCAGATAGGCCTCGCGCAGTGGCTCGGTCGTCTCCTCGACCTCGAACCACGAAGCCCCCTCGGAGGTGACGGCGAAGGCCTCTCCTGAGGGCGCTGTGCCACCTCCGGTTCCCAGCACGGGCGCCACGTGCGCGTCGGGTAGCCGCACCCGAGCCAGGCTGGGGTAAGGGTCCGGGGCGACGTAGACCCGCTCTTCCACGCGGCAGGCGTAACGCGGCAGGAGCGCGGGGTTGAGGATCTCCAGAATCGTGCTGATCAGGAGGTGATGTACTCCGGGCCAGAACTCGGGCGATTCCAGGTACGGATCCATTCCCGGAAACGGTGAAGGCACGGACGTTTCTCCTCCTCGGTTCGAATATGGTCGTGCCAGCCGCGTTCCAGCGTTCCATCGGTGACATTATACCATCTTGTGCCTTGGTTATCTCTTCAGGGAGCAGGAGGAGGGATGTGAACCACGCCACCGGATCCGTGCGATCGTCCCCCCGAGGAGCCTCCTCGGGGGACCCTACGGCGCCGTGCCGGGACGGCCAACACGAACCACCGATTTGCCCCTGCGCGGAGCCGCGCGCGTGGGGGCCGGGGGTCCTGCCGGGCGGCCTCACGGGCCCGGCGGAGCCAGGATGGCGGAGCGGGGCCCGTGCAGAGTGAGCGGAGACCTGGAGGGTCGAAGCGAACGCCCGCCCGGCAGGACCCCCGGCCCCCACGCGCCGCGGCGGCGCCCGCCTTGACAGCGTGGGGGCCCGATGCTATGCTGCCCCTAGCACGTTAGCACTCGCACACGTCAAGTGCTAGCGCCGAGGGTGAGCCCGTCGTGGACACTCGCAAGATGCGCATCCTACAGGCCGTGACCGACGACTACATCCTCACCGCGGAGCCGGTGGGGTCTCGTACCCTCGCGCGCAAGTACGGCCTCGGCGTCTCGCCGGCCACCATCCGGAACGAGATGGCCGACCTGGAGGAGCTGGGGTACCTGGAGCAGCCCCACGCCTCCGCGGGGCGCATTCCCTCGGATCTGGGCTACCGCTACTACGTGGACGGCCTGATGTCGCCCGCGGCCCTGGACGAGGCCGAGCGGCGCGCCGTCGCGGCGGAGCTTGCCGGGCGGGCCGCTCTCGAGGAGCTGGCTCGCTCCACGTCCCACGTGGTTGCGTCGCTGACCCGGTACGCCAGCGTCGCCGTCATGCCCAGCATCGATGACGCCGTGCTGCGGCGGGTGGAGCTGGTGCCGCTGGAGCCCCGGGCCGTGCTGGTGATCCTCGTGGCGCTCCCCGGCATGGTCGAGCACCGCATGGTGGAGACGCGGCGGGCTTGGACCGTGCAGGAGCTGGCCCGGGTGGCAGGCCTGCTCAACGAGCGCCTGGAGGGCGTCACCCTCCGGGACGTGGGGCGCACGGTGTTGCAGCAGATGGCCGATGCCCTGAACGATCCCGACCTCTTCGAGGGGGCGGCGTCGCTCCTGCAGCAGGCCCTGGCCGACACCGGGGACGAGCGGGTCTACCTGGAGGGGGTCGTCAACCTCGTTCACCAGCCGGAGTTCCGCGACGTGCAGCGGCTCCGGCCCCTGCTCGAGTTCCTCGAGCAGAGGGAGGAGCTGCTGAGCACCCTGTCGGGGGGGACCAAGGGCGGCCTCGTCATCCGCATCGGGCAGGAGAACGGGCCCGGCCCGCTCCAGGGGTGCAGCCTGGTGACCGCGACCTATGAGGTGGACGGGCGCGTGGTGGGCGAGATCGGCGTCCTCGGCCCCACCCGGATGGATTACGGCCGGGTGGTGGCGGTGGTGAGCCTGGTGGCCGAGGAGCTGAGCCAGACGCTGGCCGAGCAGGGGCGCCGGGGTCGGACCTGAGCCGTCCCCGGGGCGAAGGGGCGTCCTGCGACAGGGTCCTGCGGGGCCCTTTTTCGTGGCTGCCGCGGGTCGGAACGGCGGCGGCCTCACGGGAGGGAAGCGCATGTCGGAGCAGGGTGACGAGCGTCCGAAGGTCCTGGAGGAGCCGGTCGCACCCGAGGAGCGGGGGACGGACCAGCCCGGGCCCGAGCCGGTCCCCGGGGAGCCGGACGAAGCCGGCGAGGTCCCGGAGGAGTCCGGCGCCCGAGAGGGCCGCGGCGCGGAGCAGGTCGTGCAGGCGCTGCAGGCCGAGCTGGAACAGGCACAGCGCCGGTACGAGCAGGCGGAGGCCACCCGGCAGCAGGTGTGGAACCGGTTCCTCCGGCTCCAGGCGGACTTCGACAACTTCCGCCGGCGTACCGAGCGGGAGCGGGCCGAGTGGCAGGAGCGGGCCGAGGAGGAGATGGTGCGGGCGATCCTGCCGATCCTGGACAACCTGGAGCGCGCCCTGGCCGCGGTTCCGGCGGGGAGCCCTCCCGACCCAAACGGCGCCGAAGTCCTGGCCACAGGCGTGAAGATGGTTTACGATCAACTTCGCGCGGCACTGGAGAAGGTGGGGCTCCAACCGGTGGAGGCCGTGGGACGGGCCTTCGATCCCAGGTTCCACGAGGCCGTGGAGCGGGTGGAGGCCCCGGAGAATGAGCCCGGGAGCGTCGTGGAAGAATTGCAGCGCGGCTATCTCTTTCGATCGAAAGTGATCCGTCCCAGCATGGTGCGCGTCGCGCAGGGTCCTGAGGGTGAAGGAGGCAACGGCATTGGCTAAGGTCGTGGGCATCGACCTGGGGACGACCAACTCGGTGGTGGCCGTCATGGAGGGCGGTGAGCCCGTCGTCATCCCCAACTCGGAAGGAAGCCGCACCACGCCGTCGGTGGTGGGTTTCTCCAAGGACGGCGAGCGTCTGGTGGGCCAGGTGGCCAAGCGCCAGGCCGTCAGCAACCCGGATCGAACCGTCAGCTCCATCAAGCGGAAGATGGGGTCCGACCACCAGGTCCGGATCGACGGCAAGGCGTACACGCCCCAGGAGATCTCGGCGATGATCCTGGGCAAGCTCAAGCAGGACGCCGAGGCGTACCTGGGCGAGAAGGTGACGCAGGCGGTCATCACCGTTCCCGCCTACTTCACCGACGCCCAACGGCAGGCGACCAAGGACGCGGGCCGCATCGCGGGGCTCGAGGTGCTTCGCATCATCAACGAGCCCACCGCGGCCGCCCTGGCCTACGGTCTGGACAAGGAGCAGAGCCAGATCATCGCGGTCTACGACCTGGGCGGGGGGACCTTCGACATCTCCATCCTGGAGCTGGGCGACGGGGTCTTCGAGGTGAAGGCCACCAGCGGCAACAACCACCTGGGCGGCGACGACTTCGACCAGCGCGTCGTCGACTGGATGGCCGAGGAGTTCCGCAGGCAGTACGGCATCGACCTCCGCCAGGACCGGATGGCGCTGCAGCGCCTGAAGGAGGCCGCGGAGAAGGCGAAGATCGAGCTCTCCGGGCTCCAGCAGACCACCATCAACCTGCCCTTCATCAGCGCAGGGGCCAACGGCCCGCTCCACCTGGACCTCACCCTCAGCCGGGCCCAGTTCAGCCAGATGACCCGCGACCTGGTCGAGGCCACCGTCGGTCCGGTGCGGCGCGCCCTGGAGGATGCCGGGCTGCAGCCGTCGCAGGTCGACAAGGTCCTCCTCGTGGGCGGCTCCACCCGCATCCCCGCCGTGCAGGAGACGGTGAAGGAGCTCTTCGGCAAGGAGCCCCACAAGGGGATCAACCCCGACGAGTGCGTGGCCGTCGGCGCGGCCATCCAGGCCGGTGTGCTGGTGGGCGAGGTGCACGACATCGTCCTCCTGGACGTGACACCCCTCTCGCTGGGCATCGAGACCCTGGGCGGCGTGATGACCCGGCTCATCGAGCGGAACACCACGATCCCCACCAGCAAGAAGCAGGTCTTCACCACCGCCGCCGACCACCAGACCACGGTGGAGGTCCACGTGCTCCAGGGCGAGCGGCCCATGGCGGCCGACAACGTCACCCTGGGCCGGTTCCAGCTGGCGGGGATCCCCCCGGCCCCCCGGGGCGTGCCCCAGATCGAGGTCTCCTTCGACATCGACGCCAACGGCATCGTCAACGTCTCGGCCAAGGACCTGGGGACGGGCAAGGAGCAGAGGATCACCATCACCTCCCGGGGCAGCCTCTCCGAGGACGACATCAGGCGGATGGTCGAGGAGAGCGAGAAGCACGCCGAGGAGGACCGGAAGAAGAGGGAGCTCATCGAGCAGCGGAACGCGGCCGACGGCCTCATCTACTCGGCCGAGAAGAGCCTGAAAGACCTGGGCGACAAGGTCACCTCCGACGACCGCAGCCGGATCGACGCGGCGGTGCAGGCGCTGCGCAAGGCGATGGGCGGGGAGGACGTGGAGGCCATCAAGGCGAAGCAGGAGGCTTTGAGCCAGGCGCTCTACCAGGTGACCACCCGCATCTACCAGGCCCAGGGCGCCGCTGCCGGGGAAGGCGCCGGCGGTTCCGGGGCGGGCACCGCGGGCGGGCCCCAGGCGGCCAGCGCCGGCCCCGACGGGGAGCCGGGGCGCGACCCCAACGTGGTGGACGCGGACTACCACGTCAAGGACGAGCCTGAGCCGAAGGAGAAAGGTGCCTGAACGGAATGCCCGGTAAACGGGACTACTACGAGGTTCTGGGTGTCGACCGGTCGGCGGGGCCCGAGGAGATCAAGAAGGCCTACCGCCGGCTGGCCCGCCAGTACCACCCGGACGTCAACAAGAACGATCCCCAGGCGGCCGAGAAGTTCAAGGAGGCCACCGAGGCGTACCAGGTCCTGTCGGACCCGGAGAAGCGGTCGGCCTACGATCGCTTCGGCCACGCGGCCTTCGAGGGCGCCGGGGCGGGTCCGGGCGGCGCGGGTCCGGGCGGCTTCGACCCCTTCGGGGGCCTGGGCGACCTGGGCGGCTTCGAGGACCTCTTCGACGCCTTCTTCGGCGGCGGCGGGCGGCGGCGGGCCCGCGGGCCCGTCAAGGGTGCGGACCTCCGCTACGACCTGGAGATCGACTTCGAGGAGGCGGCCTTCGGCGTGGAGACCGAGATCTCCGTGCCGCGGGTCGAGGTCTGCCCCCATTGCCATGGAAACAAGGCCGAGCCGGGCACGCCCATCCGCACGTGTCCCGAGTGTCAGGGGACGGGCCAGGTCCGGCGGGTGCAGCAGACCCCCTTCGGCCGCTTCGTCAACGTGCAGACCTGCCCCCGCTGCCGGGGCGAGGGCAAGTGGGCGGAGACCGCGTGCCGCGAGTGCCAGGGGGCCGGCGTGGTGGAGCGCACCCGGCGGATCCGGGTGAAGGTGCCCGCAGGCATCGAGGCGGGGAAGCGGATCCGGCTGGCCGGCGAGGGAGAGGCGGGAGAGCGGGGCGGCCCGCCCGGCGACCTCTACGTCTTCGTCACCGTCCGCCCGCACCCGTTCTTCCGCCGGGAAGGGCGCGACGTCCACTGCGAGATCCCCATCAGCTTCGTGCAGGCCGCCCTGGGCGACGAGATCGAGGTTCCCACCCTGGAAGGGCCCGTAACGCTCAAGGTTCCCGAGGGGACCCAGACGGGCACCTCCTTCCGCCTGCGCGGGAAGGGCGTGCCCGACCTGCGCGGCTTCGGCAAGGGTGACCAGCTGGTGCGGGTGAAGGTGGTCACGCCCACCCACCTCACCGAGGCGCAGCGGGAGCTGCTCCGCCAGTTCGCCCGCACGGGCGGCGATCAGGTGCACGAGGATCGGGGCTTCTTCGATCGCATGCGCGACGCTTTCCGGAAGGCGGAGTAGCATGACCCTCCCCGAGCGCTGGGTGCGGGTGGACCTGGAGGTGGCCGCCGAGGCCGAGGAGGCCGCGGCCGAAGGACTGCGGTCGCTGGGGGCCGGGGGCACCGAGCACGGCGCCCCCCAGGACGGCAAGGTGACGGTGTCCGCCCACTTCCCCCAGGAGGACGCGGCACGGGTGGGGGCAGGCCTGGAGGAGCTCCTCGGCCGCCTGGCGTCCTCGGGTCTGCAATCCTGGGCGCCCCGCCTGCGACAGGAAGAGGTGGACGGCGCGGACTGGGCCGAGGGCTGGAAACGCTTCTTCCACCCGCTCCGGATCGGGGCCATCTGGATCCGGCCCAGCTGGGAGGCGGCCGATCCGCCGCCCGGCACCCGGCCCATCGTCCTCGATCCCGGCCTCGCCTTCGGCACCGGCACCCACCCCACGACCCGCCTGTGCCTCGAGGCGCTCCAGCGCCACCTCCACCCCGGGGACCTGGTGATCGACGTGGGCACCGGGTCGGGGATCCTGGCCATGGCCGCAGCGCTCCTGGGCGCCCGGCGCGTGGTGGCGTGCGACATCGACCCCGTGGCCGTGCGGGTGGCCCGCGCCAACGTCGAGCAGAACCGGCTCCAGTGGGCGGTGGAGGTACTGGAGGGAAGCGTGGGAGCGGCCGATACCCTCCTTAGGAGAGAGCGGTCCGCAGGGGCCCGCCTGGTGGTGGCCAACCTGCTCACGTCCATCCTCGCCGAGCTGGCCGGGCCCATCGCCGGGCTGATGGCACCCCGGGGGCTCCTCCTGGCCTCGGGCATCGCGGCGGGGCAGGAGGGAGAGGCCCACGCCGCGCTGGAAGGGGCCGGCCTGCGGGTCCAGGAGACGGAAACCGCGGGCGGTTGGTGCCTCCTGGCGGCCGAGCGGTAGAAACCTCGTAAGGACCCCTTTTGCCTGCGCTCTCCGGTTGACACTACCTGGGCGGGTTGGTATAGTTTTGCATGTGCCCGCGACGATGACTGAACCGGCCGGACATGCCCTCGAGCGGCCGGTCTGGGAGGCCCTGGCGGATGGAGCGCGTCGGTCGGTGGGTCGCCTCGCACCCCAGGTGGGTGATCGGGGCGATCGTCGTGATCACCCTCGCCTTCGCCGCCTTCATCCCCCGTATTGGGTATGAGACCGACGTGGACTCGATGCTCCCCCGCGGCGATCCCGTCATCGATGAGCTCCGCCAGGCCGTGGAGGACTTCGGATCCCAGGACGTGCTCCTGGTTCTCTTTGCCGCCGAGGACGTCTTCCGTCCCAGCGCGCTGGCCGAGGTGGACCGGGTCGCCCGCGACCTGGGCGCCATCCGAGGCGTGAAGGCGGTCACCACCCCCCTCAACCTCCAGGTGGTCCGCGGCAGCGACCTGGGCATCGAGATCGAGCCGGCTGCCGCCCAGGTGCCCCGCACCCAGGACGAAGTGGACCGCTTCCGGGAGCGGCTCTTCTTCTCGCCGCAGGGAAGGGCGCTGGCATCTCCCGGCGGCGAGGCGCTGGCCATGCTCGTCACCCTGGACCCAGCCTACACCTACTCGCCCGAGCGGTTTCACCAGATCGTGGCGGAGGTGGAGTCCCGGGTGAACCGGGGCCAGGGCGGCCGCTGGTACCTGGTGGGCGACCCCTACATGGGAATCTATGCGGACCGGGTGATCCGCTCGGATCTGCGCGTCCTCACCCCCCTGGCGGCCCTGGCGGTGATCCTCCTGCTCCTCGCGGCCTTCCGGACCCCATGGGGCCTGATCCTGCCGCTGGCGTCGGTCTCCATCGCAGTCACGTGGACCGTGGGGCTCATGGCCGCGCTCGGCTATGACCTCACCATCGTCTCCATGATCATTCCGGTGATCCTCCTCGCCATGGGGAGCGCGGCCGGCATCCACATGATGAACCGGTACTACGAGGAGGTGGGGCGCGGCCTCGGCCCGCGGGAGGCGGTGGAGGCCACCATGGCCGGCATCACCGTTCCGGTGATCATGACGGCCCTCACCACCGCAGCCGGCTTCGTCTCCCTGCTGACCTCCTTCATCCAGCCCGTACGCGAGTTCGCCCTTTTCTCGGCCGCAGGGATCCTGTTCGCGATGGTGGTCTCCCTCACCTTCATCCCGGCGGTGCTGGTGAGCCGGCCCATCCCCGCGCATCTTCGACGGCCGGCGGCCGGCGGCGCGGGCGGGTCCTGGCGGCTGCTGACCTGGGTGGGCACCGGCTGCCATCGCCGCCCCGTCTGGATCACGGGGCTGGGTGCCGCAATCCTCCTGGTCAGCCTGGGGGGGATCCCGGCCCTCCAGGTGGAGACCAACCTGATGTCCTACTTCCGCCAGGGCAGCCCGGTGGTGGAGGGGACGCGCCTGGTGGAGCGCTTCTTCGGCGGGACGACGCCCATCTCGGTGGTGGTCGACAGCGGCGAGCCCGACGGGGTGAAGGATCCGGCCTTCCTCGGCCGCCTGGCACAGCTCGAGAACGACCTCGCGGCCATCCCCGGGGTGAGCCAGCCCCTCTCCGTGGCCGGGGTGGTGGCACAGGTGAACCGGGCCCTGAACGGGGACGATCCGGCGGCCTACCGGATCCCCGACACCCGACCGGCGGTGGCCCAGGAGCTCCTCCTGTTCGAGTTCGCCGGGGGAGCCGGGCTCGACGGCCTGGTGACCTACGATTACCGCAAGGTGAACCTCTCGGCCCGGATCGCCAACGTGGGCACCGCGGAGCTGGCCCGCATCATCGGCCAGGTCGAAAGCTCGGTGCGGGACCGTTTCCAGGGTCGCGGGATCGACCCGCAGGTGGTCGGGACGGCCAAGGTGGTGCTCCGCCTGGGGGAGCAGTTCACCGAGGGGCAGGTGCGGAGCATGAGCTGGGCCGCGGGCGTGGTCTGGGTGATCGTCGCGGCGCTGCTCGGCTCGCCCCTTCTGGGCCTGGTGGCCCTGGTGCCCCTCCTGCTCACCGTGGCCGTCACCTTCGGGGTGATGGGGTACGCGGGCGTCCCCCTGGATGTGGTGACGACCATGGTGGCCAGCCTCGCCATCGGCATCGGCGTGGACTACTCGATCCACCTGGTGAGCCGGTACCGCCAGGAGGTCTCGCGGGGCGCGACGAAGGGGGAGGCGCTGGCGACCACGCTCACCGGGACCGGGCGAGGGGTCGTGGTGAACGCGGCCACGCTGGTGGTGGGTTTCGGCGTCTTGATGTTCTCCGGCCTGCAGGCGACGGCCACCCTCGGATGGCTGCTGGCGTTGACGATGGTGGTGAGCTCGCTGGGCGCCCTTACGGTGCTCCCGGCCGTTCTCAGCCTCCTGCCTGAGGCGAGGGTGCGGAGCCGGGTGCCGGTGGCGCCGGGAGCCTCGAGCCGGTGAGGCAGGGTGGGGAACGGCGGCCGGCCGGGGTGCCACGCAGGACCCCGCGGCCCGGCGGGGCGCCGGTGGACGCGCGGTCTTCAGGAGGTGCGTACGATGTTCCGGAGGAATCGCCTGGCAGCGCTGCTGCTGGCAGTCCTCGTGACCCTTGCGCCCGCGTGGGCGGGCGCCCAGCAGGCCGATCCGCTCACGGGGCCGCAGATCCTGGAACGGGTCAAGGGTGACTCGGCCTTGAGCACCCAGCAGGGTATGGCCCAGGTGAGGCTGACCACGGTGAACCCCCGTGGCGAGGAGCGCCCCAACGAGATGCGGATCTTCGTCAAGGATTCGGGGGACGCGACCGAGCAGCTCCTGGAGTACGTGGCTCCGGCCGACGTGGCCGGCACCAAGCTCTACACGCGCACCCCCGAGAAGGGCGACCCCGACATCCTCCTCTGGCTGCCCGCGCTGGGGCGCGAGCGGCGGGTCGCCGCGGCCGACCGCGGCAAGAACTTCATGAACACCGACTTCACCTACGACGAGATCACGAGCTTCAGCCAGTTCACCGAGCACTACACCGCCGAGCGCCTGCCCGACGCAGAGTGGGACGGGCGGCCGGCCTACGTGTTGAAGCTGACGCCCAAGGCGCAGGACAGCCCCTACGCCTACCTGCGGATGTACGTCTGGAAAGACGAGTTCGTGCCCCTGCGCATCGACTTCCACAACCTGGACGGGGTGCTCTGGAAGCAGCTCCTGAACTCCAACTTCCAGCAGAACGCCGACGGCAACTGGGAGGCGCGGCACATCGAAATGGTGAACGTTCTGGGCAAGACCAAGACGGTGATCGACCTGATCGCCACCTCGCGCACCGACGTGCCCGCCAACTTCGTGCGGGAGCTGCGCCGGTGACCCTGGAACCGACCGTCCCTTGCGTGAGAGCGTGAGCGTCCTCACGGGCACGAAGGAGGATCCACCGATGGCCGTGCGTCGTCGAACCCACCGTGAACCCGCCTTTCCCTGGCTCCGGGTCGTGACCCTGGGGGCCGTCCTGCTCCTGGCGGCAGGACGCCCGGCCGCCGCCCAGGATACGGTCACCATCCGGGGCGAGGTGGGGCAGACGGTGGGGTTTGCCCTGGAGGATCACGCGAGCGACGATCCCGGCTGGTCCGCGGGCCAGGTGGCCGTCAACCGGACCCACTACCGGCTTGAGTTCGAGCGCCGGTTCGGCTACGACGCGGCCGGCCTCCTCTCCCTCAAGGGCTACTTCGACGCGGGCGCCAGCGTGGTGGAGCAGCTGGCCGGCGCCGCCAACGGCGAGAGCGGCTTCCTGGAGCTGGACCAGGCCTTCGTGGACCTCTACTCCGAGTCCACCGACTTCCGCATCGGCCGCCAGAAGATCGCCTGGGGCACCGCCGACGGCTTCAACCCCACCAGCTACTTCGCCCCCGTGACCCTGGACCTGGCCGGCGGCGAGGTGGGGACGCTGGTGGCCCCCGCCACCGCGCTCCGCTCGGCCACCTACTTCAACGTGGGCACCCTGAGCGTGGTGGTGGTGCCGACCTTCGAGCGGCTGAGCGACGGGCAGGTGAAGGCCCTCTGGATTGCGAGCGCCTCCGAGGAGGGGGAACCGTGGACTCGTAACCCGGACACAGTCGATCTTCCGGCTCTTCCGTCCAACCAAGGCGAGATCGGCCTCCAGTTCGACACCTTCTTCCGGGGCACCAGCCTCTACCTGAGCTACTTCAACGGGTACGAGGACCAGCCGGCGGCGTGGCTGACGGAAAGCGCGGGCACGTTGAAAGTCGAAGGCGCCTGGCGCCGCCAGCAGAAGGCGGGCGTGGCCGCGGCCACCACGTGGCGGGGCTTCACCCTGTGGGGCGAGGCGACCTACACGGTGCCGGGCCAGCTCCCGCCCGAGAGCTCCGGCGGGACGACGGGCCTCCTCTCGCCCGCGGACCCCTACGCGCAGGCCGTCCTGGGCGGCGACTACCGGCTGGCGGGCGGCCTCCGGCTGGAGCTGCAGTACGTCTACAACGGCTCGGGCAGCCTGCTCCGGCCCTACGAGGCCAGCCCCGCCCGGGCGGGCCAGTACCTGGTGGGGATGGCGTCCTACGCGCCCGCTGAGGCCCACTCCCTGGATCTGGTGGCCCTCGACGGGCTCAGGGACGACTCGCTGATCCTGATGCCCACCTACCGCTACAAGCTCACCCAGACCACCGAGGTGAGCCTGGGCGCGGTGGTGGTGAGCGCCTCGGCGGACAGCGAGTTCGGCGACATGAGCGCCAGCGATCAGGCAACCCTGGCGGTGACCGTCAAGTTCTAGGACGACGGTGCGTCTCGCTGGGAGAGAGCTCGGCCGCCCGCGCGCCGGCGGGCGGGGAAGGAGGCGGACGGTGAGGCTCTTCGCCCTGGGCGACCTGCACCTGCCCGGAGGCCAGGAGAAGCCCATGGACGTCTTCGGGCCGGCCTGGAAGGACCACCCGAAGCGCGTCGCCGCGCACTGGCGGCGGTTGGTGCGCGACGACGACCTGGTGCTGGTGCCGGGCGACGTCTCGTGGGCCATGACCCTCGAGCAGGCCGCCGAGGACCTGGCCTTCATCGGCGGGCTGCCGGGGAAGAAGCTCCTCCTGCGGGGGAACCACGATTACTGGTGGTCGTCGATCGGGCGGGTGCGGGCCGCGCTGCCGGAAGGGATGCACGCCCTCCAGAACGACTGCTTCGCCCTGGGAGACGGCCGCGCCGTCTGCGGGACCCGGGGTTGGCTGATTCCCGGTGCCGACGGCCTCGGGGAGCACGACCAGAAGGTGTACCAGCGGGAAGCCATGCGGCTCCGCCTCTCGCTGGAGGCGGCGGCCGAAGCGGGTCTCAGGCCCGCGGTGGCCATGATCCACTACCCCCCGTGCGACGCTCGGGGCTGGCCCACCCTCTTCACCCGGTTGCTCGAGGAGTTCCGGGTGCCTCTCTGCGTCTACGGCCACCTCCACGGCCCCGCCGCACGGCTCGCCCCGCCCCCGGTGGTGAGGGGGGTCCGCTACCGGCTGGTCGCGGGGGATCAGGTGGCCTTTGAGCCGGTCCTCCTGGATCCGCTCCTGGAGCCGCCGGCCCCGGCGTAGCCGGCCGGAGCCGGTTCAGCCTTCCTGCCGGCGCCTGAAGGCGGGGTTGGCGCCGGGGGTGCCCGTGTAGTGGCCCTTGAGCTGGTGGGGCACCCGCTCGCCGGTGACGATGTAGATCACCCGCTCGGCGATGTTGGTGGCGTGGTCCGCAATGCGCTCCAGGTACCGGGCGACGAAGATGAGGTTGATGGCCTGGGTGGCCCGGCGGGCCTCCCCGCCTTCCAGCACGAAGCCGATCAGCTCGTCGAAGAGGCTGGAGTAGAGCTCGTCGACGGGGTCGTCCGCGTGGCAGACCTCCTCGGCCAGGCGCACGTCCTGCCGCACCAGGGAGTCGAGGCTGTGGCGGGTCATCTCCTGCGCCATGGCCGCCATGCGGGGGATGTCGATGAGCGGCTTGATGAGCGGCTCCTGGGCGATGCGCAGGGTGATCTCGGCGATGTTGACGCCGTAGTCGGCGATCCGCTCCAGGTCCGTCACGACCTTCAGGATGCCCCCGATGAGGCGGAGGTCGCGGGCCAGGGGCTGCTGGAGCGCGATGAGCCGCATGCAGCGCTCCTCGATCTCGTCGTCCATCCGATCGATGACGTCGTCCAGCCGGATGACGCGGCGGGCGGTCTCCTCGTCCTGGTCTGCCAGGGAGCGGGTGGCGAGGGCGGTGAGCTCTTCCACCAGACCACCCATCTTCAACAGCTCTTCCTTCAGGCGCTGCAGCTCGTTCTCGTAGGCTTCCCGGGGCATGCTGAGCAAGCTCCTTCCCGCACGGGGCGCCGGGTGCCGGTTCCTTCCGCCGGGCACCGGAGTGCTTCTATCATGGGTCCCATTATACCGCCCGCCTCGGTCGGGCACCAGGGGCCGCGGGCCCCCGACCGTACACGACCCAGGCCCTCCCCGCTCCCTCGCAGGCGATGCAGGCGTCTTTCACCAGCGGCGCCGGGCCTTTCCGCGCCTTCCACGCCATGCAGGAGGAATCGGGCAACAGGACGCCGAATCACGCTGCTATCGGGTGGCCACGGCACCGCCCGTGGTCGTGCGCAGGCGGTCGCGTTGCCGGCGGTGGAGGCATGGAGCCGCTTGGACCCCGGACCTCGTTCTGTGAGGGTCTGCTGCTCCCCGGAGGGGGGGAGATGGAATGTCAGAGGTTCGCGTTGGGCCGAACGAGTCGCTGGATCACGCCCTCAGGCGTTTTCGGAAAACCGTGAGACGGTCCGGGGTCATGTCGGACGCGCGTCGCAAGGAGTACTACGACAAGCCGAGCGTCCGCCGCAAGAAGAAGGCGGAGGCGGCCCGCAAGAAGCAGCGGCGTCGTGGGGAGTAAGGTTTGGCTTGATGGAGGCCCGGGTCCAACGCCCGGGCTTCTTTGCGTTGGGGGGACGGTGGTTGCGGGGGAGAAGGCGCCGGCGGCCCGCATGGCGAAAACTAAGGAGTGGCCGGGGAGACGACGGGTCCGTCCGGAGGTGATCCCACTGGGCCGGTGGAGGTTGCTCCTGGTGGTCCTGCTCATGGCCGGGACGCTGGCCCTCGGAGCGACCCACCCGGGGGCGGGCGCGCAGGCGGCCGCCGGCGCCGGTTCCCCCCAGGGCGCGGGCCCGGTGCTGGTGATCCCGGTGAAGGGCACCATCGAGCCGGGGCTGGCCAGCTTCGTGGAGCGGGGGCTGGCCGAGGCCGCACGCCGGGGCACGCCGCTGGTGGTGCTGGAGATCGACACCTTCGGGGGCCGGGTGGACGCGGCCACAGAGCTGCGGGACGTGCTGCTGGCCACCCCGGTGCGGGTGGTGGCCCTGGTGCACGATCGGGCCTGGTCTGCCGGCGCCCTCATCGCCCTGGCCGCGCCGGCCGTCGCCGTCACCCCGGGAGCGAGCATCGGCGCCGCCGAACCCCGGCCTGCCGATGCCAAGACCATCGCCGCCGTCCGGGCCGAGTTCGAGGCGACCGCCCGGGCCCGGGGACGGCCGGCGGACGTGGCGGCGGCCATGGTGGACGCCCGGGTGGTCCTTCCCGGCCTGGTGGCCGAGGGGCAGATCCTGAGCCTCGACGGTGAGGCAGCGGTCCGCTGGGGTGTGGCCGACTGGCTCGTACCGGATCGGGACGAGCTCCTGCGGACCCTGGGCTTCCTGGACCCGCCGGTGGAGGTGCTTGCCCCCACACCGGCCGAGCGGGTGGCCCGCTTCCTCACCGACCCCACGGTCTCCGCGCTCCTCATGGGCCTCGGGCTGGCCGGCCTGGTGGTGGAGCTCTTCACCCCCGGGGTGGGAGTTCCCGGGGCGGTGGGGTTGGGGTCGCTGGCACTCTTCTTCGGCGGAAGGATGGTGGCGGGGCTGGCGGGCTGGGAGGCAGCGGCGCTTTTCCTGGTGGGGCTGGTGCTCCTGGCGCTGGAGCTCTTCGTGACGCCGGGGTTCGGGGTGTTGGGGATCCTGGGCATCGTGGCGCTTCTGGGGGGCCTGGTGATCGCCTTCCCCGATCCCGGCCAGGGAGCCACCGTGCTCCTGCTGGGTCTGGTGGTGGCGGGGGGGCTCGTCGCCCTGGGTTGGCGCCGGTTCCGGCGCACCAGTGCCTTCTCGCGGCTGGTGCTGATGACCCGCCAGGAGCGGGCCCAGGGGTACGTGGCGCCAGCCCTCGGGCTGGAGAAGCTGGTGGGGGCGCAGGGCGTGGCCCGCACCCCGCTTCGCCCCTCGGGCAGCGTGGTGATCGGCGGGCACCCCGTGGACGCCGTGAGCCAGGGAGCCTTCATCGCGGCGGGGCGTCCCGTGCGGGTGGTGGCGGTGGACGGGCTGCGGGTGGTGGTCGAGGAGGAGCATCCGGCCGGGTCCTGAGCGCCGGTTCGGCCCCAGCCCCCAAATCCGAGCGAAGGAGCGTGGGAACAGGTGGAGCTCTTCGCACCCGTGTTCATCCTGGTCCTGATCATCCTGGCCGTCTCGCTGCTCTTCTACTTCGTCCCCGTGGGCCTCTGGATCTCGGCCCTGGCGGCGGGGGTGCGCCTGGGCATCGTCCAGCTCATCGGCATGCGGCTGCGGCGGGTGCCGCCCGCGGCCATCGTCCTGCCCATGATCAAGGCCGAGAAGGCCGGGCTCGACGCGGCCCTGGACAAGCTGGAGGCCCACTTCCTGGCCGGCGGCAACGTGGACCGGGTGATCGACGCCCTCATCGCCGCGCAGCGGGCTGAGATCCCCCTGAGCTTCGAGCGGGCCGCGGCCATCGACCTGGCGGGCCGGAACGTGCTCGAGGCGGTCCAGATGAGCGTGAACCCCAAGGTCATCGAGACGCCCATCGTCTCCGCGGTGGCCAAGGACGGCATCGAGCTGAAGGCGAAGGCCCGGGTGACGGTGCGGGCCAACATCGACCGGTTGGTGGGGGGCGCCGGCGAGCCCACGGTGATCGCCCGGGTGGGCGAGGGTATCGTGACCACCGTAGGCTCCTCCGAGACCCACAAGCAGGTCCTGGAGAACCCGGACCGCATCTCCGCGACGGTCCTCTCCAAGGGGCTGGACGCGGGCACCGCCTTCGAGATCCTCTCCATCGACATCGCCGACGTGGACGTGGGCCGCAACATCGGGGCCGCGCTCCAGGTGGACCAGGCCGAGGCCGACAAGAACATCGCCGAAGCCAAGGCCGCCGAGCGCCGTTTCGCCGCCCTGGCCCTGGAGCAGGAGATGCGCGCCCGGGTCCAGGAGATGCGGGCCCGGGTGGTGGAGGCCGAGGCCGAGGTTCCGAAGGCGCTTTCCCAGGCGCTGCGCGAGGGGAAGCTGGGCGTGATGGACTACTACGGGATGCAGAACCTCCTGGCCGACACCCGCATGCGGGAGAGCGTGGCCGGACCCTCCCGGGGCGAGGAGGAGGCCCTGGGCGAGCCTGAGAAGGAAGGCCCGCGATCGTGAACGAGCGTCTGGCCGGAGCCCGCGAGCCCTCGAACCTGCTGATGCCACCCCGGGACCCGGGGCCGCTCCTTGCTGAGAGGCGTGCCCTGGCCGAGGGTCCCGGGGCCGGCCCCCCATGGGCATCGGTGAGCCAGCTCTTGCGCCGGCCGGGCGGCCTCGCGGAGGCGGTGCTCCTGGCGGAGATCCTGGGTGCGCCCCGGGTCATGCGCCCCTGGCGGCCCGGGGCGCGTCATGCCCTCCGGGCCCCCCGCATAGGCTCCTAGAGCAAGGTTGTCTCCCATGCCCGTGGGGGGAGTCGTATGGGCGGTCCGAACGTGGGGTCAGGGCGACGGGCTGCCGACGGCCTGGCGCGCCCGTGGCAGCGCCTGGTAGGGTGGCTCGAGCTGCCCGAAGAGGTGATGCTCGACCTGCCTCGGGCGACCGTGATCGGCCGGGAGCGCTGCCTGATCGAGAACCATCGAGGCCTGGTCCGCTTCACGGCCCATGAGGTGGTGGTCCAGAGCCGGCTGGGTCCGCTCCGCGTCATGGGAGACCGCCTGGAGATCGAGCGCCTGGCGGGCGAGGAGCTCGTGCTCCGAGGCCGGATCGATCAGATCGACTATCCTTCGCCCGCCGGCCGGAGGGCGTGACGTGCGCGACCGCTGGCGCCGCTTCCTCACGGGATACGTGATCCTTCGCCTCCGCGGGGGCCGCCTGGAGGCCTTCCTGAACGAGACCAGCCGCAGTGTTCCCCTCTTCCGCGTGAAACGCCACGGGCCGCGGCTCGCGGTGGGCCAGGTGGCCCGCCACGATTTCCGCCGGCTTCGGCCCATCGCCCGCCGCAGGGGCGTTCAGGTGACCCTGCTGGAGCGGGTGGGCCTTCCCTTCCTGCTGGCCCGCGCCCGACGCCACCCCTTTTTCTGGATGGGGATGGGGGTTTCCGCCCTCCTCTTCCTCTGGTTTTCTTCCTACGTGTGGGTGGTGGAGGTGGTGGGCACCCACCGCCTGAGCGCCGACGAGATCCGGGCCGGGGCGGCGGCTCTAGGCCTGCACCCGGGCGCCCTGCGCCGGGACGTGGACCCCCGCCGGCTGGAGGACGGCCTCTTGCTGGACAACCCGCTCCTCACCTGGACGGACGTGCGGCTGGAGGGAATCCGGGCGGAGATCCGGGTGGCCGAACGATCCGCTCCTCCTCTGGGCAGCGACACCCCCGGCGACCTGGTGGCCCTGCGCGACGGGGTGGTGGTGCAGGCGGTGGCCTTCCAGGGGAGCCTTCAGGTGAAGGCAGGCGACACGGTGGCCCGGGGCCAGGTGCTGGTCAGCGGGCGGCTGGACCCGGGAAGCCTTGACCACCAGCAGAGGGTGCTCGCGGGCGACTCGCCCGTGGTGCACGCCGAAGGGGTGGTTCGGGCGCGGGTGGGCTACGACGCCGAGGCCGAGGTGCCGCTGGCGGAGACGGTCGAAGAGGTGACCGGCCGGCCCCGGCGGAGCTACGGCCTGGAGGTGGCCGGGCGCGCTGTGCTGGTGGGCCCCAGGCCAGACCCCGCCCGCGTGGTGCCCTGGCGGATACCGATCCACCTGGGGCCGCTGGCGCTGCCCCTGGCCCTCCGCATGGACGAGCGCTGGCCGGTGGTGCGCCACCAGGTGGAACGCACGCCCCAGGAGGCGCTGGCCGAGGCCGAGGCCAGGGCCCGCCGGGCCGTCATGGAACGGATCGGAGACGGTGCCACGCTCCTCGAGGAGACGGTGGAACGCTACCGCCCCGGCCCGGGGCGGGTGGGCGTGCGGATACGCGTGGAGACCCTGGAAGAGATCGGCCATTTCGTCCCCTACCGCTGAGGTGACGCCGCGTGGGGGCGCAGGCCCTTCCCCGGCGGGCGCTCGCTCCGGCCCTCCCGGCCTCCGCTCGCTCTGCACGGGCCCCGGAGGGCCGAAGCGGGCGTCCATCGTGCAGGACCCCACGGCTTCCCCCGGTGCTTGACCGGCGAGCGGCTTGGGTCTACAGTAGGTTTGATCCCGAAGGGGACGGAGGTTGGCGTGTGCGCGAGAGGCTTCTGCGGCTGGTCGGGCGGGGCCGGGCGCCCCGGCCGGCGTACGGCCTGGTGGCCCTTCAGCCGGCGGAGCAGGCTGGCCCGGGAGGTTTGCCCATGGGTCGCTTCACCGAACGGGTGGCTGCCTACGGCCGGGCCTTGGGGGGGTGGGTTCGCCGCCCCACGGACGGTCGCTGGTGGCTCTTCATCGGAACCGGTCTCCTGCTCCTGCTGATCCTGGCCGTGAAGAGCCCCACCGGCTTCGACCTGCGGGTGGGCCAGGTGGCCTCGCGCGACATCCAGGCGCCCCGGCCGGTGGTGAACCGGGTGGCCACCGAGCAGCTGCGCGAGCAGGCCGCGCGGGAGGCCGTCCGCAACGCGGCCGACGATCCCGCCAACTACCGGATCAACGCCACGGTGGCCATCCAGGCATCCGACGCCGTCCAGGATCTCTACGCGCGCTTGGCCGACTTCTTGCCCTCCCAGGAGACGCCGGCCGGCCAGGATCAGGACGCGGCGCCGAACGCCGCCCCGGCCCAGCCCACCGAAACCCAGGTGGTGGAAGCGGTCCGGCTCCTGGCCGAGGCCGGCGTGCCCTTGCCCGCTTCCACGGTGCGGGCGGTCCTGCAGGGCGGCCCGCGGGAGTTGGAGCGCCTGGCGCAGGTCAGCCGGGAGACGGTCGAGCAGGTGCTGCGCACGCGGCGGGTGCCCACCGAGGAGCTGGAGGCGGTGCGCGGCCAGGTGGGCGAGTTCCTCCCCGATCAGGGCCTGAGCGAGGCCCAGCGCCGGCTGGTGGGCCTGGTGGTGGCCGCCAACCTGCGGCCCAACCTGATCCTGGACCCGCAGGCCGTGCAGCGGGTGGAGAGCCAGGCACGCCGCTCGGTGCCCGAGGTGATGGTGCAGCAGGGTCAGATGATCGTGCGCCGCGGGGACGTGGCCACGGCGGAGACGGTCCAGATCCTGCAGGACCTGGGCGTCCTGCGGCCGGACCGCCCCTACCGCTCGTGGGCGGGGCTGGCCCTGGCCGCCTTCGGGCTCGTGGCGTTGCTGGGGATCGCGATCCACCAGTTCCGGCCGGCCTTGAGCCGTGACGTGAAGCAGCTCGGGCTCCTCTCGCTGGTGGTAGGGCTGGTGGCGACCCTGGCCCGCATCGGCTCGGTGGTGGGTTGGGAAGGGGCCCCCTACCTGATCCCGGTGGCTCTGGGCAGCATGCTGGTCACCATCCTGGTGGACTCGCAGGTGGCCGTGCTCACGACCCTGGTGACGGCGCTCCTTACCGGGATCATGACCGGCTTCTCCCTGGAGCCGGCGGTGGTGGCCGTGACCAGCGGGCTGACCGCGGTCTTCAGCGTCTCCCGGGCCTCCCAGCGCTCCGACGTGACCCGGGCGGGCTTCCTGGTGGGCGCCGCCGCACTGGTCACCATCCTCGCCCTCGGTCTGGCCCGGGGCACCTCGGCGCTGGTGCCCCTCGCGTGGGTGGGCCTGGTGAACGGGCTCATCAGCTCGGTCGGCACCCTGGGCCTGCTGCCCTACCTGGAGACGGCCTTCAGCATCACCAGCTCCATCCGCCTGCTGGAGCTGGCCAACCCCAACCAGCCCCTCCTGCGGCGTCTCCTCATGGAGGCACCCGGAACCTACCATCACAGCATCATGGTGGGGAACCTGGCCGAGGCGGCCGCGGAGGCGACCGGGGGCGACAGCCTCCTGGTGCGGGTAGGCGCCCTCTACCACGACATCGGCAAGATCCGGCGCCCCTACTTTTTCGTGGAGAACCAGTTCTCGGGCGAGAACCCGCACGACAAGATCGCGCCCTCCCTCAGCACCCTCATCATCGTCTCCCACGTGCGGGACGGCCTCGAGCTCGCCCGGGAGTACGGGCTCCCGCCCATGGTCGTCGACTTCATCGCGCAGCATCACGGGACCGACCTGGTCCGCTACTTCTACAACAAGGCCCTGGAGAACAACCGGGGCGGGACCGTGGAGGAGAAGGACTTCCGTTATCCGGGCCCCAAGCCCCAGACCCGGGAGACCGCCATCCTCATGCTGGCCGACGGTGTGGAGGCCACCGTCCGGAGCCTGAACCGGCCCACCCCGGGACGGATCGAGGGTGTCGTGCGCCGGAGCATCAAGGGCCGCCTGGAGTCGGGGCAGCTGGACTCCTCGGAGCTGACCCTGAAGGACCTGGACAAGATCGCGGGCGCCTTCGTCAAGGTCCTGAACGGCGTCTACCACACGCGGGTGGAGTACCCGGAGCGCCTGGTGAAGGAGATGCAGGCCCGCCGCGCGTGAGCCGCCCGCCGCGAGGCGAGGGGGGGCGATGAGGTGAACGTGGAGACCAGCGGATCGCAGGCTGGCTCCGCCCGCTGGCGGGAGGTGGCCCCCGCGGTGCACCGGGCCCTGGAGGGGGCGGCGGAGGTGCTGGGCCTGCCCCCCGACACCGAGCTCAGCCTGGCGGTGATGGACGCAGGCGAGGTCCACTCCCTCAACCGGCGCTACCGCCAGGTGGACGCCCCAACGGACGTGCTCTCTTTCCCCCTGCTCGAGACGCAGCCGGGCCACCCGCTGCCCGCAGACGAGGTCCCTCTGGCGCTGGGCGACGTGGTGCTCTCGCTGGAGCACGTCTACCGCCAGGCTGAGGCGTACGGCCACAGCCCGCAGCGGGAGGCGGCCTTCCTGGCGGTGCACGGCCTCCTCCACCTCCTGGGCTACGACCACGCCAGCCCGGGGGAGGAGGCCCGCATGTTCGCACTCCAGGAGGAGATCCTGGAAGGGGCGGGCCTCCCGCGCCATGGGACGTAAGCCGGCGGCAGCCGCGGGCGTGGGGTGGCACCGGGCCCGCACCCTGGCCGAGTCCTTCCGCTTCGCGTGGCAGGGGTTCTCCGCCGCCCTGCGCACCCAGCGGAACCTTCGGATCCACGTGGCGGCGGGGGTGCTGGCCGTGGCGACCGCGTGGGCCCTGCACCTGCCGTGGGTCCAGGTGGCCCTGGTGACCCTGGCCGCCGCGGCCGTGATCGGCGCGGAGCTCTTCAACTCCGCGCTCGAGGGCTTGGTGGACCTGGTGGAGGCCCGGCAGCACCCCGGAGCCCGGCAGGTGAAGGACTTGGCTGCCGCGGCCGTCCTGGTGGCGGCGGTGGGGGCCCTGCTGGTGGGTGGGGTCCTCTTCCTTCCCCCGCTCCTCCGGCTCCTGGGCCGGTGAGGTGCCCGGCCCGGGGCTTTCTGCTATCATGGGAGCCGTGGGGGGAGGACGAGCCGGATGGACGAGCACGGGCCGAGCCAGGCCGACCTGGCCCTGATCGAGGCCGCGCGCCGGGCCCGGGAGAGGGCCTACGCGCCCTACTCAGGTTTCGCCGTGGGCGCCGCGGTGCGGTCTGCCGATGGGCGGGTCTTCGAGGGGTGCAACGTGGAGAACGCATCGTACGGCCTCGGCGTTTGTGCCGAGCGGGTGGCGGTCTTCCACGCCGTGGCCGCGGGGGTTCGGCGGCTGGAGGCGGTGGCCGTCGTCTGTGGTGCCTGCGGTCCCTGCCGGCCCTGCGGTGCCTGCCGCCAGGTGCTGCGCGAGTTCGGTTCAGGGATGCGGGTGATCATGGCGGGCGAGCGGGGTGCGGTGGAGGTCCGCCGGCTCGAGGAGCTCCTGCCCGACGCCTTCGGCCCCGAAGACCTGGCCGGGTCCGGGGCGTAGCGGGGGCGCACGCGGTGCGGATGGACGCCTTCGACTACCACCTGCCTCCAGGGGCCATCGCCCAGGAACCGGTGGAACCCCGCGACGCCTCCCGCCTCCTGGTGCTGCGCCGGGAGGACGGCCGGCTGGAGCATCGGATCTTCCGGGACCTGCCCGAGTACCTGGCTCCGGGCGACGTGCTGGTGGTGAACGAGAGCCGGGTACGTCCCGCCCGCCTGATCGGCGAGAAGGAGGGCACGGGCGGGGCGGTGGAGCTCCTCCTCCTGCGGCCCGACGCGGAAGGGGCCTGGGAGTGCCTGGCGCGTCCGGGTCGCCGGCTGCGGGCAGGCCAGCGCCTGGTCTTCGGTGGCGGGAGGCTCCGCGGCCAGGTCGTGGATCCCCGGGTGCCGCGGTCCCCCGGAGGCGAGGGACCCTCCCGGGCGGCGGGGGTCCGGCGGGTGCGCTTCGAGCACCGGGGCCCGCTGGAGCAGGTGCTGGAGGAGCTGGGCCGGGTGCCCCTGCCTCCCTACATCCACAGGGAGCTGGCTGATCCGGAGCGGTACCAGACCGTCTATGCCCGTGAGACAGGCTCGGCGGCGGCGCCCACCGCCGGCCTCCACTTCACGCCCGAGCTCCTGGATCGGATCCGGTCCATGGGCGTGGTGGTGGCGCCGGTGGTGCTCCACGTGGGGCTCGACACCTTCCGCCCCGTGACCGAGCAGGAGGCGGAGGAGCACCCCATGCACCGGGAATACTACGCCATCCCGGCGGAGACGGCCGCCGCGGTGGAAGGGGCCCGGGCGAGGGGCGGGCGGGTGGTGGCCGTGGGCACCACCAGCGTGCGGGCCCTGGAGGCGGCGGCGATCCGGGCCGAAGGGCTGGACCCGGCAGGGGACCGGGGCGCGGCGGCCGGCCGCGTGCCCGCCGGGAGCGGATGGACCGATCTCTACATCTATCCGGGCTACCGCTTCCGGGCGGTGGACGCGCTGGTGACCAACTTTCACCTTCCCCGGTCGACGCTGCTTCTGCTGGTTTCGGCCTTCGCGGGGCGGGAGCGGGTCCTGGAGGCCTATCGGGTGGCGGTGGAGGCAGGGTATCGTTTCTTCAGCTTCGGGGATGCGATGGTGATCCTCTAGCCTGGAGGTGCGCCATGGACGGCGCGTTCGAGGTGCTTGCCCGGGACCCGGCCAGCGGCGCCCGGGCGGGGCGGCTGCACACGGCGCACGGGGTGGTGGAGACGCCGGCCTTCATGCCCGTGGGCACCCAGGCGTCGGTGAAGACCCTCTCCAGCGAGGAGCTGGAGGAGCTGGGCGCGTCCATGATCCTGGGCAACACCTACCACCTCTACCTGCGCCCGGGTGCGGGGCGGGTGGCCGAGCTGGGCGGCCTCCACCGGTTCATGGCCTGGAGCGGCAGCATCCTCACCGACTCGGGGGGCTTCCAGGTGCTGAGCCTGACCGCGCTCCGCCGGGTGGACGAGGAGGGGGTCACCTTCCGCTCGCACCTGGACGGCTCCACCCACCGGCTGACCCCCGAGGGTGTGGTCCACCTCCAGGAGCTCCTGGGCAGCGACGTGGCCATGGTGCTCGACGAGTGCCCGCCCTACCCGAGCCCGCCCGAGGAGGTGGAGGCCAGCCTGCGGCGAACGGAGCGGTGGGCGGAGATCGCGCTTGCCTCGCACCGCCGGGACGACCAGCTCCTCTTCGGCATCGTGCAGGGGGGCATGGAGGCGGGCGTGCGCCGCCGGGCGGCGCGCGCCCTGGGGAAGCTCGAGTTCGATGGCTACGGGATCGGGGGGCTCAGCATCGGCGAGCCGAAGGAGACCATGTACCGTATGCTGGAGGCATCGGTGCCGGAGCTTCCGCCGGCCCGGCCCCGCTACCTGATGGGCGTGGGCTCCCCCGACGCGCTGGTGGAGGGCGTGGCCCGGGGCATCGACCTCTTCGACTCGGTGTTGCCCACCCGCGTCGCCCGCCACGGCACCGTGCTCACCCGCCGGGGGCCCGTGACCGTCCGCAACGCCCGCTACGCGTCGGACGAGCGGCCCCTGGACCCGTCGTGCGATTGCAGGGTCTGCCGGCGGTACAGCCGCGCCTACGTGCGTCACCTGCTGAACGCCGGCGAGATCCTGGGTCTAAGGCTCTGCTCGTACCACAACCTGCACGTCCTCCTGCGCCTGATGGAGGAGGTGCGGGCCGCGATCCGCCAGGGGACCTTCGCCGAGGTCCGCCGGGCTGCGGCCGCCCTCTTCCCCCGGCGGCAGGAGCCAGCGGCGGGGCCCCGCCCCGCCCCAACCACGGAGGTGACCGGCTGATGCTCTACTTCCAGGCCCAGGCGGGCCAGGCCAGCCTCATCACGGGCCTGCTCCCGTTCATCCTGCTGTTCGTGATCTTCTACTTCCTCCTCATCCGCCCCCAGCAGCAGCAGCAGAAGAAGCGGAACGAGATGCTCCGCAGCCTGCGGAAGGGGAACCGGGTGGTCACCGTGGGCGGCATCTTCGGTGAGATCGTGGGCATCACCGACGAGACCATCAAGCTGAAGGTGACCGACCGGGTGGAGCTTCTCCTGTCGCGCAGCAGCGTCAACCAGGTCCTGGAGAGCAAGACCCTTCCCGCGGTGGAGGAGGACGGTGCAGAGGAGTCCGAGGCCGAGAGCGGCTCGAGCGGCAAGGAAGCCTGAGCCCTGGCCCTGAGAGGGGTGCAGAGGTTGGCAGGACGGCGAAACGGCGGCGGGGAGCGGCCGCCCTCCGAGGCCGGCGTCATCACCCTGAAGGAGGTGCGGCAGCACCCCGCCATCGACGCCTACGTGCGCCAGGCCGATACGCACCTGGCGGCCATGGGCTACACCGAGCACGGCTACCGCCACTGCGGGCTCGTGTCGAGCATCGCCGGCAACATCCTCCGCCGCCTGGGACGGCCCGCCCGCCTGGTGGAACTGGCCGAGATCGCGGGCTACACCCACGACCTGGGGAACTGCGCGAGCCGCGACCGGCACTGGGTGGTGGGAGCGGTGATGGTGGGGCAGATCCTCGAGCAGCTGGGGGTGCCGTACCCTGAGATCGCGGTGATCATGGGGGCCATCGGCAACCACGAGGAGCCCGAGGGCTTTCCCGTCAACGACGTGTCGGCGGCGGTGATCCTGGCCGACAAGACCGACGTGCACCGCTCCCGGGTGCGAAACCGGGACCTGGCCACCTTCGACATCCACGACCGGGTCAACTACGCGGTGGTCCACTCGTTCCTGGACGTGGAGCCGGCCCACAAGGAGATCACCCTCACCCTCAAGATCGAGACCGAGATCTGCCAGGTGATGGAGTACTTCGAGATCTTCCTCAGCCGGATGGTGATGTGCCGGCGGGCCGCGGAGTTCCTGGACTGCCGGTTCCGCCTGGAGATCAACGGGGCGAAGCTCCTTTGACAGGCCCTCGCGGCGGGCGGTATAATGGGCGTGTTGCCCGGGATTCCGGGCTTCTCTGTGCTCTTTCGAGGGGGCGACCTCGTGCATAGTCCTCATCGCTGGCAGATCCTCGCGCTCCTGCTCCTGGTCGTGGCAGGGGCCGCAGCGCTCTACTTCGAGCCCTTCCGCCTCGGCCTGGACCTGCAGGGCGGCGTGCACGTGGTGTTGCAGGCCAAGCCGGAAGCCGGGACGGAGGTGACCGACGAGGCCATGCAGGGCGCGCTGGCGGTGGTGGAGCGGCGCGTCAACGGCCTCGGCGTCAGCGAGCCCATCATCCAGCGCCAGGGGCGCGACCGGATCATCGTGGAGCTCCCGGGGGTGAAGGACGCGCACGAGGCGATTCGGGTCATCGGGCAGACAGCCCAGCTGGAGATCCAGGACCCCCAGGGCAAGACGGTGCTCACCGGAGCGGACCTATCGGACGCCCGCCTGGGCCGCGACGATCTGGGCCGCCCGGCGGTCGACGTCACCTTCACCCCCGAGGGGGCGAAGAAGTTCGCCCAGCTCACCACCGTCTGGCAGGGGTACCAGATCCCTCACCTGCTGGACGGGAAGGTGCTGGTCAACCCGGTGGTGCGTGAGCCCATCACCCGGGGCCAGGGCCAGATCACCGGCGGCTTCACTCTGGACGAGGCGCGGAACCTGGCCGTCCAGCTCAAGAGCGGTGCGCTGCCCATCCCCCTGGAGTCCCTGGAGATCCGGCAGGTAGGGCCCACCCTGGGCGCCGACTCCATCCAGCGGAGCTGGCAGGCGGGCCTCATCGGCGGCGTCCTCATCCTCCTCTTCATGGCGGGCTTCTACCGGCTGCCCGGCGTCGTGGCGGGCCTCGCGTTGCTGGTCTACGCCCTCCTGGACGTGGCGGTGCTGCTGCTCATGGGCTCCACTTTCACCCTGCCGGGCCTGGCGGGGGTGATCCTCTCGCTGGGCATGGCCGTGGACGCCAACGTGATCATCTTCGAGCGGATCAAGGAGGAGGTGCGGGCCGGCAAGAAGGTGCGGGCGGCGATCCGGGCCGGCTTCGACCGGGCGATCCGGGCGATCCTGGACGCCAACGTGACCACCCTCATCGTGGCCGGGGTCCTCTTCTTCCTCACCAGCGGGCCGGTCCAGGGCTTTGCCGTCACCCTGGCCGTGGGCATCCTGGTGAGCATGTTCACCGCCATCGTCGTCACCCGCTGGATCCTGGAGATCCTCACCGACTGGGACCCGGATCGGATCGGCCGTTCCATGGCCGTAAGGGGGCTAGTGCAATGACCTTCGACGTGATGGGTCGCCGGCGCGTCTTCTTCCTCATCTCGGGGCTCCTGGTCCTGGCGAGCGCGGTGCTCCTGGCCACCCGCGGCCTCAACCTGGGCATCGACTTCACCCAGGGCACCCTCATGGAGCGCGGCTTCGAACGGGTGGTGAGTGAGACGGAGCTGCGCCAGGCTCTGGCCGATCCCGCCCTCCAGAACGTCAACCTGGGCACCCCCCGCGTCCAGCACCTGGGCGACGGCCGGCAGGTCCTGATCCGGGTGCCGGCCCTGAGCAACGAGGCCATCGCTACCATCGACCGGGTCCTGGGCGAGCGCTTCGGACCCGTGGAGGTGCTGCGGACCGAGGTGGTGCACCCGGTGATCGGGGCGGAGCTCTTGCGCCGGGCCCTGCTCAGCCTGGGGCTCGCGGCGGTAGGCGTCCTCGTCTATGTGTCCATCCGCTTCGAGTACAGCTTCGGGCTGATGGCCATCGTTGCCGACCTGCACGACGCCTTGATCGCCCTGGGTGTCCTTTCCCTCCTGGGGTGGGAGGTGAACACCGCCTTCATCGCCGCCATCCTCACCGTGGTGGGCTACTCCATCAACGATACGATCGTGGTCTACGACAAGATCCGGGAGGTCCGCTCGGCCCACCCGCGGCTCTCGCCGGCCGAGGCCGCCAACCGGGGGGTGCAGGAGACCTTCGTCCGCTCCATCAACACCAGCCTCACCACGCTGGTGGCGGTGGCGGTGCTGGTGGCCCTGGGCGGCGAGACCCTGAGGGTCTTCTCGGTGACGCTGCTGGTGGGGATCCTGGTGGGAACCTACTCCTCCATCTTCGTGGCCAGCCCGCTCTGGGTGAGCTGGACCGAGTGGCTGCACCGCCGCTCCACCCGCGTCCGCCAGGCCAGCGCGTCCTGAGCGCGAAAGCCTGAGCCTGCAAGCCGGCCGGGCGGGAGGGGGGAGCCGGCCCGTGCACGAGGACGCCCCCATGGGGCCCCTGGGACGACGACGCCGGATGGCCGGCCGCTACCGGCAGGTGGCGGAGGTGCTGGGACGCCACGGCTTCGGCCTGCTGGTGGACGAGCTGGGCCTGACCCGCCTTCGCCCTTGGCCCGCCCGCCGCGCCCCCGACCGGGAGCTTGAGCGGCGGGGGGCCCGGGTGCGGCGCGCGCTGGAGGAGCTGGGCCCCACCTTCATCAAGCTGGGCCAGATCCTCTCCACCCGGCCGGACGTGATCCCGCCCGACGTCTTCGCCGAGCTTCAGCTCCTGCAGGACCGGGTGCCCCCCGTCCCCTTCGAGGCGCTGGAGCCGGCGCTGGCCGAGGCGCTGGGGGGGCGCCCGGTTGCCGAGGTCTTCGATTCCATCGACCCCGAGCCCCTGGCCAGCGCCTCCATCGCGCAGGTGCACGCCGCGGTGCTGCACGACGGTACCGAGGTGGTCGTGAAGGTCCAGCGGCCGGGGATCCACGAGCAGATCGAAACCGATCTGGAGGCCCTCTTCGGCCTGGCCCGCCTCGCGGCCGGCCGGATCTCCCTTCCCTTCGACCCCGTGGCCCTGGCCGACGGCTTCGCCCGGGCCATCCGCCGCGAGCTGGACTACCGGCTGGAGGGCACCAACATCGAGAGGTTCCAGGCCAACTTCGAGGGCTGTCCGTGGGTTCACTTCCCCCGGGTCTACTGGGAGTGGTCCAACCGGCGGGTGCTGGTGCTGGAGCGCCTGAGAGGCCTCCGGCCCACCGACGTGGAGAAGCTGGACCAGGCGGGCATCGACCGCGCCCTGGTCGCCCGGCGGGGGGCCCAGCTCTTCCTGAAGATGGTGCTGGTGGACGGCTTCTTCCACGGAGACCCGCACCCCGGCAACCTCTACGTGGAGCCGGGCAACCGCCTGGCCATCATGGACTTCGGCATCGTGGGCCACGTGGATGCCGAGACGGCCGAGGGGGTGGCGAACCTCCTGCAGGCGCTGGTGGCCCGCCGCCCCGACCAGGGGGTGGACGCCCTGGACGCCCTGGGCGCCCTGGATCCCGACACGGACGCGGCCGCCCTCCAGCGGGACCTGCGGGACGTGATCGACCGGCACTACGGTCGCACCCTGCAGGAGATGGCGCTGGGCGAGACGGTGCAGGAGACGATGCAGCTCGCCTACCGGCACCGCATCCACCTGCCGGGCGAGCTCTTCCTGCTGGCCAAGGTCCTGGTGGGGATGGAGGGCCTCGGCCGCCAGCTCGACCCTGGCTTCAACGCCGTGGAGGTGGCCCGGCCCTTCGTGCGCCAGCTCCTGGTGCGGAAGCTCCACCCGGTTCGGGTCGGGCGCCGTCTGGAGCGGGACGCGCTCGAGGCGTTGCGGGCGTGGACCCGGCTGCCTGAGGAGGTGGCGGGGCTCGCCGCTCGGGCGCGGCGCGGCCGGCTGCGCATGCAGCTGGAGCACCAGGGGTTGGACCCCCACTCGCGCCGCATCGAGCGGGCCCTCAGGGAGCTGGGGGTGAGCGTGGTCTTCGCCGCCACCCTCCTCACCGCCGCCCTCACCCTCTGGATAGGCAAGGGCCCGATCCTCTGGGGTATGCCGGTGGTCACCTGGCTGCTCCTGGGGTTGCTGGCCTTCCTCGGAACGGCGCTCTTCCTGAGCCAGTTCAGGAGGTAGGTACCAGGGCGCGCCGAAGTACGGGGGGCAGGCACTTCCGCCCGGCCGGTGCGGTGCGAGGGAGGCTCTCCTGTGGTCTGGCTCCTGGTCCTGGCACTGATTTTCGCCCTCCTGGTGGCTGTCTTCGCCCTTCAGAACGCCGCGGTCATCGTGGTCCACCTCTTCGCCTGGCAGGTGGAGGTGTCGCTGGTGCTGGTGGTGCTCGCCAGCGCCACCGTGGGCGCCGTCAGCGTGGGGCTGGCGGCCATGGTCCAGCGCGTGCGCGTGGGGATCCGGCTGCGCCAGCTCGAGGCGCGCCTCCGCGAGCTCGAGCAGGCACGGCAGGCAGGACCCGCCAAGGGCACGGTCCCGGAGGTGCGGGCTTCCGCGCCCCCGGACCCTCCGGCGCCCCAGACCGCGCAGGAAAGCAGCCCGGCCGGGGGCGAGCGGCCGTGAGCCTCCCCAACCCAGAACCGGAGGGAGCGGGTGCGCCCCGGCGCAGGCGCCGCCGCGCCCCGGGCGCGGCGCCCGAGTGGCTCTGGCCGGAGCCGCTGGAGGCGGAAGCCCGGGAGCGGGCCCACACCCTCGAACGGCACCTGGGCCTCCACCCCCTGGTGGCCGAGATCCTCGTGCGGCGCGGCCTGGACGACCCCGAAGCCGCCTACCGCTTCCTGCACCCTTCCCTGGACGAACTGGAGAGCCCCCTGCGGCTGCCCGACATGGATGCGGCGGTCCAGCGCATCGAGCGGGCCCTGGAGCGAGAGGAACCCATCTGGGTCTACGGCGACTACGACGTGGACGGCCAGACGGGGACGGCGCTCCTGGTCACGGCGCTGCGCGCCCTGGGCGCCCAGGTGGCGTATCACGTGCCCAACCGGCTGAGCGAGGGCTACGGCCTGCATGGGGAGGCGCTGCTGGAGCTGCGGGCTCGCGGGGCGGCGGTGGTGGTGAGCGTGGACTGCGGCACCACCGCCTCCGAGGAGGTGGCGCAGGCAGCCAGGGCCGGCCTCGACGTGGTGGTGACCGATCACCACCAGATCCCCCCCGAGTTGCCCCGCGCCGTCGCCGTGGTGAACCCCCGAAGGCTGTTCCCTGAGGGCGGCGAGCCCCCCTGGGCGGAGCTGAGCGGGGCAGGGGTGGCCTGGAAGCTGGCTCAGGCACTGCTGGAGCGGGCGGGCCGGGGAGAGGAGGCCCGCGCGCTTCTGGACCTGGCGGCCCTGGGCACCGTGGCCGACGTGGTTCCGCTGGTGGGCGAGAACCGGGTGCTGGTCGCCCACGGCTTGAGCCGCCTGACGGCCCCGTCCGCCCGTCCCGGGCTGGCCCTGCTGCTGGACGGTCTCGGCCTCCGGGAGGGACCCGTCACCCCGGGCCACGTGGCCTTTCAGGTCGCCCCGCGCCTCAACGCGGCAGGCCGGGTGGAGGACGCCTCGCTGGGCGTCCGGCTGCTCCTGGCCCGCACGCCCGGCGAGGCGGCGCCGCTGGTGGAGGTCCTGGAACAGCTCAACCGGGAGCGGCAGGCCTTGGAGGAGCAGATCCTGGAGGAGGCCCGCGAGCAGGCGCTGGAGGCGGTGGCCGGGGGCGCGGTGAGCCTGGTGACCGCGGGGGAAGGGTGGCACCCGGGTGTGGTGGGCATCGTGGCCTCCCGGCTGGTGGAGGAGTTCTACCGCCCCGCGCTCGTCATCGGCCTCGAGGGTGACGAGGGGCGGGGTTCGGCCCGGAGCGTGGTCGGCTTCCACCTGTACGACGCGCTCGCGGCCTGCCGTGCGCACTTGATCCGCTTCGGCGGCCACGCCATGGCGGCCGGCTTCTCGGTGGCGCGGGAGGCGGTACCCGCCCTGCGGGAGGCCTTCGAGGCGGTCACCCGGGAGCGGCTGGGTCCCAGGCCCTTGCGGCCGCAGCTGCAGGTGGAGTGTCTGGCCGACCCCTGTGAGGTCGACGAAAGCCTCCTGGCCCAGGTGGAGCGCTTGGGCCCCTTCGGGGTGGGAAACCCCGCCCCGCTCCTGGGAACCCCGGAGGTCCCTGCGCTGGTGGAGCCCGTCCCCGGCTGGGGCGAGCCCCGGGAGGCCGGCGGCACAGAGGCGGGCCCGAGGACGGGTGAGGCCGCGGCGCCCTCCTGGCGGCGCGTGGGCCGGGAGGGGGAGCACGTGAAGGGGGCGGTGCCCCTCCTGCCCTCCGGCCGCTCCCTGGAGGCCATCGGATTCCACCTGGCCGAGCGGGTGCCCGAAACCGGCGGTTGGGTGGACGTAGCCTACCAGCCCACCCGAGACCGCTATCAGGGGGCGGAGCGGCTTCAGCTCCGCCTGCGGGAGGTGCGCCCCAGCCCTCAGGACGAGGGCGACGGCTGGGCGGCCCTGGCCGCGTGGATCGCCGGGCAGGCCGTCCAGGGGCCGCTCTTGGCGCCCGAGGGGCCCGGAGCGGCCGCGGAGGTGGAAAGGGAGTCGGCCGCCCTGCGCCCCGGGACGCCGGTTCTCTCCGGGAGACCGGGGACGTGGGAGACCCCCTGGGAGCTGGTGGACGGGCGGGGGGCTGCCGACGGCCTGCCGGACCCGGCCGGCCCTGCCGCCTTCCTCACCCCGGACCTCTGGGAGGCGGTGGAGGTGGCCCAGGCCCTGCGCTGGCGCCTGAAGGGGGCCCGGGAAGGGGTGGCCTTCCTGGGGCCCCTGGACGGGGAGCTGGCCTGCCTCGCACCGCCCCCATACCGCCCGGCCCAGGAGGCCCCGCTGGCGGTGGCCCTGGACGGCTCCGTGCTGGGTTCGAGCGCCGGGGCGGGCGCCCGGTTCGGAACCGTGATCCTGTGGACCCCGCCCTGGACGCTGGAAGGGTGGAAGCGGCTCGGGGAGGCCGTGCAGGGCCGCCGGGTGGAGCTTCGCTTCTCCAGGCCCCGGGTACAACGGCTCCAGACCCGGGTGGAGATGCTCCACCCGGGCCGCCAGCGGCTCGCGGCCCTCTACCGGTACCTGAGCGGGCACCCGGGACGGCTGGAGCCGCGGGACGCAGCCCGCGAGCTCAGCCGGGCGAGCAGCCTGCCCTTCAGCGCCCGTACCGTGCGCGAAGGGCTGGCCGTGCTGGCGGAGGTGGGCCTCTTGGCCTGGGAGGAAGAGGCACCGGGCGGGGGCGTCGCGGTACGCCTGGCGCCCCACCCGGGACGCAAGCTGGACTTGGGCCGCTCCGTACGCTATACTAGAGGTATTCTCCGGAAGCAGCAGTTTGCCGCCATCAGCGAGATCGCCCTCTTCGGCGGGCTCGCCCGGATGCAGGATCTTCTGCGGGGAGGGGCGGGTCCATGGACCTCAAGCGGATGATCCGGGTCATCCCCGACTTTCCGCAGCCCGGGATCAGCTTCAAGGACATCACCACCGTTCTGAAGGACCCCGACGGCCTGCGCTTCACCGTGCAGGAGATGGCCCGTCGTTTCCGGGACCGGGGCGTGGACCTGATCGTGGGGGTGGAGTCCCGCGGCTTCCTCATCGGGGCGCCCCTGGCCTACGAGCTGGGGACCGGCTTCGTGCTGGTGCGCAAGCCGGGCAAGCTGCCGGCGGCGACGCTGCGGGTGGAGTACGAGAAGGAGTACGGTACCGACGCCCTGGAGATCCACCGGGACGCGGTTCAACCGGGCCAGCGGGTGCTCCTGGTCGACGACCTCCTGGCCACCGGCGGGACCATTGCGGCCGCCGCCAGGCTGGTGGAGGAGCTGGGCGGCGTCATCGCCGGCTTCGCCTTCATGATCGAGCTGGCGGGGCTGAAGGGCCGCGACCGGCTGGGCGACCGGGAGATCCTCTCTCTGGTCCGGTACGACGAGGGATAGCCCCATGGGCAAGCCGGAGCGAAGCGCCGAGGTCCCGGTCCTCACCGAAGAGGACCGGATCTTCGAGACGCTGGTACAGCGCGTGCTCACCTACAACCCCCAGGCCGACGCGGGGTTGCTCCGCCGCGCCTACGAGACGGCTCAGGAGGCCCACCGCAACCAGCGCCGCGACTCGGGCGTGGCCTACGTGCGTCACCCCCTGGAGGTGGCCTTGCTCCTCTCCGAGCTGGAACTGGACGTGGTGACCCTCGCGGCCGGCCTCCTCCACGACGTGCTGGAGGATACCCCCATCACCCGCGAGGAGCTGGAGGAGCGCTTCGGCTCCGAGGTGCTCCTGCTGGTGGACGGGGTCACCAAGCTCTCCCGAATCCCCACCCAGAGTCGTGAGGAGCACCAGGCCCAGTCGCTCCGGAAGATGTTCCTGGCCATGGCCGAGGATCTACGGGTGATCGTCATCAAGCTCGCCGACCGGCTCCACAACATGCGCACCCTGGACCCGCTTCCCCCCGAGCGCCAGCGGAAGATTGCCCGGGAAACGCTCGAGATCTTCGCGCCCCTGGCGCACCGCCTCGGCATGTGGTCCATCAAGTGGGAGATGGAGGACGAGGCCTTCCGCTACATGAACCCGGAGGCCTACTACAGCCTGGCCCAGCGCTTGGCCAAGAAGCGGAAGGAGCGGGAGGCGGAGGTCCAGGAAGCCCTCGAGCTCTTGCGCCGGCGCCTGGAGGAGGCGGGCTTCAAGGCCGACATCTTCGGCCGGCCCAAGCACCTCTACTCCATCTACCAGAAGATGCAACGCCAGCAGAAGGACCTGAACGAGATCTACGACCTGATCGCGGTCCGGGTCGTGGTGGAGACGGTGCGCGACTGCTACGGCGTGCTGGGGCTGGTCCACACCCTTTGGACGCCGATCCCGGGGCGCTTCAAGGACTACATCGCGATGCCCAAGTCCAACCTCTACCAGTCGCTCCACACGACGGTGGTGGGGCCCAAGGGCGACCCGCTGGAGATCCAGATCCGCACCCGGGAGATGCACCGCATCGCCGAGAAGGGCATCGCGGCCCACTGGCTCTACAAGGAAGGGTACCGGTCCAACGAGGAGTTCGAGAAGAAGGTCGCCTGGCTCCGGGAGGTCATGGAGTGGCTCCGGGAGATGAGGGACCCCCAGGAGTTCATGGAGACCCTGAAGATCGACCTCTTCGAGGACGAGGTCTTCGTCTTCACCCCCAAGGGCGACGTGCGCAGCCTCCCCACCGGCTCCACGCCCGTCGACTTCGCGTTCTCCATCCACACCGACATCGGCCTCCACTGCGCCGGCGCCAAGGTGAACGGCCGGATCGTGCCCTTGAACCACCGGCTTCGGAACGGCGAGTTCGTTGAGATCCTCACCGCCAAGAACGCGGCGCCCAGCCAGGACTGGCTCTCCTTCGTCAAGACCTCCAAGGCCCGGAGCAAGATCCGGGCCTTCCTCAAGGAGGCCCGGCGGGCGGAGATGACCCAGCGCGGGCGGGAGCTCCTGGAGGCCGAGGCGAGGCGCCTGGGCGTGGAGCCAGGCGAGCTGAGCGTGGACCGCATCGAGGACGCGGCCAAGCGGGCGGGCCTGGCGGCCGAGGACGACTTCTACGCCCAGGTAGGCTTCGGGAGCTGGACCGTCAACCAGGCGCTGGGCCGGGTGTTGGGCGAGAGCCGGCTGAAGGACCTGCGACGCCGGTGGCGGCTGGCCCACCACCGGGGAGGGCGCCGGGCGCGGGTGCAGCCCCACCAGATGGTGCGGGTGCCCGGGCTCGAGAACGTGCTGATCCGTTTCTCCAAGTGCTGCAGCCCGGTTCCGGGCGACGAGATCATCGGGTACATCACCCGAGGCCGGGGCGTCTCCATCCACCGGAGGGACTGCCCCAACACCGAGGCCCTGGGGGAGCAGGAGGAGCGGGAGATCGCGGTGGAGTGGGTCGCCCCCGCGTCCGTGGGCGGCCAGCCGCTGAGCTTCCCGGTGGAGATCGAAGTGGAAGCCGTCGACCGCACCAACCTCCTCACCCAGGTGATGGATGCCGTCTCCCAGCAGGGGAAGATGAACATCGAAGCCGTCAACGCCCGTACCACCCGGGGGAAGGTGGCCTACATCAACCTGGTGGTGGACATCACCGACACCCGCCAGATGGATGAGGTCATGGAGCGGCTCCAGCGCGTCAAGGGGGTCTCCCGGGTCTCGCGGGCCCGGCCCACCTGATGCGGGCGGTGGTGCAGCGGGTCTCCCGGGCGGTGGTGCGGGTGGACGGTGAGCCCGTGGGCCGGATCGACCGGGGGCTCATGGTGCTGCTGGGGGTGTCCACCAGCGACGGCCCGGCCGACGCAGCCTGGATGGCGAGGAAGCTCGCCGGCCTGCGGATCTTCCCGGACGAAGGAGGGCGCCTCAACCGCTCGGTGGCCGAAGCAGGAGGGGCGGTCCTGCTGGTCTCCCAGTTCACCCTTTACGGTGACGCCCGCCGCGGCCGCCGCCCCAGCTTCACCCGCGCCGCGTCGGGCTCCGAGGCCGAAGCCGTCTACGACGCGGTCGCCCGGGGTCTCCGGGACGAGGGCCTCCCCGTGGCGCAGGGCCGCTTCGGCGCGCACATGGAGGTGGAGCTGGTCAACGATGGGCCGGTGACCCTGCTGCTGTCGAGCGAGGGAGCGTTCTAGCAGCGCCGCGGGGTCCTCCCCGGCGGGCGCTGGGGAGGGGAGGTCGGTCCGGTGGCTCGTGCCCAACCGGCTGCGCAAGACGATGCGTCGCCCGCCACCGTCCTTGAAGCCCGGGGGGTTGCCGTCGCCTTCGGCGGCCGGAACGTCATCCGGGACCTGACGCTGACCCTGAGGGCGGGAGAGATCGTCGCGCTGCGGGGACCGAACGGGTCGGGCAAGTCCACGACGCTCAGGACCCTCACCGGCATGCTCTCCCCGTCGGAGGGTGAGATCCGGTGGGGCGTGCCGCGCGCCCAACGCCTCTTCGTCCCCGACCAGCCTTTCCTGCACGAGCACCTGACCCTGAGCGAGCACGTGCGGTTCGTGAACATGCTCCTCGGTTCGCCCGACGCGCGGCTTGGAGAGCGGGAGCGTCGCCTCCTCGAGCGCCTTGGCCTGAGTGAAGCGGTCGATGCCTTTCCCGGAGACCTCTCCCGGGGCATGCGCCAGAAGCTGGGGCTCCTCCTCGCCCTCCTGCCTTCCTACCGGGTCCTCATGCTGGACGAGCCCTTCACCGCCCTGGACGGACAGGCCCGGCAGACGGTCGGGGAGTTGCTGCGCGAACGGGCGGACCAGGGCGCCGCGCTCCTGGTGACCGCCCACGAGGCGTGGGAAACCAGGGGCTTCGACCGGATCTACCGGCTGTCGGACGGGGTCGTCCTGGAGGAACCAGCGTGAACCCTACGCCGGACGCCCAGGCCGCCCTTGGTTGGGCGCGGCGAACGCTGCGCCGCAGGCGGCGGGAGCGGTTCCTGGCGTGGGTCCAGTTGGGCCTTCAGGATGGGGGGGCTGCGAGCCTGGCCGTTGCAGGTTTCACGGTGGCCTTGCTGGCGGTTGACCTGGTCGCGGGCCTTCAGGCCGTTCCCACCCGGCCAAGTCCGACCGTGGTCGCCCTCGTGACGGTATGGGTCCCGTGGGCGGTCCATCTCCTGCCCCTGGCCTACGCTCTGGGGGCGGGGCTCGACTTCTTCCCCGTTCGGCTCCACCCGTTCCTTCTCTACCACGCGATCGTCCGGGGAGCCGCGGGCACCCTGCTCCGCTCGGCCGTCCGTACGGAGTCGTTGAAGTGGGCGGTGGGGGCGGCTCTCACCCTGGCAGCCTGGGCGGGGGCGGCAAGGGTTCTCCGGGTGGGTCTCCCAACCGAAAGCCTCCTGCTTGCGACGAGCGGGATCCCCTCCTTCGCGGCGGCGCCGGTCTGGGCGGCCGCGGTGGCCCTGACGCCGGCCTCGATCCGTGGACTGCTGCGCGGGCTTCGACCGCTGGCGCTCGTGATCTTGGCTGTGAGCCTGTTCATGGGGGTCCTTTCCGGAGACGGCGGGGCTGCCGGGGCCATGCCCTTGGTGGGCCTGGCCTTGCTGGGCGGCGGGTGGCTCTCCTTACGGCGGGCGCTCAGCGGCGCGAGCCCATGGACGCTGCTGGAAGGTGAGGCGACCCGGGCAGAGCTGGGTCGATCCTCCTCGCCGTCGCGGCGGGTGGCGCTGCTGCGCCAGTGGAGGCGCCGGGGCCGAAACCGTCTGGCTCGAAGAGTGGCCACCGCCCGCCTCCCCCGATGGTGCCGAGGCGGCTGCGCTTATGCCTGGAGAGCCGTCTTGGTCTGGGTGGGCGCGCACCCCATGCAGCCGGTCTTCCTCGCCGGTGCCGGCATCCTGAGCATCGCCTCGCTGGCCTGGAGGCCGGATCTCTTGGACCCCGCGCCGCGGGGTTCAGGGTTTCTCGGGACCGCCTCTGAGATCGAGGGCGGATGGGCCTACGTGGGCGCCCTCCTGGCTGCCCTGGGTCTCGCGCTCGCGCGCCTGCCCGAGCTTTCGTGGCTTCCGGAGGTCGAGCGAGCGGAGGCACGCCGCCAGCTCCCGTCGCCGGCTTCCTACCTGGTCTGGAACGGCGCCGTGCCCCTGGTGATCGCCGGGCTGGGGGCCCTCGTGGCGGCCCGATCGATCCCGCAGGCGATGGGGTCCGTGCTCTCCCCTCCGTTCCTCGCGCTTCTCCCGCCGTGGGCGCTGGCACAGGCCTTTCTCTGGACCTTCTGCGTCCTGCAGGAGCCCCTGTGGAGCCAGATTCCTCCTCCGGTGACCCTCAATCCCTTCCAGCCCGTGGGATCCGTTCATACGGCGCGAATGATGAGCCTGGCCATCTCCCTGATCCCGGGGCTTGCGACCACGCTGGGAACGGCGTGGTTCCACTCCGTCCCGACCGGGCTGGTGGTGGGGATGCTCTCGGTTCCCGCCGGGATCCGTTTCGTCTGGCGCCAGGTCCGCGACGAGTGGACGGAGGCCGGGAGGGCCGGAGCGAGCGCCCGCCGGGCAGGACCCCGTCGCCCTACCGGCCGGCTTTGACACGCCCCTGACCTTCGAGTAGAATGGCGCTGTGCAAACGCCGAGCCCCGGCGCGGTGGGGGTTGGGGCCGGGGGGGGACCTCTGTCGTGCTGTTCCAATCGCTCCGCCGCAGTACCAAGTGGATCATCGTCGTGGTCGTGGTCGCCTTCGGGGGTACGCTCCTCTACGTGGGCGGTATGGACCTTTTCGCGGGCAGCCGCTCGGCCACGGTGGAGGCCAGCGTGGCCGAGGTGAACGGGCAGCCCGTGCGGCCTGAGCAGCTCAACAGCCAGGTGGCGCGCCGCATCGAGCTCCTTCAGGCGCAGGGGGCGCGGGTAACCGGCCTCACCCGGGAGAGCGTCCGCTACGAAGCCCTGCAGGACCTGATCGACCAGTCTCTGCTTCAGCAGGCCGCCGCGGAGATGAAGGTCTCCGTCGACCCTGCCGAGGTGGCGCAGGGGATCGACTCGATCCGGGCCCAGTTCCCCTCGGCCGATGACTACCGTGCAGCGCTGCGGCAGGCGGGCCTCAACGAGTCCCAACTCCGGAACCAGATCCAGGAGAGCCTGCGCCTTCAGAACGTGCAGGAGCAGGTGTCTGCCGGCGTCGAGGTGACCGACCAGGAGGTCGCCCAGGCGTACGAGGCCGTCCACCTGAAGCAGCTGACCGTCTCGGTGCAAGGGGATGACGAGCAAGCCTGGAAGGCTGCCGAGACCAAGGCGGCCTCGCTCCGGGACCGCCTGGCCAAGGGGACCTCCTTCGAGGATGCGGCCAAGGGGGACGAGCAGGTGGCCCAGAGCGACCTGGGCTTCGTGCGCCGGAGCTCCAGCCTGCCCCAGGCCATCCTGGATGCGGCCTTCTCCCTGAAGAAGGGTGAGCTCAGCCAGCCCATCAAGACGTCCAACGGCTACCGTGTCCTCCAGGCGGTGGAGTGGAAGCGGGCTGAGGGCGAGGAGTTCGCCAAGGAGAAAGATTCGATTCGCCAGGACCTGGTGGGTCAGAAGCAGCAGGAGGCTTACCAGAAGTGGCTCGAAGGCCGGCGCGCCCAGGCGGAGATCGCCATCCTCGACCCGGCTCTCCGGGGCTACGACCTGCTGGTGGCGGGGAAGCTCGACGAGGCCCAGGGAGCCCTGCGCCAGGCGATCGCCGCGGAGCCGGAGAACGCGTACCTCCACGCCGTCCTGGCCCAGGTCCTGGCCCAGCAGGAGAAGCTTGACGAGGCGGTCGCCGAGGCGCGGCATGCGGTGGGGACCTTCGATCTGGATCCCGAGCTCCACCTGCTCCTGGGCAACCTGCTCCGCCAAGCGGAGCAGCCCGACGAGGCGGTGGCCCAGTACCAGAAGGCCTCGGAACTGGATCCCTACGACCTCCAGCTCCACCTGACCCTCTACGGCATCTACCTGGACATGGACCGGAAGGACGAGGCCGAGGCGGAACGGGCCCGCCTGCAGGAGATTCAGAAGCTCTTGGAGGAGCGCCAGCAGAAGCAGGAGGAGCTCCAGAAGCAGCTGGAGCAGCAGGGCGGCGCGGGCGCGGCTCCTGAGGCCGGCAGCCAGGGCACCGCACCCGACGCCACTCCGCCCGAGGACCAGGGCGCGGCGACCCAGGGGGAGTGAGAGGAGGCGGCGGGTGTGAGGGTCCAGGCCCCCAGGGGGACGCGGGACCTGCTTCCCGGCGAGCTGGCGCTCTGGCAGCGCATCGAAGGTCTTGCCCGGGAGGAGTTCCGGCGCCATGGGTACGGTGAGATCCGCACGCCCGTCTTCGAGGCGACGGAGCTCTTCGTGCGGGGGATCGGCGCTGGAACGGACATCGTCGAGAAGGAGATGTACACCTTCACCGACCGCGGGGACCGCAGCGTCACCCTGCGGCCCGAGGGGACCGCACCCGTGGTGCGCGCCTACCTGGAGCACAACCTGCGGGCGGCGCCGCAGCCGGTGAAGCTCTTCTACTTCGGGCCCATGTTCCGTTACGAACGTCCCCAGGCGGGGCGTTACCGCCAGTTCTACCAGTTCGGGGCCGAGGCCGTCGGGACCCAGGACCCGGCCGTCGATGCCGAGACCATCCTCATCCCTTTCGACCTCTACCGCCGCCTCGGCCTGCAGGGGCTGGATCTGCGGGTGAACAGCATCGGCTGCCCCGTCTGCCGGCCGGGCTACCGGGAGGCCCTCGTCGCCTTCCTCCGCCCGCGGGCCGAGACGCTGTGCGACAGCCACCGCCAGAGCTTCGAACGGAACCCGCTCCGGGTCCTGGATTGCAAGGACGACGCGTGCCGGGCTGCGACGGCTGAGGCTCCCTCCATGGAACCCTACCTGTGCCAGGAGTGCGCCGGCCACTTCGCCGCGGTGCGGCGCTACCTGGACGGCCTGAACGTGCCGTACCGGGTGGACCCCCGGCTGGTACGAGGCCTGGACTACTACACCAAGACCGTCTTCGAAATCACGGCCGAGAGCCTGGGCGCCCAGGATGCCGTGGCCGGCGGCGGCCGCTACGACGGGCTGGTGCAGGAGCTGGGCGGGCCGCCCACGCCCGGGGTGGGTTTCGCGGCCGGGCTCGAGCGGGTGGTACTGGCCCTGCAGCGGCAGGGCCTGGGCGAGGCTGCGGAGGCAGGGCCCGAGGTCTTCGTGGCTGCAGCCGGCGCCGGGGTACAGGAGCCGGCGCGCCTGCTCGCCTTTCGCCTGCGCCGGGCGGGCATCGCCGCGGCCACCGACTACGGCGATCGGAGCCTGAAGGCCCAGATGAAGTCCGCCGACCGCGTGGGTGCGCCCCGGGTGGTGGTGGTGGGCGAGGAGGAGTGGGCCCGAAGCCAGGTGGTGCTGCGGGAGATGGCGACGGGCACCCAGCGGGCGGTGGCCGTGGACGAGCTGGAAGGAATCCTGAAGGGGACGGCGGCGGCTGCGGCGGCCGATGGCTCCCGGCGGAGGTGAGTCGCTTACGAGCGACCTGACCGAACGGCAAGCGGAGAGGCTGCCCCGCACGGGTTGCGGGGAGCTGCGGGCGGAGCACGTGGGCCGGCGGGTGGTCCTGGCCGGCTGGGTGCATCGTCGCCGGGACCACGGCGGCCTGATCTTCGTCGACCTGCGGGACCGGAGCGGTCTCGCCCAGGTGGTCTTCAACCCCCAGGAGGTGGACGCGGGGACCTTCGCCGCGGCCGAACGCCTCCGGAGCGAGTTCGCGGTCCGGGTGGAAGGGAAGGTCCGGCGGCGCCTGCCCGGCATGGAGAACCCCAAGCTGCCCACGGGCGAGGTGGAGCTCGCGGTTTCGAGCCTCACGGTGTACAATACCTCGTTGCCCCTCCCCTTCTCCATCGACCGGCCGGGGGACGTGGACGAGTCGGTGCGGCTGCGCTACCGCTTCCTGGACCTGCGCCGGCCTGAGATCCAGCAGCACCTGATCCTGCGCCACCGGGTGACCCAGGCGGTGCGCGGGTATCTGAACGCCCGGGGCTTCCTGGAGATCGAGACGCCCATGCTCACCCGGAGCACCCCCGAGGGTGCCCGCGACTACCTGGTGCCGAGCCGCGTCCATCCTGGCGCCTTCTACGCGCTCCCCCAGTCGCCCCAGCTCTTCAAGCAGCTCCTGATGATCGCCGGCTTCGAGCGATACTACCAGATCGCCCGCTGCTTCCGCGACGAGGACCTGCGGGCCGACCGCCAGCCGGAGTTCACCCAGATCGACATGGAGATGGCCTTCGTCGAGCGGGAGGACGTGCTGCAGGTCAGCGAGGGACTCTTCGCCCACGTCTTTCAGGAGGTGCTGGGCCTCGAGGTGCCGCTCCCCCTGCCCCGCATGAGCTACGCGGAGGCCATGGAGCGCTACGGCACCGACAAGCCCGACCTGCGCTTCGGGCTGGAGCTGGTCGACCTCTCCGAAGCCGTTCGGAGCAGCAGCTTCCGGGTCTTCGCGGAGACGGTCGCCCAGGGGGGCCTGGTGAAGGGGATCCTGCTCACGGGCCAGGCGGGGTGGCCCCGCCGGCGGCTGGACCAGCTCGTCGCCCGCGCCCAGGAGCAGGGCGGCAAGGGCCTCATTTGGATGGCCTTCCTTCCCGGCGAGGTGCGCTCGCCCGTCAGCCGTTTCCTGGAGCCCGGCGTGGTGGACGCCATCCGCTCGACCCTAGGCGCCCGCGAGGGCGATCTCGCCCTCCTCGCCGCCGACCAGGCGGAGCCCCTCAACCAGCTCCTGGGCCGCCTGCGCCTGGACCTGGGGCAGGAGCTGGGCCTCACCGACCCGGACCGGGTTGCCTTCACCTGGGTCCTGGACTTTCCGCTCTTCGAGCGGAGCGAGGGTGAGGGCCGGCTGGTGGCGGCCCACCACCCCTTCACCGCGCCCGTGGAGGAAGACCTGCCCCGCCTGGAGGCGGATCCCCTGGCGGTGCGGGCCCAGTCCTACGACCTGGTCTTGAACGGGGTGGAGCTGGGGAGCGGTTCCATCCGTAACCACCGGATGGACGTGCAGCAGCAGATCTTCAGCATCCTGGGGATCGGTCCCGAGGAGGCCCAGAGGCGCTTCAGCTTCCTGCTGGAGGCGCTCCAGTACGGTGCGCCGCCCCACGGCGGCATCGCCCCCGGGCTCGATCGGCTGGTGATGCTCATGGCTGGCGCAGGCTCCCTGCGGGACGTGATCGCCTTCCCCAAGACGGCCAGCGGCACCTGCCTGCTCACGGGTGCTCCCTCGGCGGTGGACGAGGAGCAACTCCGGGAGCTCAACATCCGGCTGGCTCCCGCAGCCGCCGCCCGGATTGCGGGCCGGGAGTGAGCTGGGGACCGTGGACCTGCGGGCCGGCCCGGCCGGGGCCGGGGGCCTCTACCTGGCGCCGCTGGAGGAGAGACCTCCGCTCGAACGGGCGGCCGCCCTCCGCGGGTTGGCGCACCGGGTCGAAGCGGCGTGCCTGCCCGGGGTCCTGGAGGTCTCCTTCGGCCTCGCCAGCCTCCTGGTGCGCTATGACCCCTGCCTGACCGGCTACCACCGCTTGGTGGAACAGGTGCGGGGGGTGGCGGCGCGCCGGGGGGCATTACCGCCCGGGCCCGCTGAGCGTACCCCCCGCACCTGGGAGGTGCCGGTCGTCTACGGCGGCGAGGCGGGCCCGGACCTGGAGGCTGTGGCCCGGGAGACCGGCCTGACCCCCGACCAGGTGGTGGCCCGCCACGCGGGCGCGCCCTACACGGTCCTGGCCTTGGGGTTCAAGCCGGGTTTTCCCTACCTGGGCCCCCTGGACCCTGCCCTCCACGTGGACCGTCTGGCCCGCCCGCGCCCGCGGGTGCCGGGCGGGTCCGTGGCCATCGCAGGGCCCTACACCGGCATCTACCCTTCCGAGGCCCCGGGCGGCTGGCGCCTGCTGGGGAGGACCGACCGGCCGCTGGTGGACCTTCGACGCGATCCGCCGGTCTTCGCCCTCTCGGGCGATCGGGTGGTTTTCCGTCCCGTCGGCACTCCGGTACCTGAGGCTGAGTCTGCCGTGGAGGGCCTGGGGTACCCGGAATCGGCAGACGGCGGGACAGCTCTTTTTCGGGTGCTGGATCCTGGCCTGCGGACCACCTGGCAGGACGGGGGCCGTCCTGGCTGGATGCGCTACGGCTTCGCCCCATCAGGACCCGCGGACGTGGCCTCCTTCCTGGCCGTCCAGCGGCTGGCCGGAAACCCGCCCCACCGGGCGGCCCTGGAGTTCGCGGGGCGGGGACCGGTGCTGGAGGCGCTGCGGGGCACGGTCGTGGTGGTAGCGGGCGGGGCGGGCGACACCCCGCCCGCAGGCGAGGTCCTCCCGGGAGAGGGCGGGCGGCGGGTACGGTGGCTTTGGCTGCGGCGGGGGCAGCGGCTGGCGTTGAACCCCGGGCCTGGGGCGGCGGTGGGGTACCTGGCGATCCCCGGCGGCCTCGCGGCCCCTCGGGTGGGAGGCAGCGCCGCCACCGACCTCTCGGCGGGGGTAGGGTCCGCGTTCGCGCCCGGCGCTCCCGCCACGCTGGCACGACCTGCTCCGGGTAGGGAAGAGCGGCCGGACGAAGCGGCCGCCCTCTGGCACGCCTGCCTCGCGCGGCGGGGCCGCCGGCTGGTGGCCACTCGGCCCCCCGACCGGCGCAGGGTCCTCTGGCTCCGGCTGGTGCCCGAAGGGCTGCAGCCCGTGCCAGACGAGCTCTTCGACGTACTCTGCCGCACCCGCTTCAGGGTCTCGGCCCGATCGGACCGCACGGGCGTGCGGCTGGAGGGCGGGGGAGGTGGGGTGGAGGCGTCCGGTCCGCTGCCGCCTGGGCCTCCCCGCCTGCCTTCGGATCCGGTGGTACGGGGCACGGTGCAGCTCCTGCCCTCAGGGCTGCCGGTGGTCCTCCTGGCCGATCACCCGGCCACCGGGGGCTACCTGCGCCTGGGCGTGGTGGACGAAGCGGACCTGGACCGGCTGGCCCAGGCCCTGCCGGGGCAACCCGTCGCCTTTCACCCCCAGGGGCTGGAGGAGGCCGAGGCTCTCCACCGGCGTCGAAGGGGATGGGGCGCCTGAGGAGACTCGTCGCTCAGGAAGAGCTGCATGCTGAGCTCCGTGTTCACCCTGGCATACATCGGCGGCTCGTTCCGAAGACGGCGAATGCGGTGAGGGTGCCGCATCGATCTCCTCGCGTGCCGAAACGGTCACGGGGCGCTCCTCCCTTGGCGACCGGCACCATGGGGCGGGGCACGAATCGGACCGCATGGGCCGGTTGCGGGGCTGCCCGCCCGTGTGCTATAGTGGGGGTGCCGAGAGCGCAACTCTGCCGTGTGCGCGGTCAATCTGGCCGTGTATGAGCCAACACCACGATACGGGGAGCCCGGCTCTGGCCGTGAGGCGCAGGCCCCGGAACGGGGAAGCGCAGAGCGGTCAGGAGGGCACCCACCTGCTGAGCGCAGGTTCATCGTAGGTCAGGTCCCCAGCGGCACGGCGGAGTGCTCCATTGAGACCGTGAGGCACGCCCTGCGTGTCCTCGCGGCCTTTTTGTATGGGCGCCCGGCAGGGGAGGGGTAGGGATGGACCTCTTCGAAGCGGCCTCCCGCGGCGAGCGCCAGCGCCAGGCTCCCCTGGCCGCCCGGATGAGGCCTGAGACCCTGGACGAGCTGGTGGGGCAGGGCGAGCTGGTGGGGCCGGGGCGTCCCCTGCGGGTCGCGCTGGAGGGCGGGCGGCTGGGTTCCATGATCCTGTACGGCCCACCGGGGACGGGAAAGACCACCCTGGCCCACCTCATCGCCCGGCGCGGCGGTGCCCACTTCGAGCAGTTGAACGCGGTCACCTCGGGCGTGGCGGACCTGCGCCGGGTAATCCAGGAGGCCGCCGAACGGTGGCGCCTCCATGGCCGCCGGACGGTGCTCTTCATCGACGAGATCCACCGGTTCAACAAGGCCCAGCAGGATGCGCTCCTCCCCGCGGTCGAGGACGGCACCGTCCTCCTGGTGGGCGCCACCACCGAGAACCCCTTCTTCCAGGTGAACAGCCCCCTCCTCTCCCGCTGCCGGCTCTTCCGGCTCCGGCCCCTGGCGGGCGACGACGTGCGCGCCCTGGTCCTGCGGGCCCTCGCATCGCGTCAAGGCCTGGAGGGTCGCCTGGAGCTGGATCCCCCAGCGCTCGAGCGGCTGGTGCGCTCCTCGGCGGGGGACGCCCGGCGAGCCTTGAACGGCCTGGAGACGGCGGCCTGGCTGGCCGAGCAGGCGGGGCGGGCGCGCATCGAGGAAGGAGACGTGGAGGCCGCGCTCCAGGAGGCGCCCCTCCTCTACGACCGCCAGGGCGACCAGCACTACGACGTCTTCTCCGCTTTCATCAAGAGCATGAGGGGATCAGACCCCGACGCCACCCTCCACTACCTGGTGCGGATGCTGGAGGCGGGCGAGGATCCCCGGGCCATCGCCCGCCGCATCGTGATCCACGCCTCGGAGGACGTGGGCAACGCGGATCCGCAGGCGCTGCAGGTGGCGGTCGCAGCCGCGCACGCCCTGGAGCTGGTGGGGCTGCCCGAAGCGGCCCTCAACCTGGCCCAGGCCGCCCTCTACGTGGCCACGGCGCCCAAGAGCAACGCCACGTACCGGGCGCTGGCCGCGGCCCGGCAGGACCTGAAGGAGAAGGGTTGGGCCCCCGTCCCGCCGCACCTCCGGGACGCGTCCTACCCGGGGGCCCGCCAGCTGGGCCATGGAGAGGGCTACCTCTACCCCCACGACTTCCCTGGCCACCACGTGCCCCAGCCGTACCTGCCCGAGAACCTGGCGGGGCGGCGCTACTACGAGCCGTCCGACCAGGGCTACGAGAAGCAACTGGCCCGCCGCCTGGCCGCGTGGCGCGAAGGCCGATCTCCCGAGCCCGGCTAGCCTTCAGCCGTTCCGCCTGCGCTTGGCGACCGCAGCGTTCGCCGGGCAGGACCCTGCGGCGCCGCCGTGGGGCCGACAGCACCATTGACACCTGGGGCGCCCATGGCTATACTGTGGGCGAATGCCGACCTGATTACATGGAATTCCCCGGCCGCGTCGCCCGGGGCATACGGGCTTCGACGGTGCGGCGCGAGGAGGCATGCCCGTGAGGATCTCCACCAAGGGCGAGTACGGCGTGCGGGCCATGCTGGAGCTGGCCCTGGCCTACGGGGATGGGCCCATCCCGCTCAAGATCGTGGCGGAGCGCCAGGGGATCTCGGAGCCCTATCTGGAGCAACTGATGGCCATCCTGCGCAAGGCGGGGCTGGTCCAGAGCGTGCGGGGGGCCCAGGGAGGCTACGAGTTGGCCCAGGCCCCCGAGGCCACCCCCGTGGGCGACATCGTCCGGGCGCTGGAGGGGCCGGTCTCACCCATGGAGTGCGTGCAGCACCCAACCTCCGTGGAGCTGTGCGGGCACGTGACCCGCTGCGCGGTGCAGGTCCTCTGGCAACGGCTCGCGTCCACCATGAACCAGGTGCTGGACTCCACCACCCTCGCGGACCTGGTGCACGAGACCCAACGGCTCCAGGCCCGGACGGGGGGGTACGTGTACCAGATCTAGCGTGAGGACCGAAAGGGAAGGGGTGGGGCCCGCGGTGCGGATCTACATGGACCACGCCGCCACGACCCCCCTGCGCCCGGACGTGCTGGAGGCGATGGAGCCGTACCTCACCGAAGCGTACGGCAACGCCTCCAGTTTCCATGCCGAGGGCCAGCGGGCACGCCACGCCCTGGACGAGGCCCGGGCGACCACGGCCCGGGTGCTGGGGGCTGAGCCCGCCGAGATCGTCTTTACCTCAGGGGGCTCCGAGGCCAACACCATGGCCCTGGTGGGGGCGGCCCTGGCCCGGCGGGGCGGGGGAGACCGCGTGGTGGTCTCGAGCGTGGAGCACCCCTCGGTGCTGGAGTCGGCGCAGTTCCTGGCGCGCCTGGGCTTCCGGGTGACCGAGCTGCCCGTGGACAGGGCCGGGCAGGTGGACCCGGAGGTGCTGGCGGCGGCGATGCGGGAGGGGGCCGTCCTGGTCTCGGTGCAGGTGGCCAACAACGAGGTGGGCACCCTGCAGCCCGTGGAGGAGCTGTGCCGCCTTGCCCACGAGGCGGGCGCCCTCTTCCACACCGACGCGGTGCAGGCGGTGGGGCTGCTGCCGGTGGACGTGAACCGGATCGGGTGCGACCTGCTCAGCCTCTCGGCCCACAAGTTCCAGGGGCCCAAGGGGGTCGGGGCGCTTTACGTCCGCAAGGGGCTGGAGCTGGAGCGGCTCGTTCACGGGGGCGGCCAGGAGCGAAGCCGGCGGGCGGGTACCGAGAATGTGGCGGCGATCGTGGGCCTGGCGCGGGCGCTGGAGCTCGCGGCCGCGGCGCGGGAGGGACATACCCGGCGGCTCGAGGCCCTGCGGGACCGGCTGGTGCGGGGGATCCTGGGGCGGGTGGAGGGGGCTCGGCTCACGGGTCACCCCTCCCGGCGGTTGCCGGGCCTGGCCAGCTTCGTCTTCGAGGGCGGGGTGGAGGGCGAGTCGCTCCTGGTGCGGCTGGACATGGACGGGGTGGCCGCCTCCAGCGGCTCTGCGTGCACGTCGGGCTCCCTGGAGCCATCCCACGTCCTCCTGGCCTGCGGCTTCCCGGCCGACCTGGCGCGGAGCGCGCTCCGCCTGAGCCTGGGGCCGCCGAACACGGAGGCCGAGGTGGAACGGGTGGTCGAGGTCGTGACGCGGGCGGTGGAGCGGCTGCGGCGGGCGCGGGCGGCGGAGACCGCATGAAGGCGCCTGCAGCCCTGCGGTACCGAGAGGGGGTGAACGGATGGGCGAGAGGGTGCTCGCAGCCATGAGCGGCGGCGTGGACAGTTCGGTGGCGGCCGCGCTCCTGCAGGAACAGGGCTACCAGGTGATCGGGGTCACCATGCAGCTCTGGCCCCGCGACCTGCCCATCCACCACGAGGGGGGCTGCTGCTCCCTTTCGGCCGTGGAGGACGCCCGGCGGGTGGCCGACGTCCTGGGCATCCCCTACTACGTGCTCAACTTCCAGGAGGTCTTCGCCCGGGAGGTGATCGACGGCTTCGCCTCCGAGTACCTGCGGGGCCGCACCCCCAACCCGTGCATCCGGTGCAACGAGAAGGTGAAGTTCGGCGCGCTGCTGCACAAGGCTCAGGAGCTGGACGCCGCCTACGTGGCCACGGGGCACTATGCGCGGGTGGGCTTCGACGCGGCGCGGGGGCGGTACGTGCTGCGCAAGGCGGCCGACGCGGCCAAGGACCAGACCTACACCCTCTACGGGCTGACCCAGGCGCAGCTCGCGCACGCCCTCATGCCCCTGGGGGACCTCCGCAAGGAGGAGACGCGGGCCCTGGCTCGGGAGCGCGGGCTGCCCGTGGCCCAGAAGCGTGAGAGCCAGGACATCTGCTTCATCCCGGACCACGACCTGCACGGGTTCCTGGAGCGGCGGGCGCCCGAGGACGCCCGGCCCGGCGAGATCGTCAACCGGCGGGGTGAGCGGCTGGGAACCCACAGGGGGGTGGCCCACTACACCGTCGGCCAGCGGAAGGGCCTGGGAATCGCCTGGCCCGAGCCGCTCTACGTCGTTGAGATCGAGGCCGACGCCAACCGTCTGGTGGTGGGGACCCAGGACGAGCTCTACGGCCACGCCCTGGAGGTGGAGGCCCTGAACTGGGTGGGTCTCCCGGGGCTCGAGGAGCCGCTGGAGGCCCAGGCCAGGATCCGCTACCGCTCCGAGGAGACGCCCGCGCGGGTGGAACCCCTGGGCGGCGGGCGGGCGACGGTGCGCTTCCGGGCACCCCAGCGGGCCATCGCGCCAGGGCAGTCGGTGGTCTTCTACCAGGACGACCTGCTCCTGGGGGGAGGCGTCATCGCCCGGGCGCTGGAGGACCGGAACGAGGCCCCTCCCCAGCCAGGAACCCCCGCTGCACACGCCGCACCGCAGGGGGTGAGGGGTCCTTCCCTGCACCATACTAGGTGAGCGGCCCCGGTTCGCACGGAGGCTGGCAAGGGGGGAAGGACGTGTTCTCGCGGATGCTGCGAGGGATCGCGGCGGGCATGCTCCTGGGCGTGGCCACGACGCTCTACATGAGCCGGCCCAGGCCGGTGGTCCGGACCCGCCGGGCCGGGCGGCTCCTGGCCCGGGTGCGGAGGACCCCCGTGACGCGGGGTGCCGCCGCGGCCACGGCGGGGCTTGCCAGGGCGATGGACGTGGGACGGGCCGGCCTCGCGCAGCTTCGGCAACTGGTCCGCTGAGGCGTGGCCGCCAGACCGCGCTGGGGCCTGCTGGGCGGCCTGCTCCTGGCAGGCCTTCTCTTTCTCTGGATCTTTCGCCACCTCATCCTGACCCTGGGTGTGGCCGCCCTGCTCGCCGCGCTCCTGCACCCCCTGGTGGGGCGGCTGGAGGCGCGTTCCGTCCCCCGGCAGGCGGCGATCCTGGTGGGCTTCGTGGGGGTGGCGCTGGTGGGGTTCGTCCTCTTCGTCACCCTGCTGCCGAACCTGATGGCGGAGTTGGACCGCTTCCTGGGCCAGATCTCGCCCCTGGGCGAGGCGGCCACCCGGGAGATCGGCCTGCTCTTCGGCCGGTTGAGCCGGTTCGGGGCGCCTTGGGAGGCGGTGGCCACCAGCATCGGCGAGGGGCTCAGGGGCTGGGTGAGCCGCGTGGCCACGCGGCTGGACGAGTGGCTGGTGACCCTGCTCACTCAGGCCTTCCAGCTGGCGCTGAGCCCCGTCATCGCCTACTACCTGCTCCGCGACGGGCCCCGGTTCCGCCGGGCGTTACTGGAGCCGCTGCCGGCGGGACCTCGCCGGGAGGTGGGCGCGCTCCTGGACCGTATCGGTCACCTGGTGGCCGCCTTCGTGCGGGGGCAGCTCCTGGTGGCGGTCCTCATCGGCACCCTCACGGCCGTGCTCCTCCGCGCCCTGGGCGTCCCCTTCGCCCTCTTCGGCGGTCTGGTGGCGGGGCTCTTCGAGGTGATCCCCTACTTCGGCCCCATCCTGGGGGGCATTCCGGCCGTGCTTCTGGCCCTGGAGCAGGGGCCCGCGACCGCCGGCTGGGTCCTGGTGGGGATGCTCGGCATCCACCAGCTCGAGGGGGCGCTGATCTCGCCCTTCGTCCTGGGACGTACCATGGCCCTCCACCCGCTGACCGTGATGCTCCTGGTGCTGGCGGGCGGTCAGGTGGCGGGGGTCCCCGGGCTCTTCCTGGCGGTCCCGGTGGGGGCCGTGGCCCGGGAGATCGGGCGCTCGCTGGCCGGGCTCCGGCTTGCAGTTGACAGCCCCTGAAGGCACAAGGTACCATATGGGTGATCTGCGAGCCCTTGGTCCACCGCCTTCCGGTGCCTGCCCGGATGCCCCGACGGGGTGCGGGAGGCCCACGGCGGTTTCATTGTCTGTGGCCGTTGGCTGCGTCGAGGAGGTTCATCGATGGTTCGGTGGACGGCGGATGAGCTGCGGCAAGCGTACATCGACTTCTTCGTCTCCAAAGGGCACGCCCACAAGCCGGGCAGTTCCCTGGTGCCCAAGAACGACCCCACCATCCTCCTCACCGCGGCGGGGATGGTCCAGTTCAAGCCGTTCTTCATGGGCACCGAGACGCCCGACGTACGCCGGGTGACCACCTTCCAGCGCTGCCTGCGGACGGCCGACATCGACCACGTGGGCTACACCGACCGCCACGGAACCTTCTTCGAGATGCTGGGGAACTTCTCGTTCGGCGACTACTTCAAGGAAGACGCCATCCGGTGGGCCTGGGAGTTCGTCACCGAGCGCATGCAGCTTCCCCGGGAGAAGCTGTGGGCCACCATCTACATGGACGACGACGAGGCCTTCCGCATCTGGCACGAGCAGGTCGCCCTCCCCGGGGATCGCATCGTGCGCCTGGGCAAGGAGTCCAACTTCTGGGAAATCGGCGTCGGCCCCTGCGGGCCCTGCTCCGAGATCTACTACGACCGGGGCGAGGCCCACGGTTGCGGCCAGGAGACGTGCGCACCCGGTTGCGAGTGCGACCGCTTCCTGGAGATTTGGAACCTGGTCTTCATCCAGTTCTACCAGGACGAGCACGGGAACCTGACGCCCCTGGAGCAGACGGGGATCGACACGGGCATGGGGCTCGAGCGGACCGCGGCGGTCCTCCAGGGGGTCTCCTCCATCTTCGAGGTGGACCTGGTGCGCCCCATCCTCGACGAGGTGGCCCGCATGGCGGGGGTGCGCTACGGGGAGGACCCCGGGCGGGACGTCTCCCTGCGGGTCATCGCGGACCACGTGCGGGGCGTGGTCTTCATGGTCTTCGACGGTATCCTGCCCGGCAACGAGGGCCGGGGCTACGTCCTCCGCCGGCTCCTGCGGCGGGCGGCGCTGCACGGGCGGCTCCTGGGCCTCTCGGAGCCCTTCCTGGCCACCGTGGCCGACCGGGTCGTCGAGCAGATGAAGCAGGGCTACCCTGAGCTGGTGGGGCAGCGGGAGCACATCCGGCAGGTCCTGGCGTGGGAGGAGCGCCGCTTCGCGGAGACCCTCGACCAGGGCATGGGGCTCCTGGAGGAGGCGCTCGACGAGGCGCAGGGGCGGGGCGAGAAAGCCCTGGACGGCGAGCGCGTCTTCCGGCTCTACGACACCTACGGCTTCCCGCCCGAGCTCACCCGGGAGATGGCGGCGGCGCGCGGCCTGGAGGTGGACGAGTCCGGCTTCCAGGCCCACATGGAGGCGCAGCGGATGCGGGCCCGATCGGCCCGGGAGGAGATGGGCTACCTGGGGAAGCGGGGTGTGGAGCTCTACCGGGATCTCTCCCGGGAGGTGCCCCCTTCCCGCTTCACGGGCTACGATCGGCTGGAGGACGAGGCGCAGGTCCTTGCCCTGCTGGTGGACGGCCGGCCCGTCGCCGAGGCCCGGGCCGGGCAGGCCGTGGAGATGGTGCTGGACCGGACCCCCTTCTACGCGGAGAGCGGCGGCCAGGTGCCCGACCGGGGCACCCTCAGTGGGCCCGCCGGCCAGGTGGAGGTGGAGGACGTCCAGCGTCCGGTGTCGGGGCTCGTGGTCCACAGGGGCCGGGTGGTCTCGGGCCGGGTCCGGCGGGACGAGACGGTGCTGGCCACGGTGGACGCCCACCACCGCTGGGACACGGCCCGCAACCATACGGGCACCCACCTGATCCACAAGGCCCTGAGGGAGACCCTGGGCGAGCACGCCCGGCAGGCGGGCTCGCTGGTCCACCCCGACTACCTTCGTTTCGACTTCACCCACTTCCAGGGGCTGGACCCCGGGCAGATTCGGGACCTGGAGGACCAGGTGAACGACCGGGTCCTCCAGGACCTGCCGGTGGCCGTCTCCGAGATGCCCTACGACGAAGCCGTGCGCTCGGGTGCCATGGCCCTCTTCGGCGAGAAGTACGGCGACGTGGTGCGGGTGGTGACGATCGGCGACTACTCCCGAGAGCTCTGCGGCGGTACCCACGTGCTCTCCTCGGCCGAGGTGGGCCCCTTCAAGATCGTCCAGGAGGGGAGCGTCGCCTCCGGCGTCCGCCGGGTCACGGCCCTGACGGGCCACGGGACCCTTCACATGCTGAACGAGATGAGCGAGCGGTGGGAGCGGCTCGCCCGCTTTCTGGGCACCACCCGGGAGGAGGTGCCCCAGCACGTGGAGCGGCTGGCCGCCCAGGTGGAGGAGCTTCAGGGCCGGCTGGAACGGATGCTGGAGCAGCAGGCGGCGGCCGAGGCCGAACGGCTCCTGGCCCGCGCCGAGAGCGTGGACGGCTCCCACTTGGTGGTGGCGGCCGTTTCGGGGGTGGGGAAGGAGCAGCTGCGCACCATGGGCGACCGGGTGCGCGACCGGCTGCGCTCCGCAGCCGTCGTCCTGGGAACCACCGAAGGCGGAAGGGTTCAGCTGGTGGCCATGGCCACGCCGGACCTGGTGCAGCGGGGCTTCCATGCCGGCCGGGTCGTGCAGGCGGCCGCCCGCGAGGCAGGGGGCGGCGGGGGCGGCCGGCCCGACATGGCCGAGGCCGGTGGCCGGGATCCCGCAGGCCTGGAGCGGGCCCTGGAAACCGGGCGCCGGGCGGCGCTGGCGCAGCTGGCGGCGGCAGGCTCCGGCGCGCAGGTTCCGGCCAAGGGACCGTAGCCGCAAGGGGGGTTGAGCATGACCCACATGGAGCACGACGAAACCGGTCGGGAGACCATGCGCTACCGGCTGGAGCTGGAGGGGCGGCCCCGCACCGAGGATGTCCTGCGCCAGGTCTACCTCGCCCTCAAGGAGAAGGGCTACGATCCCACGGGGCAGCTCGTGGGCTACCTTCTCTCAGGCGACCCTGCCTACATCACCACCTACCGTGACGCGCGCAAGCGGATCCGGGCCCTCGAACGAGACGAGCTGCTGGAAGAGGTCGTGGAGCACTACCTGAGGCGGTTCGCAGGCGAGACCCGGGAGGTCTGAGCGTGGACGTCCCCGAGGATGGGCCCCTGCTCGGGCTGGACGTGGGCAGCCGCCGGATCGGGCTGGCGGTGAGCGACCCCCTGCGGATGAGCGCCTCGGGCGCCGGGACCGTCGACCGGCTCAAGGCGGGCTGGATGGAACGGGTCGCGGAGGTGGCCCGGGAGCATGGGGTCACCGGTCTGATCCTCGGGCTGCCGCGACGCACCGATGGCAGCCAGGGGCCCGAGGCCGAAGCCGTCCTGCGTATGGGCCGGCGCCTCTCGGCAAGGACCAAGCTGCCCGTGACCTACTGGGACGAGCGGCTCACCACCCGGCAGGCCGAGCGGGCCCTGCTGGAGGGCGGGCTCAGCCGGGCTCGCCGGCGGGCCGTGGTGGATCAGACCGCCGCCATCCTCATCCTTCAGGGGTTCCTGGACGCCCATCGCCAGGCGGCCTCCTTCGCCCCGCCACCCGATGAAGAGGAATCGGGCCCCACCGGCTCGAAAGGAAAGAGGCACTGGTAAGGACTGGATAAGACCGGCCCGTAAGGGGGATCGCGGTGACGCCGACCCGCCCGGAAGGACAGGCCCTTGTGGCGGGACTCTCCACGGCCACCGGCCGTTCGGAGGTCACGCGCTTCGAGCCCGTCCGGCGCGCGCTGGAAGGCGCGGGCCGCGCGGCTGTCTACCTTTTCTGGACCGGCTGCCTCCTGGGGGCGGTCCTCCTCTTCGCGATCCAGGCCCTCACCATGCCCCTGAGCCTGCGCCACGGGGAGCCGGGGGTGCTGGTGGAGATCCCTGAGGGCGCGACCTCCCGGGAGATCGGCCGCATCCTGGCGAGCGGGGGAGTCATCCGCAGCGCCCTGCTCTTCCAGTGGTGGAGCCGCCTGGAAGGCACCGATGCCTCCCTCAAAGCAGGCCACTACCGCCTCGACCCGTCCATGCCGCTGCCCGCGGTGCTGGATCAGCTCGCGGCAGGACGGGTGGCCGTGGCCCGAACCTACATCCCCGAAGGGTTCAACCTGAGGGAGATCGCGGCGCGCCTGGCCTCGGCGGGCATCGCCGACGAGCAACGCTTCCTCAGCCTGGCCTCGGACGAGCGGCTGGTCTACGGCTCCTCCTCGCCGCTGGTGGAGGCCTTCGGGTCCCGGCCCATCCCCTCGCTGGAGGGGTACCTCTTTCCCGATACCTACGACCTGCCCGTCCGCGACGAGGCGCTCGCCATCCGGACCCTGGTCGCGCGCTTCCTCCAGGTGGCCGAGGAGATGCATTTGGCCGAGCGAGCACGGGCGGTGGGGATGACCGTGCACCAGGTGGTCACCCTCGCGTCCATCGTGGAGGAAGAGGCGGTGCGGGACGAGGAGCGGCCCCTGATCGCCGCCGTCTTCCTCAACCGGCTGGCTCGGGACATGCCCCTCCAGGCTGATCCCACGGTGAAGTACGTCATGCCGACGCCCCGCTCGCGCCTCTACTACCCTGACCTCCGCATCGACTCACCCTACAATACCTACCGCTACCGCGGCCTGCCTCCGGGCCCCATCGCCAGCCCAGGCCGCGCCTCGCTGGAGGCGGTGCTCCAACCTGCGGTCGTGGACTACCTCTACTTCGTGGCCGACCGGCGCGGGGGCCACGTCTTCAGCCGCACCTTCACCCAGCACGTGCGGGCCCGCCGGGAGCTAGGCTACTGACACCCAGGTCCCCCCGGACGAAACCGGCTCCGGCCCCGCCCCCTCCGCGGGATTCCGGGTCCAGGCACGTGCCGTCCAGAGCCCTCATAAGGTAGACCCAGACGGTCCTTTGTTGCCCGGACCGGCCTCACGAGAGGGCCGGCCCGTGCTGTCTCGACGTGGAGGGGAACCCCTGGATGGAACCGCTGAGTACCATCCTTTCCTTGTTCTTCGGCAGCCTCGCGACCCTTTCGGGCTACCTGGCGGGGCACCACACCTTTCCGCTGCCTCTCTCCCCCGAGGAGGAGAGCCGGCTCCTGGGGGAGATGCACGCCGGAAGCGAGGAGGCCCGCAACCGGCTCATCGAGCACAACCTGCGGCTGGTGGCCCACCTGGTGAAGAAGTTCGAGAACACGGGCGAGGACAGCGACGATCTGATCTCCATCGGTACCATCGGGCTCATCAAGGCGATCCGGACCTACGACGCGGGCAAGAACACCCGCCTGGCCACCTACGCCGCCCGCTGCATCGAGAACGAGATCCTCATGCACCTGCGGGCCACCCGGAAGCTGCGGGGCGAGGTGATGCTCTTCGACCCCATCGGCACCGACAAGGAGGGCAACGAGATCAGCCTCATCGACGTCCTGGGCAGCGACGGTTCCGAGGTGGCGGATCAGGTGGAGACCGAGGTGGAGAGCCAGCAGCTGCGCCAGAAGATGGGGGTGCTCTCGAACCGGGAACGCCGGGTGATCGAGCTCCGCTACGGCCTGCGGGACGGCCTGCGCTACACCCAGCGGGAGATCTCCCGCCGCCTGGGCATCTCCCGCTCCTACGTCTCCCGCATCGAGAAGCGAGCCCTGGGCAAGCTCCACCGCCAGCTGGCGGAAGGGACATGACGAGCGCTTCACCCAACCGGGCTTTTCTCCACGTGCGTGTCCGGTGAGAGAACGCGCTCAGCCGAGCGCAGCGCCGTGGTATACTGGGGCACGGGAGGAGGCTCGCCCGTGCTCCATCTGCTCACGCCCGACGAGATCTTCCCCAGCCTTCCCGAGGTGGACCTGGAACGCCTTCAGCGCCGGGGGGTCCGGGGGCTGGTCCTCGACCTGGACAACACCCTGGTGGCCTACGGCGGGCGCGAGGCGGCCGAACCCGTGCTGGTGTGGCTGCGGGAGGCCCGCGCCGCCGGGATGAGACTTTGCATCCTCTCCAATGGCCGGCCGCGCCGGGTTCGCCTCACCGCGGAGCGCCTGGGCCTGCCCTGGGTTGAGAGCTACACCAAGCCTCGCCGGCGCGGCTTTCGGGCCGCGGCCCGGCTCCTGGGCACCAGGCCCCACGAGACCGCCGTCCTGGGCGATCAGATCTTCACCGACGTGCTGGGTGGGCACCGGGCCGGCTTCGTCACGGTGCTGGTCAACCCGGTGAGCCGGCGCGAGCTTCCCCACACGCGCGTGGTGAGGGCCATCGAGCGCCTCGTCTTCGCTCTGCTCCTCAGGCGCGGGCGCATCGATCGCGAGGCCTGGCGGCTCCGTACCTCTTAGGGGACGCGCCGCCGTCCACCGACGGAGGAACCGGCCCGGAGCCCGTGGAATGGGGCAACCATTCTCGAAAGGGGGACGAGGCCGTGTCGCTCCGCTACCTCACCGCAGGAGAGTCGCACGGGCCGGCCCTGGTGGTGGTGGTGGAGGGCCTGCCGGCCGGCCTGGCCGTGGCCCGGGAGGCCATCGACCGGCACCTGGCCCGCCGCCAGCAGGGCTACGGCCGGGGCCGCCGCCAGCAGATCGAGCACGACCACGTGCGCATCCTGTCGGGGATCCGCCACGGTGTGACCTTGGGTACCCCTATCGCCCTGGAGATCGAGAACCGCGACTTCGCCCACTGGCAAGAGGTGATGGGCGCCGACCCGGTGGCGCCCGGCGCAGTCGCCCCACGCCGGGTGACACGGCCCCGCCCGGGCCACGCGGACCTGGCGGGCGGCATGAAGTACGGCCATCGAGACCTTCGCAACGTGCTGGAGCGGGCCAGCGCCCGCGAGACCGCGGCCCGGGTGGCCGCGGGGACGCTGGGCCGGATCTTGCTGGAAGCCTTCGGGGTGGAGCTGGCGGGCCACGTGGTGATGCTGGCGGGGGTGGAGGCGGACCGGGCCCTGCTCGCGAGGCTCCCCCTGCCGGAGCTGGCCCGAGCCGCGGAGGCCTCGCCGGTGCGTTGCGCCGACGCCGAGGCCGCCCGCCGGATGATGGAGCGGATCGACGTCCTCAGGGAGCGGGGGGACACGGCCGGGGGTCTCTTCGAGGTCCGGGCCGGGGGCGTGCCGCCCGGGCTCGGGAGCTACGCCCAGTGGGACCGGCGCCTCGACGCGCGCCTGGCCGCCGCGCTCGCGAGCATCCAGGCCGTCAAGGGCGTGGAAGTGGGCGATGGCTTCGCCGCCGCGGGGCTTCCGGGCTCCGAGGTGCACGACGAGATCTTTCACCGGTCCGCCGGGGAGCCGGCCGGCGACGAGGAGGCCGGGGGGGGGCTGCCTCAAGAGCTTCCGGGGCACTTCGCCGCGGGCGGCTACTTCCGGGCGACCAACCGGGCGGGCGGCATCGAGGGCGGGGTGACCAACGGGGAGCCGGTGGTGGTACGGGGGGCCATGAAGCCGCTGCCCACCCTCTACCAGCCCCTTCGCTCGGTGGAGATCGAGACCAAGGAGCCCTTCCAGGCCAGCGTGGAGCGCAGCGATGCGTGCGCCCTGCCGGCGGCCGCGGTGGTGGGGGAGGCGGTGGTGGCCTGGGAGCTGGCCGCCGCCTGGGTGGAGAAGTTCGGCGGGGACACCCTCTCGGAGATGGAGGCGGCCTTCGAGGCGTACCGCGGCCGCCTGGAGGCCTACTGATGGGAGGCCCGGCTTGGAAGGATGCCGGCGCGGCCGATCCCGGGCGGCTCGCCCTCCGCGAGGGGAACCTGGTGCTGGTGGGCTTCAGTGGTGCGGGGAAGAGCTCGGTGGGGCGCGACGGGGCGGGCCGGCTGGGCATGCCCTTCGTGGACCTGGACGAGGCCGTCGCGCAGCGGGCCGGCGCCTCCATTCCCGAGCTCTTCCGGGCGGAGGGCGAGGCGGGATTCCGCCGGCGCGAAGCCGAGGCCCTGGCCGCGCTCCTGGAGCCCGGAGGCCGGGTGATCGCCCTGGGGGGCGGCGCCTGGGCGCGTCCTGAGGTGCGGGCGCTCCTGGGGCCGTCCGACCTGGCCCTCTGGCTCGACCTTCCCTTCGAAGAGGCCTGGCGGCGGGTCGCCTCGGAGCCGGGGCGCCCGCTGGTGGAGGCCTTGGGCGAGGAGGGGCTCCGGCGGCTGTACGAGGAGCGTCTCCCCGCGTACGGCCTGGCCGACGGGCGCCTGGCCGTGGACGGGCTCTCGGTGGCCGAGGCGGGCGCGCGCCTGGCGCGGTGGTGGCGGGCCCGACCCCAGGCGGTGGTGCGGCCCGACGTCCATGCCCCCGGATACCCCGTCCACCTGCGGCCGAGATTGCTGGAGGAGGCGGGCCCCATTTGGGGTGAGGCGGGGGTGGAGGGAGACGTGCTGGTGGTGAGCCAGCACGCCCTGGAACCCCATGCGCCGCTCTTGGCGCGGTCGCTGGCTGCGGCCGGGGTCTCCGCCCGCTGGCACTGGATGGACGAGGGCGAGGAGGCCAAGACCCCGTCGGCGGTGGCGGCCATCTGGCACGCCGCGCTGGAGATGGGGCTGGACCGCGGGGGGACGGTGGTGGCCTTCGGAGGAGGCGTGGTGGGCGACACGGCCGGCTTCGCCGCCGCCACCTTCGTGCGGGGTGTGCGGTGGGTGGCGCTGCCCACCACGCTCCTGGCCCAGGTGGACGCGGGCATCGGGGGCAAGGTGGGGGTGAACCTCCCCCAGGGCAAGAACCTGGTGGGGGCGTTCCACCACCCCCGCCTGGTGCTGGCGGACCCGGCCGTGTTGGACACCCTGCCTGAGCGGGAGCGAGCCGCGGGCATGGCGGAGGTGGTGAAGAGCCTGCTCCTCGCGGGCCCCGAACCGCTGGCCGGGCTGGAGGCGGCGGTGGAGGAGGGCCTTCCGGCCTGGGAGCCCTTCATCGTCGCGAGCGTCCGCCTGAAGGCGGCCACCGTGGCCTGCGATCCCCGGGAGGCGGGCGTCCGGGCCATCCTCAACCTGGGCCACACGGTGGGCCACGCCCTGGAGGCGGTGACCGGATACGGCCGGTACCTGCACGGGGAGGCGGTGGCCGTGGGGCTCGTCACCGCGCTGCTGCTCTCCCAGCGGCTGGCTGGCCTGGACCCTGAGTGGACGCGCCGCACGGCGGTTCTACTGCGGCGCCTGAAGCTGCCGCTGGACGCGCCCGCCCTCCACGATCCGGCCCTGGCCCCCGATTTCCGGAGGGCCCTCCGGTACGACAAGAAGGCCCGGCGGGGCGAGGTCCGTTTCGTGCTCCTGGAGGCGCCCGGACGCCCTCGGGTGGGCGTTCCCGTGGAGCGGGAAGCCGTGGAGGAGGCCCTGGCGCAGCAAGTCCGCCTGGCCGAGAGCCTGGGGGCGGCAGAAGGTCCCGGCGCCCCCGGCAGCGAACGGTAGCGAGCGGTGACGGGCGTCCGGGCGCGCGGGCGCCTGGGCCGGCGCCGGGCGACGGGGTGGAGGCACCCGAGGAGGCGAGGCGAGATGCAGGGGAGACTGGAACGGCTGCGGGCGGTCATGGCGCGCGAAGGGGTGGGAGCGCTCCTGGTGGGCTCCCCTTACAACCGGCGCTACCTCAGCGGCTTCTGGGGCTCTGCCGGGCACGTGCTGGTCACCCCCGAGCGGCAGATGCTCCTGGTGGACTTCCGCTACGAGGAGCAGGCGCGGCAGCAGGCCCAGGGGTTCGAGGTGCGGCGGTTCGACCGCCTGACCGAGACCCTCTCCCAGGTGGCCGCCGAGCTGGGGTTGCGCGAGCTGGCCTTCGAGAGCGCCCACGTGACCTGCAGGGAGCTGGAGCGCTTTCAGCAGGCGGTGGAGGGGCTGGCGTGGAGGCCCCTGGGCCCGGTGATCGAGGAGCTGCGGGCGGTGAAGGAGCCGCAGGAGTTGCGCCGCATCGAGGAGGCCTGCCGCCTGGCCGACGCCGCCTTCGACCACGTGCTGGGGTTCCTCCGCCCGGGCGTGAGCGAGCGGGAGGTGGCGCTGGAGCTCGAGTTCTTCATGCGGCGCCAGGGGGCGGAAGCGGTCAGCTTCGACCCCATCGTGGCCGCCGGGCCCAGGGGCGCCATGCCGCATGCGAGGCCCACCGACGCCCTGCTGGAGCAGGGCCAGATGGTGGTCCTCGACTTCGGCTGCGTGCTGGACGGCTACTGCTCGGACATGACCCGCACCGTGGCCGTGGGCCGGGCGGACGGGCAGGCCCGGGAGGTGTACGGGCTGGTCCTCCGGGCCCAGGAGGCGGGGATCGCCGCGGTCCGGGCCGGCGCGGACCAGGTGGCGGTGGATCGGGTGGCCCGGGACGTCATCGAGGCCGCCGGGCACGGCGAGCACTACGGGCATGGGCTGGGGCACGGGGTGGGGCTGGAGGTCCATGAGGACCCGCCCCGCTTGAACCAGACCGCCGAGCCAAGGCCTCTGGAGGCGGGCATGGTCCACTCGGTGGAGCCGGGGGTCTACCTGCCTGGTTGGGGCGGCGTCCGCATCGAGGACCTGGTTCAGGTGACGCAGGAGGGGTGCCGCATCCTGAGCCGCGCGTCCAAGGAGTTCCTGGAGGTCGGGTAGAGCCAGGGGCAGGGGAAAGGAGAATCCGTTTGGTCTCGGTCAACGATCTGCGCACGGGTCTCACCATCGAGCTGGACGGCGAGGTCTTCAGCGTCGTCGAGTTCCTCCACGTCAAGCCCGGAAAGGGCTCGGCCTTCGTCCGCACCAAGCTGAAGAACGTGAGGACGGGTCAGGTCTTCGAGCGCACCTTCCGCGCCGGCGAGAAGGTCAACCGGGCCATGGTGGAGACCAAGGAGATGCAGTTCCTGTACAAGACGGGCGACGACTTCGCCTTCATGGACACCCAGACCTACGACCAGCTCACGTTGAGCGGCGACCAGCTCGGAACGGCGCCGGGCTACCTGAAGGACAACATGACCATCCTGATCCAGTTCTACCAGGGTCGGCCCATCGGGGTGGAGCTGCCCACCTTCGTCGAGCTGCAGGTGACCGAGACGGAGCCGGGCTTCAAGGGGGACACGGCCACCGGCGGAACCAAGCCGGCCACCACCGAGACGGGTCTGGTGGTGCAGGTGCCGCTCTTCGTCAACACGGGGGACGTGATTCGGGTGGACACCCGTACCGGGGAGTACCTCTCCAGGGCGTAACCTCCCGAATGGCCGGCGCGCTGCGGGCAGAGATTAACCGCGACGCAAGCCTGCGGGAGGGGCATTCATGTCGGACGTGAAGCAGAAGCTCGCCTACGCGAGGGGATTGCTGGAGGGCCGGGGAACGGACGGGGCCTCCGGATCCGAGCCCGTCTGGACCTCGGTTCTGGAGGCGCTCGATTCGCTGGACGCGGCGGTGGAGGCGATGCGGGGCGACCTGGAGGAGCTGGAGGAGTACGTCCAGGCCGTCGACGACGATCTTTTCGACGTGGAGGCGGACCTTTACGGCTACGACGAGGCCGACATGACCGAGCTCGAGTGCCCCAGCTGCCACACGCCCCTGGTGGTGGAGGCGGAGTTCTTGGAGGACGAAGCCTCGGAGGTCACCTGCCCCGAGTGCGGGCACGTGATCCACCGGGGTCCGCTTTACCAGGGGACGTCGCAAGAAGTCGCCGGCGCCCCGACCGCCGACGGCGCGAGCCGCTGAAGAACGCCGCCCCCACGGGTCCGGAACGGCATCGGCCTGGGGGCGGGCACCAGCGCATAGGGATGGACAAGGACCGCCTGGCCTCGCTCGAGGGGCGCCCCCGAACTTCCCGGCCCCCGGACGACGGCAGGGGGAGGATCCCTGTGCGCCCGCTCCTGCCTCCTTCCGTACGGAACCTGCTTCCCCTGGAACTGGAACGGCGGGTCCCCCTCCAGGAGCCGCCGGGGCTGGGTGCCCTGGTGGAGCTCCGTCTGGGCGAGGGCCGCCCGGTGGAGCTCTGCTTCACGGGCGCGAGCCGCTTCCTGGACCCCTCGGGCGAGCTGACCACCGACGCGGCAAGGGCTTGGATCGCCGGCGACGGCCTCTGCCAGCGCCTGCTGCAGCGGGTGGCCCAGGGGTCGGTCTACGCCCTGGAAGAGGAGCTGTGCCAGGGGTTCGTGACCCTTCCGGGCGGTCACCGGCTCGGCCTCGCCGGTCAGGTGGTGGCCAGCGAGCGGGGGCACCGGCTGGCCCAGGTGACCGCGGCCAACCTGCGGATCGCCCGGGAGCTTGTCGGGGCCGCGGAGCTGCTGCTGGACTCGCTGCAGGACCACGGTCTCCTCCCCCCCTGGCCCTCGTTGCTGCTGGTGGGCCCGCCCGGCTCGGGCAAGACCACCCTCCTCCGGGACCTGGTGCGCCGGGCGAGCGAGGGGTGCCCCGAGAGGCAGGTGGAGGGCATGCGGGTCGGCCTGGTGGACGAGCGGTCGGAGGTGGCCGCCTGCCACCGGGGCGTGCCCCGCAACCGGGTCGGCCCCCGCACCGACGTGCTGGACCGGGCCCGAAAGGCGGTGGGCCTCATGCAGCTCGTCCGCACCATGGACCCCCAGCTGGTGGCCACGGACGAGATCGGCTCCGAGGAGGACGCTCGGGCCGTGCTGGAAGCCCGGGAGGCGGGCGTCGCGGTGCTGGTCACCGCGCACGCCGGGAGCCTGGAGGAGCTGGCCGCGCGCCCGGGGCTCCAGCCGCTCCTGGCCCACCGGGCCTTCGAGGCCGTCTGCGTCCTCGGCCGCCACCCCCGCCCGGGCACCCTGGTGGCGCTTCACCCTCGTCCTCATATCCCGGCCCGCTCCGAATACCTATAGTCCGGAACGTGGACAAAGACGGGAGGCCTGGCGGTGCCGGCGGTGGCCGAGTTCGGGGCCGGTCTGGCCGTGCTCGCCTCCACCCTGGCAGGGCAGACCCTCTCCTGGGCGCTGTCCCGGCGGGTACGGCTGCTGGAGGCCATGGAGCATGGCCTGGCCCTCTTGGAGGGCGAGATCAGCTACGGGCAGACCCCGCTGCCTGAGGCATGCCGCCGGGTGGCGGCGCAGGTGGGCGCCCCGTGGGACCGCTTCTGGGTCCGGGTGGCCGCGGAGCTGGGGCCCCCCGCCTGCCGGCTTCCCCGCGAGGCGTGGCTCCTGGGGGTGGACGATCTGGACCGGCGAGCGGGGCTGACGCCCGAAGACCGGGTGGCCATCGCCCGGCTGGGCGATCGCCTGGGCGTCTCGGACAGCCGGGACCAGGTCCGCCTCCTGGAGCTGACCCGCCGGCGGCTGGCGGACCACCGCCGGGCGGCCGAGAGGCGGTGGGAGCGGGAGGCCCGGCTGTGGCCGTTTGCGGGCTTCAGCGCAGGGGCGCTGGTGGTCCTCATCCTCTACTGAGACTGAGCCAGGTGGGAGCGGCGGGCATGGACATCGGCGTGATCTACCAGATCGCCGGCCTGGGGATCCTCATCACCATCCTGAACATCTTCCTCTCCCAGGCCGGGCGCCAGGAGCAGGCCCAGATGCTGAGCCTGGCCGGAGTGGTCATCGTGCTCCTTTGGCTGATCCGGCTCATCGCCCGGCTCTTCCAGGACGTCGAGAGCGTCTTTCGCTGGTGGTAGCCATGGGGGAGATCGCCCGCATCGTGGGCCTGGGGCTGGTCCTGACGGTGGTGCTGCTCTTCCTCCGGCGGCAGTACCCGGAGATCGCCTTCGAGCTCTCGATGGCGTACGTGCTGGTGGTCTTCCTGCTCTTGCTGGGGCCGCTGGGCCAGCTCGTGGACCTCTTCCGGGAGCTGGGGCGCCGGGCGGAGCTGTCGGGCTACTACCTGGACGTGGTGCTGCGGGCCGTTGCCGTGGCCTACCTGGCCACCTTCGGCGCCCAGATGAGCAAGGACGCGGGCGAGGGGTCCATCGCCGCCCTCATCGAGCTTGCGGGGAAGGTGTTGATCCTTGTCCTGGCCATTCCGCTCTTCACGGCCCTGCTGGACACGCTCCTGCGCCTCCTTCCCCGGCAGCCGTAGGCGGCGGGGCGGGGGGGGACGCCCCAGAGACTGGGGTCTCTGGGTGCTCTTTCTCACGGGAGCCCTGGGGCTGGTGCCGGTGGCCGGCCCGGCGGCGGCCGTCGCCGCGAGCCTCCAGGCACCGGCCGGAAGCGGGGGCGGGCAAGAGGCGCTCTGGCAGCTCGAGGAGCTCGACACCTCCACCCTGGACCAGGCCGTGGAGGCCCTGGACGCGGACGTGCGCCGGCTCCTGCCCACCCTGGACGTGCGCCGGATGCTGGCGGATCCGGGGGCGGGCGCCGGCCTGGACGTGGGCCGCATGGGCCGGGAGCTGGGGGCGTACCTGCTGCGGGAGGTCGTCTTTCACGCCCGGCTCCTTGGACAGCTCCTGATCCTGGTGGTGGTGGGGTCGGTGCTGCAGCAGCTGAGCCCGGCCGGGGGCGGCGGCAGGGTGGATGAGATCGCCTTTCTCATGGTCTTCCTGGCCCTGAGCTACCTGGGCCTGCAGAGCTTCCGGGAGGTGGTCGCCATCGTGGGTTCCAGCGTGGAGCAGATGACCGGCCTCATGTTCGCGCTGCTCCCGCTCCTGGCCACGCTGGTGGCGGCCGCGGGCGGGGTCACCTCCGCCGGGCTTTTCCACCCACTCCTGATCACCACCGTGACGGGCGTGGCCGCGGTCATGCAGCGCTGGATCCTGCCCCTGCTCGTCATCGCCGCGGTGCTGAGCGTGGCGGCCCACTTCTCACGAGGTTTCCCCGTCTCCCGCCTGGCCGGCTTGGCCCGCCAGGCGGTCACCGTGGGGCTGGGGCTGGTCTTCACCGTCTTCATCGGGGTGATGGCCGTTCGGGGCGTGGTGGGGCCCGTGGCCGACGGGGTCGCCCTGCGCACCGCCAAGTTCCTCACGGGCAACTTCGTTCCGGTGGTGGGCCGCATGATGTCCGACGCGGTGGAGGTGGTGATGGGCGGATCGCTGGTGATCAAGAGCGGCGTGGGCGCCTTCGGCCTCCTCGCGCTCCTGCTCGCGGTGACGGTGCCGGTCTTGAAGATCGTGGCCATCCTGGCGGTCTACAAGGTCGTCACCGCGCTGATGCAGCCGCTCTGCGACGAGCGCCTGGTGGGCGCCCTGGAGGGCATCGGATCCAGCGTGGCGCTGGCCATGGTCTCCCTGGCCACGGTAGGGATCATGTTCTTCATCTCGATCATGGTGCTGGTGGGTGCGGGGAACCTGGCGGTGATGCTGCGCTAGTCGCTGCCTGAAGGGACGCGGGAGGAGGGCCGTGGTGGGGTTCCTGCTGGACTGGCTCCACGCGTTGATCAGCCTGGTGCTGCTCCTGGCCCTGGCGGAGCTCCTGCTGCCCGATGGCTCCATGCGGCCCTACGTGCGGGTGATCCTGGGTGTGGTGCTGGCCGTAGCGGTGATCAGGCCCTTCGTGCAGTTGGGCGCCTTCCAGTGGAGCCTGCCCGCCCTCACCCTGCCCCCGCCGCCCCGGGGCGAGCCCGTGGCCGAGGGAAGGCGGCTGGCCCTGGCCCTGCAGGACCGGGCCCGGCGCGAGGCCGAGGGACAGGCGGCCCTGCAGGCGGCCAGGCTGGTGGAGCTGCGCCTGGGGGTGCGCCCGGCCGCAACCACGGTGGAGCTGGCCCCCGACGGGTGGGTGGAGTCGATCCACGTCTCTCTCGGGGAAGCCGGGCAGGACGGGGCCGTGCCCGCCCCCGCCGGTGGCGACCCCGCGAACGGGGGGGACGGGGGAGCGGGGAGCCCGCCGCGCGGGGGCGCCGGCGGGACGGCCGGACCGGCCCGCAGGGCGGTGGCGGTGAGCGTGGCGCCCGTGGACTCGGTGAAGGTGGTGCCGTTCCGGGTGGGTGAGGGCCCGGCCGGCCCGCCTGCCGGCGGCGGGGACCCGAGGCCCGCCCCCCAGGCCCCGGGCGGCGGGGATCTGCGGGAGCAGGTGAGGGCGCTGCTGGCTGGCTTCTACCAGGTCCCGGCCGATCGGGTGCAGGTGGAGCCCTGAGGAGGGGGAGGGCCGTGGCTTTCTGGGAGGCGCTCAGGAGATGGATGGGGCCGCTCGCCGGAGCCGAGGGGCCGGCGGATCGCTTCGGCCTGGGGCCTGAGGGCAGGAGACGCCTGCTCTTGCTGGGGGTGGCGGCGCTCGCAGGCGCGGCGCTGCTGATGGGCGGGCGAGGGCTCGCCCCCGCACCGCGGCCCGTCCCTCCGCCCGGCGCCGGAAGCGGTGCGGCCGACCCCGACCAGCGCTACGTGCAGCAGGTGACGGCCGAGCTGGAGGCGATTCTCGGCCGGATCACGGGCGCCGGCCAGGTCCAGGTGATGCTCACCCTGGAGCAGGGCTTTCGGCAGGAGCTGGCCAGGGACACCACCCGGGAGGAGAGCCAGACCGACGAACGGGACGCGCAAGGGGGCACCCGCTCTACCCAGGAGCGGCGGATCACCGAGTCGGTACGCGACAGTACCGGCTCCCGCGACGTACCGGCCCTGACCGTGGGCCGGGAGTGGCCCCGGGTGGCGGGCGTGGTGGTTGCGGCCCAGGGGGCCGGCGACCCCGCGGTGCGCCGGGTGCTGGCGGAGGCCGTGGCCACCGTGCTCCACGTGCCCGAGTACCGGGTGCGTGTGGTGCCTGCACGCTAGGCGGGCGAGGAGAAACGCGATCAGGAGGCGAGAGAGGATGGTGAGGTTCCTCGTGGTGGGACGACGGACCTGGAGATGGACGCTGGCCATGGCGATCGTCCTGGGGCTCGGCGCCTGGGCCGCGATGGGCGGCCTGACGCGGCCGCCCCTGACACCGGACCAGGTGCGCTCGGCGTGGCAGGACGTCCGGGGATGGGTGGCGGGGCTCCTGCCCGCGCCGGACCAGATGGCCGAGACCGTGAGCCTGGGCCCGCCCGAGGCGGTGCCGCAGCCCGCGGCCGCAGACCCGGCGGCGGGCCGCACGCCATCGCCCGCCCCGGCGGCCCCGGTGGAGGCCGGCGGCCAGGCAGCCATTCCGGCCAGCTCGAACCTGCAGGGCCTTCCGGTGGGATCCGGCTACGACCTCTACCGGATGGATCGGGCCCGGGTGCGGTCGCAGCGGATGGAGCTCCTGCGGGGCGTGCTGGACGACGGCAGCGCCAGCGAAGGACGCAGGGCCGAGGCCCAGCAGGCACTCCTGCTGGAGCTCCGGCAGCTGGAGCAGGAGCTGGCCATCGAGAACCTGATGCAGGCCCAGGGCTACGACGGGGCGGTGGCCGTCCGGGGGGAGGACGGCGTGGAGGTGGTCCTCTCCCAGGTGCTGGATGAGGAGAAGGCGGGCCGGCTCGGAGGGCTGGTGGCCAACCTGGCCGGGGTGGGGGTCCAGCAGGTGACGCTGGTGGACGGTCTCACCTCGGTGCGCTAGGGCCGCCAGCCCTCCCCCTCAGGGGGAAGGACTCCCGCGCCGAAAGAGGAAGGGCGCGGGGAGAGGAGATTGTCCCGCCGAATCGAAGTGTGGTGAGCGGGACGCCCGGGGTGGGCGCTGGCTCCCCGGGAAAGCTATCGGCGGGACCCGGGCCGGGAAGGAGCACGCCTTTGGATCTGGAGACGATCAAAGCCCTGGTGCAGGTGATCAGCCAGAGCGACATCGAGGAGTTGGAGCTGGAGACCGAGGGAACCCACCTGAGGATCCGGCGGGCGACGGTGGAGAGACCGGTGGCCGTCAACGGCAAGGCCGCGGCGCCGGCGGAGGTGCCCGCACGCGCCGCGGTGGAGATCCCCAGGGAGTCTGCCGAGGACGGCGTCGCCGGACCCGGCGAGATCGTCGTCTCGGCGCCCATGGTGGGGACCTTCTATCGCGCTCCCGCCCCCGACGCGCCGCCCTACGTGGAGGTGGGGGACGCGGTGGAACCCGGCCAGCCGCTCTGCATCATCGAAGCCATGAAGCTCATGAACGAGATCGAAGCCGAGACGCGCGGGCGGGTGCGGAAGATCCTCGCGGCCAACGCGCAGCCCGTGGAGTACGGGCAGCCCCTCTTCATCCTGGAACCGCTCTGAGCCCTTCCCCTGAGACAAGGAGAGACGCGCCCTTGGAGTTCCGCAAGGTACTGGTGGCCAACCGCGGAGAGATCGCGGTCCGGATCATCCGGGCCCTCCACCAGATGAACGTGGAGGCCGTGGCCATCTACTCGGAAGCCGACCGCGACGCCCTCCACGTCCGCCTGGCCGACCAGGCGGTCTGCGTGGGTCCCGCGCCCTCGACCCAGAGCTACCTGAACACCCCCAACATCATCAGCGCCGCCCTCCTCACCGGGGTGGACGCGATCCATCCGGGCTACGGCTACCTCTCGGAGCGGGCCGACTTCTCCGAGATCTGCGAGAGCCATGGCATCGTCTTCATCGGCCCGCCGGCGGCCGCCATCCAGCAGATGGGCGACAAGGCCCAGGCGCGGGCCTTCATGCGCCAGGCGGGGGTGCCCGTCCTGCCCGGCAGCGAGGGCCCGGTCTCCTCCGAGCGGCAGGCGCTGAAGGTCGCGGGCGAGATCGGTTACCCCGTGCTGGTGAAGGCGTCGGCGGGAGGCGGCGGGCGGGGGATGCGGGCGGCCGCGACCCCCGAGGAGCTGCAGCGGGTGCTGCAGCCTGCCCGGAACGAGGCCGAGGCGGCCTTCGGCTCGGCCGACGTCTACCTGGAGCGCCTCATCACCCGCCCCCGGCACGTGGAGATCCAGGTCCTCGCCGACCGCCACGGCCACGCGGTCCACCTGGGCGAGAGGGAGTGCTCTCTCCAGCGCCGCCACCAGAAGGTGGTGGAGGAATCGCCCTCCCCGGCGGTGAGCCCGGAGCTGCGGGCCCGCATGGGCGAGGCGGCCCTCCGGGGCGTTCAGGCCTGCGGCTACGTGAATGCGGGCACGGTGGAATTCCTGCTGGACGAGCAGGGCAACTTCTACTTCCTGGAGATGAACACCCGGATCCAGGTGGAGCACCCGGTCACCGAGGAGGTGACCGGCCTCGACCTGGTGCGCGAGCAGATCCGGATTGCCGAGGGCGAGCCGCTGGGGTATGATCAGGCTGGCGTCGTGATCCGGGGCCATGCCATCGAGTGCCGGCTGAACGCCGAGGATCCCTCCCGCAACTTCATGCCCTCGCCGGGACTGATCCGGCGCTACCACGTTCCGGGGGGGCCCGGGGTGCGGGTGGACTCGGCCGCGTTCGCCGGCTACGTGGTTCCGCCCTACTACGATTCGATGTTCGGCAAGCTCATCGTGCGCGACCGCGACCGGGCCGGCGCCATCGCGCGCATGAGCGAGGCCCTGGACGAGCTGGAGGTGGAGGGCCTGGCCACCAACATCGCGCTGCTGCGGGCGATCGTGCGTGATCCCGTCTTCCAGGCGGGCACGCTCTCCACCGACTTCATCGAGGAACGCATCCTCAAGCCGGCTCAGCTCCAGGGGAGGAGGTAGAGGCCATGGCGAAGAGCGAGGAGCGGCTCCCCCGCAGGCTGGACGAGGCCTGGGAGGAGCGGCCGGAGACCGCCCGCCGCAAGAGCGAACTGGGTGAGACCCGCATCGCCAACGAGGTGGTGAGCATCATCGCCGGGCTCGCCGCCACCGAGGTGAAGGGGGTCGCGGGCATGAGCGGCGGCGTGGTGGGCGGCATCGCCGAGATGCTCGGCCGGCGCAACCTGACCAAGGGCGTCAAGGTGGAGGTCGGGGAGGAGCAGGCCGCGGTCGACCTCTACGTGGTGATGGAGTACGGGGTGCGCATCCCCGACGTGGCCTGGCAGATCCAGGAGAACGTGAAGCGGGCCATCGAGACCATGACCGGGCTCGAGGTCCTGGAGGTCAACGTGCATGTTCAGGGCGTCCACTTCCAGACGGAGGAAGAAGAGCCGGAGGAGGAACAGCCCCGGGTGAGGTGATCCTGTCCGGTGTCGCCCGTCGCACGAGGGATCGTCGCTCTCTTCGCGCTGGTCTGCGGCTCGGTGGCGGTAGCGCTCTTTGCGGTGGTGGGCGGTTGGGACCCGACCGTTGGGCTTTCCCGCTGGGTGGCCCTGGCCGTGCAACGGCCCTGGGGGACAGGGGCCCTGGGAGGGCTCCTGGTCTTCGTGGGGGCTGCCGTCCTCTGGCTGGCCCTGCCCGCGGCCCAGGGACCGCGGGCCACGCGGGTGAAGGAGACGGAGCTGGGAGAGGTGGCCGTCTCCCTGGACGCGGTGCGGGGGATGGTGACCCGGGCCGCCCGGGAGGTGCGGGGGGTGCGCGACGTTCATGCCCGCGTCCGCAGCCGTGAGACGGGTGTGGAGGTCCTGCTGGACCTGGCCATCCACCCGGACCACAGCATCCCCGACCTGGGCGAGGCGGTGCAGCGCCAGGTGGAGGGCTACCTCAAGGGCTTCCTGGGCGTGAACGTGGCATCGGTGCGGGTGGCGGTGCACCAGGTGGTGCGCGAGCTGCCCCGGGTGGAGTAGGGGGTGCGCCCCGTGGACGAGCCTTCGAGCCGGCTGCTGGAGCTCGCCCTGCGCCACCGGGGCCGGGTGGTGGGCGCCCTGGTGGGCCTCCTGGCCGCCTGGCTCATCCTGAGGTTCGGCGTGCTCAAGGCGGCCTTCATCCTGGCCTTCGGGGCGCTGGGCTATCTGGTGGGCGCCGAGGTGGACCGGCGCGGAAGCCTGGGGAGGGCTGTGCGGCGCTTCTGGCGGGCCGGCGACCGCTGACCCGGTAGACGCCGACGGGCAGGGTCTGGGCGACCTGGCCGGCCCTTCGCCGAAACCGGGGAAACGGGGGAGCAGGGGTTGGAGAGACGGCGCGCGCGGGAGGCTGCGCTGCAGGCGCTCTTCGGCATCGATCTGGGTCACACCCGTCCGGAGCTGGCCGTGCGCCACGCGCTGGAGGTATCGGAGCTGGGAGAGCCGAGCGCGGCCTTCGTGGAGCAGCTGGTGCGGGGCGTGCTGGCTCATCGGGAGGAGATCGACGCGCGGATCCAGCGGTTCTCGCCCGAGTGGAGCCTGGAACGGATGGCCAACGTGGACCGGAACGTGCTGCGCCTGGCCGTCTTTGAGATCCTTCACCTGCCCGACATGCCACCCAGCGTCTCCATCAACGAGGCGGTGGAGCTGGCCAAGAAGTACGGCGACAAGGACTCCTCCCGCTTCGTGAACGGCATTCTGGGCCAGGTGGCCCGGGAGCTGGCTGCCGGCCGGGAAGGCACCGAGCCGGAGTAGCCCCGGGGCCCCGGCCGGAGGGGGCGGGCCCGTGCGGGCCATGGGCGGGTTCGCCGCGCGGCCGTGGCCGTCGGCGGGCCCCGAGCAGCAAGGCTTCTACACCGTGAGCCAGCTCACCCGGGTGGTGAAGGCGCTCCTGGAGGGTGAGCCTGGGCTGCGCCGGGTAGCGGTGCGGGGCGAGCTCTCCAACGTGACCCTCCACACCTCGGGGCACCTCTACTTCACCCTCAAGGACGTCCAGGCCTCGCTCCGCTGTGTGATGTTCCGCGGCCAGGCCCAGCACCTTCGCTTCCGGCCGCGGGAAGGGCAGGATGCCCTGGCCCTGGGCTCCATCGGCGTCTACGAACGGAACGGCCAGTATCAGCTCTACGTGGACGAGCTGGTTCCCGCGGGCGAGGGGCAGCTCTACGCGGAGTTCCAGCGGCTGAAGGAGAAGCTGGAGCGGGAAGGGCTCTTCGACCCGACTCGGAAACGACGGTTGCCGCGCCTGCCCCGGCGGGTGGGGGTGGTCACCTCCCCCGCGGGAGCCGCCCTGCGCGACGTGGTCACGGTGCTGCGCCGGCGCTTCCCCGCGGCGAGCATCCTGCTCTCCCCCGCCCTGGTGCAGGGCGCGGAGGCCCCCGACAGCTTGGTCCGCGCCCTGGGGCTCCTGGCGGCCCATGGAGACGTGGACGTGATCATCATCGGCCGGGGGGGCGGCTCCCTGGAAGACCTTTGGGCCTTCAACGACGAGCGGGTGGTTCGGGCCATTGCTGCCAGCCCGGTGCCCATCGTCTCTGCCGTGGGTCACGAGACCGACGTGACCTTGGCGGACTTCGCGGCGGACGTACGCGCCCCCACCCCCTCCGCGGCCGCGGAGCTGGTCGCTCCCGATGCCCGGGAGCTGGCCTCCCAGGCGGCGCGCCTGGAGCGGAGGCTCACCCAGGCCGTCTCCCAGGGCCTGCGGGCCCGGCGGGAGCGGCTGCGGCTGCTGGCCCGCTCGCGGGTGCTGAGCCAGCCTCTACGGCCGCTCCAGGAGTCCCGCCAGCGGCTGGACGAGCTGACCGCGCGGCTCGAGGCCGCGTTCGGCCGGGGGGTGACCGATCGGCGCTCAGCCTTGGCCCACCTGGCTGCCCGCCTGGAGACGCTCTCGCCCCTGGGCACCTTGGCCCGGGGCTACGCCGTGGCCACGACGCCCGAGGGACGGGTGGTGCACCAGGTGGGGGAGGCCCCTGTGGGGAGCCGCCTGCTCGTGCGGGTGAGCGACGGTTCGCTGGGCTGCCGGGTGGAGGTCCAGCACCCGCTGCCCCAGGGTGCGGAGCCGCCCGGGCGCGGGCGGGAAGAACGGGCGCGATTCCGGGCACCCGAAGAGGACCGCTCGGGGAGTGCGCGTCGGAGCGGAGGTGCAGCTCGTGGCTGAGAAGGAGTCCCGTAGGCGGAAGACGACGCGCCTGCCCGCAGGGGAGGCGGCGGGCGCCGTTCCGGAGAGCGACCCCGGAGAGGAGATCGCCTTCGAGGAGGCCTACGGGCGCTTGGAGGCGGTGGTGGAGCGCCTCGAGGGCGGCGAGCCCTCCCTGGAGGAGTCCCTCCGGCTCCTGGAGGAGGGGATCCGCATGAGCCGGATCTGCCAGAGCCGGCTGGACCAGGCCCAGGCCCGGCTGGAGCAGCTCCTGGAGCGGGAGGGGGGGCCGGTGGTGGAGCCCTTCCAGCTCGCGGGGGCGGAAGGGGAAGGAGGCCGCCTGTGAAGAGGCCGGAGACCTTTGACCACTTCGAGGCCGCGTGGCGGCCCCGGGTGGAGGCGGAGCTGGAGCGGCTCCTGCCTGCCGGCGAGGCGCCGGTGGGGCAGGTCCAGGAGGCCATGCGGTACGCCGTGCTCGAAGGCGGAAAACGGCTCCGCGCGCTGGGGGTGCTCGCGGCCGCGCAGGCCGTGGGGGGCGATCCCGCGACGGCCCTGGTCCCCGCCGGGGCCGTGGAGGTCCTCCACGCCTACTCCCTGGTGCACGACGACCTGCCGGCCATGGACGACGACGACCTTCGACGGGGGCGGCCCACGGTCCACAGGGCTTTCGGCGAGGCGACGGCCATCCTGGTGGGCGATGCCCTCCTCACCCTGGCCTTCGAGCTCTTGGGGCGGCTGCCCGAGCTGGCGGGTGTCCCTGAGGGGGTGGCCCTGGCCTGCGTGCGGGACCTGGCTCAGGCCGCGGGCAGCGGCGGGCTGGTGGGCGGCCAGGCCGCCGATCTGGACGCGGAGCACCTGGAGCCGACACCCGCACTGCTTCAGACCATCCACGCGGGCAAGACCGGCGCCCTCTTCGGCGCAGCCCTGCGGCTCGGGGCCCGGGTGGGGGAGGCCGCCCCCGACCGGGTCGAAGCCCTGGGCCGATTCGGCCAGGAGCTGGGGCACGCGTTCCAGATCGTCGACGACCTCCTGGACGTGGAGGGCGACCCCACGGTTCTGGGCAAGGCGGCCCAGAAAGACGCCGGCCGCCGCAAGCTCACCTACCCGCGCCTCTACGGCGTGGAGGCCGCCCGCCACATGGCCCGGGAACAGGTGGAGCGGGCGCTGCCGTTGCTGGAGGGGCTCGACGCCGAGGTCCTGCGGGGCCTGGCGGAGAGGGTCCTTGACCGGGTCCGGTGATCCTGATAGACTACTTTCTGAAGAAGCGTGCATCGGCGGGTGGTGCAGTATCCTAGTCGGGCGCGCTGCATCTGAAGACGGGCCTAAAAATCCGTCGCGGGCACAGCGATGAAGTCCCTGGTGGTGGCCTTGGACGCCCAGTCCGGGGTTGCGGCTGGGGGTTAAGGAGGCGGGGCAGCCTGCAATGGCATGTGGGCGATGACCCTGGCTCCGCGGAGACCCAAGACTGTGGGGAGCTGACCGCTTGTGCGGTCGGGGAACTACGGCTTGGGTGACGAACCTGCATCCCGGTGGGACGTGCGTGTGGTACTGAACGCTGGGTGCAGCGTAGCCTGCCTTGAGCGGGTGAAGCGGGAGAGCGGGTTCAGGCGGGTCCCCGAAGGCCAAGGGGAGCCGAACCGGTGCCGCTTGAAACTTCCCCCGCAAGAGAGGCTAGGATGCAGCGTGACCGTAGGGGAAAACCTCTAGGCTGTTCCGCCAGGAGGTACACCGAGGATTGCGGTGTGGTCTGAGTGGTAATCCAGCCCTGCTCGTGGTGACACGGCAGAGCGGCCGCAAAGGGGAAACCGCCACGGCGGCGACGCTGCGGAGGGCCGTTGGGAAAACCTGCTGGACCTAAGCCACAATGTTTACTCGGTGTGCTGCCACCCGTCGAGCCTTTTCGTCGATATCCTTCCGCGGGTCGGTGATCTCTTGCCTCCTGCCTTACGCCGCTTCGTGAGTGTCGGAGCGGGTGCGTTCGTCCTCTCTCTGATCCTGAGCTATCTTAGCAACGAGTTGCTCCAGCGGGTGAACATCGCGCTGGCCGCGATCCTTCTTCTCGCAGTGATCGCTCTGGGGGTCCTCTTCGACATGCTCGGGGTGGCCGCCGCTTCGGCGCGGGAGGGTCCCTTCCACGCGATGGCCGTAGACCGGGTTCCCGGGGCCGCAGAGGCCATCCTCCTGGTGAGGAATGCGCACCACGTCTCCTCCTTCTCGCAGGACGTGGTGGGGGACGTGGCCGGCACCCTCTCAGGGGCCATCGCCACCACCATCGTCTTCGCGCTGGTGCGCGTCCACCCGGAGTGGGCGGCGGCCCCGCTCACGCCGGGCCTGGTGGCGGTGGCGGCCGCTCTCACCATCGGGGGGAAGGCGGCGGAGAAGGAGTTTGCGCTCCAGCACTGGGACCGGATCCTCCTGCAGGCAGGCCGGGCGGTGCTCCTCTGGACGCTTCTGAAGCGAGCGGTGACGGGTCGCCGGGCGAGTGTGGAGTCTGACGGGCGGAGGAAGGGTAGGAGCGGGAGGGCCTCGCGTCAAAGCCGTAGGCAACGAAAGTGAGGGGAACTCGGTGGGCCGCATTCTGGAGACCATTGGAAGTCCGGCGGACCTGAAGGGTTTGAGCCTGGCACAGCTCAAGGAGCTGGCGTCGGAGATCCGGGAGGAGTTGGTGGAGACCGTCGCCCAGACGGGGGGCCACCTGGGCCCCAACCTGGGGGTGGTGGAGCTGACCCTGGCGCTCCACACCGTCCTCTCCAGCCCGCGGGATCGGATCGTCTGGGACGTGGGCCATCAGGCCTACGTCCACAAGCTGCTCACGGGGCGGCGGGAGCAGTTCCGCACCCTCCGGCAGGAGGGTGGCCTGAGCGGCTTCACCCGCCGGAGCGAGAGCCCCCACGACCCCTTCGGAGCCGGTCACGCCAGCACGGCCGTCTCCGCCGCGCTGGGGATTGCCCTGGCTCGGGATGCCCTGGGCGAGCGGTTCGCGGTGGTGGCGGTGGTGGGCGACGGCGCCCTCACCGGCGGCATGGCCTACGAGGGGCTCAACAACGCCGGAACCCTGGGAACCGACCTGGTCGTGATCCTGAACGACAACGAGATGTCCATCGCACCCAACGTGGGGGCCATCGCCCGCTACCTCACCCAACTCCGCCTGGCGCCCGGTGCCCGGCGCGCCAAGGAGGACGTGGAGCGCCTCCTCTCCCAGATTCCCGGTTTGGGTGAGCCCATGCTGCGGGTGGGCGGCCGCATGAAGGAAGGGCTGAAGCACCTGCTCCTGCCCGGCACCCTCTTCGAGGAGCTGGGCTTCAGCTACTACGGGCCCCTGGACGGGCACGACATCCCCACCCTGCAGCACATCCTGCGGGACGGCTTGGACCATGGGGGCCCGGTGCTCATCCACGTGGTCACCCAGAAGGGGCGGGGCTACCGGCCCGCCGAGGAGGATCCCGCCACCTTCCACGGCCTGGGCCCCTTCACACCTTACTGGAAGGCGGAGAAGGTGGAGCCGGCTGCGGCGGTGGAGCGGCCCAAGCCGCCCTCCTACTCCAAGGTCTTCGCCACCAGCCTCATCGGCCTGGCCCACCGGGACCCGCGGGTGGTCGCCATCACCGCGGCCATGCCCGCGGGCACCGGCCTCTCGGCCTTCCAGAAGGTCTTCCCCGACCGCTGCTTCGACGTGGGCATCGCCGAGCAGAACGCCGTCACCATGGCGGCAGGCATGAGCACGGCAGGGCTGCGGCCTGTGGTGGCTCTCTACTCCACCTTCCTCCAGCGGGGCTACGACCAGCTCATCCACGACGTCTGCGTGCAGAACCTCCCCGTCACCTTCGCCCTGGACCGGGCGGGCATCGTGGGCGACGACGGCCCCACGCACCACGGTGTCTTCGACCTGGCCTACATGCGGTGCATCCCCAACCTGGTGCTGATGGCGCCCAAGGACGGCGCCGAGCTGCAGGACATGCTGGCCACGGCCCTGAGCCTGGAGGGCCCGGCAGCCGTCCGCTACCCCAAGGGGGCCTGTCCCCTCTCCCACGGACAAGCCTTCGACTTCGAGCGCGAGCCCCGGATCCTGGAGGTGGGCCGTTCGGAGCTCCTCCGCCCGGGGACCGACGTGGCCATCATCGCCCTGGGGGCGATGGTGGGCCCGGCCCTGGAGGCCGCCGGAGCCCTGGAGGCCGAGGGCATCCAGGCGGCGGTCCTCAACGCCCGGTTCGTCAAGCCCCTGGACGAAGGGCGGATCTTGGACCTGGCCCGTCGCACCGGGCGGCTGGTGACCGTGGAAGAGGGGGTCCGGATGGGCGGCTTCGGCAGCGCCGTGCTGGAGCTTCTTTCGGACCGGCAGGTGGCCGCCCGGGTGGTGCGCCTGGGGGTGGAGGACCGGTTCGTGGAGCACGGCGGCCAGGAGAGCCTCAGGGCCCAGCAGGGGCTGTCGGCCGAGGGCATCGCGGACGCCGCCCGGCGGCTGGTGAAGGTGGTCTCGCCCGCTGCCTGGCGGAAGGGGGCCGAGAACGCTCCGTCATGAGCGAGGGACCTGGGCGGCTGGACCGCCGGCTGGTGGAGGAAGGCCTCTTTCCCTCCCGGGAGCAGGCGCGGCGGGCGATCATGGCGGGTGAGGTCCAGGTGGACGGGCGCACCGTGAGCGTGCCGGGCGCGCGGGTGCCGCGGGGGGCCCAGGTGGTTTGGGCGGGCCGGCCCCCCCGCTTCGTAAGCCGGGGCGGCGAGAAGCTCGAGCACGCGCTGGACCGCTTCGGGCTCGCCGTGGAAGGGCGGATCTGCCTGGACGTGGGCGCCTCCACCGGCGGCTTCACCGACTGCCTCCTGCAGCGGGGGGCGCGGCGGGTGTACGCGGTGGACGTGGGCTACGGGCAGCTGGCCTGGAAGCTGCGGAAGGACCCCCGGGTGGTGGTGCTCGAGCGGACCAACATCCGGCGTCTGGAGCCTTCGATGGTGCCCGAGGCGGCCGAGCTCGCGACGGTGGACGTCTCCTTCATCTCGGTGACCCTCTTCCTCGGGCGCCTCCGATCCCTCCTCGCGCCCGCCGCCGACCTGGTGGTGCTGGTGAAGCCCCAGTTCGAGGCAGGGCGCACCCGGGTGGGGAAGGGTGGCGTGGTGCGCTCGCCCGAGGTGCACGTCGACGTGCTCAAGAAGGTGTGGGAGGCGGCCCGGGGCGAAGGCTTCGCCGCACGCGGGCTGGTCCCTTCACCTCTCCTCGGCCCCGCCGGGAACCGGGAGTTCCTCCTCTGGCTTCAGGCGGCGGACGACCCCGCCGCCTGCCCACCCCCGGACCCGGACCTCCTCGCGACGGTGACCCGGCCACCGGATGAAGGATCTGGACCCCTCTCCCCCGAACTGTGATTCGGACCCGGCGGAGGTGGGGTGGAGTGAAGAGCAGGCGCCAGGCAACCATCCTCCAGCTCATCCGGGAGCGGGAGGTCCGTACCCAGGACGAGCTGGCCGACCTGCTGCGCCAGGCCGGCATCGAGGCGACCCAGGCCACCGTCTCCCGGGACATCAAGGAGCTGGGCCTGGTGAAGGAGCCCGTTCCAGGAGGCGGGTACCGGTACGTGCCGTCGCGCCAGGAACCCGCCGGCGATCGGCTGGACCGCGCCCGCCGCGCCTTCCGGGACTTCGTGGTCTCCATGGACGTCAGCGGCAACCTGGTCCTGATCAAGACCACCACGGGGGCCGCGCACGGGGTGGCGGCCACGGTGGACGCGCTGGCGTGGCCCGAGGTCCTGGGCTCCATCGCCGGCGACGACACGATCCTCCTGGTGGCGGTCGAGCGGCCCGCGGGCCGGCGATCCGGGGAACCAGCCGGGGACGGTCAGGCCCCCGCGGCCTCGCCGGCGTTGCTGGTGCTCCAGAAGCTCCAGGCGCTCCGGTCCGAGTAGCCCCTCCACCCCCGCACCCCGACCGCGCCCAGGCTTCCTCGGGAAAAGGAGGCGCCGTCGCGTGCTCCTGGAACTCCACCTTCGGAACGTGGCGCTCATCGAGCGGCTCGACCTCGCGTTCGGACGGGGTCTCAGCGCGCTCACGGGTGAGACGGGCGCCGGCAAGTCGATCCTCATCGACAGCATCACGACCCTGCTGGGTGAGCGGGCCCAGGCCGACCTGATCCGCGAGGGTTCGGAGCAGGCGCTCCTGGAGGCCGCCTTCGACCTCTCGGGCCGGCCCGAGGCGCGGGCGCTCCTGGCGGAGGAGGGCCTCCTGGAGGACGACGAGGTCCTGGTGGTCCGGCGGGACCTGAGCCGGCGCACCGCCAACCGCTGCCGGCTCAACGGGCACCTGGCGCCCCTGGCCACCCTCCAGCGGGTGGCGCCCCTGCTGGTGGAGCTGCAGACCCAGAACAGCCACCACTTCCTGGCCAGCCCGGCCCGGCAGCTGGATCTGCTGGACCAGTTCGGCGGCGGGGAGCTCCTGGCCGCCCGGCGAGCCTACGAGGACCTGTACGCGCGCTGGAGCGAAGCGGTGAGGCGGCTGGAGGCGTTGCGCGCGTCGGAGCGGGAGCGGGCCCGGGAGGCGGAGATGCTCGCCTTCCAGATCCAGGAGATCGAGGGCGCCAGCCTGGAAGCGGGGGAAGAGGAAGCGCTGGAGGAGGAGCGGCGGCGCCTGGCGCACGCCGAGCAGCTCCGCACGGCCGCACAGCTGGCCTACAGCCTCCTGTACGAGGGAGGCGAGCAGGCGGCCGCCTCCGACCAGCTCGCCACTGCGGCCCGGGAGCTGGGCCAGGCCGCGCAGACCGACCCCTCCCTGAAGGAGTCGCTGGGCATGGTGGAGTCGGCGGCGGCGCAGGCCACGGAGGCGGCCCACGGGCTGCGCGCCTACCTGGAGAGCCTGCGGGCGGATCCCCAGCGCCTGGACGAGCTGGAGAGCCGCCTCCACCTGGTCCGTACCCTGAGCCGGAAGTACGGCGACGGGTCGGCCGAGATCCTGGCGTACGGGGCGCGTGCCCGGCGCCGCCTGGAGGAACTCGAACGGGAGGAAGGCTCGAGCGCGGCGCTCGAGGAGGAGATCGCGGCCCTTCGGCGCCAGGTGGCCGGGGCGGGCGAGGCCTTGGGCGAGCTTCGGCGCCAGGCGGCCCGGCGTCTCGAGGAGCGGATCACCGGCGAGCTGAGCCAGCTCGCGATGGACCGCTGCCGCTTCCAGGTGGACCTGAGCCTGGAGGAGGCGGCCGACGGCGTGGAGGCGGCCGGCCGCCGGCTGCACCCCTTCCCCCACGGTTTCGAGCGGGTGCTCTTCCTCATCGAACCCAACCCCGGCGAGGGGCTGCGGCCGCTCTCCCGGATCGCCTCGGGGGGCGAGCTCTCCCGGATCCTGCTGGGGCTCAAGAGCGCGCTGGCCGAGGCCGACGCCACGCCCACCCTCATCTTCGACGAGGCCGACGCCGGCATCGGCGGACGAACGGCCCAGGCGGTGGGGCACCGGCTGGAACGCCTGGCCCGGGCGAAACAGGTCCTCTGCGTGACCCACCTGCCCCAGATCGCCTCCCTGGCCGACGCCCACTACCGGGTGAGCAAGAGCGTGGAGGGCGAGCGGACCCGGGTCCGGGTGGACCGTTTGGAAGGAGAGGCGCGGGTGGAAGAACTCACCCGCATGCTGGGCGGGCAGGCCGGCGAGGCCGCCCGGGCACACGCCCGCCAGCTTCTGGAGGAGGCCCGGCAGACCAGGAGCGCCAGCGAGTCACCAACACCGTAACCCCGCCCGGCGGGCAGTCTAGCAGGTGTTCCCGCACCTGCTCAGGCTGGGAGGCCGCCCGCTGGGGGGATCTCGGTGCCTTTGCGCCGACTCGGCCGGAGCCTGTCCTTGCTGGCCCTCATCTTGCTCGCCCTGGCCCTTCCAGGACTCTTCCGCCTCGCAACCTCGCCTTCCCACCTGCGGCTCCTTCCCGGGGAGCCGTACCCGCTCCAGGCCGGTCTCCTCTACCGCTGGGTCGACGCGGAGGGCCGGGGCTGGCTATCCCCCAGCGTCCGCGGCCTCCGCCTCCAGGGCGAGGCGCTGGGCCAGGGCCGTCTCGAGCTCCGCTTCCTGGGGTGGGTCCCGCTGGGGACCATGCAGGTGTCGGTGGTTCCCCGGGTGCAGATGGTGCCCGGCGGGCAGTCCATCGGGGTGGTGACGGCGCCTCGAGGGCTGGTGGTCGAGCGGACCATCCGCGTCCGGGCCGCGACGGGGAACGAGCAGAGCCCCGCCGCCGAGGCGGGCGTCCAGGAAGGTGACCGCCTCCTGGCCGTGGATGGGCAGCCCGTGCAGCGGGCGACGGAGGTGGAGCGCCTCGCCCGCCTGGCCGGTCGTGCGGGCCGCGAGGTGAGCCTGCAGGTGGAGCGGGGCAGCGACCGGCTCACCCTGCGCGTCCGCCCGGTCCGCGTGCAGGAGGGCGATCAGGAGCTTTATCTCCTGGGCATCGTCCTCCAGGAGGCAACGGCCGGGGTGGGGACCCTCACCTTCTTCGACCCCGAGCGGGACCTCTTCGCCGCCCTGGGGCACCAGGTGACGGACACCCAGGAACGGCCCGTGACCCTCCACGACGGGCAGATCGTCGCAGCCCGGGTGGAGGGTCTGCGTCCCAGCCTCAGCGGCGAGCCGGGCGAGAAGGTGGGCGTGCTGGACAGCGGCGGGTCCCTGGGGGTCATCGAGAAGAACACACCTTTCGGGATCTACGGCCGGCTGCTGCGCGAGCCGCCGCCGGGGGCCGTGAACCGGCCCGTTCCCGTCGCGCTGGCCCAGGAGGTGCGCCCCGGCCCCGCCCAGATGCTCACGGTCCTGGACGATCAGCGGGTGGAGACCTTCGAGGTGGAGATCCTGGAAGTGCGCGGCCAGCGGGCGCCCAGCGATCGGGGCCTGGTGCTGGAGATCACCGATCCCCGCCTCCTGGCCCGGACCGACGGCATCGTCCAGGGGATGTCGGGGAGCCCCATCCTGCAGGGGGGCCGCCTGGTGGGGGCGCTCACCCACGTCTTCGTCAACGACCCCCGACGGGGGTTCGGGATCCTGGCCGAGTGGATGGTCTACGAAACAGGGCTCGACGGCGCGCTGCCCACGCCCGAGGCTCGACAGGGTGCGCCCGGTGAAAGGAGGAAGGCGTCGTGAAGGAGAATTCGGTAGACTGGGCCAGGGACGGCCCTGCAACCATCGCGCGCACGCGGGAAGGGAGGCCGGGGGGTGGCGATCCGGGTGATGGTGGCCGATGACAACGCCCACTTCAGCCGCCTCTTGCAGCGCGGCATCGAGGGCGAGCCCGACATGGAGTGGGCCGGGGCGGTCGAGGACGGGCGCAGCGCGCTGGCCTTCCTGCCCGTCTGGCAGCCCGACGTGCTCGTCCTCGACCTGGTGATGCCCCACCTGGATGGCTTCGGGGTGCTGGAGCAGCTCCGGCGCGACGGGGACGGGGCCACGGGGAAGATCAAGGTCGTGGTGGTGAGCGCGTTCGGTCAGGAGGATCTGATCGAGCGCGCCATGGGTCTGGGCGCCCACTACTACTGCATGAAGCCCATGGAGATGGGCATTCTGCTGCAGCGGATCCGGGAGGCGGTACGTCGCCCCGATCCCGTGCCCCGCCGGGTGCGGGACCCGCGCCTGGAGGAGCACGTCGCCCGCATGATGAGCGACCTGGGGGTGCCCGCCCACTACAAGGGATACCTCTACCTGCGGGAGGCGATCATGCAGGTGAGCGAGCAGCCCGAGCTCCTCTCGCGGGTCACCAAGGGCCTCTATCCCAACGTGGCCCGCCGCTTCGGCACCACCGCCGACAAGGTGGAACGGGCCATCCGGCACGCCATCGAGGCCACCTGGACCCGGGGCAACCTGCCGCGGCTGAACGAGATCTTCACCTATGCGGTGGACATGCGCACCGGCAAGCCGACCAACTCTTCCTTCATCGCCCGCATGGCCGACGAGGTCTCCCTGGCGGCACGTAACGGCCGGGGGCTGGGTGCCTGATGGTCACCCGGCCCGGCGGAACGGTGGCCGACGTCCCCGTCGCGGAAGGGATCGCCCGGGTGGACCGGGTGACCAAGCACCTGGTGGAGCGCCTCCATCCTGGGGAGATCGCGGTGGTCGACCACCCGGACATGGACGGGCTGGCCGCGGAGGCCCTGGTGCGGTGCCGGCCCGCGGCCGTGGTGAACGCGAGCTCCTTCCTTACGGGCCGGTTTCCGGCGCAGGGCCCGTGGTTGCTCTGGGAGGCGGGTCTTCCCCTCCTGGAAGAGGCGGGGCCCGACGTGCTGGACGCCGTGCGCGAAGGGGACGTGCTCCGGGTGGAGGGAGGCACCCTTCGCAGCGCGACGGGATGGCGGGGCGCGGCGGTGCCGGTCTCCCAGGCGTCGCTGGAGGCCCGGTGGAACCAGGGGCAGGCCCACCTGGACGAAGAGTTGCGTAAATTCATCGAAAATACCTTACAATATGCCCTGCGGGAGCAGGATGCCGTTCTCAGGCCGCTGGCCCACCCGCCCCTGCGGACCCGACTGCACGGCCGCCACGCGCTGGTGGTGGTCCGGGGGCGCGGGTTCCGGGACGACCTGCGAGCCATTCGCCCCTACCTGGCGGAGGTGCGCCCCGTGACCCTGGCCGTGGACGGCGGGGCCGACGCGCTCTTGGAGGAAGGCATCACCCCGGACCTGATCGTGGGCGACTTCGACTCGGTCTCGGACCGGGCCCTCACCTGCGGCGCGGAGCTGGTGGTGCACGCCTACGCGGACGGGCGGGCACCGGGGCTCGACCGGGTCCTGGCGGCGGGCCGGGCGGCCCACGTGGTGCCCATGGTGGGCACCAGCGAAGACCTGGCCATGATGCTCGCCCACCAGGAGGGTGCCGAGCTGATCGTGGCCGTCGGCTCGCACTCGAACCTCATCGACTTCCTGGAGAAGGGCCGGAGCGGCATGGCGAGCACCTTGCTGGTCCGTACCAAGCTGGGCCCCCGGCTGGTGGACGCCCGGGGGGTAAGCCGGCTTTACCAGGCCCGCCCCCGCGCATCCTACTGGGTGGGGCTGATGGCCGCAGCCCTGCTCCCCCTGCTGGTGGTGGTGCTCCTGGCCCCGCCCGTGCGGGAGGCGGTACGGCTGGTCTGGCTGCAGCTCAGGATCTGGGCGGGATGGTGAGGGCCTGAGGAGGCGGCTGTGTGGTGGAGTGGCGAAGCCACCTGGCCTCGCTCGGAGCCGTCTTTTTGGCGCTGGCGCTGGGCATGGTGATCGGGCTGGGGTTGGGCGGGGACGACGCGTGGATCCAGCGCCAGCAGGCGGCGTTGGACCGGATCGAAGACGAGCTGAACGCGAGCCGCGAGGCCCAGCATGCGTTGCTGGAGCGCGAGGCGCGGCTGACGCAGGAGGCGGCGGGGTGGCGGGCCTTCGGCGCCGAGGTCCTTCCTCTTCTGGTGAAGGGACGGCTGGAAGGCCGCACGGTGGGGGTGGTGACCGCCCCGGATCACCGGGCGCCGGCCGGGCTGCTGGAGGTCCTGCGCCTTTCAGGCGCCCGGGTGGTGAGCCTCCCCTGGGGCCGCCCGGCCGCGGCGCCGGACCCTGCCGCACGCCCGGCCCCGGGCGAAGACCAAAGCCCGCAGGCGGCCGGCCGGGGCTCCCGGGGGGCGGCCGAGGTCGACGCGCTGGTGGTGGTGGCCGGAACCGGGTTCCAGGGGGAGGGCCTGACCCCCACGGCCCTCCTGCCCGCGACGGCGCCGGCCGCAGCCTTCCCGCTGCTGGCCCTGCCCGACCGCTTCCCGGACCGGGAGCTCCCCTTGCCTGACGGGTGGGCCGCCGTGGGCCCACTGGACCACCCCGTGGCCGCGGTGGCGGTGGTCCTGGGGCTGGCGGCCCGGCGCCCCGGTCGCTACGGGTGGGCCTCGGAAGGCCCCCGGCTGCCGTGACCGCGGGAGATCGAGACAGCGGTCCGGCGCGGGTCGCGGGGGTGGTGCCGGCCCGGAACGAGGAGCCTTGCTTGGGGTCCACCCTGGCCGCCCTGGCCTCCCTGCCCCTGGAGGAGGTGGTGGTGGTCGACGACGGCTCCACCGATGGGACGGCTGACGTGGCTGCGCAGGCCGGCGCGCGGGTGGTGCGGTGGGCGGGGAGCCACGGAAAGGGCCAAGCCATGGAGGCGGGGTGGCGCGCCACGGAGTCCGGCATCGTCCTCTTCCTGGACGCGGACCTGGAGGAGACCGCAGCCCGGCTCTGGCCGCTGGTGGAGGCGGTGGCAGGCGGCCAGGCCGACGTGGCCGTGGCCGCGTTCAGCGGCGGGGGTGGGGGCTTCGGCCTGGCCAGCGGGGTGGCGCGCTGGGGGATCCGCCGCCTGACGGGGTTCGTCGCCGGGGCGCCCCTGTCGGGCCAGAGGGCGGTGCGGCGGGCCGTGCTGGAGCGGGTGGCCCCCCTGGCCTCCGGGTTCGGGGTGGAGGTGGGCCTGACGGTGGACGCCCTGCGCGCGGGCTTCCGGGTGGTGGAGGTCGCCATCCCCCTCCGGCACCGGGCCACAGGGCGGGACCTGGCGGGCTTCCTCCACCGGGGCCGGCAGCTGGCGGCCATCCTTCGGGTTCTGGCGGCGCGGCTAGGGAGGGGGTAGGGCGATGGCATGGCCTTGGCTCCTCGCGGCGGCCGCGGCCTGGGCCGGGAGCCGGCTCCTGGGCCGGGCGATCCTCGGCTGGAGCCGGGAGCGCCACCTGGGGGTCACCAACTACCGCGGCCGCTGGGTGCCCTTGGGGCTGGGCGTCGCCTGGGCGCTCGCGGCCGCGGCGGCCCTCTGGGCGGTGGGGGCGCTCGTGGCGCTGCCCTGGAGCTCTCCTGGGGCGGGAGCCCTTCCGGGCCGGGCCGCGGCGGCCACGGGCACCGGGGTGGCCCTGGCCGCCTGGATCCTGTGGGCGGCCCTGGTGGGCTGGATCGACGACCTCCTGGGCGACGGGAGCAGCCGGGGCCTGCGGGGGCACGGCCGGGCCCTCGCGGAGGGGCGGCTCACCACGGGTGCCCTGAAGGTCTTCCTGCTGGGTGCCGGTGCGTTGCTGGCCGCGGCATCCGGTTCCTGGACGGGCGCTGCGCCGGGGGCGTTCGCGCTGCTTGCCGGAGCCGTTCTCCTGGCCCTGACGGCGAACGCCGTCAACCTGCTGGACGTGCGGCCGGGCCGGGCCCTCAAGGTCGCGCTCCTGCTCCTGGCCGTGGCCTTCGTTGCCGACCCGCGTTCGGCGTTGCCCACCCTGCCGGGCGCGGCAGCCGCGCTGGGGATCTTGGGGTGGGACCTGCGGGAAGAGGGGGTCCTGGGGGACGCGGGGGCCAATGCCCTCGGCGCCCTGGCGGGCTGGGTGGCCTGGCGCGCCCTGCCCCCGGGGGCGTGGGTGCTGCTGCTGGCGGCGCTGGTCGGCCTTCACCTCTACACCGAGCGGGCCTCGCTCTCGGAGCGGATCGAAGGCTCCCCCCTGCTGCGGTGGCTGGACCGGCTGGGGCGGTTGGAGACGGGCCCGGAAGGGGAGGGAGGGGGGGCGTCGAAGTGATCCAGCATCGAAGGTGGAGGAGGCCGGCCGGTGGGATGGGTGCGGGAGGCGGAAGACTTCTTCCGGGCCGACGGTCCGCTCGCCCGTGCGCTCCCGCAGTACGAGTGGCGACCCCAGCAGGCCCGCATGGCCCGCCAGGTGGCCCTGGTGCTCGAGGGCAGCGCCGGCCCGCCGGCTGCGGTGGCCCTCATCGAGGCGGGGACCGGAACGGGGAAGTCGTTGGCCTACCTGGTTCCCGCCCTCTTCTACGCTCACGCCACCGGCGAGCGGGTGGTGGTCTCCACCCAGACCATCCCCCTGCAGGAGCAGCTGGTCTCCAAGGACCTCCCGTCGCTGCAAGAGGTCCTGCCCTTCTCGTTCACCCACGCCCTGGTGAAGGGGTGGGCCAACTACCTTTGCCTGCTCAGGCTCGAGCGGATCCGCAGCCGCCCCGAGGAGCAGGACGAGGAGACCGAGGACGAGCTTCAGGCCCTGGCCGCGTGGGCCGATGAGGTCGATGAGGGGAGCCGTTCGGAGCTCCCCTTCGAGCCCACCGCGGAGCTCTGGGAGGAGGTCTCGGCCGACCCCGACGCCTGCCTGCGGGCCGACTGCCCCCTCTTCCAGCGATGCCACTTCTTCCAGGCCCGGCGGAAGATGGAAGGCGCGCAGCTCCTGGTGGTCAACCACCACCTGCTCCTGGCCGATGCGGTGGTGAGGCAGGCGGTGGGGTGGGAGTCCGATCGGGCGGTGCTGCCCGTCTACGGCTGTGTGATCCTGGACGAGGCCCACCACCTGGAGGAGACGGCCAGCGCCCACCTGGGGCGCCAGCTCACCCGGCGCGGGGTGGAGCGCCTCCTGCACCGGCTGCACCGGAGCCGGGGCAACCGGGGCGGCCTCCTGGCCACCGCACGGCTGCTGGCCGGCGAGGCGGCAGACCGTGAGGCCAAGGAGCTCCTGGAGCTGCTGGACTGGCAGATCCTGCCCGCTACCCGCCGGGCGGGCGAGCAGGCCGAGGCCCTCTTCGACGGCCTGGCCGCCTGGGCTGCCCGGGCCGACGGCCTGCGGGTGATCCGCCCGGGAGAGCTTCCCGAGCGGCTCGAGCGGCTGGCCCGGGAGGCGGCGGGGGACTGGACTGCCCTGGCCGGCCTCCTGGACCGGTTCCGGGCGGACCTGAAGGGATTCGCCCCGGCCCGGGAGGAGCGAGGCCGGGCGGTGCTGGCCGAGCTGGAAGGGGTGGACCTGGCCCTCCGCCGGCAGGCGGAGGACCTGGAGGCGATCCTTCAGGCGGAGGGTCCCGACGAGGTGCACTGGCTGGAGGGCGGCCGGGCCGGGGTGAAGCTCCGCTCCGCTCCCGTGGAGGTGGGCCCGCTCCTGCAAAGGGCCCTCTTCGACCAGCTTGCGGGGGTGGTGGCCACCTCGGCCACCCTCACCGTGGACGGGCGCTTCGACTACCTGGTGGAGCGCCTGGGGCTGGAGGAGTGCCGCCAGGATGGGCGCCTGCTTGAGGAGGTGATCGAGTCGCCCTTCGATTACGCCGCCCAGGCGCTCCTGGCCGTGGCCGAGGACCTGCCCGAGCCGGGCGTGCCAGGTTTCGCCGACGCCGTGGCGGAGACACTGGAGCTCCTGGTGCCGGCGGTGTCGGGGGGCACCCTGGTGCTCTTCACCTCCTACCAGATGCTCGAGGAGGCCGGGCGGGCGCTGGAGGGGCGGCTGCCGGCCGACCGCGGCCTCATGCGCCAGGGCGACCTGCCCCGCAGCCAGCTCCTGGACCGGTTGCGCTCCGAACCGGGTGCCGTCTGCCTGGCCACCGCGAGCTTCTGGGAAGGCGTGGACCTGCCGGGGCAGGCCCTGGAGCTGGTGGTGATCGCCCGTCTTCCCTTCGCGGTACCCACCGAGCCGGTGGTGGCGGCGCGCATCGAGCGGCTCCGGCGCCTGGGACGGGACGCCTTCGCGGCCTACCAGCTTCCCGAGATGGTCCTCCGGCTGAAGCAGGGCTTTGGCCGCCTCATCCGCCACCGAACCGACCGGGGGGCGGTGGTGGTGCTGGACGGGCGCGTCACCCGGCGCCGGTACGGCCAGACGGTCCTCGCGTCGCTGCCCCCGGCGAGCCTCGTGCGGGGCGGCCGGCAGGCGATCTCCGAGGCGGTGCGGCGCTGGCTGGCTGAAGGCCCTCGTGAGGTGGCCGGCTGATGCTGAGCCTGGACGTGGAGCGTGGGCGCGATGAAACCTGAGCACCTCTGGTGGGCCTTGCTGGCCCTCATCCTCATCCAGACCGTCGCAGGCGGCGGCGACGGCCAGGCGCGTGGCCCAGGCCTGGAGCGGGCGCGCCCCACGGCGCCCGTCCACGCGACCGCGGCCGATCGCCACCTGCTGGCCTGGCTGGTCTACTGGGAGGCCCGGGGCGAGCCCTTCGAGGGGCAGGTGGCCGTGGCCGCGGTGGTCCTCAACCGGGTCCGCCACCCCGACTTCCCCGACAGCATCCGAGGCGTGGTCTTCCAGCCAGGCCAGTTCCAACCCCTGGACACCCACCGGTACAGCGCCTCGGCGCAGATCCCGCCGAACATCTACCAGGCCGTCGACCTGGCCCTGGGCGGCAGCGATCCCAGCATGGGGGCGCTCTTCTTCTACAACCCCCGCCTCACCCGGAACCCATCTTTCTGGGCCGGACGCCCCGTCGTGCGGAAGATCGGCAACCACGTCTTCACCCGGTAGGACCGCCTCCCCGGGCCCGTCCCCGCTCCCCAGGACCTTCTAGCGCCGCTTTCCCCCGAATAGGCTCCACCCGAGAGCCGGACGGGGGGAGCGAGCATGGTCGTCGTGCTGCGGCGGAGGTGGGCCCTCCTCGCGCTCCTGGGGCTGGTGCTGGCAGGATCCAGCCTCGTCCACTTCGGGGCGGAGCCGGTCTGGACCGCCACCAGCCGGCTCCTCTTCGCACGGCTGGTGCCCATCTACAAGGTGGACCGCAAGGAGCCCTGGGTGGCTCTCTCCTTCGACGCCACCTGGGGGACCGAGAACACCGACCGCCTCCTGGAGATCCTGAGCCGCTACGGGGTGAGGACCACCTTCTTCCTGGCAGGCAACTGGGTCGAAGAGTACCCCGAGTACGTCCGGAAGATCGCCGAGGCGGGCCACGAGATCGGCAACCACAGCTACGCGCACGGCCACATGGCCTCCATGAGCGAGTACGAGGTCCGCGAGGACCTGGAGCGCAACGGAGCGATGATCGAGCGGCTGACGGGGCAGAAGCCCGTGCTCTTCCGGCCGCCCTTCGGCGAGTACGACGACCAGCTGGTCCGGGTCTCGCAGGAGATGGGGCTCTACCCCGTCCAGTGGTCCATCGACTCCCTGGATTGGAAGGACCTTTCAGCCGACGCCATGATCCAGCGGGCGCTGAGTCGGCTGGGGCCGGGAGACATCATCCTCTTCCACAACGCGGGCCGCCACACCCCCGAGGCGATCGAACGGCTGATCCCCGAGATCCAGAAGCGGGGATACCGGATCGTGCCCGTCTCGGAGCTGATCTACCGCCGGAACTACACCATCGAAGGGCACTCGGGGGTGCAGAGGGCCCTGCCCGAACCCCCGCCGCGGCCCGAGCCGGCACCGGGTGCTCCTCGCACCTCCAAGCCTCCGGGGGAAGGAGGATCCCGATGAGGCGGCGCCGGGTCCGCTTCTGGGCCGTTCGTCTCGATCGTCTCGTGGACGGGTCGCTCCTGGTCGCAGCGGCCCTGGTGGTGGTCGCGGCGTGGTACGGAGCCACGCTGGAGCCGGGGTGGGGGAGCCTGGGGGTGCTCGCACCGCTGGAGCCGCTCCGCCCGGACCGGGCCGTCTACCGGGTGCCCACCCGGGAGCCGTGGGTCGCGCTGGCGGTGAACGTGGACTGGGGCGACGAGGTGCTCCCGCAGATGCTCGACCTCTTCAAGCGGGAAGGGGTTCGGGTCACCTTCTTCCCCACGGGCCGGTGGGCCTCGCACTCCCCCGGGCTGGTGCGCCGGATGGCGGCCGACGGGCACGAGGTGGGCAACCACGGGTTCACCCACGACCACCCCCGGGCCTTGGCCGACGGCGACCTGGCCCGCCTGATCCGGCAGAACGAGGAGCTGATCGCCTCCCTTGCGGGGGAGCAGCCCCGCCTCTTCGCCCCACCCTACGGCGAGGTGGACGACCGGGTGGCCCGGGTCGCCTCGGACCTGGGATACTGGACGGTCATGTGGACCATCGACACCATCGACTGGCAACGGCCAGCGCCGGCCCGCATCGTGCAGCGGGTGGTACCCCGGCTGGCGGCGGGAGCCATCGTGCTCATGCACCCCACCGAGCCGACGCTGGCCGCGCTTCCTGAGATCCTGGCGGCCATCCGCGAGAAGGGCCTGGCAGTGGTCCCCGTGGGACAGCTCATCGAGCAGGGGAGCTTGAAGGAGCCGAAGGAGGCTGCACCTGTCGAGCCCCGGGCGTGAGCGGCCGGCCCGGATCCCCCGGCCTCATCCCCCGGTCAGGAGGCTCCAGCTTCCCGCATCCTCCTGCCCCAGGCGCCAGAGGGCCACGCCGCCTAGACCGTAGCGGTCCGCGATCCGCAGCTTGTAGCCCAGGCTCTGCTGGTCCTCGAACCAGACCTGGTTGCCCGAGCCGTAGGCGAAGTAGGGCGTCTTGGCACTCGAATCCCAGTGGAGGGAGACGCCGGGGGAGCGGCGGCGTTCCTCGTCCAGGAGGGCGAGCACCTGAGCGTGGGTGAGCACTCGGGCCGTGCCCGCGCGGGGCCAGTCGTAGCCGTACCCGGCCAGCCCCAGGAGGACCTTGTCGGGAGCGAACCCGGCCGAGAGCGCGTACTGGACCACCTCCTCCACCCAGGGGGCCGAGGCGATGGGCCCGGGCGAGCCCGTGCGGTGGTGCTGATCGTAGGTCATCAGCACGGCCCGGTCCAGGTTCGGGGCGAGGGCGGGGTAGTCGAAGGCGCCCGACCACGCGTGGCTGGGGCGGTCTTCGGTCTTGGCGGGGAGGGCCATGGAGAGCTCCAACCCCTGGCCGCGGAGGCTCTGGGAGAGCTCGGCCACGAAGGCGGTCAAGAAGGGACGGTCCAGCGGCGGCACGTTCTCCAGGTCCAGGTGGATCCCTTGCGCCCCCCACGCCTTGGCCTGGGCCACCATCGCCTCGGCCGCCCGCTCCCTGGCCTGCGGGTCGCGCAGCAGGTCGTGGACGATCTGGTCGTCGAAGCGCCCGTTCCGGTAGTTCTGGACCAGAAGGTGGGTCCCCAGGCCGGTGGCGCCTGCCCGCTGGAGGACGCGGGCCAGCTCGGCCTCGCTGAGGCCGTCGGCCACGGCCAGCCGCCCCTGCCCGTCGACGGTGAAGCTCCACGGAACCACGGCGGAGAGGCGGTCCGCGTTGACCTCGAAGGAGGACCAGGAGGAGAGGGAGGGCCCCTCGACGTAGTAGCCCCACACCTCCCGGCGACCCTCGCGCTCGTTCAGGGAGGGAACGCCCACCATCATCCCCGAGAGCCAGCCTTCCCGGCCGTCGGGGAGCTGGACCTGGACCCAGCGCCCCGCCTGCCCTACCTGGGTCACCCGGCTGCCCCGGCTGAGCACGGCGAGCTTCTCCGTGCTTCCGGGGGCCTCGCGGACCCATGCCTGGTCGGAGCGCACCTCCACCACGTTTCCTTCGCCAGCAGGAGCCTCCACGGGCGGGGACGAGGGCGGCACGGCTGGCGGCGCTGCTCTTCCGCCTCCCAGGAGCCCGCCCAGGGCGAGGAGTCCGATGATGGCCAGAGAGAGGGTGTTGGTCGACATGGGAGCCTCCTGGTCCGGTGGTTGGCGGGACGGGCGGTCGGGCCGCCGCGGCTGCGTCTGACCAACACTTCGGCGCGGGGCTCAGACTGCCTCTTGGAAAGGTGCGGCGGAGATGGGGGGATGCACCAGGGAACGCGACCGGTTGAAGGCGCCCCCGCGAGCCCGTATAATGGAAGGCGATCCCCGGCGAAAGGGGCCTTCCATGAGCGTTCAACGAAGCATCCTTCCTTCCGGCGTCCGCGTGGTGAGCGAGCGCCTGCCAGGCGTCCGCTCGGCCGCGGTCGGGGCCTGGGTGGGGACCGGCTCGCGCCACGAGCGCCCCACCGAGGCGGGCATCTCGCACCTGGTGGAGCACCTCCTCTTCAAGGGGACCGAGCGCTTCAGCGCGCAGGAGATCTCCGAGCGCATCGAGGCCACGGGCGGCGAGATCAACGCGTTCACCACCCGGGAGGAGACCTGCTACCACGCCACGGTACCGAGCGACCGCCTGGAGGTGGCCCTGGATCTCCTGGGCCAGATGCTCACGGCCCCCCTCCTGGATCCGGAGCACCTCGAGATGGAGAAGCAGGTGGTGCTGGACGAGATCAGCATGTACGAGGACGACTCGGAGGAGCTGGTCCAGGACCTGATCCTGGAGGCGACCCTGGGGCTGAACGGGCTCAGCCGGGGGGTGCTTGGCCGGGCCTCCACCCTGCGCCGCCTGGGACGACCCCAGGTGGAGCGCTACATGGCCGAGCGCTACACCGCTGACAACCTGGTGGTGGCGGCCGCCGGCCAGGTGGAGCACGAGTGGCTCTGCCGGCAGGTCGAGCACCGTTTTGCGTCGCTGCCCGCCAAGCGGCACGACCTGCCCACCTCTGTCCGGGCGAACCCTGAGCCGGGCACGGTGATCCGCCGGCGCGAGGCGGAACAGGTCCACCTCTGCCTGGGTGTTCCGGGCCTGCCGCGGGAGCACGACGACCAGTACGCCCTGGCTGTCCTCGAGACGCTGGTGGGCGGCGGCACAAGCTCCCACCTCTTCCAGGAGCTGCGGGAGAAGCGGGGTCTGGTCTACTCCACCTACGCCTACCACGCGGGCTTCGCGGAGACCGGCGTCTTCGTCCTCTACGCGGGGTGCCGCCCCTCCAACCTGGAACCCGTGAGCGAGATGCTGCGGGCCGAGCTGGACCGCCTCTCCCACGGCGAGGTCGACCGGGCCGAGGTCGAGCGGGCCCGGGAGCAGCTTCGGGGCGCGTACCTGCTGGGCTCCGAGGGCAGCGTGAACCGCATGTTCCAGCTGGGCCAGGGGGAGCTCCTCCTGGGCCGGGTGGTGGAGCAGGAAGAGTACCTGGAGGAGCTGAACCGGGTGAACCTCCGGCAGGTGCGCCGCCTGGCCCGACAGCTCTTCCAGCCGGAGCGGGTCGGCATGGCCGTGGCGGGCGCCCCCCCGCGCGGGTGGGCCGTCCGCCTGGAGGGAAGAGGTCCCGCCCGGACCCGGATCCGGAGGCCCCGGCGCCGGTAGGTAGCCGCCCGGCCGCTCGCTGGAACCAGTCCGGCGGGCCTACGCCCCGAGGAGGGATCGCTTGGACCGCCTGGACGAGCTCTTCCGCCTGCAGGCCGCCTTCGACGAGGAGGTGGCCCGGCGGCGCAACCTCTCCTTCGACCCCGCCACATGGGTTCAGAAGGAGGTCCTGGCCATGGTGAGCGAGCTGGCCGAGATCCTGGACGAGGTCAGCTTCAAGTGGTGGAAGGACCCCCGCCCCTTGGATCACGGGAGGCTCACCGAGGAGATGGTGGACCTCCTCCACTTCTTCCTCTCCACCTGCCTGAAGCTGGGTATCACCCCCGACGAGCTCTTCGAGGCCTACCGCGCCAAGAACGAGGAGAACTTCCGCCGCCAGCGGGGCGAGTCCGACCGGCCGGGATACCACGCTCCGGCCCGTTGACACCGGGCGGTTTCCACTTTATGGTTGAAGGGCAGGCACCCTTGCCATGACCTTCGAGGCTACCTGCCCCCGCCCAACCGCCTCCCGCCGGGCTCAGGCCCGGATCCACGGGGGCGATTCCGTATGCCCGAGAGCCCACGCCGCGAGAGCCCACGGAAGATCCAAAGCCGCGGCCGAGCGCACCTGCTTCGACTCGCCGCCGGGATGCTCGGTTGGCTGGCCCTCATGGGTGTCTGGCTCCACCCTCTCCGGGCGTCCGGCCCGTGGGAGGGGTCGGTCGCGTGGGTGGAAGCGTGGGAGGTGGGAGGGACGGCCACCCGCCTCCTGGAGCTGGCCGCGGCCGGGCCGGCGGGTTCGGACGGCTGGCGGTTGGATGCGGACGCGGTGCTCCAGCTGGCCGGAAGCGAGGGGGAGGGGCGTCCCGTGCCGGCGGTGCAGGAGGGGCGGATGGTTCTGGACGGCCCGCCGTTGAGGCTGCAGCTCCTGGTGGACCGGCCTCACCTCTCCTCGGCCGACCCCATGGCCCTCATCTCGGGCTCCCGGCGCGGCGAGGGCCAACCCGGCCTCACCGTGGAGGCGGCGGGAACCCGGTGGGACCTGAGCACGCAGGTGGTCCGGCGCATCGACAACCCCGGCCCCGACGGGGACATGGCCTCCCTGCGGGTCCGGCGGTGGTGGGGCGCCGCTCACGGGGCGCTCACCTTCTTCCGCCTGCAGCAGGGCATGCTCCCCTGGCCCGACGGCGACAGGGAGGCCGCGGGCGGTGGCGGCGCGCTGCTCCAGCAGCTCGTCGCCCTGGAGGGTTACCTCCCTGCCGGGGAGGCGGAGGTGGGGGCCGAGGTGGCCCTCGCCCAGCCTGCAGGGGCCTCCACGGCGGAGCCCGGCCAGCCCCAGGAGGCGTGGGCAGGGCTCCTGCGCCTCCGCACCCTGCCCTGGCGCCCTTCGGCTCCCCTCCGGCTGGAGGCGGGGCTCTTCCAGACCGATCCGGGCTTCCGCTCCCTGGCCGCGCGGGAAGAGGCCTTTCCCGCCGGGGCCGCGGGGGGCTGGGCGGAGGCCCACCTGACCTTCCCAGGCCGGCGCCGGCTGGACGTGGAGCTCTGCCACGCCCGGCCGGCCCAGGGCGGGGCGGAGGCCCGCGCCCAGGTGGAGGGCCGCACGGGCCTGGCGGGCCTCACGTGGACGGCCGGGATCGACGCCCTGAGCCGCAGGACCGCGGGCGAGGAGGAGGCCTGGGTGCGCGGCCGCTTGGCCATCAGGCGCGCGGGAGCCTGGGAGGTGGAAGCGAGCGGCGGGGCCAGGCCGGCCCGGTTGACGGTCTTGGTTCGCCTGCCCGGCGGGGCGGAGCTCCGCGCCGGCGCCGACGCGTCGGACGGTGGGACCTACCGGTTGGAGCTCCGGCGGGTGGCGGCGGGGGCCTCGTGGCGGCTGGTGTGGAAGGCCCGGTCCGAGAGGGCGCCGGACCGGCACCTCTTCCTGGAGGCCGAGCCGTCGCTGGCCGCCGGCTCCTTCCTGAGGGTGCGGGTCGGACGGTGGGACCGTGGTCGCTACGACGCCGTCTGGGGATGGCCCGAGCGGATGGAGGTCGCCCTGGGGCGGCGGTTCTGAAGGGCCTGGCAGGACATAGGCTTCATCGGGCCGGGGGTGAGCGCCGTGCGCTACAGCGAGCTTTCGGGTAAGGAGATCATCGACATCGACCAGGGGATCCGCCTGGGGGTGGTCAACGAGTCGGACGTGGTCATCGACACCGAGACCGGGCGGGTGGAGGCGATCCTGGTCCCCTACAAGCAGGGCTTCATGAGCCGCAAGGAGCTCCGGATTCCCTGGCGGGGCATCCGCAAGATCGGCGTGGACCTGATGGTGGTGGACCTGGCCACGGCCGAGGAACCCTCCGCGCCGAGCCGGTGGCTGCTCCGCTGAACCCGGCTGAATACGCCTCCCCCTCCGGGAGAGACTACGGTCGAAGCACCGACGAAGGGGGAGAGACGGTGGCCAAGACCGTCGTAGGCGTCTTCGACCGGAAAGAGCAGGCCGAGCAGGCGGTTCACCAGTTGAAGGACGAAGGGTACACCGAACGGGAGATCTCGGTGGTCGCCAAGGGAGAGAAGGGTGGCGACCAGGGGGGTGGGAACCAGGGGGGCGGCCTCGACATGTCCGAGGGGCTCACCTGGGGTGGCGCCCTGGGCGGCGTGGCCGGCCTGCTGGCCGGCGTGGGCGCGCTGGCCATCCCCGGCCTGGGGCCGCTGGTGGCGGCCGGCCCGCTCGCGGCGACCCTCTCGGGCGCGGCCACGGGCGGCATCGCGGGCGGGCTGCTGGACATGGGCATACCGGAAGAGCGGGGCAACGTTTATGAGGACGAGGTGCGGCAGGGGCGGATCCTTTGCGCTGTTGAGGTGGACGACGGCGAGGAGGAGACGGCGGAGAGCATCCTGCGGGACAACGGCGCGCGCGAGGTGGAGAGCCACTCGCGTTAGGACCGGATCCCTCGGGCAGGATGGGCCGGGTGGCCGTCGAAGTAAGGCTACCAGGCCGGACGCCTGCGCGGGGGAGCCTCGCGGGGTCGAGCGGCTGGCGGTGTTGGGGCCAGCCGCCTTTCCGTTTGGGCAGGCAGGGTGGACGGGCCCGGTAGGCGGGCCGGCGCGGAGGTGAGGGGTATGCCGATCCGCCTGGCGGTGGCCGGGGTGACAGGTCGCATGGGACAGGCTCTCGTCCGAGCCGCCCGGGCCGCGGGCGACCTGGAGGTGGCGGCGGGGGTCGCGCGGCACCAGGTGGGGGAAGACGCGGGCCTCGCGGCCGGGGTGGGCCCCATCGGCGTCCGGGTGGCCGCGCGCCTGGCGCCCGAGCTGGAGCGCACCCGCCCGGATGTGCTGGTGGAGCTCTCCACGGCGGAAGCCGCACCCGAGCACGTGGAGGCGGCCCTGACCCGGGGGATCCCGGCGGTGGTGGGGACCACGGCGATTCCCGAGGACGTCCTGGCCCGGCTGGAAGCCATGGCCCGCGAGCGGCGGCTGGGCCTGGTCGTCGCCCCCAACTTCGCGCTGGGGGCGGTGCTCATGATGCGGTTCGCCGCCGAGGCGGCCCGCTACCTCCCCGACGTGGAGATCATCGAGCTCCACCATGCGGGGAAGCTCGACGCGCCCTCGGGGACCGCGCTCGAGACGGCCCGGCGCATCCAGGCCGGAAGGGACGCCGCGCGCGCCGAGGCGGCCGCGGCCGGGGGCGCCGAGGTCCCCGCCGCTCCGGCGCGCGGCGCTTGGGTGGAGGGCGTTCCCATCCACAGCGTGCGGTTGCCGGGCCTGGTGGCCCACCAGGAGGTGATCTTCGGCACGGAGGGCCAGACCCTCCGGATCCGCCACGACGCCACCGGCCGGGAGGCCTTCATGCCCGGTCTTCTCCTGGCCATCCGGCGCGTGCGGGAGCTGGACGGCCCCGTGCGCGGCCTCGAGCCCATCCTGTTCGCATAACCTTCCCGGATCCGGCCGAACGCCTTCGCCGGCCTGCCGCCGGCTCGCGGCGGTTCCCTTCCGGCGCCCCCTTGCGGTGACCCCCCCTTCCCAGGAGACATATACTGCAGCGATCCTGGCCCAGACAGCCGTTGCGCCCTCTTGGGGAGGCACGAGACGATGCCCGAGCTGGAAGGTGTGAGGGTCACCGTCCTCGGCGGGGACCGTCGCGAGGTGGAGATGGTGCGGGTTCTCCACCGGTTGGGCGCCTCCCTCATCCTGGTGGGCCTCCCCCTCCCATCCGGGCTCAGCGAGGCGCGCACCGTGGCGGACGGCCCCACGGCCGTGGCCGGAGCCGACGTGATCGTCGCCCCCATGCGGGGCCTCGACCGGGAAGGACGGATTCCCACGCTCCTGGTGCCGGAGATGCCGCCGCTGCGCCTGGACGCCCGGCTGGTGCACGAGATGACCCCCGGGGCCCTCTTCCTGGCAGGGCAGCTGCGGGAGGAACCGCGGGACGTGCTGGAGCGCCGGGGCCTGAAGGTGGTGGAGCTGGGCCGGCTGGACGAGGTGGCCGTGCTCAACTCGGTTCCCACCGCCGAAGGGGCCGTCCAGCTTGCCATGGAGGAGCTGCCCATCACCCTCCACGGGGCGGCGGCGGCGGTGATCGGTGCAGGGCGTTGCGGCCTCACCCTGGCCCAGAAGCTGGTGGCGCTGGGAGCCCGGGTGGCGGTGGTGGAGCCGCTCCCGGACCGCCAGGCCCGGGCCGTCACCCTGGGGTGCCGGTGCTTTCCGCCCGACCGCCTGGGCGAGGCCCTGGCCGACGCGGATGTGGTCTTCAACACGGTCCCGGCCCCCGTGCTGGACCGGGACCGGCTGGAGCAGCTCCCCCCCGAGGCCCTGGTGGTGGACATCGCCTCCGAACCAGGCGGCACCGACTTCGAGGCAGCCCGCCGGCTGGGCGTGAAGGCCATCCTGGCCCTGGGCCTGCCCGGCAAGGTGGCACCCAAGAGCGCCGGCCTGATCCTGGGCCAGGTGATTCCCCGGCTGATCCGCGAGCACCTGCGGGAGCGGCTGGGACAGCCGGAAACGAGGGGGGCGGCACGATGAGGCTCGAGGGCACGTGCGTCGGTTTCGGCATCACGGCGTCCCACTGCAGCTTCGACGAGGTCTTTCCCCACATCGAGCGACTGCGGGCCGAGGGAGCCGAAGTGATCGCGGTGCGCTCGTTCACCGCGGCTTCCACCGACACCCGGTTCGGCACCGCCGACGCGTGGCGGGAGAGACTGCACGCCCTGACCGGGAGGGCTCCCGTGGAGACCATCCCGGAAGCGGAGCCCCTGGGGCAGAAACGAACCTTCGACGCCTTCGTCATCGCACCGTGCACCGGGAACACGCTGGCCAAACTGGCCGGAGCGCTGACCGACACGCCGGTTCTCATGGCCGCGAAGGGGACCCTGCGCAACCTGCGGCCGGTGGTCCTCGCCATCTCCACCAACGACGCCCTGGGTAACAACGCCCGGAACATAGGGATCCTCCTCAACGCGAAGAACATCTACTTCGTGCCCTTCGGGCAGGACAATCCTGAGGCGAAGCCAACCTCGTGTGTGGCGGACTTCGACCTCATCACCGAGACGGTGGTGGCCTCCCTGGAGGGACGCCAGCTGCAGCCGATCCTGATCGAGCGGGGACGGCGGGCGGTGCGGTGAACCCCTGGGCGGAGCCGGTGCCGCCGGGAAGCGAGGCGAGAGCGATGGCAGGCGGGGTGCGGGTGGCCATCCTCGGCGCGACGGGCGCCGTGGGGCAGGAGCTGATCCGGGTCCTGGAGGAGCGAGACTTCCCCGTGCGGGATCTGAGGCTGCTGGCGACGGCCCGGAGCGCGGGGCGGACTCTCCCCTTCCGGGGCGAGGAGGTCCGGGTGGAGGCCGTGAGCCCCCAGGCCTTCCAGGGCGTGGACCTGGCCCTCTTCAGCGCCGGCGCCTCGGTGAGCCGGGCGTACGCACCCGTCGCCCTGGAAGCCGGGGCGACGGTGGTGGACAACTCCAGCGCCTTCCGCATGGAGCCGGAGATCCCCCTGGTGGTGCCCGAGGTGAACGGACACCTGCTGAAGACCGGTCCCCGGATCGTCGCCAACCCCAACTGCTCCACGGCCATCCTGGTCATGGCCCTGGCGCCTCTCGGGCGGGCCGCGGGCCTGCGGCGGGTGATCGTCTCGACCTACCAGGCGGTCTCGGGGGCCGGCGCCCGGGCGATGCAGGAGCTGGAGGACCAGGTTCGGGCGTGGATCGCGGGCCGGCCCATGGAGGCGGCGATCCTGCCGTACCGCGACGGGGCGCGGCACCGGCCCATCGCCTTCAACCTCCTGCCCCAGTGCGACCGCTTCGAGGAGATGGGATACACCAAGGAGGAGTGGAAGCTCGTCCACGAGACCCGGAAGATCCTGGGAGAGGCCGAGCTGCCCGTAACGGCCACGACGGTCCGCGTCCCTGTGCTGCGGAGCCACTCCGAGTCGGTCTACCTGGAGACGGAGCGGCCGCTCGAGGTGGAAGAGGCCCGCCGGCTGCTGGCCGAGGCGCCGGGTGTGGCGGTGCTGGACGATCCCGAGGCGCAGGTGTACCCGACGCCGATGGAGGCCAGCGGGAAGGATCCGGTCTTCGTGGGCCGGATCCGCAAGGACCCCTTCGCAAGCCACGGGCTCAACCTTTGGGTGGTGGGCGATCAGATTCGCAAGGGCGCGGCGCTGAACGCGGTCCAGATCGCGGAAGGGTTGGCCGCGCCCCGAGGATGGCGAGCGTGAATGGGCATCGTGGTGCAGAAGTTCGGCGGCACGTCGGTGGCCACGCCCCAGCTACGGGAGCGGGTGATCGGCCACGTGCGGCGTGCGCTGCAGGAGCAGCACCGGCCCGTGGTGGTCGTCTCGGCCATGGGCCGGGCGGGTGACCCCTACGCGACCGACACGCTCCTGGGTCTGGCCCGGCAGGTGGGGACAGGGCTCGACGGTGCCGCCGCCCGGGAGCTGGACCTGCTCCTCTCCTGCGGCGAGGTCATCGCGAGCAGCATCCTCGCCCAGACCCTGCGCTCCGAGGGCGTGCCCGCCCGGGCCCTGACGGGCGCGCAGGCCGGCGTGGTCACCGACGGGGCCTTCGGCAACGCCCGCATCCTGCAGGTGCGCCCCGACCGGCTCCTGGGCCTGCTGGAGGAGGGCGTGGTGCCGGTGGTGGCGGGCTACCAGGGCATCACCGCCGACGGGGAGATCACCACCCTGGGCCGGGGCGGGAGCGACACCACCGCCGCTGCCCTGGGCGTGGCCCTGAAGGCGGAGCGGGTGGAGATCTACACCGACGTGGACGGCATGAAGACCGCGGATCCCCGGCTCTTGCCCGACGCGCCCACCCTGGCCCGGGTGAGCTACCGGGAGGCCATGGAGATGGCCCACCTGGGCGCCCGGGTGATCCACCCCCGGGCGGTGGAGATCGCGATGGAAGGGCGGTTGCCCGTCCAGATCCGCTCGACCCTCTCCGACGCGCCCGGCACGCTGGTCAGCGACGCGCCCGCCTGGGGTGAGGCCCCTGGGGCGCCCCCGGCGGCGCACCCGGGACGCGTGGAGCCGGTGGCGGGGGACCGGCTGGTGCGGGCCATCGCACACGTCGGCCAGCGCAGCCGGGTGTGGGCGGTACCGGCCCGGGGTGAGTTCGGGGGCGAGGAGATCCACCGCCTCTTCCGGGCGGTGGCCGGGGCGGGCGTGAGCGTGGACATGATCTACGTCTCGCCGGATCGGGTGAGCTTCATCGTGGAGGAGGAGCTGGGCGGCCGGGTGCGGGAGGCCCTGGCCCGGCTTCCGGCCCGCTTCGAGGTGACGGCGGGCTTCGCCAAGGTCTCGTGCGTGGGGGCCGGCATGCACGGGGTGCCCGGGGTGATGGCCCGCATCACCGGCGCGTTGGCCCGGGCCGGCGTGGGCATCTACCACACCGTGGACTCCCACGCCAACATCTCGTGCCTGGTGCGGGGGGAGCAGGTGGCCGAGGCGGTACGGGCGCTCTACCGGGAGTTTGCCCTGAACCGTGCCGAGGGGGAGGACGGCGGAAGCTGACCTTTGGGGGAGGTTGGGTCGATGGGAAGGACGGCGGATCTGGGCCGGGTGCTCACCGCGCTGGTGACGCCCATGACGCAGGACGGGGCCGTGAACTTGGACGCGGCCGTGAGCCTCGCTCACCGGCTGAGCGAGAATGGATCCGACGGGCTGGTCCTCTGCGGAACCACGGGTGAGTCGCCCACGCTGTCGCGGGCGGAGAAGCTGGACCTGACCCGGGCCGTGGTGAACGCGGTGGGCGGGAAGGCGACGGTTCTGGTAGGGACGGGCTCGTACAACACGGCCGAGAGCGTGGAGCTGACGCGCGAGGTCGAGAAGCTGGGCGCGGATGGAATCCTGGCGGTGGTGCCCTACTACAACAAGCCCCCGCAGGAGGGTCTCTACCGGCACTTCGAGGCCATCGCGCGGGCCACCGCCTTGCCGGTGATGCTCTACAACATCCCCGCCCGGACGGCCAGGAACCTGGAGCCGGAGACGATGGCCCGCCTGGCCGAGCTGCCCAACGTGGTCGCGGTGAAGGAGGCCGCGGGAGACCTGGAGCAGGTCTCCCGTCTGGTCCAGCTGCTTCCCGAGCGGGTGCGGGTCTACTCGGGCGACGACAGCCTCACCCTGCCCATGCTGGCCGTGGGCGCGTACGGCGTGGTGAGCGTGGCGTCGCACCTGGTGGGCTCCCAGATCCAGGCGATGATCCAGGCCTACCTGGAGGGCCGGGTGGAGGAAGCGAGCCAGCTGCACCACCACCTCTTCCCCCTCTTCCGGGGGCTCTTCGTCACCACCAACCCGATCCCCGTCAAGGCCGCCCTGGAGCTGGCCGGCATCCCCGCGGGCCCGCCCCGCCTGCCGCTGGCGCCGGCCACCGAGGCCGAGCGGGAAGCGGTTCGGGTGGCCATGAAGCGGGTGGGGTTGCTCGACTGAGCACCGAAGCCTGGGCTATAATGGGTTGGCTCTTCCGGGCCCCGGGGCCGTGAGACCCCTGCCGCCGTCATCGACGCCGTACGGTCCTTGGACGCAACGCACGTGGAGGAGGGACTCCCCTTGGCTCAGGCACCGAAGGTCTCCGTCATCCCTCTGGGTGGGCTGGGCGAGATCGGCAAGAACATGACGGTGATCGAAAACCAGGGCGAGATCCTGGTGATCGACGCCGGGGTCATGTTCCCCGAGGACGAGATGCCGGGCGTGGACCTGGTGATCCCCGACATCAGCTACCTGGTGGAGCGGAAGGACCGGGTGCGGGCCATCGTTCTCACCCACGGCCACGAGGACCACATCGGCGCCCTGCCCTACGTGTTGCGCCAGCTCCCCGTGCCTGTCTACGGAACGCGCCTCACCCTGGGGCTGGTGGAGTCCAAGCTGGAGGAGCACCACCTCCTGGGCGAGACCCGGCTGCGGGAGGTGCAGGCCGGGGAGTCGCGCACCATCGGCCGCTTCGAGGTGGAGTTCATCCACGTGAACCACTCCATCGCCGACGACGTAGCCCTGGCCATCCACACGGGTGCGGGCACCATCCTCTACGTGACCGATTTCAAGTTCGACCAGACGCCCATCGACGGCCGGGTCACCGACCTGCAGAAGCTCGCGGAGCTGGGGCGGAAGGGCGTGCTCCTGCTCATGGCCGACAGCACCAACGCCGAGCGGCCGGGCTACACCCTGTCGGAACGGGTGGTGGGCCAGACGCTCATGGAGGTCTTCGCCGGCGCGCCCGGGCGGATCCTGGTGGCCACCTTCGCCTCCAACATCCACCGGATCCAGCAGGTGGTGGACGCGGCCGACCGGTACGGCCGCAGGCTCGCGGTGGTGGGGCGCAGCATGGTGAACGTGGTGGGGATCGCCTCCCGGCTGGGCTACCTGTCGGTGCCCGACGGCATGCAGGTGCCCGTGGAGGAGATCGGCCGCTACAAGCCCCAGGAGCTGGTGATCCTCAGCACCGGCTCCCAGGGCGAGCCCATGTCGGCCCTGAGCCGCATGGCGGCCCAGGAGCACCGGAACGTGGCGATCCTTCCGGGCGACACGGTGATCATCTCGGCCAACCCCATCCCGGGCAACGAGCGGGTGGTGGGGAAGGTGATCAACCGCCTGCTCCACCTGGGCGCCGAGGTGATCCACAGCCCCTTCTCGGGGATCCACGCCTCGGGCCATGCCTCCCAGGAAGAGCTGAAGCTCCTGCTGAACCTGGTGCGGCCGCGCTTCTTCGTGCCCATCCACGGCGAGTACCGGATGCTGGTGGCCCACAAGCGGCTCGCGCTGGCGGTGGGCATCCCCGAGGGACACGTCGAGCTGGCCGAGATCGGCGACCGCCTGGAGCTGACCCCCGATTCGCTGCGCAAGACCGAACGGGTCCCCTCAGGGCAGGTGCTGGTGGACGGCCTCGGGGTGGGCGACGTGGGGCACGTGGTCCTGCGCGACCGGCGGCTCCTCTCCCAGGACGGGATCCTGGTGGTGGTGGTCACGGTGGACAAGCGTACGGGCCAGCTGGTGGCGGGGCCCGAGGTGGTCTCCCGGGGCTTCGTCTACATGCGTGAGTCCGAGGCGCTCATGGAAGACGCCCGCCTCCAGGTGCGCCGGGCCCTGGAACGCCGGGTGCCCGACGGGCTCTCGGACTGGCAGTCGATCAAGTCCGAGGTGAAGGAGATCCTTTCACGCTACCTCTTCGAGCGGACCCGCCGCCGCCCCATGGTGCTTCCCATCGTGGTGGAAGTCTGAAGCCCAGGCCTCGAAGGGGCTTTCCGAGCCCAGGAACCCATTCCGATCTCCCGCCATAGCATGGTGCAGCCGGACCGGTGTGTGTGGCGGCCGGTGCACGCCTTTGGAAAAGGGGTCGGACCGATGGCTGATGGCGTCAGCTCGGTGCTCTCGGAGGCCCTGGTGGTGGAGACGGTCCTGAGGGCCGTCTACGGGCGCGGCGAGATCACCGTCGAACGTTCCTACGAGATTCCTCTGGACACCGCCGGGCGGGAGGGGATCGCGGTCCTGGGCACCCACGCGACCAACCACGGGATCCGCGACGTGGCCATCATCCCCACCGCGGACGGAGGCAGGAAGGTGAAGGCCACGGGGAGTCTCGATCTCCTGCTCTGGTGCAAGGGACCCTCGGACACCCACGTGGCGGAAAGCACCCTCACCTTCTCCGAGGACATTCCCATGGAAGGCCTGGCGGGCATGTCCTACCAGAACGAGACGGCCTCCGCCGGCTTCAAGGCGCCTCCCGAGCCGGGGCGGGCCGAGGTCTCCCTGCGGGAGGGCCGGGTGGTGGCGGTGGTGCCCCTTCGCCTGTCGCTCTCGGCCGAGGTGGCGGGCGACGCGCGGGTCTTCATCTACGCGAGCCCGTCGGCCCAGGCGTGAGGGGCGGGCGGGCGTTCGCACGCCGTTCGGGTCAGACCCGCGCCGGGTGTTCACGACCCGGGCCGGCTCCGTTTCGAGCCCCGCCGAGGGTTCGCAGCGGGGCCGGCCTTTGCCGGCCCCCGGCAGGTCATGCGCCGCGGAGCCCCGCGTAGACCGCCAGCAGATCGCCGGCCACGCGCCGCCAGTTGAACCGTTGCTCGGCCAGCGCGCGCCCCTGGCGTCCCAGGGAAAGGGCCAGCTCCCGGTTCTCGAGCAGGTGCGCGATGTGGTGCCCCATGGCCAGTGGGTCCCGGTAGTCGTCCACCACCCAGCCGTTGCCCATGCCGTCCACCACCTCCGCATTCCCCCCGCGCCGGGTGGTGACGATGGGGAGCCCGGCCGCCATGGCCTCGTAGTGGACCCGGGCCAGCGGCTCGTTCCACTGGGAGGCACAGACGAAGACATCGCTCGAGGTGTAGTAGGGTGGGATCTCCGCCAGGGGAACGAAGCCGGTGAGGAGCACGTGGCCCCCGTAGCCGGCGGCCAGCCGCTGCAGCGAGCGGCCGTAGTCGTCCCACTCGGTGCGGCCGTACCACCTGCTGCCCACCAGGACCAGACGGGCGGCGGGGTGCCCGGGCAGGATCGCGTCCATGGCCCGGATCAGCACGTGCTGCCCCTTCTTGGGTGAGAGCCGGCTCACGCAGAGGATGACCGGGTCCTCGGGCGGGAAGCCCAGCCGCCTTGCGACCCGTCTGCGGATCTCCGCGGCGCGCGGGTGCCAGCAGGGTACGTAGGCCTCCGGGTCGGCACCCGAATAGACGACCTGGAGTTTCGGCCGGGCCGCGGGGTAGCGGCCGGCGATGCCCTCGGCGATGAACCGGCTGACGGTGAGAACCCGCTCGCAGAGGTCGAGGCAGCGCTCGGCTGCGCCGGGAGCGAGCTTGTTGGGGTCGAACATCTCGTTGTGGACGCTCAGCACGATCGGGGCGCGGGGCGCGGCCCGGTGGATGGTTTCCACCCACGCGGGACGGTTGAAGAGGTGGATCACGTCGAAAGCTCCGGCCGCCAGCTCGTGCGCGACCTGCTCCGCGAAGTGATCGGCGGGCAGGCGGACCACCTCGAAGCCCTTCCCCTTGTCGCGGGGCGGCAGGTCCGGGTCGGTGATGCTGAAGACCGTCACCCGGTGGTGGGCGGCGAGGTACGGGAGGACCCCGTCGATGTACGTCTGGATGGCGCCAGCCCGTATGGGCGGAACCGGCAGCTTCTCCGTGGCGACCAGGGCCGCGCGCATCACGACCACCTCGCACGCGGTACCCACCGGGAAAGGGCGGCCTCCTTCGCCCGCTCGAAGGGCAGCACGTCGAGCAGGCGGGAAGGCTTCTCCGGCTTTCCCTTCTTGAACCAGTTCTTGGCGGCATCGTGGAAGGCGTGGGGAAAGAGCAGGTCGATGACCAGGAGCTCCAGGTCTCCGTCGGAGAGCGGGTGGGTGCCTGAGTAGGCCTCGAGCACCGCCTGAGCCAGGGTGTCGCTCCACCCGCCGTGGTCGAGCATGAGGCTGGTGAGGAGCTTGCGGAGGTCGCGGGCCGGGACGTCGAAGGTGACGTTGTCCAGGTCCAGGATCCAGACGCCGCGGGGGGCGACGAGGGCGTTGCCTTCACCGTAGTCCTGGTGGCAGAGGGTGTCGCCGGGCAAGGCCTCTTCCACCATCCGGGCGTACGGGGAGCGACCCAGCGCCGCCTCCGCGGCCCGTGCCAGCTCCAGCTCCCGGTCCACGGCCGAGAGGTAGGCAGCGTGGAAGGGCTCGTCGGGCCGGGCCACCGCGGCGGTCTTCCACTGTTCCAGCCTCTCCCGGATCTCCCGGTAGTGACGGGGCCAGCTCCCGAGCTTGCTGGAGACCCGGCAGGCTTCCGGGGGCTGGAAGCCCCGCGAGGTCCGGTGGAACGCGGCCAGGGCCCGAACCGCGGGCCCCAGGTCCGCCTCGGGGGTGAAGCGGGCCCGGCGGCCGTCGATCCAGGGGTAGAGGACGAAGACCGCTCCATCCACCTCCACCCACGGGCTGCCGCTGCGGGATCGCAGGACGGGGGGGACCGGTCCCCCGGCGCGGGCGATGTGCTCCTGGGCGCCGACGCTGAACGCCGCCGGCTCCGCGGGCTGCCGCAGGCGCTTGAGGCAGAGCGGTCCCCGGCCCGTTTCCAGCTTCCACACGCACTTGGGTCCCCCCGCTTGGATGGTGCGGGCGGCGACCACCTCCTGGGGGTACGAGGCCATGACCTTCTGGACCAGCGGGGCCGGTGCCTCCATCAGCGATCGCCCCCGATCGTGTCCGGCACCGGCGCCGAGCCGAGCGGGTCGGGGAGAAGGGCCCCGGAGCCGGCCAGGGCCTCCGCTTTCGCCCGCTCGAAGGCCACCACTTCCCGCAGCTTCGAGAGGAACTTCCCTTGGGTCCAGTCGGGGGCGCGGCCCGTCAGGGCCTTGTCGACCAGGCCGTGGAAGAGGTGAGGGAAGAGGAGGTCCACCCGGAGGACCTCATACTGCTCGGGCCGGAGGGGGTTGACCTGGTGGTAGTCGGAGAGCATGCGCCGGGCCTGCTCGTCGTCCCACGCCCCCTGCTTCTTCAGGACCTTCACCAGGAGCTTGCGCAGGTCCCGGGCCGGGATCTCCACGCTGACCGAGTCCAGGTCGAGAACCACGAGACCTCCGGACGGTTCCAGCACCAGGTTGCCCGCGGCGAAGTCCTGATGGCAGAGGCCGCCCCGGCGGCGCACGCTCTCCACCCAGTCCGAGTAGGCGGAGCGCTGTAGCTCCTCGAGGGCGAGCCGGCCGGCCTCGAGGAAGAAGGGGAGGTGTGGCCGCGCCGCCTCCCAGACGGGCCCGGCCCCCTCCGCCTGGGCCAGCCGGTCCAGGCGCTTCCGGTACAGGCGGGGCCACTCCCCCAGCTGCACCCGCGCGCCCGCGCAGCCCTGGTGGGAGAAGCCTTCAGAGGCGCGGTGGAAGCGGGCGAGCCCGTGCAGGATGCGCGTCCGGTCGCCAGGCGCGTCGTACGAGGGGGCGTGCCCGCAGGCGAGCTCCATCACGAAGAAGAGTCCCTCCGGGACCAGGACGTACGGCCGCCCGTCGCGCGCGGGCACCCGCGCCGGCAGGCCGATGCCCCGCGCCCGAAGGTGGTCCCACGCGGCCAGGACGAAACGGAGTCGCTCCTCGTCCAGCGGCGACTGCTTCAGCACCCAGGTCCGGCCCGGCCGCTCCACGAACCAGACGGCCTTCCGGGCCTTGGCGTTCTCGTTGGTCACCGTGGCGCCCTGGAAGCCGTAGGCCTCCAGGACGGGTTCGGGTGGCCGGCGACGCGCGTCAGGTATGGGGATCCCCTCCACTGCCGATGATGGCGCATCCTATGCGCTTCCGATCCAGTTGGAAATGCCGTTCGGATCCTATGTCCCTTGGATCCAGACCGCATAGGATGCGCCATCACAGCGTTTGGAGGGGGGGAATCGGGACGTGAAGTGGAAGGAGGACGGTACGGGAACACGCCAGGACGTGGCCAGCTACCTGAACGGTCTGGCTGCCAGGATCGGAAGCCGGTCCTTGTCCGTCGACGGCCAGCCGGCGACCCTGCCGGACGGGGAGCTGGAGTACACCCTCAAGTACGACGAGGACGAGGGTGAGGCGCAGCTCGCCTTCAAGGTCACATGGCCGACCGGCTCCTGAGATGGCGGGCGCGGGGGCGACCCCGCGCCTCCCGTTTCGAGCGGCACTGCGCCCCACCTTGATCCATAGGATGATCTCGTGGAGCCGTACGATCGAGATCAACCCCTTCGGGGGTGGAGGAGTGGGGTTGAGCGCATGGCCGATCCCAGGATCCGAGAGCCAGAGGACGTGCGCCTGGTGGAGACCGTGGTGCGGGCCGTCTATGGGAGGGGGTCCGAGCGTTTCGAGCTTCCCTGCGACGTGAGGCTGAACGAGTCCTCCCGCTATCCCGAGAAGGTCCTCGGCACGCACGCAACCAACGGCAGGCTGCTGGACAGTACGATTGTCACTGATGCCGCCGGGCAGAAGCGGGTGCGGGTCTCGGGGAACGTGGACCTCCACGCGTGGTGCAAGGGCCGCGAGGGTACCTTCGTGGTGAGCCGACAGGTTCCGTTCGTGCGCGAGATCGCCATCCCGGGCGCCGGGGAGGCGGACTTCCGGAACGAGGAAGCCTCGGCGCGCCTGCTGGAGGAGCCCTCGTGCGGACCGGGGAGCCTCGTCAAGCTGGACGGGGACCTCTGCGTGAGGGCGCCCCTTCGCCTGCACCTGGGCGCCGAGATCGTCGGTGACCGTCGAGTCTTCGCCTACATCCGGGCCGCCTCGAAGCCGAGCAAGCCCGTGGCCCCCGGGCTTCCCGAGCCCGCGGAGTGGGTCAAGGCCGACGAGATCGACTACGACTGATCCAGGCCGGGTTCGGGCCAGGCCCCACGCCGGCCTGCTTGGCCGCCGGGCGCCTAAGGTCCCCCCTTCCCGTGCATGCTAGGCGGGAGGGGGTGGCCCAGCGTGGGCCTATGGCGCGATCCCAGCGGCCGGGAGCGGGCCCTGACCGGCGACGATGCTCCGAGCAAGCCCGAGGAGACTCCTGGCGACGGCCGGGAAGGCAGACCGGGGCCAGGCGCGGACGCGGCCACGCTCCTCGCGAGCCTGGGGCAGGCCAGCGGGCCGGCCCGGGGGACGAGCCCCATCCACGTCCTGCCCATCATCGGCCAGATCGAGGGGCACCTGATCCTGCCATCCAAGAACAAGACCACCAAGTACGAGCATGTCATCCCGCAGCTGGTGGCCATCGAGCAGAACCCCGAGGTGAAGGGCCTGCTCGTGCTGCTCAACACCGTGGGGGGCGACATCGAGGCGGGTCTCGCCCTCGCGGAGATCATCCGATCCATGTCCAAGCCTACGGTCTCCTTGGTGCTGGGGGGCGGCCACTCCATCGGAGCCCCCATCGCCGTGGCCGCGGACTACTCGCTCATCGCCGGCACCGCCAGCATCACCCTTCACCCCATCCGGCTGAACGGGATGGTCATCGGGGTTCCCCAGACCTACGAGTACCTGGACAAGATGCAAGACCGGGTGATCCGCTTCATCGTCGAGAACGCCCGCATCACCGAGGGGAAGCTGCGCGAGCTCATGTTCCGCACGGGCGAGCTGGTGCGGGACGTGGGCACGGTCCTGGTGGGGCGGGAGGCGGTGGAGGTCAACCTGATCGACGAGGTGGGAGGCATCGGGCGGGCGCTCGAAGTGCTGCGGGAGCGGGCGGGTCTACCCGCCCCCGGGGCAGGGACCGCGCCGGATGGCGCGCCCGGGAGGTGACGGCGTGCTCTACACCATCTACCCACCCGAGATGGTTCTGGAAGAGGCGGAAGCAGCGAGGGTGCTGGTGGAGATGGCCGTGGGCGGGCGGAGGATCCTGGCTGCCCGGGGCCCGGATGGCGGGTGGGCGCTGGAGCGGCTCCTCTCCACCGACCCGGCCGACTACCTGAATCCTGCCTTTCAGCCCGGGGCGGCGGTCTCGCCGGGCGTGTGAGGCGCCTGGGCCGCTCCCGGGACCCTCGCCTGCACCCGTTCATAGCATGGGAGGGCGAAAGGGGGAGGCCGCATGTCCGGATCGGGGGCCGTTCTCCCGCCGGGGTGGAGCCCGTTCGTACCGGGCGCGCATCGGCCCCGGCGGGGCCGTGGACCCGCGGACGTGATCGTCTTCGGCTCTGGCGCCCTGCAGGCCTGCTACGGCTGACAGAGGGGCCGATCTCAGGCTGAGGTCGCCATGTCGCTGGGAAGGCAGTTGACGCGCCGCTTCGGCCGGAAGGTCCGTTTCCGGTACGTGGACGTGAGGGACCCTGAGTACGCGGGGTACCCGGAGGTGGAGACCTTCCTCCGCCGAGGCCTTGGCAAGCTGCCCGTGGTGATGATCGATGGGGAGATCCGCTTCTCCAGCGTCTTCACGCCCACGTTCATCCAGCGGGAAGTGGCCCAGCGGATCCCGCTCTAGCGGCCGGCTCACTCCTCAGGGAAGGGTTTCCACACGATGACCGAGCTGTCAGCCCGGGCCTGGACCGGCTCGGGCTCCACGCGCGGTTCAGGCTGCAGGTCGGGTTCGGCCTGGGCCTGCGGCGCGGGTTCGGGTTCCGGGTGCGGGCCGCAGCTGTCTTCCAGGGATAGGGCCGGCTCGGGTTCGAGCGCAGGCTCCGGCTCGGGTTCGGGCGCAGGCTCCAGCGCGGGGTGTGGGGCGGGGCGCAAGCTCTCTCCCCAAGCCTCGCCTTCCACGCCGTCGACGCCGGGAGCCTGTCCGGCCACCCCCACCCCTTCCGGCCGGCCCAGGGGTTGGATTTCCGCCGCCTCTGGCTCCGCCTCGGGCGCGGCAGCCGCCTCGGCCACCAGGTGCAGGCGGATGGTCTGGGCGAAGGAGTGATCGCCCGGATCGAAGTGATGCTCCTCCTGGACCGAGTCGAGACGCACTCGGACCTCTTCAGGTCCGGAACCGGGCGGAGCCACCGCCGCGTGGAAGGGGATCTCCACGCCCTCACCTTCCACGGTGCCGTCCTCTTTCTGGAAGTAGATGTACGTGCGGACGGCACCTTCGGCCATGAGGCCCTGGCCCTCCCACGCCCAGGTGAGGTCCACCACCTCCAGGCGGACGTCCACCAGCTCCTGGGCCTCCTCCACGCGCCCCGAGCCGTCCAGGATCACCTCAGTGCGCCCGAGTTCCTCCATAGCGGTCGCCCCCTGTACGCTTCACCGCAAACGTATGAGGCTTTTCCCTCACATACCACCACCTGGGGGCGTTTCCCTGGCCCTGAAGGCCAGGAAGCGCGTGTCAGCCCGTGTAACTCCTGGACGCTGGGCTACCTCGCGCATGCGCGCATCGACGAGGAGGAGTGTTGTTGAAGAACAAGAGGATAGGTTGGGGCCTGTGGACGGTACTGGCCGCGCTCGTGCTCCTGGTTGGGGCGCAGGGCGCTGCCGCCCAGGGCTGGTCGTGGGACGGGAGCTGGAGCGGCGGGTGGAACGCGTGGCAGCCGGCCACAGGTTCCTCTCCGTCGTACGTGAGCCCGTCGTCGGGATGGTCGTCCTGGCGGGGAGGCAGCTCCAGCGGTACCTGGTGGTGGTCCGGGTGGAAGCCCGCTTCAAGCGTGCCCGTTGAGGCGACGAGCCCCTCGCAGCCCCCGGCGCCTGCGCCCGAACCGCCGCAGTCGGGCGGGGACACCGCCCAGGCGGAGCGGTACCTGGTGAATGCCACCAACGCCGAACGGGCCGCGGCCGGCCGGGCGGCACTCTCCGTCAACGGGACCCTGACCGGCATCGCCCGCACCAAGGCCCGGGACATGGCCGTGAACGGCTACTTCGACCACATCTCTCCCACCTACGGCTCACCCCGGGACATGATGCTGGCCGCAGGGCTGAACCCCAAGTGGTGGGGCGAGAACATCGGGCGGGGAAGCTCCGTGGAGCAGATCCACCAGGCCTTCATGGAGAGCCCCGGCCACAGGGCCAACATCCTCAGCGCCGGGTACACCGAAATGGGCGCGGGCGTCGTGCGCCAGGGCGGGCGCGTCTACGTGGCCGAGGAGTTCATCCAGCAGAGGTAGCAGGCAGAGCCTGCTGGATGCGGAAGACGACGAGGGAGCGGCGAAGGAGCGCGCCCCCTCGTCCGCCCCCCGGTCTCAGCGGTGGGGGTCCACCTGCGGCGGGAAGGGTGGCCAGAGCTGGCCGGACTCCACCAGGTCGGCCCACTCGGGGCACCCGATGGGAGAGACCTGGACGCACTCGGGCGGCTGGGGGCAGAAGCGGGCCCGCTCCACCTCGAGCTGAACCATGAAGGTCGCCTTCACCACCGCGAAGATCCCCACCTCGCACTCGATGACGACGGTGTCGTTGACGGTGACCGGCCGGCAGTTGAGGCACTGGACGATGTGGAAGGTCCGCACCATCATGCCCACCCGGGCGCCTGGCAGGCGCACGCGCTTGGTCAGCGCGAAGGTCTCGGTGGCCGTCCTGGTCTGCTGGTCGACGGAGTACGTGACCTCCATCGTCCAGCGGATGGTGAACTCGACGGTCCCGTCGTTGGGGATGTCGGTGTCGACCACCTCGGAGGAGATCACCCGGCAGTCCACCACGCTGGTCGGAATCCCCACCAGGCGGGTGAAGGTCACGGTCGGGCACTCGCTCACGGTGCACTCGTCGTACACCTTCTCGACCATGATGCACTCGGGCTTGAAGGGCTCCTCTCCACCCGCCATGGGTGCGACAGGGGCGACGGCCTTCTCCACCTGGCGCTGCCAGTAGGAGAGCGTCGCCTTGGCACGCTGAGGCATCCTCGTTTTCCCCCCTCTCGCTCCATCGGCTGAAGCTCCTGCAGGAGCCTCCGCTTGGCCACTACATCCTATTGATGGGTCCCAGGGGTGGTGCATGGGGACGCGGAACAGGTCCCCGGTACCGGGCCCCGGGTAGGGGAGTCCGGGGGCTCTCAGGTCGCCCTCGCCCGGGCCGGCATAAGGGTGCTGGGCGCAGGGGAGGCTACGCCCGGAAGGGGAGGATGGGTCCGGTGAGCAGTGAGCAGGCTCGCATTCGGAAGACGCCGGTCAGGGCCGCGTGGCTCGGTGGACTGCTCCTGGTGGTGCTGCTGGCAGGCTCTCCCGCGGTCCATGCCCAGCGCCCCACCCTCTACTGGGGCACCTCGGGCTACCAGGTGAGGGTGCTGCAGTGGCGGCTCCAGCAGTGGGGGTACTACCGGGGGCCCATCGACGGCTCGTTCGGCAACGCCACCGCCCAGGCGGTGCGGCGTTTCCAGGCGCGTAACGGCTTGCGGGTGGACGGCGTGGTGGGCCCGACCACCTGGTCCGCCCTGGGTCTGGGCTGGAGGGCACCGGTGCGGGCCGCCGCCACGCCCGTGGCCGCGGGAGGGCGGAGCGACGACCTCACCCTCTTGGCCCGGCTGGTCTCCGCCGAAGCGGAGGGGGAACCCTTCGAGGGCATGGTGTCCGTGGCGGCGGTGGTGCTGAACCGGGTGCGGAGCCCCAAGTTCCCCAACAGCGTCGCGGGGGTCGTCTTCCAGCCCCACGCGTTCGAGTCGGTGACCAACGGCCTCATCTGGCGCCGCTCGCCCTCAGCCCTGGCCTGGCAGGCCGCCCGGGCCGCCCTCAACGGGTGGGACCCCACCTACGGGTCGCTCTTCTTCTGGAACCCGGCGAAGCCCGTCAGCGGGTGGATCTGGTCGCGCCCCGTCGTCCGCCAGGTGGGGGCCCACGTCTTCGCCCTGTAGCGGGCCTGCCAAGGCGGTTCTCGGGCGCGCCGGGCGGCGAGTTCAGGCAGCACACCCTGGCACGGAAGGGGTACGACGGTGGAGAAGCGGCTTCGAGGGCTCTCGGCCCTGCTCATCTTCGCGCTGCTGGGGGTCACCGCCTGGGCCTTGTCCATGCGGTCCCAGCGCGATCAGATCGCCCTGATGATGGGCACCCGCTACCAGCAGGCCTTCCAGGAGCTGGTGGACGGCGTGGATCGGATGGAGGCCAACCTGGCCAAGGTGTCGCTGGCCGGAGCGCCCTCGGACCAGATCCCCCTCCTGACGGAGATCTGGCGCGACGCAGGCCTGGCCCAGGCGGGTGTGGGTCAGATCCCGCTGCCCGTCGGGCGCATGATGCGCACCAGCACCTTCCTGGCCCAGGCGGGCGACTACGCGTACAGCCTGGTACGCCAGGCGGCCCGGGGCGTCATGCCCGACGACCGGGCCAGGGAGCGGCTGGCTGCCCTCAACCGTGAGGCGAGCCAGCTCGCCGCGGAGCTCCACGGCATCTTCGACAAGGCCCAGGCTGGGCCCACGGGCTGGATCGAGATCCAGCGGGCCGCCGCCCGGGGCCTCACGCCCCCCCGGACCAACGTGGTGGGCGATGGGTTGCAGCAGGTGGAGGTCCAGCTGGAGGAGGTGCCGACCCTCACCTACGACGGTCCCTTCTCGGACCACATGACGGAGCGGAAGCCCCGGGGCCTCCAGGGAGAGGAGATCGGCCCGGGCGAGGCCGAGCGGGTCGCCCGGGCCTTCGTGCCCTCGCCCGAACGGGACCGCTACCAGGTGGCCGTCACCGACCGGGTGCAAGGTCCCATGCCCGCCTACCACGTGGCGGTGCGCCCACCCAAGGGGGGCGGCGCCACCTACACCCTGGACGTGGCACGCCAGGGTGGGGCGGTCGTCTGGATGAGCTCCTCCCGCCAGGTCGGCAGCGGTGAGATGGACCGGGACGAGATGCGCCGCCGGGCCGAGACCTTCGCACGCGAGCGGATGCCCGGCGTCCCCCTGGAAGCCGTGGATTCCGTGGCCGCGCAGGGCCGGACGACCTTCTCCCTCATCCCGCGGGTGGACGACGTCCTCATCTACCCCGACATGGTGAAGGTGACCGTGGCTGCCGACAACGGCGAGATCCTCCACTACGATGCCCAGAGCTACCTCATGAACCACACCGATCGGCGTTTGGGGAAGCCTGAGCTCTCGGAGCAGGAGGCGCGGCGGCGCCTGCCGCCCGACTTCGAACCCGATGGCCCCGGCCGCCTGGCCCTGATCCCCACCGACAGCCTGCGCGAGGTGCTCACCTACGAGTACCGCGGCCGGGTGGGAAGCCAGAGGTTCATCCTCTTCCTCAACGCCGACTCAGGAGACACCGAGGAGATCCTGCAGGTGGTGCCTTCCTCGGAGGGGGAGGTCACCCGGTAGCGCGGGGCGCCGCCGGCTCCCGGCCTTGTGGCAGGGATAAGGCCCTCCGGGGGGAATTCGTGCAGCGACACCCCTTCCCGGAGGCGATGGCTTCATGACGCCGCTGGACGCGGCACTCCTCGGTGTGGTCCAGGGCCTCACCGAGTTCCTGCCCGTTTCGAGCTCGGGCCACCTGGTGCTGGCCCAGGCTCTGCTGGGCGTGCACGACCAGGGGATCACCTTCGAGGTCTTCGCCCACTTCGGCACCCTGCTGGCCCTGCTGGTGGTCTACCGCCGGGAAGTGGTGCGACTGCTGCGGGGCGCGGGGGCCCTTCCCGCGTGGGCCGCAGGCCGGCTCAACGGCACGACGGCCCGTGAGGACCTCCGCCTTCTGGGCCTGGTGGCGCTGGCCACGGTGCCGGCGGGCGTGGCGGGCCTCTGGCTCGAGCCTCGGATCGAGGGGCTCTTCGGCTCGGTGCGCCTGGTGGGCTGGATGCTCCTGGCCACGGGGGCCGTGCTGCTCGTGGCCGAGCGGCTCGGGCGCGCCCCCGAGCGTGCCGGCGGCGACCGCTCGGGCGGCGTCACCCCCGCCCGCTCGCTGGCCATGGGGGTGGGGCAGGCGCTGGCCATCGTACCGGGGCTCTCCCGCTCGGGCACCACCCTGAGCGCCGGCCTGCTGAGCGGCGTGGGCCGGGTGGATGCGGCCAACTTCGCCTTCATCATGGCCATCCCCGCCATCGGCGGCGCCTTCCTCCTCACCCTGGCCGACCTGGCCCGCACAGGGGCGCCCCTGGAGGGTTCGCTCCTGGTGGGCGCCGCGGCCGCGGCCCTCTCGGGGTATGCAGCCATCCACCTGCTCCTTCAGGTGGTGCGGCAGGGCCGGCTCTGGCTCTTCACCCTCTACACGTGGGCGGTGGGCGCCTGGGTGCTCCTGAGATGAGGCGCAGCTGGGCGCGCCTTGCGGTCGTCCTGGGGGCCGCGGCGCTCTTGCTGGCCTTCCTGGTGTGGACGGGCCGCGCCGGCGTGCGCTGGGCGCGGGAGGCGCTGGTGCGGAGCGTCCCCGCCGAGAAGGGCGCGGTCGAGCAGCGGGTGGGGGTGGACGCGTGGGTCCTGCGGCGGGAGTGGGTGCTCCGGTCGCCGGCCAGCGGCTACTTGGTGCCGCTGGCGCGGCCGGGCGAGCACGTTCCCCGCTCCACGGTCCTGGCCGAGGTGGTGGACCGTATCGAGCGGGCGGGCCTCGGCCAGGAGCTGGAGCAGATCCGGGCGGGGATCGACCGGGCGCGGCGGGACCTGGAATCCCTGGGCCGGGAGGAGGCCGCGCTCTCGGCCGAGATCCAGCAGCAGGAGGAGTCCCTGGGCAACCAGATCGCCTTCGCGCTCAGCTTTGATCGGGAGGAGGAGTTGAAGGCCCTGCTGGACCTGCGGGAGCAGATCCGGGCCGAGCAGGGTGAGCGACGGGCCGAGCTGGAGGCGCGTCGCGCCCAGGCAGAGGCCGACCGGGAGCGCCTCCTGGAGCGGCGGGCCCAGGTTGAGGCCCGGCTCGCCTCGGCCACCGACGTCATCCGCGCCCCTGAGGCGGGGCGGTTCGAGCTCCGGGTGGACGGGCTCGAGGAGATCCTCACCCCGGAGCAGGTGCTGGATCTCGCCCCGGGCTACCTGCGGGGCCTTCGGGTGCAGGAGCGATCCGCGGCGACAGGCGACCGGGTGGTGGCCGGGCAGCCCGTGGCCCGCCTGGTGGACCCCCAGCGGGTGCACGTCTACGTCTTCCTCCCCAGCGGGCACGGGCTCCAGGTGGGCCGCAAGCTCCTCTTCCAGGCCGAGGGGGCCGAGCGGGTCGCCGCGGCGGTGCGGGAGGTGCGCTTCTTCGGGGACGAGAGCGGCGTCCTCCTGGAGCTGGACGCGGTGCCCGACGCGCTGCTGGACCGCCGTCGCACCCGGGGAGCGCTGATCCTGGACCGGCACGAGGGGGTCGTGGTTCCCACCAGCGCCCTCATCCGTCGGGGCGAGGCGACGGGCGTGCTGGTGGAGGCCGAAGGCGGGCGCCTCTTCACCGGGGTGCAGGTGAAGGGGCACGACGCGGCGTGGGCGGCGGTCTCGGGGGTGGCGGAGGGCAGCCGGGTGGTGGTCAACCCAGGGCTCCTGGGGGAAGAGGCGGCCGGTGCGGCGCCGGCAGGAGAACGCTGAGGTGGGACGGAACCCTTAGCCGGTGGGGAGGCTCCGCCCGTGTCGGACGTGGGGAGCAGACTCCAGCAGGTCCGGGCGCGGATCGAGGTGGCCGCGGCCCGGGCGGGCCGTGATCCGTCGCAGGTGGTCGTGGTGGCGGTGACCAAGGGACATCCGCCCGCCCGGGTGGACGAGGTCCTGGAGGCCGGGCTGGACCAGATCGGGGAGAACCGCGTGCAGGAGGCCCGGGCCAAGCAGCCGCAGGTGCGGCGGCCCGCCACCTGGCGCCTCATCGGTCCCCTGCAGCGGAACAAGGTTCGGTGGGCCCTGGAGCTCTTCGACTGGCTCGACGCCATCGACCGGTGGGAGGTGGCCGCCGACGTGAGCCGCAGGGGCGCGCAGGCGGGGAAGACGGTGCCCGTCCTGATCGAGGTGAACGCCGGCGGAGAGGTTCAGAAGCACGGCCTGGCGCCTGAGGCGGTGGACGCGTTCTTCAGCCGGCTCGGTGATCTGCCGGGGCTGAGGGTGCAGGGGTTGATGACCGTGGCTCCCCTGGGCGAGGACCCCGAGGCGGCCCGCCCCGTCTTCCGGCGCATGCGCGAGCTCCGGGAACGGCTGCGGGATCGATGGGGGTTGGCGCTTCCGTGGCTCTCCATGGGGATGAGCCACGATTTCGAGGTGGCGGTGGAGGAGGGCGCCAACATGGTGCGCCTGGGCACGGCCCTGCTGGGCCCCCGCCCCGCAACCCCGGGGAGGTGAGCCGGTGGAGCGAGGGTTCTTCGACCGGGTGCTGAAGTTCATGGGCATCGAGCAGGAGGAAGCGGCCAGCGCGGAGCCCGCCCGTGCCGTTCCGGAAGAGGTTCCTTACCGGCGGCGGGGGCGGTTGATCAGCCTTCCGGGCCCGGGTTCCCAGCAGATGAACGTGGTGGTGGCGGAGCCCACCAGCTTCGACGAGGTGGAATCCCTGGCCGAGCAGCTCAAGCAGCGGCATCCGGTGCTCATCACCCTGGAACGCACCCAGGGAGAGGTGGCGCGGCGGATCATCGACTTCTTGAGCGGCGCCACCTACGCGCTCGACGGCCGGATGCAGAAGGTGGGCGATTGGATCTTCCTCTTCGCCCCCAGCAACGTCACCATCGACCTGGTGCAGCGGGAGCTGGAAGACCGGTCCCTCTTCTAGGCGCCGGCCCGCCCCGCGGGGGAGGACGCAAGGGTGCTGGAGCAGAGGGTGAGCGTCATCGGCGCCGGGGCCATGGGCGAGGCGCTGATCCGAAGCCTGTTGGGCCGCGACCTGGTCTCGGCCGAGACCCTCATGGCCGCGGACGTACGCCGGTCCAAGCTGGACGAGATCCGGCAACGGTTCGGCATCGGGGTCACGGCCGACAACCGCGAGGCCGCCCGCTTCGGGCAGGTGCTGATCCTGGCGGTGAAGCCCCAGCAGATCGAGGGGGTGCTCCGCCAGATCGGCCCGGACCTCACCACCGGCCACCTGGTCATCTCCATCGCCGCCGGCGTACGGCTCCGTTTCCTGGAGAGCCACCTGCCCGAGGGGGTCCCCGTGGTGCGGGTGATGCCCAACGTCGCCTGCCTGGTGGGGGAGGCCGCCTCGGGTTTCAGCCTCGGCCGGTGGGCGGGTGATCCCGAGGCGGAGCGGGCCCGCCGCATCCTGGGGGCGGTGGGGCAGGTCTTCCTGCTGCCCGAGCCGCTGCTCGATGCGGTGACGGGGCTCTCGGGCTCGGGCCCGGCCTTCCTGGGGCTGGTCATCGACGCCCTGGCCGACGGGGGCGTGGCCTGCGGGTTGCCTCGGGACGTGGCGGTGAAGCTGGCCGCGCAGACCTGCCTGGGCGCGGCCCGGCTGGTGCTGGAGGCGGGCATCCACCCCGCCGTCCTCAGGGACATGGTCACCTCGCCGGGCGGAACGTCGGCTGCAGGCCTCCAGGTGCTGGAGGAACGAGCCCTGCGGGCGGCACTGGCTGGGGCCGTGCGGGCGGCCACCCGCCGGTCGCAGGAGCTCTCGGCGGGCGGTAGCGAGGAAGAGCCCGCCAACGGCCGGTTGAGCTGAGGGGGAGACGGTGTGGGACTGATCCGGCTGGTCAACGGTGTCGTCCAGCTCTACGAGTTGATCCTGATCGCGCGCATCTTCACCTCGTGGGTGAACGCCGATCCGTACAACCCCGTGGTGCGGTGGCTCTACCGGCTCACCGAGCCGGTGATGCGTCCCTTCCGCGGGCTTCTCCCTCCCCTGGGTATGATCGACTTCTCTCCGGTGTTGGTCTTCCTGGCCATCGAGGTGGCCCGCCAGCTGGTGGTGCGGTTCCTCCTGACCGTGCTGGTGTAGTGGGCGCGCCCCGGTACCCGAGGCGCGAGGATTCGGCCTTTCTGCCCGGGGGATCGGAAAAGGGGGCGGAGTCTGTGCTGACGCCGCGTGAGCTTCGCCAGATCGAGTTCCGCAGGGTCTTCAGGGGATACGACCCGCAGGAAGTGGACGAGTTCCTGACACGGCTCATCGAGGAGTACGAGAAGAGCTTCAAGGAGCGGTCGCCCGAGGCGGCACGCGCTCGGGCGGGGGCGGCCGAGGCCGAACCAGCCGAGCCCCGCCGGGGCGGCGGGGAGCCCGAGGTGCGGGAGGCGGTGGAGCTGGCGCGCCAGGCCGCGGAGGAGTTGCGCTCCAACGCGCAGTGGGAGGCACGCCTCATCCTGGACCAGGCCCGGCAGCGGGCGGCCCGCATCGAGGAAGAGGCCCGCCAGCAGGCGGGCCTGGAGCGGACACGGCTGCGGGAGTTGCGGGAGGAAGCGGACCGGCTCCTGCGCCAGCTGCGCCGCCTCACCGACGAGTACCTCCAGGGCGCGCCTGCCCCGGCCGGCGGGAGTGCAAGCGGTCCGCCGGTTCCGACCCCCGAGGACGGCCCAGCCGGGAACCACCCGGCGGGAGGCGAGGAGGAGGAGCGGGAGACCCAATCCTTCCCCATCTCAGCGCTTCAGCGGGGTGGAACCGAAGGGGACGAGGAGGAGGACGACCGCGCCTTCCGCCGGTACGGGAGGGGGTAAGAGAGGCCTGGGAGCCGCCCGGCGGTCCCAAGGCTCGCGCCTCCGTCGCTGGCCGCCCCTGGCCGGCGCAGGTTATAATAGAAGCCGGACCCTCGACCAAGGAAGGTCCATGGCTCAACGCGACCCAGGAGGGATCTTCGTGCGCGATTGCATCGTGATCGGTTCGGGGCCGGCCGGGTATACCGCGGCGCTCTACACGGCGCGCGCCCAGATGCACCCGCTCGTCTTCCAGGGCGACGAGCCGGGCGGGCAGCTCACCACCACCACCGAGGTGGAGAACTACCCGGGTTTCCCCGAGGGCATCCTGGGACCCGAGCTGATGGAGGCCATGGAGCGCCAGGCAAGCCGGTTCGGTGCCGAGATCCGCTTCGCCCGGGTGGATCGGGTCGACTTCACCTCGTATCCGCTGAAGGTGGAGGCTGAGGGCCAGGTCCACGAGGCCCGTGCGGTCATCGTGGCCACGGGCGCCTCCGCGAGGCTCCTGGGCCTGGAGTCCGAGCGGCGCCTCATCGGGCGGGGCGTCTCCACCTGCGCCACCTGCGACGGCGCCTTCTTCCCCGAGAAGGAGCTCTTCGTGGTGGGCGGCGGCGACTCGGCCCTGGAGGAGACCCTCTTCCTTACCCGGTACGCCCGCATCGTTCACGTGGTCCACCGGCGCGATCGTTTCCGGGCCTCCAAGATCATGCAGCAGCGGGCCGCGGAGAACCCCAAGGTGGACGTCCTCTTCAACCGGGTGGTCGAAGAGATCTTGGACGGCGGCACGGGCCGCGTCACCGGCGTGCGCCTGCGGGACGTGGTCACCGGCCGGGTGGAGGAGCGCGCGGCGGACGGGGTCTTCATCGCCATCGGCCACAAGCCCAACACCGAGCTCTTCCGGGGCCAGGTGGAGATGGACGAGCGAGGCTACATCCGGACCTTCCGGGGCACGGCCACCAGCAGGCGCGGGGTCTTTGCAGCAGGCGACGTGGCGGACCCGGTCTACCGGCAGGCGGTCACCGCGGCCGGCTCCGGCTGCCAGGCTGCCCTGGACGTGGAGCGGTTCCTGGAGGGCACGGCCTTCCAGGATTGGACCACCGCCGAGGTGCTTCGGCAGGCCTGACGTCCGCGGAACGCCCCGGGCGATGTTCGACCGGGGCGACAGGTAGGGCTCGCGGACGGCGTCACCACACTCGATGCACGGGGGGCGTCAGGGCCAGGAGGCGCCGGGCGTTCCCCTGGTAGACCTTCTCCAGCACATGGGGCGGCAGGTCCAGGCCGTTCAGCTCGGGCTCGCCCTCCGCGTCCGCGTCCGGGATGGGGGAGTGGGCGCGGATCCCTGTCTCCCAGAAGACCCGATGAACCCAGTAGCGCACCCGGTACCGGTCGGGTTCGGCGTCCTCGGCCCGGTAGACGACCTGGTCGGTGCCGAAGAGAACCCGGTCCGCGTGGGCCTGGAAGAAGTCCCGGGCTTCCGCGGGCTTGCGTCCCAGCTCGCGCACGACCCACTTGGTGGCGCTGGTGTCCACGTTGTAGTTGGGGTACCGCTCCATCAGGTCCGCCAGGTGGTCCAGGTGCTCGGGGTCGCCGCCCATGTGGGCGCTGATGAAGACGATGCCCGGGTGGGACTCCAGACGCCGCTCCAAAGGTGGGTACTGGTCGGCCTTGGTGCCGTAGCGGGCGGCGTCGGCGTAGTACTTCTGGAACCAGAGGTCGGGGTCCGAGACGTGCACCAGGACCGCGAGCCCCTGGCGGCCGATCTCGTCGAAGATCGGGTCCAGGCGCGGGTCGTCCAGGGCCATGGCCACCCGGTCGCGAAAGCGCGGGGCGAACCAGAGCTTGATCAGCGGGGCGCCCTCCCGGGCGGCTCGGCGGACCACCTCCACGTTGGTCGCGGCGAAGCGCTCCGGATCCTGCCAGTGGCTGTAGTCCAGCATGGGGCCAGGAAGGAAGAGATCAGGAAAGCCATCCCGTACGCCCACGCTCTGCTCCAGCGAGGCCAGGGCCACGACCCGCTCCACCCCGTAGAGGCGGGCGGCCTCCGCGAGCTCGTGGGAAGGCCGGTCGGGGAAGGCGTGGGTGTGCACGTCGATCAGGGGGACGGAAACCTTGGACGGCGGGGGAACCCTGAAGCCCTCACGGCGGGCCTGCTCCACCAGGGCGTCCCCCGCTGGGACCGCGTCGGACGTAGGGGGCCACCTCCAGGACGAAAAGGGGGTTGGGACTGCCCTAACATTCTAGCACGCCCGGGCGGGCGCGGCGAGGCGCAAGGAGCGAGGCGAACCCGCCCGCTCCCGCGCTCGCCGGGCCCGGGAAGGAGGGGTCACAGGGCTGTGCCGGCCTCTGGTTCCTGGGATTCGGGCATCGCTTCACCTTCCGCCGGACCGATCTCGCCGGGCGGGCCGCCGCGGCCCGGCTCGGCCTCGGGGGCCTGCTGGGAGCGGAGTTCCTGACCCCCGGTGGGCCTGGGCTGCCGGATCTCGTCCACCCTCCAGGTCAGCCGTCCCAGGCGGTTAGAACGCTCGTAGTACTCGCCGACCCGGATGACGCGCCGTTCGTTCAGGTAGTCCGTCACCCGCTGGAGCGACTCGCGAAAGCGGTCCGCGTGGACCACCTCCCGGCTCCACAGGAAGCGGAGGGCCTCCTTCACGTGGACGTCGTCGGTCATGGCGATGAGGTGCTCGTAGACGGCCCGGGCCCGTTCCTCGGCGGCGATGTCCTCATGCATGTTGGCGATGGGGTCGCCCGTGGCGTTCACGTACGCCTCGGTGAAGGGGACCCCGTCCGAGTTGACGTAAAAGGGCTGGCGCCCGTGCTCCACGTAGTAGGTGTCCAGACCGGCCCGCCTCAACTCCGAGAGAGGGACGCCGTCGATGAGCTGCTCGAAGAGCTCGCCCAGCACCTCCAGGTGGGCGAACTCCTCGGTGCCGATGTCGATGAGGGTGGCCCGGGCGCGGGGCTCGGGCATGGTGAAGCGGTGGGTGAGGTACCGGGTGGCCGCGGCCAGCTCCCCCTGGGGCCCCCCATACTGGGAGAGGATCAGCTTGGCCATGCGCGGGTCGGACCGCTCGACCCGGACGGGATGCTCCAGCTTCTTGGTGTAGTACCACACCAGACTCGTCCTCCTTTCGTAGGGGGTCAGGCCCAGGGGACGCCCCGGTCGGGGCCGGCCCACTCGGGATCCATCCAGATGAGCGGCCCGTAGCGGGAGACGTAGGTCTCCATCAGCTCCCGGGTGCGGGCGGCGTGCCGGCGGTACTCCTCCATGCCCTCCTCGTGGGTGTCGGCGAAGAGCATCCAGTCGACGGCCTGGAACTCCTCGGTCTGGAGTTCCAGCATCAGCTCCTCCTCGCCGGGCTGAAAGGGCACCTGGCGGCTCATAGGTCTCCCTCCTCTCGCCGGTCGTTGCACGCCAATGAAGGTGCCGCGAGCCGGGGCCCCGGTTCCCTCGCGGGCTACCCCACCCTATGAGTGGGGAGACACCTGGCGCATGGGACCCTGGGGGCGTTCTGGGCGACAGCTTGCCCCGGCTGCTATAATGGGAAGGCGGCGCGCGGTCCGGGACCCGATGGTGGCCGCAGGCCGGGGCGACCAAGCTGGAGGAGGGAGAGCATGGCCCAAGACGGGCTCTTGCTGCATGTGAGCGACGGTGACTTCGAGGAGCAGGTCCTCCGCTCGGACCTGCCGGTGCTGGTGGACTTCTGGGCGGACTGGTGCATGCCGTGCCGGGCGATCGCGCCGGTGGTGGAACGGATGGCCCAGGAGTATGCTGGGCGCCTGCGGGTGGCCAAGCTGGACGTGGACGCGAACCCCGAGATCGCGGCCCGCTACGGCGTCATGAGCATTCCCACCCTGCTCCTCTTCCGGGGCGGGCAGGAGGTACACCGCCACGTGGGCTCTCGGGTGCAGGGGCTGAGGGAGCAGGTCGAGGCTCACTTGGGTTGAGGGCTGCCGAATTCCCGTCAGGGGAGGGAAAAGCCTCTAGCATGGCCCTTCTGCGGCGCCCGCCATACTACGAGCAGGCGAGCAAAGGAGGGACGAAGGTGGCCCAAGGTCAGCGGAGGAACAACCGACTCGTGCCGCAGGCCTCGAACAGCCTCGATCAGTTCAAGTACGAGGTCGCGACCGAGCTGGGGATCAACCAGGAGTACAAGACCGGGTACTGGGGCAACATCCCCGCTCGTGAGTGCGGCGCGGTCGGTGGACATATGGTGCGGCGCATGATCGCCGCCGCGGAGCAGTCCCTGGTGGATCAGGCTGCCACGAACGTTCGCTCTGGCTTCCAGCAGGCGTTCTCGCAGCCGCTCTCCAACGTGACCGCTCCGGCGACGCAGCAGGGTGCGAACCTGAACCAGTAGCGCCCTGCCCTCCAGGGAGGGAGACCGCTTGGCCCGCGACGAGGCCCGGAAGGTTCGGGAGGCTCTCCGTCGATTCCAACATGAGGTGGCGTCCGAGCTCAACGTGCAGGTGCTGGACGAACCCGAACGGAGAGGTCCTTCCCGGCTCGCCGGAAGCCTCGGCGGGCCGGCGGCGCGACGTCTCATCGCCGAGCGCGAGGAAGGGCTGCGCCGCCTGGCACGGCCGGAGGCGTAAGCCCCCCGGCAGCCGTTTCCCGCACGTTCCGGAAGAAGAGGTAGAAGAGCATGCTCCCCAGCACGTAAAGCACGGTGGTGAGGGTGAAGGCGCCGGTGAAGTCCCACCGCACCTGCATCCAGCCGCTCACCACGGGCCCCAGCCCGCCGCGCCCCAAGGATCCCAGCATGGCGTTCAGGCTGGTGAGGGTGGCGCGCTGATCTGGGCGCACCTGCTCCATCAAGAAGGCGGTCTGGGCGGGAGCCCCCATGTTCATCAGCGCCTGCCGCACGTAGTAGGCGGCGATCACCCACGGCAGGCTGTAGGAGTACGAGAGCACGAGCAGGAAGGGAATCGAGGCCAGCTCGGTCACCACCACCGTGCGCACCTTGCCCAGGCGGCTCGACAGCTGGGGCGTCGCCAGGGTGGCCGCTGCCGTCACCACCGCGGCCAGGGCGAAGAGGATCCCCATCTCCGCCGGGGCCATCCCGAACCGAAGGCTGAAGAAAAGCTGGAAGAAGACCACCATCGCCCCCGCCCCGAAGGAGACCAGCGCCGAGGGGAGCAACAGGTGGACGAAGAGCAACGCCTCCTGGGCGGTGCGCGGCAGAGGCGAGCCTTGCTCGGGGTGAGGACCCTCCCGCACCAGGAAGGCCGGAACGACGGCCAGGGCCATGAAGGCCACCGCCACAGCGAAGGTGGCCCGGAGCGGGCCCGGCCCGTCGGGCGCGACACTCCAGGCCGAGGCAAGGGCCTCGGGAAGGAAACCGGCCAGAAGGCTCCCCAGAAAGCCTGATCCCATCATGATCGCGAACTGAAGCGAGAAGAGGTGCACCCGGTTCTCCTCGGTGCTCTCGGACATGAGAAGAGGCGGCCCCAGAACCCACGTGAGGGCCCAGGCGAGCCCCCGGAGCACCGAGAAGCCCATCAGGGCCTCCCCGTTCCCGCCGGCCACCATCCCGCCCAGGGCGACCACGTTCAGCACGGCCCCGGCCACCAGGAAGCGGCGGTATCCGTACCGGTCGGCGGCCATGCCGATGGGGAGCCCCAGGATGAGCACCGCGATGGAGGGAACGCCGTTCACCAGACCGATGAAGTCTCGCGGGTGGCCCAGGCTGTGGAGGTAGAGGTTGAAGACCAGGTTGAGCATGTTGAAGCTGATGCTGTTGAAGAGCGTGTACGCAAGATACGCCCTGGCCGTGGGCGAGAAGGTGCCCAGCACGGCCAGGTAGCGCGATCGGGCCACGGGCCGCCAACCCCCCGGTCGCCACACCCTGGGTCACGCCGCCCGGGCATGACGGATCCCGGATCGGCTTCCCCGCATCCGGGCCTCCTCACTACCTTCGCCGGTGATGGAGCCAGGCCCTGCGCATCCAATTGCTACGCCTCCCACCGCCACTTCCCCGGTTGAGGGCCGAGAAGGCTGGGTGAGGCTAACCCTCAGGACGCCTGCGCCCCAGGTGCGGGCCCCAGGCCCGGATACAGGCAACGGCCTCCCCCAAGAGGGATCTGGCCGGCCCACAACCGCTCGCCCATCCGGGCCCGGCCGCGGGGGCGGAACCCATTCCGCCCCCGCGGCGCGTGCGCTGAAGCTTTTCCCTGTCAGCAGGGTTCCCGCACGGGACCCTCCGGGCGTGGGCGTTGCCCGCAAGGACCCCGTGTGCTAGAATCGGCAAGGATTGGCACACCGGTGTGGAAACGTTTGCGTCAACGGGGAAGGAGCGTTTCGATGGACGCCGCGTACCGTTCGCTCGGCCGAGCCGATGGCATCCGGTGGACCCCCGCCGGGGTGGAGGTGGAGGCACCGCCGGCCCGCCTGGCCGTCCGCTTCCTCGCACCCGACGTGGTGCGGGTGGAGATGACCCCGGCCCCAGAGGTTCCGGAGCCGCTGCCCTTCGCTCGGACCGAGGCCGAGTGGGAGAGACCGGGTGTGGCCCACGAGGAGCGGGGCGCCTCGCTCTGGCTGGCGAGCGACGCGATGGCCGTGGAGATCCAGTCGGATCCGGTCCGGCTGGTCTTCCGCGACGGGGAGGGCCGCCTTCTGGATCGGGACGATCCGGAGTCCGGCATGGGATGGCGGTACGGCAGCGTCCACTCCTTCCGCGAGGCCCGCCCGGGTGACCGGGCCTACGGTTTCGGCGAGAAGACGGGTCCGCTGGACAAGCGGGGACAGCGGATGACCATGTGGACCACCGACGTCCTGCCCCACCTGCCCACCACCGACCCCCTCTACCAGGCGATCCCCTTCTACGTGATCTGGAACGCCGGCCGGGCACACGGGCTCTTCTTCGAGAACACCCACCGCACCCACTTCGACATGGACCGGGAGGGCACCGGGCGGTACCACGTATGGTCCGAGGGCGGCCGGTTGGTCTACTACCTCTTCGCCGGGCCCACCTTCGCCCAGGTGCTCGAGCGCTACACCCGGCTCACGGGGCGGATGCCCCTGCCCCCCCGCTGGAGCCTGGGCTTCCAGCAGAGCCGGTGGGGGTACGTGCCGCAGCAGCGGGTGGAGGAGCTCGCACGCACCTTCAGGGAGCGGCGGATCCCGTGCGACGTGATCTATCTGGACATCGACTACATGGACGGCTACCGGGTGTTCACCTGGGATCCCAAGCGCTTTCCGGATCCATCCGGCCTCTGCCGCGGCCTGAAGGAGCAGGGCTTCCGGGTGGTGACCATCGTCGACCCGGGCGTCAAGGTGGACTCGAGCTACCCCGTCTTCCGCGAGGGGCTGGAGGCCGGCCATTACGTGGAGGATCCTGCGGGCAAGCCCTACATGGGGCGGGTCTGGCCGGGAGAGGTGCACTTCCCGGACTTCCTCCAGGAGCGCGTGCGGCGGTGGTGGGGCGACTGGCACCGGACCCTTCTCGACGCCGGCGTCGCGGGGATCTGGAACGACATGAACGAGCCGGCCGACTTCCGGGTCCACGACGAGGACCGCACCTTGCCCGAGGGGACCCTTCACCGCACCGACGAGGGTGAGGTGCATCCGCACCGGGAGGTGCACAACCTCTACGCTCTCTTGATGGGCCGGGCGACCTCCGAGGCGCTGCGCCGGATGCGGCCCCAGGAGCGGCCCTTTCTCCTGACCCGCTCGGGCTTCGCCGGGATCCAGCGGTACGCCGCCGTCTGGACGGGCGACAACTCGAGCTGGTGGGAGCACCTTGCCATGGCGATACCCATGCTCCTCAACCTGGGGCTCTCAGGGGTGGCCTTCGTGGGCGCGGACGTCGGCGGCTTCCGCGACGACGCCGAACCCGAGCTCTACGCGCGCTGGGTGCAGCTGGGGGCCTTCACGCCCTTCTTCCGGGCCCACAGCGCCCACGACACCCGCGCTCAGGAGCCCTGGACCTTCGGACCCGAGGTGGAGGCCATCGCCCGCGGCGCCATCGAGCTCCGCTACCGGATCCTCCCCTACCTCTACACCCTCTTCTGGGAGGCGCACCGGACAGGCGCGCCCATCATGCGGCCGCTGGTCTACCACTTCCCCGACGATCCCGTCGCTGCCCGTGTCCAGGATGCCTTCCTGTTGGGGCCGGACCTCCTGGTCGCGCCGGTGCTCCAGCCCCAGGCCCGGGAGCGGATGGCCTACCTGCCCGAGGGCGAGTGGGTGGACTTCTGGACGGGCGAGGTGAGCCGGGGTCCCGCCCACCGGGTGGTCGAGGCACCCCTGGAGCGCATCCCCCTCTTCGTCCGGGCGGGGGCGATGCTCCCCATGGGACCGGTGACGCAGCACACGGGTGAGGCCGGGTGGCAGGAGCTCACCCTCCTGCTCTATCCGGGGGAGGCCCCCAGCCACTGGAAGACCGTTCTCTACGAGGACGACGGCGCCACGCCCGCTCACGAGCAGGGCGTGAGCAGCCGGCGGGCCATGGCACTGGCCGTCCGGGAGCGGCACCTGGCCTTGGACCTGGCCGACCCCGAAGGGTCCTACGCCCCCGCCCGGCGGGAGGTGGGGGTGGAGGTGCCCTTCCTTCCCGGCCCGCCCCGGCAGGTGCTTCTCGACGGGCGTCAGCTGGCGGAAGGGTCTGGCTTCACCTACGAAACCGGCCGCGGCCTGCGCCTGCAGGTGCCGCAGGAGGGCGCCCACCGGCTGGAGGTGGCCTGGTAATCCGGGCCATCCCGCCGCCTCGAGAACCGCGTGCCGCGGGAGGGTTCCGCCTCCGGGGGACGAACCCTACTCGAAAGCCTTGGGGACGGCGGGCCCCGGTGTGAGCCGAGGGGCCCGCCAGACGGTGAACCCGGGGCTACGGTTGCTCGGAGGCGAAGCCCAGTGGAGCTCGAGCCGGTTCAGACCCCTCATGCGCCCGCGGCCATCGGACCCTATTCGCAGGCGGTCCGCACGGGCGACTGGCTCTTCGTGTCGGGTCAGATCCCCCTGGACCCGGCCACGGGCCGCTTGGTGGAGGGGGGCGTGGAAGCCCAGGCGGAGCGGGCCTTGCGCAACCTACAGGCGGTGGTGGAGGCCGGCGGCGGGCGCCTGGAGAACGTGGTGAAGGTGACCCTCTTCCTCACGGACCTGGGGCAGTTCGAGGCCGTGAACGGCGTCTACGCCCGCTTCTTCACCCACAAGCCCGCCCGGGCGGCCGTGGGCGTCGCGGCGCTTCCCCGGGGCGCGGCGGTGGAGGTCGAGGCGGTGGCCCGCCTTTGACAGGGCCGGAGCCGGGGCGGGACACGCTCGGAACGGCCTTCCGCCAGGCCCTGGCCGAGCGGGTGCTGCTGGCCGACGGGGGGGTGGGCACCCTCCTCTACCAGCGGGTGGGCGGCCCCCGCGGCAACCTGGACGCCCTCAACCTCACCCAGCCGCGGGTGGTGGAACAGGTCCACCTGGACTACATCCGCGCCGGTGCCGACCTGATCGAGACCAACACCTTCGGGGCCAACGCCTTCCGCCTGGCCGAGTACGGTCTCGAGGACGACGTCTGGCGGATCAACCTCCAGGGCGCGAAGCTGGCCCGCGGCGCCCGGGAGGTGAGCGGCCGCCCGGTCTTCGTGGCGGGGTCGGTCGGGCCCGTGGGCCGGCCCCTGGAAACCCTCGGACGCGCCGCCCGCGCGTACGTGCGCGACGCCTTCCTGCGCCAGATGGAGGCGCTGCTGGCCGGCGGCGTGGACCTCTTCATGATCGAGACCATGCTGGACGTGGAAGAGTTGGAGCTCGCGGTGGAAGCGGCCCGCTCCCTGGCCCGCCTACCCGTGGTGGCCCAGATCACCTTCTCCGGCGGCGTCGAGCCCGTGGCGCCCCTCCAGGGTGAGGCCTTCACCCGCATGGTCGAGCGCCTGGGCGAGGCAGGGCCCGACGTGGCCGGCATCAACTGCGGTTCCGGGCCGGGTCCGGTGCTGGAGGCGCTGGGGGAGCTCGCGGGGTTGCGGGCCCTGGGGGTCCCTCTCTCGGCCCTGCCCAACGCAGGGCTTCCCACCCGGGTGGACGGGCGCATCCTTTACGGGGCGGCCCCCGAGTACCTGGCTGGGCTGGTGGAGCCCATGCTCCGGCAAGGGGTACGGCTGGTGGGCGGCTGCTGCGGAACCACGCCTGAGCACATCGCCGCGATGCGGGCCCGGCTCGACACCTTGCAGCCTGCCAGGGCGGCCGGGCCTGCGGATGAGGGCGAGCACGCGCACCCCGCACGGGTCGCGCCGGCGGAGGTGCGCTCACCCAAGACCGAAGCGGCCGTCCCGGCGGCCCCCGCGGCGAGCCCGCTCCTGGAGGCCCTGCGGCGCGGCGAGATGGTCAGCGTGGAGCTGGACCCGCCCCGAGGGGTCAACGTGGAGAAGGTGTTGCAGAACGCCCGGATCCTGCAGGAGGCGGGCGTCACCTGCATCAACGTGGCCGACTCCCCCATGGCCCGGGTTCGGATGGCCTCTCTGGCCTCCGCACGGCTGATCCTGGAGGCGACGGGCCTGCCCCCGCTGATCCACTTCACCACCCGCGACCGGAACCTGATGGGCATCCAGGCGGACCTGCTAGGGGCCCACGCCCTGGGGATCCGCCACGTGCTGGCCCTCACCGGCGACCCGCCCAGCGTCGGCAACTACTCCCACGCGAGTGCCGTCTACGACGTGGACTCCATCGGGCTGGTGCGGATCCTCCACACCCTGAACCGGGGCCGCGACCTGGCCGGAAACGCCATCGGCGAGCCCACCGCCTTCACGGTGGCCGTCGCCCTCAGCCCCAACGCCGCGGATCCGGACCTGGAGGCCCGCCGCTTTCGGGAGAAGCTGGAAGCGGGGGCTGACTTCGTCATGACCCAGCCGCTCTACGAGATCGAGCCCCTGGTGGCCATGCTCGAGCGGGCGGGCGGCTGCCCCGTGCCCCTGGTGCTGGGGGTGATGCCGCTCCAGAGCCACAAGCACGCGGAGTACCTCCACAACGAGGTTCCCGGCATCCGCATCCCCCTGCGGGTGCGGGAGGAGATGGCCCGGGCGGGGGAGGACGGGGCGCGCGTGGGAATGGAGCTGGCCGCCCGGGTGCTGGAGGACGCCCGAGGGTTCATCCAGGGATGCTACGTCGTGCCTTCCTTCGGCCGGGTGGAGCAGGTTGCCGGTCTGGTCCGGGAGCTGAGGCGGCGGGGTGGCTGGGCCACCCCGGCCCCGGCCGTCTCCCGCTGAGCTTTGCCCGCGCGGCCTGCGTGCCCGGAGAGACGCACCGGCCCGGGCGGGTCCGCCCGCCCGGGCCGGTAGGGTCTCGCCCGGAGCCTGCCAGGGCCCCGGGCCGACGACGGGACTAACCTGCCACCCGGCGCTCTGCGGCCACCTCCGCCAGGGCCACACGGTCCCGGCGTACCCGGAGCGCCATGTACCCCACGGTGGCCAGGCCGACGACCAGCAGCGCCAAGAAGAGCACCACCAGCGCCGTCTGGGGCACCACCCGCCAGAGGCCCTCGGGCATGTAGCCGGCCAGGGCCTGGTTCCTCGCCATGTGGCGGACGATGAGGAGCAGGGCCTGCCCAGCCACCACCAGCGCGGCACCCGCGCCGGTGTAGCGCAGCCTCCCCCGGGCGGCCACCAGCAGCACGAAGGCGAGCGCGCTCACCACCAGGGCGGCCACGGTGAGCTGTCCCAGCAGGCTGCCCAGGTCGAAGAGGTGGTCGCGCACGGCCGGCACCAGGTGGCTTGCGTACCATGGCGCCACCACCGCCTGCAGGAGCGCCGCCGGCACGAAGCTGGCCAGGCCGAAGCGGGTCACCGCCCGGCCGTAGGCCGCGTCGGAGCCGGCGGACGCGGCGCCGTGGACCAGCACCAGCACGCTGGCCAGGGCCACGGCACCCAACACGGCGTGGAGGAAGCGGGGCGCGAGGGCCGCCTCGGTGACCAGCGAGGTTCCGTAGGGGTTGGCGGCATAGACGCCCGCCCACACCTCGGGCCGCTGCATGAGGCTCAGGTTCGTGCTGTAGAGGAAACCGATGGCCAGGAAGACCACCGCGGCCAGCCCGCCCACCGTGAGGCGGGCCCACGCGGGCCGGTCCTTCCCCTTCAGGCTGACCCAGTAGAGGGCGTAGTAGCCCACGATGAGCATGGGGACCACCGCAAACCACGGCCAGGCCATGAGCACCGACGAGCTGTAGAAGAAGGAGCCGTAGAGGAGCTGCACGAAGAGCAGCGGCGCCACGCCCGTGGTGATGGTGAAGGCCACGGTCCAGGGAAAGAGCCCGGCCAGGGTGTGGGCCAGGCGCTGGAGCGGGTGCCCGCTCTTCCGGCCGCCGGCCACCGTCGCACCCAGGTAGAGGAGGCTGCCTCCCAGCACCTGGCTCATGAAGAGGATGTGCAGCACGAAGGTGAGCAGCAGCAGGCCCTGGAGCAGGATGGGATCGGCCGGCAGCGGCAGCGGTTCGGGTGACGGGATGATCAAGCGCTCGGGCATGTGATCCACCTCCTATCGGGAAGCCTGGGGCGCCTGGGCGACGGGGACGGGAGATTCGATGGTTCCCCGGGAGGGCCAGGGGTTGAGGGAGGCCAGGTACTCGGCCAGGGCCCGCCGCTCCAGCGGGGTTCCCACGAAGGGCGGCATGAAGCCCTTGAGCGTGTCCAGGTGCTGGAGCTGGAAGTCCGCGAAGCTGGCCGTCCAACCCTTCACCAGAGGGGTCACGTCGTTGTAGCCGCCCAGGGTGTGGCAGCTCGCGCACTGGAACCGGTACACTTCGTGGCCCGCCTCCAGCAGGTTGCCCGGGGTCACGTCTTCGGTGCTGAGCCGCGCCCACCGGGCCGTGGTGAGGAAGCCGTCCTGGCGGATGGCCTCTTCCTGGCCCGCGTAGACGTTGTTGGAGTAGAGGTACCCGTAGAGCACGTAGGGCTTGCGGGCCCCCTCCCGGGCGAACTCGCTCGCGCCCGTGGCCGTCAGGCCCACGATCAGCAGCAGGGCCGCCAGGGTCACCGAGTAGCTCCGGGGGCTCCGGTAGAGGCCGAAGTAGCCCACCCCGAAGAGGACCACGGACGCGATGAGGCTGGCCGCGAAGGCGAGGGTCATGGCGATGGCCCCGCCCGTCAGCATGGCCCGGCTCGCCTCGGGGATGGTGGTGAGGTACCAGGCGCCGCCCACCACCAAGAGCCCCGCGGCCGGGAAGAGCCAGGCGGCGCAGTAGCGTACCAGCCGGTCGCGGCTCTCCCGTGGCTGGACCGTGTAGGCGGTGATCAGCCCGTAGAGGCCCGCCAGGGCGAAGGAGACCCCGGTGCGCATCAGCACCGACGGCAGGTAGCTGGGGTTGAGGACGCCGTGCCAGAAGTTCTGGGTCTCCACCCAGCGGCCCGTGGTGAGCATGAAGCTGGTGATGCCGGTGATGACGGCGAGGCTCAACCAGGCGCCGGCCCCGTAGAGCCAGCCCACCAGCTGGTGGGTCTCGGGCTTGACCCGGTCCCACGTGGCCGCGTAGGTGAGGGCCGCGGTGATCTCGAGGATGAAGAAGACCCACTCGATGGCCCAGCCCCACACGAAGGAACGGATCAGGATGGAGGTGGCCTGAGGGTTGACCAGGGCGATGGTGAACCAGATGCCGACCCCGGTCACCGCGCCCAGCACCAGGGTGACGAGGACGAAGAAGCGCGTGTGCCGGCGGACGTAGTCCAGGAGGACGGGATCGTTCTCCCGGCGGGCCTTGCGTTCGGCGAGGACCAGGAAGAAGCCGCCGCCCACCGCGAACTGGGCGACGTAGGTGTGGAAGATGGCGACGATGGCGATGAGGAGACCCCCGCCCAGGGTGGAGACCTCCCAGAAGGGATAGTTCACACGCCAGCCTCCTTTCCGACGCAATACGACGCGACCCCGGAGGGCCCCGGGAGGCCCTCCTTGTTTTGAGTCGCTCGTCGTTAGGATTCATTCCGCGGGAAGCGCGCACCTGGAGAGGAACGTCCTCAGTTCGCGGGAGCAATGGGGCAGGACCATCGGGTGGGTTGGGCGGAAACCCGCTTCCGGCCGGACCGCCGAGCGTGGCGCGATCCCGGCCCGCCTGGGGGACCCGAGCGCGTGCAGCGGTGTTGCACAGCATTTGCACACCCAGCGCGCATCCGGTATACTTGGCATGTGTTGCATGGTATTGCCTGCAGGTTTTGTTTGCGATCCTGCGGGCCGCGGCAGAGATCTCACGAGGAGGTCGGACCGTTGGCGACCCTGAGCGTCCTCAAGGCCGACACGGGCGGGTACGTGGGCCACTCGGCCACGCACCCGGACCTGGTGGAGGCGGCCGAAACGCTCTTGAAGGGGAAGAAGGAGGACGGAACCCTCCTGGACTTCTGCGTGGGGCAGGTGGGGGACGATGTGGCCCTCATCCTGAGCCACACCCGGGGGGCGGAGAGCGAGGCGATCCACCGCGTGGCCTGGGAGGTCTTCCAGCAGACCACCGACGTGGCCAAGCGGCTGAAGCTCTACGGCGCCGGGCAGGACTTGCTCTCCGATGCCTTCTCGGGCAACCTGAAGGGCCTGGGCCCGGGCATCGCCGAGATGGAGATCGACGAGCGGCCCAGCGAGCCGGTTTTGGTCTTCCTGGCCGACAAGACCGAGCCCGGCGCCTGGAACCTCCCCCTCTACCGCATCTTCGCCGACCCCTTCAACACCCCGGGGCTCGTGATCGACCCCAAGATGCACGACGGCTTCGTCTTCGAGATCCTGGACCTGAAGGCGGACCAGGCGGCCCGCTTCAAGACCCCGGAGGAGAGCTACGACCTTTTGATGTTCATCGGGGCGCCGAGCCATTACGTGGTGCGCAGGGTGCTGCGGGCCCAGGACGAGGAGGTGGTGGCGGCCACCTCCACCCAGAAGCTCTCGCTGATGGCGGGGCGCTACGTGGGCAAGGACGACCCGGTGATGATCGTGCGGGCCCAGAGCGGCTTCCCGGCGGTGGGGGAGATCCTGGAGGCCTTCGCCCGGCCGCACCTGGTGGGGGGCTGGATGCGGGGGAGCCACGTGGGGCCCATCATGCCCGTGGGCTTCCGGGATGCGGTGGCGAGCCGCTTCGACGGGCCGCCGCGGGTGGCCTGCTACGGCTTCCAGCTCAACCGGGGGAGGCTGGTGGGGCCCAGGGACCTCTTCGCGGACGTGGCCTTCGACCCGGCCCGGAGGCAGGCGGGGGAGATGGCGGAGATGATGCGGAGCATGGGACCCTTCGAGCCGCACCGGCTGCCCCTGGACGAGATGGAGTACACCACCATGCCCGAGATCATGGCCCGGGTGCGGGACCGCTTCGTGCCCGTGGAGGAGGCTCCTCTGGAGGAGAGGCAGGAGGGCACCGCCGCCACCGGGCGGTAGCCCGGCCTGCAGCACGCGGGCGGCGGGCGGGGATCCCGGCCCGCCGCTCGCACCGCCTGTCCCGGGAGGCCCGGGGCCCGGCCATCCTCCCGCCCCGGCCCATCAGGGCACGGTGAAGAAGAGGTGGTTGCCGATCGCGGCCGTCACGGGCTGCGACCGCACCCACGCGTTCGAGGTCTTCAGGGGATTGTAGAAGCCCAGCGCGCCGCTGGCCGGATCCTTGCCGGTGAGGGCCTCCGCGACCGCCTGGCGGGCCACGGGGCTGGCGGGGAGGTTGATGCGGCCGTCGGCCACCGGGCTGAACTGGGGGATCCCCTGCCAGTACTGGTAGACCACGTCCCAGACGGTGTTGGGGTAGCGGGGGTCGAGCACCCGGTTGAGGACCGTGGCGGCTACGGCCACCTGCCCCGCGTACGCCTCGCCTTCGGCCTCGGCCGTGACCAGCCGGCTGAGCAGGTCCAGCTCCTCAGGGCTCAGCCGCACCCGGGGTGCCGGAGGCTCGGGGGCAGGAGGCGGGGAGGGAGCGGTGGGGACGGCCAGCACCTGGCCCGCCCAGATCTCGTCGGTTCCCCAGAGGTTGTTGAGACGACGCAACTCCTCCACCGTGGTGCCCGTCTTCTGGGCGACGATGAAGAGCGAGTCGCCGGGCTGTACCGTGTACGCGCGGTTGAGCCCGCCGGGGAGGGCGAGCCACCCTCCGGCCCGGATCTCGCTGGTGGTCCAGAGGTTGTTGGCCTGGCGGAGCCTGTCCACCGTGGTGCCGAAGCGCTGTGCGATCAGGTAGAGGCTGTCGCCGGGTTGGATGCGGTAGCCCTGCGCTCCGACCGGAGCAGCGGGCCATGTCAAGGCCAGGGCCAGGAAGGCTGCAGCGAGGGAAACGCGTGGTCTCACATGGATCCTCCTTCGATGCTGGGTGAAACGGGCGTGGAACCCGCTGGGAGCGGAGGAAAACTTTGACGCGGAGGCCCTTGCACCTTCTGGAAACTAAGGGGAATGCTGGTTCAGGCGAGGTGGAGCGAGATGGCCGGATCACCGGGAAGAAGCCACATGCGGGCGGGCGGGGCGGGGGGTGGACGCCCTACCCAGGCCTCGGCGACGTAATCGCCCAGCCTGGGACGCCCCAGGCGCGTCCACCGTTCCAGGAGCCACGCGAGGGTCTGCACCGGGGGACGCCGCCCCGCGGTGAGGAGGGCGCCGGGGGCCCAGGCCGCCGTGCCCCCCTCGGTCCGGATGGCCGGCACGCGCAGGCCGTCCGGCGCCAGCACCCAGGCGAACGAGCGGGGAAGCTCCAAAGCCAGGAAGAGCCCGATGTCCCACAGGTCCGCAAGGTCGGTGCCGTCGAGGCCCGGCTGCGACGCGGGCGTCAGCGGGAGGGCGGCCCCGCGCCGGCAGCAGACCGGGTCCCCGCGCAGCGGCATGAAGTGGGCGTAGAGGCCGAAGCGGCCGTGGAGGCGAACTCCTTCCCGGCGAAGCCCCAGGATCGGCGCGGAGCCTGGTTCCACCGCGAAGGGCAGGACCAGGGTACCGCCGTCCCTGAGCTGCCCGACCCATGCGCGGTGCAGGCGGCTCGCGGCCGTGACGATGATCCGATCGTAGGGAGCCTGGCCAGGCCAGCCCGCGCGGCCGTCGGCCGCGTGCACCTCCACCTGGTGGAACCCGCCCTCCTGGAGGGCGCCAGCGGCCTCGCTCGCGACAGCCTCGGAGATGTCCAGGGAGACCACCCGGCCCTCAACGCCCACCAGGAAGGCGAGGAGGGCCGCGTTGTAGCCGGTGCCGGTGCCCACCTCCAGCACCCGCTCCCCGGGCGCGGCCGCGAGGGCTTCCAGCATCACCGCCATCACCGCGGGCTCCGACGACGAGGAGACCGGAACCCCTTTCTCCAGGCGGGTCACCAGGGCCTGGTTGGTGTAGACGGCCCGGAGGAGGTCAGGGTCCGGGTCGGCGGGATCGAACCGGACGGGCGCGAAAGAAGGATCGCCTGGGAGGTAGAAGCTGCGGAGGAACCAATGCCGGGGCACCGCCGCGAAGGCGGCCACGATCCGCGGATCGGAGGTGTATCCTTCCGAGCGAAGCCAGGCGGCCAGCCTCCGGCGCAAGGCCACGACCCCTGCCGGATCCCCGGACAATAGAGCCCCTGCTCCAAGTATACACCAGAGCACCCACCCGTGGGCTAGAGCACCCAACCATGGGTTCCCCGCCGGGCCCGGGCCGAAGGGGGCCCGGGCCCGGCGGGAGGGATGCCGCCTAGCGGTCGCCGAAGCAGATGCCGATGGCCCGGGCCGCCTCCACCTCCGGGCCGTCGGGACGGACGGTACGGATGCCTGTCTCCACCTGGTCCAGCGGGACCGCCTGGATGGTTCCCTGTCGCAGGGCCACCAGGTTGCCATAGCGGCCTTCCAGGGCCAACTCCCCCGCAGCCACGCCCAGCCGGGTGGCCAGCATGCGGTCGTAGGGGGAAGGGCTGCCCCCGCGCTGGATGTGACCCAGGATGGTCACCCGGGTCTCGATGCCCGTCTTCTCCTCGATGAGCTCACCCACCAGCTGGCCGATGCCGCCCAGGCGGATCTGCTCGTGGCTGTCCGGCACCCGGCGCTGAACGACGCGCTCGCCCTCGGGGGTGAGGGTACCCTCGGCCACCACCACCACGCTGAAGAGACGCCCCCGGGCCCGGCGCTCCAGGATCTTGCGCGCGACCACGTCCGGATCCCAGCGGATCTCCGGGATGAGGATGACGTCGGCCCCGCCGGAAAGGCCGGTGTAGAGGGCGATCCACCCCGCGTAGCGTCCCATCAGCTCGAGCACCATCACCCGGTGGTGCGACTCGGCCGTGGTGTGCAGCTTGTCCAGGGCATCGGTGGCCGTCCGCACCGCCGTATCGAAGCCGAAGGTCTGGTCGGTGGAGGGCAGGTCGTTGTCGATGGTCTTGGGGACGCAGATGGCCTTGAGCCCCACCTTCTCGATGAGCTTGCGGGTGACGGCCATGGTGCCGTCGCCGCCGATCGCGATGAGGCCCTGAACGTCCAGCCGCTGCAGGTTGTCGGCCACCTGCTGGGAGAGGTCCCGGCGTACGACCCGCCCATCCTCCTCCACGGGGAAGTCCGATGGGTCGTAGCGGTTGTCGGTCCCCAGGACGGTTCCGCCCCGGGGAAGGAGCCCCGCCGTCTCCTCGGGGCCCAGCATGAGGAAGTCGTTCTCCACCGCCCCCCGGTAACCGTTGCGGAAGCCGACCACTTCCCAGCCCCGCTGGTCGGCCGTCTTGGCCACGGCCCGGATCACGGCGTTGATGCCCGGGCAGTCGCCGCCCGCGCTGAGGATCGCCAGTCTCGACATGGTTTCACCCACCCCGCTTGAGGTCGTGGTACTGTTCTCGACGTCCTCACGATCTCCTTCGTTTCCCCGCTGGAAGGTGTCGCGCGCGCCGGGGGCGAACCCTGTCCCTCGTCCGGGAGCGACCCGGCCGGAGGGGGATGGCGGTGCGGCCTATCTGGATCGTCGCGCTGGTGGTGGGCGCCTGGTACGTCTTCGGAGCCCGGCTGATCGTGGCCCTGGCTCCCTTCGTGCTGGCCGCGGTGGCCAGCGCCGTCCTCCACCCCCTGGTCCGCCGGCTGAGCGGGGGCCTGCGCCTTCCCCGGCCCCTGGCCGTCCTGCTCAGCCTCACCCTGGTGCTCCTGGTGATGGGCGGGCTCACCGCCGGCCTGGCCCTGCTGGTGGCGGCCCAGGTGAACGATGCCCTCCAAAGCTTCCCCCTTTACCAGGAGATCCTGCAGCAGCAGCTGGACCGGCTCCTGGCGTGGGTGAACCACTGGTACGTCCTGCTGCCGCCCACGGTGATCGAGCTGGCCCGGGAGAACACCCAGAGCGTCCTGGGTGCCCTGGAGTCGGCGTTCTTCAGCGCCGGCCAGGCGCTCTTGGGGCTGGTGACGGCCGTCCCCGTCATCCTGGGGGTGCTGGCGGTGGCCCTCATCGCCACCTACTTCGTCAGCCGCGACTGGGACCTGGTGAAGGCGGCCGTCCTGCGCCTGATCCCCCGGCGGCATCGCCAGCTCCTGCGCGAGGTCCCCGCCCGGCTCTGGGCGGATGCGCTCCGCTACGTGCGGGCCCAGCTCGTCCTGATCGCGATCACCACGGGGGTCTCCATGGCCGGGCTCCTGGTGATCGGGGTCAACCAGTGGCTGGTTCTGGGTCTGGTGGGGGGCATGCTGGACGTCCTGCCGGTCCTGGGTCCGGGGCTTCTCTACGTGCCCTGGGGTCTCTACGCGCTCTTGACCGGGGAGGTGGGTCTGGGCGCGGGCGTCGTGGTCCTCTACCTGGTGGCCAGCGGGGTGCGCCAGATGGTGGAGGCCCGGGTGGTGGGGGAGTCTCTGGGCGTCCACCCCCTTCTCACCCTGGCCGGGCTCTACCTCTCGGCCACCCTTTTCGGGCTGGCGGGTTTCCTCCTGGCCCCGCTCCTGATCGTGCTGGGCAAGGCGGCCTGGGAGTCGGGGCTGATTCCGTGGTTCAGCCGGGTGGCGGCGAGCGCCGAGGGCGGAGAACCGCCGACCGGGGTTCCGCCCGCCGGGGGCGGGGCGGGGTGAGGCGTGCCCGGGCGGATGCGGGGCCGGCCGGGGCTTCAGGCGCTTCCTCGCCTCAAGCCCCGCCCCTGGCCCGCGCGGCCGTCCAGGACCCGGACCGTTGGCGGGCCGCCCTGTGGGACCACCTGCTCGCGTGGTACCGGGCAAGCCGGCGCGACCTCCCCTGGCGGTCCACCCGGGATCCTTACCGCGTCTGGCTTTCGGAAGTGATGCTCCAGCAGACCCAGGTGGAGACGGTCGTCCCCTACTACCATCGCTTCCTCGAGCGCTTTCCGGACCTGGCTTCCCTGGCCGCCAGCGGCGAGGTGGACGTCCTGAAAGCCTGGGAGGGCCTCGGCTTCTACCGGCGCGCCCGGCTCTTCCGGAGCGCCGCCGCAGAGCTGGCCGCCGAGGGACGGGGTGTACCGGACGATCCGGAGCGGTTCCGCCGCCTGCCCGGCGTGGGCCCCTACACCGCCGGGGCCGTCATGAGCATCGCTTTTGGCCACCGCCTACCGGCCGTGGACGGCAACGCCGTACGGGTGCTCTCCCGGTGGGCCGCACTGGAGGCGGCGCCCGGCGCGCCGGGTGCCCGGGCGGCGGTGGACGCGCTCGCCGCCTGGCTGGTCCCCGGGGAGGCGCCCGGAGAGTGGAACCAGGCGATCATGGAGCTGGGAGCCCGGGTCTGTCTTCCGGGCGGAAGCGCCGCCTGCTCCGCGTGTCCCGTGGAGCGGTTCTGCCGGGCGCGGGAGGCGGGCCTGGTCCACCGGATCCCGCCGCCCCGCCGGCGGGCCCCCGTGCGCGAGGTAGAGCTGGTCCTGGCGCTGATCTGCCGGGACGGCCGGGTGCTGGTGCGGCGCCGGCCCGCGGAAGGCCTGCTGGCAGGCTTCTGGGAGCTGCCCGGGATCGAGGCGGACCCCGGCGACCGCCCGCCCCAGGAGGCGCTGGCCCGGGCCCTGGAGGGGCTCCTGGGCCAGCCGGTCCGGGTGGGGGCCGAGCGGCTCGCATACGTCCACCGTTTCTCCCACCGTCTCTGGCGGGTCCGCCTCTTGGAAGGCTTCGTGGGCGAGGGGCCGGCCGGCCGCGGCGCCGAGGGCCCGGGGGAAGACCTGGCATGGGTGGAGGGCTCCCGGCTAGGCACGCTCCCGGTGGCGGCCGCCCACCGGCCGGCCATGGAGCTCGCGCGCCAGGAGGCCCACCAGCGCCACCATCAGCAGCAGGACACCTTCCAGGGTGAGGAAGCCCGCTCGCAGGCCCACCCGGTCTCCCAGGAAGCCGATCCAGAGGGGGAAGAGGCTCGAGCCCAGGGCGGCCATGGCCATGAGCAGGCCTGAGATGGTGCCCGATCGCCCCGGGTGGCGCTCGGCCGCCAGGGCCAGGGTGGTGCCCCACAGGCCGGCCGCGAAGAAGCCAGCCAGCGCCACCGAGGCGGCGCCGGCGGGGGTGCGCGCCAGGAGCGCCGCCGGCAGGAGGGCCGCGGCGCCCGCCGCCTCCAGAAGCAGGGTTCGCACGTAGCCCAGGCGCTCCACCACCAGGGAGGTGGCCAGGCGTCCCAGGGCCACCCCCACGAAGAATCCTGTGAGCACGTCGCCGGCCGTGGCCGCGTCGGCCCCCACCGCCTCGTGCAGGTAGGCGGCCCACCAGTTCCCCACGCTGGCCTCCAGGGCCACGTAAGCCAGCAGGATCGTCCCCATCAGCCAGAGAGCCCGGTCGCTCAGGAGCTCCGCCACACCGGCCCACCCGGGGTGCCCGGCGGCGGGGTCGGATCCGGCCGGCCCCCGGCCTGGGGACGGGGGCGTGCGACGGCCCCCGGGACCATGCCGCAGCGACGGCTCGCCGGGAAGAGGGCCGTGGACCAGGGAGCGGGCGAGGAAGAGCAGGCTCAGCAGCGCCGTGACCCCATACGCCGACGCCCGCGCCGCGGGGCCGGCCAGACCGGCGGAGAAGAGTCGCGCCACCAGGAAGGGGGCCGCCAGCGCTCCGGTGCTGAAGATCACGTTCAGGCGGTTCAGGGCCGCCGCCCGGCCGGAGGGCGCCAGGTCGCTCACCAGGGCGTTGCCCGTGCCGTCCATCGCGCCGAAGCCCGCACCCAGGACCGCGAAGGCTGCGAGGAGGAGCCCGAAACGGGCCGCCGCCCCGACCCCCGCGGCTCCCGCCAGGAGGAGCAGGGCCGCCCAGGCCAGCACCCGTCGCTTGCCGGCCCGGTCGGCCGCAGGGCCGCCCACCAGCAGCCCCACGATGGACGCGAGGAACTGCGCGGTGATGAGGAGGCCGGCCTGGGCGTGGGTGAGACCGAGCTGGTCCCGCACGCCCACCAGCAGGGGCCCGAAGACGGTGCTCAGCATGCCGATGGTGAAGTAGCCGAGGTACGCGGTCCGGATCCACGCAGCCGCGTGCGCCCTTGGGACGTCGCTGGCTCTGATGCCTGCTTCCACGCTCTCCGCTCCCTGCCGGCCGGTTCCGGGGCCGGGCGCCCCGCCCATGGCCCTGCGGGCACAGGCGCCCCATGGGACCTCGCCGGGAAGAGGTACCAGGGAACACTATACCTTACAGGCCGCGGGAGGGCCAGCCCCGAGCGGGGCCCGCGTGGCAGGCGGGCGGTCCGGGAAGCCTTCTGGCCGGAGACCTTGTCTCCCCGGGCCCCAGGGGCGTAAGATCAGGATGGGAGCGGGTGCATCCACCCTGCGGCCAGGATCGACATCGACGGGAGGCGAAGGCAAGATGTCGCTGAGCGCATGGGATCCCAGGCGGCGGTGGGGCCGCCGCTGGGGTCGCCCGTGGAACGAGATCGAGCGGTGGCGCGACGAGCTGGAGCACGTGATGGAGAACCTCATGGCGCCCCTGGAGGAGCGGAGCGACCTCTTCTTCCGGGGCTGGCGACCCGACGCCGACGTGGTCGAGCGGGACGACGCCTACGTCATCCGGCTGGACCTGCCCGGCATCCGCCGGGAGGACCTGAACGTCGAGGTCCAGGAGGATCGGGTGATCATCTCGGGCGAGCGGCGGGGCGAGGTCCGGGAGGAGCGGGACCAGTTCGTCCGCTCCGAGCGGTATGCCGGCCGCTTTCGCCGGATCCTGCCGCTGCCGGGCGACGCGGACGCCGAGAACGTGCGGGCGCTGCTGCGGAACGGGGTGCTGGAGGTGACGGTCCCCAAGGTGCCCGGGAAGCAGGGGCGGCAGGTCACCATCGAGGGGGAGTGACCCCCGGGCCGGCTTCGTCCAGGGCGCCCAGGGCGTGGTAGCCTCCGGCGTAGTAGAGGAGGGGCCGGGCGTCGCCGGTCTGGCGGGCCTCCAGCACCTCGCCCACGAAGATGACGTGGTCTCCGGCCGCGTGGCTCTGGTAGAGCCGGCAGTCCAGCCGCACCGCCGCCTCCTCCAGCAGGGGCGTGCCGGTGACGGCGGTCACCAGGTGGAAGGCCGGCGGGGGACCGTCCTGGGTCCCGGTGCGGCCGGCGAACCGGTCCGACAGGGGGGCCTGGTCCTCCTGGAGGATGTTCACGCCGAAGGCGCCGAAATGGGGAATACGGCTGCAGGTGCGGGCCCGGCGGTCGACGCAGACCAGCACCAGCGGCGGTTCCAGCGAGACCGAGGCGAAGGCGTTGGCGGTCATGCCGTGAAAGTCCTGGGGGGTTCCGGTGGTGACCACGGTCACCCCCGTGGCGAAGCGGCCGAGGGCACGCCGGAAGGTGTGGGGATCCAAGGGGGGTCGGCTCCTTTCGTGGCTTCGCGCCCCTGCCTGCCTCATTCTATCACCGCGAGGAGCCCAGGGGTACCGGCGGACGGGCGGTAAGGGCCTGGTCTTGGCAGCGGGTTCCGGCACGCCGGTCCGGGGAATAGAATCTGACGTGACCGTCGCGAGGGAGGCGGGTGGCCGCGGTGCCGATCATCGACGAGCAGGTGCGCCTGGGGCCGGGAACCCTCCGGTGTTTCCGGACTCAGGACCATGCCCGGCTGGAGCGGGGGCGTCTGCACCGCTTCGTTACCGTGGAGGAGCGAACCTTCGAGCTGGTCGACCTGCAGTTCCGGGTGCAGCTTGAGTACCGGCGGTCCGCCTGACCCTCGGGGCTCCCGGGGCATCCCCTCCTAAGCCTGGGCGCTCCCCTGATCCGGGGGGGCGCCCTCGAGCCACAGGGCTGCGGCGGCCTGAGCGGGCAGGTCGAAGCGCGCCCCCTGGTGGACCAGGTTCCGGAAGGTCAACGAGTCCAGCGACGCCGGGCGAGGCTTGAGGGTGCGTCCTTCGAGGTCCGCAAAGCCCAGGAGGTAGTGGAGGTAGCTGGACTGGGAGAGGCTGGGCATGGCCAGGCCCCGGGGCAGGTCGTGGGTGTACATCATCTCCGGCAGGAGGCCGCAGTGGCTCGCGAAGGAGAGGGCCTGGGCGGCCACCTGCCAGGAGCGCTCCAGGTTCTCCAGCGGCAGGTGCGCCTCGGCCAGCGCGAAGGTGTAGAAGACCCACGGTTTCAGGTCCCCCTCCTCGGTGACCAGCTCCTCGTGGCGCCAGACACCGCCCAGGAAGGGGTCGGTGAGCCGGGCCTCCACGGCCGTTACCGTGGGCCGGGCCACCTCCAGGTCCGGCAAGAGCGGGAAGTGCCGGAAGAAGAGGAGCGCGGACGCGTCCAGGCGGGGGCTTTCCAGGGAGCGGACCAGGGCACCGTCGCGCCGAGTCTGCAGCAGCCGGTCGGTGAGGGCGGCGGCCGCAGCGCGCAGCTCGGTCGCCTCCGCCGCCGACGGCAGCGCCTCCAGCATCCCGGCCGCCTCCAGCAAGCCCCAGGCGGAGATCCCCGTGCTCCAGGTCATGTGCTCGTAAGCGCGGCCCAGGTGCGGCCCGAAGACCTCCGAGATCCCCGCACAGGGGGCCATCATGCCTGTCCCGTCCCGGTGGGCCAGGATCCAACGGGCCAGGTACCGGATCCACGGCGCGAACTCCGCCAGGAAGGCCCTGTCTCCGCTGTGGCGCCAGTGCGTGGCCAGGGCGGCCAGGAGCAGCCCCGCCGAGTCGTTCTCCACCGTGTGGTCGGTGGGGAGCTTCATGGTGCCGTTGTAAGCGAAGTAGAGGTAGCCGTCGCCCCGCTCCCGCACCAGAGCGCGCAGCGCCCGCAGGATGCGGAGGCTCTCGTCCAGGTGGCCCGTCGCGGCCAGGGCCCGTGCGATCCAGACGCTGTCGCGCACCCACACGTTGCCCTGGTAGGGCCGGAAGCCCACCAGGACAGGCAGACCGTCCTCCTGCAGGCTGGTGCGCAGCAGGCTGAGGGAGACCCGCCAGAGGTGATCCAGCCATGGCGTGCCCGTCTCCACCAGGGTGCCGGAGGCGAGCCAACCGTGCCACTCGTCCCGGGTCTCGGCCAGGAGGCAGTCGGGGGAGGCGAGGACCTGCTTCACGGCGGCGATGGCCTCGGCCCGGCTGCGCCCGTAGGCCAGCACCAGGTAGACGGGGCGGGAGAAGGTGCGCCTGGGCACCTCCTGCTCGCAGCGGAAGATGACGTGGGTGGGGGTGGAGCCGTGCTGGCCGCTGGTGAACCGCCGGTCGTTCACCACGTCCGCGATGAGCCCGGCGCCCGAATCCACCGCCCCCTTGCACGTCACCGCGAGCCATCCCGTCTCCGAGAGGCGCGAGAGGTAGAGGTGGGCCCCCAGGCGCGAGGCGTTCTTCAGCTGGATCACCGGGTGGATCACCACCTGCGAGCCGTTCCCCCGGACGGTCCGCACCTGGAAGCGCCGCACCACCGCGTCGACCCTCCGGGGAACCCAGGTGAGGCTCTCCACCGCGGTGTTTCCCTTGTGGGAGAGCACCCGGTAGAGGCCCAACCCCTCCACGAACTCCGTCTCGTCGATGGAGACCACTTCGCCCAGCTGGCCCGAGGCCTCACGCACCACTCCGAAGGGATCGTACCAGATCTTCTCTGCTCGGTCCTTCACCAGGACCGTGTTGCCCTCGTCCCCCAGGCTCGCGGACGAGAGGTCGAAGTCGGGGTAGAAGACCTGCTTCAACCGGTCCACGGGGCGGTAGCTCTCGTACTGGTCCAGCCAGACCAGCACCCGGCCGTTGCCCAGAGGCACGTGGTTGTCTGGGTTCATGCCGACGAAGTACACGGGTGAGGCCTCCTCGCGCTCCCAGGGGAGGGTTGGGCTCGAACGGCTCATGGGATTCATGGCAGGCGGATCCATTTCCTGCCCAGCCCGCCCGCTCGGGGCTCGAGGCATCAGGGCGCGGTTCGCCCGCTCACACCCGGGCGGGCGCCTCCTCCCGCTCGGGGAGAGCATCGGGCGCGAGCAGCCGCAGCGCCTCGTCGAGGGAGGCGGGCTCTGAGAGGAGCGGGGCGAAGAGGTCCCCCGTGCCGGCGAGCCGGGCCGGCATCTCCCGCAGGTAGAGGGGCCGGTGGCCCGGCTGGGCCAGCTCCTCCCAGGTGACCGGCGTGGAGACCGGGGCGCCCGGGAGCGGGCGCGGCGCGTAGGGGGCGACGATGGTCTTCCCCTTCAGGTTCTGCAGGTGGTCCACGTAGACCCTGCCGGCCCGCCGGCGCACCAGGCGCTCCTGGGTGACCCGGTCGGGGGCGAGCCGGGCCACGAGCCGGCCCAGCTCCTCCACGAAGCGGCGGGTGGTCCGGTAGGTGTAGCGCCCCGGCACCAGCGCCAGGTAGACGTGGATGCCGCTGGCCCCCGAGTACTTGGGGTACCCCCGGAGGCCCAGCTCCTGCAGGCCTCGGCGGACCACCTGCGCCACCCGGCGGCTCTCCTCCAGGCCCGAGGGCGGGTCCGGATCCAGGTCGAAGACAAGGCGATCCGGGTGATCGGGCGCGGTGGTGCGCGAGAGCCAGGGGTGGATCTCCAGGGCCGCGACCTGGGCGAGCCAGGCCAGGTCCGACGGCGAGCGGGCCACCAGGTAAGGGATGAGGCCGCCTTCCTCGTCGGCCACGGGGAAGCGTTCGAGCCAGGCGGGCGCGGTCTCGGGAGTCCGCTTCTGGTAGAAGGCCTTGCCCTCGATCCCGTCCGGGTACCGGGTCAGGGAGAGGGGGCGGCCCTCCAGGTGGGGAAGCAGCGCCGGGGCCACCTCGAGCAGGTAGCGGGCGAACTCGCGCTTGGTGATGCCTCCCTGGGACGCGGGGTGGGTGTCCGGCCAGAGGAGCTTCCGGGGATGGGTCAGGCGAACCCGGCGCCCTCCCGCCTCCAGCTCGACGGCCTCAGCCACGGTCATCCCTCAGCTCCTCGGGCGCCTTGTCGGGCCGGAGGCCCTTGAGGCTCGGGTGGCGGAGGAGCCCGGCCGACGTGACCTCCAGGTACTCCACCTCCACCACCAGCCGGGGCGTCACCCAGAGGGTGCCGACCTCGGGGGGCGGCCCGAAGTGCGCCCCGCGGGGGAGCGGCAGGGGGACGGGCGCCCGGGGGGTGCGCCATCGCTCCAGGAGCGGCAGGAGCTGCCGTCCCAGGCGGGGGGAGAGGCCGCTGGCCACGTGGCCCGCATAGCGCCAGCCATCCCCCTGCGGGCGGGCGATGGCGAGCGAACGGACCTCGCCCGCCTGCTGCGTGTATCCCACCACGGCGGCCTCCAGCCCGGGCCGGCGCCGGATCTTGAGCCAGTCGGGCGAACGACGCCCGGGGCGGTAGGGGCTGGCCAGGCGCTTGGCCATCACGCCCTCCAACCCCCGGGCGGAGGCCGCCTCCAGCAACCGGCGGCCCGCGGCCGGCAGGGGCGCGGACAGGTGCACCGGGGCCCTGGCCGCGACCTGGGCGAGAAGCTCCTCCAGCGCGCGCCGCCGCTCCTCCAGCGGCCGATCCATCTGCGGCCGGCCCTTCAGGTAGAGGAGGTCGAAGACCACCAGGCTGGCAGGCGGCGCCCCGGGAACGGGCCCATGCCGGGCGAGGCGCTCCTGCAGCGCGTGGATGGCGGGGCGTGCCCCCTCCAGTACCACCAGCTCCCCGTCCAGGATCAGCGGCTGGCCCTGGGGCAACCAGCGGTCCAGGCCGGCCAGCTCGGGGAAGGCCTCGTTGAGCAGGTGGCCCCGGCGGCTGAGGAGGCGCGTTCCCTCCTCCAGGTAGGCCAGACAGCGGAAGCCGTCCCACTTCACCTCGTAGAGGTAGTCGGGGGACGACAGAGGCTCGCCGGGGCTGGCCAGCATGGGCCGCAGGAGCGGGAGCGCGCCCATCAGTTTCCCCTTCCCGCCGGCTCCGGCTCCAGCTCCTGCAGGCTCTTCTCCAGGGCGGAAAGGAGGTCCGAGACGGCCGGCTCCGCCTCTCGCGCGGCCGGCCGCACCGCCTCCTCACCCTGGAGCTTCCGCCGGAGCAACTCGTCGAAGGCCTCCTGCCACCGATTGGGGAAGTCGGCGGGGCGGAAGGGCTGGGTCATCTGGTCCACCAGGTGGAGGGCCAGCTCCTTCTCGCGGGGCTCGGGCGCCTCGCCGGGCGCCAGGGCCAGCCCCTCCGGGGAGCGGATCTCGGCCGCCTCGTAGAGGGTGTGGAGCCTGAGGATCCCCGCGCGGCTGGCCACCGCCGCCAGCCACTCCCGGGAGCGGAGCAGCACCCGGGCCAGCCCCGCTCGGGTGGACTCCTCCAGCACTTGGCTCAGGAGACGGTACGCCCGCCCGCCGCCCTCCGACGGTTCGACGTAGTACCCCTTCTGGTAGTAGAGGGGATCGATCTCGGTCATGGGCACGAAGCTCAAGAGCCGGATGGTGTGGGCCGAGGGAACGGGAAGTTCGTCCAGGTCCCGGTCTTCCACGGTGACGAAGGAGCCTGGGGCGAGCTCGTAGCCCCGGACGATCTCCTCCCCTTCCAGCTCCTTCCCGCACGCGGGACAGGTCCGCCGGTACTCGACGGGCGTGTGGCACTCCCGGTGGAGGAGACGGAAGTGGGGCCTGCGCTCCTGGGTGGCGGGGTAGAGCTTGACGGGGATGTGCAGCAAGCCGAAGCTGATGGCACCCTTCCAGATGCTGCGCACGGGCCGACCCTCCCGGAGCTAGTCTGAACCGGCGAGGCGACTGGCTCGCAGGAAGGGGCTGGACGGCCCGAGGGCGCTCCCCTTATAATGAGCACGCGGTCGGTGAACCGGATCAGGGCTCGCGGGCGGGGTTAGCTCAGCTGGTCAGAGCGCTACCCTTACAAGGTAGAAGTCGGGGGTTCGAGCCCCTCACCCCGCACCAGAACGCGTGGTTCCCCCCGTTGACCGCCGGGGGGAGCCATGCTATAATGGCCTTCGCTGGCTTGGTGACGTGGAGCCGTGGTGTAGCTGGTTAACACGCCGGCCTGTCACGCCGGAGATCGCGGGTTCGAGTCCCGTCGGTTCCGCCATACGCCAAGGTAGCTCAGTTGGTAGAGCACGGGACTGAAAATCCCGGTGTCCCCGGTTCGATTCCGGGCCTTGGCACCAGGAGCGGGCGGGCGTAGCTCAGTTGGTAGAGCACAACCTTGCCATGGTTGGGGTCGCGGGTTCGAGTCCCGTCGCCCGCTCCAGTTTCGTCGTTCACGGCGGCGGCAGCGTTCCGGAGACGCGGGGCGGCATAGCCAAGTGGCTAAGGCGGGGGTCTGCAAAACCCCTATTCCCCGGTTCGAATCCGGGTGCCGCCTCCATCTCTTCTGGGAAGGTAGCTCAGCTGGTAGAGCACGTGCTTGACGTGCACGGGGTCCAGGGTTCGAGTCCCTGCCTTCCCACCAGGGCACCGCAGAGGCGGTGCCCTTCTGTGTGTGCCGGCCCGCGGGGTCCGCGCCCCGGTGCCGGGCGGCCGCGCGCCTGAGCAGACGCTCCAGCGCGGCCGGGAGGCGGCGGGGCGGAAAGGGGGCAGGCGAAGGTGGCCATGTGGATCCTCCTTCCCCTGGCGGGGGCGCTGATCGGCTGGATCACCAACCTGCTGGCGGTGCGGATGATCTTCCGCCCCCGTGACCCGGTGCGCATTCCTCTCCTGGGGATGCGGGTCCAGGGGCTGCTGCCCAAGCGCCAGGCGGACCTGGCCCGCAGCGTGGGCGAGGTGGTGGAGCGGGACCTGCTGCCCGTCGACGAGCTTCTGGCCCTCCTCGAGCTGGACCGCTACCGGGAGCAGGTGCTGGAGCACGTGGTCGGCCAGGTGGACGAGCGGTTGGCCAACGGCTGGTCCCGGTACCTCCCCGAATCGATCCGGCGGGGCCTTGTCACCTACGCCCGTTCCACCGCGGCCCGCGAGACGGCCCTGGTGCTGGACGAGGTGGGGGTGCGCCTGACCGAGGACCTGCGGAGCCGGGTGAAGCTCGCCCCCCTGGTGGAGAGCCAGATGGCGCGCCTGCGCACCGATGAGCTCGAGCGCCTCCTCTGGCAGGTGGCCGGCCACGAGTTCCGCTGGATCGAGTACCTGGGCGCCATCCTGGGCTTCGCCATCGGCCTGGGGCAGGCGGCGGTGCTCGCCGCGCTGCGGTGACGGCCGGAACGGCTTGACACCCCGCGAGCAGCCGGCCTATAATGCGAGCACAGCCGATGAACGATCGTGCGGCGATGAAGAGGCGAGTAGGCCGGAAGGGCCGTTCAGAGAGGGTGCCTCAGGCTGCAAGGCACCCCGGCCGCCCGGACCGAAGACCCCCTCGGAGCCCCCGTCGAAGCCCGCGGGACCGGGTGCGCGAGGGCCGGACCCCGGGGAGAAGCCGGGCGGCCGCGGCCCGATAGCGCCGCAGCGAGTGGGTGTGGGCCTCTGGGCCCATGCCAACGAAGGTGGAACCGCGAGGGTCTTCTCTCGTCCTTTGGGACGAGGGCTTTTTTTGTTTGCGGGGGCGGAAGGCCCGTCCCGTGACGCTCGGATCCGGAGGTGGCAGGCGTGGCAAAGGCAGAGATTCAGCCGGTGGAGCTCTCCATCACCCTGGCCGACGGCTCGGTCCGGCGGTACCCGGCGGGGGTCACGCCCCGGCAGGTGGCCGAGGAGCTCGGTGAGCAGGCAGGTCAAGTGATCTGTGCCCGATTCGAGGGTGAGCTGGTCGACCTGGACCGGCCGCTGGAGGCGAGCGGTCGCCTGGAGCTGGTGGACCCCGACAGCGACGACGGGCTGGAGGTGCTGCGCCACTCCACCGCCCACCTGATGGCCCAGGCACTGAAACGGCTCCACCCGGACGCGCAGCTGGCCATCGGCCCTCCGGTGGAGAACGGCTTCTACTACGACGTGGACCTGGACCGCAGCCTCACCCCCGAGGATCTCGCGCACATCGAAGAGGAGATGCGGCGCGTCGTGGCCGAGGACCTGCCCATCGAGCGGGAGGTGCTGCCCGCCGGCGAGGCCCGCCGGCTCTTCCAGGAACGGGGCGAAGGGTACAAGCTCGAGATCCTGGATGAGATCCAGGACCCCACGGTGAGCGTCTACCGCCAGGGTGAGTTCGTCGACCTCTGCCGCGGCCCGCACGTGCCCTCCACCGGTCGCCACCGGGCCTTCAAGCTGCTCAACGTGGCCGGCGCCTACTGGCGGGGCGATGCCTCCAACAAGCAGCTCCAGCGGCTTTACGGAACCGCCTTCCCCCGGCAGGAGCAGCTGGAGGCGTACCTGAAGCTCCTGGAGGAGGCCGAGCGACGGGACCACCGGCGGCTGGGCCGCGAGCTGGACCTCTTCAGCCTCCACGAGGAGGGTCCCGGCTTCCCCTTCCTCCACCCCAAGGGGATGGTGATCCGAAACGAGTTGGAGACGTTCTGGCGGGAAGAGCACGTCCGCCGGGGGTACCAGGAGATCCGGACGCCCATCATCCTCAGCCAGGAGCTCTGGCTTCGCTCGGGGCACTGGGACCACTACCGGGAGAACATGTACTTCACCCAGATCGACGAGCGCCCCTTCGCCGTGAAGCCCATGAACTGCCCGGGCCACATCCTGCTCTACCGGGAGGGCGTGAAGAGCTACCGCGACCTGCCGCTCCGGTACTGCGAGCTGGGGCTGGTGCACCGCCACGAGCTCTCGGGGGTGCTCCACGGCCTCCTGCGGGTGCGAGCCTTCACCCAGGACGACGCCCACCTCTTCGTGCGTCCGGACCAGATCCAGCAGGAGGTGGAGGGGGTCCTGGACCTGATGGACCGCATCTACTCGGTCTTCGGCTTCAGCTACCAGGTGGAGCTCTCCACCCGGCCCGAGAACTCCATCGGCACCGACGCGATGTGGGAGCAGGCCACCCGCGCCCTCGCCGGCGCGCTCGAGGCCCAGGGCCGCCCCTACAAGGTGAACGAGGGGGACGGCGCCTTCTACGGTCCCAAGATCGACTTCCACCTGCGGGACTCCATCGGGCGGACCTGGCAGTGCGGCACGGTGCAGGTGGACTTCGCGATGCCCGAGCGCTTCGAGCTGGAGTACGTGGGCTCCGACGGCTCCCGGCACCGGCCGGTGATGGTCCACCGTGCCATCTACGGCTCCCTGGAGCGCTTCATGGGCATTCTCATCGAGCACTTCGCCGGCGCCTTCCCCCTCTGGCTCGCCCCGGTGCAGGCGGTGGTGCTGCCCGTGGCCGGCGCCCACGCCGCGTACGCCCGCCAGGTGCGGGACCAACTGCGGGAGGCAGGGCTGCGGGCCGAGCTCGACGACCGGGAGGAGAAGCTCGGCTACCGGATCCGCCAGGCCGAAGTCCGAAAGGTGCCCTACATGCTGGTGACCGGCGGCCGCGAGGCCGAGTCCGGCCAGGTGGCCGTGCGCCGCCGCGGTGAGCACGAGCAGCACTCCGAACCCGTCGAGTCCCTCATCGCCCGCCTGAGGGAGGAGGCAGCCGCCCGAAGGTAGCCACGCAGCCCGCAGGCTCCCGCCCGGCAGCGCGCTGTGGCCGCCTCCGGCCGGCGCCCGCTCGAACCACCCACCCAGCGCCGCCAGCCCCTCCCCGGCGACCTCACGGGCTGGCGGAGCCAGGAGGGCGGAGCCAGGCCCGTGCAGAGCGAGCGAAGGCCTGGAGGGCCGAAGCGAGCGCTCGCCGGGGAGGGGCTGGCGGCGCGGTCGATGGCCGAAGCGAGTGCCCGCCGGGGAGGACCTTGCGGCGCGTCCCAGCGGTGTGATATACTCAGGCAGGCCGCCACCGTGCGGCCCGTCGCCGTTGCGACGACATCTTCTAGGGGTGGTGACGGTCTATCAGCAGGGAGTTGCGCCAGAACCGGCAGATCCGCGCGCGCGAGGTGCGTGTCATCGGACCCGACGGGAGTCAGCTCGGCATCATGAGCACACGCGATGCGCTCAGGCTTGCGGAGGAGCAGGACCAGGACCTGGTGGAGGTCGCTCCCAACGCAACGCCGCCGGTTTGCCGGATCATGGACTTCGGGCGCTTCCGCTACGAGCAGCAGAAGCGTGAGCGGGAGAACCGCAAGCGCCAGAAGACGGTAACCATCAAGGAAGTGCGGATGAGCCCGAAGATCGAGGATCACGATTTCGAGGTGAAGAGCCGCAACGCCCAGCGCTTTCTCCAGTCAGGCGACAAGGTCAAGATCAGCGTCCGGTTTCGAGGCCGCGAGATCGTCCACTCGGACCTGGTGCGGAACATGCTCAACCAGCTTGCGGAACAGCTGGGCGAGCACGGTCAGGTGGAGCTGAAGCCCCGTCTCGAGGGGCGGCACATGATCATGATGCTGGCGCCCAAACCCGGCAACAGCGCTCCCGTTCAGAAGCCCGGTGCCGGCGCTCCCGTCCAGCAGTAGGGGCCTGGGCGGGGCCGAGGAGGATCGGCATGGCCAAGGTCAAGATGAAGACGCATCGGGGCGCCGCCAAGCGCTTCCACATGACGGCGCGCGGCAAGCTCCGCCACAAGAAGGCCTTTCGGAGCCACCTTCTGGAGCACAAGCCCATGGATCGCAAGCGCGACCTCCGGCAGGGCGGGACCGTCGACGGCGGGGACGCGCGGCGCCTGCAGAAGCTTTTGCCCTATCAATGAGCACGCACGGCCGCGGGGCGGGCAGGGCGCCCCGGAGCACGTGGGCCGCGGATCGTCGCAGGAAGGGGTAAGAGGATGGCACGGGTCAAGGGAGGGCCGGTGACGCGTCGTCGCCGGAAGCGGGTGTTGAAGCAGGCCAAGGGGTACTGGGGCCGCAAGAGCACGCTCTTCCGCTCCGCGAAGCAGGCGGTGATGAAGTCCCTGACCTACGCCTACCGCGACCGGCGCAACCGCAAGCGCGACTTCCGGCGCCTGTGGATCGCCCGGATCAACGCGGGGGCGCGGCTGAACGGGCTCACCTACAGCCAGCTGATGGACGGGCTGCGCAAGGCGGGCGTGGAGATGGACCGAAAGGTCCTGGCCGACCTGGCCATGAACGACGCAGCCGCCTTCGCGAAGCTGAGCGAGACCGCCCGCGCGGCAAGGGCCTAGGCGCCGCCGGGCGCGTGGCGGGCATGGACCCTTCGCGGCACGGGACGTTCACCAACGGCATCCAGCAGGGGCTCCGGACCGCTCGGCCCGGGGTTTCTTTTTGCGCTCGGGGAGGTTAGGCGGAGATGCTGCGCCGGAGGGTGCGGAAGGCGAAGCAGGTGGCCGTCATCGGCCTGGGCGACTTTGGTTACACCATGGCCGTGGAGCTCTACCAGCTCGGGCACGAGGTCCTGGCCCTCGACAAGGACGAGGAGAAGGTCCAGGACATCACCGAGTACGTGACCCATGCGGCCGTCTGCGACGCCACCGACGAGGAGCAGCTCCGGAACCTGGGGCTGGGCAACTTCGAGCTGGCCGTGGTGGCCATCGGGAGGATCGAGGACAGCATCCTGGCCGTCTCCTGCCTCCAGGACCTGAACGTCCCCAAGGTGGTGGCCAAGGGGACGAGCCGGGCCCACAGCCTGGTCCTGGAGCGCCTGGGCGTCGACCAGGTGGTGCACCCCGAGGCCGACATGGCCCGCCGGGTGGCGCGCAACCTCACCTTCCCGCACCTGCGGGAGATCCTGGAGCTGCAGGCCAACTACGCGGTGGGCGACCTGATGGTGCCCGACTCCTTCGTGGGGCAGACCCTCTCCGAGCTGGATCTGCGCCGCCGCTACCAGGTCTCGGTACTGGCGGTGCACCGTCCGGGTAAGGAGACGGAGACGCTGCCCGGGGGGAACTATCGGTTCGAGAAGGGGGACATCATCATCCTGATCGGCCGGGAGGAGGACATGGAACGGCTGGAGGAGGAGCAGGCGATCGGCTGATCGAGAGCCCCGACAACCCTCTGGTGCGGGCGGCCCGGGCCCTCCTGACGCCCCACGGCCGCCGCAAGGCGCGGGCCTCCCTGGTCGAAGGACGGCGGCTGGTGGAGGAAGCGCTCCGGCAGGGGGCGGTGCTGGAGCGGTGCTTCTACCGCGACGAGGCGGTGGACGCCACGCTTCTCCGCGCTCTGAAGCAGGCGGGTTGCCAGCTCCACCCGGTGGCGCACCGGGTTCTCCGGACCCTTTCCGAGACGGCCACGCCCCAGGGCGTGGTGGCGGTGGTGCGGCGGCGGCCCTGGTCCCTCGAGTCGCTGCTGGAGGCACCGGAGCCGTTCGTGCTGGTGCTGGACGGCATCCAGGAACCGGGGAACGTGGGCACGCTGCTGCGGGCCGGGTGGGCTTCGGCGGTGAGCGGCGCGGTCTTCTTCCCCGGAACCGCCGACCCCTACCAGACCAAGGCGCTCCGTGCCTCAGCCGGAGCCCTCTTCCGCCTCCCCCACCTGTGGGCGCCCGAGCCGGAAGCGCTTCTGCAGACGCTGCAGGGCGCGGGCCTCTCCCTCTGGGTGGCCGAGGCCGCCCAGGGCCCTTCCCCCGATCAGGCCGACCTGACCGGCCCGGGGGCGCTCATCCTGGGCAGCGAGGCCCGGGGCGCCTCGCCGGTCTCGAGGCGGATGGCCCGGCCGTTGACCATCCCCATGCCCGGAGGAGCCGAGTCGCTCAACGTGGCCATGGCCGGCGCCATCCTGCTCTACGAGCGGGTGCGCCAGCAGGGGCGGAGGAGGGGCGCTACATCAGGCTCCTGACGCCTGCCAGCACCCCCGTGCTCACCAGGGTCACGACCATGCCCGCGAGAACCACGCCCGCGGCCACGGCCCCGAACGCCCGGTTCGCGGGGAGGCCCAGGAGAAAGGCCAGGGCTGTGCCCGAGTAGGCTCCCGTGCCCGGGAGCGGCACCGCCACGAAGAGCGCCAGTCCCCACGTGCCGTGGCGGGCGATGAGGGGTTGCCCGCGCCGCCGGGCCCTCTCCACCAGGGCGCGGACGAAGGTCCGCGACAGCCAGCGGTCGTAGAGAAGCGCGAGGGCGGCGTAGGTGGGCACGAAGACGAGCACGTTGGCCGCCACGGCCACCAGGGCCACGCCGTACCAGGGCAGGTTCCAGGCCAACCCCAGCGGGATGCTTCCCCGGAGCTCGATCCAGGGCACCAAGGTCACGCCCACCAGCATCGCCCACCGGCTCACCGTCGCCACCACGCTCCTGGCTTCCAGAGGTCGGCCCTCGCCGGACCGCACAGACTCGAAGCTTCGGCGGGAGGTCACCTTCACCCTTCTGAGGGTCGCGCGCGCCGCACCGGGGTGTCCCCGGGCGCGCCAGCCGGCTCCGGGAACGCCTGAGAATGGAAAGCCGGTTCTGGAGCCTTTCCTTGCCCGGCCCTGAAGGATGGTGGTATAATGGGGCCGTCCACAGCGGGTCAGGAAAGGTGATGCCGGGTGCTCGCCGCCGATTTCTTCTGGAGGCTCTTCGAACGAACCGGGTCCATCGCCGCCTATCTGCTGTACCGGCAATCGAAGGCGATGGCCAACTAGCCACGCCCCAAGGGCGATGACGGAGAGAGTAGCCCGGAGAGCGTCCCCGCCAGGGAGGGAGGGCCAGCGACTGGAAGCCCCCCGGGGAGGCGCCGGAGCGAAGTTCACTCCCGAGCCGGCCGCTGAAGGCCGCGGAGCAGCGTTCCCGCGGGCTGGGTAGGCGGCGCCGGATGCCCGCCCGTTATGCGGGTCGGGGTTCGTCCCCGGCAAAGGGAGCCGCGCGCGCGGCTAACCAGGGTGGTACCGCGGAAGCCATCTTTCGTCCTTGGACGGGAGGTGGCCTTTTTCGTTTGCATGTGTCGAGGGAGGGAGTGCCGTGGACCTGGAGGTCCGTTCGATTCAGGAAGAAGCCCTGGCCCAGGTGGACCGGGCCGGGAGCCTGGACGACCTGGATCGGGTGCGGGTGGCCTACCTGGGCCGGAAGGGGAGGCTTACCCAGCTTCTCCGCAGCATGGGTGACCTGCCCCCCGAGGAGCGCCCCCGCCGGGGCGCCGAGGTGAACGAGGCGAAGAAGGCGCTGGAGGCCGCGCTGGGGTCGCGCGGCCGGCTGCTGGCCGAAGCCGAGGAAGCCCGCCGGCTGGAGGCCGAGCGGCTGGACGTGAGCCTGCCCGGCTGGCGGCCCCCTGCAGGGCACCGCCACCCGGTCAACCTGGCCCTGGACGAGATCCTGCGCTTCTTCACCGGCCTGGGCTTCGAGACGGTGGAAGGACCCGAGGTGGAGACCGACTACTACAACTTCGAGGCCCTGAACATCCCACCCGAGCACCCGGCCCGGGACATGCAGGACACCTTCTACCTTCCCGGCGGGCTGCTCCTGCGCACCCACACCTCCCCCGTGCAGGTGCACACCATGGAGGCGCGGCGCCCGCCGGTGCGGGTGGTGGTGCCGGGCAAGGTCTACCGGCGCGACGCGGACGCCACCCACTCGCCCATGTTCCACCAGGTGGAGGGCCTCCTGGTGGACCGGTCCGTGAGCCTGGGCGACCTGAAGGGCACCCTGGTCGCCTTCGCCCGCGCCCTCTTCGGGCCGGACCGGAGGGTGCGCTTCCGCCCCAGCTACTTCCCCTTCACCGAACCCAGTGCGGAGATGGACATCTCTTGCTGGGCCTGCGGGGGCGAGGGCTGCCGCCTCTGCGGGGGCGAAGGCTGGCTGGAGATCCTGGGGTCGGGCATGGTTCACCCCCGGGTGCTGGAGATGGTGGGCTACGACCCCGGGCAGGTGAGCGGCTTCGCCTTCGGCATGGGGGTGGAGCGGGTCGCCATGCTCAAGTACGGCGTGGAGGACATCCGGCTCTTCTACGACAACGACCTGCGCTTCCTGGCCTCCTTCCCCGACCGCCTGGTGGAACCGGCCAGGCCAGGGATCCCCGAGCTGCACGAGGAGGTGGCGCCATGAGGCTTCCTCTGGACTGGATGGCCGAGTACGTGGACGTGGCGGAGCCCATCGAGTCCGTCGCCCGGCGGCTGACCGCGGCCGGACCCAAGGTGGAGGGCGTTCACCGGGCGCCTGCAGGCGTGCTGGAACAGGTTCGGGTGGCCCGCATCCTGGAGGCCCGCCCCCACCCCGGCTCGGACCACCTGTGGGTCTGCCAGGTGGAGGCCGGCGACGGGCGCCGCCAGGTGGTGAGCGGCGCGCCCAACACCCGGGAGGGCATCCGGGTGCCTTACGCCCCGCCAGGGACCCGACTGCCGGAGACCGACGGGCGGGGCGGGGGCGCGCGCGAAGGGGCCCCTGCGACCCGGACGGTGGAGGTGCGGGAGGTCCGCGGGGTGCGCTCGGAGGGGATGCTCTGCTCCCAGGCGGAGCTGGGTGTGGGGCCGGATGCCTCGGGGCTCTGGATCCTGCCCGGGCGCCCGCCGGAGGGCCTTGCCCTCGCGGACGCGCTCCCCCTGGCCGGGCAAGTGCTGGAGTTCGAGATCTACCCCAACCGCCCCGATTGCCTGAGCGTGCTGGGCCTCGCCCGGGAGTGGCACGCCGTCTCGGGCGCGCCCCTGCGCGAGCCCCGCATCCGGCTGGAGGAAGGGCCCTCCCCGGTGGAGGAGCGGGTGGAGGTGATCGTGGAGGCGCCGGACCTTTGCCCGCGCTACGCGGCGCGGGTGGTGGAGGGGGTGCGGATCGCCCCATCGCCGCCGTGGATGCAGGAGCGGCTCCTACAGGCGGGCATGCGGCCCATCAACAACGTGGTGGACGTGACCAACTACGTGATGCTCGAGATGGGCCAACCCCTCCATGCCTTCGACGCCGATCGGGTGCGGGCGGGGTCGGGCGGGAAGGCGGCCCTGGTGGTCCGCCGGGCCCGGGAGGGAGAGCGGATCGTCACCCTGGACGGGGCCGAGCGGAGCCTCACCCCGGAGATGCTCCTGATCGCCGGGCGGTGCCAGCCCCTGGTGATCGCAGGCATCATGGGCGGCGAAGAGGCCGAGGTGCACCCGGGGACCAGCGAGGTGGTGCTCGAGTCCGCCCACTTCCACGGGCCGTCCATTCGCCGGACCTCCCGCCTGCTGGGGCTCCGCTCCGAGTCGTCCCTCCGCTTCGAGAAGGGCTTGGACCCTGACCTGGTGCCCCTGGCCCTCGACCGGGCGGCCGCCCTCGTGGCCGAGCTGGCGGGCGGGCGCGTCGCCAGGGGCCGCATCGACGTCTACCCGGTCCCGAAAGAACGGGCGTGGGTCTCCCTCTCGGCCGAGAGGGTCAACCGGCTCCTGGGGACCCGCCTGGCGCCGGAGGAGATGGCCGCCAGCCTGCGGGCGCTGGACTTCGAGGTGCGGGAGGCGCCCGGCGGGCTTCGGGCCCGCGCCCCCGTGGGCCGGGTGGACGTGGAGCGGGAGGCCGACCTGGTGGAGGAGATCGGCCGCCTGTACGGCTACGACCGCATCGAGCCCACCATTCCCGCCAGCACCCAGGTGGGCGGCCCTGGCACGACCTACCACGGGCGCGATCGCATCCGCGACGTGCTGGTGGCCGCGGGCTTGAGCGAGGCCGTCACCTACAGCTTCGTCGACCCCGAGGACCTGCGCCGCCTGGAGGTTCCCGAAGAGGACTGGCTCCGCCTGGAGAACCCCCTCTCCCGGGAGCAGTCGGTGATGCGCGGCAGCCTCCTGCCCGGCCTGATCCTGGCCGCCCGGCTCAACCTTAGCCGGTCCCAGTACGGGGAGGAGGGCGGGGTGGCCCTCTTCGAGCTGGGGCGCGTCTTCCACCGGGAGGCACCCGAGGAGGAGCGCCTGGGCCTCCTTTTGACGGGACGCCATCCGGTCCGCTCGTGGCAGGGGCGGCGCGACGTCCACTTCTTCGACCTCAAGGGACTGCTGGAGGCGGTCGCGGACCTGTTGGGCGTGGCCCTGGTGCTGGAGCCCGACGCCGGCTACCCCTACCACCCCGGCCAATCCGCCCGCTGGGTACTGGACGGCAGCCTCATCGGCCGGCTGGGCGCCCTCCACCCCCGGGCCCAGCAGCGCTTCGACCTGGCGGGCCGCTGGCCCCGGCCCATCTATGCGGCCGAGGTGAGGGTGGCGCCTCTCGTTGGGCTCGCGGGTCCACCCCTGGCCCGGACGCCCTCCACCTTCCCCAGCGTCACCCGCGACCTGGCGCTCCTGGTGCCCCGCGAGCTGCCAGCGGCCCGGGTCACCGAGACGGTACGGGAGGCCGGTGGGCCGCTTCTGGAAAGCCTCGAGCTCTTCGACCGCTACCAGGGCGAGCAGGTGGGAGGCGGCCGGGTCAGCCTGGCGTACCGCCTGAGCTTCCGGGCCGACCGGACCCTCACCGACGCCGAGGTGAACGACCGGATTCGGGCGATCCTGGACGCCCTGGAAGGGGTGGGTGTACGCGTGCGGTGAGTCCGACCGCGCGAGCGGGCGCGTTCCCCGGAGAGGGGGTGCGGCCGCCTGGCAGGGAGCCCGGGACGCGACGTGTAATCTGTAGGCAGGGTGCCCGCGGAGCCTGGGGCCGGCCCGGGTGGGAAGGGTCGGAAGCCCGCCGGAAGGCCCCATGGATCCGGGAGGCGCGGGAAGGGAGGGCGTCCGGTGGCTCAGGCGAACCCCCCCCAGGGCCGAGACCCGCACCAGCAGCGGGTGCAGGTTCGCATCGGGGGCGAGGAGTTCTGGCTGAAGGGCGACGCACCCCGTGCCCACCTGGAGCGCCTTGCGGTCCGGGTGGACGCGGTGCTCCAGTCGGTGCTGGCGCACGATCCCTCCATGCCCCGGTACCGTGCCGCGATCCTGGCCGCGATCCACCTGGCCCACGAGCTCGAAGCCCGGGACGCGGAGGCCGAGGTGGCGGCCGCGGTTCCCGGCGGGCGCAGGGCCGGCTCGGTCGACGGGCAGCGATCCCTCTCCGATCCGGCTGGGGAGGTCGGACCCGCCGGCGGCGAGGGAGGAGGGGCGTGAACACCCTGGACGCCGCAGGCGTCGCCCTTCTGGCTGCCGCCATGCTGCGGGGGATGGTGCGCGGCTTCGGCCGGGAGATGCGGGGTCTGGGGGGCATCCTGGTGGCCGTGCTCGTGGCCCTCAAGGCGCGGGTTCCCCTGGGGGCGTGGCTGGCTGCGCGGGTGGGCGCCCAGGTGCCCCTGTGGATCTGGGAGGCGGCGGCCTTCCTGGTCCTGATGCTGCTGGTGTCGGGGCTGGTGGCCGCCGCGACCGCCCGCGTGGGGGAGCGACCGACGAGCCAGGGGGCGGTCCTGGCCGACGTGACCGGCGGCGGCGTGGTGGGCCTCGTAGAAGGGTGGCTCCTCTTCTCGGCAGGCGTGGCGCTCCTGCTCCAGTGGTCCGGGCCCGAGCTGGTCGGGCTCCTGGGAGGCTCGGACCTGGCTCGGCTCGCCTTTCGCTTCCTCCCTGCCCTGCACCGTTTCCTGAGCGGATCGAACGTCCTCTGAGGCCGCGGCGGAGCCCGCACAGCCCCACCGCGCCGGGAAAGGGGCGCGCACCGTGCAGAACCTGCGGCTCGCCTCCATCTTCCGGGAGATGGCCGACCTCCTGGAGGTGAAGGGGGAGAGCGTCTTCAAGGTGAGGGCCTATCGCCGGGCGGCGGAGCAGCTCGAACAGCTCCCCGAGGACCTGGCGGACGTGGTCCGCTCGGGCGGGATCGAGCGCCTCCCCGGCTTTGGCCAGGCGCTGGTGGCGAAAGCCCGGGAGTTCGTGGCCACGGGCCGCGTGGAGGCCCACCAGCGGCTGCTGGCCGAGTACCCGGCCCAGGTGCTGGACCTCCTGAAGGTGCCGGGCCTGGGACCCAGGCTGGCGGAGCGCCTCCACCGCGAGCTGGGCGTGGGGGGCCTGGACGACCTGGAGCAAGCCGCCCGCGACGGGAGACTCCGCACCCTGCGCGGCATGGGCCCCCGCGCCGAGGAGAAGATCCTGGCGGGCATCGAGGCCCTGCGCCGCCAGGGGGCCCGTCGTAGCATCGGCGAGGTCCTTCCCCAGGCGCGCTGGCTGCAGGCCGGCCTCGAGCGGCTGCCCGCGGTGGAGCGGGCGGTGGTGGCGGGCAGCCTGCGCCGGTGGAAGGAGACGGTGAAGGACGCGGACCTGGTGGTGGTCACCTCCACGCCGGCCGAGCTGGTGGCGTCGCTCCGCGCGCAGGGTCTGGCACAGGAGGTGGGCGGGGGCGAAGACCGGGTGGCCGTCGTCCTGCCCACGGGCCTCAAGGCGGACCTCCGCCTGGTGGAGGCGGTCCACTTCCCCAGCGCCCTCCACCACTTCACGGGCTCCAAGGAGCACCACGTGCTCCTGCGGGAGCGGGCCCGGCGCATGGGGCTGTCGGTGAGCGAGTACGGCCTCGCGCGGGACGGCGGCACGCCCGACCCGCTGGCCTCCGAGGAGGAGCTCTACGGGCGTCTGGGTCTGGCCTTCGTGCCGCCTGAGCTGCGGGAGGGGCACGAGGAGCTGGAGCTGGCCGAGCAGGGGGCCCTGCCCGTCCTCCTGGGGCGCGACGATCTGAAGGGTGATCTCCACGTCCACACCGACTGGTCCGACGGGCGCGCGTCGCTCGAGCAGATGGTGGAGGCGGCCCGGGCCCGGGGCTACCGCTACCTGGCCGTCTGCGACCACTCGCCGGCGGTGCGGGTGGCTGGCGGTCTCTCGCCCGAGCGACTCTTGGCCCAGATCGAGCGGATCGAGCGGCTGAACCGGACCCTGGAGGGGTTCCGGGTGCTGGTGGGCACCGAGTGTGACATCCTGGCCGACGGCACCCTCGACTACCCCGACGAGCTGCTGGAGCGCCTGGACTGGGTGGTGGCCTCCATCCACAGCCGTATGGGGCAAGACGCCGAGACGCTCCTGGCCCGCTACCGCCGGGCGCTGGAGTCGCCCTGGGTGGATGCGGTGGGCCACCCCACGGGCCGGCTCCTGGGGCGCCGCGACGCGATGGAGGTCCCCGTGGAGGGCCTGGTGGAGCTGGCCGCCCGGCGAGGCGCCGCCTTGGAGATCAACGCCTCGCCCGAGCGCCTGGACCTGGACAGCCGCTGGGCGCGCGTGGCTGCCCAGGCGGGGGTCCGGCTGGTGGTGAGCACCGACGCCCACCACCCGGAGCACCTGGACTTCATCGAGTACGGCGTAGGCATCGCCCGCCGGGCGGGCCTGGGCCCGGCGCAGGTGGTGAATGCCTGGGACGAGAAGGAACTCCTGGGCTGGATCCGCGCCCGCCGGGAGGCCGCCCGCCGGCCGCCGCCGGCTTGAGGCGACCCCGCCCGCGGGCGAGGGATGGCAGGCGCCGGGGGTGCTGTCAGTGGGCGGCAGCAACCCCGGGAAGTACCGGAAGGAACGAGCGCGAGCCCGTCCAATGGCCTAGAGGTGTCGCTTCCGGGCGACGGGGGGAGGACGGGCGGTGTCTCGCGTGCGGAAGGGGCTCTGGGGCCGGGATCGGCTCGCGGCGAGCCCCCTCGCGACCTTGCTGGTGTTGCTGCTCCTGCTCATCTCGGGGGGGAAGGAGCACACGCCCCGGCCCCAGCCGGACGGGGGGAGCCTGAGTGGCCGGGTGATCGTGGTGGACCCGGGGCACGGGGGAAACGACCGGAACCGGGGCGACTTCGGGGCCGAGGGCGTGGGGCCCGTTCCCGAAAAGGAGAACGCCCTGGCCATCGGCCTGGCCCTGAAGCGCGAGCTGGAAGCCCTGGGGGCCCGGGTGGTGATGACCCGGGAGAGCGACCGCAGTCCCGCCGACGACGGGCCCTACCGGTCCGACCCGCTGGGGCAGCTGAAGGCCCGGGTGGAGACGGCCCGGCAGGTGAACGCCGACGCTTTCATCTCCGTTCACAACGACTGGAGCGACGACCCCCGGCAGGAGGGCGTGGCAAGCTTCCATTACAGCGCCGCCTCCCGGCGCCTGGCCGAGGCGATCCAGCGGGGGATGGCGGCGGCCACAGGCGCGCAGGACCGGGGCGTGCACGCGGAAGACTTCTACGTCCTCCGCCACACGCCCGGCCCGGCGGTTCTGGTGGAGACGGGCTTCGTCAGCAACCGCCAGGAGGCCTACCGGCTGAGCGACCCCGCCTATCGAGCCAGGGTCGCCCGGGGCATCGCCCAGGGAGTGGCCGAGGTCTTGGGCCGGTAACGAGGAGCGCGAGGCGATGGAGCGCACGACCGTGAGCGAAGAGGCCCTGCGGATCCTGCAGTTCGACCGGGTGCGCGAGAGGCTGGCCGCCCAGGCCCAGTCGGAACCAGGCCGGGCCCTCTGCCGGGCCCTGGAACCCCTGACCGGCTTCGAGGCCGTCGCCGCCCTCCACGCAGAGACACGGGCGGCGTCAGCCCTCCTTGCCAAGGGGCGCCGGCCGCCTCTGGACGGCATCTTCGACGTCCGCCGGTTGCTGGACCGGGCCGGGCGCGGCGCGGTCCTCCACCCCGAGGAGATCCTCCAGGTGCGTTCCACCCTGGGAGCCTCCCGGCGCCTGCGCGGCTTCCTGGAGGAGGAGGGCGGGCCACCGGAGGCCCTGGCCGCACGGGCCGCCGGCCTCGTGCGGCGTCCGGAGCTGGAGGCCCAGATCGACCGGTGCATCGACGAGCACGGGGAGGTGCTCGACCGGGCCAGCGACGAGCTCCGGCGCATCCGCCAGCACCAGCGGGAGATCCAGGCCCGGGTGCGCCAGCACCTGGAGCGGCTGGTGCACGACAGCCGCCTGCAAGACGTGCTGCAGGAGAGCCTGGTGACCGTCCGCAACGGCCGGTACGTGGTGCCGGTGCGGCAGGAACGGCGGTCTGAGCTCCCCGGGGTGGTCCACGACCAGTCGGCCAGCGGAAGCACCGTCTTCGTGGAGCCGATGGCCGTGGTGGAGCTGAACAACCGCCTCCGCCAGGCCGAGGCTGCCGAGGCCGAGGAGATCCGCCGCATCTTGGCGGCCCTGAGCCAGAGGATCGGGCAGGAGGCGCCGGGCATCGGTCCGGCCGTGGAGGCCCTGGCCGGGCTCGACCTGGTCTTCGCCCGCGCCCGCCTGGGCTTCGAGCTGAACGCCGTCGAGCCCGTCCTGAACGACGAGGGCCGCGTCCGCCTCATCCGCGCCCGGCACCCGCTCCTGCCCGGGCCCGTGGTCCCCATCGACGTCTGGCTGGGCGAGGGCTTCCACGTGCTGGTGATCACCGGCCCCAACACCGGCGGCAAGACCGTGGCCCTGAAGACCGTGGGCCTCCTGGCCCTCATGGCCCAGGCCGGCCTGCCCGTGCCCGCGGCCCAGGCGGAGCTGCCCGTCTTCCAGGCGATCTACGCCGACATCGGAGACGAGCAGTCCATCGAGCAGAGCCTTTCCACCTTCTCCTCCCACATGCGCCGCGTGGTGCCGGTGCTGGAGGCGGCCCGGGCCGAGAGCCTGGTGCTGCTGGACGAGATCGGCGCCGGCACGGACCCCGACGAGGGGGCCGCGCTGGCCGAGGCGATCCTGGAGCACCTGCGGGCCCGGGGCGCCCGGGTGGTGGCCACCACCCACTACAGCCAGCTCAAGGGGTACGCGTACCTCACCGAGGGCGTGGAGAATGCGAGCGTGGAGTTCGATCCCGAGAGCCTGCGGCCGACCTACCGGCTCCAGATCGGCCTGCCCGGGCGCTCCAACGCGCTGGAGATCGCCGCCCGGCTGGGCGCGCCCCCTGAGGTGATCGAGAATGCCCGTCGCAAGCGGCCCTCCCACGCGCGACGTGCGGACGAACTGATCATCGAGATGGAGAGCAGCCGCCGGGCGGCCCGGGAGCACGAGAGCCGCACCGCCGCCGAGCGGCGCGAGGCCGAGGTGCTAAGGGAACGCTACGAGGCCCTCGTCCGCGAGCTGGAGGAACGGCGGTCGGGGCTCGTGGAGGACGCGCGCCGCCAGGCCGAGGCGGTGCTGCGGGAGGCCCGTCGCGAGGCCGACCGCCTCCTGGGCGAGCTTCGCCGGCTTCAGGATCAGGCGAAGGCCGAGGAGGCCCGCCGGAGGCGGGACGAGCTGGTGGAAGCCCTGGCGTTCGTGGAGGCGCAGGCCGAGGCCAGGCGGCCTGGACCCGGAGCTCCCGGGGAGGCGGGCGGCGCGCCCGCGCCGGAGGCCGCCCCGGGGCCGGCCCCAGGAGAGCCGGCGAGCCTGCGGCCAGGCGTGCGGGTGCGCGTGGCTGGCCTCGGGCAGGAAGGCGTCCTGCTCACCGCGCCTGGCGCGGGGGGCGAGGCCGAGGTGCAGGTGGGGGCGCTACGGGTGCGGGTGGGGGTGGAGCGGCTACGGGCCCTGCCCGGCGCGCCGCCCCAGGGACCTGGCGGGAAGGGCTCGATCCCTGGACGCGAGCGCCGCACGCCCGAACCAGGGGGCGCGGGCAGCCTGGGGCGGAGCAAGGCCCAGACGCTCCCGAGCGAGCTGGACCTGCGGGGCCTGCGGGCGGACGAGGCGTGGAGCCGGGTGGAGAAGTACCTGGACGACTGCCTCCTGGCCGGTCTTTCCCGGGTGAGGCTCATCCACGGCAAGGGTACGGGTGCGCTGCGGGAAGAGATGCGCCGCCGCCTGGACGGGGTGCCTCAGGTGCGGCGGCACGTCCTCGCACCGCCTGAGGAGGGCGGTGACGGGGTCACGGTTGTCGACCTCGGGTGAACCAATCCCACAGGAAGTGGAAGGGCGAGGCCGGCTGGCAGCGGGGCGAGGGATCGACGGGCTGGGTGCCCTGCAGGAAGATCTCCTGCCGGATCTCGGCACGGGGGATGCCGGCGCAGCCGTCGTCCACCAAGAGCCCGGTCTTGACGTCGATGGGAACCCCGTCCACCAGCCCGGGCGGCCGCGCGAAGGTGGAGGCCGGCACGTTCTCGAGCGCCCGGCTGGCAAAGCGCCTCCATAGCTCCGCCGCCCCCGCGGAGCCGATCCGCAGCGGGTCCCTGTTCGGGAACTGGTAGAGCATGGGCTCTGACGCCTGATCGTTCCCGATCCAGACCGCCGCCACCAGCTCGGGCGTGTAGCCGACGAACCAGGCGTCGGTGAACTCGTTGGTGGTGCCCGTCTTGCCCGCCACGTCCCGCCCCGGGATCCGGGCGTTCTTGCCCGTCCCCCGTTCGACCACGTCGCGCAGCATGTCGGTCACCAGGTATGCGGTGGCCGCATCGAGCACGATCTCGCGTTGCGGCTGGGTTTCCCACAGGGTCATGCCTGAGGCGTCGGTCACCTTCACCACCGCGAAAGGCTCGGTGTGGATGCCCTGGTTGGCCAGCACCCCATAGGCCTCGGCCATCTCCATGGGGGTGACGCCCCGAGTGAGGCCGCCGATGGCGAAGCCCAGGTGCCGGTCCTCCGGGTTGAGCGAGGTGATGCCCATCTTCTGGGCCAGGTTGATGGCGCGGGGGATGCCGAGCTGGTCCAGGAGCTTGATGGCCACCACGTTGATGGAGTCCGCCAGCGCGTCTCGGAGGGTGACGGGACCCCGGTACTGATCATCGTGGTTCCGGGGCCGCCACATCTCAGGATCCGCAGGCTCCTCGGTCGCGGCCGCCTGCGCGCGGCCCTCGGCCACCAGCGGCTCGGGCAGCTGCTCCTTGGGGTACTCCACCGGCTCGTCGACGAGCATCGTCGCCGGGGTGAACCGTTGGGAGTCGATGGCCGCCGTGTAGACGAAGACCTTGTTGGCCGAGCCGGGCTGCCGGTACGCCTGCCACGCCCGGTTGAACTCGTCGCCGTCCCGCCCGCCGATCATGGCCCGGATCGCGCCCGTGGCGGGGTCCAGGGCCACCAAGGCCGCCTGGGGCTTGCGGAGGCCGTTGGCGTCCCGCTCGTTCGAGAGGCTGTCCACGTAGGTCATGGCCTGCTCGGCGGCCTGCTGCATGGCCGGGTCCAGGGTGGTGTAGACCCGGAGCCCACCCTGATAGATCTCCTCGTAGCTGATGTGGTACTTGTCCACCAGCTGGCGCATCACGTACTGGACGAACCACCGGTCCGAGGCGCGGCCCTCGGCTTGGGAAGTCCGGGCCGTGGCCGCGGCCGCGAGCTCGACCGGCTGGGCCTTGGCCAGGTTCATCTCCCGGGGGGTGATGTAGCCCAGCTCCGCCATCACCTCCAGCACGAGGTTCCGGCGGGAGACGGCCGCCTCGGGCCGCGTGATGGGCGAGTAGGTGCCAGGGTTCCGAATGATGCCGGCCAGCAGGGCGGACTCGGCCAGGGTCAGCTCCGAGACGGGCTTGCCGAAGTAGAACTGGCTGGCCGCCTGAACCCCGTAGATCCCGGGTCCCCAGTAGATCTCGTTGAGGTACGCCTCCAGGATCTCCTCCTTGGCGTACTTCCGCTCGATCTGGATCGCCCAGAGCACCTCGCGCAGCTTGCGGGTGAAGGTCTTGTCGTGGGTGAGGAAGACGTTCTTGGCCAGCTGCTGGGTGATGGTGCTGCCGCCCTGCACCTTGGCTCCCGCCCGGAGGTCCGCCACGACGGCGCGCACGATCGCGGCCACGTTCACGCCGTGGTGGTTGTAGAACTGGCGGTCCTCGATGGCCACCACCGCATCCTTGAGGCTCTGGGGCACCTGGTCGATGGTGACTGGAATGCGGTGCTCCCGGTAGCGGGTGGCGATCTCGTCGCCGTAACGATCGTAGAAGTAGGTGACGGTCTCGGCGTCGAATCTGATCTCGTCCAGGCTGGGCGCGCTGCGTAGGTAGGCGGCGAGGCCCCCGCTGGCCAGGCCGAAGGCGAGGGCGACCGCGAAGGTGACCAGGAGGACCGCGTAGGGTCGCCTTGACGGGCGATGTCGCTGCCGGGCCACGCTCCTCCTCCTTCGCAGGTCAGGCAATCCGCCCGTATTATACCACAGCCCCCGGCGCCGCCGAAACGGCTGGAACCGATTCTCCCGCCCTCGTGCCGGTCCCTTGCTCCTTTGCGAGACCGGCGGTTATAATCGGGCCAGGAGGCGGAGCCATGGACCCCACCCATACCGGCGCGGAGCAGGCGCTGGAGGCGATCCGCAGGGGAGCCGAGGAGATCTTCCCGGAGGGCGAGCTCTTGGAGAAGCTGCGCCAGAGCCAGCGCGAGGGTCGCCCCCTGCGGGTGAAGCTCGGCATCGACCCTACCGCGAGCGACCTGCACCTGGGCCACATGATCCCCGTGCTCAAGATGAAGGTCTTCCAGGATCTGGGCCACCAGGCCGTGATCATCATCGGAGACTACACCGCCACCGTGGGCGACCCCAGCGGGCGCAACGAAGCGCGGCCCCAGCTCTCCCACGAGCAGGTGCTGGAGAACGCCCGCGACTACACCCGGCGGATCTTCGGCCTTCTGGATCCCGAACGCACCGAGATCACCTGGAACGGCCACTGGTTCAGCTCCATGACCTTCAGCGAGGTGATGTGGCTCCTCTCCCAGATGACCCTGGCCCGGATGCTGGAGCGGGAGGACTTCAGCCGCCGCTTCAAGGGCCAGTTGCCCATCAGCCTGCACGAGATGGTCTACCCGCTCATGCAGGGGTACGACTCGGTGATGGTGCGCGCCGACGTGGAGCTGGGCGGGATCGATCAGAAGTTCAACATCGCCGTGGGGCGCGACCTGCAGAGGGTCCGGGGGCTTCCGCCGCAGGTGGGCGTCTGCAACCCCCTCCTCCTCGGGACCGACGGGCACGAGAAGATGAGCAAGAGCCTGGGCAACACCATCCCCTGGGATGCCCCCCCGGAGGAGAAGTTCGGCAAGCTCATGTCGATCCCCGACGAGCTCACCTGGCCGTACCTGGAGCTCCTCACCCTCCTCCCCCTGAGCGACCTGGCCGCCTGGCGGAGCGCGGTGGAGCGAGGCGATCTCCACCCGAAAGAGGCCAAGAAGCGCCTGGCCCGCGAGGTGGTACGCCTCCTGCACGGTGCCGAAGCGGCCACCCGGGCTGAGGAGCACTTCGACCAGGTCATCACCCGGCGCGAGGCTCCTGCCGACATGGCCGAGGTCCTGGTGGTGGCCTCCGAGGCACCGGAGGGCGAGATGTGGCCCGTGGCGCTCTTGGTCCAGGCCGGGCTCGCCGCCTCCAACAGCGAGGCGCGGCGGCTCATCGCTCAGGGCGCGGTCCGGCTCGACGGCGAGCCCGTGGCGGACACGGACCGGAACGTGACGGTGCGCGACGGTGCCGTCCTCCAGGTGGGCCGGCGCCGTTTCGCCCGCTTGCGCCGCCAGGCAGATTCCGGCCCGCGGCCTCGTAGCATCCCCTAAAGGGGGTGCACGGGGTGGAAGGCGGTGGAGGCGGGCCCCCGAGGGCACCCGCCGGTTTCCGGGCTCGGGCGGTACTCAGCCTCTTCGTCACCGCGCTGGTTCTGGGCGGGGTGATCGCAAGCTGGCTCGTGGATCGGCAGCTTCGGGGCCCGATCCAGGCGTGGTCCCGCTCGGTGGTGGAGAATCTGGCCACCGGGGCCGTCGCCTCCGCGGTGCGTGATCACCTGGCCTCCTCCATCAGCGCCGCGCGGCTGAGCCGCCCGCTCTACGATGCCGGAGGCCGGCTCCAGGGGATCACCTACGAGACCGGTGAGATCAACCGCATCGCTTCCGAGGCGACCCTCCGCATCCAGGAGGCGCTGCAGGCCTCGACCTCGGCCCGGCTGCCCATGCCGGTGGGGCAGGTGCTGGGGCTCGACTTCCTGGCGGCCCTGGGTCCCCGCCTGGAGGTGCGGGTGATTCCCGTGGGCTCGGTGGAGGCCGCTCCCCGGGCCGAGTTCCGCCAGGCCGGCATCAACCAGACCCTCCACCGCATCCTGCTCCACGTGACCCTGCGGATGGAGGTGGTGGTCCCCTTCTTCCCGGAGCGGGTGACGGTGGAGACCGAGGTGCCCATCGCGGAGCAGGTGGTGGTGGGGCAGGTCCCCCTGGTCTACCTGAACTGGAGCGGAGATCCGCTCACCCTCCCCGGAGACGGGCTCCGGTGGGGCGACCCGCAGAAGGAGGCGCCGTGAAAGCGGCCCGTTGACATCCCTCGAAGCCGGGTGCTATAATCGGTTGCGGCTCGAGGGAAGGGCGCCACACCGGAGTCCGCACCTGGAGCCAGATCTTTCCGGTTGAAACGGTACCGGCTACGTGATAAAGTTGACACTTGCCGGTGCACGAGAGCCGGAGCGGACCTTGAAAACGGAACAGCGGACGAGAGCGGGCCAGAGGAAAGGTGTGTAGCCTCACGGGACCTGAGGTCGAAGCCGGCGTCGCACGGAAGTGCGGGGCGGCGGAGGCCGGTGAGGGGACTGTGAGGGACTCGCCAAGAGTCATCCGGAGAGTTTGATCCTGGCTCAGGACGAACGCTGGCGGCGTGCCTCATACATGCAAGTCGAGCGGACCCTTGGTGCGGAAGCCTTCGGGCGGAAGGGCCAGGGGTTAGCGGCGGACGGGTGAGTAACGCGTGGGCAACCTGCCCTCCAGAGGGGGATAACTCGCCGAAAGGCGGGCTAATACCGCATGAGTTCCTTCCGGGGCATCTCGGAAGGAGCAAAGGCCTTCGGGCCGCTGGAGGAGGGGCCTGCGTCCCATTAGCTCGTTGGCGGGGTAACGGCCCACCAAGGCGACGATGGGTAGCCGGCCTGAGAGGGTGGACGGCCACACTGGGACTGAGATACGGCCCAGACTCCTACGGGAGGCAGCAGTAGGGAATCTTGCGCAATGGGCGAAAGCCTGACGCAGCGACGCCGCGTGGGGGAAGAAGGCCTTCGGGTCGTAAACCCCTGTCCCAGGGGACGAGAAGGGACGGTACCCTGGGAGGAAGCCCCGGCTAACTACGTGCCAGCAGCCGCGGTAATACGTAGGGGGCGAGCGTTGTCCGGAATGACTGGGCGTAAAGGGTGCGTAGGCGGCCCGAGAGGTCCTGGGTGAAAGGCCCCGGCTCAACCGGGGAGGGCCCCAGGAAACCGGCGGGCTAGAGGGCTGGAGAGGGCCGCGGAATTCCCGGTGTAGCGGTGAAATGCGTAGATATCGGGAAGAACACCAGTGGCGAAGGCGGCGGCCTGGACAGAACCTGACGCTGAGGCACGAAAGCTGGGGGAGCGAACAGGATTAGATACCCTGGTAGTCCCAGCTGTAAACGATGAGTGCTAGGTGTGGTGGGGGAGATCCCTGCCGTGCCGCAGGTAACCCAATAAGCACTCCGCCTGGGGAGTACGGCCGCAAGGCTGAAACTCAAAGGAATTGACGGGGGCCCGCACAAGCGGTGGAGCATGTGGTTTAATTCGAAGCAACGCGAAGAACCTTACCAGGGCTTGACATCCCGCGAACCCCCGGGAAACCGGGGGGTGCCCTTCGGGGAGCGCGGAGACAGGTGGTGCATGGTTGTCGTCAGCTCGTGTCGTGAGATGTTGGGTTAAGTCCCGCAACGAGCGCAACCCCTATCCGATGTTGCCAGCCCACGGGGGGGCACTCATCGGAGACTGCCGGCGACAAGCCGGAGGAAGGCGGGGATGAGGTCAAATCATCATGCCCCTTATGCCCTGGGCGACACACGTGCTACAATGGCCGGAACAGCGGGAAGCGAAAGGGCGACCTGGAGCGAATCCCTGTAAATCCGGTCCCAGTTCGGATCGCAGGCTGCAACCCGCCTGCGTGAAGGCGGAATCGCTAGTAATCGCGGGTCAGCATACCGCGGTGAATACGTTCCCGGGCCTTGTACACACCGCCCGTCACACCACGAAAGTCGGGAAGACCCGAAGCCGGTGGCCCAACCTGCAAAGGGGGGAGCCGTCGAAGGTCGGCCCGATGATTGGGGTGAAGTCGTAACAAGGTAGCCGTATCGGAAGGTGCGGCTGGATCACCTCCTTTCTAAGGAGACTCTGTCCTCTCTCGTCCCTCGCTGTTCCGTTTTCAGGGTCCTCGGACCCTGCTTCCCCAGATGGGGAAGTGCGTGGGCTTATAGCTCAGTCGGTGAGAGCGCACGCCTGATAAGCGTGAGGTCGGTGGTTCGAGTCCACCTAAGCCCACCATCGTCGGAGCTCCGGGCCTCAGCCCGGCGCTTCTACGAAGAGCACCTTGACAACTGCACAGGGCAGAAGCATCTTTACGGCCAAGCAAGAGAAGGCCGACGGTGGATGCCTAGGCGCTTTCGGGCCGATGAAGGACGGGGCCAGCACCGATATGCCCCGGGGAGCCGCTAGCAGGCTTTGATCCGGGGATCTCCGAATGGGGCAACCCGCCAGGGCGAGGAGTCCTGGCAGCAAGGCGCAAGCCTTGCGGGGCACCGGGGGAAGTGAAACATCTCAGTACCCCGAGGAAGAGAAAGCAACCGCGATTCCCCAAGTAGCGGCGAGCGAACGGGGAAGAGCCCAAACCGTCCGGGCTGAGAAGCCCACCGGCGTTGCCCGGGCGGGGTTGTGGGACGGTCCGTCGGGCGACGGTGGTCGCCCGGGGGGAACGGAGAGCCGAGCTGAAGGGCCTGGAAAGGTCCGCCAGAGAGCGTGAAAGCCGCGTAGGCGGAGGCTCGAAGGGAACCCGTGACCGATCCCGAGTACCACGGGACACGAGGAATCCCGTGGGAATCCGGGGGGACCACCCTCCAAGGCTAAATACCCGAAGCGACCGATAGCGAACCAGTACCGTGAGGGAAAGGTGAAAAGCACCCCGGAAGGGGAGTGAAAGAGAACCTGAAACCGTCGGCCGACAAGCAGTCGGAGGGGCGATAGGCCCTGACGGCGTACTTTTTGTAGAACGGACCGGCGAGTGGTCCTGAGGAGCGAGGCGAACCGGGGGAAGCCGGGAAGCCGGAGCGCAAGCGAGTCTGAACAGGGCGACGAGTTCCTCGGGGCCGACCCGAAGCTGGGTGAGCTACCCATGGCCAGGGTGAAACCTCGCTAAACCGAGGTGGAGGCCCGAACCACGTGGTCGTTGAAACGGCCTGGGATGAGCTGTGGGTAGGGGTGAAATGCCAATCGAACCCAGTGATAGCTGGTTCTCCCCGAAATCGCTTGAGGGCGAGCCTGGTCGAACGAGTTGCGGGGTAGCGCGCTGATGGGGGAAGGGGCCGGAGAGGTTACCAACTCCCGTTAAACGACGAATCCGCAACCCGAACCGGCCGGAGTCAGACTGCGGGGGATAAGCTCCGTGGTCAAAAGGGAAACAGCCCAGATCGCCAGCTAAGGTCCCCAAGCACGGGCTCAGTGGTAAAGGTGGTAGGGTCGCGCAGACAGCCAGGAGGTTGGCTTGGAAGCAGCCATTCCTTGAAAGAGTGCGTAATAGCTCACTGGTCGAGTGACCCTGCGCCGAAAATGTAACGGGGCTCAAGCCCGTCACCGAAGCTGCGGGCCTCCTCCTTGGAGGAGGCGGTAGGGGAGCGTTCCGCACGCCGCTGAAGCCGAACCCGGAAGGGACGGTGGAGGGTGCGGAAGTGAGAATGCCGGTATAAGTAGCGCAAAGGCTGGTGAGAATCCAGCCCGCCGAAAGCCTAAGGGTTCCTGAGGAAGGTTCGTCCTCTCAGGGTCAGTCGGGACCTAAGCCGAGGCCGAAAGGCGTAGGCGATGGACAACGGGTCGACATTCCCGTACCACCGTCTTCCCGTCTGAGCGATGGGGTGACGCAGGGGGGCACGGTCAGCCCACGGATGGAAGCGTGGGTCCAAGCGGGTAGCCGGGCGGGGGAGGCAAATCCCTCCCGCCATCCAACGGTGAGCCGTGATGGGGAGCGAAACTCAAGTAGCGAAGGACCGGAGCCCGGACTGCCAAGAAAAGCCTCTAGCGAGGGAAGCGGTGCCCGTACCGCAAACCGACACAGGTAGGCGAGGCGAGGATCCTAAGGCGCGCGAGAGAACCCCTGTTAAGGAACTCGGCAAAATGCCGCCGTAACTTCGGAAGAAGGCGGGCCCTGCCGGGTGTAGCCCCCAGCGGGCGAAGCTTGGCGGGGCGGCAGAAGAGAGGCCCAAGCGACTGTTTACCAAAAACACAGGTCTCTGCGAAGGCGCAAGCCGATGTATAGGGGCTGACGCCTGCCCAATGCCGGAAGGTTACGGGGAGGGGTCAGGGCGCAAGCCCGAAGCTCCGAACCTAAGCCCCGGTCAATGGCGGCCGTAACTATAACGGTCCTAAGGTAGCGAAATTCCTTGTCGGGTAAGTTCCGACCTGCACGAATGGCGTAACGACTTGGGCGCTGTCTCGACAGGGGGCTCGGCGAAATTGTAGTACCCGTGAAGATGCGGGTTACCTGCGACTAGACGGAAAGACCCCGTGGAGCTTGACTGTATCCTGGGAGTGGACGTCGGCTGAGGGTGTATAGGATAGGTGGGAGGCTGGGAAGCCGGGACGTCAGTTTCGGTGGAGCCACCGGTGGAATACCACTCTCCTTCAGTGGGCGTTCTAACCGAGCCGTGTGAATCCACGGCCGGGACCCTCCCAGGGGGGCAGTTTGACTGGGGCGGTCGCCTCCTAAAGTGTAACGGAGGCGTCCAAAGGTTCCCTCAGCGCGGTCGGAAATCGCGCGGCGAGTGCAAAGGCACAAGGGAGCTTGACGGCAAGACCGACAGGTCGAGCCGGGGCGAAAGCCGGGCTTAGTGATCCGGTGGTACCGTGTGGAAGGGCCATCGCTCATCGGATAAAAGCTACCCCGGGGATAACAGGCTGATCTCCCCCAAGAGTCCACATCGACGGGGAGGTTTGGCACCTCGATGTCGGCTCGTCGCATCCTGGGGCTGGAGTCGGTCCCAAGGGTTGGGCTGTTCGCCCATTAAAGCGGTACGCGAGCTGGGTTCAGAACGTCGTGAGACAGTTCGGTCCCTATCTGTCGCAGGCGCAGGAGATCTGAGGGGATCCGTCCCCAGTACGAGAGGACCGGGACGGACGCACCGCTCGTCTACCAGTTGTCCCGCCAGGGGCACGGCTGGTCCGCGATGTGCGGACGGGAGAAGCGCTGAAAGCATCTAAGTGCGAAGCCCACCCCAAGATGAGATCTCCCACCCAAGGGGCGCAAGCCCTGAGGGGTAAGACCCCTGGAAGATGACCAGGTTGATAGGCCGGCGGTGCAAGGCGGGCAACCGTCTCAGCTGTCCGGTACTAATCGGTCGAGGGCTTGGCCGTCCTTGCTTCGCCCTGTGCAGTTCTCAAGGTGCTCGCGCCGCTGGCGGGTTCCGGGGCATCCCCCGGCTCGCTAAGCGCCGGAGGCTAACCCGCTCGCCGGGGGATGCCCCGGAACCCGCAGCCGTCTCGGTGGAGGGGCGGCGCGGGGCTGGATGGGCGGAAGGCCCGAGCGAGCGGCGAGCACTGGCTGTTCCACCTGGAGGACACCGGTCCTCCGGGGTACCTGACAACCTGTAGCGGAAACTTTTGCTGAGGGTCCTTTTCGGGCGGCGGGATCACCCGCCGAACGTATTCGCCGAAGGCGCACAAGTGAGGCGGGTGATCCCACCGCCCGAACCAGAGACCTGCAGCGCAACGTTTCCCGGTGGCCATGGCGGAGGGGCCCCACCTGTTCCCATTCCGAACACAGTCGTTAAGCCCTCCTGCGGCGATGGTACTGCGGGGGTAGCCCCGTGGGAGAGTAGCACGCTGCCGGGAAGCCTTTGAGGGCGGGTAACCGCCCGGGACAGCTCCGAAAGCACAGGTCGCGGCCTCGATCCGGCGAAAGGATCCCACAGATGGGGTTCCGGATCGAGGCCGTGGCGCGTTTGCCGAGGATGGAGGGTACGTCTCATGGTGATCCTTCAGGCGGCGGGGCTCGCCAAGTACTGGGGTGCGGAGCTTCTCTTCAAAGACGTCGACCTGATGGTGCACGAGGGTGAAAAGGTAGGGCTGGTGGGCCGCAACGGCTCGGGCAAGACCACCCTGCTCAAGGTCCTTCTGGGGCGCCTCGATCCCGACGAGGGCCATCTTTCCATCCCGAGCCACTGCAGGTTGGGCTACCTGAGCCAGGATCCGGAGCTGCTACCCGGGCGCACCGTACTCCAAGAGGCGCTGATGGCCTTCGCTGTGTTGGACGAGCTTGAGGAACGACTGCGCAGCCTGGAGGAACAGATGACGGCCGCGCAGGGCGGCCCGGAGGCGGAGCTGCAGCGGGTCCTGGACCAGTACGGCCGGCTCGCCACCCAGTACGAGGCAGCCGGCGGCTACGCGGCCGAGACCCGCGCCCGGACCGTGCTCACCGGTCTCGGCTTTGCGGAGCCGGACCTGGCCAAGACCGCCGAGCTTCTCTCGGGCGGGCAGAAGGTCCGCCTTGGGCTTGCCAGGCTCCTGCTGGAGGAGCCCGATCTGCTGCTGCTGGATGAGCCCACCAACCACCTGGACTTGGCCGCGACCGAGTGGCTGGAGGGCTACCTGGCCCAGATGCGCTCCGCGGCCATCGTCATCTCCCACGACCGCTACTTCCTCGACCGGGTCACCACCCGGACCGTGGAACTGGAGGACGGGCACGTGTCCCACTACGCGGGCGCCTTCAGCTTCAGCCGGGAGGAGAAGCGGCGGCGCCAGGAGGCCGCTCTGGAGGCCTTCAAGCGAAACCAGGCGGAGCGGGAGCGGCTGCGCCAGTTCTACGAGAAATGGCGCAGCACACCCAACCGGAAAGGCCAGGCCATGAGCCGCAAGAAGCGACTGGAGAAGATGGCCGTTCTGCAGCCGCCGAAGACCCGCTCCAAGCGCATGCGGCTGGCCTTCCGAATGGAGGAGCCGTCGGGCCGCGAGGTCTTGACCCTGCAGGACGTGGCGATGGCTTTCGGTTCGCGATCGCTCTTCGCCGGGGTGCACCTGCGCGTCTTCCGAGGCGATCGGGTGGCGCTGGTGGGGCCGAACGGAGCGGGCAAGACCACGCTGCTCAAGATCCTGCATGGCCTTCTGCAGCCGTCGGCCGGCACGGTGTGGTGGGGTGCGGGGGTGCGGCGGGGCTACTTCAGCCAGGATCTGGATGCGCTGGATCCCGGCCGCACCTGCCTGGAGGAGATGTTGGAGATCCCCGGGTACACCCGCTACGACGCCCAGTCGTTGCTGGGCCGGTTCCTCTTCTCCGGCGAGGATGCGGGCAAGCAGATCGCCCAGTGCTCGGGCGGCGAGCGCAATCGCCTGATCCTGGCCAAGCTGACGGCAAGCGACGCCAACGTGCTGCTGCTGGATGAACCCACGAACCACCTCGACCTGGACTCCAAGGAGGTCCTGGAAGAGGCTTTGCGGGAGTACCCGGGCACCATCCTGTTCGTCTCGCACGACCGCTTCTTCGTGGACCAGGTGGCCACGAAGGTCTGGGAGTTCGGCCCGGACGGCATCCACCCGTACGAAGGCAACTACACGGCCTACAGGGCCCAGAAGGAGCGGTTGCGGGAGATCCAGGCCCTGCGGGAGGCAGCCCCGCAGCCGCAGCCACGAGCGCACGCCCAAGCGACCCGCCCGCAGCGCCAGCCTGCCTCCCGGCGGGACGGCCGCCAGAAGGGGAGACAGGATCTGCAGGCCCTCGAAAGCCGGATCCAGGAACTCGAAGGCCGCAAGGCGGAGCTCGAAGAGCGGCTCGCCGACCCCCAGGCGTACAGGGAAGGCGCCGGACGGGAACTCACCCTCGAGTACCGGGCGGTCGCCGGGGAGCTGGACCGGCTCTACGACCAGTGGGCCGAAGCCGTAGAGTAGGGCGCCCGCGCGGGCTCCTCTCGACCACAGGTTTCCCCGGAGAGGCGGACCGCGTTCCACCGCGGGGACGGCCGCGGGCGGCAGGATCCGCCCGCGCGAAGGGGCAGCCTCAAAGATGGAAAGGAGCCGCTGGATGGCCAACGCCCTCACCCTCGCCCGTGTGGCACTCATACCGCTCTTTCTCTACCTCTTCCTCGCCGAGCCGGTGCCCGGCTCGACGGGCTGGGCCCTGGCGGTGCTGGTCCTCTCCGGCCTCACCGACGTGGCCGACGGCTGGGTCGCCCGCCGCAGGGGCGAGGTGTCGGAGTTGGGGGTCCTCCTGGATCCGCTGGCCGACAAGCTCACCCTGGTTTCGGTGCTCCTGGCGCTGGCGTGGCGCGGCCTCTTGCCCACCTGGGTCGCCGGCCTGCTGCTGGCGAAGGAGGCTGTCCAGGTGCTCGCGGCGGCGTGGCTCTTCCGGGGGGGCCGGCGGGTGGTGCCGGCCCGGGGGCTGGGAAAGGCTGCCACGGTCGTCCTCTACGGCGGCGCTGCGGCGACGGCACTGGGCTGGGACCGGGGCGCGGCCGTGGTCCTGGCCGGCGTGCTCCTCTCGGTGGCGGCCGGGATCCACTACGCCGTCCTTGCCCTCGGCCCCCGCAGGGCGACCCCGTCGGATTCATCCTAGCCGCACCGGTGGTGGGGCAGGCTGATGCGGGGGTGGTCTCGTGAGCGCCCTGACGGGCGGGTTGATCTCCTTCCTGCTGGCCCTGACCTGGGTCTGGATGCTCCGCCGGAGCGACCGGGCGGAGCCGGAGCCGTGGCCTGTGATCCTGGGGACGTACGTGCTGGGGGCGGCCTCGGTGTTTCCGGCCCTGGCCCTGGAGGCTCCCCTGCGCCCTCTGCTGAGCGGCACCGGCGGGGTTCCCTGGCGCACCGTGGAGGCGGCGGCGGTGGGGCCCGGGCTTGTGGTGGGTGTGGTGGCCGTGGGGTTCATCGAGGAGGGGGTGAAGTGGCTGGCCGCCTGGCAGGGGGCCTTCCGGAGCCGGGCCTTCAGCCAGGTGGTGGACGGGCTGGTTTACGGGGGCGTGGCGGGCCTGGGCTTCGCCACCGCCGAGAACCTGCTTTACGGCGCCGCCCTCGGGTGGTCCCTGGGGCCGTTGCGGGCCCTGGTTACGGCCTGGGTTCATGCGGGCTTCAGCGGCATGGTGGGGCTCGGCACCGCCTGGCACCGGTTCCGGGGCCCCGAGCCGGTGGTGGCCGCCGGCTTCTTCCTGACCGCGGCCTTCCTTCATGCTGGATACAACCTGGTGATCCTCACGGGGCTCATGAGCCCGCTGCTGCTCCTGCTCACGGTGCTCCTCCTGGTGTTCTTCCTCTTCAGGACCGCCGACCAGCTCGCCCGGGTCTAGCGGGGCCGAGGCCGCGAAGCAGTCCCCGGGGTCCGGCAGGGATCCGAGCCTCCGTCAGGTCGTTTGCCGTCAGGGCAGCCGGCGCCGACGCGCCCTGGGGATCGCAACGGGTGCGATCCCGGCGGGCCCTTCCGGCCCCCCCGGAGCCTGTGCTAGAATGGGCGGGAAGGCAGGTGATGAAGGTGTCCGGGCACTCGAAATGGGCGAACATCAAGCACAAGAAGACCAAGGAAGACGCCCGGCGCGGCCAGGTCTTCACCAAGCTGTCGCGGCAGATCACGGTGGCGGCCCGGAACGGCGGGGGCGATCCTGAGGCGAACTTCCAGCTCCGGCTGGCCATCGACAAGGCCAAGGATGCCAACATGCCCAATGAGTCCATCGATCGTGCGATCAGGCGGGGCACGGGCGAGCTGGGCGGCGAGGCGTACGAGCAGTTCACCTACGAGGGGTACGCGCCGGGCGGAGTGGCGGTGCTGGTGGACATCATGACCGACAACCGCAACCGGGCAGCGGGCGACGTCCGTTACCTCTTCTCGCGCCACGACGGAAGCCTGGGCGAAGCTGGTTCGGTCGCCTGGATGTTCGACGTCCGGGGTCTGGTGGAGGTGGACCGGGCAGGAGCCCCCGGCCTGGACGAGGTCATGCTCCTGGCGGCCGACGCGGGCGCCGAGGACGTGGAGGAAGCGGAGGATCGCTTCGTGATCCTCACCTCCCCCCAGGAGCTGGACGCGGTGCGCCGGGCCCTGGAGGACCAGGGGCTGCGCATCCGATCGGCGGAGCTCACGTACCGTCCCCGCACCACCGTGGAGCTGGACGAGGCCGGCACGCGCAAGGTCCTGAAGCTCATCGATGCGCTGGAAGAGAACGACGACGTCCAGCAGGTGTACACCAACCTGGAGATCCCCGACGAGATCCTCGAGAAGCTCGAAGCCTGACCGCCGCCCGCGGGAGCCTCGGCCCCGAAGGCCCAGGGGCCCGGAAGTGCTGCGGCACCGGCATGTCCGGGCCGGCTCGCGCCTACCATTTAGTGAAACCCGGTGCGGGCCGGGTTCGGCGCGTGCCGGCGGGCCGCGGCACGGGGGGCGAGGGCATGGCGCGGGAGCTTGGTCGGATGCGCCGGTGGCTCGGACGGCTGCTGCGGCCGGCGGGCGGGCGGGGCCGGCGGGCCCGCCGGCGGGTGGTGGCGATGGTGCTGGGCGTGGCGGCGGCGGTGCTGCTGGTGGGGCGCGCTTGGCCCTGGCTGCCGGTGAACCTCGCGTCCAACCAGCCCTGCCGGCCCGCCGAGGGCCGCTTCCTGGGGATCCACCGGGGAAAGGTGGCCGTCTTCGACGGCCTGCCGGGCGGGTGCAGCGTCCTCCGGGAGGATCTGGGCCTTCCGGCCGGCGAGCTGCCGTCCTACCAGCGAGAGACCCTGGAGGCGGGGATCCCCTTCACCAGCGAGACCGAGCGGCTCCAGATCATGGAAGGGCTGGGATCCGAGGCGTCGAAGTAAGAGCCGGTCGACGGGGGGGCTGATCCGGTGCGCGTCGCGGGAATCGATCCGGGCCTGGGAACCACGGGCTTCGCCCTGGTCCTGTCCGAGGGCGGCCGGCTTTCGGCGGGGCCGGCCGGGGTCTTCCGCACACCCCCGGGTGAGGAGTCGGGCGCCCGGCTCCTCGCGCTCCACCGCCAGGTCCGCGGCTTCCTGCAGGAGGAGCGCCCGGACGTGATGGCCGTGGAGGAGCTCTTCTTCAACCGCAACATCACCACCGGCATCCAGGTGGCCCAGGCCCGGGGCGTCTGCCTCTTGGCCGCGGCCGAGGCGGGGGTTCCCGTGGCCGAGTACAACCCGCAGCACGTGAAGGTGGCGGTGACGGGGACCGGCGCTGCGGACAAGCATCAGGTGATCTACATGGTGCGGGGCCTCCTGCGGCTGGATCGAGACCCATCCCCCGACGACGTGGCCGACGCCATGGCGGTGGCCATCTGTCACGCGCACACGGGAGGGCGCGGGCAGTGATCCGGCGGCTGCGGGGGAGACTGGCGGCCGTCGACGCGGGCGAGCTGGTGGTGGACGCGGGCGGCGTGGGCTACCAGGTCTTCTGCACCACGTCCGACCTGGCCCGGCTGCCCCGGCTCGGCGAGACGGTGGAACTCGAAGTCCACACTCTCCTCCGGGAGGATGCGCTCCAGCTTTACGGGTTTCTGGAGGATCGCGACCGTCGCCACTTCCTGAGGTTGCTGCAGGTGTCGGGGGTGGGGCCCCGGATGGCCTTGCAGATCCTCTCCGCGTTGCCGGGTGACCGGTTGGTGGAGGCGGTCCGGTCGGGCGACGTGCAGCAGCTGGTGCGGGTACCCGGCATCGGCAAGAAGACGGCGCAGAGGCTCCTCCTGGAGCTGGCCGGCGCCTTCGACCGGGAGCTGCCCGCGGCGGCGGCCGCCTGGCCCGGTGGGTTGGCGGGTCCCGTCCGGGAGGCGGAGGAGGCCCTCATGACCCTGGGCTATCGCGAGGCCGAGGCGCGGGACGCGGTGGAGCGGGCGCTGGCGGTCTGGCGGGAGGAACGTGCCCCGCGAACATCCGGCCGGGAAGGGGAGACGGCCACCGCCGGGGGATCGCCCGGAACGGGAGCCGCTGGAGACGGCGCGGCGCTGCCCCCGGTCGCGGACCTGATCCGTCGAGCGCTGAAGCTGATGGGGAGCGAACGCCATGGCGCATGAACCAGGAGGGCCGATCCGGCGCGACCGGCTGCTTGAGGCCGAGGCCGGCGCGGGCGAGGCCGAGCTGGACCAGGTGCTCCGCCCCCGCACCCTGGCCGCCTACGTGGGCCAGAAGCGGGTGAAGGAGAACCTGGCCATCTTCATCGAGGCCGCCCGCCAGCGGGGTGAGGCGCTGGACCACGTGCTCTTCTCGGGGCCGCCGGGGCTGGGCAAGACCACCCTGGCCAACATCGTGGCCAACGAGCTGGGGGTCGGCATCCGCGTCACCAGCGGGCCCGCCATTGAGCGCCAGGGCGACCTGATCGCCATCCTCACCAACCTGGAGCCCCGGGACGTGCTCTTCATTGACGAGATCCACCGCCTCAGCCGGCCGGTGGAGGAGGTCCTCTACCCGGCCATGGAGGACGGGGCCGTCGACATCGTCATCGGCCAGGGGCCGGCGGCCCGATCGGTCCGACTGGAGCTGCCCCCCTTCACCCTGGTGGGAGCCACCACCCGCCAGGGTATGCTCACCTCGCCCCTGCGGGACCGCTTCGGCGTCCTGGGGCGGCTGGAGTATTACTCCCCCCAGGAGCTGCAGGAGATTCTAGAGCGGGCTGCGGCGGCCCTGGGGGTCGAGGCGGACCCGGGCGGTCTGGCGGAGCTCGCGGGCCGCTCGCGAGGCACGCCGCGGGTGGCGCTGCGGCTGCTGCGCCGCGTGCGGGACGTGGCCCAGGTGCGCGGCCAAGGGCGCATCACCGCCCCCATGGCGCGGGAAGCCCTGGCCCTGCTGGACGTGGACGAGGCCGGGCTCGATCGAAACGACCGGAGGGTCCTGGCGGCCATCATCGACCTCTTCGAGGGTGGGCCCGTGGGCGTGGAGACCCTGGCGGCCGCGGTGAGCGAGGACGTGGAGACGCTGGAGGACGTCTACGAGCCCTTCCTGATGCAGAAGGGCCTGCTGCAGCGCACCCCCCGGGGGCGGGTGGCGACGGCGGCGGCCTACGCCCACCTGGGCAGGGTTCCCGGGTCCCAGGGGAAGGCCGCGGCCGGAGAGCAGGGCGCCCTCTTTCCGTAAGCAGCGCTTCCCCCTTTTCGTGACCGGGGCTCCGGAACCTGGTATACTGAAGGGCGGGGGGAAAAGCCTTGCCGGAGCTTGGCCCATTCGGGCGCACGCTCATCCTCTTCGGCCTGATACTGGTGGTCCTGGGCGGCGTGCTCCTCCTGGCGGAGCGCCTCCCGGGCATCGGTCGCCTTCCCGGCGACATCGTGGTGCGCAGGGGCGGCTTCAGCCTCTACGTGCCGCTGGCCAGCTCCCTGATCGCCAGCCTGGTGCTCACCCTCCTCCTCAACCTCATCTTTCGGCGGTGAGCCCGGTGGCACCCGGGGAGCGGCCCAAGGAGAGAGCAAGATGCCGGCATACGCTCGTGCAGCGGGGCGCACGTTAGCCACCAGAGGCGGAGGCGCTGCGTGATCTACCACGCCGAGGGCGTCGTGCTCCGCAGCCAGGCGTTCGGCGAGGCGGACCGCATCGTGACCCTCCTCACCCGGTCCGAGGGGAAGGTGCGGGCGGCAGCCCGGGGCGTGCGGCGCACCCGCAGCCGGCTCATGGGTCCCACCCAGCTCTTCACCTACGGGTCCTACCTGCTGGTACGCGGCCGGAGCGACCTCGAAACCCTGAGCCAGGGAGAGATCCGCGAGTCGCTCCGCAACCTGCGGGAGGATCTGGAACGGATGGCCTACGCCAGCTACGCGTGCGAGCTGGTGGACCGGATGGTGGAGGAGCGGGAGGCCGACGAGCCCGTCTTCTTCCTGGTGCTCCAGGTGCTGCGGCAGATGGACGCCGGCGCTGATCCCTTCGGGCTGGCGCGCTACCTGGAGCTGGCGCTCCTGGATCACCTGGGCTACCAGCCCCAACTCGACGGCTGCCTGGGGTGTGGACGGGCGTGGCAGCCGGGGCCGGGGTGGGGCCTGAACGGCTCGGAGGGCGGGCTCCTCTGCCCGGAGTGCGCGACCTCCCGCCCGGTGCGCCGGCTCTCGCCCGGCAGCGTCGAAAGCCTTCGGAGGCTGCGGAGCCTCTCAGCCGCCCGGGCCGGCGTCCTGCGGTTCGCGGCGGGAACCGGCCGGGAGGTACGGGACGCGTTGAAAGACCTGCTGGACGCCCGAGTGGAGGGGCCGCTCAAGGCAAGGGCCTTCCTGGAAAGCCTGGAGCTCGCCCCCTGGAAGGAGGAGACCCATGGACGAGCTGGACCGGATTGACATCCTCCGGCAGCGCACGGGCCTGGGATACGCGGAAGCCAAGCAGCTCCTGGACGAGGCCGGGGGCGACGTGGTGGAGGCCTTGGTGCGCTTCGAGAACCGGCAGAAGGAGGAAGGCGCGGCCATGCGCTGGGAGGCTCGAGGCCGCGCCGCCTGGGACCGCCTCGTGGACCTGATCCGCCAGGGCAACATCACCCGCGTGCGGATCCGGCGCGAGGACCGGGTCCTGCTGGACTTCCCGGTGACCGCCGGCGTCGCCTCCGCGCTGCTGTTGCCGCGCCTTTCGGCCCTGGCCGCCGCGGCTTGCCTGGTGGGCCGCTGCAGCATCGAGGTGGAGCGGAAGGAGCCCTCCACCAAGGGGAGCCGCAGCCGGCTGGTCCCCGTGGAGGTCGACTGATCCCGGGCGATCCGGGGCTACCGGCCGCCGGGGCGCTGTGGTATAATGTCCGCACCGAGGGCCCGGCGGCGCAGGCAGGCCGGTGAGCCCCGAACCGACAAGCAAGACCCGGCCCGCGCGGCCGGGTGGGGCGATGAGGGAGCCAATCGCAGGATTGCTCTCCACGTAGCGACCCCGGGCGGGTGGAAGCCGGGGGGAGGGCCTTGCGAGGGCACTTCCGAGCCCGAAAAAGGAGCGGGCCCGCACCGGCGGGCCAATCAGGGTGGGACCGCGGAGACCTTCCGTCCCTGAGTGGGCGAGGTCTCTTTTTCTGTTTCCTGCCCGGCCCAGCCGGCGGCGATGGGAGGATTCGGGAATGCAGCTTCAGGAGATGATCTTCGCCCTGAACCGCTACTGGGCGGATCAGGGGTGCATCGTGCAGCAACCGTACGACATGGAGGTGGGGGCGGGCACCATGCACCCGGCCACCTTCCTGCGGGTGCTGGGCCCCGAGCCGTGGCGGACCGCGTACGTCCAGCCCTCCCGGCGGCCCACCGACGGCCGCTACGGCGAGAACCCCAACCGCTTGCAGCACTACTACCAGTACCAGGTGATCCTCAAGCCGGCGCCGGCCGACGTGCTGGACCTCTACCTGAAGAGCCTGCAGGCGTTGGGGATCGAGCCCGCCCGCCACGACGTCCGCTTCGTGGAGGACGACTGGGAGCAGCCCACCCTGGGCGCCTGGGGCCTGGGCTGGGAGGTTTGGCTGGACGGGATGGAGGTGACCCAGTTCACCTACTTCCAGCAGGTGGGCGGCGTGGACCTGGAGCCCATCTCAGCGGAGATCACCTACGGCCTGGAGCGCATCGCCATGTACCTGCAGGGGGTCGACAACGTCTTCGACCTGGAGTGGACCCGGGGGATCCGGTACGGCGAGCTCTTCCACGCCAACGAGGTCCATTACTCCCGCTTCAACTTCGAGCTCTCGGACCGCGCCCTCCTGCGGCGCCACTTCGACGACTTCGAGCGCGAGGCGGTGCGCCTGCTGGGGGCCGGAGTGGTGCAGCCGGCCTACGACTACGTGCTCAAGTGCTCGCACACCTTCGGCCTGCTGGACGCCCGAGGTGCCCTGGGCGTGACCGAGCGGGCGGCCATGATCGGCCGGGTGCGAGAGCTGGCCCGGCGCACGGCCCAGCGCTACCTGGAGCATCGCCGGGAGCTGGGCTTCCCCCTCTTGAGAGAGGCGCAGGGCGGCGCTCCCTCAGCCCCCGGGGAAGCCGAAACCGCCCTGTCCCCGGCGGCCGTCGCCGGTCACGCGGAGGTGAGGGGCTGATGGCCGACCTCCTCTTCGAGATCGGGTGCGAGGAGCTCCCGGCGAGCTTCATCCAGCCGGCCCTGGAGACCCTGCGGCACGAGGCCGAGCGGGCCCTCTCCGACGCCCGGCTCCGGGTGGGCGAGGTCCGTGCGTACGGCTCCCCGCGCCGGCTGGCCCTGGTGGTCGCAGGTCTAGCCGACCGCCAGGCGCCCCGGGTGACCGAGGTGCGAGGCCCGGCCGCGGCGGCCGCCTTCGACGCGGAGGGCAGGCCCACCCGGGCGGCCGAGGGCTTCGCCCGATCCCGGGGCGTGACGGCGGACGCGCTGGTCCGCCGCCAGACCGACCAGGGGGAGTACGTCTTCGCCCGGGTGGAGGAGCCCTCCGTGGAGGCGGGCCAGGTCCTTCCCGAGCTGCTGCGGGGCCTGGTGGAGCGGCTGCGCTTTCCCAAGAGCATGCGGTGGGACCAGAGCGGGCTTCGCTTCGCCCGGCCCATCCGCTGGCTGGTGGCCGTCCTCGACGGGCGGCCCTTGCCCGTGGAGGCGGCCGGCCTGCGCGCGGGAACGGCCAGCCGGGGTCACCGGCTGCTGGCCCCGGGAGTCGTGGAGGTGGACGCCGCCTCGTACCTGGAGCGGCTGCGGGAGCGGCGGGTGCTGGCCGATCCCCAGGAGCGCCGGGAGGAGGTGCGCCGCCAGGCGGAGGCGGTGGCCGCCCGGGCCGGCGGGCGGCTCCTGGCCCGGGAGGGCCTGCTGGACGAGGTGGCAGGGCTGGTAGAGTGGCCCTCGGCGCTGGAAGGGCACTTCCCCGAGGCGTACCTGGAGCTGCCGGACCCTGTCCTGGTGACCCCCATGGAGGCCCACCAGCGGTACTTCCCGGTGGCGGGGCCCGACGGGCGTCTCCAGAACCGGTTCGTGGCCGTGTCCAACGGTGACCCCGGCGAGGCCGCCGTCATCGTGCGGGGGCACGAGCGGGTGCTGAAGGCCCGCCTGGCCGATGCGGCCTTCTTCTACCGGGAGGACCTGGAGCGGTCGCTGGAAGAGCGGGTGGCGGAGCTCGCAGGCATGAGCTTCCACGGCGGCCTGGGAAGCTTCCTGGAGAAGACCGCCCGCCTCGAGGCGCTGGCCCAGGGCCTGGCTGCGGCGCTGGACCTCCCTGAGGAGGAGCAGGCCCACTTCCTCCGGGCGGCCCACCTGAGCAAGGCGGACCTGGTCACCCACATGGTCTACGAGTTCCCAGAGCTCCAGGGCGTCATGGGCCGGGAGTACGCCCGGGCCCAGGGGGAGCCCGAGCCCGTGGCCGTGGCCCTGGAGGAGCAGTACCGGCCCCGGGGGGCGGGGGAGCCCCTGCCCGAGACGCGCCCCGGCGCGCTCCTGGCCGTGGCCGACCGGGCGGACAGCCTGGCCGGCGCCTTCGTGGCCGGGCTCACGCCCACGGGCTCGCAGGATCCTTACGGGGTCCGGCGGGCCGCCCTGGGGATCCTGGCGATCCTGGAGGCCCGCGGCCTCGATCTGGCCCTGCCCCGCCTGGTGCGCCGGGCTCTGGAAGGGTACGGGCCGCGCGTCGAAGGTCTCGGCCTGGAGCGCATCGACGCCCTGGAGGCCGAGATCCTCGACTTCCTGCGCCAGCGGATGCGGGGCGTGCTCCTGGAGCGGGGCTACCGCTACGACCTGGTCGATGCGGTGCTGTCGGCCCGCTTCGAGCAGGTGCCCGAGGTGCTGGCCCGGCTCGAGGCGTTCCAGCGCTGGGCCGGGGGCGAGAGCTTCGACGCGGTGCGCACCGCCTTCGGCCGGGTGGCCAACCTGGTGGCCCAGGCCCGGTCCAAGGGGAAGGCAGGCGCCGTACCCGGAGAGGTGGTCCCGGAGCTTCTGCAGGACCCGGCCGAGCGCGAGCTCGCCCGGGCCTTCGGGGAGACCCGGCGGGAGGTGACGCCGCTCCTGGCGGCCCGCAGCTACGGCCCGGCCCTGGAAGCCATGGCCTCCTTGCGGCCGCTGGTGGACCGCTTCTTCGACGAGGTCCTGGTGATGGCCCCCGAGCCCGAGCTCCAGGCCAACCGACTGAACCTGCTGGGTCAGATGACCGCCTTCTTCGACCAGGTCTGCGACTGGCGACGGGTGGTGGAGGCGTAGCGGGCGGGGTGGAGCAGGCGGGGAGGCCCGCGGCCGGCTGGGCGGCCCGGGCCTCGGGCCGGACCGCCCGGTGGGAGCCGGTGAAGTGGGACGCGTGGCGTCCCGAGGAGTAGCCGGAATGTCCCGACTCCTTCCCGGCGCTCCCCGGCCGGCAGGATGCCTTGTCCAGGTGGCGAAGCACCGTGCAAGAACGGGCACGCAGGGGAGCCGAACCCTTTGGGGACCCTTCTTCTGAAAGCAGGCGCCTGGACCGGCACGGGCCGGTGAAGGGAGGCGCCGCTTACCCATGCTGCTCGAGCGCCTACTGCATGAGGGGGCTTGAACGTGTCGACAGGGAAGTCCATCTACTTCTTCGCCCGCGGCCAGACCGACGGCCGCGCGGACATGAAGAACCTCCTGGGGGGCAAGGGAGCCAACCTGGCCGAGATGACCAACCTGGACATCCCGGTTCCTCCCGGCTTCACCATCACCACCGAGGTCTGCACCGCCTTCTACGCGAACGGCCGCCGCTGGCCCGAAGGACTGGATGAGGAGATCCGGCGGAACATGGCCCGGCTCGAGCAGGTGACGGGCCGGCGCTTCGGCGACCCCGAGAAGCCGCTCCTCGTCTCGGTCCGCTCCGGCGCCCGGGTCTCCATGCCGGGCATGATGGATACCATCCTCAACCTCGGCCTGAACGATCGGACGGTGCAGGGCCTGGCCCGGCAGGCGGACGAGCGCTTCGCCTACGACTCGTACCGGCGGTTCGTCCAGATGTACGGCAACGTGGTGCTCCACGTCTCGAGCGAGGAGTACGAGAAGCTCATCGAAGAGGTGAAGGAGCGGAAGGGCGTGGAGCTGGACACGCAGCTCACCGCCGCGGACTGGAAGGAACTGGTGGGGCGCTTCAAGGCCCTCATCCAGCAGCGCACCGGCCAGCCCTTCCCCGAGGAGCCCGAGGAGCAGCTCTTCGGCGCCATCAACGCCGTCTTCGACTCGTGGAACAACCCCCGGGCCATCCGCTACCGGGAGATCAACAAGATCCCCGGCGACTGGGGCACCGCCGTCAACGTACAGACCATGGTCTTCGGCAACCTGGGCGAGACTTCGGGCACTGGGGTCGCCTTCACCCGCGACCCCTCCACGGGGAAGAACGTCTTCTACGGCGAGTACCTGATGAACGCCCAGGGCGAGGACGTGGTGGCCGGCATCCGCACGCCCCAGCCCATCCGCACCCTGCAGGAGGCCCAGCCCCAGGCGTACCAGCAGCTCGAGGAGATCCGGCAGAAGCTCGAGGCCCACTACCGGGACATGATGGACATCGAGTTCACCATCCAGGACGGGGAGCTGTTCATGCTCCAGTGCCGCTCGGGCAAGCGGACCGCCCTGGCCGCGGTCACCATCGCCGTGGACATGGTGAAGGAGGGCCTCATCGACAAGGAGACCGCCATCCGGCGGGTCGACCCCGAGCAGGTGGAGCAGCTCCTCCACCCCATGGTGGACCCCGGCCAGGAGCTCGAGGTGCTCACCAAGGGCCTTCCCGCCTCGCCGGGGGCAGCCGTGGGCCGCATCGTCCTCACGGCCGACGACGCGGAGGACTGGGCCGACAGGGGCGAGCGGGTGGTGCTGGTTCGGACCGAGACGTCGCCCGAGGACATCGGCGGCATGAACGTGGCCGAGGGCATCCTCACCGCCCGGGGCGGCATGACCAGCCACGCGGCCGTGGTGGCCCGGGGCATGGGCAAGTGCTGCGTGGCCGGGGCCGGCGAGGTGCGGGTCGATACGACCGCCCGCCAGATCAGCGTCAACGGCCGGGTGCTGAAGGAAGGCGACTGGATCACCCTCAACGGCACCACCGGCGAGGTCTACCCCGGGCAGGCGAAGCTGGTGGAACCCGAGCTGTCGGGTGCCTTCGGCGAGCTGATGGCCTGGGCCGACGAGCTGCGTACCCTGGGCGTGCGCACCAACGCCGACACCCCCCACGACGCGGAGGTAGCCCGCCGCTTCGGCGCGGAGGGCATCGGCCTCTGCCGCACCGAGCACATGTTCTTCGGCGAGAACCGGATCGTCGCGGTGCGGGAGATGATCCTGGCCGACGACGAGGAGAGCCGGCGCAAGGCCCTGGCCAAGCTCCTCCCCTACCAGCGGGACGACTTCTACGGGATCCTGAAGGTGATGGAGGGACTGCCCGTCACCATCCGCTTGCTGGACCCGCCGCTCCACGAGTTCCTGCCCCACGAGGAGGAGGCCGTGGACGAGGTGGCTCGGGAGACGGGCAAGAGCCCGGCCGAGGTGCGGGCCAAGGTGGAGAGCCTGAAGGAGTTCAACCCGATGCTGGGCCACCGGGGCTGCCGCCTGGGCGTCACCTATCCGGAGATCTACGAGATGCAGGTGCAGGCCATCTTCGAGGCGGCCACGCGGCTGGCGAAGGAGGGCCTGTCGATCCACCCCGAGGTGATGATCCCGCTGGTGGGCACCCCCGAGGAGCTGAGCTTCCTTCGGGAGCGGGTGGAGAAGGTGGCCCGGGAGGTCATGGAGAAGGCAGGGGTCCAGGTCCCCTACAAGGTGGGGACCATGATCGAGGTGCCCCGGGCCGCGCTGGTGGCCGACCGGATCGCCGAGGGGGCCGAGTTCTTCTCCTTCGGGACCAACGACCTCACCCAGATGACCTTCGGCTTCAGCCGGGACGATGCGGGGGTTTTCCTGGAGGACTACCGGAAGAAGGGCATCCTCCGCTCGGATCCTTTCCAGACCCTGGACCAGGAGGGCGTGGGCCAGCTGGTGCAGATGGGCCTGGAGCGGGGCCGGAAGACCCGGCCGGACCTGAAGGTGGGCATCTGCGGCGAGCACGGCGGCGATCCCGCCTCCGTGAAGTTCTGCCACCGCACCGGCCTCGACTACGTGAGCTGCTCGCCCTACCGGGTGCCGGTGGCCCGCCTGGCCGCCGCCCAGGCCCGGGTGGAGGAGCGGGGCACGCCGCGAGGTGACGTCTGCCGTGCCCTGGAACCAGGAGGCCGTGGAAGAGATCCGCCGCCGGGCCGACATCGTCGAGGTCATCGCGGACCACGTCGAGCTCCGGCGGCAGGGCCGGAACCTCATCGGCCTCTGCCCCTTCCACCAGGAGAGGACGCCGTCGTTCTCGGTCAGCTCCGAGGGGCAGTTCTTCCACTGCTTCGGGTGCGGGGCCGGGGGGGACGTCTTTCGCTTTCTTATGATGCGGGAAGGCATCGACTTCCCCGAGGCGGTGCGGCGCCTCGCCCGCCGGGTGGGCGTGCCCGAGGAAGACCTGGCCCCCTCGGCCGACGCCCGGCGCCGGGCCGCGGAGCGGGCCCGCCTGGTGGCGCTGAACGACCTGGCCCTCCGCTACTTCCGGGTCCAACTGGCCGGACCGGCCGGAAACCGGGCCCGCGCCTACCTGGAGCGACGGGGCATGGCCTCGGAGGTGGTGGAGCGCTTCGGCCTGGGGTATGCCCCGGGCGACGGCGGGTTGCTGCGCATGCTCGCGGAGCAACCCTCGTCCAGGCGGAATAGCCTGCTCGAGGATGCGCACGTGCTGGGCCTGGTGCTCGAGGGCCAGCGGGGGCCCTACGAGCGCTTCCGGGACCGGCTCATCTTTCCCATCCGGGACGCCTCGGGCCAGGTGATCGGGTTCGGCGGCAGGCTCCTGGGCGAGGCCCAGGGTCCCAAGTACCTCAACAGCCCCGAGAGCCCGCTCTTCCACAAGGGGCGGATCCTCTACGCGCTGGACGTGGCAGGGCCGGTGCTGCGATCGGCCGGGCGGGGCCAGGCACCGGGGCCCGGGCCCGTAGGGCACCCGCTCACGGAAGCGGCCCCCAGCACGGAGGCCCTGGTGGTGGAGGGGTACATGGACGCCATCGCCCTTCATCAGGCGGGCTTCACCCAGGCCGTCGCCTCCCTCGGTACCAGCCTCACTGAGGATCAGGCCGCCCTGCTGCGCCGGTATGCGGATCGGGCGGTGATCGCCTACGACGGCGACGCCGCGGGTGACCGGGCCACGCTGCGGGGCCTGGAGATCCTGGCCCGTCACGGGGTCTCGGTGCGGGTGGCCACGCTGCCCGAGGGCGAGGATCCCGACAGCCTCGTCCGGCGTGGGGGCCCGGCCGCGTTCCGCCGGGTGGCCGAAGGGGCCCTTCCCCTGGTGGAGTTCCTCCTGGTTCGGATCCTGGCCGGGGAGGAGCCCACCACGGTGGAGGGGAAAGCCCGGGCCGTGACCCGCGTCTTGCCGGTCCTGGCGCGAGTAGAAAACCGTGTGGCTCGGGAAGGATATGTCGAACGGGTGGCGAACGACATTGGGGTTTCGGCGTCCGCCGTTGCGGCGGAGCTGGAGCGGTACCTGGCAGGGGCGCAGCGGACCGCGGATGTGGTCCCCGGGCCGCGGGGGTCCCACCCAGGCAGCCGGCGCGAGGCCGGCGGCCCTCGGGGCGCGGAAGGCGACCCCGGCCCAAGGGTACCCGGCAGGAATCATTCGCCGATCGCGCATCATACTTCTAGGGAACGGCCCTCGAAGTCTCCCCGGTTGCAACGTCAAGCTGTGAGCCGGTGGCAGCGCCTCGAGTGGGAGCTGGCCCGGCGGTTGGAGCGTGATCACGGCCTCTTGCCCGTGCTGGAGCGCACCCTCGGGCACCCGCTCTTCGTGGGCCCCGGGCTGGCCGATTGGGCGACGGCGCTCCAGGCCGCCATGGAGGCAGGCGAGCCGGCTGCCCGGGTGCTGGCGCGCATGCCGGTGCCCGAGCCCCCGGCAGGGGTCCTCAGCCCGGTCGCCGCCGCGCTGGAGGTGACGGAGCTCGTGGAGGAGATGGGGCGCTTCCGCGGGCTCCTGGAGTTGCGAACCATTGAAAGGGAATTGGCGGCATCCGACGAAGACGGGGTTAGGGCGCTGGAAAGGCTAAACGGGCTGCTGATGCGGTACCATAAGGTTCGTGCCCGAGGGGCGCGCCCAGGGGGCGCCCGTGCCGGAAGGCAGCGGGCATGAGGGCCGGGCACGGTGGGACCGGTGGGGCTGGGAAGTGCGGTACGACGCCGCCCCGGTGGGGCCCAGCAGGGAGCCGGGCCAGGAAAGGGGGGAGACCCGATGTCCCAGACGAACGAGATCCTTCAACTGGAGAGCGTCCAGGCGCTGATCAAGCGCGGCAAGGAGGCGGGCAGCCTCAACTACGAGGAGATCATGGACGCGCTCCAGCACGTGGATCTGGCCCCCGAGCAGATCGATGAGATCTATGAACGATTCGCCGAGCAGGGGATTCGCGTGGTGCCCGATGCGCCCGAGGACGAGGAAGCCGCCCAGCCCGAAGAGGACGGCGCGCCCGACTCGCCCGAGAACATCGACCTGAGCGTTCCCGAGGGCGTGGGGCTCGACGACCCGGTCCGCATGTACCTGAAGGAGATCGGCCGGGTACCCCTCCTGACGGCCGAGGAGGAGATCGAGCTCGCCAAGCGGATCGAGAAGGGCGACGAGCTGGCCAAGCGGAAGCTGGCCGAGGCGAACCTCCGGCTGGTGGTGAGCATCGCCAAGCGGTACGTGGGGCGGGGCATGCCCTTCCTGGACCTGATCCAGGAGGGGAACCTGGGCCTTATCAAAGCTGTGGAGAAGTTCGAGTACCGGAAGGGGTTCAAGTTCAGCACGTACGCGACCTGGTGGATCCGCCAGGCGATCACCCGCGCCATCGCGGACCAGGCCCGGACCATCCGCATCCCGGTCCACATGGTGGAGACCATCAACAAGCTGATGCGGGTCTCCCGCAACCTGCTGCAGGAGCTGGGCCGGGAGCCCACCGCGGAAGAGATCGCCGAGCACATGGAGATGTCGCCCGAGCGGGTGCGGGAGATCCAGAAGATGGCCCAGGAGCCCGTCTCACTGGAGACGCCCATCGGCGAGGAGGAAGACAGCCACCTGGGCGACTTCATCGAGGACCAGGAGGCGCCTGCGCCTGCCGAAGCCGCGTCTTTCACCATGCTCCGGGAGCAGCTCGAGGGCGTCCTCGACACCCTCACCCCCCGGGAGGAGAAGGTACTGCGTCTCCGCTTCGGCCTGGACGACGGGCGCGCCCGCACCCTGGAGGAAGTGGGACAGGTCTTCGGCGTCACCCGGGAGAGGATCCGCCAGATCGAAGCCAAGGCCCTCCGCAAGCTGCGCCATCCCAGCCGCAGCAAGAAGCTGAAGGACTTCCTCGAGTAGGGTCCGATCCCATCAGCGACGCGTGGTGCCCCTGCCTGGAATCGAACCAGGATCAGGCGCTTATAAGGCGCCCGCTCTGACCGTTGAGCTACAGGGGCGGGTGTGTGCGGTGGATCGAGCCCTCTTCCGGCGCTTCCGAGGTGCAGGGCCTCCGGCCCGGCGCCAGTATACCTCCGGCGGGCAGGGGAGGTCAACGGGCGGGCAAGGCTGGTGTCAGGTCGGATGGGCGGGGCCAAGCCAGGCGGCCGGTGAACGGCGCCGCTCAAGGGCCGATGCCGGCCGCAGCCCGGACCTCACCGGGCGACGGGACCTTGTGAAGCACCAGGCGACCGTTGACGAAGAGGCCGTTGGCCACCCCGTACCAGCGCATCGCACCCGGGTCCCGGGTGTCCACCGCCTCGAGGTGGAGGCCCGGCCGCGAACCCGCCTCGGCCTTCAGACGCTCCCAGACCGCGGCGGCGGCAGGGCAACGACTGTGATAGAGGAAGCGGACGTGGGTTCCTTGGGGCCGTGCAGCACCGGCTTCTTCTCCGGGCAAGGGGATGGTGCCCGGGACCCCCGTTCCCTCGAGGTTCTGCCGCGGCGGGATGAGGTACAGAGGCTGGCCGGCCCCGGGCGGCTCGTCGCAGCGTTCGAAGAGGTCCATGGGTGTGGCCGCCACGGGACGGTACATGAGAACCCGGGAACCGTCCCGATCCACGGGTCGGAAACCGTGGCGGGCGAAGAAGGCCTCGGGCATGTAGTCGAAGAAGCCCCACCATTGCTCGCCCCGGTAGGCCACCACCGCCAGGCCCGCTTCAGGCGCGACCTCTGGGTCCTCCCGCAGGTCCCGTACCGCCGCGGTGAGCAGCGCGCTGCCCACGCCCCGGCGTGCAAAGGGCGGGATCACCCACATGCAGTGGATGATCCAGTGGTCCCCTCCCCGGACGGGTTCCGCGGCATGAGCCAGGGGCGCGTACTCGATGATTCCGGCTGGGATCAACCCATCGTGCGCCAGCGATGCCACGGGAACGCGGCCGACCCCCGGATACTCCATCAGCGGCCCCTCTTGGGCCGGCACCAGGGCAAGCATCACCCGCAGGCGTCCCGATGCCAGGCCGTGGTGGAGCCACTCCCGGCGCGCGCGTACCGCGGCCTGCCACGCCCCAGGTTCGACGCCCTCCGGAGGCGGCGCCACGCAGGGTGTGAGGATCGTCTCCTCATCCCCGGGGCGTGCCCGGCGCGTGATGGCTTCCAGCTCCCCTCGCTCGTACGGCATGCGGACCCCCCCGGACCTATGCCCTCAACTCGATCGTACCACACGGCCGACTCCGGCGCATGGGTACCGCATGGGCACCAGGACGGCCTCAGCAGGTGAAAGCCAGGTCTCCCGAAGGGGAAAGAAACTTTCCTTCTGGAACGAGATCCCATACCAGGAAATCACTCCGCCGGCATCGAAGGTGAGAAGCAGCGTGCAGGACGGGTCACGGCGCGCGCACCCGTCACCGAGCACGCCAGGGGAGGGAAGGTCCGTCGTGTTCCAACGGGTTCGAAGAGGGAAGGCCGGCGCGGTCGCGATGGGGCTGGCGGCCGCGCTGCTGGTGGCACCGGTGGTCCTGGCGGTCCCTGCCGCGGCCCAGGAGCTCACCATCTGGACTTTCTGGAGCGAGGAGTGGCTGCGGCCCGCGCTGGACGCCTTCGAGGAGGCCCATCCCGGCGTGAAGGTGAAGCACGAGCAGCTCACCTGGGAGAACGGCCTCGACAAGATCACCGTGGCCATCGCCGCCCGCAACGGTCCGGACGTGGTGGAGCTGGGCTCCACGTGGATGCCCCAGTTCATGGGCGCCGGGGCCCTGGCGCCCATCGACGCGGGCGAGCTCGCCTCGGATCTGACGGGGCTCGATCCCGTCACCAAGAGCGGTGAAGTCTACGGGCTGCCCTGGTTCGGCACCGCCAACGTGGTCTACTACAACAAGGACCTCTTCGCCCGGGCGGGCATCGAGAAGGTGCCCACCACCTGGGACGAGCTCCTGGACGCCTCCCGGCGCATCCACGCGCTGGATCCGGACCTCTACGGCTACTCCATCAAGATCGGCGGCCGTTTCACCACCTGGCAGAAGTTCTATCCCTTCGTCTGGTCCAACGGCGGGCGGACGCTGAACGACGACTGGACCCAGGCTCGGGTGACCGAGAAGCCCTTCGTCGACGCCCTGGCCTACTACCAGGAGCTGGCCGCCTCCTCCCTGGTGGGTACCCAGGAGGAGGTCCGCCAGGCCTTCTACCTGGGCAAGGTGGGGATGATCTTCGACGGTACCCTCAACCTGGAGAAGGACGCGCCGGGCCTCGAGTACGGCGTGTTCCTCCTCCCCGCGCCCGCGGGGGCGAAGAGCGTCGTCTTCTCGGGGGCGGACTACCTGGTGGTCTGGTCCGGGTCGAAGCAGAAGGCACTCGCCGGCGAGCTGGCCAAGGCGCTGGTGACGGGGAACCTCATCTCGAGCCACATCCCGAGCCTCATCTCGTTCAGCCGGTCGGACCAGCAGGCGCACCTGCGGGCGAACCCGGGGATCGCCCTCTTCATCGAGGCCATGGCGGAAGCCACCCACCCGCCCATGCACCCGGCGTGGGAGGAGATGGCCACCGCGGTCACCGAAGCGGTGGAGGGGTTGCTCCTGGGCCAGTTCAGCTCGCCCCAGGAGGCCCTCGAGTACGCACAGGACGCCATCGAGCCGCTGCTCTGAGAAGCAGACCTGAGGCGTGACACCGGGCACGCGGGGACGGCCGGGCGCCCATGAGGCGCCCGGCCAGTTCCGCCGGTCCCAGGGGAGGCAGGTGCATGGCAGGCAACCGGGGTGCGGTCCCCACGGGGACCGAAGGGGTGAGCCGGGTCCTGGGGGCGCGCCCGGCCGCCGCCGGGTCGCTCCGGTGGCTGCGGGCGCGGGACGCGGGCTCCACGGGCGTGCTCCTCTCGCCCTGGGTGCTCAGCTTCCTGGTCTTCAGCCTCTACCCGATCCTCTACTCCCTATACCTGAGCTTCACCCAGTACAACCCGCTGAGCGGTTTGCCGCCCCAGTGGGTGGGGCTTGAGAACTACGCCCGCCTCCTGGGCGACCGGCGCTTCGCCCTGGCCCTGAAGAACACGCTCTTCTTCGTGGTGGGCACGATCCCGTTCACCACCAGTATCGCCGTGACCCTGGCCGTCTTCCTCAACCAGCGGCTGCGGCTGCGGGACTTCTTCCGGGCCTCCTACTTCCTGCCCTCGGTCACGTCGGTGATCGTCATCTCCACCATCTTCGTCTACCTGTACGCACCCTACGGGCCGCTCAACGGGCTCCTGGCCCTGGTGGGCGTGGAGCGGACCAACTGGCTCCTCAGCACCCGCTGGGCGCTGCCCGCGATCATGCTCATGGACGTCTGGGCCAGCTTCGGGTACTACACCATCCTCTTCCTGGCGGGGCTCCAGAGCATCCCCGAGGAGCTCTACGAGTCCGCGGCGGTGGACGGCGCCACGCCTGCCCGGCGGTTCTTCCGCATCACCCTGCCGCTCCTGCGGCCCACCCTGGTCTTCGTGCTGGTGATCAACACCATCCGGTCCTTCCAGATCTTCTCGGAGATCTTCGTCATGACCCAGGGGCGCCCGCTGGGGCGGACCACGACCGTTGTGTACCACCTCTACACCATGGGCTTCCAGAAGTTCGACATGGGGTACGCCTCGGCGGTGGCCTACGTGCTCTTCTTCATCATCCTGGTCTTTTCGCTGGTCCAGTACCGGCTCGTTCAGAGGGAGGGGATCCACGGATGAGGGGAGGCCGGGGCGGGGTGGGACGCAGGCGGCCGCCGGGCCGGCAGGTGGCCGGGCGGGCCGGGCTCTACCTGGTGCTGGGCCTGGTGGCGCTCAGCACCCTCTTTCCCTTCCTCCTCATGCTCTCCACCTCGGTGCGGACCGGGGGCGCGCTGGTCAACCAGCTGGGCGACCTCATTCCCGAGACGATCACCTTCCAGAACTACCGGGACGTGTGGGTGGCCGACCGCTTCGACCGCTACTTCCTCAACTCGGCGCTGGTGACGGTGGTGGTGCTGGCGGCCAACCTCCTCTTCGACTCCATGGTGGCCTACGCCCTCTCACGCAAGCCCTTCCGGGGGTCCGGGCTGGTGTTGGCCCTGATCCTGGCCCGGATGATGATCCCCGTGCACGTGCTGATGATCCCCATCTACGTGCTGATCCAGCGGATCGGGCTCTACGACACCCTGGCCGCCCTGATGCTCCCCTCGCTGGTGGAAGGCTTCGGCATCTTCCTCATGAAACAGTACTTCGACGGGCTGCCCCGCTCCCTGGACGAGGCGGCCCGGGTGGACGGGGCGGGGGACTTCCAGATCCTCTTCCGGGTGCTGATGCCCCTGGCCCGGCCCGCCCTGGCCGTGGTGCTCATCAACACCGCCCTCACCACCTGGAACCAGTTCCTGATGCCGCTCATCCTCACCTCGTCCGCCGAGACCCGCACCCTCACCCTCGGGCTCGCGCTCTACCAGGGGCGCTTCGGCGTCGACTATGTGCATCAAATGGCGGCGGCGGCCATCTCGGCGCTGCCCATCGTCGCCCTCTTCCTGGTCTTCCAGCGCCAGATCATCGCCGGGCTCACCCGGGGAGCGGTGAAGCAGTAGGGGACCCGAGGGTTCCCATTGTGGGGCTTCCCTCTTGACGGGGTGGGTGCTCCGAAGCATCATGAGGGCGGAGACATCATCTGCGTACATCCGCAGATGGTGCAAGGAGGTGGTGTCGGTGAAGCGCCTCACCCTGACCCTGGATCCGCACCTGATCGAAGAGGCGGTCGATCTCTCCGGCGCCTCGAGCAAGCGCCAGGCGGTGGAGATGGCCCTGGAGCTCTTCGTGCGCAGCCTCAGGCAGCGGCAGGCCATTGCCCACGCGGGGAAGATCGCCCTCGATATCACTGCCGAAGAGATCTGGGAGCAAAGGGACAGGCGATGAAGATGAGCCCGGCCGGCCGCATCCTCGTCGACTCATCGCTCTGGGTCGAGTACTATCACCCGCGGGGTGACGAGGCCGTGAGGACTTCGATCCAGGAGGCGATCGCACAGGATCGGGTGGCCACCGTAAGCATCATCGCCGCCGAGGTCCTTCGGGGCGCCCGGCGGGAAAAGGACCTCCGGGCGATCACTTCAGACTTCCAGGCGTTCGATGTGCTTCCGCTGACGATGGAAACAGGCTTTGATGCAGGGCGGGTGCTCGCGGATCTGGACACGCGAGGCCAGCGCGTACCGACCGTGGACGCGATGATCGCCGTCGCCGCGGCCCGATCGGGATGCGAGCTCTGGCATCTGAGCGACGGCCATTACGGCGTGCTGGCGGAGGCCATCCCCCGGGTGTTGCGCGGCACGCGCCTCCCGCAGCGCAGCTTCGCCCGCTCACCCAAGGCCTCTCCCTCCACCAAGCAAGAAACTTCGTGAGGAAATCAACGTCGCTTGAAGAAGGATCACTACTCCGCAAGGCGAAAGGGAGGGGTGGAGCGCAACCGCGCGCCTACCCACGGCTGGCCGCGGGCGCGGAGGGGTTGCCCGATCCGGCGCCCGGGACCGCCGCACAGGAGGGAGACTGGATGCACCGCACCGTCCGGTGGGGGCTGGTGGTGGCCCTGGCACTGGCCTTGGCCGGCACCACCCTTGCCCAGGCCCCGCCGCACGCCAAGACCGTCGATCCCGCCCTCTTCCAGGAGATCGGTCGCCCCGGCGGAACGCTGACCCTGTCGCTCACCTCCTCGCCCAAGTCGTTCAACTACTACGGGGTCATCGACGCGACCGCTTACGCGATCATGGCCAACGTCCTCACCCCGCTGGTGGAGGAGAACCCGGCCACCTTCGAGCTGGAGCCGGGCCTTGCCGAGTCATGGGACGTTTCCGAGGACGGGCGCACGGTGACCTTCCACCTGCGGCCCGTCTCGTGGTCCGATGGCGAGCCCTTCACCGCGGACGACGTCATCTACACCATGCGGCACGTGGTGATGAACCCCAACGCCGAGGGGAACGAGCGGGCCCGGTACACCTTCGGCGACCAGGTGGTCCGCTGGGAGAAGGTGGACGCCCGCACGGTGCGGGCCCTCCTGCCCGAGCCCTACGGCGCCTTCTTCCGGGTGCTCTCCCACGCGCTCATGCTGCCCGAGCACCGGCTGGCCGACCTCACCGAAGGGGCGAACCCGGCCCTGGAGGCCGGCAGCTTCAACAAGGCCTGGACCACCGACACGCCCCTGGACCAGATCGTGGGCACCGGCCCCTTCCGGCTGGCCCGCTACGACGTGGACCAGCGGGTGGTGCTGGAACGGAACCCCCACTTCTGGAAGGTCGACCCCCAGGGGAACCCGCTGCCCTACATGGACCGGCTGGTCTACCTCATTGTCCAGAATGAGCAGGTGCAGCTCGCGCAGTTCCAGGCGGGCGCCATCGACGTGCTCACCATCAGCGCCGCGGACTTCCCGGGCCTCAAGAGCGAAGAGGTGGCGGGCGCCCCGATCCAGGTCTTCGCCGGCAACCCCGTGACCCCCACGCCCTCGCCGCCCCACTGGGCCTTCAACTTCGACGCGAAGGACCCCGAGCTGCGGGCCCTCTTCCGCGACGCGCGCTTCCGGGCGGCCATGGAGCAGCTGGTGGACCGGGAACGCATCATCGACCAGGTCTACAACACCCTGGCCATCCTGCCGGGCGCGCCGGTGCTGCCCTCCAACAAGGCTTTCTACAACCCGAAGGTGGCCGAGATGCGCCGGCCCTTCGATCCCCAGGCGGCCCGGCAGACCCTGGACGGGATGGGGCTCCGGGACGTGGATGGGGACGGCATCCGGGAGCTGCCCTCGGGCAAGGACCTGGAGTTCACCCTCACCGCCGCCGTCGACTCGCAGCCGATGAGCGACATGGCCGCCCTCCTGCGGGAGGAGCTGCTCCAGGCCGGCGTGAAGGTGAACCTGCAGCTCATCAAGTTCGGCCTGGCCTTCGACAAGGCGCTGGCTGGCGACTTCGAGTCGATCATCATGGCCTTCGGCAACCAGGCCGATCCGCAGCTGCGCAAGGCCATCTGGCAGCCGGGCCGGCCCCTCTACTACTGGCACCTCTCCACCATGGAGGGGAAGGAGCAAAAGCCCGTCTTCGGCGAGATGTTCGACTGGGAGCGCCGGGTCTACGAGCTCTTCGAGAAGGGCCAGGTGGCCATGGACCCGGCCGAGCGCAAGGCCTACTACGACGAGTGGCAGGAGATCTACGCCCGGGAGCTGCCGGTGATCTTCATCGCCAAGGGGATGAACCTCCTCGCGGTGCAGAAGAGCGTCGGCAACTACTTCCAGAGCGAGGACGGCGTGAACGTGGGCACGCCCTACACGGCCTACCGCCGGTAGCCGGGCTCGCGCCGCCCCGGGGGTGGATGGCTCGCCCCCCGGGGCGGTCACGCCCGCGACCGGTCCTTCCGCCGGCGCAGGGGAAGGGAAGAAAGGGGAGAGGAGACCACCATGAAGCGCTACGTGGCCCGCCGCCTCATCCTCATGCTGCCCTTCATGGTGCTCATCTCCATGGTCTCTTTCGCGGTCATCCAGGCCCAGCCCGGCGACTTCGGGTCCCAGTACTTCGCGAACCCCCGGGTCTCTCCCGAGATGGTCTTCCAGATGCGGGCCCAGCTCGGCCTCGACAAGCCGCCCTGGATGCAGTACCTCCTCTGGGTCCAGGGGATCGTCACCCGGGGCGACTTCGGCTACTCCTTCGCCTACAAGCGGCCCGTGGCCGACCTCATCTGGGAGCGGCTGGGGTGGACGGTGGTGGTGGCCGGAGCCAGCATCCTCTTCACCTGGGTGGTCGCCTTGCCCATCGGCATCTATTCGGCCGTCCACAAGTACTCAGCCCTCGACTACCTGCTGACCTTCGTGGGCTTCGTGGGCCTGTCCATTCCCAACTTTTTCCTGGCGCTGGTGCTCATGTACCTGATGCTCCGGGCTGGGGCCAGCTCAGTGGGCGGCCTCTTCTCGCCCGAGATGATCGGCGCGCCGTGGGGAGCGGCCAAACTGGTGGATCTCCTCGAGCACGTCTGGGTGCCGGTGATCGCCATCGGCACCTCGGGGACCGCTGGGCTCCTGCGACTCATGCGGGGGAACCTGCTGGACGTGCTGGGGATGCCCTACGTCACCACGGCCCGCAGCAAGGGGCTGAGCGAGCGGGTGGTGATCTACAAGCACGCGGTGCGGAACGCGGTGAACCCGCTGGTCTCCATCTTCGGGATGCAGCTGCCTGAGCTGCTCTCGGGCACCATCATCACCTCTATCGTCCTCAACCTGCCCACCATGGGCCCCTTCTTCTACGACGCGCTGATCAACCAGGACCAGTACCTGGTGATGACGTTTCTCATGATGTCGGCCCTCCTGATGCTGGTGGGGAACCTGCTGGCCGACGTGCTGCTGGTGTGGGTCGACCCGACCATCCGCTACGACTGAGGGACGGCCGTGGGGCCCGGGGGGCCGCCGGGGCGCTCGGGGCGCAGCGGCCGGCGAAGGACGGTTCGGAGGTGAGGCTGCGTGGCGACGGTCGAAGCGCCGGTGACCCGCGCACCGGGCGAAGCAGAGGTGCGGACCCTCACCCGCGCCCAGCGGGTGCGCCGGCGTTTCCTCCGGCACCGGGTGGGGGTGGCGGGCTTTGCGGTCGCGGCCGTCCTCTACCTGATCATCGCCCTGGGCCCCTTCCTCGCGCCCTATCCCTTCGACCAGATGCACCGCGACCACCGCTACGCGCCGCCCACGCCCATCCACTTCATGGACGCCGAGGGGCGCTTCCACGCAAGGCCCTTCGTCTACGGCATCGAGCGCACCCGGGACCCGGTCACCTTCCAGTTCCGCTACCAGGAGGACCGGAGCCAAATCCACCCCATCCGTTTCCTGGTGGCCGGGGAGCCCTACCGCTTCCTTGGCCTCCTCCCCGCCCGGGTACGCCTCTTCGGCCTCGACCCCGCAAGCGAAGGGCGCCTCTTCCTCTTCGGCACCGACCGCTTCGGGCGGGACCTGTGGGGGCGGATCCTGCTGGGCGGGCGGGTGACGCTCTCGGTGGGCATCTTCGGCATCCTGCTCAGCACCGCCATCGGCGTCGTGATGGGGGGCATCTCGGGGTACTACGGGGGCCGCCTGGACAACCTGATCCAGCGCTTCATCGAGCTGCTCCGCTCCTTTCCCACCCTGCCCCTCTGGCTCGCGCTGAGCATGATCCTCCCGCCCTCTTGGTCTTCGGCCAAGGTCTACTTCGGGGTGGTGACGGTGCTCTCGCTCATCGGATGGACGGGGCTCGCCCGGGTGGTGCGGGGGCAGTACCTGGCCCTGCGCGAGAAGGAGTTCGTGGTGGCGGCCCAGGCCCTGGGGGCGACCGACTCGGTGGTGATGTTCCGCCACATCCTTCCCAACATCACCTCGTACCTGATCGTCTCGGCCACGCTGGCCCTGCCCGGGATGATCCTGGGGGAGTCGTCCCTCAGCTTCCTGGGCCTGGGCATCAAGGAGCCCATGACGAGCTGGGGGCTCCTCCTGCGCGACGCGCAGACCCTCCAGGCCCTGAAGCTCTACCCGTGGTTCCTGATTCCGGGGCTCTTCATCGTGGTCGCGGTGCTCGCCTTCAACTTCCTGGGCGACGCGGTGCGGGACGCCTTCGATCCGTACGCGCGGGATTGACGGGCAGGGCGGTGCGGCTGAGCATGAAACGGGCCCGAAGGCCTCGCGCAGCCACCCCCGGCCCCGGGGCCCCTGTTACCGGGCCAACCATCCGCCATCCACCGGGATGACCGCGCCGTGGACGTAGTCCGACGCATGGGACGCCAGGAAGACGGCTGCACCCTTCAGGTCCTCGGGCCGGCCCCAGCGTCCGGCGGGGATCCGCTCGAGGATGCTGGCGTTGCGCTGGGGATCCTCACGAATCGGGCGGGTCGCCTCCGTCTCGACGTAGCCGGGGGCGATGGCATTGACGTTGATGCCGAGGGGGGCCCACTCGTTGGCCAGGGCGCGGGTGAGACCCAGGACGCCGCTCTTGCTCGCGGCGTACGACGGAACGAGGATCCCTCCCTGGAAGGAGAGCATGGAGGCGATGTTGATGATCTTTCCCCGGCCTCGGGTTCGAAAGTACCGCCCAGCCTGACGGCTCAGGGCGAACACCTGCTTGAGGTTGACAAGCATGACCTCGTCCCACTCGTCGTCCGTGACGTCGATGGCCTGGTTCCTTCGGATGATCCCGGCGTTGTTCACCAGGATGTCGACCTGGGTGAACCGTTCGAGCGTCTGGGCGAAGATACGCTCGGCTGCATCCGGATGGCGCAGGTCGACCTGGACCGGCTCGAAGCACCGCCCATACCTTCCGGTCACCTGCTCCTCTGTCTCCCGCAGGGCACCCCGGGAGACGCCCGCGATGTCCGCACCGGCCTCGGCCAGCCCGACGGCCAGCGCCTGGCCGATGCCGCGGCTCGCTCCGGTCACGATCGCCACTTTCCCCGAGAGGTCGAAGAGGGTCTGCATCGTCTGCCTCCTCATGGGTGGCATCCGGCGCCAAAGGTCGCCGGCCCGCTTCCGAGGGACCAGGGTTCCACGCCGGTCCCTCGACTCCTGCGCCACAGCGGGCGCGGGTACCGGCCGGCGGGGTGGCGCCCGTCGGGCCCATAGAAACAAGAGTTTCCTGGTAACGCATCACGAAAGAAGGATTATTCTCCGCGGGCACGAAGTAGGACCCTGGAGCGGCCTGCCGCGCCGACGGCGGAACCGGGAGGTCCCAGCCATGGTGGATCGCCTGACGACCGAGTCGAGGAACCTGCAGAGCATGGAGATCGACCGTCTCAGTCCCCTGGAGATCGCTCGTCTGATGAACCGGGAGGACCGGCGCGTGGTGGAGGCGGTGGAGGCCGAGTTGCCTCGCATCGCCCGGGGCATCGAGATGATGACCGAGACCCTCGCCGCAGGGCGCCGGGTCCTCTACGTGGGGGCGGGCACCAGCGGCCGTCTGGGGCTCCTGGACGCGGTGGAGTGGCTCCCCACCTTCGGGGTGGGCCAGGAGGCGGTGGAGGTGATCCTGGCCGGCGGCCTCGACGCCATCCTGCAGGCGGCCGAGGAAGCGGAGGACGACGCCGAAGGGGGAGCCGCCCAGGTTCTTCGCCGGGCGCAGCCGGGGGATCTGGTGGTGGGCCTCACCGCGAGCGGTGCCACGCCCTTCGTGATCGGCGCGGTCACGGCAGCACGCCGGCTGGGCGCAACGACCTTGGGCGTCACCTGCAACCGGCCGTCGGTGCTCGAGGAGACCGCCGACTGGACCATCGCCCCCGTGGTGGGGGCGGAGGTGGTCACCGGCTCCACCCGCCTGAAGGCCGGCACCGCCCAGAAGATGGTGCTCAACATGCTCTCCACCGGTGCCATGATCCGCCTGGGCAAGGTGTACGAGAACCTGATGGTGGACCTGCGCGCCACCAACAGCAAGCTGCGCGACCGGGCGGTGCGCACACTGCAGGAGGCCACCGGCGCCCCACGCGAGGCGTGCGAGCAGGCCTTCCAGGAGTCCGGCCACCAGGTGAAGGTCGCGATCGTGATGCTCCACTGCGGCCTGGACCGCGAGGCGGCCCAGAGGCGGTTGGAGCAGGTCGGAGGGTTCGTCCGCCGGGCGATCGAGGGGTGCAGCGGCCCATCCGACCGGAGGTGAACGACGGTGAGCGCACAACGTCGACGCGTGCGTCCTCTCTCGGCTCTGATCGTCTTGGGCATCCTCCTGCTCTCCGCGAAGGCGACGAGGACCGGTTCGGCCGAGTCGCCGGCCGACCTGCCCCCAGTTCTGCGTCCCGCTTCGCGGGCGACCCTAAACACCCTGGACCTCGACGCGCTCGAAGACATCGATGCACTGATCGCCGACGGAATCCGCCAGGCCAAGTTCCCTGGGGCCGTGGTGCTCGTGGCTCGCGATGGGGCGGTCCTCAAGTGGGAGGCCTACGGCGACGCCTACACCTACGGACCGGACGGAGAGCCCATGGCCTGGTCCCTACCCATGACCCGCAACAGCGTCTTCGACCTCGCCTCCCTCACCAAGCTCTTCACGGCTACCGCCGTCATGCAGCTGGTGGAACGGGGCAAGGTAGACCTGGACGCCCCCGTGGCCACGTACCTTCCCACCTTTGGGTCCCGCGGGAAGGAGGAGGTGACGGTGCGTCAACTCCTCACCCATACGTCCGGCCTGCCTGCCTGGGCGCCTTTCTACAAGGACCAGCCAGACCCGGAGGCCCGGATCCGCTCGTTGCTGGAAGCCGGTCTGGAAAGCGACCCCGGGACGAAGTATGTTTACAGCGACTTGGGCTTCGTCACCCTCGGCCTGCTGGTAGAGGCTGCGAGCGGCCAGCCGCTGGACCGGTACGTGGCGGAGCACATCGCGGAGCCTCTGGGGCTTCGACAGACCCGGTACAACCCTCCAAGCGAGTGGCGCCCGTGGATCGCGGCCACCGAAGCCCAGCCGTGGACCGGCAGGCCCATGATCTGGGGTGAGGTCCACGACGAGAATGCCTGGAGCCTGTCCGGCGTGTCCGGGCACGCCGGGCTCTTCTCGTCGGCCCGGGATCTGGCCGTCTTCCTCCAAACTCTGCTCAACGGCGGGACCTACGCCGGACGCCGGATCCTGCAACCGGCGACCGTAGAGGAGATGCTTCGCGACCAGCTGGGAAGCGAGCTGGGCCCCCACGGTCTCGGCTGGGAGCTGAGCGAGCCCTGGTACATGGGAGCCTTCGCCGACACCGGCGGAGCCTTCGGCCACACGGGATACACGGGGACCAGCGTGGTGGCCGACCGGTCCACCGGGACCCTCGTGATCGTGCTAACCAACCGCGTCCACCCGACCCGCGAGAACGGGAGCATCAACCCCTGGCGGAGGGGTGTAGCCGACCTGGTGGCCCGCGCGGCGGGGCTCATCGGCAGCCTCCGGCGCCCCCAAGAGGAAGCCCCCGAAGGTGAGATCGTGACCCTGGGCATCGACGTCCTCCTCGAGGATCCGTCCATTCTGAAGGGCAAACGCGTGGGTGTCATCACCAACCCCACGGGGATCAACCGGGTGTTCCGCAGCGTGGTGGACCTCCTGCACGAGCACCCGGACATCGACCTGGCGGCCGTTTTCGGACCCGAGCACGGTTTCCGGGGTGCCGAGCAGGCAGGCGCGCGCGTGGGGGACCAGACCGACCCCGTCACAGGGCTGCCTGTCTACAGCCTCTACGGCGAGACCAGGAAACCCACGGCGGAGATGCTGGAGGGGCTCGATGTCCTGGTCTTCGACATCCAGGACGTGGGCGTCCACTTCTACACGTACGTCTCGACTATGGCCTACGCCATGGAGGCTGCGGCCGAGCACGGCCTGGAGTTCGTGGTGCTGGACCGTCCCAACCCCATCGGGGGCCTGGACGTCCAGGGGCCGGTCATCCAGGAAGGGTACACGTCCTTCATCGGAGTGTACCCCATGCCGATCCGGCACGGCATGACGGTGGGGGAGCTGGCCTGGTACTTCAACGACGCGTTCGACATCGATGCCGAGTTGACCGTGGTCCCTATGAAGAGCTGGCGCCGGGGGGAGTGGTACGATCAGACGGGGCTCCCCACATGGGTGATGCCCTCGCCGAACATGCCCACCCTCGACACCGCCATCGTTTACCCTGGCACGGCGCTCCTGGAGGGGACCAACCTCTCCGAGGGGCGAGGGACCACCCGGCCCTTCGAGCTGATCGGGGCGCCCTTCGTGGACGCCGAAGCCTTCGCGCGCTACCTCAATGGGCGCGGGCTTCCGGGCGTCGTCTTCCGTCCCACGAGCTTCACCCCCACCTTCTCCAAGTACCCAGGGGAGGTCGTCCACGGGGTGCAGCTCCACGTCACCGATCGGGACCGCTTCGATCCGGTTCGGGCGGGTATCGAGATCCTGGTGGCGGCCCGCCGGCTTTACCCTGACCGCTTCCAGATCGACCGGCCCGAGCATTTCGACCTGCTTACGGGTGATCCTTCTGTGCGGCTCGGCATCGAAAACGGCGCATCGGCGGACATCATCGAGGCCGCGTGGCAGCGCGACCTGGAGGCGTTCAAGCAGATCCGTGACCGGTATCTGATTTACCAAGACCGATAGGCGGAAGGCTGGACTTCTTCAAAGGGAGGGAACGATGTGCACGCACCGCGCATCACGGTAAGCCTGGTCCTCCTGCTCCTGGCAGGACTCATCCTGGCCCCGGCGGTCCCGGTGAGCGCTCAGGAGGTCAACCTCACCTTCTGGAGCTGGCGCACCGAAGACCAGGCCGCCTACGACCAGTTCATCCAGGCCTTCGAGGCTGAGAACCCTGGCATCCACGTCCGATTCGTGCCCTACAAGAACACCGAGTACAACACCATCGTGGCCACGGCGCTCCAGGCCGGCTCGGGACCGGACATCATCCACCTGCGGGCGTACGGCGGCTTGGAGCCGCTGGCCGACGCCGGCTACCTGATGCCCATGGACGACCAGGTGGAGGCGCTCAAGGCCTTCAACCCCGACGTGCTGCGGGGGGCCACCAACCGGAAGGACGGAAAGGTCTACGGCGTGCCCTTCGCGCTCCAGACCGTCCAGGTGCTCTACAACGTCCGGGTCTTCCAGGAGCTGGGGCTGAAGGAGCCCCAGACCTGGGATGAGCTGCTCCAGGTGGCGGCCGCGCTGAAGAAGGCGGGCTACATCCCCTTCGCCAACGGCGCCAAGGAGGGCTGGACGCTCGAAACCTTCTTCGGTGCGGTGGGACCCAGCTTCTACGGCCCGGAGTTCTACTCGGAGGTCGTAGCCGGCGAGACCACCTTCGAGGATCCGCGGTTCAAGGCCGCGGTGGAGAAGATGCTGGAGCTGCGCCCCTACCTGCCCGAGAGCTACATGGGCGTGGGCTACACCGACATGCAGGTGATGTTCGCCCAGGAGCTGGCGGGGATGATGCTGGCCGGCTCCTACGAGTTGGGCACTTTCGCCCAGATGAACCCGAACCTGCAGGTGGGCGTCTTCCCGATCCCGCCGGAACGGGCTGGAGAGCCCGCCGCGATGACGATGTACGTGGACGGCTCCTATGGGGTTAACGCGGCGACCAAGCATCCCGAGGCGGCACTGGAGTTCATCCGCTTCCTGGCCTCCAGGGAGTACGGCCAGATGTTCGCCGACACGCTCAAGCAGATCTCGGCCGTGCCCGGCACCCAGCCCCAGGACCCCGTCCTGGCCGAGCTCGTTCAGCTCATGGAGGCCCACGGTACCCCGTACCTGATGCTCACCGCCTTCCGCTACGGACAGCCGAGCGGCTCCACCCTGCTGCAGAACGAGCTTCAGGGCGTCTTCGCCGGCAAGCTGAGCGTGGAACAGGCGGCCCGCAACATCCAGAAGGGCCTCGCGAGCTGGTACGAGCCCTTCCAGTAAAGAGCCATCGCCTGGAAGGGACTCCCCGGCAAGCGAGGGGCCCCAGACGGCGAAGGAAGGGAAGGGGGCAGGCCGGACGCCGGCCTGCCCTCCGCACCCCGGATCGGGGCCGCGCGGGAATCAGCAACCGCAGAGGTCCCGCGCGGCCGCATGGGACGCCCTGCGTGGGTGCGTGGGGGAGGTGAAGCCGTGAACCGGAGCTGGCTCGAGCGCCACGCGTACGTCCTCTTCCTGGTGCCGGGGCTGGTGCTCTACGGGCTTTTCATGGTCTACCCGCTGGGCTCCTCGTTGGGGTACAGCTTCTTCCACTGGGACGGGCTGGTGCGGGGCTCGTTCGCGGGGCTGGAGAACTTCAGGGCGGTGCTCACCCGCTCGCCCTACCAGGAGCGTTTCTGGGGTGCGCTGGGCCACAACGCCCTCTTCTTCGTGAGCACCCTGGCCATCCAGAGCACGGTGGGGCTCGCCCTGGCCGCCCTCTTCCGGAAGAAGTGGCGGGGCTTCGGCTTCTTCCAGACGGTCTACTTCGTCCCCTACACCCTCTCCATGGTGGTGGTGGGCTTCCTCTGGCTCATGCTCCTCAATCCCACCTGGGGCGCCTTCAACCAGGCGCTGCGGGCGGTGGGGCTGGGCGGCTGGGTGCAGCCGTGGCTGGGCCAGACCGAGACCGCGCTGCCCACCATCATCCTGGTGAACGCCTGGCGGTGGCTCGGATTCCCGGTACTGGTCTTCCTGGCGGGGCTCCAGGGCATCCCCGACGAGTTCCACGAGGCGGCCACCGTTGACGGCGCCACGGGCTGGCAGGCTTTCCGCCACGTGACCCTGCCGCTCCTGGCGCCGGTGCTGGGGATGATGACCATCCTCACCTTCATCTGGGACTTCAACGCCTTCGAGCTGGTCTTCGTCATGCAGGGCTCCAGCGGCAACCCCTACTACGCGACGGATCTGCTGGGAACCTTGTTCTACCGCACCGCCTTCGGCGACTCCACCACCGGCGGCGAGCCCGGGCAGATCGGGATCGCTTCCGCCATCGCGGTCCTCATGCTCCTCCTGATCGGGGCGGTCTCGTACCTGGGCGTGCGGCAGATGCAGAAGCGGCAGGTGGAGTACTGATGCGGGCGCTGGGAGAGGCACGCGTGGAGCGGCACGGTTGGAGGGCGCTGGCACCGGGAACGGCCCGGAGCCGGGCGGCACTGGTGCGGGCGCTGGTCTACCTGGGCCTGGCGGCTCTGGCGGCCGTGTTCCTCTACCCGCTGGTGCTCATGGTCTTCACCGCCTTCAAGTCCACCCGGGAGATCTTCATGGACCCCTTCGGCCTGCCCTCGGGCTGGAGCCTGAAGCCCTTCCTGGACGTCTGGGGGCGGGCCCGCTTCAGCGTCTACTTCCGGAACTCGGTCCTGGTCACCTCGCTCTCGACGGTGGTGGTGCTGGCCTGCTCGTCCCTCTCCGCCTATGCCCTGGCCCGCTACCGCTTCCGGTTCAACGGCATGCTCTACCTTTTCTTCCTGGCGGGGATCATGATCCCCATCCGGCTGGGGGTGCTGCCCCTCTTCCTGCTCATGCGGGACCTGCACCTGCTCAACACCCACGCGTCGCTGGTGCTCACCTACGCGGCCAGCGGCATGCCCATGTCCGTCTTCCTGCTGGCGGGCTTCTTCCGCACGCTCCCCAAGGAGCTCGAGTACGCCGCCCGCATCGACGGCTGCACCGAGTTCCAGACCTTCTATCGGGTGATGCTGCCCCTGGTCCGCCCGGGGCTCGCTACCGTGACCATCGTCAACTTCGTGCCCTGGTGGAACGACTTCTTCTTCCCGCTGCTCTTCATCCAGTCCGACCACCTGAAGACGATCCCGCTGGGGATGACTGTCTTCTTCGGCCAGTACATGACCGACTGGGGGCTCCTGTTCGCCGGGATGCTCATCGCGAGCCTCCCGCTCCTGGTCGTTTACCTGGTCATGTCCCGGCAGTTCATCGCCGGCCTCACGGCGGGCGCGGTGAAGGGGTGAACGAAATGGAATAGACGTCCTCGGGTGCTGAGACGTGCTGGTCCTTGGGCATTGACTCTCTGCCTGCGCGGCGGGACGTGCGGACAACGCAGCGGCGCAGGCTGCGGTCCTGCGAGAGGACGAAACACCTACGAGCGAGGCGGAACGCGCTAGCGGTCAACCGACAAGCGACGGGCGACGAGGAGAGTTGCAGGAAAGCCCGCGAAGCTAGAGAATACACCTGGTGGGGAAAACCTACACAATGAAAGGATGTCTGCGTTGAATATTTCTTCGCACCCGTCTGCTCTCCTTAGGACCCTGATTTCAGCCGTGTTGCTCATCTCCGCCGTTAATGTCACAGGGGCGAGGGCCGAGGCAGCAAGGATCAGCATCAACTGGTGGTCTACGCCGGCATGGAGCGTGGATGGCGATGTTTATGGATGGCAGAAGCAGATGATTGCTGAGTTCGAGGCTTCTCACCCAGACGTAGAGGTGGACCTGACGCAGCTGAGTTGGGCGGATGCAACGACGAAGCTGAATACGGCGATCATGGCTCGTCGATTCCCCGATTTAGTTTCAGGCGGGCAACCAGCAACGTGGGCTCTCCAAGGCATTCTTGAACCTGTCGACCCGTATCTTTCCGATGCAGACCAAGCCGACTACTACCCCGCCGCGTTACAGAAGTACACTGTGAATGGGAGTATTTACGGATGGCCTTGGTTCACAACAACGTACGTAATCTACCTGAATCTCGACATCTTCAAGGAACGTGGCGTTCAACCGCCTGTGAACGGCAACTGGACCTGGGATGAGTTTGTGGAAAAGGCCAGGCAGCTGACCTTCAAGGGAGAAGACGGGCAGCAAGTGTATGGGTTCGGCGCAATCATGCAGCCCTGGTACTACCAGTCGTTCGGTATTCTGCTTTCCGACGGTGGTAGACTCGTCAGTGAAGACGGTAAGCGGTTCATGCTGAACACACCTGAGGGTGTGTCCGGCCTGGGGAAGCTCGTCGACCTTGTGCAGAGATACAAGGTCTCGCCCCTGGCGATGGGCTCCGTAACGGATGCCGATATGACCAAGATGTTCACTGATGGTCATCTCGCGATGCTGGCACAGGGGACGTTCTTGATTCGCTCACTCGAGAAGGCGCTTCAGGAGGGGAACGGGTTCAACTTCGGTATCGCAAACTACCCAATTGGCCAACTGGGTAGGCCCGTTTCACTGCATGAGGGTGTGGGTGGCTTCGTGGTTTTCAAACAGACCAACTCCGAAAAGCGTGATGCAGTCATGGAGTTCGCCCGGTTCATCACGAGCCCTGAGAACCAGAAAGCACTGAGCAACTACGGTGTGTTCCCAAGCCGAAAGTCCGTAGGGAACATCTATCCAAACGACGAGTACCTTGCTTGGGCGCAGCGTGAAGCGGTGCCCACCTTGGTAATACCACCGGTGGCGCCGAGTTGGCTGGAGGCCGACCGGGCTATCGTTCCATTCTTCCAGCTAGCCATTCTCGGCAATGCCCCTGCCGAGCAGGCAATGAGGGACGCTGAGACTGCCGCAAACCGGATTCTGGGCAAGTAAGCAGGTTGAAGTAGGAGCACAAGCTCAGCGAACATAGGCCTACGACGCTGGGCTGGGGTCGTAGCGACCACAGCCCAACGCCCTTGGCCTTTGCGTGAAGGGAACGATCCCACGTGGCCATGGGGAACAACACCGTTTCAGTTGCGCCGCCGACGCCGGGAACACAGACCGCCCCGCGATGGAAACGGAATGCCACGCGTGAAGCGCTTGAAGGATACCTGTTCGTCCTTCCGAAGATGCTACTCTTTGCGGCCTTCCTTGTCGCCCCCGTGGTCATGGGCGTGCGTATGGCCTTCCAGAATGTCGGGCCTCTTGAGTCGAGCTGGGTGGGATTCGACAACTTCCGGGAAATCCTGAGTGACGCAATCTTCTGGCGGGCGCTACGCAATACTGCTGTCTATACCCTGGTAACCGTACCTGGCAATGTGATGCTTGCACTTGTGCTAGCGAGCCTCATTCAACCGCTGGGCAACCGCCTGCAAACATTCTTCCGGGCCGCTTACTATTTGCCGGCGGTGGCTTCTGCCGTGGTTCTTGCGATGGCGTGGAAGTGGTTATTCGATTCGGACTATGGGCTCTTTAACTATGCTCTCTCGCTGCTGGGTCTGTCTAGGGTAGAGTGGCTTATCCTACCGAGTGTTGCCTTGTGGAGCATCATCTTGATGGCGCTTCTCTCGCCCCCCGGTTCGGGTGTGATCCTGTATCTTGCTGCAATGAACGGGATTCCCCGTGAACTCTACGAGGCGGCTGACATCGACGGAGCAACAGGTTTACAGCAGTGGTGGCGCCTTACAGTGCCACTCGTTATGCCAACCACGCTATACATCGTGGTTATGAGTACCATCGGATCGTTTCAGGTCTTCACGAGCGTATATGTGATGACCGGTGGCGGACCCGGAAACGCTACTACAACAATTGTAACGGAGATCTACAATAGTGCATTTCGGTTCTTCAACTTCGGGAAAGCCAGCGCTGAAGCTGTTCTCCTTTTCTTGATCGTGGCGGCTTTGGCAGTGCTACAGTTTCGATGGCTCTCTAAAGATATCGAGTATTAGATATCAAACATGACATGGTAGTTGACCAAGATCCTGGTCGAGGCGGTGTTGAGCCGTGACAGCGATTGGTCGATTGCGGTTCTACTTGGGAAGGACTATCGTGTTGATCATATTGACCTTGTGGGCGATCGTGGCGGTCATACCGCTGTACTGGCTCTTTTCCACGTCGTTTGTCTCCCAAGAGTCCATCCTGCGCTTTCCGCCCTCGCTATACCCCAATCCTCCCACAATGGACAACTTCGTTCGCTTAATGCAGGCAAGCCCAATCTGGCGGTGGATGCTCAACAGCACAGTTGTTGCGATCGTCGTCACGACATCAGTAGTCCTATTTGATTCTATGGCGGGGTATGCGTTTGCGAAGAAGCGTTTCCCGGGGCGGGAACCGCTCTTCTGGGTGATCATCTCCATGATGATCATTCCTGGGCAGGTTACGCTGGTTCCCATCTTTGTCATTATGAGCAGGGTTAACCTGATCGACACACTACCGGCCGTTATTCTGCCTGCCATGGCTGATGTCTTCGGCGTCTTTCTGATGCGACAGTTTATCAAAACCATCCCTTCGGAACTGGAGGATGCAGCACGTATAGACGGTGCGGGAGCGTTCACCATCTATGCCCGGATAATCGTTCCACTTGCTGCGCCGGCGCTGGCGGTGCTCGCAATCTTCACCTTCATAGGGAGCTGGAACAACTTCTTGTGGCCGCTTATCGCGCTGAATGATCCGCTTAAACTGACGCTGCCGGTGGGGATCACCACAATCCAGCAGGAGAATACGGTTGATTACGGACTCCAAATGGCTGGGGCTGCACTCGCTGCATTGCCCATGATGATCTTGTTTTTCTCCTTGCAGCGGTATTTCATCAAGGGATTGACGATTGGCGGCGTGAAGGGCTGACTTGGCGCGCTTGGTCAGGATGATGGATTCTGCGGTTTCGTGCGGCGTCGGGAGGAACGCTGGTGCAGCGCTACGGAACCGACCGGGGCGCCATCCACGCGGGCATGGTGACTATGAGTGTCGTGCCCGCGATGATCGTGTGCGGCATCTTTCAACGTCAGTTCATCACCGGGACCACCGCGGGCGCGGTCAAGGCGTGAGTGGTATGGAGCGCACAACCGGTTTGAAGGCAAGCCTCTACGCGCGGGTGATGGCGGTGACCCTGGCGGTAGCAGGAGCGGCACACTTCCCCGGGGAGGCGCGGGCGGGTGCGGCCGGTGCTCCGGTGACCGCCCGCAGGCGGCGGAGACCGTGACGGTCGCGGCCCACTCGGACCGGGAGATCGGCCCCCTGCGCCCGGAGCTCCTGGGGGTCCATGTGGCCGCCTGTACGAGACCCTCTTAAAGAACGGCGCCCCCGATCCGGGGCTCCTGCGGCGCATGCACGTGGCCGGCTTCGGCTTCCTGGTCTACCCGGGGGGAAACTACGGGACCAGCTACCGGTGGGACCGGCCCAACGTGCCCACCGAGCTCGACACGGACCGCTTCCTCGAGCTCGTCGACCGGCTGGGCGCCACGCCCAAGATCAGCGTCAACCTGAATGCCGAGCCCGAGCTGGCCGACCGCTGGATCCGCTACGTGAACGGCGAGAAGGGGGCAGGGGTCCGCTACTGGGAGCTGGGCGACGAGCTCTACTTCAGCCTGAGCGGGTCCGAGTTCGTGGAGAAGGCCCGCCGCTTCGTGCCGGCCATGAAGGCCGCGGACCCCTCCATCAAGATCATCGCCAACGTCAGCGTGGACAGGGCCGACTTCACCCGCACCGTCGTCCGGGAGGCGGGGGACCTGATCGACGTCTACTCCTTCCACTTCTTCCCGCTGCCGCCGTCGAAGGCCGTCTCGTCCAGCTCGCCCTACGAGCGGGAGAAGCCGGAGGCCTTCTCCCGGGACCTGCTTGCCTCCACGCCCAGGCTGCGCGAGCAGCTGGCCACCTTGAAGGGCTGGGTGAGGGAGCTAGCCCCGAGGCGGGAGGTGAAGTACCACGTGGGCTCCTTCACGCCCGTCTGGTGGGGCCCCGAGGGCTGGACGGTGAACGCGCTCCCCGATGCCCTCTGGGTGGCCGACGTCCTGGGCACCCTGGCGGAGCTGCAGGTGGAGGCGGCCGCCTACTGGGCCCTCCTCAACCCCTACCCGCCGGGCCAGGGCGACTTCGGCCTCTTCAGCCCTGCACGAGGCCCCGCGGTACGACGCGACCAGCGACTTCCTCCCCGATCGGGCCGTCGACGGCGACCCCACCACCCGCTGGGCCTCCCGCATCTTCAGCGACGCCGCCGAGTGGTTCCAGGTGGACCTGGGCCAGGTGCTCGCCTTCGGCCAGATCGAGCTCCACTGGGAGTACTGGGCGACCCGCTACAGCGTGGAGGTCTCCAACGACGGGGAGCGCTGGCGCGAGGTGGCCGGTCACCAGCAGGCCGAGCGGGCGAAAGAGCCGCCCCAGCCGGTGGACCGCATCTTGCTGCCGGCGCCGGTGGAAGCCCGGTACGTGCGGATCCAGATGACCCAGAGGCCCCAGACGTCGGGAGAAGCGGCCGGAACATCGACCTGGACCCCCAAGGCGTTCTCCCTCTGGGAGGTGGGGGTGTACCTCCGCTAGCGGAGGCCGGGTCGCGGCGGTAGGATCATCCGTGCCCTCGGACACGTCACCACACGGCCTTTACGAATGGGTAGGCTTGGATGCGCTCGTCCTTGGACGTGAGATCGGCCCCGAGAATGAGCGCAGTGGCGACGATGATGCGGTCTGCGGGATCCCGATGAAAGGGCTCCGGCAGCGTGACAGACCGAAACGCGATCCGGTTGTCCACCGGAACGTAGTGGATGAAAGGCAGGCTCTCGGCGTGTTGGATCCAATCGCCCACGTCCAGGGCGAGCTTGAGCCGCCCTCGCTCCACCAGCATCGCGACCTCCCAGACGCTGATGGAAGAGACGTAGACCTCGTTCTGCGAGGCGGCGTGCTCGATGCGCTCACGAGCTTCCGACGAGAGGCATTCTGGCTCACCGAGCCACCAGACCCATGCATGCGTGTCGAGGAGGATCACTCGAGGGACTCCCACGCGTCGACGTCCACGGGCTCGGTCGGCCGGTTGTACGCAAGGACGGATCCGCGCAGGATCCGAAGGACCTCATCGCTGCTGGGGACGTATGGAACGACGCGCAGGACCGGCTTGCCGCGCTCGGTGACGATGATGGGTTGGCCGGTCTCCTGCACCTTCCGAAAGTACTCCAGCGCACGCGCCTTGAACTTGGACTTGGGGATGCTTGGCTCCACGCGCGTCACCTCCCCGGCGAGAACCATGGTCATTGTACCAGGTCACACATTCGCGCGGCAAGAGAGGTTGGGTCTCCTCGATCGCCAGGGACGGGAAGGAGTCTCCGGAGTCCCAGAAAAGAAATCTTGCTGTAACCGTAGCGGACAGGGAGGTATATTCTTGCTTGTCGTGGAAGGATCAAGCAGGGGTTCCGGCGCAGGTGTGCCCGACCGGCGCGGACGACTGTCTCTCGAGGATCCGGGGCCCGTCTGAAAGGAGGAGAACGCGGTGAGACGCTTGGGTAGGTGGGTCGCCGTCGCTCTGGCCGCGGCATGGCTGGCGGGGAGCTTCGGGGTGCTTGCAGAGGCCAAGACGCGGATCGTGGTCGCAGCCCACTACGGGCAGGGGCAGAAGGACTTCCTCCTGCCCTACTTCGACGAGTACATGAAGCTCCATCCCGACGTGGAGCTGGTCTATCAGGAGCTGACCTTCGCCGACTACCTCCAGACTGTCCTGACCGCCCGCATGGCCGGGCAGGCCCCCGACGTCTACCACCTGTACTCCCTGTGGGGCGTTCAGATGCAGCAGAACGGCGTACTGGACCAGCCCCCGGCCGACGTGCAGAAGCTCGTCCGGGAGACCTACGTCCCCTCCGCGGTGGACTCGGTCACCATCGACGGCACCGTCTGGGGCATCCCCACCGAGATCAACAACTACATGCTCGTCTACAACCGGCGCCTCCTGGCCGAGGCGGGGTACAGCGAGCCGCCCGGGACCTGGGAGGAGCTGCTGAAGGTGGGCAAGGCCGTCACCCAGAAGAACGCCGAGGGGAAGATCACCCGGGCCGGCTTCGCGATCGAGCGGGGCTGGGACTCCATCGTGGTCCACCCATGGATGGCACTCCTCTACTCCGAGGGCGGCCAGCTCTTCAGCGACGACTTCAGCCAGGCGACCTTCAACTCGCCCGAGGGCGTGCGGGCCCTGGAGAAGCTGGTGGCCACCTTCGAGCAGGGCCTCACGGACCCCAACGTCTCCGTCTGGGACTTCCCCACGGGGACCATCGCCATGACCATCATGGCCCCCTGGTATGAGAACGCGCTCAAGTCCACCATGGGCGAGCGCTACCAGGAGATCGCCGTGGCACCCATCCCGCCCGGGCCGGCGGGCCTGCGGTCGGTGCAGTACACTTTCTACTGGGCGGTGGACAGCAAGAGCCGGGTGAAGAAGGAGGCGTGGGAGTTCCTCCGCTGGCTCAACGCGGCCCGGGACGGCCAGGGCTCCCGCATGGGCCAGATGCTCATCACCCTCGGCGCCATCCCGGCCAACCAGGCCGACATCGCGGCTCACCCCGACGACCTGGACGACACCTACACCAGGCCCTTCGTGGACGCACTCGCCTACTCGGTGGCCGAGCCCAACGTGGTGCAGGGTCAGGAGATCAAAATGGTGCTCATGAACTACATCCTGAAGGCGTACTACGGCGAGATGACGCCCAAGCAGGCCCTGGATGCGGCTGCCCGTGAGGTGGACGACATCCTGTTCGAGTACTACTGAGCCAGGACGCCCGCCCGTCCGTCCGGGTGGGCGGGCGTCACGCGCGGCGCGCAAGGGGGGATGGGCATGAGCACGGCACCGGTGCAGAAGGACGTGCAGTCCGATGCGGCGGCGCGCGGCCGGCTCGGGGTGGGGGTGCGGGCGGCGGCCCGCGGGCGGGCCCTGGGTGGCAAGCGCTGGGCGCCCTACCTCTTCCTGAGCCCGGCGTTGCTCTTCGGCGCCGTCTTCTTCCTGCTGCCCACCGGCTTCTCCTTCTACCTCACCTTCACAAGCTGGAACCCGCTCTCCACCCCGCGGTGGGTCGGGCTGAAGAACTTCGAGTACATCCTCACCCGGGACCCCTACTTCTGGCACACGCTCCGGAACACCTTCGTCTTCGCCCTGGGGACGGTCCTGGTGGGCACCGCGGTCGCGCTCCTGATCGCCTTCGTCTTCACCCGCAGCCGGGGCAAGTCCATCTGGCGCACCTTCTACTGGCTCCCCATGGTGACCAACGTGGTCGCCATCTCCTACATGTGGGTCTACCTCTACGACCCCGTCTACGGGGCGATCAACGCGGCGCTGCGATGGCTCGGTATCCCCGGGCCCAACTGGCTCTCGGACCCGGGCATCGCCATGCTCTCGGTGATCATCGTGGCGGTGTGGGCGGGTCTGGGCGGCCACATGCTCATCTTCTCGGCGGGTCTGGAGGGCATCGACGACCAGTTCTACGAGGCGGCGCGGGTGGACGGCACCAGCACCTGGGATGAGTTCCTTCACATCACGTTGCCTCTTTTGCGTCCCACCCTGCTCTTCGTGCTGGTCACGGGCTTCATCGGGGGGCTGAGCAACTTCGCCCTCATCATGGTGATGACAAACGGCGGTCCCATGCAGGCCACCAACGTCACCGCCAACTACATGTACCAGACGGCCTTTCAGAACCTGCGGATGGGACGGGCCGCGGCCATGGCGTACATTCTCTTCGGCTTCATCCTGCTCATCACCCTGATCCAGCTCCGGATCTTCCGGAAGGGCGGGGTGGAGTCGTACTGAGATCGGTTCCGGCTGCCGCTCGACGGAGAGCGGCGGCCCGGGAAGGGAGGCGGCTCGACGTGGCGGTGGGCAGCGGGGGGAGGCCCAGGCGGCGGCGCTGGAGCCGGGTGCTGGTCTACCTGGTGCTGGGCGCGGGGGCGGTCACCATGGCCGTGCCCTTCCTCGACATGTTCCTGGGGGCCATGAAGACGCCCGCGGAGCTCCTGGCGAGGCCGCCGGTCTGGATCCCCCGGACGCCCCAGTGGAACGTCTTCCTGGAGATCTGGTCCATGATGCCCATGGCCCGCTGGTACCTGAACAGCTTGATCGTGGCGGGCTCCATCACCGTTCTGGTGCTCCTCACCAGCAGCCTGGGCGGCCTGGCCCTGGCCAAGTACCGGTTCAAGGGCCGGGAGCTGATCTTCCGCTTCGTGCTCGTGGCCCAGATGTTCCCGCTCTTCCTCTTCCTGATCCCCAACTACATCATCATGGCCCGCTGGCCCCTGGCGGGCGGCAACGACCTCTTCGGGCAGGGGGGCTCGGGGCTGCTCGGCACCTACTTCGCCCTCATCCTCCCCTTCGCGGTCAACTGGTGGGGGATCTTCATGATGCGCCAGTTCATGGTGGGGCTGCCCGACGAGTTCATGGACGCGGCCCGCATCGACGGCTGCTCCGAGTGGCGGATCTACTGGCAGGTCATCCTGCCCATGGTGAGGCCAGCGCTGGCGACGCTGGGGATCTTCGTCTTCCTCATGTCCTGGAACGAGTTCATCTGGACCATGACGGTCACCCGGGCCGCACCCGACCTGCAGACGGTCCCCGTGGGCATCCAGCTCATGCGGGACACCTTCGACCCCACCCGCAACGCCGCCCTGAGGCGGGCGGCCCTGGCGGTGAGCACCCTTCCCGTCATGGTCCTCTTCCTCTCCCTGCAGCGGCACTACGTACGAGGGCTGGTAATGACGGGCCTGAAAGGCTGAGGAGGTAGAGCATGTCCGACGGGACGCGTCACATCATGGTGGTGGGGGCCCACGCTGGCGACGGCGAGATCATGGCGGGACTCCTGGTGGCCAAGTACACCCGGGCCGGCCACCGGGCCACCTTCGTCCACCTGACCCCTGGCGAGAAGGGCCACCCCACCCTGGCGCCCGAGGCGTACGCGGAGCAGAAGCGGCGGGAGGCGGTGGAGGTGGACCGCCGCCTGGGGGCGGAGACCGTCTTCCTGCCCTACAAGGACGCGGAGCTCCCCCTGAACGACGAGGTGAAGGTCGCCCTCTGCGACGTGATCCGCGAGCGGAGGCCCGACATCCTCGTCACCCACTGGCAGGGCAGCATCCACCCGGACCACGAGCGGGCCCACTTCATCACCGAGGGCGCCCGCTTCTTCGCCGCGCTGCCCGCCATCCAGCGGGCCCTGCCCGCGCACGGGGCTTGGGGACTCTGGTACGCGGAGAACTGGGAGGATCCCTACGGCTTCGAGATCGACACCTACGTGGACGTGAGCGACGTCTTCGATCTCTGGGTCGACGCGGTGCAGGGCTACGAGCTCTTCGGCGGCAAGGTCTCCTCCTTCCGCTACCTGGACTACTATAAGGCGCTGGCCACCCTGCGGGGGTGTCTGGCCGGCACGCGCTACGCCGTGGGGCTCATGAGCCCGCGGGGGACCAACGTGCGGAAGGAGAAGGCGGGGCTCCCCGGCTTTCCGGTGTGACCCGGGGCCGGGCCGGCCCCGAGGACCCGACGACGGCGGGCCGTGGACGAGGAGGCATACAGATGCGTGAGCAGGTGGCGGACGAGCAGGTGCGGATCCGAGCCTATCGGGGCGGCGATGAGGAGGACCTGGTGGCCCTCTGGAACCGGAGCCTGCCCCAGGATCCCATCACCCTCCAGCTCTTCACGCGCCGGGTGCTCTGCGACGCCAACTTTGACCCTGAGGGCCTGATCGTGGCCGAGCACCCGGCCGGCGGACGGGTGCTGGTGGGCTTCATGCTCACCTTGGTGCGCCGGGTCCCCATGTGGGGGGACGACCTGGAACCCGACCACGCCTGGGTCACCGTCTTCGGCGTCGATCGCGGCTGGAGGGGCCGGGGCGTGGGCCGCCGGCTCTGGGAGGCGGTGGCCGCCTTCGCCCGGGCCCGCGGGCGCCGGTACGTCTCCTTCGCCCCCTACGCGCCCAACTACTTCCTGCCCGGCATCGACCGGGAGGCGTACCCCTCGGGGGCGGCCTTCCTGGACCGCCTGGGCTTCCGGACCCTCTACCAGGCGGTGGCCATGGACCGGAGCCTGGTGGGCTACCAGGTCCCGGAAGAGGTGCGCGCCCTCCAGGCCCGGCGCGAGGCCGAGGGATACCGCTTCTCCCCCCTGGACCCGGCGCACCTGGCGGAGACGGTGTGGCTCGCGCACGAGGACTTCAACCCCGACTGGGGCCGGGTGCTGCGGGAGAGCCTGCTCCAGGGCGTGCCCATGGACCAGACGCTGATCAGCACCGACCCCTCGGGGCGGGTGGTGGGCTTCGCCATGTTCGGCGCCTACGACCACGTGAACGAGCGCTTCGGCCCCTTTGGGGTGGACGAGTCCCAACGGGGGAAGGGGTTGGGCAAGATCCTCCTCCACCTGACCATGGCCGAGATGCGGGCCCGGGGGCTCCACACCGCCTGGTTCCTCTGGACAGGCGAGACCACGCCCGCCGGCTACCTCTACATCGAAACGGGCTACCGCATCACCCGGCGCTTCGACGTGATGCGCTGCGACCTGAGGGAAGCGGGGGACGCCCCGTGAGCCGCGAGCTGGGGTCCACACCCGGGAACGCCGGCCACCGGGGCGCGGCGCGGGAGGATGCCTCCCGCGGCGGGGCCCCCCACGAGGCCGGGCCCCCGTCGCCCCGGGTGCGCGTGGGCGCCGAGGTGCTGGTGGAGGATCTGGCCGGGCGGCTTCAGGGGCGTCGGGTGGCCCTCCTAACCAACGGCGCCGCCATCGACGGCCAGGCCCGCTGGGTTGCGGAGCGGGTGGTGGAGGCCGGAGCCCGGCTGGTGGCCCTCTTCGGTCCCGAGCACGGGCTTCGGGGCGAGGCCCAGGCCGGAGTGAAGGTGGGAGACACCCGAGACCCCCGCTGGGGCGTGCCCGTCCACAGCCTCTACGGGGCGACCCACCGTCCCACCCCCGAGGCCCTGAAGGACGTGGAGCTCTTCCTCTGCGACCTGCCCGACGGCGGCAGCCGCTACTGGACCTTCATCGCGACCGCCTCGGAGGCGCTGGAGGCCTGCGGCGAGCAGGGCATCCCCTTCCTCCTGCTGGACCGGCCCAACCCCGTGGGCGGCGTCGAGGTCGAGGGGAACGTACTGGACCCCGCGTTCCGCTCGCTGGTAGGGTACCACCCCATGCCCATCCGGCACGGCCTCACCCTGGGCGAGATCCTCTCCTGGCGGGCGGCGGCGGGCCTGGGACGCGGTGCGCTGGAGGTGGTGCCGGTGCAGGGATGGCGGCGGACCTGGCGCTGGCGGGAGACGGGGCTTCCCTGGGCCTCGCCGTCGCCCAACGTCCCCAGCCCCGAGACGCTCCTCCTCTACCCGGGCACCTGCCTGGTGGAGGGGACCAACCTCTCCGAAGGGCGGGGTACGGCCCACTCCTTCCGATGGATCGGGGCGCCCTGGATCGACCCGGACCGGCTGGCCCAGGAGCTGAACGGCCGCGGCCTGCCCGGTGTTCGCTTCCGCCCCGTCTTCTTCGAGCCCACTTTCTCCAAGCACGCAGGCCACCTCTGCGCCGGGGTGGAGCCCCACGTGCTGGATCCGGAAGCGTTCAGGCCCGTGCGCACCGGCCTCCACCTGCTGGACGCGCTGCGGCGGCAGCGCCCCGAGGCCTTCGCCTGGGTGGGGGGCGAGCGCCCCTTCATCGACCTGCTGGCCGGGGGGGAGGCGCTCCGCCACCACGTGGAGGAGGGCCGGGACCCCGACGCCCTGGCCGACGCGTGGGAGTCCCAGGCCGCTGCCTTCCGCAGAGACGCAGAACCATTCCTGCTTTACGCCGACGCCGGGCGGGACGGGGGCGGGTCGCGGGCCGGTGGGGCAGGGGAGGAGGAAGGCCCGTGAGTCGCGTCGAGCCGGATCTGACCCGCTGGACCGTGGAGGAGCTGGTGGGGCAGGTGGTGATGGTGGGCTTTCCCGGCCGCACCGTGCCCGCCGCCCTGGAGGAGGCCCTTCGCGCCGGCCGCATGGGGAATGTCATCCTCTTCACCCGAAACATCGGGACGCCCCAGGAGCTGGCGGCCCTCAACGGCGCCCTGCAGGGGGCCGCCCTGGCCAGCCCGCACCGGGTGCCCCTCCTGATCGCCGCAGACCAGGAGGGCGGCAGCGTCACCCGCCTCTGGCACGGCGCCACCCGTTTCCCGGGAAACATGGCCCTGGGGGCGGCAGCCGATCCGGACCTGGCCTACCGGGTGGGCCGGGCCATGGGGCGGGAGCTGGCCGCGGTGGGCATCACCCTGGACCTGGCCCCCGTGCTGGACGTGAACAACAACCCGGCCAACCCCGTCATCGGCGTCCGCTCCTTCGGCGAGGACCCCGAGCGGGTGGCCGAGCTGGGCGCCGCTTGGCTGCGGGGGCTTCAGTCTGCCGGGGTGGCCGCCTGCGCCAAGCACTTCCCCGGCCACGGCGACACGGCCGTTGACTCGCACCTGGCCCTGCCCGTGGTGCCCCACGACCGGGTGCGCCTGGAGGCGGTGGAGCTGAGGCCCTTCCGCCGGGCGGTGGAGGCCGGGGCCTTCTCGGTGATGACGGCCCACGTCCACTTCCCGGCCGTGGAGCCCGAGCCCGGGAGGCCGGCGACCCTCTCCCGCCGGGTCCTCCAGGGGCTCCTGCGGGAGGATCTGGGCTTCCAGGGCGTCCTCATCACCGACTGCTTGGAGATGAAGGCCATCGCCGGCGGGGTGGGGACTGTGGAGGGCGCGGTGCAGGCCCTGGACGCAGGGGCGGACCTGATCCTGGTGAGCCACACCTGGGAGCTGCAGCAGGCGGCGGTGGACGCCCTCCGTACCGCCGTGGAGCGGGGGCGAATCCCCCGCCGGCGCGTGGAGGAGGCGGCAGGCCGTGTGCTGGCCCTGAAGGAGCGGATTGGCCTCCTCTCCGGCGGGGCCCCGGTGGCGGAGCGCCTCGAGCCGCACCCGGAGCGGGTGGGCCTGGCCGAGGCCCGGAGCGTGGCCGAGGAGGCGGGCCGCCGGGCGGTCACCGTGGTGTGTGGGGCAGAGCACCTGCCCCTGGACCCGGCCCTGGCGCCCCGCACCCTGGTGGTGGAGGTCTCCGACGCGCCCAGAGGCAACGCCGAGGATCCGGTTCCCGCGCGGGCGAGCCTGGCTGAGGCCCTGGCCCGGCGCCTGCCGGGGGTGGAGGCGCGCCGCCTGGCCCCCGCCGAGGTCGACGGGGCTTGTCCTGAGCTGACCGCTCGGGCCCGCGAGGCCGCCCAGGTCGTGGTGGCGGTCCGCAACGCGGTCCGTTCCGAGCCCCAGCGGCGTCTGGTGCAGGAACTCGCCGGCGCGGCGCCCAACCTGGTGGGGGTGGCACTCCTCAGCCCCTACGACGTGCCCCTCTTCCCCCAGGTGAAGACGTGGGTGGCCACCTACTCGGACCAGCCGGCCTCGGTGGAGGCGGCGGCTCAGGTGCTGGCCGGGTGGCTGCAGGCCACCGGCCGGCCTCCCGTGCGGCTCACCGCCGTGTGAGCCGGCGGCAGGCGGCACGGCGGTACGGCAGTTCAACTCTTGAGGAGGCGAGCCCTTGAGCGAGCGAACCCTTGGGCGGACGGGCCTGAGGATCTCGGCCCTCTGTCTGGGATGCTGGCGCTTCGGCGCCGAGACCGACGCTGAGACCGCCACCGCTGTCATCCACCACGCCGTGGACCGGGGCGTCTTCTTCATCGACACGGCCAGCATCGACAGCCGCGGGGTCTCCGGTGGAGGCGATCTCCTCTGCCGAGGCGTGAGGTGAAGCAGCTCGAGGTGAAGCGGCCCGAGGTGAGACGGCCTGAGGTGGGGGGCCGGGAGGCGGGGCGCGAGGCACGCCGCCCCCTGGTGGTGGCGGTGGACGGGGGCGGCAGCCGCACCCGGCTCTGGGTGCTGGATCCGGAAGGCCGCCTCCTGGGCCGGGGTGAGGCGGGCTCCTCCAACCTGACCGCGGCCGGGGTGGAGGTGGCTGCCCGGGCGGTGACCGAGGCGGCGGAGCGCGCAGGCCTCCGTTCCGCCGGCCCGGGCGAATCCCTGGAGCCTGCGGGACCGGCGTCGCCGGGCACGACGGGTGCCCGCGGAGGCACCGGTTGGCTCGACGGACCCGTGGCGGTGGTCGCCCTGGCCCTGGCCGGTGCGGACCGGGAGCCCGAGGCGGGCCGGATGCGCGCCCGGGTGGAGGGACTCTTCCCCGGATCCAGCGTGGAGCTGGTGCACGACGGCGTTGGTGCCCTGCTGGCCGGCACCCTGGGCGGGCCGGGCCTCCTCCTGCTCGCGGGCACGGGCTCCCTGGCCCTGGCGCTGGGCCCTGAAGGTCAGGAGGTGCGCGCCGGCGGCTGGGGCTACCTGCTGGGCGACGAGGGAAGTGGCTACTGGATCGGGCGCGAGGCGATCCGGGCCGCCCTGCGGGCCCACGACGGACGCGGCCCCGCCACCGGGCTCACAACCGTACTTCGGGAGGCCGCCGGCCTAGAAGACGTGACCGCATTGGTGGGGCCGGTCCACCGGGGCGAGCGGGACCGGGGATGGATCGCCCGTCTGGCCCGCCCCGTGGTGGAGGCGGCGGATGCCGGGGACACGGTGGCCGCACGGATCCTGGACGACGCGGCGGGCGAGCTCGCGCTCCTGGTGCGGGCGGTGCTCGAGCGGGCCGCCTTCCTGGCCCCGCTGGAGACCGTGCCCGTGGTGGCCGCCGGTGGGCTCTTCCGCCTGGGGCCGTCGTGGGGGCGGCGGGTGGCGGGCGCCCTGGCCCGGGAGGCGCCCCGGGCCCGCCTGGCCGAGAGGGTGCAGGACCCCGTGGTGGGCGCCGCCTACCTGGCCCTCCGGCGGTTCCACGGCGAGCTCCCGGAAGAGGTGATCGAGCGCCTGCACACCCTCCGCCAGGGTGGACAGGGCGGGCGCCGGGCTCCGGCCGGCGGCGGGCTCCTTCAGCCCGTGTAGACGCCGGTGGCCTGAAGGAGCCGGACGGCCAAGTTCCGCACCCCGTCGCCCATCACCCGGGTGCGGAAGGCCAGGGTCGCCTCCAGCATCCCCCGGAGCCGCTCCCGTTCCCGGCGGGCGGTCGCGAGGCGGTCCGGCGGTTCGGCCGGGCTCCCCTCCTCGCCTCCGCCCTGGAGGATCGGCGCCCAGATCGCCTGCACCACCGCCTCCACCAGCCGCAGGGCCTGGAGCCCCGCCTCCGCCCAGCGACCGTACTCCTCGAGCCATGGCTCGAGCTCCTGCCGGGCGGCTTCGGGCAGGGCGGATCGGAGCAGCTCCCGCTCCCGCAGGGTACGGCGGAAGAGCCCTTCCACCTCCGAGGCCAGCGCCATCCGCTCCTCCATGGGCGCCCGGAGGAAGCGGGCGATGGGCTCGGCGTACGCCTCCGGCGGCTCGGGGTGAAGGGGGCTCTCCAGGTTGGCCTCGGCGAAGTGGAGGAGCGCGGCCGCCAGCGGTTCGGGGTCGCGGGAGAGGCTCTCGGCCACGGACCGCCAGGCCCGCTCCCAGGCGGCACGGGCGTCGTACTCGGAGGGGCGGGCGAGGTACGGGGCGATCGCCCCCAGGACCCAGCGGGACGCCTCGAACTGGGGCATGGGGTTGAGCACCACACCCGAGGCCGCCTCGGCCAGGCCCGGGTCCCGGCCCGTGTAGGGGCCGATGTGGAGCTCGGGCGCCATCATCCCGTCGTTGACGGGGTAGTTGTCCCAGTAGAGGGGTCGGCGGCGGAGCACCTCGCCCACCGCCCGGGTGTGCCCGGCCGTCAGCTCCCGCGAGCAGACGTGGGGACCCGTCCAGAAGACCTCCACCTCTGGGTCCAGCAGCTCGCCCAGCCGGCGGAGGTACGGCGAGTCGGGATCCCCGTGGTACTGGGTGGGGCAGAAGAGGAGGCGGGAGGCGGGCAAGCCCGAGCCGGCGTCCGGTGCCGGAACCGCGGCCCGGATCCGCTCCAGCAGCCGGGCCGTCACGTGGGCCTGTGCGTCGGCAGGTGAGGCGAAGCGGGCCTGATCCTCGGGGTGGCTGAGGCCGGGAGCGATGTCGTCGAAGAAGAGGCCGAAGTGGCTCACCCCCGCCGCCGCCAGCGGCTCGACCTTCCGCCAGAGCAGGTCCACCTCGGCCCCGTCGGCGTGGCGCAGGGAGAGGCCGGGGCTGATGGCGAAGCAGAACGCGACCCCCGCCGAGCGGGCCCGCTCCACCAGCTCCCGCAGCTCGGCCAGCTTCTCGGGCGGGTACGGCTCCCGCCAGCGCTCCCGATGGTAGGGGTCGTCCTTGGGGGCGTAAACGTAGAGGTTGTAGCCGTGGTCGGCCAGGAAGTCCAGGAGCGACAGGCGTTGGGCGTGGGTCCAGGGCGGGCCGTAGAAGCCCTCGATCACGCCCCGGATGGCGAAGCCGGTGGACATGGGACGATCACCCTTCCTCGGCGCAGGCCGTGTGGGTATCTGGTCCGGCGGGCAGGGCAGGGAACCATGCGAGCCTGCCCCGCCGGCCGGGAGGAGGCACCATCGTGAACGATTCCACCCAGCAGGACACCACCCGGGCGGGCTCAGCCCTCGAGGGCCCCCGCACCGTGCGACCCGACGAGCTCCCCGCGGTGGTGGAGCTGGTCAACCAGGTCTTCTGCGTGGCCACGGGCCGTCCGCCCACCATGGGCGAGCAGTTCCCCCAACTCTTTTCCCCCGAGAACGCGGACAACCTCTTCGTCTTCACGGACCGGGGGCGCCCCGTCTCCCACGTGGGGCTCTGGATGGGAGGCATGGACGTTCACGGGCTCCGGCTGCCCACGGCCTCCATGGGCTCGGTCTGTACCCTGCCCGAGGCCCGCTCCCAGGGCCTGGCCGACCGCCTGGTGCAGCTCAGCCTGGAGCGGGCGCGCGCCGAGGGCCGGCCCCTGGTCTTCATCTCCGGTGCGCGAAGCCTCTACCGCCGCAACGGTGCCCACCCGGCCGGCCGCTTCCGGCGCCTCCACCTGAGCGCGGCGGACGTACCGGCGGGCGGCACCGCTCCCGCGGACGGCTCGTCCTCGGTACCGCCAGGCCCGGCGAGCCTGCCCGTGACCCTCCGGCCCACCCGGATCCCCGCGGATGTCCCCATCCTGGCCGCCCTCCACCAGCAGGAGCCGGTGCGCTGGCACCGGGCCCTGGACGATTGGCCGGCGCTGGTGAAGGCCGCGGGCTTCGCCACCGTGCTCCTCCTTCGCCAGGAGATCTGGCTGGTGGAGGTGGGCACAGAGCCCGCGGCCTGCTGGGTGACGGGGTCCGGCCCATCCATGCCCGGGGACCTGATGGCCCTGGAGTTCTTCGGGAGCCGACCGGCCCTGGCCGCGAGCCTGCCGCACCTCTTCCGGGCGGCCGAGGCGGAGCGCCTCCACGTGCCCGTGCTGGAGGGCGATCCCCTCGTCCACGCGCTGGCGGCCGCCGGCTGGGTCGTGCCGGACGCCCCGGTGGAGGCGCTGCCCGGCACCGTGGTCGTGACCGACTGGCCGCTGCTTTGGCGCCTCCTGGCGCCGTACCGGGAGGAACGGCTGCCCGCCCGCTGGGCCCGGGCACGGGCCTTCGTGAGCGGCGAAGCCGGGGGCCCTGCCGGAGCGGAGGGCACTGTGGAGGAGCGGGCGCGGCGCTACGGCCTCAAGACGCCCGACGGCGAGACGTGGGAGGTGGAGGGCGAGGAGGCCCTGGTGCGGGCGCTCTTCGGGGCGGGGGTCGCGGCGGGCGGCGACCTCGTGCCGGCCGGCCACCCGCTGGCCGGGGCGCTCCCCATCCGGCTTCCGTGGCCGCAGGGGTTGAACTATGTCTAGGCGGGGCGGGGGCCGGTTGGAGGCGGTCGGGGCCGGCTCGCGCGCGTGTGAAATGAACGTCCCAGCGTTAACGTTATCGCGCACCCGATGATGCGCGCTAGCGCACGAAAGCGGCTACCGGTGGGATTCCCGTTGAGCGAGGGTGGACGCGACGCGTTAACGGCTGACCGTTGACTTCACACGCGTCGAGAGGGACCGCGCTGCCTCTTCCTTGCGGTGGGGAGAACGGTGTCCACCAGCGTGAGAAACCTTCGCCGAAGGATCCCCGTTGCCGGATCGGCGCGGTCCGTATATCATGTTCACAAGTCGGAAAAGGAGGGATTCGCCATGAGCCTGTTTGTCGTCCGGCACCAGCACGCCGCAGAGACGTGCCCCGCCAGAGATCCCCGGATGGGGGCGATGTTGCTTGATCACTTGTCGCCTGCGAACGCCGAGCGGTTCGGCATCCGGATTCACGGGGACGGCGTCCTCGACGGCCAGCACACCCTTTACCTCATCCTGGACGCCCCGAGTGAGGGCAGGGTGAACGAGTTCATGCAGCCCTTCGCCCAGGCGGGCAGCCTCGAGGTCTGGCCGGCCTCGGCTTGCGAAACGGTGGTGGAACGCGGGGGATGCGGTTGAGAACGGGCTCTCCGCCCTGGTTGCATGTCCGTTTCGACGCTGCACCTCTCGGGCACGGGCGCTGAGAAGACTGCCAAGCCGCCTGGATCGAATGTCGCCCTGCGGTCTGAACGATGCTCGCGTAAGCGGAGCGAAGCCGCTGGCGACTCGCCCCCTCCTCACGGATCGTCTTCCCCGAATGGAAGGCACCGCACCGCCCGCTCCGGCGCGGGCTACTCGGGGGGCTGCGATGCAGACCCCCCTCGCCGGGCTCCCGGGAAGGAAAGTTTTGTGCAAGCGACGAAGAAAACTTTTGCCGAACGAGGCGCTGGGCTTTCTGCCCGCGCCGGAGGAGGGGAGTTTCTTGGAGCCGACGACGAACCAGGCGCCGCCCGGGTGTCTGGCCCGGATCCGTGCCAGCTACTCGAGTTTGCGCCCGTCGGAGCGCCGGGTGGCCGACTTCGTACTCAAGCAGCCCGAACGGGTTACCGCCCTTTCGGTGACCGAGATGGCCGCCCGGGCCCAGACCAGCGAGTCCACGGTGGTGAAGCTTGCCCAGCGGTTGGGGTACAAGGGATACCAGCAGCTCAAGATGGTGCTGGCAGGTGAGGTGGGCTCCGCCCGGACGGCGGAGGGCCGGATCTACGGGGAGATCCGGGTGGGCGACAGCCTGGCCGACATCAAGGAGAAGCTGATCCGCTCGGAGATGCAGGGCCTGCAAGAGACGCTGCCGCTCCTGGACGAGGAGAGCTTGGCCCGGTCCCAGGAAGCGATCCTGGGCGCCCGCCGGATCCACTTCTACGGGGTCGGCGCCTCCGGCATGGTGGCCCTGGACGCACAGCACAAGTTCGCCCGCATCGGCCTGCCCGCCTGGGCCTACGTGGACCCGCACCAGGCCACCGCCTTCGCGAGCCTCCTGCGGGAGGGCGACGTGGCCATCGGCATCTCCTACTCGGGCAACACCCTGGACGTCCTGGAGGCGATCCAGACCGCGGGCCGGGCCGGCGCCACCACCGTCGCCATCACGGCCCAAATGGGATCGCCTCTGGCCCGGGCCGCTGCCATCACCCTGGTGACGGGAGCGGTGGAGTCCCCCTTCCGGAGCGGCGCCATGGTCTCCCGCATCTGCCAGCTGGCCGTGGTCGACATCCTCTTCATCGCCGTGGCCGTGCGCCGTCCCGACGAGTCCTTCGCGAGCCTCGAGCGGAGCCACCGGGCCGTGGAGCCCAGGCACGGGAAGACGTCCTAGGTCAGGCGGCGCGGGCAGCATCTCGAGGGCGGAACGCCCGATCCAGCCCGCGGGAACGGCCTTCCGAGCGGGTCGGGGCCGCTCGGACCGGCCTCGGGACGCGGGCCCGCCCCTCCCAGCGGAGAGGGGCGGGCTCAGGAAGACGGTGGCCCTGGCAGCCGGATCCCGGACGGGCCGGTCTAGAAGAGCCCGAACATGAGGGCCACGGTGACGGACAGGTTCTGGATCACGGCCGGGTCGGGACGGATGCCGGGGTCGTCGTTGGAGCTTCCAAGGGTCACGGGGTAGAGGTACGAGGCGGAGACCACCAGGTGGTTGACGGGCGTCAGCGAGAGCTCCATCCCCACCTCCGGCGCCAGGAGCACGAAGCCCTGGGAGGCCGAGCGGTGGATGGGGTAGTCGCGACCCACATTGGTGGGCTCAGCCCTCTTGTCCGTCAGCTTCAGCTCGTACCCGCCGCCGCCCACCAGGCCGCCCAGGGTGAAGCGCAGCCGGCCGCCGGGGTACGTCTCGCCCCGGCCCACGCCGGGACGGATCACGTACTGGAAGCGGGCGCCGCCGTAGCCGAGGCTGAACTGGGAGGTACCGCCCGAATCGTCGACGGTCAGCTCGCCGCCGGCGCCGAAGCCGCCGAAGCGCAGCGAGTTGAAGCCGCCGCCTCCCCCGCCGCCCCAGAGGAGCATGGGCCGGCCAGCCTCGAAGCTGGGGACGTCCCAGTTGTCGCCTTGGGCCGCGGCGACCGCGACGTTCAGCTTCTCCGCGTCGATCAAGACGAGGCTCAGGGCAGGGCCGCCGCCCCCTTCGGGGAAGTCGACGGGCATCTCGTCGTCGTGCCAGGAGTAGGTCTTGTCTTCCCACCGGGGCGGGGTGGGGTCGCCGTCGTCGGCGGCCGCGGGCGCGGCCGCGAGGGCGACGAGGACGAGGGCGGCCGGGAGGACCGCCATACCCAGCACGCGCCTGGCAAGGGAGCGGTGCAGGTGGAAACGCATCACGGGAGAAATCCCTCCTTGGCTCACGCAGGAGCCGGATCTGGAACGATCCGGAAGCCATTCTAAAGGGTTCCAGACGGCGGCGCAAGTGACCGCAGCCACGGGTTTCGGGGAAGGGGTCTCTCGTTCGCGTGTCACTGGGGTCATGGGCAAGCGGGGGTGGAATGGAGCGGGTCGTTCGCCGTCTGGCCAGCCCCCTGCCGGGGCGCGAGCGGGAGTTCGCGGTCTACTGGCTGGCCACCTTCCTCATCGACGGCGCCTGGGGGCTCACCATGCCGCTCCTCCCCGTCTACCTCTTCGAGACGGGCATGAGCCTTCCGGCCATCGGGCTGGTGCAGGCGCTGGCGGGGCTGGCCGCCTTCCTCTCCCAGGGGTGGATCGGCACCCTCTCGGACCGCCGGGCCAGCCGGCACCGGTACCTGATCCTGGCCGTGGCGGCCACGGCACCGGTCACGGTGGCCCTGGCCCACCTGCGCTCGCCGGTCCTCCTGGCCCTGGCGGTGACGGCCAACGGCCTCCTCATGACCACCTACGTGAGCATGCTCTACACGTCGGTGAGCGCCCTGGGCCGCCCGGGCACCGCCGGCCGCACCTTCTCCACCTACCGCATCAGTGGCTCCATCGGCTGGAGCCTCACCACCCTCTCCCTGGGATGGCTCCTGGCTTGGGGTGGCATCCGGGGGAGCTACCTGATCGCCGCCGGGGTGTACGCCCTGGTGACCCTGCTCCTGGTCCTGGGGCTGCGGCGTGCCGCGGCCCCGCGCCCGCGGGAGGCAGCGGTGCCGGCGGCAGGGGGCGGCGGCACCGGAGGCGGCCCACGAACCGGCCGGGACCGGCCGCCCCTGGAGGAGATGCCGGACCCCAGGCGCATCCTCAGCCATCCCGAGCTTCGCCTGTTCTACCTGGCTGGCGGGCTCTTCACCTTCGCCCAGATGTCCGGCATCGTCTACCTGCCGATCTACCTGCGGGAGACCCTGGGTGTCAGCGACGTCCTCTTCGGCGTGCTCCAGGCCATCCCGGCCATGTTCGAGGTGCCCTTCATGCTGGGCTTCGGGCGTTCGGGCGACCGGTGGGGCACGGCGGTGCCGCTGGCCGTGGGGTACCTGGGCGGCGTGGTCCGCTGGGCGATCCTCCCCTTTCTCGCGGCGCCCGCGCACCTGGCGGCCGTCCAGGCGCTGCAGGCTTTCAGCTTCTCGGCCGGGGAGATCCTCACGGTGAGCCACCTCTCCGAGCGGATCGGGCTTGCGGCCCGGGGCACGGCCGTGGGGATCCTCGCCTCCTTCCAGGCCCTGGGACGGGTGGCGGCGCCCTTCACGGCGGGCCTGATCGGCCAGGCTGCAGGCCTTCGGGCGGTCTTCTTTTCGGCGTCGGCCGCGCTGCTGGCGGCCACGATCCTGATGCAGGGATCCAACCTGGTGGAGCGTCGCACCCAGAGGCACGTTCCCTGCAACCCGGCGCCGGCGACCGCCGGCGGCTGCGCCGGGAAGCACGGCGAAGGCGGGGAATAGGGGGCATCGACGGTGAAGGAGCCGGAAGGCGGGGATGCTCCGAAGGAGTGAGGACGCTTGGTGACGAGAGGCGGCCGGGCGGGGGAGGGACCTCCCCGGCTCCTGCTGGGGATGATGGTGGGCACGTCCTGCGACGGGGTGAGCGCCTGCCTGGTGGAAAGCCACGGCCTGGGGCCCGAGCGGAGCGCGCAGGTGCTGCGGGTCGGCGAGGAGCCCTTTCCCGAGGGTCTCCGGCAGGGTATCTTCGGCCTCTACCCGCCGCACCGCTTCAGCGCCCGGCGCCTCCTGACCCTCCATCTGGAGGTGGGGCGCTTCCTGGGGGAGGCGGCCCGGCGGCTCATGGAGCAGGCCGGCCTCGAACCAGGCCAGCTCCACCTGGTGGCCTTCCAGGGGCCCATCCTCTATCACGACCCGGGCGCCGGCCAGATGGAGCTGGGTGAGCCGGCGCTGGTCGCCGAGGCCACCGGCGCGGTCACCGTCAACCGGCTCCGGGCGGCGGATGCGGCTGCGGGGGGCCAGGGCGCGCCCCTGAGCCCCTACGTGGACTACCTGCTCTTCCGGCACCGCGACGAGGGGCGGGCGGTGCAGAACCTGGGCGGGATTGCCAACGTCACGCCCCTCTTCGCCGGCATCGAGTCCCACCAGGTGACGGCCTTCGACACGGGGCCCGCCAACATGGTGATCGACGGGGTGGTGAGCCTGGTCACCGGCGGGCGGGAGTGCTTCGACCGCGACGGGCGCCGGGCCGCCCGGGGCCGGGTGGACGAGGCCCTGCTCGCGGAGCTCCTCGCCCACCCCTACTTCCGGCGCCCCCCGCCCAAGACCACCGGCCGGGAGGCCTTCGGGCTGCCCTACGCCCGGCGCCTGGTGGCCCGGGGCACGGCCAGGGGTCTGGGGCCGGACGACCTGGTGGCCACGGCCACGGCCCTCACGGCCGAGAGCCTCGCCCAGGCGTACGGCCGCTTCATCTTCCCCAGAGGGCCCATGCACAGGGTGATCCTGGGCGGCGGGGGCGTGCGGAACCCCACCCTGCGCGGGATGATCGCCCGCGCCCTGGCCCGGGAGGCGGCCGCCGCCGGTCGACCCGCGCCCGTGGTGGAGAGCCACGCGGACCACGGCCTCCCCGACGAGGGGCGGGAGGCCATCACCTGGGCCATCCTGGCCGACGAGGGGCTGCACGGGGTTCCGGCGAACCTCCCGTCGGTGACGGGCGCCCGCCACCCGGCCCGCCTGGGGCAGGTGAGCTGGCCCCCACCCCGAGGGCGCGTGTGAGGCGCAAGCCGGCTTCGGGCTCGGGCCCGGCGCAGGGCTCTGGGTGCAGGGCTGGCCTCCGGGTGGCGGCCCAGCCGTGCGGGGGATCCCAAGGGCGGTGGCCTGCGGGCGGTTCGCTACGACGTGGGAAAGGGGCGGGGTAGGGTGGAGCTGGACGGCGGCCGCTTGGAGCGGGCCTTCGGCGTGGTGGAGCACTTCGTGCAGGAGGGAAGCATCCCGGGAGCGGTCATCCTGGTGGGAACCCCCCGGGACGTGCACGGGCCCAGGGCGTACGGCTGGGCCTCCCTCCAGCCCATGCGCCGACCCATGCAAGAGGAGACCCTTTTCGACCTCGCCTCCCTCACCAAGGTGGTGGCGACCGCCGCCCTGGCCTGGCAGCTGCTGGACCAAGGGCGCATTCGCCTGGACGACCCGGTGAGCCTCTTCCTCCCCGGCTACGGCGCCCACGATCGCGGGCCCAGCCGCGAGTGGAAAGAGCAACTCACCCTCCGGCACCTCCTCACCCACACCTCGGGCATCTCGGGCTGGGAGCCCCTCTATCGACACCCCGGAAGCCCCGCCGACCGGCTCCAGCAGCTCCTGCGCTACCCGCTCCTCCAGCCGCCCGGCGAGCGGGTGGTCTACTCCTGCCTGGGATACATCCTACTGGGGTGGATCCTGGAGGTCGTGGCGGGGGCGCCTCTGGACCAGCTCGCCCGGGAGCGGCTCTACCAGCCGCTGGGCATGGAGGCGACCGGTTTCGTTCCGGCCCCCGACCTGAGGGAGCGGGCGGCGGCCACCGAGCTCGCCCCCGACACGGGGGAGGTCCTCCAGGGCGTGGTCCACGACGAGAACGCCCGCTTCCTGGGCGGGGTGGCGGGAAACGCAGGCCTCTTCGGCACCGCCCGGGACCTGGCCGCCTTCGCCCTCGAGGTGCTGAAGGCCCTGCGGGGCGAACCGGCCCTCTGGAGCCCCGCGGTGGTGCGGCTGGCCACCCGCAGCCTCACACCGGGGAAGGAAGAAGAGCGGGGCCTGGGCTGGCAGATCCACGGCGGCCGCCCCTTCTCCTCGGCAGGAGACCTCTTCAGCCCGGCCTCCTTCGGGCACACGGGCTTCACCGGTACCTCGCTCTGGATCGATCCCGAGCGGGAGCTCTTCGCCGTGCTCCTCACCAACCGGGTCCACCCCAGCCGCGACAACCAGGCCCACCTGCGCCTGCGGCCCCTCTTCCACAATGCGGTGGCCGCGGCGGCCGTGGGCGGAGGGGCGGCAACGGGCTGAAAGGCGGGGACGCGCTGAAGCGCCCGGGGCGCGGCGAAGTCTGCCCCGAACCGGTCGAGGCTTCCCGGGCGTACGGGGATCGGCCTAGAAAGGGGCGCTCAGCCAGACGGCCGGCGTCAGCTCGCCCTGGGTGTTCCAGGCCAGGTCCGCGTGGAGCTCGCCCAGGGCCGTGGCCACCACCAGGCCCGTGCCGTAGCCCACGGCCAGGTTCAGGTCCTCCCAGCGGCGGTCCGGCCCGAGGGCGTCGCCCGCGTCCGCGAAGAAGGCGAGCTGGAGCTGGGCCAACCGCAGGTCGAGGGGCAGGGGCACCCGGTGCTCGAGGCTCAGCGCCAGGAGCCACTCGCCCGTGCGATACTCGGACGGATAGCCCCGCAGCGGCACCTTGCCGCCCCCGCCCAGGCGCCAGAAGCAGCCGGGGAAGCCGTTGCTCCGGGCGGTGCCGCCGGCCACCTGCAGGCCGGTCCAGCCCCGCCGCAGCCTCGCCGTGGCCAGGTGGCTGGTGAAGGTGGTCCCCGAGTCCAGGGTACGGCCCCACACCGAGGTGAGGCCGGGCGTAAGGAGCCAGGGGCCGCCCAGGCGCAGGCGGTACGAGGCCTCGGTGCTCAGCAGCCACACCTCCGGCCCCTGGGACCCCTCGGCTTCCAGCGGCCAAAGACGGCCCTGGAAGCCGGTGAGCGTGACCCTGGCGCCGAAGGTGGGGTTCAGGGTCCAGCGAAGAGAGGCGCCCGTTTGGCCCTCCCGCCCCAGCACGAGGCTGCCCGGCCAGTCCTGGTACGCCATGGTGAGGCGGTGGCGCAGGGCGCCCAGGGTGACGCCGGCCCGGTAGTGGAAGCTCCCGGTGAAGAGGCCGTACCCGCCACCGCCGAAAAGCTCGGCGCGGCCGGCGCCGGCGAAGAGCTCCGCCCCGAGCACGCCGTTGTCCGCATCGATGATGGGCTGCACCGGCACCGGCGCCTGGGCCCGAGCGGCACCCCCCAGGGCCACCATCAGGATCGCCGCGAGCCACAGGGCCAAGAAGAGACGGAGTCCCCTCGGCCCACCTGCGCTCCCCGTCCGCCTCACGTGCGCCACCTCCCGCTCGTCCACCTCTCCTTCTCCCTTCACCGCGCCCGGGGCCCTTCCCTGGTGGCAAGGCGGTGCCTGGTGGCGCGGCAGTGCCGCCGAAGCGGTGGGGGTCGACGCCAGGCACGCGGGGTGCCGCGCGGGCATCCGTTGACGGCGCGGAAGGGCGCGCCTATACTGTTTCGCGACAGACCGACCCGTCGGTCTGTGAAAGTGTTGCGACGATTCAGCGCGTCTTTTGAGGAAAGGGAGGCGGGGTGGGCCCATGATCGCGTCCCGCGGCCGATCCACGGCCCCGGCGGCCAGCGAAACCGTTCCGATGCAGCCCACGGGCGGGAGCTACGCTGGCACCGGACAGGTCCGCGTCCATCCGGCGGCCACCCCCGTCGAGGTGGGCCGGCTGGAGGCCTTCCTGAGCCGGGCGATCGCGGAGGCCGGGCAGCGGGGGGAACCCCTGCTCGCGAGCTGGGTCTCGGCCATCCCCGCCCAGGACCCCCTCGTCCTCTTGACCCGTTCCGCCACACCCGGCGGCGTACGCCTCTTCTGGAGCGAGCTCTTGCACGCGGAGGGCCTGGGCGGCGCCCGGCTCACCCTGGTGGGCGCGGGGACGGTTCAGACTCTGCGCGGGGAGGGTGCCGGCGCCTTCCACACGACGCGGAAAGGGTGGAGGCGTCTGTCCGAAAGGGCGGTGACGGAGGGCCCCGCGGTTCCCGGCACCGGCCCCCTTTTCCTGGGTGGATTCGCGTTCGACCCACCGGACGAGGAGCCGTGGCACGGCTTTCCCGGTGGGCTCCTGATCCTGCCGGAGGCCCTGGTCACCTCCCGCGGGGACGAGGGCTGGCTCACCTTGAACGCCTGGGTCGAGCCCGGCGACGACCCGCAGGAGATCGCCCGTCGCCTCGCCCGAAAGGCCCTGCACCTCCTCGTGGCCCCTCGGGCGGTTCCCCCCGGCGCCAGCGGGGCGCCTCACGCAACCACGGGCGCCCTGGCGGTGCACGAGCCCGCCCCCGAGCCCTGGATGCGCGCGGTGGCCTCGGCCGCGGAGGCGGTGCGCCGGGGCCGGGTGCGGAAGGTGGTGCTGGCCCAAGCCGTGCGGGTACACCGGCCGGGCGGCTTCGACCCCGCCCGGGTCCTGGCGGCTCTGGCTGCCGCCAACCCCCGTGCCATCCACTTCGCGCTGGACCTGGGGGGAGCCACCTTCCTCGGCGCCTCGCCCGAGCTCCTGGCGCGGGTGCGGGACGGCTGGGTGGAGAGCATGGCCCTGGCCGGTTCCGCACCCCGGGGCGAGACGCCGGCCGAGGACGACCGCCTGGGCCGGGGGCTCCTGGAGAGCGTCAAGGAGCGAGAGGAGCACCAGGCCGTGGTGGACGCCCTGCGCGAGGGTCTTTCTCCCCTGACCGAGATCCTGGAGGTGAGCCCGGAGCCCCGGCTGCTGCGCCTGCCCACGGTGCAGCACCTGCACACGCCCCTCCGGGGGCGCCTTGCCCCGGGCACGGGGCTCCTGGACGTGGTGGAGAAGCTCCATCCCACGCCTGCCGTAGGCGGCTCGCCGCGGGAAGAAGCGCTCCGGCTGGTGCGGGCGCTGGAGGGGTGGAACCGGGGCTGGTACGCGGGCCCCATCGGCTGGGTCGACCCGGCAGGGAACGGCGCCTTCGCGGTCGCCATCCGCTCGGGGCTCCTGCGGGAAGACGGCGCCGACCTCTTCGCCGGCTGCGGCATCGTGGGCGGTTCCCGGCCCGAGGCTGAGGTCCGGGAGTGGCGGCTCAAGTTGCGCCCCTTCCTCACCGCCCTCGAGGAGGCGGCCCAGTGAACGCCTGGGAAGCCGCCGGGACTCCTGAGGCGGCCCACGTCTACCTGAGCGCCCTGATGGAGGCGCTGGTCCAAGCGGGCGTGCACCACCTGGTCTTCTGCCCGGGCTCCCGCTCGACGCCGGTCCTGCTCACGGCCCATCGAACCCCGAACCTTCGGCTCTGGCAGCACGTGGACGAGCGTTCCGCCGGTTTCTTCGCCCTGGGGATGGCCCGGGCCCTGGGGGAGCCGGTGGCCGTGCTGGTCACCTCCGGCACCGCCGCGGCCAACCTCCACCCCGCGGTGGCGGAGGCCCGCTACGGACGCGTCCCCCTGGTGCTGCTGACGGCCGACCGCCCCCGCGAGCTGCGGGAGGTGGGCGCACCCCAGACCATCGACCAGGTGGGCCTCTTCGGCCCCCACGCCAAGGCGTCCCTCGAGCTGCCCCTGCCCGAGGGCTCTCCCCGGATGGTGCGCCATGCCCAGGCCACCGGGGCCCGGGCGGCCGCCCTGGCCCGGGAGGCCCCCGCCGGCCCCGTCCACCTGAACCTGCCGCTGCGGGAGCCCCTCATCCCGAGGCCGCCCGCGGCCGGTCCGGGGGAGGAAGGCCTGGCCTCCCGGAACGCCCCCGCCGCGACCCTCGGAGGCATCCGGGTGGAGGCGGGGCGGCGCTCCCTGGAGCCCGAAGCCATCGCCTCCCTGGCAGAAGAGCTCCTCGCAGTCCGGCGCGGGCTGGTGGTGGTGGGCCCCCAGGACGACCCGTCCCTGGCCGGCCCGGTGGCCCGGCTCGCCCAGCGCCTGGGCTGGCCCCTGCTGGCGGACCCCCTGAGCCAGCTCCGCCAGGGCCCCGCGGGTGGCGGGCAGGAGGCCGCCCCGCGCATCACCACGTACGACGCCTTCCTCCGGGTCCCGGGCGCCTTCGAGCGCCTTGCGCCCGGTGGGGTCCTCCGGCTGGGCGCGGCGCCCGTCTCCAAGGTGCTGGGCCAGTTCCTGGAGCACCACGCCGGCGTCCCCCAGTGGGTGGTCGACGAGGCGCCCGCTTGGCGAGACCCGGCCCAGACCGCCACCCGTATGGTCTGGGCCGAGCCCCGGCGCCTGGCGGAGCAGCTGACGGCCGCCCTCTCAGCCGGAGAAGGGGCGGCGGACCCCGCCCGAGCCCTGGATCCCTTGGGAGTGCCGGAGCGCCCTTGGACCGGCGCTTCCGACCGAGCGGAAACGCCCTGGCTGGAGATGTGGCGGCGGCTGGAGGAGGCGAGCGCCGGGGCCCTGGCCGAAGCCGTGCACGCGCCGGAGCCCGGGGAGCTCTTCGAGGGCCGGGTCTTCGCCGAGCTCGCGTCGCTCCTGCCCGAGGGTTCCTTGCTCTTCGCGGGGAACAGCATGCCCGTCCGGGACCTGGACGCCTTCCACCGGGGCGCGGCGGGGGTGCGCGTCCTGGCCAACCGGGGCGCGAGCGGCATCGACGGCGTGGTCTCCAGCGCCCTGGGGGCGGCGGCCGGAGGCGGTGACGGCCCGGCGGTGCTGGTGCTGGGCGACCTCTCCCTCTACCACGACCTGAACGGGCTCCTGGCCGCCCGGCTCCACCGGATCCCCCTCACCGTGGTGCTCCTGCACAACGACGGGGGCGGCATCTTCTCCTTCCTGCCCCAGGCGACCCTGGGCGACGCCTTCGAGCCCCTCTTCGCCACGCCCACGGGCCTGGACTTCCGGCCCGCGGTGGAGATGTACGGCGGTCGTCTCCTGCGACCAGCGGGTTGGGAGGCCTTCCGGGAGGCGGTGCGGACGGGCCTGGAGGAGAGAGCGCTCACCGTGGTGGAGGTCCGCAGCGAGCGGAAACGGAACGCCGCCCTGCACCGGGAGGCCTGGCGGCGGGTGGAGGCGGCCGTGGCGCCCATCCTGGAGGTAGCCCGTCCATGACGGTGCGCCATCGCACCCTCACCCGGGAAGGCGCCCGCATCCACGTGGAGCTGGCGGGCCCGCCGGCGCCGACCTCGCAGCACCAGGGGAGTGGAAGCCCACCGGGTTCCGGCCAAAGGCTGGATTCCGGCCCCGCCCGGCACTCGCTCCGGGACCCCGCCCGGCCCCTGCTGCTCCTCCACGGCTTCACGGGGCGGGCCACCGTTTGGCGCCCCCTGCTGCCGGAGCTGGCCGCCGGGCGGGAGGTCATCGCCCCAGACCTGCTCGGGCACGGCGCCTCCCGGGTGGTGGACCCCCGGGCTCCGGCGGCCGAGCGCCACCGGATCGAGCGCCAGGCTGCAGACCTCCTGGCCGTCCTGGATCGGCTGGGGGTGGACCGGGCCGACGTGCTGGGCTACTCCATGGGCGGTCGCCTGGCGCTCTACCTGGCGGTGGCCCATCCAGAGCGGGTGAGCGCCCTGGTGCTCGAGAGTGCCTCGCCCGGGCTGGAAGACCCCCGCGAGCGCAGCGCCCGCAGGGCCCAGGACGAGGCACGGGCCGCCTTCATCGAGAGGGCGGGGATCCGGGCCTTCGTCGAACGCTGGGAGGCCCAGCCGCTCTTCGCCAGCCAGCGGCGGCTGCCGCCCGAGGTCTGGCGCCGCCAGCGCCGCCAGCGCCTGGCCTGCCGGGCCGAGGGCCTGGCCGCCTCGCTGCGGGGGATGGGGACGGGCGTGCACGAGCCCCTCTGGAGCCGCCTGCCGGAGGTGGAGGCTCCCACGCTTCTCTTGGCGGGCGCGCTCGACCCCAAGTTCACGGCCCTGGCGGCCCGCATGGCGGCCCGTCTGCCCCGGGCCCGAGCGGAGGTGGTTCCCGAGGCAGGCCACGCCGTTCACCTGGAGCAACCAGGGATCTTCGCCCGGCATGTGCGGGCCTTCCTGGACGAGGGACGCGAGACGAAGGACGCGACGAGATGAAGGACGCGAGAGGAGGACGCAGCCGGTGAGCATCACCTGGACTCCGGCCCGGCCGTACACCGACATCAGGTACGAGACCCACGGCGGCATCGCCAAGATCACCATCAACCGCCCGGAGGTGCGGAACGCTTTCCGGCCCCAGACCGTCATGGAGCTGATGGACGCCTTCGCCGCCGCCCGCGACGACCGCTCCATCGGCGTGGTCATCCTCACGGGGCAAGGGAAGGAGGCCTTCTGCTCCGGCGGCGACCAGAAGGTGCGGGGCGACGGCGGCTACGTGGGCGACGATCAGATCCCCCGCCTGAACGTCCTTGACCTGCAGCGGCAGATCCGCACCCTGCCCAAGCCCGTCATCGCCATGGTGGCCGGGTACGCGATCGGGGGCGGCCACGTGCTCCACCTGGTCTGCGACCTCACCATCGCCGCAGAGAACGCCGTCTTCGGCCAGACGGGCCCCCAGGTGGGCAGCTTCGACGCAGGCTACGGCGCCGGGCTGCTGGCCCGTACCGTCGGCCAGAAGAAGGCCCGGGAGATCTGGTACCTCTGCCGCCGCTACTCGGCGCGGGAGGCGCTGGAGATGGGCCTGGTGAACGCCGTGGTCCCCCTGGACCGGCTGGAGGAGGAGACAGTGGCCTGGGCGGAGGAGATCCTCCAGAAGAGCCCCACGGCCCTCCGCTTCCTGAAGGCTGCCTTCAACGCCGACACCGACGGGCTGGCGGGGCTCCAGCAGCTGGCGGGCGACGCCACGCTCCTCTTCTACCTGACCGAAGAAGCAAAGGAGGGTCGCAATGCCTTCCTCGAGAAGCGGAAGCCCGATTTCTCCAAGTTCCCCCGGTTCCCGTAGGGTGCGCCCGGCCACGATCGTCCGTAGCCCGAGCCGGCCCCCAGCGCCCGGCGGCCGGCCGGGTGGCCCGCCACCGGGCTCCGAGCCCGGCATCCCCGCCCCGGCCCCGGGCTCGAAGCTGGGCGTCTGGATCCACGCCGCCCGTCCCCTGACCCTGCCCGCCTCGGTGGCGCCGGTGATCGTGGCCAGCGCCGCCGCCCTGGGCGAGGGCCGCTTCCGCCCGGTCGTCTTGCTGGCCGCCCTGGTGGCCGCCCTGCTGATCCAGATCGGCGCCAACCTGGCCAACGACCTCTTCGACTTCAAGCGGGGCGCCGACACCACGGAGCGGACGGGGCCGGTCCGGGTCACCCAGGCCGGCCTCCTGAGCGAGCGGGAGGTGGCCGCGGGCACCGCCGTCACTCTGGGCCTCGCCTTCCTGGTGGGCCTCTACCTGGTCTGGGCGGGGGGATGGCCCATCCTGGCCGTGGGGATGGCCAGCATCGCCGGCGCGATCCTCTACACGGGCGGGCCCTGGCCCCTGGGCTACCACGGCCTGGGTGACCTCTTCGTCTTCATCTTCTTCGGGCTCGTGGCCGTGGTGACCACCTACTACCTCCACACGGGCGAGGCCGGCGCCGTCGCCTTCACTCTGGCGCTGCCCGTGGCCTTCATCGTCACCGACATCCTGGTGGTGAACAACCTGCGGGACATCGCCACCGACCGGGCCGCGGGCAAGCGCACCGTCGCGGTGCGCATCGGCGCCCGGGCCACCCGGATCCAGTACGTCCTCTTCCTGGCCGGGGCGTACGCGGTCCCGCTGGCGCTGGGCCTCACAGGACGGATGGGGTCCCTCTTCTGGCTGCCGCTCCTCAGCCTGCCCCTGGCCTACCGCCTGAGCCGAACGGTCCTGGGTGGCAGCGAGGGACCCGACCTCAACCGGGTGCTGAAGGGGACGGGGCAGCTCCACCTGCTCTTCGCGATCCTGCTGGGGCTGGCCCTCGTCTGGCGGCCCTGAGGCGGGTGCGCCGCGGTTGGCGGCCCGACGCCGCCCAAGGGAGGGTGAGGGGGACGACTGCTTCCATCTGGCCCGAGGTGGACTGGCTTCGCTGGCGAGCCGAGCATACGCCCGAACGGGAGGTGCTCCGCTTCGAGGGCCGCTCGTGGAGTTTCGGCGAGCTGGACCGCGAGGTCTCGCTCCTGGCCCGGCGCCTGGCCGTGCTGAGCGTGGGGGAGGGTGACCGCCTGGCGGTCCTCCTCTCCCCGGGGCCCCTCTTCGTCCAGGCGGTGCACGCGGTGGGCCGGCTGGGGGCCGTCCTGGTGCCCCTGAACACTCGCCTGGCCGCCCCCGAGCTCGTGTGGCAGCTAAAGGACGTGGAGGCCCGGCTCCTCCTCTACGACGAGGTCAGCGCCCCCCAGGCCGAGGCGATCGCCGCCCGCCTGCCTGGCCTGGCCGCGATCCGGGGCGGTCGCCTGGACGCCGTGGCTCCCGCCGACGTGCCTCTCCGCTTCCAGCTTGACCCCGCCGCCGTCCACACCATCGTCTACACCTCGGGCACCACCGGCCGGCCCAAGGGGGCCCAGCTCACCTACGGCAACCACGGCTGGAGCGCCCTGGTCTCAGCCCTCAACCTGGGCCTCTCCCCAGACGACCGGTGGCTCGCCCCCATGCCCCTCTTCCACGTGGGCGGCCTGGCCATCCTCTTTCGCAGCGTGATCTACGGCATCCCGACCCTGCTCCAGCCCCGCTTCGACCCCGACGCCGTCCACCGGGCCATCGACGTCGAGGGTGCCACGCTCCTTTCGGTGGTGAGCGCCATGCTGGCCCGGATGCTGGAGGTCCGAGGCGGGCGCCCCTACCCGCCTAGCCTGCGGGCGGTGCTGGTGGGGGGCGGCCCCGCCCCGCAGCCTCTGCTGGATGCCGCAGCGCGCCTGGGGATGCCCGTCGTCCCCACCTACGGCCTCACCGAGACCTCCTCCCAGGTGACGACCCTGGCCCCGGGCGAGGCGCCCCGCCGGCCGGGCTCATCGGGGCGGCCCCTCTTCGGCGTGGAGCTCCGCATCGAGCAGGACGACCGCCCCCAGCCCCCGGGGGAGCCCGGCGAGATCGCGGTGCGGGGACCCACGGTGATGGCAGGCTACTTCCGGCGGCCCGAAGAGTCGGCCAGGGCCCTGGCTGGAGGCTGGCTCCACACCGGCGACCTGGGCTACCTGGATCCCGAGGGCTACCTCTACGTCCTGGACCGCCGCGAGGACCTGATCGTCTCAGGCGGGGAGAACGTCTACCCGGCCGAGGTGGAGGCGGCCCTCCTGGCCCACCCTGCCGTGCTCGAGGCGGGCGTCACGGGCGTTCCGGACCCCCGCTGGGGCCAGGCCGTCCTGGCCGCCGTCCGTCTCCGCCCCGGCGCCCGAGTCACCGAGGAAGAGATCCGCGGTTTCTGCCGCGAGCGGCTGGCGGGCTACAAGGTGCCGGCCCACGTGCGCTTCGTGGACGCCCTGCCCCGCAACGCGGCCGGCAAGCTCCTCCGGCGGCGGCTGGCCGACTGACCCTCCCCTTCACGGACCGGCACGGGACCTCTTGCGCCGGACGGCCCTCTCGAGCTGCTGGATGAGCCTCCGCCGCGCGTGCCGGTAGGGCCGCCACCCCGCCCGCCCGAGCCGCTGGGTGAGGGCCGGCGGCGAGATCCCCAGTTCCTCCGCCAGGGCCCGCAGGGTGGACGCCCGCTCGGCCCGCTCGATCACGGTCCGCGTCTCGGCGGGCCACCGGGAACGGAGCCAGAGAAGCAGGTTCAGCCCGGCCGAGACGCCCGGGTCGGCCTCCGTGCCGGACTCGGCCGTCTCCAGCGGCACGCGGGCGTCCCTGGCCAGCCCGCACGCCCGCATGCTCTGGAGGGCCGGTTCGCTCAGCCGCTGGAGCCAGGTGCCGGTGTCGGGGACGGAGGGAATCGGTCCCAGCGCGAGCCCGACCGCGAAGCGTCCCAGCCCCCAAGCGTCCACCAGATACTCCAGCAGGCCGACCAGCGTCTCGGGGGCGTGGCGGGCCTCGACCCACCCTCGGACGAATCGGGTGCCGTTGAAGAGCACATGCGCCTCAGGAAAGCGGTCGCCCAGGATCCTGGCCAGCTCGGCGCCTTTCTCGTTGGCCAGCCTCGCCTTCCGGAACGAGGAAGGCTGCCGGTTCGTGGCGTCGATGGTGAGGTAGACGGCGAGCATGCGACGGCCTCCTTTGGAGCCGGTCGGGGGGCGCGTGGCATCGAGCATGGGCCTTTCCAGGCGTGTGTGAGATTAAGGCGATGCAGTTAACGTGTAGGCGTATGGTGAAGAAGAGAACAACGTGGCCCAAACCCGCATCGGGACTTGCACGCCGCCGACCGAACGATTTGGCGAACATGGCCGAATGCACCGGATAACCGTTAACTGCGGAACGTTAATTCCACACGTGCTCGGAAGGTCCTTCTGCCCAACATCCCCGCCCGATGTCCCCTGCCGACGCCTCCGCCCGACGTCCCCGCCCGCCGTGCGCTCCGACGCCGCGCCTGGTAGAATGGAGCCGCTGCCAGTTTCACCATCGTCACGGGGGTGAACCGGTTGCCCGTCGAGAGCATCCGCTGGGACGAAGACCACGCCACCATCCTGGACCAGACGCGGCTGCCGCACGAGGAGCGCTACCTGGAGATCGCCTCGCCCGAGGCCATGTTCGAGGCGATCCAGCGGCTGCGGGTGAGGGGGGCGCCGGCCATCGGGGTAGCGGCCGCGTTCGGCCTCTACCTGGGCGTGCGGGACCACAGGGGCACCATGGAGGACCTGCTGCGCCAGGTGGACGAGGTGGCGGGGATGCTGGCTCGCTCCCGTCCCACCGCCGTCAACCTCTTTTGGGCGCTGGATCGGATGAAGGGACGGGCCCGGGAGCTGGCCGCGGCCGATCCGGCGGAACCTGTCCAGGTTCGGGAGGGGCTCCTGGAGGAGGCGCTCCGGATGCTGGAGGAAGACCGGGAGGTCTGCCAGCGGATCGGCCTGCACGGGCTGCGACTGCTCACGCCCGGGATGCGGATCCTCACCCACTGCAACACGGGGGCGCTGGCCACGGTGGGGATCGGGACCGCCCTGGCGCCCGTCTTTCTGGCGCACGAGCGGGGCATCGCCGTGGAGGTCTACGCGGACGAGACCCGACCGCTCCTGCAGGGGGCCCGGCTCACCGCCTGGGAGCTGCAGCGGGCCGGCATCCCCGTGACCCTTCTCTGCGACGGCGCAGCGGCCAGCCTCATGGCCCGGGGCGGGGTCGACCTGGTCCTGGTGGGGGCGGACCGGGTGGCCGCCAACGGCGACGTGGCCAACAAGGTCGGCACCAGTGGGGTGGCCCTGGCCGCGCAGGCCTACGGCGTCCCCTTCTACGTTGCCAGCCCCCTTTCCACCATCGACCTGGGACTCGCCACGGGCCAGGAGATCCCCATCGAAGAGCGGGACGGCCGGGAGGTCACTGAGGTGGGCGGCGTGCGGATCGCCCCCGAGGGCGTGCGGGTGCACAATCCGGCCTTCGACGTGACGCCCCACCGGTTCATCACGGGGATCATCACCGAGCGGGGGATCGTCCACCCACCCTTCGAGGCGGCGCTGCGGGAACTGGTGCGCTAGCTCGGGGCTCGGCGCGTCCGCTCTGGCTGCGTCAGATGGAGATGGCCCCGGCCCGGAAGCTGCCTGGTGCGATGGCCACGTTGACCAGGGCCGGCCGCCCCGAAGCCAGCGCCTGGCGCAGGGCAGGGGCGAGCTCGTCGGGACGCTCCACCCAGGCGCCCCAGCCGCCCAGGGCCTCCACCGCGCGCTCGTAGCGGGCCCGGGTGAGCCCTGTGGCCACCGCCCGCTCGGCCCCGTACATCTGCACCTGGCCCCGGCGGATCTGGGTCCAGGCGCCGTCGTTCCCCACTACCGCCACGAAGGGGAGGCCCTGACGGGCGGCGGCCTCGAAGTCCGCCAGGTTGAAGCCCACGCTCCCGTCGCCGAAGAGGGCCAGCACCGGGCTCTCGGGGAAGGCCAGGCGGGCCGCCACCGCGAAGCCCGTTCCGATGCCCAGGGTCCCCAGGGGGCCCGGATCCAGCCAGCCGCCGGGCCAGCGCCGGGGCTGGACCACCGCCGCAGCCGTGGCCACGAAGTCGCCCCCGTCGCCCACCACCACGCTGCCGGGTTCCAGCGCCGCGTCCACCTCGGCCGCCACCCGCAGGGGATCCAGGGGCGTTCGGGTGGAGCGGAGGGAGGACTCCATGCCGGCCGCCTTCTCCTCCTCCTGCCGGCGCAGGCGCTCGAGCCAGCGGGCCCTTGCCGCCGGGGGCGTGTCGGAGCCCGAAACGCTCGGGGCCGGGGCGGAAGGGCAGGGGCCCCCAACAGTTGAGGCCGCCGCGTCCAGCATGGCGGCCAGGGCCGCACCCGCGTCGGCGGCCAGGGCGGCGTCGGCCCGGCGGTTGCGGTGGAGCTGGGCCGGATCCAGGTCGATACGGATCAGGCGGGTGCGGGCGTCCCAGACGGGAGACTGGCCGTAGCCCAGGCGGAAGTCCAGGGGCGTGCCCACCACCACCGCCACGTCGGCTTCGGCCAGGGCCGCCTTGCGGGTGCGGGCGAAGAGGTGGGGGCTGTCCTGAGGCAGGGCGCCCCGGGCCATGCCGTTCAGGTAGACGGGGAGCTGGAAGCGCTGGGCCCAGCGGGCCAGCAGGTCCGGATCGCCGTGCCAGCGGAGCTGGCTCCCCACCAGGGCGACGGGACTTCGGGAACCCTCGAGGAGGTGCACCGCTTGGGCGACCGCCTCGGGGTCTGGGGCCAGGGGGGTGTGGCCCGCCAGGCGGCCGGGACCGAAAGATGCCAGAGGGGTGCGGGGGGCCAGCGGGAGCGGGTCGGGGAGGGGAGCGGAGTCGAAGAGCAGGTCGACGGGCACCTCGACGTAGACGGGCCCGGGGACCCCTTCGGCCGCCAGGCGGAAGGCTTCGTCGAGCTGGTCCGCCAGGCGATCGGCCCGGGTGATGCGGTAGCTTGCCTTGCTGATGGGCGCGAGGACGGGCACCAGGTCCGCCTCCTGAAGGGCGCCCTTGCCCATCAGGGGCTGGGGCGCGGCGCCCCCCAGGACCACCACCGGGCTCTGGGCCCGCCAGGCGTTGGCCACGGCGGTGATCGCGTTGGTCACCCCGGGGCCCGCGGTGACCGCGGCCGCGCCGACCCGCCCCGTGAGGCGGCTCCAGGCGTCGGCCGCGAAGACCGCCGACTGCTCGTGCCGCAGGTCCACCACCCGGATGCCCTCGTCCAGGCAGCCGTCGTAGATGGCCTGGATGTGGCCGCCGCAGAGGGTGAAGAGGACCTCCGCCCCGTGGTTTCGCAAGACCCGCGCCACCAGGCGCCCGCCGTGTCCGGTCATCGCTGCCTCCGCGTCCGTCCCGGCCCTGCGTCTGTCCTGGCTCCTCGCCCATCCTGGCCCGGCGTCGGTTCGAAAGGGTTCCACCGGCGGGCCGCCGCCGTGCCGGGAACCCTCGGCCGAGCCCGGGAGCCTTGTCGTGGCAATAGAGCGAATTCACCATGTGTCGGGCGATCCCTGCCCGCGGTCGCGGAACGAGGTGTGGGGCCGCGGCCAGGTAGGGGCCTGGAGCCCGCGGGCCCGCCTGACCCGAGTCTGGATGTAGCCGGGGCGAAGGCCAGGAGCCAGGCGGCGGATCTCGAAACTGAAATCGAAGGGAGTCGGAGGGATGCCGATGCTGCCTCGAACCCGGACGGCCTGGGTGCGCCTGTTCCTGGTGGTCGTACTCTTCCTGGCGATGCCGCCGGGCATGATGCGGGGTCTGGGGTTCTGGCCGGGCGCGCCGGCCCCGCACGCGCACGCGGCCGCCGACCCTGCGGGTCCTGACCCAGCCGACCCCGTGGAGCCCGGACTGCCGGGTTCTGCCCAGCCCGAAGCTGCGGATTCCGCCGGGCCCGAACCGTCCGAAGCCGCCGAGCCTGGTCCCCCAGGGCCCGAAGAGACGGGGCCGCCCGCTCTACCCGCAGAGGTCTCCTTTCGCGAGGAGACGGTGACGGTGGGCGAGGAGCCCTGGCTTCTGGAGGGAACCCTCACCCTGCCCGACAGGCCCGGGCCCTTCCCGGGCGTGGTGCTGGTGGCGGACTTCGGTCCCTACGACCGGGACGAGACGGCCGGCCCCGACAGGCCCTTCCGCGACCTGGCCCGGGGGCTGGGCCGGCGGGGCATCGCCTCCCTCCGCTTCGACAAGCGGACCGCCGTCTACGGCCCCAAGATGGACGGCAACGCCATCACGGTGGAGGAAGAGGTCATCGCCGACGCCCTCTCCGCCGCCAGCCTCCTTCGGGAGCAGGAGGGGGTGGGGCCGGTCTTCATCCTGGGGCACGGCCTGGGCGCCACCCTGGCCCCCGAGATCGCCCGGCGGGCCGGCGCCGCCGGCGCCGTGCTGCTGGCACCCTTCGCGACACCTTTGGACGAGCTGGTGCGGCAGCAGCTGGAAGCCTCCTTCAGCGCCGACGGCCGCCTCACCTTGACGGAGAGCGCCCAGCTCGAGCGGGCCCGGGCCGCCGTGGAGCAGTTCCGCCAGGGCAAGACCGACCCGGCGCAGACCTTCCTGGGGCCCTCGCGCTACTTCGTGGACCTGCGGCAAAGGAATCCCCTCCGCCAGGCGGTGCAGTACCTGCAGCCCATGCTGATCCTGCAGGGCGGCAGGGACGAGCAGGTCCCCCCGTCGGAGCTGGACCGGTGGCGCCAGGCGCTCGCGGGGCGCCGGGACGTCGAGCTTCGCCTGTACGCCGAGCTGAATCACCGGTTCGCGTGGGGCCCGGATCCCTCGCCCTCCACGACCTACCGGTGGCCCCGGCAGGTCCAGCCCGAGGTCATCGAGGCCGTCGCCCTGTGGATCCTCAGGCAGGCGCCGGCCGCCGGCGAGCCCCGAGGAGCGGCCGAGGACGGTCCCGGCGCCCCGGCAGCCGGCAGCGCTCTGGGGGCGTAGGCTCCGTTGAGACGGATCGAGCAGCCGCAGGCCGAGGGGGCCGGCTGGGCGCACCTTCGCGTCATGTCGCTGGCCACGGGGCTCAGCTTCGTGGTGATCACCTTGACCCGTCCCCTGGTGCCCTTGCTCGCGGTCCACCTGGGGGCGCGTGCGGCCGAGGTCGGCGCGGTGGTGGGCGCGTACGCCCTGGTGCCGCTCTTGCTTGCGGTGCCCGCAGGGGCGCTCGTGGATCGTGTCGGCTCCCGGCGGATCTTCCTCTGGGGCTCCCTGGGGATCGCCGTGGGGCTCGCGGCGGTGGGGGCCTGGCCGAGCCTGCCGGTGCTGGTGGTGACCCAGGCGGGGGTGGGCCTTTCCCAGCTCCTGGTGATCGTGGCCGGGCAGACGTACGCGACCTCCCTGGCCCGCGGCGTCGAGCGGGAGGCCCAGCTGGGCTGGTACACCACCCTGGTCTCCGCGGGGCAGCTGGTGGGCCCGCTGGTGGGTGGCGTCCTGGCCGACGCGCTGGGCTACGGGCCCAGCTTCCGGATCGCCGCGTTCCTCGGGCTCCTGCCCCTGGCGGTGGGTTTCGCCGTGCACGACGTCCCCCGCCGTTCGGAGGCGGGCGCCCCTGGGGGAGAGGCGCGCCTCGCGGAGGCCGAGCCGCCCGGCGAGGTCCGGAGCGCTCCGCGCGCGGCCAGGGGCAGTGCGATCCGCCGCATCGCCGGAATCGGGGGCGTGCGGCTGGCGGTGGTGGCCAGCTTCAGCATCAACTTCGCCATGGGGGCACGGCAGGGCTTCTACCCGCTTTACGTGCAGAACCTGGGGTACCCGGCCACCCTGGTGGGCTCGCTCCTCTCCTTGCGGGCGCTGGCCTCCATGTCCGTCCGCCCGTTCATGGTCCGGATCGTGGCGGCGGCGGGCGGGCGCTTCCGGACCGTCTTCGGCTCCATGCTCCTGGGCGCTGCGGCGGTGGGGATCACCCCCTGGACCCGGGAGCCCCTGGGCCTCGCCCTGGCCTCGGTGGCCCTGGGCGTCGGGATCGGGCTGGTGCATCCCCTCAGCATGCTGGCGGTGGCCGAGACCGTGGCCGAGGAGGAGCGGGGACTGGCCCTGGGCATGCGCCTGACCGGGAACCGGCTCGCCCAGTTCACCAGTCCCGTCCTCTTCGGGGCCGTCGCAGAGGCCGCAGGCCTGGAGGCTGCCTTCGTGGCCGGCGGGCTGGTGCTGGCGGCGGCCACCTTCAGCCTCCTCTTCTGGCGGGCCACCTTCGCTCACCTGGACCGCTGGCCGGGGCGCCAGGCGGCTGGGCGGGGTCCGGGGCGGGACGGGTGAGGCCGATCGCTTCGGGCGGGCGAGCCGGAACGGTGCTGAACGGCGGGCGGCCCCGTCCGGGGGCGACCGCCGTCACCGCCCGGCCGCCCACTCCGCGGGAGTACCCTGGTCGGCCGCCGGCGCTCCCCCGGGGGCGCCCATGGTGCGCATCATCTCCTGCATGGTCATGAAGACCCGGGCGTGGCCGTACTCGTCGCCGGCGATGTTGAGAAGGATGGCCCGAAGCACGGGATCGCCGGCCTCCGACGCCATGCGGGCGTACATGGAGACCGCGCCGAGCTCGTCCTGGATCGCCTCGGCGATGTCCTGGGGCGACTGCATGAACTCCACCGCGTCCACCTCCTTCCCGGACGTTCCGAGCCTAGGCGTCGGGCTCGGGGAACGTCCAGACCAGGAGCTCCCGGGAGCGGTCGGGGGCGGGCTGGAAGGTGCCGGGACGCCGGTTGAGGTAGCTGCGCCAGTCGCCGGCCTCCACGTGGCGGAGGAACTCCAAGTGCTCGGCCTCCTGCCGGGCGATCTCATCGAGCAGCCGGCCCAGCTCGGGCGTGGCGGCCGCCTGCCGCCAGCGCTGGTAGCGATCGACCGCCCGTTCCTGCCGGACCAAAGCCTGCTCCAGGAGCTGCGGCCAGGCGTTCGACACGGGGGCTCCCTCCCGAGAACTCCTCATCCCTACGCTGGCAGGCTATGCGCTTCCAAGGAAGACAGCGGTAGGATCGAGGGGCCCTCGCGCTCAGGCTTCGCCCTCTCCGGGCAGCTCGGGGGGCGGCTCGGGGTGGGGGCCGATCCGCACCGCCAGGTAGATGAAGAAGGTGTCCAGGGCGGCCACGATCACCTTGAGCAGGTAGGTGGTGAGCAGGATCTGGGCCAGCGTGGTCCAGGGCATCACGCCGGCGAAGGCGCCCAGCACGAAGAGGACGGAGTCCACCGCCTGGGAGGTCCAGGTGGACCCGTTGTTCCGCAGCCAAAGGCGCCGCCTGCCCGTGCGCTCCAGGATCGCGTGGAAGAGGTGGACGTCCAGGGTCTGGGAGACGGCGTAGGCCAGCAGGCTCGCCGCGGCCACCCGCGGCAGCAGGCCGAAGAGGGTGGCCATGGCGGGCTGGGCAAAGTCCCCGGGAGCGGGGCGCAGCAGCAGGGCCCACTGCATGGCCGCTGTGAACGAGATCAGGCTGATGAAGCCCAGGGCCACCCCCTGCAGCGCCTCCCGCTTGCCGTATCGCTCGCTCAGCACGTCGGTGGCGAAGAAGAGGCCGGCATAGGTGATGTTCCCCAAGGTGGCCTGGAGGCCGAAGAGGGTGACGGTCTTCACCACCTGCACGTTGCTGACGATGGTGCCGGTGACGATGGCCGCGTAGAGCCCCGCCCGCCCGAAGTACCGGTAGAGCAGCAGCACGATGGACAGGTCGACCGAGGCGAAAAGCAGCCACAAGACCTCGTTGGGCACGTTGGCCAAGGGAACCCCTCCCGACCCGGGCGGGCCCCGGCACCGCCCGTTCGCTCCCATTCTCCCACGCCCAGGGACCTCCTGCCAAGCACCGGGACGCGCCCTCGGACGTGCCGCAGGCGAGCCCCGTGACGGCCCGCGGCTGCGCCCCCAGCTGTGCCCCCGGCCACCCACACCCCGGCTTCGCCCCTGTTGCCGAGCGGTCCACCCGGGAGTTCCACCCGCCTTGGCCGGTCCTTCCCCAGGGATCCGGGGGAGAGCCGCCGAAGTGAAGGCGGTGCCCGAGCAGGACGACCCCGCCGGCACGAACCGGCGGCCGTGCAGGAGGCGTTGCTCCATGGACTCCGTTCTCCCGTGCCCATCCCCGCGCAACCGGCGGCGCGCCCGCAGCGCCCGCCCCCGAAGGCTCGCCGGCCGCACAGGCCTCCGGGCTCGCGCCGGCGGGGGTCGCGCCCGCCTCACTGCCCGTCTGGTTGCCCTCCTCGGCGTCCTCGCCCTGGCGGCCACCGTATGGGGAACCGCCCTGGCCGCCGGGCAGGTCCGGCCGCCCGAGCAGCCGTCCCGGGGGCCCGGCGGGTCCGACTACCTCTACGGAAGGGTGGAGGCCAGCCGCCACGGCGAAGGCGCCCAGGCCTTCTGGCTCTTCGAGCCCGACGCCCCGCGGCCCCGCTCCGCCCCTCTGGTGCTCTTCCTGCACGGGTGGCGCAACGTGGACCCCCGCACCTACGGCGCCTGGATCGAGCACCTGGTGCGGAAGGGCGCCGTGGTCGTCTACCCCCGGTACCAGGAGAGCCTCACGTCTTCCCCGTCGGCCATGATGGACGCAGCCGCGGCGGCCACGGAGGCGGCGCTTCAGGAGCTGGCCCGTCCCGGCCACGTGCGGCCGGACCTGGACCGGGTCGTCTTCGTGGGCCACTCGCTGGGGGCGGTGATGGCCGCCAACCTCGCGGCCGAGGCCCAGGCGGGCGATCTGCCCCGGCCCGCCGCCATGGCGCTGCTCAACCCCGCGGACGTGAGCCCTTGGCCTGGCCTGGACCTGCCCGGCAAGCTCATGCGCGCCAGCTACGAGGCGATCCCCGCCTCCACCCGCCTGCTGCTGGTGGTGGGCGACCAAGACATCCTGGCGGGCGAGCGCTACGCCCGGGCTCTCTGGGAGCGGCTCGCCCAGATTCCCGACGACCGCCGCAACGCGGTGCGGTTGGTCTCCGACGACTACGGCACGCCCCGGCTCAGCGCCAACCACACGGCGCCGCAGGCTCCCGGCGGCCGCTGGGCCCAAACCCAGGAGGAGCCCGACACCCTCCTCTCCGACGTCTTGGAGGGGAGCGTCGACGCCCTGGATCACCACGGCTACTGGAAGCTGGTGGACGCCCTCATGGCCTGCACCTTCGAGGCGCGCTGGTGCGAGTACGTGCTGGGCAACGACGAGGCCGTCCGGTCCATGGGGCGCTGGAGCGACGGGCGGCGGGTGAACGAGGCCGCCATCGTGCGGTGGTAGCGCGAGGCTGCGGCCGGCGGGCAGCGGGCGCGGCAGGCATCAGCCGGCGTCAGCGTCCGGCCAGGGGGTGGAAGGCCGGCGCCGCGAGCCCGTCGATACCGGCCAGGAAGCGGGGATAGTCGGCCACGGTGGGGATCCGCAGGCCCGGCCGCCCGCTGCTGAGCCCGAAGGGATCCAGCAGGATCGCCGCGACCCCGGCCCGATTCGCGCCCAGCACGTCGAAGTGGTAGAGGTCGCCCACGTGCAGGCACTCCGAGGGCGCCAGGTCCAGCTCGTCGAGAGCCTGCTGGAAGATGCGCGGATCCGGCTTCTCGTATCCCACCAGGGCCGAGTCGTAGATCCGGTCGAAGTAGCCGTCCAGCCCCGCGTGCGCCAGCCGCTCGGCCACGCGCCCGTCGGAGTTGGAGATGACCGACATCCTGTACCCCTGCCCCCTCAGCTCGTGCAGGGCGGCCTCCACCCAGGGGAAGGTGGCGGCCCACCCCAGCTCGGCCGGATCCTCCCGCAGGCTGCCGCCCAGGCGGGTCGCCTCTGCGGGAGGCACCCCGACCCGCTCCAGCAGGGCCGCGTAGAACCCCCGCGGGTAGAAGCCGCCGGGAGGAGCCGCCTCGGGCGGAAGGTCGGCCTCGTAGAGCGCCCGGCCGAAGGCGCGGAAGAGGGCGTCCGGGTCCGTCGTCCGCCCGGCGGACTCCAGGGCGCCGGCCACCCGGGCGAAGTCGGGGAAGATGACGGTACCGCCGGCGTCGAAGAAGAGGTAGGGCTTCATGGAAAGCCTCCCGCAGCCGGCCCGGATGCCTCACGGCCGGCCTACCTGGCCATGGTTCACGGCCGGGGGCCGCCGTTCCTGCCCCCGCCCGGCCGGCGCGCGAAAAGGGGCCGGCGGAGGTCTCCCGCCCGGCCGGCCCCCAGCGGTCCGGACGGCGCCGATGGAAGGCCCCGCCCGTGCTCAGATCTCAATGCGGGGCCCCAGGGCCGAGTGGGTTTCCCAGGAGGAGCCGGTGCGGGTTCCCCGCACGGGCTCGGCGCAGCGCCGGTCAACGCCGGGCCGGGGACGCTGGGGCGCCCGCACGGTCCCGTAGGGCCTCGATCACCGGCTCCTCGAGGGAGAGGCCCCGGCCGGCCAAGTTCCGGAGCACGGCGTCCGCGTCGAAGAGGCCCGGGGCCTCGGGGGCGTGGACGCCCGGCAGGCGGGCTTCCCCCGAGCCCAGAAGGAGCGCGGCCACCGCCAGGGGGACCCCCGTCAGGTCCGCCATGTGGCCGATGGCCCGCACGGTGACGCGGGTCGGCTTCTCCCGCAAGACGCCTTCCACCACCACGTGAAGCCCCGAGAAGGAGGCGCCCGCGGGGCCGATCCGCTCCAACAAGGGCAGGAGCGGCTTCACGGTGGATCCCAGGAGCGCCTTCCCCCGGGCGGAGCGGGTGAGGCCCCCCCGGGCCAGGGCCGTGGCGAGCCAGTTGAGGAAGGCCTCGCTCAACCCTCCCCGCAGGGAGACCTCTTCCACCCCGGGGAGGGAGCGGGGCAGGGTGACCGGCTCGGGATGGCCCACGTGGGCCACCTTCACCTGCCCCAGGGGCTCGGGAAAGGGGAGCACCTCCGGCTCCGAGCCCGCCGGCACCAGTACGTACCGCCGATCCCGGAAGGTGGGGACCTGGCCGGTGAGCATGTGCATGGTGTGCAGGATCACCGCATAGCCCTTGGAGTCGCTGGCAGCGCCCGCCCAGGCGATCCGGACCCGAAGGGCGCGATCCAGCAGGCCGGCGGCCCGCCGGGCGAGAAGGTTGCTGAGGCCGGGGGTCCAGCCCATCCCCGTCACCACCGTGACCCCCCGCTCGCGGGCCGTGGGGTGCAGAGCGAGGGCGGCCTGGGCCGCGTCGTGGTCGTCGCAGAGGCTCACGTAGGGGACCCCGGCCTGGATGGCCGCCCGTACCGCCGGCGCCTCGAAGAGGTAAAAAGGACCCAGGGCCGAAGCCGCCACGTCCCACCCCGCCAGGGCCGAGCGCAGGGCGCTGGCGTCCCGGGCATCCAGCGGCATGGGACGGGCCCTACCGGACGGAAGCTCGGCCGCAAGCGCCTGCGCGGCGGCCACGTTCCGATCCGCAAGGCCGATCTCGTCCACCGAAGCCTCCCGGGCCAGCTCTCGCACGGCCCGGCTCCCCATGTCGCCGGCGGCTCCCAGCACCAGGACGCGCATCGCCATCCCCCTCGGCCGCCTCCCGCCGGCGGGCTTGGCCTTGACGTCCACGGGCGAGACGCGAAAGGTCCATACTTGTGTACTGTTATTCGCCAGCGAAAAGTCATTCCCCTGGCGTTTCCAGGTACGGAGGCAAACGTGGGAGGAGCGACGGGGGTGCCGGGGCTGGGGATCAGGAGGCCTTCCATTGGCCCGCAGTTTTCCCCGCGACGTAAAAAGCGTGCAAGCGAACGCGAACCTGGAAGGAACGTCCAGCGGGAGGAGCGAAAGGTGCTGGCGAATGAGCGTGCCGGTGGCTGGGCGGTCAAGGGACCTGAACCGGGGGTCGGTGTCGTGGGGCACCGGATGTGGACCCGGCTGGGCGGTCTCGGGCGGTTCCACCCGACCGGCGCTTCGTGTCGTTACGCCACGGGCCTGAGCGGTGGGCATCCGTTCGACCCGGGCGCGGGGTCGGCAGGCGATGCAGCAGAAACCTTCTACCTCTTCCTTGTCGTCACGGTACGCGCCCTTCTCAAGACCTTTCTGCCTGACCGTCTCCTCCGGGGATCGGAGCCGATCTGGATGAAGGAGGCCCATCGGTGCCCGATAACGCCGAACGCTACGATGACGAGATCGACCTGCGCGCCTACCTGGAGGTCCTCTGGCGGCGCAAGTGGGTCGTGATCACCCTGGTCCTCCTGGCGGCGGTGGCCTCGTTGGTGGTCACCCGGTCCATGGAGCCCGTGTACCAGGCCGAGGCCACGGTTCTGATCCGCGCCGACTCGCCCGGTCTGGCCGTGATGAACCTGCAGAAGTCCGGCACGGTGTTGTCGGTGGAAACCGCCCTGGAAATGCTCCAGTCGCGCCAGCTCGCGCAGGCGGCGGCCGAGGATCTGGCCGCCTCGGGTGGCGCCTCCGACCTGCCCGGTGCGCCGGCGGGGACCGACGCCGGGCTGAAGGACCGGGTCTCCGCCCGCCGGGTGGGGAATACGCCCATGCTGCGGGTCCAGGCGGAAGCGGTTTCGCCCGCGGCGGCCGCGGCCCTGGCCAACGCCATGGTGCGGGCGCTGGAGCAAGCGATGATGGGCGCCACTCGGGACGACCTGAAGGCCGCCGGCGCCTTCACCGCCGCGCAGCTGGAACGGGTCCGGCAGGACCTGGCGGGGCTGGAGGCACGGGCGGCCACCGGCGAGGAGCCTCGCGGAGGCGACGCGGAGATGCAGCGGGAGCGCCGTGTGCTGGAAGACCTGTACGGGAACCTCCTGCGGCAGCAGGAAGAGATCCGCATGCGCCTGGCCGTGCAGAGCTCACCCGTGCAGGTCATCGACGCGGCGGTACCGCCCCAGGCGCCCGTGCGCCCCCGCCTGAGTCTCAACCTGGCCGTCGCCGTGGTGCTGGCCGGCTTCGCGGGCCTGGCCCTGGCCTTCGCGCTGGAGTTCTTCGACGTCCGCCTCAGGAGCCCGCGGGAGCTGGAGGAGATCCTGGGCGCGCCGCTGCTCGCCCAGGTCCCCGAGGAGATGGTCTCCGAGCCGACGGCCTCCGAGGGTGTGGGAGCCGCTCATGGGGGGAGGGCCCGGGCCTGGGGTGAAGGGGCCGCCGGGGGAGCCCAGGTTGAACGGGGCCTGGTCGGCCGGGGAGCGCCTGCGGGTACCTTGCAGCCCGCGGATGGCTACGGGCTCCCGTCGAGCCAGCGGGCGGTCACGGGGGAGGGACGCGGCCGTGAGTCCTGATCGAGGAGGACCGCGCCTCGCGGCGCTGGTGGGGGGTTCGGCGGCCGCCGAGGCATACCGGACCCTCATGACCAACCTGGAATTCGCCCAGGTGGACCGGCCGGCCCGCCAGCTTGCCGTGGTCAGCGCGGAGCCCGGGGCCGGCAAGAGCACCGTGGCCCTCAACCTTGCGGCCACCCTGGCCCAGTCGGGGACGCGCACCTGCCTGGTGGACGGGGACTTCCGCCATCCCAGCCTGGCCGGACCCCTGGGTGCACGCGTGAGCCCCGGGGTGACCAACGTGCTCATGGGCAAGGTCTCCCTGGACGACGCCTTGCAGGCCACCCCGGTGGACGGGCTCGCCTTCCTGGGACCCGGTCCCCTTCCGCCCAACCCGGCCGGATTGCTGAGCTCGGAGGCTATGAAGCGGTTGATGCTGGAGCTGCGCGATCGCTACGAGGCCGTGATCTACGATACACCGCCTCTCGGGGTGGCAAGCGACGGGGCCATCCTGGCGGCCCGGCTGGACGGGGCGCTGGTGGTGGCTTCGGTGGGACGCGACCGGCGGCCCTCACTGGAGGCCGCCCGACGGGCGCTGGAGCAGGTGCGGGCCCGGGTGGTAGGGTGCGTGGCCAATCGGGTGCGCCAGCGCCGGCACAGCTACGGGTACGGGTACTACTACGGCCGCGCCTGAAAGAGACGGCGGCCGAGTATGGCAAGGAGAGCCGTGTCTCCGAACGAGGACGGGGGAGAAACAGGGGGAGAGGAGACAGAGCCGTGATCGACCTGCATGCGCACCTGCTGCCCGGTGTGGATGACGGTCCTGCCACCCTGGACGATGCAGTCCGGATGGCCGAGACGGCGGCGGCCAGCGGCACGCGGGTGGTGGTGACCACGCCGCACATGCAGCCGGGCGGCTACCCCTACCGTCCAAGCGTGGAGCAGCTTACCGACCGGCTGAACGAACTGCGAGTCGCCCTGGACGAACGGCGGATTCCGCTTCAGGTGCTGCTGGGGAGCGAGGTGCTCTTCAGCGTGGACGTGCCGGAAAGGCTGCGGCGCCGCGAGGCCTTGCCGCTTGCGGACGGCCCCTACGTGCTGGTGGAGCTGGCCGGGGACGAGATCCCCTACGGTTTCGAGGAGCGTCTCTTCGAGCTGCAGCTGGAAGGCTATCATCCGATTCTGGCGCATCCCGAGCGGCACCCCGCCTTCCAGCGGAATCCGTCGCTGGTCCACCCCCTGCTCGATCGCGGGGTGTTGCTGCAGATCACCGGCGGAAGCCTGCTGGGCCAGTTCGGCCGGGCGAGTCTCATGACCGCCGAGACCTTCGTGCTGCGGGGCCTGGCACACCTGATGGCGAGCGACGGCCACTCGCCGGAGAGGCGGCCCCCCGTGATGAAGGCCGCCCGGGCCCGGGTGGTGGAGCTGGCCGGCCCCGAGGCCGCCCTCTGGATGACCGAGGAGGCGCCGGCCCGCATCGTGGCCGGGGAACCGCTCCCAACCACGGTCCCGGTGGGACCGGCCCGGCCCCGCCGCCGAGGCCTGGGTCGGACGCTGCGGCGGTGGGGGCACGCGGTGCGCCACAGGATGCTTTGGTAAAGGCCGTACCACGCACCCCCGTCTGGCTCCTGATCTCCTTGATCCTGGTGGCCCCGGGGGTGCTTCCAAGGGGGCTTCCGGGTGCGCCCTCGTCGCGGGTGCTGGCGGATCGCCCGTCGGTATCCGCCCGCCGGAGCGACGGCCTGAGCGCGTCGGCCTCCCTCCGAGGTCGGGCCACCTCCTTCCACGCGGACCGCTGATCCCCACCTTTGGAACTCCCGGGCCGTTCCAATCTCCCGCAAGGCATCTGTAAATTGTTTGCAAACCCTCTGGCGTTCACGGAAATGCCGATGCTGACGGCATGTCCGACCTCGGGCGCGCATTTGGCTTCCAGGAGACGGCCTGTTATAATGCCCTTCGTGAGCCCGATAGGAGGGTGATTCCTTTGAACACCACGTCTTTTCCGGCACGGGTGCGCCGGCTGGCCCGGCGGCCCCCCACGGTGGTGAGCGTCGGACTCGTGCTGATCGTGGCCCTGGCGGCGGTCCTCTTCCTGCGCGGCGGCACCGCGAGCGAGGCCCAGAACACCTCGGGCGTGGGCTTCGTGGATTGGGCGCAGGTCCAGACCGGCTACCTGCAACCCAAGCTCCAGGAGCCCGTGGGCGAGCTGCAGCAGATGCAGGACGACCTCCAGAAGGAGTTCGACGAAAAGAGCAAGGGCATGGACGACGCCAAGAAGCAGGAGCTCTTCCAGCAGTACCAGCAGCGCCTGGACGAGAAGACCGCGGCCTTGAAGGAACTGGAGGCCAAGTACATCGCCGAGGTGCAGCAGATCGTGGCGGACCAGGCCCAGAAGCAGGGGCTTCAGCTCGTGCTGCGCAAGGACGTGGTCATCCAGGGCGGCGTGGACCTGACGCCCGACGTGCTGAAGGCGCTCGGAGTCCAGAAGTAGCGGTCGGGGTGCCGGAGCCGGCCGTGGTCGGCGCGCCCGATCGACGGTGAACTCGACCGCACCGGCCGCGGCGGCAACCGCCGGCGGGTGCCTGCCGCCCTCAGCCTTCCGGCGGCAGGCGCCCCTCCACGTCCTGTAGGAGCCGTTCCGTCTCCTCCAGCAGGGCGCTCAGGTCTGAGAGGGAGGCGCGAGCCGGGCCCGGAGCACGCCGCTCCACGTCCCGGACGCCCGCCCTCAGCTCCCCCAGGGCCCGCCGCCCCGCCTGAAGGAGCCGGCGGGCCCCGGGGCCCAGCTCCTCCACCCGGCGCTGGTCGGCCACCAAAGATGCCAGCTCGCGCCCCACCCGATCCCAGCGGCTCTTCAACGTCCGGCCCCGCTGCGCGAGGCCGGCCTGCTCGATCAGATCCAAGCTGCCTCCACCTCCCGGCCTCCCCAGGGTACGCCCCCACCGCCGGGAAGGTGATCGCCCGCCGCGCCCGGGGCAGGACCTGGCCGGTCCGGAGGATAACATCTCCTTGAAGGACGCGGGCCGACACCGAGTGCGACGCTCGTTCCGCCCCCTTCCCGCCGACCCCAACTCCCGTACCTGCTCGGAGGCGACGTACGATGGCAGCACCGGACGACCTGGACTCCCTGGCGGAGGCCCTGGGGAGAGGTGGCGTCGCGGTCCTGACGGGCGCCGGGTGCAGCACCGAATCGGGGATCCCCGACTACCGGTCGTCGCAGGGACTCTGGAAGCGCCACCCGCAGGAGCTGGGCACCCCCCACGGCATGGAGGCGTGGCCCGAGGAGTTCTACGCCTTCTACGCGGCCCGGGTGCGCGCCTTGCAGGAGGCACGACCGAACCAGGCCCACCTGGCCCTGGCCCGATTCCAGCAGGCGGGCCTGCTAGCGGCGCTCATCACCCAGAACGTGGACGGGCTCCACCAGGCGGCCGGAGCCCAGGACGTGATCGAGCTCCACGGCTCCATGGCCCACACCCGCTGCCAGCGGTGCGGCCGCAAGGACCGCCCGGAGCGGCTGCTGGAGGAGGTCCACGGGCTCCACGACCGGCCCGCCTGCCGCCACTGCGGCGGCCCGCTGCGGCCCGACGTGGTCCTTTTCGGCGAGCTCCTTCCCGAGGAGGCTGCCGAGAGGGCCTTCCGGGCCGCGGAGAGCTGCCGCCTCTTCCTGGTGGTGGGCAGCTCGCTCCAGGTGGCGCCCGCCGCGAGCCTGCCCGGTCAGGCCCTCCTGGCCGGCGCGCCCCTGGCCGTGGTCAACTTGGATCCCACCCCCTACGACGACCAGGCCCGCTGGCTCCTGAGGGAACCGGCTGGCCAGGTCCTGACCGGCCTGGCGCGACGTCTCGGCCTGGCATGAGGGCGCGCCTCGGCAGGAAAAGCGGACCCACGCGGACAACCATTCCCGTCAGCCGAAGGAAGGCATCCGGCCGGAGCGGGACCCGGCGTGGGAGGCGATGGACGTGAGCCAGGTGAGCAGGAGGAAGAACCGGCGGGGCGGGGGGCCTGCCTCTCGGCGTTTCTGGTGGGCCGCGGCGATCGTGCTGGTGGCGGCGGCGGCCGGCCTCCTCTTCAGTGTGTCCCGCCCCGGGCAGGCGGCCGGCTGGGAGGCGGTGGAGGAGGTTCTGGGCTCGCCCGACGCCCCCCTCACCGTGGTGACCTACGTGGACTTCAGCTGCCCCCACTGCGGCACCTTCGCCTTGGAGGTAGAACCCGAGCTGGTGGAGCGCTACGTGAAGACGGGCAAGGTGCGGCTCGTCTACCGTCCCATGGCCTTCCTGGGCCCCGGCTCCATCCTCGCCGCCCAGGCCGGGGCCTGCGTGGGCGACCAGGACCCGGCTCTCTTCTGGCCCTTCCAGCGTCGTGTCTTTGAGGAGCTGCACACCTCCGGCTCCCAGTACACCCGCGAGAACCTGGCCACCATGGCGCGCGAGATCGGCGCGAACGCCGAGGCCGTCGACGCGTGCCTGGCCGCCGGGCGTTACCGTGACACCCTGGGCCGGGTGCGGCGCCTGGCCATCGAGGAGGACGGCGTGCGGGTGACGCCCACGGTGCTCGTGGGGGACCAGAAGCTCGAAGGCGTGCCCGAGGCCGCCGATTTCTTCGCCCTCATCGACCGGAAGCTGGCACAGACCGGTTCCTGAACGCAGGCCGCAACGCGATCCCGAGCCGCGCATGGCACGCCCCCGGCGCGCCATGCCCCGGGGGATCGCCCCTCACACCTACCCCCGGGTCACCGTCCGGCACCGGGTCCGGTGCATGCCCGAACCGGCCGACGGCCAGGTTACCCCTTGACGAAGGCGCGCCCAACGTGTATATACCTAATAGGGGTATGGGTAGAACATCGATAGCGCCCCGTAACACATCGGTAACACACGCCGGCGCCCGAGCGTATCCGGCAGGCGCCCGAGGCGGGCGCAGAGACCAAGGGGGAACGCGAGATTGTCGCTGCTGAGTGAGAAGGACGCCCAGTACGTCCGCAGCTTCTTCGAGGAGAACCTCGAGAATCCGGTGGAGATGCTCCTCTTCACCGCGGCCGAGGGGGACGAGCTGGCCGAGCGGAAGAATCCCTACCTGAAAGAGACGCTGGAGCTGATCGAGGCCGTGGCCGGTCTCTCCGACAAGCTCTCGGTGCGGGTGCTCCGCCAGGGCACCGACGACGAGCTCTTCGAGGCCTACGGTATCCACGAGATCCCGGCCACGGTGCTGCTGGGCCCCGCGGAGACCGACTACGGCATCCGCTTCTACGGGATCCCGGCGGGGTATGAGTTCCGCTCGCTCATGGACGACCTGGTGGACGTATCCAAGGGTGAGACGCGTCTTTCGGCCAAGACCAAGGAGACCCTTCAGACCCTGGCGGCCGATGCCCACTTCCAGGTCTTCGTGACGCCCACGTGCCCCTACTGCCCCAAGGCCGTCCGCCTGGCCCACCAGTTCGCCATCGAGAGCCCCAGGGTGCGGGCCGACATGGTGGAAGCCACCGAGTTCCCCGACTGGGCGGGCAAGTACAACGTCTACGGCGTGCCCAAGACGGTGATCAACGACGTGGAGGAGATCGAGGGCGCCCTCCCCGAGGAGATGTTCGTGGACGCCCTCATGCGGGCCGCGGCCGTGAAGGCCTGACGTCAGGCACCCCGGCCGGCGCGGGGGACTGGAGCGCGCGCCGGAAACCGTCTGGAGGGAGCCACGCATGCGCACGGAGAACGGATTCGACAGGACGTTGGAGGAGACCGTCGCGCCCGACGGCCTCCCCGCGGGCGTCGCCCCGCTCGATCTCGGCCTCGGCCTCGGCCCGCTGGCCGGTGACGACGGCGGGGACGGCCTCATCGAGGAGAGCGAGCCGGTCGACGTGGCCATCATCGGAGGGGGCCCCGCCGGTCTCTCGGCTGCCGTCTACACCGCCCGGGCCGGCCTCCGCACGGTGGTGATCGACAAGTCGGCCTACGCCGGCGCGCTGGGGCTCACGGAAAGAATCGAGAACTATCCCGGCGTGCCGGGGCCCATCTCGGGCGTGGAGCTCCTGGGGATCATGCGGAAGCAGGCCGAGGGCTTCGGCGCCCGGGTGCTTCAGGAGACGGTGCTCACCGTGGACCCGGCGATGGAGCCCATGGACGTGGTCACCACCAAGCGGGGCCTCCGGGCTCGCAGGCTCATCGTCGCCACGGGAGCCATGGGCCGCAAGGCCTCCATCGCCGGTGAGGAGCAGTTCCTGGGCAAGGGCGTGAGCTACTGTGCCACCTGCGACGCCGCCTTCTTCCAGGGCCGGCCCGTGGCGGTCATCGGCGACAACGAGGAGGCGGTGGAGGAAGCCCGGTTCCTCACCCGCTTCGCCGACCCCCTCTACTTCATTCCCAGGGGCCGCCGGGTGCGGGCGCCCCAGGAGGAGCTGGAGGAGCTCCGCCGCCATCCCAAGGTGATCTGGCGCGAGGGCGTCAAGGTCCGGGAGATCGTGGGCGACGGCAAGGTGACGGGGCTCCGCCTGGCGGGGCCCGGTGGGGAAGATGTGCTGCCCGTCGAGGGTGCCTTCGTCTACCTGCAGGGCAACCAGCCGATCCTCGACTTCTTCCAGGCAGGGCAGGGGCCCGAGCGGACGCCCGAAGGGTGCGTGCGGGTCAACGACGAGATGGAGAGCTCCATCCCGGGCGTCTTCGTGGTGGGCGACCTCACCTGCCACCGGGTGCGCCAGGCCGTCTTCGCCGCGGCCGATGGGGTGATGGCCGCCCTGGCCGTGGAGCGCTCGCTGCGGGGGCGCAAGGAGATTCGTTCCATGTGGTGAGCTTGGGCGCCGGCAAGGCCTCGACCCGCCCACGCTTCATACCGCTTGCCTTTCATCCTGCCGGGCTGGGTGCCGGTGCCCGGGGCGCCTGCGCCAGGCCCGGCAGGACCGCGCTTGAGACCAGGCTCCCGCATCCTTCCCGCAACGATATTTCACGTTCATGGTCTGCGCGCCCCGTGCTGCTGGAACCACAGGGATCCGGACGTGCGGCGCCGCGGCGCGTCACCCGGGACGACCTTGAAGGAAACAGCCGTCGAGCAGCGAAAAGACAATGTGGAAAGATGAAACAAGGTTACGTGAGTCTGGCAGATGGGCGGGCGGAGCCCTTGCTGCAACGGCTTGCGTCCGAGAGTCCCCCGAGATGGCGCACGCAGGAGGCGACCGCATCGGTGCGGAAGGCAGGCGGAACGCAACGGATCGGCACGCTGCGGACGGCGGCCCAGGTGGTGGATCTGCTCGCGGCCGCGGGGGACCGGGACCTGACCCTCAAGGAGATCTCCGAGATGCTGGGGATCACCAAGCCTACGGCGCTGCGGATCCTCATGACCCTCACCGACCTGAGGTTGGTGGAGCGGGATTCCGAAACCCAGAGGTACCGCCTTGGCTTGCGGCTCCTGGAGCTGGGGAGCGCCGTGCAGGAGCGGCTCCAGATCCCGGTACGGGCCCGCCCCCTGCTGGAGCAACTCGCCCAACGGACGGACGAGACGGTCCATCTGTGCGTCCTGGACGAGGGGCAGGCTGTCTACGTGGACAAGATCGAGGGCGCGCAGGCCATCCGGCTCTACTCGCGCATCGGGCGGCGGGTCCCGCTCCACTGCACGGCGGTGGGGAAGGTGCTCCTGGCCGACCTTCCCGCAGCGGAGCGGCGGCGCATCATCGCCCGCTGGGGCATGAAGCCCTACACGAAAAACACGTTGACCGACTACCTGCTGCTGGAACAGGCCCTGGACGAGGTGCGCCGGGAAGGGGTCGCCTTTGACCGGGAGGAGCACGAAGAGGGCATCACGTGCATCGGCGCTCCGGTGCGAGACTTCTCGGGGCGGGTGAAGGCGGCCATCAGTGTGACGGTGCCTGTGTTCCGGACCTCGCCCGAGCACCTGGAGCAGATGGTCCCGTGGGTGAAGGAGACCGCCCTCCGCATCTCCGAGCGGTGCGGGTACCGGCCGGACCTGGCGGAGCCCTCACGGCAGGCGCAGGGTACCACCCTGGGCTGAGCAGGGGCCCATCGGGGCCGAGACCCTGGGACGACGATAAACGCGAGGGGTGACGGCATGCCTGAGATCGGCGTGGCGGTGCTGGCGACGGGCCGGATGGCCCAGATCCACCTGGCCGCCCTGGACGCACTCCGCACGACCAACCGGTTTCGTGAGGACGCTCCGTTCCAGGTGGGGAAGCTCGTGGTCCACGGCCGGAACGAGGAGAAGGCCCGGGCGCTCGCAGCCACCTTCCCCGACGTGCAGGTGCAGATGGACTACGATGCGATCCTGAACGACCCCGGCGTCCACGTGGTCGACAACTGCCTGGTCAATAGCCTTCACTACCCCACGCTTCGCGCGGCGATCGAGGCCGGCAAGCACGTCTACACCGAAAAGCCGCTCACGGCGCATCTGGATGAGGCGAGGCGGCTGCGCGACCAGGCGGTGCAGGCCGGGGTTCACCACGGCATCGTCCAGAACATGCGCTTCCAAGCCGGGCCGGCGCGGGCCAAGGAGATCCTGCAGAGGGGCGAGCTCGGGCGGATCTTCCACGTACGTGCCGTCTTCGGCTACTTCGTCCCCCCCGACCTGGCCAACCGCCCGGCCTGGTTCTACCAGAAGGAAGAGGCCGGCGGCGGCATCGTCCACGACATGATGGCGCACTTCTTCGACCTCCTGGAGTACTGGGTCGCGCCCGTGGAGCAGATCGCGGCCGTCACCGGCACCTTCTTCCCCGAGCGGACGGGTCCGGGGGGCGAGCGATTCCCGGTGGAGGTGGAGGACACGGGGGCGGTCCTGGCCCGGCTGCGGGGAGGCGCCATCGCCGACGTCTTCGCGAGCTGGGTGCGCCGGAAGCACGAGGCCGTTCCCACCTTCCAGATCGACGGGGAGAAGGGGAGCCTCCTTTTCAACTTCCACCGTCTCTGGATCCAGAAGTCCGAAGAGACGCCCCTCTTCCGCTTCGACCCCACCATCGAGCAGGTGAACAACGAGCAGGGCTGGACCGAGCTCCTCCTGGAGCGGGTCAACCCCTTCCAGGAGCAGCTGCGTCAGTTCCTTGAGGGCATCGCCACCCGCAAGCCCGTCCGCCCCGACTGGAACGACGCGGTGCGAACGCAGGAGCTGATCGAGGAGGCGTACGCCCGCACCCTCGGGTGATGGCGGCCGACGGAGGAGGCGCAAGCGATGCACCTGGTGCGGTTGCAGGAGATACCGGGCGAGGAGTTCCCCGCCGGGCGGCGCACCCGGGTCCTGGTGGGGCCCAATGGGCCGCTGGAGGCGGAGCACTTCGTGGAAGGGTACGTCTCCATCCACCCGGGGGGCAAGGTACCCCTGCACGACCATGAGCAGGAGGAGGTCTACCTGGTGCTCTCAGGGCGCGGCGAGATCCAGGTGGGGGACGAGGTGGAGCCCGTCGAGGGGGTCACCGCGATCTACCTGCCGCCGGGGAAGCCGCACGAGCTCAGAAACACCGGGGAGGCGGAGATGGTCATGGTCTTCGTCTACGCGCCCAAAGGCGTGGTCTCCCACTGGGCCCAGGAGCGGGAGGGGGAGCTCTAGCCGGTGGAGGCATCTCGCCCTGTGGCCATGGTGACCGGCGGGGGACGGGGGATCGGGCGCAGCATCGTCCTGGCTCTGGCGGCCCGTGGGTTCGACGTGGCCTTCTGCTTCGCCCGGAACGAAGCGGCCGCCCGGGAGGTGTGCGAGGCCGCGCCGGCGGGGGCCCGGGTCCGGGCCTTTCAAGCTGATGTCGCCCTAAGAGAGGATCGGGCCCGGTTCCTGGACGAGGTGCTCCAGGGGTTCGGCCGCGTCGACCTCCTGGTGAACAACGCCGGCATGGGACCCGTCCAGCGCCGCGACCTCCTGGAGGCCACTGAGGAGAGCTTCGACCGTGTCTTGGCCACCAATCTCAAGGGGCCGTACTTCCTCACCCAGGCGGTGGCCCGGGTGATGCTCCAGCAGCGGGCCGAGCACCCGGACCGGGCGTACCGCATCGTCAACATCGGGTCCATGTCGGCCTACACGGCCTCGGTCAACCGGGGCGAGTACTGCATCAGCAA